>NZ_BONX01000028.1 GCF_016862935.1 Plantactinospora mayteni
GGGACCGTGCGATCGTCCGTCGTCGACCCGTGCGCTGCCGCGCGACGTGCGGCCGTCTGGTCACCGGTGGGTGCGCTGTTCGGGGATCGCCTGGTCGCGGGGTATCCGCAACTCGACCTCGGTCCCCTCGCCCCGGGTGGAACTGATCCGGACCGTGCCGCCGAGGTCGGCGACCCGACCCTCGATCGACTGGACCACGCCGAGCCGCCCCTGACCGGCCGCCTCGGCGAGCCGCCCCGGCGGGATCCCCGGCCCGTCGTCCCGGACCGAGACGCTGACCGCGTCCGGGTCGTCCTCGACCAGCACCCAGCCCTGCCCACCACCGTGCCGGGCCACGTTGTCCAGCGCCGCGCCCACCGCCGCCGCGAGCTCGGCGGCAACTCCGGCGGGCAGCGACACCGGCGTCGCCGGTGCGGCGATCGAGACGGTGGCCGAGGCGTACCGGCCGAGCAGCGAGCGCAGGTCGACCTCCTGCTGGTCCAGCCCGCTCGGTGCCCGGCTCGCGATCAGCGACCGCAGCGCCGCCTCCTGCTCACCGGCGAGTCGGGCCAGCTCACCGGCCTCGCCGTCGAGGTGTGCACCCCGGCGCTGCACCAGGGCCAGCACCTGGAGGACCGAGTCGTGGATGCCCCTGGCCAGCCGCTCCCGCTCCCGGGTCGCCGCCTCCAACTCGACGGCCCGCTGCAACCGCTCCTCGGCGATCACCGCGAGCCGGACGACGTGCCCGACGGCGATCCCGGCGAGCAGCATCAGCGCGGCGCCGGTCAGCGACGCCTGGGCGAACCGCTGCCGGGCCACCAGGTCGGTACCGCCGATCACCAGGGCCGCCACCACGCCGCGCCGCCGCCCGCCGGAGACCGCCCAGGCGAGTACCGGGCCGGCCAGCCAGGCGACGCTGGGTGGTGGTACCCCGTCGTTCATGACGTCCCGGCCGACCACCCGGGGAGCGGCGACCACCACCGCCAGCACCACGGCCAGGTCGGCCAGGAGCAGGGGCCAGCGCCGCCAGACCGGATCGGCGTACGCGTAGCCGCTGAACACCGTCCAGCCGGTCATCGCCAGCAGCAGAATCGCACCCGACACCGGATGCGTGTAGTCGTTCAGGTTGCGTACCGCCAGCACCGCGACGTACGCCAGGGCGGCGAACCGGTAGACGGCGATGGACCGCCACAGCGGCGCCTGGTGGCTGCCCGGCGGGTCACGGCGACGGCCGCCCGGCGCGTCGCTCGACGAGTCCGGCACGGGTCCGACCATCGCACAGCTTCGCTAGGCGGGACGACCCCCTACGCCGGGCCGGGCCCACCCGGCGCCCGGGTGCGCGGCTACATACCCTGACGTAGGGTGGGAAAGCCACGAAAGGACTCGACGACCAGCGGCGGGACGGCCATGAGCGACATAGATCCCCTCGGGCCAACCGCTGTCGCGCCCGACGGGACACCCCCGCTGCTCGCCGAGACCTTCGACAGCGACCGGGTCACTGAGATCCGGCACACCGTGGCCGCGTGCGCCGAGACGGCCGGTCTCCGTGACGCGCGGCTGGACGACTTCGTACTGGCCGTCAACGAGCTGATGACCAACGCCGTACGGCACGGCGGCGGGCGGGGCTGGCTGCGGCTGTGGCGTACCGGAGGGGTCCTCTACTGCCTCGTCTCCGACACCGGCGCCGGAATCGGGGCCGACCGGCTCGGCGACCGGCGACGCCCCGTCCCGGAGATCGCCGGCGGCTGGGGGCTCTGGCTGGCCCGGCAGCTCAGCGACGACATGCTGGTGCACAGCGGCCCAACGGGCACCACCGTGCGGATCAGCGCCAACCTGAACGCCACCGGCCCCGCGCAGCCGACGGGGTGACTCCGGCTCCCACGCCCGCGGCGACGGCTTCCGCCCGCGATGACCCCGGCCCGCGCGCCGGGTGACGGCGGCCCCCCGCCCGGATGACTCCGGCTCCCGTGCCGGGCAACGGCGGCACCCGCCCGGGGTTACTCCGCCGCGCGCCGGGTGACGGCGGCGCCGACGCCCGGTACGGTGCTGCGAATGGCCGGTCAGTTCGTCGCCGCGATCGATCAGGGCACCACCTCGTCCCGCTGCATCGTCTTCGACGCCGAGGGCGGCATCGTGTCGATGGCCCAGCGGGAGCACCGGCAGATCTTTCCCCGACCGGGCTGGGTCGAGCACGACGCCGAGGAGATCTGGGCCGCCGTCGCGCAGGTGGTGCCGGAGGCGCTGGCCGAGGCGGGAGTCGGCGCCGACCGGCTCGCCGCGATCGGTATCACCAACCAGCGGGAGACCACGGTGGTGTGGGACCGGGCCACCGGCCGGCCGGTGCACCACGCCATCGTCTGGCAGGACACCCGTACCGCGCCGCTGCTGCGCCGGCTCGACACCGAATACGGCGAGCAGCGCTTCCGGGAGCGCACCGGGTTGCCGCTGGCCACCTACTTCTCCGGGCCGAAGCTGCGCTGGCTGCTCGACAACGTCGACGGCCTGCACGACCGGGCTGGCCGGGGCGAGGTGCTCTTCGGCACCATGGACAGTTGGCTGATCTGGAAGCTGACCGGGCGGCATGTCACCGACGTGACCAACGCCAGCCGGACGCTGCTGATGGACCTGCGGACCCTCGACTGGGATCCGGAGATCCTCGACGTGCTGGGCATCCCGGCCGGGATGCTGCCGGAGATCCGCTCGTCGGCGGAGGTCTTCGGCACCGCGGACGGCCTGTCCGGGGGTGGGAGTGGGGGCGCCGGGCCGCTGGCCGGGGTGCCGGTGGCCAGCGCGCTCGGCGACCAGCAGGCGGCACTGTTCGGGCAGACCTGCTTCCGTCCCGGCGAGGCCAAGTGCACGTACGGCACCGGCAGCTTCCTGCTGCTCAACACCGGCGAGAGCCCGGTGACCTCCCGGCACGGGCTGCTCAGCACGGTCGGTTACCGGATCGGGAACCAGCCGGCGACGTACGCCCTGGAGGGGGCGATCGCGGTCACCGGGTCACTGGTGCAGTGGCTGCGGGACAACCTCGGGCTGATCGCCAGCGCATCGGAGATCGAGCAACTGGCCCGGACCGTCGAGGACAATGGCGGCTGCTACGTCGTACCGGCCTTCTCCGGGCTGTTCGCCCCGCACTGGCGCAGCGACGCCCGGGGCGTCATCGCCGGCCTGACCGGTTACGTCACCAAGGGTCACCTGGCCCGGGCCGTGCTGGAGGCGAGCGCCTGGCAGACCCGCGAGGTGGTCGACGCGATGAACGCCGACTCGGACGTGGCGCTGCGCCGGCTCCGGGTGGACGGCGGGATGACCGCCAACAACCTGCTGATGCAGTTCCTCGCCGACGTGCTCGACGTACCGGTGGTGCGCCCGAAGGTCAGTGAGACCACCTGCCTCGGCGCCGCGTACGCCGCCGGCCTGGCGGTCGGCTTCTGGCCGGACCTGGAGACGCTGCGCGCGCAGTGGCGCCAGGACGCCGACTGGGCGCCGGCGATGGACCCGGCGCACCGGGACCGCGAGCTGCGCAACTGGCACAAGGCGGTGGCCCGCACCCTGGACTGGGTCGAGGACGAGTGACGGAATCGGGCGGAGGACGAGTGACAGCACGGGTGACGGCCCCAGGGACCTCGGACGAGATCCACACGATCGCCGAGGCGCTGGGCAGCAGGGTGCTGGCCACCCGGCGGCTGGCCGGCGGGTTCTCCCACGAGACCTGTCTGGTCACCCTGGCCGACGGCCAGGTCGTCGTCCGGCTCGGCGGCCCGGACCCGGCGATCGAGGCCGCGGTGATGGCGACGGCCCGCCGGCACGTCCCGGTCCCGGAGGTGCTGCTCGTGCTACCGGCCGCTGCCGGGGAGCCGGCCGCGCGCCCCGCGATGGTGATCGAGTACGTCTCCGGCACCCCACTGGAGCAGGTGCTCGCCGCCGACGGGCCGGCCGGGCCACCGCTGTCCGACCTCGGCGCCGAGGTGGGCCGGGTGGTCGCCGGCATCGGCACGGTGGCGTACGACCGCCCGGGCTTCTTCATTGACGAGCAGCTCACCGTACGCGGGGAACGCCCGTGGTCGACGCAGTTGCCCGAGGTCGCGGCGAGCTGCCTGGCCGGGGTACCCGAGGGGCGGCTCGACCCGGCGATCCGGGACGGCTGGCGGGAACTCTGCGCCGTCCACGCCCCGGCGCTGAGCGCGGTGGACGGGCACGCCCGGCTGGTGCACGCCGACGTCAACCCGAAGAACATCCTGGTCAGCAGCGACGGTGGGCGGTGGCAGGTGGCTGCCGTACTGGACTGGGAGTTCGGCTACGCCGGCTGCCCGTACGCCGACGCCGCCAACATGCTGCGGTTCGGCGCCGACTATCCAGCCGAGTTCGTGGACGGCTTCCGGTCAGGTTTCGCCGGTCACCAGCCGGCCGACCTCCCGCTCGCCGCCGACTGGGCGTACCTGGGTCGGGTGCTGGACATGTTCGCGCTCAGCGACCTGGTGACCCGGCCGGCCGGAAATCCCGTAGCCGACCAGGCGGCAGAGGTGATCCGCCACTGGGTCGCGGACGGGGTACCGGCCTGACGCGGGATCTCAGAGCAGCACGCCGCCCTCGACGGTCGGACGAACAGGCCAGGTCGGCAGTCTCCGGCGGCGTCAGCGGCCGAGCTGCCGAGCGTCCAGCGCTGCCACCCTGCGTGGCCCGGCCGTACCCCGGTAGCTGGCGTCGAATAGCTCGCCGATCTCGTCCCAGTCGGTGTCGTCGGTCAGGTCCACCCCGATCCACCCGTACGCGCCCAGGTACATGGGCAGATAGCAGTGCTCCTCGGCCAGCAGCGCCTCGCGTTCGTCGGGGTCGACCAGGACGATCACCGATTGCTCGTGCTGCCGGTAACTGCCGTCGATCTTCACCGAGCCGCCGTAGTAGGCGAAGACCTTGGTGGTAAAGAAGGTGGGCCGACCGTGGGAGATCTTCTCGGCCGCGTCCGGGAACGTCAGCGCGAGCGCCCGCACGCGTTGTAGGAGCGGGTCCGCCTCATCGAACATGATCGGGTGTCCCATGTCGGAAGCTAAGCACATGGCGACGGCTGGGACTGCCTTCCCACCAGACCCGTCATCCTGCCAGGTGTCGCCGCCTGGCGGCTCTGTCCACCTGGCAATCGCACCCGCGCGGGCGGCCGTGGACCCGGGAACCGACGTCGTAGCCATCGGGGCAATTTTTGCTGGAATCGAGTTTTTGCTCGCACAGCAAACTTTGAATTGTGGCAAACTTCTAGCCGTGCCGGGAGGGAAACGCGAGTTGCTCGACCAAGCGCGGTCGCGCCTGGTCGAGCTACTGCCCGCCCGCTTCCAGCTCACCGAGCAGCGACTCGACGCCGACCGGGGTGCCGACGCGTTCTGGCAGGTCAGGGATACAGGTGGCGACTCCGCACAGCTCGTCGTCCTGGCCCGGCGATCTCTCAGGCCACGCGAGGCGGAGCGGATCGTGGTGCCCCGGACGGCTACGGGGACACTCGGCGAGCCGACGCTGCTGGTGGTCACCTCGTGGTTCAGCCCTCGCGCCCGAGAGGTGCTGGAGGCACGTGGCTTCTCCTACCTCGACCTGGCTGGCAACGCCCTGCTGGCCGTCGACCGTCCAGCGATCTTCATCAGAATGCGAGGTGCAGACCGGAGCCCCAACCCGCCTTCGCGCCCGCCGGCTCGGCTGCGGGGCACCAAGGCGCGACGGCTGGTGCGCCTCCTCGTGGAGGTCCGCCCTCCCTACCGGATCACCGACCTGACCCAGATGAGTGGGATGAATGCCGGCTACATCTCGCAACTGCTGGCCGCGCTCGACGACCAGGCACTCGTCGAGCGTGGCCGGCGGGGAACCGTCGAGGACGTCGACTGGCCCGCCCTGCTCAATGCGGCGAGCGACGACTACCGGCTGACCCGCGCCAACTCGGCCAGCACGTACGTGGCGCCCGAGGGCGCGACAGACCTCTACCGGCGCCTGGCCGAAGAACAAGGGGCAGACACAGTGGTCACTGGATCCTTCGCGGCCAGCGCCATCGCGCCGATCGCCGCCCCCGCCCAGCTCGTGCTCTACACCGACGAGCCGGGCCGGATCCGCGACCTCGGCCGGCTGCTTCCTGCGGAACGAGGCGCCGACGTCATGTTGCTGCGCCCCGAGGATCCGACCCAGATGGCTTGGCCCCGGAAGGTGGACGGCGTCCCCCACGTACGGCTGAGCCAACTCGTACTCGACCTGCTCGGCGGTGGGGGGCGACTGCCGGAGGAGGCTGGGCCGGTGATCGACTGGATGCGCGCCGACGAAGACCGCTGGCGACGGGGCACGCTGCGCGAGCAACTGAAGTAGAGTCGCGACGCATGACTACCCACAGTAGATCAGTGATCTACGTAGCGGCGCGTCGTGTCCTCTTGGACGCGCTCGACGCCCTGGCGGAGCATCGCAAGGCGGTGATCCTGGCCGGAGCCCAGGCGATCTACGTCCGCACCGGCGGCGCCGACCTCGACGCCAGCATCACACCCTTTACCACCGACGCAGACCTGGCGATCGACCCACGTACGCTGGGACCGGATCCCCGCATCGACGAGGCGATGAGCGGTGCCGGTTTCCGACTCGGTGTCGAGCCCGGCATCTGGACCACCTCGACTGTCATCGCGGGTAGGCAAATCGAGGTCCCAGTCGACCTGCTCGTCCCCGAGGCGCTGGCCGGGACCGGGCGACGCTCCGCACGACTTCCGCCACATGGCAAGAACGCGGCCCGGCGTACCCCTGGTTTGGAAGCGGCGCTGGCCGACCAGAGCGACGTCCTGATCTCCAGCCTCGAACCGGAAGCCGACGGCCGGTCGCTCCTGGTCCCCGTCGCCGGGACGGCGGCGCTGTTCGTGGCGAAGGCGCACAAGGTTTGGGAACGGTTCGCCGACACTGACAGAGGGCAGGCGGGCCGGCTGAAACCCAAGGATGCCAGCGACGTCGTCCGGCTCATGCGAGCCGAGTCGCCCGAACAGGTGGGTCGCCGCCTCCGGGAGATCGCCGACGACGAGACCGCCGGACCGAGCGTCCGCTCCGGCGTGGAACACCTACGGGAACTGTTCGGCCGGCGGCGATCCGACGGCGTCGACCTCGCGGTGCGGGCGCTCGACGGCGCGATGCCCGAAGCCTCCGTCCGCGCGCTGAGCACCGCGTTCGTCGCCGCACTCGGCGAGGCGTACGACGCCGCGTGATCAGCGGGCCCGTCCGAGGGTGAACCAGCGTGATCGCCCCGCAGCACGGGCAATGCCCAGCTCCGAGCAGAGGAACGCGCTGAGCCGCCGCTCGGCGGTCCCGCAGGAGTCGAGCCGATCCGCCGCTCGGCCGCCGGTCTCCACGCTTCGTCGCTGACAGTTCGCCGGCAGGTCATGATGCCGTGACCTGGACGGCGGGGACCTGCACGACGGTGAGCGCATGCGGATCGCGATCGTCACGGAGTCCTTTCCGCCGGATGTCAACGGGGTGGCGAACTCGGTCGTACGGGTCGCCGAGCACCTGGTACGGCGTGGTCACCGGCCGCTGGTGATCGCCCCGCAGCCGGCGGCCGGCGCCCGGGACGGTACCGGCGCGCTGCCCTACCCGGTGGTACGGCTGCCGTCGGTGCCCATGCCCGGCTACCCCCAGTTCCGGCTCGGCCTGCCCGGGCGGGATCTGGCGGCGGCGTTGCGCGCCCACGACACCGAGGTGGTGCACCTGGCCAGCCCGTTCGTGCTCGGCGCCCGGGGCGTCGCGGTGGCCCGGGCGATGGGACTGCCCTCGGTGGCCGTCTACCAGACCGACATCGCCGCCTACGCGCGGGCGTATCGGGTATCGCTGACCGAGGCGGCGGCGTGGCGCTGGCTGCGCCGGGTACACAACTCGGCGAACCGCACCCTGGCCCCGTCCAGCGCCACCGCGAGCGCCCTGGACGAGCACGGCATCCAGCGGATCTGGCTGTGGCAGCGCGGCGTGGACAGCGAGCGGTTCCGGCCGGAGCACCGCAGCGCCGCGCTGCGCCGCGCCCTCGCCCCCGGCGGTGAGGTGCTGGTCGGCTACGTGGGCCGGCTGGCGGTGGAGAAGCGGGTAGACCTGCTGGCCGGGGCGAGCACGCTGCCCGGGGTCCGGGTGGTGGTGGTCGGCGACGGTCCGGCCGGGCCGGCGCTGCGCCGGGCGCTGCCGCACGCGCTCTTCGTCGGCCCCCGGCACGGCCGGCAGTTGGCCCGGATCTACGCCAGCCTCGACGTCTTCGCGCACACCGGGCCGTACGAGACGTTCGGCCAGGCGGTGCAGGAGGCGATGGCCAGCGGGCTGCCCGTGGTGGCTCCGGCCGCCGGTGGGCCGCTGGACCTGGTGCGGGACGGCCGGACCGGTCACCTCGTCACACCGGACGACCCCGACGCGTTCACCACCGCGATCGCCGGGCTGGTCGCCGACCCGGACCGCCGGGCGGAGTACGGCCGCGCCGGGCGGGCCGCGGTGCGTGGGCGTACCTGGGCGGCGATCGGGGACGAGCTGATCGGGCACTACGCGGCGGTACTCGCCGAGGCGCCGGCGGTCGGCAGTCCCCGGCCGGGCCGGCTGTTCTGGCCACGGCAGGCGGCCGCGTGACCGGGGCTCCTCGGAGGGAAACCGGTACCGTCCCAGCAGAGCGGCAAGCGGATCAATCTCTTCGGTGCGGAACTTCAGGCCGCCGACGGACAGAGCAGGGAGACGGCGTGCGGATCGTACGGCTGGCCAACTTCATCACCGAGAGTTCCGGCGGGCTGCGTACCGCGCTGCGCCAGCTCGGCGCCGGGTACGCCGCCGCCGGGCACGAGCCGGTGCTGGTGATGCCCGGTCGGCGCGACACCGACGAGCAGACCGAGCAGGGTCGGGTGATCACCCTGGCCAGTCCGTCCGTACCGGGGATGGGCGGTTACCGGGTGGTCGTCGACCGGTTCCGGCTCGCCCGGTTGCTGCGCGAACTGCGCCCGGACCGGCTGGAGATCTCCGACCGGACCACGTTGCGCTGGACCGGGGCCTGGGCCCGCCGGCACGGCGTACGCAGCATGATGGTGTCGCACGAGAGCCTCGACGGGCTGCTCCGGCTGCTCCCCGGTGGTCAGCTCCGCCGGGTGGCCGACCGGCTCAACCTGCGTACCGTCGCCGGTCACGACCAGATCGTCTGCACCACCTCGTGGGCGGCGGCGGAGTTCCGGCGGATCGGCGCCGGCAACCTCTGTCAGGTACCGCTCGGCGTCGACCTCGACCACTTCCGGCCGGACCGGTACGACCCCCGGCTGCGCGCCGTCTACGCCGAATCCGACGAGCTGCTCCTGCTGCACTGCGGTCGGCTGTCGCCGGAGAAGCGCCCCGAGCGGTCCCTCGCGGCGCTGGCCGAACTGCGGGCCCGGGGCGTGCCCGCGGTGCTGGTGGTGGTCGGCGACGGGCCGCGCCGGGAGCGGCTGCGGGCCACCGCCGCCCGGGACGACCTGCCGGTCCGGTTCCTGCGCTACGTCGCCGACCGGGACCTGCTGGCCCGGCTGCTCGCCACCGCCGACATGGTGCTGGCGCCGGGGCCGGTGGAGACGTTCGGGCTGGCCGCTCTGGAGGCACTGGCCAGCGGTACCCCGGTGGTGGCGAGCGCGGAGAGCGCGCTGCCGGAGGTGCTCGGCCCGGCCGGGCTGGCCGCGCCCGGCGAGGGACCGGGATACGCCGACGCCGTGCTGGAGCTGGCCGTCCGTCCGGGCCCGGAACGCCGGGCGGCGGCCCGCCGCCAGGCCGAGCGTTTTCCGTGGTCGGCGGCGGTGGCGGGCTTCCTGGCCGCACACGACCTACCGGTACGCGCCCAGCCCTCGGAGGTGCCGGCTACCAGCGGCGGCCGGTGAGCCGTTCGTACACCTCGACGTAGCGGGCCCGGGCCGCCTCGACGACCTCCGGCGGCATCTCCGGGGCCGGCCCGGTCTTGTCCCAGCCGGTGCCGACCGCCCAGTCCCTGACGAACTGCTTGCTCAGCGAGAGCTGCTCGCGGCCGGGCTGGTAGGAGTCGGCCGGCCAGAACCGGGACGAGTCGGAGGTCAGCACCTCGTCACCGAGCACCATCGTGCCGTCCGGCGCCCAGCCGAGTTCGAGTTTGGTGTCGGCGACCAGGATGCCCCGGTCGGCGGCGAGTTCGGCACCGCGCCGGTAGACGGCCAGGGTGATCTCGCGGAGCCGCTCGGCGGTCTCGGGGCCGACCTTGGCCACCACATCGGAGAAGGTGATCGCCTCGTCGTGTTCGCCCTGCGGCGCCTTGGTGGTCGGGGTGAAGATCGGCTCGGGCAGGATCGACGCCTCCACCAGCCCGGGCGGCAGCGGTACGCCGCAGACGGCACCGGTCCGGTCGTATTCCTTGATGCCGGAACCGGTCAGGTAGCCGCGCGCGATGCACTCGACCGGGATCATCTCCAGCCGGCGGACCCGGATCGCCCGCCCGGCCCACTCGGTCGGTACGTCGGTGGCCGAGACGACGTGGTGCGGCACCAGGTCGGCGAGCTGCTCGAACCACCAGAGCGAGAGCGCGGTGAGCAGTTTGCCCTTGTCCGGGATCGGGGTCGGCAGCGCCACGTCGTAGACCGAGACGCGGTCGGAGGCGACCAGGATCAGGTCGTCGTCGCCGTCGGCGTAGACGTCCCTGACCTTGCCTGAGTGCAGCAGTTCCACGTGCCCAAGTACATCACGGTCGCCGGGCCGGGCCCGGTGCGGCCCGAGGCGGCCGGGTCGCCGGCCCGACCCCGACACCCGGGCTGTTCCGGGCAGCGGTTGGGACGATCTTGCCCGTACGGGCGTTGACACCCGCCGAGGTCGGCTGTGTAAATGGTCCGGTTGCCGTCACAGCTGACCCGGTGTCGTCAGGAGTTGTCGTGCCTCTTCCCCTCCCCTCCCCCGTGGCCGGAAGAACCCCCGTGGCAAGCAGACCCTCCGCCGGCCGGTTCGGCCGGCGACTGGGTGCCGCGCTGCTCGTCGTCGTCACCGCGCTCTCCTCCGGTTGCACCGCCGAGGATGCCGCGCCGAAGAACGAGAAGGTCGAACTCTCCGTCTTCTGGTGGGGCGGCGACCGGCGGGCCGAGCTGACCAAGCAGGCGCTGGAGGTCTACACCCAGCGCTATCCGGACGTCACCTTCAAATTCACCTACCAGGGCAACGCCGGCTACTTCGACCGGCTCTCCACCGAGGCCGCCGCCGGCAACGCCCCGGACATCTTCCAGATCGACGACAACTACCTCACCGAGTACGCCCAGCGGGAGATCCTGCTCGACCTGACCGAGTACGTCCGGGCCGACGTACTGGACCTGCGGAAGCTGCCCACCGGCCTCGCCCAGTCCAGCCAGGTGACCGGCCGTACGGTCGCCGCCGCCGCAGCGGAGAACACCCCCGGCCTGATCTACAACAAGAGTCTGCTGGACCGGCTCGACCTGCCCGAGCCGGAGATCGGGATGTCCTACCAGGACTATCTGGAGTGGGCCGAGCGGATCACCGAACGCAGCGACGGCAAGACCTTCGGCACCATGGACCCGTCCGCCGACTACAAGGCCCTCTGGCTCTGGCTGCGCTCCCAGGACAAGGAGCTCTACCGGGGCCGGCAGGTGGGCTTCACCGAGAGCGACCTGACCCGCTGGTTCGAGTTGTGGGCGGAGGCCCGGGAACGCGGCGCGGCTCCCCCGGCGTCGGTGATCCAGCCGGCGAACAGCGGTGACGTGACCAAGCAACTGGTGACCAGCGGCAAGGCGGCCACCTCGTTCGTCTGGTCCAACCAGCTCTCCGAGTTGCAGAAGCTCACCAAGGACAAGCTCAGGGTGGTCAGCTATCCCGGTAACCCGGCCGCGCAGTGGGCCCGGGCCTCGCTCTACTGGGCCGCCTTCCGGGGTACCCGCCATCCGGACACCGTCGTGCACGTCATCGACTTCCTGGTCAACGACGCCAAGGCCGGCGAGATCCTCGGCACCGAGCGGGGCCTCAGCGCCAACCTGGACGTACGGCGGTCCGTGGAGGCGTCGCTGACCGACGAGAGCATGAAGCAGTCGGTTGCCTTCGAGACCACCATGACGGAGAGGTTCGGACCGGCTCCGGTGCCGCCGCCGAAGGGGCACGCCACGATCAAGCAACTGCTGATCCAGGCGGCCGAGAACGTCCAGTTCGGCAAAGCTTCCCCACGTTCGGCCGCCGCGTCCTTCATCAGCCAGGCGAACGCCGCGCTGACCAGTTGAGCCGCCGGCACTTTCCTGCCGATCGAGCAGGCCGGCGGCCGAACGCCGCGCTGACCGGTTGAGCCGTTGGGAAGGGACCCGTCCGCCGTTCTCCCCGCGGCGGAGGGGTCCCTTCCGGACACCCCGAGGACCTGCCGGGTCGGGGTCACCCAGGGCTGGTCAGCCCTTCCCACCCGACCTGCGGTTCCGCATGACGAAGACGAGGACGGCGACGATCACGCCGACCACGATCAGGCAGCAGATCAGCCCCCAGAGCCCGAAGGCGCCCCGGGTCCGGCGCCGGGCCGCCTCCACCACCATCTCGCCGGGTCCGCTCGACGCCCAGGCGACGGCCGGTACGAACACTGTCAACGCCGCCGTACCGAGCACTGCGGTCAGGCGGACCCACCAGTTCCGGAAAATCTCCATGGCTACATCCTCGGGGCTACTCGCAAGTCCCGCCGGCAACGCGGCCGATCACGCCGGACCGGAACCTCGGACGGCACCGGCGCAGCGAGCCGGATCGATGCCGTGGAGTGGCCGTGCAGTGACTGTGTGCCGAATCACGGGATGACCCAACTGATCACCCGGCTGGAGCGGGACGGGCTGGCCGAGCGGCGCAGCGACCCGGCCGACCGCCGGGTGGTGGTGGTCGCGATCACCGCGACCGGGCGGGACCTCGTACGCCGCCGTCGGCAGGCCCGCGCCGAGAAGCTCTCCGCGCTGCTCGCCGACGTCTCGGCCGAGGAGCGGGCCGCCATCAGCGCCGACGGCCGTACATGACGAGCGCGACGAGCAGGCAGCCGAACGCCGTGGAGCTGAGTACGACGCGGACCAGGTTCCACGCCCGCCACCTCGCCTCGCCGAAGTCCCGGCGTACCCGGGCGAGGTCGGTGATCCGGTCCGGGTCGCCGGCCGCCTTGATGGCGTCGTTCAGCGGTACGTTCACCGCCAGGGTGATCACGACCACCACCAGGTAGAGCCCGAACGCGACGACGATCCACGGCAACCCGCCGCGCCCGTCCGCCCGCAGGTGCAGGGCGGCGGAGACACCGGTCAGGACCAGCGCCCCGAGGAAGCACGACATGAACCACGGGTTGATGATCGCCCGATCGATGGCCTGGAACGCGGCCACGAACGTACGGTCGTCGGTGCGGCCCAGGCCGGGCATGATCGTGTGTGCGTAGAGGATGATCACGCCGGCCACCAGCCCGGTGGTCATCGCGGCGGCGCCCAGAACAACTCCGGTCAACACGTGCCCGCCTCCCGTTCGTCCCGCCGGCAGATCCGGCAGTGGCATCATCTTGAACTCCTCCAGCCGACCAGACGTGCCGGGAGAGCAGAACACGCGCCCCTTTCAGGTCACGGTCATCACCCGGCCACCCGTCCGCCGGCCGACTCGACCGCTCGGCAAGGGCGTCCGACCAGGGCGGGAGCAGACGCGGAGCGGCCCTCCAGTCGGCAAAGGCGTCCGGCCAGGCCGGGGAACAGACGCGGAGCGGCCCTCCAGATGATCTGGAGGGCCGGGGAAGACGCAGGATCCGAGCGGTGCAGGATCAGGTCACGGAGTTGCCGGGACGGGCTCCGCCTCGACGGCCGCGGCGACATGGCGGCGCAGGGACGGCAACATGACCGTCGGGTGGGCGATGCTCCAGGCCGCGCCCGCGCAGACGAACTCCTTGATCCGGGCGGCCGGGCGGCCCGTGATGGCGGATGACCTGGCCTGGTCGTCGAAGGTGACGAACTGGATGATGCCGTCGTGGCGACCGAGACTGACGCATTGCAGGAAGTAGCCGAGCGGGAACCTGGGAACGGTGCGACCGGTCAGGCGCCCGGCGATGGCGTCGGCGGCCTGCCAGGCCATCGGGATCCCCGAGGCGCAGGACATCCGCAGTGGTTTGCCGCCCGCTCCCTGAGCGATCCCGGCGTCGCCGACGGCGTACACATCGGGATGCGAGACCGAGCGCATGGTGTTGTCGACGACGATCTGCCCGGTGTCGGCGACCTCCAGGGTGGTGGCGGCGGCGATCGGGTGCGTGGCGAAGCCCGCCGTCCAGACGGTCACCTGGGCCGGGATCCGCCCGGCGTCGCCGGTGAACACGCCGGTCTCGTCGACGCGGGTGATGTCGGTGTGCTCGTACCCGGTGATGCCGAGCCGGTCGAAGACGCCGCGCAGGTGCCGCCGGGCCTTGTCGCTCAGCCAGTCGCCGATGCCACCGCGGGCGGCGATCGCGACGTCGAGGTCCGGCCTGCTCTCGGCGAGCTCGGTGGCTGCTTCGATGCCGGTGAGCCCGCCACCGACGACCAGTACGGTCGCGCCCCGGGCGAGGTCGTGCAGACGCTCGCGCAACCGCAGCGCCCCCGGCCTGCCCGCGACGTGGAAGGCGTGCTCGGCGACGCCGGGGACACCGTGGTCGGCAACGGTACTGCCGAGGGCGTAGACGAGAGTGTCGTAGCCGATCTCGTCGGCACCGTGCTGGTCGACGAGCTCGACGGTCCTGCGGTCGACATCGACGGCGGTGACCCGCGCCGGTCGTACCGTGACCCCCGTGCCCGCATAGACGTCGCGCAACGCCCGGTGCCGCAGGTCCTGCCCGGCCGCGAGCTGGTGCAACCGGACCCGCTCGACGAAGTCCGGGTCGGCGTTGACCAGGGTGATCTCGGTGTCGTCGGAGTGCAGCCGCCGGGCGAGGCGGCCGGCGGCGTGGGCTCCGGCGTATCCGGCCCCGAGGACGACGATGCGGTGCTTCATGTCCCGACTCCTGTCTGGTGTGGGGTACTCGCTTCCTGAACCGGACGGCGACGCGATCCCTGACAGAAGTCGCTTGTAACCTGGGTCACCAACGAACCATTTCAAACCTCCCCTTGCGCTCCGGCGAGCCGCAAGGTCGGACGGGGTACGTGCCCGCCGCGCGGTTCAGGCTGAAAAAGGGTTCAATCGATGCCGAGTGGCTCACCGCGCTCGGACGCCACCCATTGCCGCGTGATGCGGTCCAGCTTGTCGGGGTTGACCTGGACGTGGATGGCAGCCACGCCGCCGGAGGTCACGTCGAGCGACATGACGCCGACGACCCGGTCGACGGTCACCACCAGCGCCGCAGGGCCGCCGTTGACGACGGCGGCGTACACCGCGAAATCGCCGCCGACCAGGCTCCGGTAGAGGGCCCGCTTGGCGTCGGTCAGCGTGAAGACGCCGCGCAGGAATCGCGCGACAGCGAGGGCGCCGATGATCGGGGTGCCGCGGGCCGGGACCTGGCCGCCGCCGTCGGCGACGTTCACCGCGTCGTCGGTCAGCAGCCTGACCAGCGGCTCGGTATCGCCGCTGCGGGCCGCGGCGAGAAACTCCTCGACGATCTTGCCTGCGGCGGCAGCGTCGATCTCCACGCGCGTCCGGTCGGTGCCGAGGTGTTGCTTGGCGCGCCGGTAGATCTGCTGACAGTTCGTCTCGGTGACATCAAGGATCTGCGCGATCTCGCCGTGCGGATAACCGAATGCCTCGCGCAGCACGTATACCGCGCGCTCGTTGGCCGACAGCCGTTCCATCAGGGTGAGCACCGCGATCGAGACCTGCTCGCGCTGCTCGGCGGTTTCGGCCGGACCGAGCATCCGGTCCCCGGCGAGTACCGGCTCCGGTAGCCACTGCCCCACATAGGTCTCGCGCCTGGACCGCGCCGAGGTGAGCTGGTTGAGGCACAGGTTGGTGAGTACCTTCGTCAGCCACGCCTCGGGCGTTTCGATGTGTTCGCGGTCGGCCGCCTGCCAACGCAGAAACGTGTCCTGAACCGCGTCCTCGGCGTCGGCCGCCGAGCCCAGCAGACGGTAGGCGATCGCCTCCAAGCGGCCCCTGGAGCCCTCGAACAGGTCGACCTCGCGCGAGCTGAGCGTCATCGCCCAACAGTTAAGCACGCCGGCACGGGGCGTCAACGCCGAGCGCGCCTTCTCTGCCGACGACTACCGGACACCCGACGAGGGCGCCTCGACCGTGGATGTGGCGCCAGGTCCGGAGGTTCACCCGCCGACCGTGGGCAGGTGGCGGCGACGGTTTCTGGCACAGCGGCGCGCCGCCCATCCGCGAGCGGCGCGCCCCTGGCCAGACCGGCGCGGTGTCAGCCGAACTGGTCGGTTCTGCTGGAGTCGAGGATCAGTGTGTAGCTGAGCGGTTCACGGCGCGGCGTCAGGATGGTGGCCTCCCTGGCGAGCAGGCCGCCGGTGCGTTCGTCGAAGATCAGCACGTACTCGTAATGATTACGGTCGCCGCTGTCGGCCGGCGGCGTCATGGTCGTGCTTATCGCGACGCCCTTGCGTCCTGCCCGGTCGGTGGCCACGCCGCGCCACAGGAACCCGTCGAGGTTGGCCAGGGTGAGCAGGACCTGCGCACGCACCTGCCGGGGTACGACGTAGCGCTGGTACAACTCCGTGGTCCACTTGGTGGCGTGGGACGCGCCGTACTTCGCCCGTAGCAGTGTGGCGAGCGCGGTGGGGTCGGTGGGCGGCTGGGTCCGGTCGGTTGGGCGGGCCGCCTCTCCGGGGTCGGCTGTTGGGGCCGGGGCGACCGGGGGGATGTCGGTGGTCGTCTCGTTGGGGATCGGCGGATGGCCGAACTTGGGGAGTTCCCGCTCCCAGTACCGCCGGGACTCCTCGCTGGTGAACTCCGCCGCCAGGGTCGTCAGGCGGGAACGGCCGCTGCCGTCCGGCGCGGTCCACCGCCGGCGCTCCTCGACATACCTCAACTCGTGGCCCTCGTTCGAGAGCACCGAGGTACCCCAGGACTTGTCGTGGCAGTACGCGTACCGGCCGGACCTGCCGTCGTACGGGGCGTCGGTGATCCGGCCGGCGAGGGCGCGTAGCTGGGCGGCGGCGGGCTGCGGGTTGGTGTCGAACTGGTAGGCGACCGGCAGCAGGACCTGGCCGATCGCGGTGTTGTCCGGCCCGCTCGGCACGTGCGCCCCGCCGGTCGATCCTCTCGGCAGCGCGTACGCGGTGACGACGGCCGCCGCCACCGCGGCTCCGCCGAGCAGTATCTGCCGGCGCCGGGGCAGCAGCGGACGGGAGGATCCGGCCACGGCGGTCTCGGCTCGGGCGATGAGTTGCGCGGGCGTGACCGGCGGCGGGGCGATGGTCGTGTCGCGGGCCGGATCGGCCGGTCCGAATGCGGTGCGGATCTGCTCTTCAGCCTTCATGATGCCGTTGCCTTCACTTGGGTGCCGCGGCCGTGGGCCGGCGAGGTGGTCGGGACAGGTGCGGCCAGCACGGTGGCGAGCCGTCGCCGGGCGCGGTGCAGGCGGACCTTTGCCGCTGTCCGAGTACAACCCAGCACCTGGGCGGCCTCGGCGATGGTGAGCTGCTCCCAGCCGATCAGGCGGACGATCTCTCGATCGATCTCGGGAAGTCGGGCAAGGGCCGCGCGCAGGTCGGCGATGACCGGGACCGAGCTGGGGTCGAATCCGTTCGCCGACTGGATCGCGGCGGTATCGGGCGGCAGCGGGTACGCCGGAGGATTCGTCCGCCGGGCCCGCCAGTGATTGGCGAGGAGGCGGCGGGCGACCCCGTACAGCCAGGGCAGGCTGTTGTCGGGCACGTCCTCACGCCGGCGCCACGCCACCTCGAACACCTCCTGTGCGATCTCGACCGACGTGTCGGCATCCGCCAGCCGCCGGAGCCCGTACCTGACGATGTCCGGGTAGTGGGCGGCGAAGATGCCGTTGAACCACTGCTCGCCACGCCGCTCCGCCCAGCTCATCGTGCGACCGGGGCGACCGCTGAGGTGGCAACTGCCTGAGCGCCGAAGGCGACAGCCAACGCCGTCCCCATGACGAACGGCGACAATCTTCTGAATCGCACGTGACGAACCTCCGGTTTGACGATGCGTCCACCCATCTGTGTGTCAGCCGTCGCCGGATGGTTACCGCCAAAATCGCTCGCCGGAGTGTGGGCTCTGACAGTCAGCCCGCCGGCTGGTCAGTTGCGCGGCCAGATCTGGAGCCGGGCAGTGCCCGGGCCTCGCCATGCCTGCACCGCGCGTGAAGCCCATACGCCGCGATTGTCACCCTCCCGGCTCGCCGGGAGTCGTACTCGCGATGGTCCAAGTCCTTGGAGGATATATGCATCGACGAGGTAGATCGGCCACTGTTGCGGGATGCGTTCTCGCGCTCGTGCTCGGGGCGGAGACGGCCAGCTGGGCAAACGTGCCGCCGGGCGCGGGTCGGCCGGGGTCCGTACCGGGGGATCGCGCGGGGATCGCGGCCGTTGGCAACGGTAGGCCGACCGGAGGGCGGCCGGTCACGGTCACGTTGCTGACTGGTGATCGGGTGACGGTGCGCGGGACACGGACGAGCATCCAGCGCGGCCCAGGGCGGTCGAAGATGCGATTCGTGACCAGTTGGACCGGTGGAAACGTCAGCGTTGTTCCGCAGGACGCGGTACCGCTGCTGAGGGCGGGCAAGCTGGATCCACGGCTGTTCGAGGTGACGGAACTAATCCGGTCCGGGTACGACGACACGGCCCGGAAGTCGTTGCCCCTGCTGGTGACGTACGGCCGGGCGGGTGACCGGCGGACCGCAGCGGGGATCGCGGGTGTCCGGGTGGTGGCGGACCTGCCTGCGGTGAACGGGGCGGCTCTCGATGCGCCGAAGGCGCGGATCGGTGAGGTGTGGGCGTCTGTCACTCGTACCCGGGCCGGGGTCCGGTCACAGACTGCGGGTGGGGTCGACAGGATCTGGCTCGACGGCAGGCGGGATCTGTCGCTGGAGCATAGCGTGCCGCAGATCGGTGCCCCGGCCGCTCATCAGGCAGGTTTCACCGGTCGGGGGGTACGGGTCGCGGTTCTCGATTCCGGCGTCGACGACGACCATCCGGACCTGAATGTGGCGGAGACGCGGAACTTCAGCGACGCACCGGACGCGAGGGACACGGTCGGACACGGTACCCACGTGGCCTCGATCATCGCCGGCAGCGGCGCCGCCTCCGGTGGCAAGTACCGGGGTGTGGCCCCGGGGGCCACGCTGTTGTCGGGCAAGGTCTGTGGTGATTTCTGCCAGGAGTCGGCGATCCTGGCCGGGATGCACTGGGCCGCGGTCGAGAAACGGGCGACGGTGGTCAATCTCAGCCTGGGCGGCAGGGATCGGCCAGGGCTCGATCCGCTGGAGGAAGCAATCAACACGCTGACGGCGCAGACCGGGACGCTGTTCGTGGTCGCCGCCGGCAACAACGAGTTTTCCCCGGTGTCGTCGCCGTCCAGCGCGGACGCGGCGCTCAGCGTCGGCGCCGTGGACAGGGAAGACAGGCTCGCCGCCTTTTCCAGCACGGGGCCACGGGTCGGTGATGGCGGGATCAAGCCGGACATCACCGCGCCGGGGGTGGACATCGCCGCCGCCCGTGCGGCCGGCACCTTACTCGGCATCCCGATGGCGGGTGACAAATATGTCCAGGCGTCGGGTACGTCGATGGCGAGCCCCCACGTGGCTGGTGCGGTCGCGTTGCTGGCGCAGCAGCATCCGGACTGGACGGCGGGGCAGCTCAAGGGCACGCTGATGGGGTCGGCCGCGCCGCAGCCCGGCCAGACGGTGTACCAGCAGGGTGCCGGTCGGGTCGACGTCGCCCGCGCTGTCGCCCAGACGGTCGTCTCGGAGCCGGCCAGCATCATGTTCGGTAAGGCGTCGTGGCCGCACCACGACGACGAACCGGTCCGCCGGACCGTCGCCTACCGCAACCACGGCCCGACGGCGGTGACTCTGGAGTTGGCGGCAGAGGTGACCGGCCCGGACGGCGAACCCGCACCGGCCGGGATGTTCACCCTCGCCGCCGATCGGGTGACGGTGCCGGCGGGTGGCCGGGCCGAGGTCGCCGTCACGGCCGACACCACCGTCGACGGCGCCGACGGACTCTTCGCTGGACGGATCGTCGCCCGGGCAGGTGCGACCGTGCTGAGCACCCCGGTTGCCGTGGAGAAAGAGGTGGAAACCTTCACCGTCAGGGTCACCCACCTCGACCGCAGTGGCGCCAGGACCCCGAACCACGCAACCGATCTGGCCCGGCTGGACGGGAACATGCCCAGCTGGATCAGTGTGGATGACCCGGACGCCGACGGCGTCGCCGAAGTGCGAGTGCCAAAGGGCCGGTACGGCCTGCACAGCAGGTTGTGGGACGTCAACGGTGACGGCGACCAGGACACGTCTGCGCAGATCGTCAAGCCGGAACTGCTGGTCACCGGCGACACCACCCTTACCGTCGATGCCCGCCGGGCCGGGCCCGTCAAGGTGACCGTCCCGGAGGCGTCCGCTGCCCCTGTCCTAGCCCAGACAACCGCGATCTTCAGCGGGGAACGAGTGGGCTACGGGATCTCGTCCGATCACACCAGTTACGCCGGACACTTCATCGGTCAGATCGGACCGGCCGTACCAGCGGACCGGTTCGTTTCCTGGGTCGACAGCCAATGGACTGATCCGGACGTGCCGGCGACCCCCTACCTGTACGTGCTGAGTGAGACCATCCCCGGCAGCCTGCCGAACGGATTCACCCGCACCTACGACCGCAGCGACCTGGCCACCGTCAGGAACGAGTTCCGCGGCGAGACCGGCCTGGCTGGTGTACGGACCGTGTTCCCGGCAAAGGAGATGTCCTCCGGAGCCCCCGTGCCGGTCACGGTGCCCGGCACCCTGGTCGAATTCCACAACACCAACGAGACGGGGCGGGTGTCGAACACGGCGATCGGCGTACCGACCGAGGATGGCTGGCTGGACAAGGCCATATTCCTGGATTCGCGGCCTACGACCTACCAGGCCGGCCGCCAGTACCGCGACGCCTGGAATTCCGCCCCGTACGCGCCCACCCTGGCAACCCGATGGCCGGACCAGGGCATCGTCCGGCGCGGCGACTACATCGAAATCGACATACCGCTGCACGCAGACCACGCCGGCCATCCCGGTATCTCGTCAAGCCTCGACGACGCCCGGACCGCCTTGTACCGCAACGGACACCTGGTCGGCGAGTACACCGGACCCGGTTGGAATGCCTGGGGCACTTTCCTGGTACCGCCCGACGCCGCCCGGTATCGCCTGGAGACGTCGGCCAAACGGAGCTTCACCGACCTGAGCACTGAGGTGAGCGCCAGTTGGACCTTTCCCTCTCAGCGGACCGACGGCAACGGGACCACCAAACCACCGGCCTCGACCGTACGGTTCACTCCCACTCTCGACACCAACAACGCCGCCCCCGCCGGACAAGTCTTCGATATCCCCGTCCGGGTGGAACCCCAATCCGGAGCGCCGGCCGCCCCGGTCCGAACCCTGACCGTCCAGATCTCCTACGACGCAGGCAGAACCTGGAAGAACGCCACCCTGCGCCCTGACGGCAGCGCCTGGACAGCTACCGTGACCCACCCCACCGGCACCGGCCACGCCTCGCTGCGGGCCACCGCCACCGACACCAACGGCAACACCGTCACCCAAACCGTGATCCAGGCATACCGCCTGCGCTGAACCAGCGTTCCGTCCGGGTCCACCTTTGTATCGCCCCTTGTTACAGGCTGACGTCGCGTCGGGCGGACTAACGATTACGGGCCGGTTCTCGATCTTGCGAGAACCGGCCCGTAATCTGCTACTTCGTGGTAGCGGGGACAGGATTTGAACCTGCGGCCTCTGGGTTATGAGCCCAGCGAGCTACCGAGCTGCTCCACCCCGCGTCGCCGGATGAACCTTAGCCCAACTGCGTCCGAAGTCCAACTTGAAAACCTCTCGATCGGCGCCGCACGTCCGAGCGTCGCAATGCCTGACGACCACGCGTCGGGAGTAGGAACATAGGAAAAGCAAGAACCCGGCCCCATAGTCGGGAAACCGGGTTCTTACTACTGTTTCTCTGGTAGCGGGGACAGGATTTGAACCTGCGACCTCTGGGTTATGAGCCCAGCGAGCTACCGAGCTGCTCCACCCCGCGTCGGCTCGTTAACACTAGCGCACACCGCCCACGCCCCGCAAAACGGGGGGCGAACTACCCGGCGGCGACCATATCGCCGCCGCCGGGAATCCGCGTACGACCTGGTCAGCCGCTCGGGGAAGCCGGTGGCGGGCTGGGCGTACCGCCACTCGCAGCCGGTGAGCCGGCCGGGGCCGGAGATGCGCCCGAATTCGGTGCCCGGTCACCGCCCGCCGTCCGCTGGGCGTTCTGGAACTCGGTCATCGCGTCGTCGAGCGCCTTCAGCGCGCGGCCGTACCGCTCGAAGTCGCCGGCGGTCTGGGCGGCCTTGACCTCGACGATCGCGGCCTGCACCTTGCTCGCGGCGGCGGCCAGCTCCGCCGTCATCTGCGGATTGGTGTCCGCCGGTGGTGCCGTCGGGGTGGGCGTCGGGTTCGTGCCGCCGTCGGTCGGTGGCGGTGGCGTCGTCGGCGTCGTCGGGGCGGCCTTCTTGCCCTGCTCGACGAGCTGTTTGATGCCCTCTTCGAGGCTGTTCGCGAGTGCGACGTACTGGCCGCCGTCGCCGTACGAGATCAGCACCCGTTGCAGCAGCGGATAGGCGTTCGTCTGGTTGCTCTTCACGTAGACCGGTTCGACGTAGAGCATGCCGTCGCCGAAGGGCAGCGAGAGCAGATTGCCGTACTGCACCTGGGCCTGGTTCGAGGAGAGCAGGTTGAGTTCCTGCCGGATGTTGGCGTTGTTGGTCATCTTCTGGTGCACCTGGACCGGCCCGGATACCGCCGTCTGGTCGGGCAGTTCCAGCACCTCCAACCGGGGCTGGCCGTTGAGGTAGGACCCGCTGATCAGCGCGGCGAGGTTCTGCCGGCCGGCCGGGGTGACCGCCGAGGTGAGCTGGAAGCGCGGCTCCTCCTGCTCCGGCAACTGGGTGTAGAGGTAGTACGGCGGCTGCTTCTTACCGGAGTCCGGCGCGTCCGGCGCGTTCGGCACCTCCCAGAAGTCCTGCCCGGAGAAGAACTCGGACGGGTCCGTGACGTGGAACTTCGCCAGCAGGTTGCGCTGCACCTTGAACATGTCGGCCGGGTAGCGGAAGTGTGCCGCCAGGTCGGCCGGGATCTCCGACTTCGGCTTCACCAGATCGCCGCCGAACGCCTTGTTCCATGCCTTCAGCACCGGGTCGCTCTCGTCGAACTGGTAGAGCGTCACCGTGCCGTCGTACGCGTCGACGGTCGCCTTCACCGAGTTCCGGATGTAGTTGATGTCCTCCCGGGCCAACTCGAAGGTGCCCAGCCCGGTCAGCTCGTCGGCGGTCTCCTCCTGGAGGTTCACCTGCTCGGCGTACGGGTAGGTGGCCGCCGTGGTGTAGCCGTCGACGATCCACTGGATCCGCCCGCCGACCACCGCCGGGTACGGGTCGCCGTCCAGGGTGAGGAACGGCGCGACCTTCTCCACCCGGTCGCGGGGGTTACGCACGTAGAGCAGCTTGGAGGCGTCGTTGATCGCCCCGGAGAGCACGAAGTTCGGCTCCTGCTCCTTGATCGAGTAGAGCAGCCGGCGCCCGAACGAGCCGATCTCGACCCCGCCCGAACCGGTGTAGGTGTAGTACTGCTCGCCGCCGTCCCGGCCGGTCGGCCGGTCGAACTCGACCGGGTTGTTCCCGTCGGTCTGCCCGACGATCGCGTAGTCGCTGCCGTCCATCTGCTCGCCGTAGTAGATCCGCGACTGGTTGGCCGGGATCGTCTCGGTCGCCGACGAGCACGCCTCCTCGGTGCGCTCACCGAGGAAGCCGGAGACGAAGAACGGCTGGCCGCCGCAGACCACCTGGTTGGCGGGCGCACCGACCAGGCCGTACCCGTGGGTGAAGACGGTGTGCCGGTTGATCCAGTTGCTCTGCTGGTCGGTCAGCTCCAGATAGTTGATCTCCCGCATGCCGACGACGTAGTCCTGGGTCTCGCCGTTGACCTGGTAACGGTCGATGTCGAGCTTCGGGCCGAAGTCGTAGAAGCCCCGCACCTGCTGGAGCTGGGTGTAGGTCTCGGAGACCAGTTGCGGGTCCAGCAGCCGGATGTTCGGCACCACCGCGTTCTCGGTGGCCAGCGTCTCCGGCGGCCTCAGGTTCCCCGCGTTGTACGGCGCCGTCACGGTGCCGGCGAGCCCGAAGGCGTCCCGGGTGGCGGTGATGCTGCGCTCGATGTACGCGGCTTCCTTGTCCTTGACGCTCGGCTTGACCTCGAAGGTCTGCACCGCCCACGGGTAGATGCCGCCGATCGCCACCGCCGAGATGCCGAGCAGGGCGAGCGAGATGCCGGGCCAGACCAGGTTCCGGATGAAGGCGTTGGAGAAGAGGATGATCGCCAGCGCGACCACCACCGAGATGTACGCGAGGATCTCCTTGGCCGGCAGCAGCGCGTTGATGTCGGCGTAGCCGGCGCCGTACAGGTTGACGCCCTCGTTGAACTCCAGCAGCATCGCCCGCCGGTCGAGCACGTACGCCAGCGCCTTGAGCAGTACGAAGACCGCGACCAGCGTGGTCAGGTGGGCCCGGGCGGCGCTGGTCATCCGGTCGCCGACGCCCTGTAGCCGCACCCCGCCGAAGATGTAGTGCATCGCCAGCGAGCCGATCACCGCCAGCACCACGGCGGTGAAGCCGACGCCGAGCAGATAGCGCAGGAACGGGAACTGGAAGACGTAGAACCCGATATCGATCTTGAATTCCGGGTCCTCGATGCCGAACGTCTGCGAGTTCCGGAACAGCATCCACTGACCCCATCGGGTCTGCGCGGAGAGGCCGGCGAAGAGTCCGACGATGATCCCGACCGCGACCAGCCAGGTGCCGAGCCGGGGGGCCAGCACCGAACGGTAGCGCTCCAGGGTCACCTGCTCCGGCGAATTGGGTCGGAGCACCGGCCGCAGCCGGTAGGCCAGCCACATGTTGCCGCTGACCAGCAGCGCCATGGCCAGGCCGATCACGACGAAGAGCAGGATCCGGGTGACCAGCACCCCGCTGAAGACCCGGGTGTACTGCACCTCGTCGAACCAGAGCCAGTCGGTCCACGCCTGGACGCCCCAGCCCAGCAAGGTGAGGAGCAGGAACACCCCGAGGAGTACGCCGACCGTGACGCGACCGCGTCGACTCATTCTGGGTATGGGGCTGCTACGCATGACCACTGTTGGCTCCGCACCTTCGGCAATGACCGGCTCTGATCAGAGCACCTAGACTACGGGGTATTCCTGAGTACGATCGGTCCCCCGTCGGGCCGGCCGGAAACGACCGGTCAGCCGGACGGGACGCGTGGTCACCGACGCGCCGTCATACCGGTGCCGGACAGTAGCCCGACACCGACACCGCGTAACGCCTCAGCACTTCGGCGGCTGGCCTCCGGCGCGGATCGTCTCCAGCGCGCTCAGCGCCTCGTCGAGAGTCCCGACCCGGGCCATCGGCAGCCCCGACTGCGCGTTGCGGACGGCCTCCTCGCAGTTGTCGGCCGGTACGAGGAAATATTTCGCGCCCGCGTGCTTCGCGCCGACCAGCTTCTGCGGGATACCGCCGATCGGGCCGACCTCACCGAGGTCGTTGATGGTGCCGGTACCAGCGATGATCCTTCCGCCGGTCAGGTCCTCGCTCCGGAGCTTGTCGACGATGCCGAGCGCGAACATCAGCCCGGCACTCGGCCCGCCGATGTCACCGAGGTCGATCTTCAACTCGAACGGGTGCGGCTGCTGCTGCTCGATCTCCACACCGATCCGCGGCGGGTTGTTGTCGGCGGCGGCGCTGACGATGGTCGCGGTGGCCGGCTTGCCGTCCCGGGTGTAGCCGATCTTCAGCGAGGAGCCGGCCGGACGGGCCCGGATCAGGTCGGTCAGAGTGCTCGCCACCACCACCGGCTTGTCGTCGACCGAGGTGATAACGTCGCCGACCTTGAGAATCCCCTCCGACGGGGCCCCCGGGGTGACGGTCTTGACCACGACCTGCACCGGATAGCCGAGTTCGCGCAGCGCCGCGGTCTCGGCGCTGGTCTGCGAGGCGGCGAAGTCCTCCGCGTTGCGCTCCTCCACCTGCTCCTGGGTCTGACCCGGCGGGTAGATCAACTCGTACGGCACCACGGCCTCGTCGGAGGAGAGCCAACCGGCGATCGCGGAGAGCAGCTTGACGTCGGGCTGCACGCCGACCGTGGTCAGCCGGAGCTGTCCGCCCGAGGTCGAGGTCTCCCGGCCGGACACCTGGATCACCTCTTTGTCGTTCTGCCGGCCCAGCGTGTCCACCGTCGGCCCCGGACCGAGCACGACGTACGGGATCGGGGCGGCGAGGACGCCGATGCTGAGCAGGGCGGTGATCACCGCGCCGAGCAGAACCGTGACACCGCGACGTCTCATGTCCGGAAGCGTACCCAGAGGGCACCTCCGGCCCGGTCGGCGAACCCCGAGGTTCGCCCACGGCGTGACACCTGGGCGGGCGGCACACCCTCCGGCGCGCGTACCGTGGACGGGTGCCTGATATTCCGTTCGGCTTCGCCCTGCCGGGTGGCCAGCCGCCCGACCCCAACGACCCGCAGCAGATGCAGCAGTTCATGGCCCAGCTGCAACAGCTGCTCGCCGCGCCGGGCAGCGGCCCGGTCAACTGGGATCTGGCCCGCCAGGTCGCGGCGAGCCAGCTCTCCTCGGCCGGCGATCCGGCCGTGACGCCGTACGAGCGCAACGCCGTCGAGGAGGCGCTCCGGCTGGCCGACCTCTGGCTCGACCCGACCTCGGCACACCCCTCCGGGATCCGCAGCTCGGTCGCGTGGAACCGGAACGAGTGGATCTTCAAGACGCTGGACGTCTGGAAGAAGCTCTGCGACCCGGTGGCCGGCCGGATGGTGGCCGCGATGGGCGACCTGGTGCCGCCGGAGGCCCGGTCGCAGCTCGGCCCGATGCAGTCCATGCTGACCACGCTGGGCGGGGCGCTCTTCGGCGGGCAGCTCGGCCAGGCGCTCGGCTCGCTCGCCGCCGAGGTGCTCTCGGCCGGCGACATCGGCCTGCCGCTCGGCCCGGCCGGCACGGCCGCGCTGCTGCCGGCCAACATCCGGGCGTACGGCGAGGGCCTCGAACTCCCCGAGGACGAGGTACGCCTCTACGTCGCCCTGCGCGAGGCCGCCCACCAGCGACTCTTCCAGCACGTACCGTGGCTGCGCGGCCACGTCCTCACCACCGTCGAGATGTACGCCACCGGCATCACGGTGAACCGGGAGGCGATCGAGGAGGCGATGGGCCGACTCGACCCGATGAACCCGGAGTCGATGCAGGCGCTCTCCGTGGAGGGCATCTTCACCCCGGAGGACACTCCGGCGCAGAAGGCGTCGCTGGCCCGGCTGGAGACCACGCTGGCCCTGGTCGAGGGCTGGGTGTGCCACGTCGTCGACACCGCCGCCGCCGACCGGCTGCCGAACGTGAACCGGCTCGCCGAGGCGTTCCGCCGGCGCCGGGCCGCTGGTGGTCCGGCCGAGCAGACCTTCGCCGCGCTGGTCGGGCTGGAGCTGCGACCTCGCCGGCTGCGCGAGGCCGCCGCGCTCTGGGCGGCGCTCACCGAGCACCGGGGCATCGCCGGCCGGGACGCGCTGTGGGGGCACCCGGACCTGCTCCCCGCCGCGGAGGACTTCGCCGACCCGGACGCCTTCGCCCGGTCCCAACTCGACCTAGGCGACCTGGACGACTTCGACTTCGGCAACCCCGAGTCCGAGGGCGACTCCGGCGAGCAGGGCCCGGAGCGGCGCGACCCGAAGTGACCGACGCCCCGGCACACAGAGTCAGTGACGCCTGCCGGGCGTGCGGAGTCAGCGACCGGCGGGCGTGGGGTCGGTGACCGACGCCTGCCGGGCGTGCGGTCAGCCGCCGAGCAGTACCCGGGTGGTGTCCCAGCCCTCGACCGCCGGGTCGAGGGTCGCGAGGTCGGCCGGGGTGCGCAGCCGTCGCCAGCCCGGGGCCACCGCCACCTCGGCCGTTCGCGGCGCGGCGGCGCGTACCAGCTCGACGTCGGAGGTGTCCAGGTCGAGTTCCGGCAGCCAGTCCGGCGCGGGTAGCCGGGCCGCCAGGCCGAGCAGCCCGGGACCGGGCGTCGCGGGGGCGACCGCGACGGCCCGGCTGGTCAGCGGGCGGAGCAGTTTGCCGAGGATCAGGCCGGGCACGTCGGGCGCGTCGGCGGCGAGCACGGCGGCCTGGTCGTAGCCGTCCCGGGTCGCGGCGTCCAGCGCGGTGCCGACCCGGTTGGTCGGCAGGTCGTACACCGGCATGCCGGGCCAGGCGACCGCCTCGGCCAGCGGGCGGTCGGGCGCGGTGGCGGCGATCGCCGGTTCCACCTCGGCGAGGGTGGCGACCAGGTCGACCACGTCCTCGGCGAGCGCGGACCGCCAGCGGGCCGGGTCGGTGCCGGGCGGTGCCCAGGCGACGGGTCCGAGCATCACCACGATCACACGGCGGGTCACCCGCCGACCTTACCGACCCCGAGTGCTCCGCACCGCGCGCGGCTACACCGCCACGCACCGCCCGCCCCGGCTCGGGCTGAGCGCACCGGTACGGGCTCAGTCCGGCAGGACGATCCCGGCGGTCGCCGCGACGCCCTCCAGGTAGCCCCGGGCCCGTTCGGTCTTCGGGTAGCGCCCGACCAGCTCCCAGAACCGCGCGTTGTGACTGGGCACGACGAGGTGGGCCAACTCGTGCAGCAGCACGTAGTCGATCACCCAGTCCGGCATCTCCTGGATCCGGTGCGAGATCCGGATCGTCCGGTCGGCCGGGGTGCAGGAGCCCCAGCGGCCGTTCTGGTTGGTCACCCACCGCACGCTGGCCGGTACCGCCACCCGGCCGTGCTCGCTCAGGTAGCGGTCGATCAGCCGACGGGACCGGAGCAGCAGTTCCTCGTCGGAACGTCCGAGCCGCTCCTCCCGGGCCGCGAGCCGGGCGAGCATCCGATCCACCCACTCGGTCTCCTCGGCCCGGGAGAACTGGTCGGGGATCAGGACCACGACGCGCTCGCCGTCCCGGTAGGCGGACACCGTCCGGCGCCGACGCTGACTGCGCCGTACCTCGACGACCGGCTTACGCAACCCCGCCATTAGCGGCCCGCGCAGCCCCGGGTTTCGTTCACGATGGAAAACTAATGCGTACTGACCAGGTCACCGCAAGAGTCAACCCATAGATAGCCGCCGGAAAAATACCAGTTAGCGGTGACCCGTCCGGAAAAAATTCATTGCGGTGATCGTCTGCGTACCCATGATCAACCGGGATCGCGGCTCGGCGGGGGCGGATGGCCGAACGCCGGAGGCAACGTTAAACGATCATCCGTCGAGCCCGCCAGGCACCCCCCGATCAGCGATCTGACGCGGTTCATCCGGCGTGTCCCTGCGAAACTGACTTATCCGACCTATTCCGGCATGCACACTCTGGGCGTCGGCTTCCTCACAGTGTCGACAGATCGCTGACATGGAACTGCCCAGACCTGGGTAGGGTCCGCGGACCGGCGGTCACATTGGTGACCGCGGAGAAACCCCAGCGCTGGCGCCTACGTGGCCGCCCGCCGCCGGGCGCACGTCAGGCTCGCGAGAGCCGGCGGATGAGACGAGGAGGGCACCGTGGCCGAGAAGGCCCAGACCTACAACGGTTACTGCGTGAAGTGCAAGGAAAAGCGTGACTTCGAGGGCAACGTCGAGGTTTCCAAGACGGGCATGAACATGGCCAAGGGCAAGTGCCCGGTCTGCGGCACGACCGTCAACCGGATCCTCGGCAAGGCCAAGGTCTGATCATCGAGAAGTACGCGCGACTGCGGGAAGGGGTGGCCGAGCGCCACCCCTTCCCGCTTTGACTGTCGCGCTGCGGACACCCGCTGTGATGTCCGCGCGGCGACAGTAGTTACCCATCGGTTGTGGATAACACCCCAGATCCTGTGGATAGGGCAGTGCACAGCGTCCACCCGCTGTGGACAACCGCCGCCGGCCCGCACCCGGGCGGTGACAGCGTGTCGCCCCATGACCAGAAGCGTGCTGCCCCGCCCCACCCTGCTGCCCGGCCTCGCCCGACTCTGGCGTGACCGGCACACCCTGCAACTCGGCCTCGACCCCCGTCGCGCGGTCCTGCTCGAGGTCGCCAACCCGGCCGCCGCCCGACTGCTCGACCTGCTCGACGGCAGCCGCAGCGAGCGGGCCGTACTGGACCACGCCGCCACGATCAACGTCTCCCGCGACGACGCCCGTACCCTGATCGACACCCTGCGCGCCGCCGGCCTGGTGGTCGCCGCGCACACCCTGCTCCCCACCGACCTGCCCGAGCCGGCCCGGCAGCGGCTCTCCGCCGAGGCGGCGGCGCTCGCCCTGCACGGGCGGGACTCACCCGGCACCCCGGCCCAACTGCTCCGGCGCCGGGCCGCGGCCCGGATCGTGGTGACCGGTCAGGGCCGGCTGGCCGCCCCGGTGGCGGTGACGCTGGCCCAGGCCGGCGTCGGACAGGTACATCCGGACCTGCGGGGCCAGGTCGGGCCGACGGACACCACCGGGGGCGGGCTGCTGGCCACCGACGTACGCCGGCCGAGCGCCGCCGCCGTCGTGGACGCGATCGCCCGGTCCGCACCCGGCACCGCCACCCGGCCGGTCCGGCGCGGCCGTGCCGACCTGGTGGTCCAGGTCGGGGCGGACCGCCCCGCCGGACTGCTCGCCGCCGGCTACGCCCAGCACCGGCAGGCGCACCTGCTGCTGACCATCCGCGACGGTGTCCCGGTCGTCGGCCCACTGGTCCGGGCCGCCGGATCGCCCTGCCTCAACTGCGTCGACCTGCACCGCCAGGACCGCGACCCCGGCTGGCCGGGCCTCGCCGCCCAGTTGGCCGGCGGTGACGGCCGGGAACCCTGCCTGACCTCGACCCTGGTCACGGCGGTCGGCTACGCGGTCGGCGAGATCCTCACCTTCCTCGACGGCGGTACCCCGGAGACGGTGGGCGGGGCGGTCGAGGTGACCGGCGCCGGTCGGCTGCGCCGGCGTACCTGGCCGCCGCACCCGGCATGTGGCTGCACCGCACGACGGCGCGGTACGCCGCCCCGCCGCGCGCCGCATGCTCCGGAAACCCCACCCCGATCCCCGGACCCGGATCCCGTCTGAACCCTCGACAGCCGGCGACGACGGGTGCCGGTTCGGGCGCGGCCGGCCGAGTTCATCAAGGCCGACGTCACCAGGATGGCGACTTCGGGGTCCGGCGGAACCGCCCCCGCCGGTCGGAAGCGGACCGCGTCGTACGAACCGGACCAGCGCGACGGCCAGACCCAGTCGGGTACGCCGGGACACGGTGGGGCGGATTCCGCCGCCCGGATCGGGCCGTTGCCGGTCGACGGTGACCAGGACGTGGCCCGAGCCACCCGCCGACGGCGGACCGGATCTCGTCGAGTCGGTAACAATGATCTGGTGACCGACATCCCGCGCCGGGCCGTCTCCCGGACCGCCAAGCTCGCCGCTCTGCCACTCGGCTTCGCTGGCCGGACCGTCCTCGGCGTGGGCAAGCGGGTCACCGGACTCGCCTCCGAGGTGATCTCCAACGAAATCCAGCAGCGCACCGCCGAGCAACTCTTCAGCGTGCTGGGCCAGCTCAAGGGCGGGGCGATGAAGTTCGGGCAGGCCCTGTCCGTGTTCGAGGCGGCCCTGCCCGAGGAGGTCGCGGCGCCGTACCGGCAGGCGTTGACCAAGCTCCAGGAGGCGGCTCCACCGCTCCCGGCGGCCAGCGTGCACAAGGTGCTCGCCGAGCAACTCGGGCCGGACTGGCGGTCGTTGTTCGTGGAGTTCGACGACAAGCCGGCCGCCGCCGCGAGCATCGGCCAGGTGCACCGGGCGATCTGGAAGGTCGAGGGCACCACCCCGACCGGCCGGCGACGCGGCACGAAGGCGGCGACCAAGGCGGTTGCGACGGTTCCGGCCGGTCGCCCGGTGGCGGTCAAGGTGCAGTACCCGGGTGCCGGACCGGCGCTCCTCTCCGACCTGAAGCAGCTCTCCCGGCTCGGTGCGATGTTCCGGGCGATCCAGCCCGGCCTGGACATCAAACCGCTGCTCAGCGAGTTGCGTGCCCGGATCAGCGAGGAGCTGGACTACGAACTCGAAGCGGAATCGCAGCGGATCTTCGCCGCCGCGTACGCCGACGATCCGGAGATCTTCGTACCCGGCGTGGTCGCGGCGGCGCCCCGGGTACTCGTCACCGACTGGGTCGAGGGCACTCCGCTGTCGGCGATCATCGACTCGGGGTCCGCGAGCGACCGGGACCAGGCCGGCCGGCTGATGGCCACCCTGCACTTCTCGGCGCCGATGCGCGCCGGACTGCTGCACGCCGACCCGCACCCCGGCAACTTCCGGCTGCTGCCGGACGGGCGACTCGGCGTGATCGACTTCGGCGCGGTGGCGCGGCTGCCCGGCGGGCACCCGGAGCCGATCGGCCGGCTGGTCCGGCTGGCCCTGGCCGGGGACGCCGACGCGGTGGTGGCCGGGCTGCGCGAGGAGGGCTTCATCCGGCTCGACTCCCCGATCGACGCCCAGGCGGTACTCGACTTCCTGATGCCGATCCTGCAACCGCTCTCGGTCGAGGAGTTCCGGTTCAGCCGAGCGTGGCTGCGGGTCGAGGCGGCCCGGCTCGCCAACCCGCGCTCGCCGGCGTACCAGCTCTCGCGGCAGCTCAACCTGCCGCCGTCGTACCTGCTGATCCACCGGGTGACCCTCGGTTCGATCGGGGTGCTCTGCCAGTTGGAGGCGAAGGCGCCCTACCGGGGCATCGTGGAGCGCTGGCTGCCCGGGTTCGCCCCGGTGGCCTGACTCTTCCCGCCAGCCGCACAACGACGTCGGGCCGGTCGCGGCGGAGGGTGTACCCCCGTTGCGACCGGCCCGGCTGTTTCGGATCTCAGATTCGGTTACCTACCGACGGCCTTGGCCGACGGCTCACAGGCTGCCCAGCTCGCGGGCGGCCCGGCGACGGGCCTCCAGCGCGATGGTGCGGGCGGATCGGGTTGCCTCAGTGCTCGTGGTGCTGCGACCGGCCTGAGGCAGGCGCATTCGAGCCCGTGACAACGCTTCGTGGATGAGATGCATCTTGGTGGCTCCGTCTCGGATGGGCGTGGCAGTGTGGGTTCTCGACACCGCGGCCATCGCGGTGTTCGGCGCCGATACCAGACCGGCGTTCGTACGGATCGGGTTCATGTCAGGCCGCCAACCGGACCGCGCTGCGCGACTCGGCAAGGCCACTGGCCGCCAGCCGCGCCTGGGCCTCGACCCGCAGCGCCGCGTCCCGGGCGACGTCCTCCTTGCGCGGGCGACCACGGGGCCGCTTGCGCGGAACGACCGCGCCACGCTCGAAGATCTCGCCGCCCCAGACACCCCACGGCTCCTCCCGCTCCACCGCACCGGCGAGGCACTCGACGCGCAGCGGGCAGTCCCCGCAGAGCGACTTGGCCAGCTCCAGCTCGGCAGGCGAGTCGGCGAACCACAGGTCGGGGTCGAACTTCCGGCAGGGCAGGTTCGCCTCCAGCTCGACGTTCGCGTCGAGGGGGGCCAACGCCAGACTCATCGCCCGGTCACCTCTCTCTCGTTTCGATCTCGTAGATCGCTGTTCCGACTTACGTGCGGCAGTGCGGAAATGACTAAGGCCGCGGATCCCGGTGTACGGGGTCCGCGGCCTCGAGGTGAGCCGGCTGGTCTGTGTTAGACCGGTCTCCCTCGAGGTGGAACCCCGCTGACATCCACCCGCTTGACGCCGACGCGGATGCCATTGCCCGTGAATCCATTGGTCCCCTGGCGATCGGCAGCCGCTGGGGCCTGAACCAGCTCGGTCTGGGTCAGGACCTGGTGCGCCTGCGAACGCTGGAGGAGTTCAGTGATCAGCATGCCGCCGACCTCTGACACCGGAGCTGGGGCAGCAGGCAGCGCCCACGGTCGCTGGGTGACATAGGTCGTCCCCATCGGGGCCACCTCCTGACTCTCGCTCGTCGCCAACATCGGACTCAATACCCCTCTTGAGCAGCCGGAAAGCCGCCGCTCGCGAGGTGTGCCATGAGGCTATGCCTCCTTCGGGCAGGAGGGCAAACGAATTACGGCGAGATTGCGGAACTTTCTTCCGACACCCGCCGACGGGCCCCTCGGCTCAGCCCGGCGTCGGCTCGGACTCCTCCGTCAGCAGCACGTCGTCGACCCGGACGCCGTCGACCAGGGCGAGCACCGCGTCGCCGTACAGGGCGACCTTGCGGGGGCCGATCCCGGCGATGGCCAGCAGTTCCGCCGGGCGGGTGGGGCGGCGTTCGGCCAGTGCGAGCAGGGTGGCGTCGGTGAAGACCACGTATGCCGGGACCTTCTGCGCCCCGGCGACCCGGGCCCGCCAGTCGCGCAGCCGGTCGAGGAGTTCCTCGTCGAGGTCGGACGGGCAGGTGGCGCAGCGGCCGAGTTTGCGGTCCGCGCCGGCCAGCAGGGTCGCTCCGCAGACCCGGCAGGAGACGACCTGGGTACGCCGACGGTCGGGTTTCCGACTGCCGGCGGGCGCGTCGACGGTGCGCCCAGCGCCGGAACGGTCGAACTGGGGCAGGAACCGGCACGGCCGCCGGGCCCGACCGCCGGGCGAGCGCGCCGAGGCGTACGACAGCCAGAGCCACTGGCGGGCCCGGGTCACCCCGACGTAGAGCAGCCGGCGCTCCTCCTCCACCTGTTCGGCGGTCTTCGCGTAGCTGGTCGGCAGCGTGCCGTCGGAGAGCCCGACCAGGAACACCGCGTCCCACTCCAGCCCCTTCGCCGAGTGCAGCGACGCCAGCGTCACGCCCTCGACCGTCGGCACGTGCTGCGCGGCGGCCCGCCGACCCAACTCGGCGCAGAAGTCCGCCAACGACACCGGCCGTTCCACACTGGCAGCCTCGCCGATCGGTAGCAGCACCGGCGTGGCCGCGTACTCCTCGGCGAGCTGGACCAGGGCGGCTAGCGCCTCCCAGCTCTCCCGGGCCGCGCCACCGGGCGGGGGCTGTTCGGGTGCCCAGCCGACCGCGGCCAGCGCCTCGACCACGGCCGGGACCAGCGGTGTCTCCCCCGGCGTCGACCGGGTCGCGGCGCGGAGCGCGACCAGCGCCTGCCGGATCTCGGGCCGCTCGAAGAAGCGCTCGGCGCCCTGCACCTGGTACGGCACCTCCGCCTCGGCGAGCGCCTTCTCGTACGCCTCGGACTGCGCGTTGGTCCGGAACAGTACGGCGATCTCCCGGGCCGGTGTGCCGGCGGCGATCAGGTCCCGGCAGCGCACCGCCACGGCGGCGGCCTCGGCCGGCTCGTCCGGGAAGATCCGCAGGTCCGGCTCGGCACCCGGCGGCCGTTGCCCGACCAACTCCAGCCGCAGTCGCGCCTCGGCACCCCGGGCCTGCCGGATCACCGCGTTCGCCAGCCCGACCACCTGCGGGGTCGAGCGGTAGTCCCGGACCAGCCGGACCACCACCGCGTCCTGGCGCAGCCGGGGAAAGTCGATCAGGTACGCCGAGGTGGCACCGGTGAACGAGTAGATCGTCTGGCTGGCGTCGCCGACCACGGTCAGGTCGTCCCGGCCGCCCAGCCAGACGTCCAGCAACCGCTGCTGGAGCGGGTTCACGTCCTGGTACTCGTCGACCACCAGGTGCCGGTACTGCGCGCGGATCTGCTCGGCGACGTCCGGGTGCTCCTCGATCCCCCAGACCGCCGCCCGGAGCATGTCCTCGAAGTCGATCACACCGTTGGCCCGTTTCACCTTCTCGTAGCCGGCGAAGACCTCGGCCACCTTCGCCGGGTCGTGTGGCGTCTCGCGCAGCGCCTTGGCCGCCGCGACGACGTACTCCCCCGGCTCGACCAGGGACGACTTGGCCCACTCGATCTCGCCGGCCAGGTCCCGCGCGGCGGCCCGGTCGGTGCGCAGCCCGACCCGGGCGGCGGCCAGGGTGACCAGCCGGACCTTGCTGTCCAGCAGCTCGGGCATCTCCCGCCCGGCGAGCAGCCGGGACGCGAAGTACCGGACCTGGCGCAGCGCGGCACCGTGGAACGTCCGGGCCTGCACCCCCGGTACGCCGAGCGCGCCGAGCCGGGCCCGCAGCTCGGCGGCGGCCCGGGCGGTGAAGGTGACCGCGAGCACGTGCCGGGCGGCGATCTCCCCGGCCGTCACCCGGTACGCGATCCGGTGCGTGATCGCCCGGGTCTTGCCGGTGCCGGCGCCGGCCAGGATGCAGACCGGTCCGGCCGGAGCGGTCACCGCGGTGCGCTGCTCCGGGTCGAGTCCGGCCAGGATCCGTTCCACGCGCAAGTCAGCCGCCACAGGTAGGAATCATGGCAGCCCCTCCCGACGTTGCACCTTTAGCCTGCGTGATCGACAACCCCGTGCGATCCGACGTCCGACCCGGCGAACCGGCCGGACCTGGCTGGAAACGATTGAGCACCGCGGAGGTCTCGACGATGTTGACGATGTATTCCACGTCCTGGTGCGGCTACTGCCACCGGCTCAAGTCACAGCTTGACCGGGAGGGCATCGGGTACACGGTGGTGGACATCGAGCAGGACCTGGCCGCCGCGGAGTACGTGATGAGCGTCAACGGCGGCAACCAGACCGTGCCGACGGTACGGTTCGACGACGGTTCGGCGCTGACCAACCCGTCGATCGTCGACGTCAAGAAGCACCTGGCCACGCTGGCCGCAAGCTGACCGGGTCGGCGGTGGGCCCGGCCCGGGCCCACCGCCATCGGCAGGTCGCTCAACGGGGCTGCGATCCCGAGGTCGGCGACGTCTCCGCGACGGGCGGGACGTCGGGCAGGATCACGTCCGGCGCCAGCACGCCCGGGTCCGCGTCGGGTCGGGCGGCGGGTGGCGCGGAGAGTTCCCGCCCCGCCCAGAGATATCCGGCCGCCATCGTCATCACCACCGCGATCACCACGAAGAGCAGCCGGTAGTCGACGAAGCCGACCAGCAGCGCCCCGGTACCGATCGAGATCGCCTGCGGGCCGCTGATCAGCGCCTCGGAGGCGGCGGCGACCCGGCCGAGCAGCCGACCCGGGGTGCGGCGCTGGATCAGGGTGTTCAACCCCACGAACGCGATCGGCAGGCCGAAGCCGAGCAGCACCAGGGCGACGAAGGCCAGCCAGATCGTCGGGTACGCCAGCAGCAGCGCACCGGGCGCGAAGAGTGCCACCCCGACGGCGAGGGCGGCCAACTCGCCGAACCGGCGTACCACGGCCGGGGAGGAGAGCCCGCCGAGCAGCCCGCCGATGCCCTGCACCGTGACCAGTACGCCCACGAAGCCCGGCTCCCGGCCCAGCCCCTGATCCACGTACGCGAAGATCAGCGACTCGCTGAACCCCATTACCAGTACGGCCAGCGCGGCGCCGACGACCGCCCGGCGCAGCGCCGGCTCGCCAACCATGTGCCGCAGTCCCGCCCCGACCTCGGTCACCCAGCGGAGCTGGGCCGGGCCGGGCTTCCGCTCGGCGATCCGCAGCGCGGAGACCGCGCAGGCGGCGGCGGTGAAGCCGGTCATGCCGACCGTCGGCAGGGTCCAGCCGCCGGCCCCGGTGTAGAGGGCCGCCCCGGCCAGCGGGCCGACCAGCCGGAGACCCTGCTTGACGGTCTGCAACGCGCCGTTCGCCTGGGCCATCAGCTCCTCGGGCACGATCTCCTTGATCAGCCCGTTCAGGGTCGCGCCGAGGGCGACGTAGGAGAGCCCGTACAGGGCGCCCACGACGTAGATCACCCAGACGTCGGTACGGTCCCGGACCAGGAACAGCGGGGTGAGTACCACCGCCGTGGCCAGGTTGGCGACCAGGAAGAACGGGCGGCGGCGGAACCGGTCCACCACCCAGCCGACGATCGGGGCCAGAGCCATCGGCGCGATCATGGCGAAGATGGTGGCGCCGGCCATGCCGTCCGAACCGGTCAGGTCCTTCACCCAGACGGCCAGCGCCAACAGCATGATCGACTCTGCCGTCATGCTGAACACGAGACCGGCGAAGAGCAGCCGGAAGTCCGGGCGACGCAGGATGGTTCGCATTCGAGGGGTCCCTTTCGAGGTGGCGGCGAGCCGCTCGGGGACGGCGGACACCCGGAGTTCAACGTGATCGTCGCCGAGGGCGGATCACGGGCACCGGGTCGCCCGCGGCGGCTGTTCGCCGTACTGGTTTGGGGGCGCGTTCTGGGGGTGGCGTACGGCGCGGTCGTCGTTGTGAGAATTCGTCGCAGTCGATGGTGGCGCGCCGGCCGGTCGCGCTCGGAGCTCGATCGGCTATCCGACGACAGGGGCCGGAAGTGTCCCGGAAAGCCTCCTCCATTTAGACACGCCGTTACCATTCGACGGCACGCCGTGAAGAACGAGCGGCATACTGGACCGCCGGGAGCGCGACCTGGACGGTCCGCACCTGCCCGGCGACGGGCTCGACGATCGAGAGCGAGGATCCGATGCCTCCTGCTCAACCCAGCCCGATCCTGCGGCGGCGCAGGCTCGGCACGGAACTGCGCAAGCTGCGGGAGTCCGCCAAGCTCACCGGCGACCAGGTCATCGAGGCGGTGGGGTGGGCATCGGCTTCCAAACTGTCCCGGCTGGAGAACGGCCGCAGCCGGCCCGACCTGCGTGACGTCCTCGACCTGCTGGACCTCTACAAGGTCACCGGGGCGCTGCGGGAAGAACTGACCGCGATCACCAACGAGGCCGGCGACATCCGGAGCTGGCTGCGCTCGTACGCGACGATGACGCCACGGCAGCGCGGCTACGCCGAACTGGAGGCCGGTTGCGCGGAGATCCGCGAGTACAGCCCGGTGATCGTGCCGGGTCTGTTGCAGACCAAGGCGTACGTCAAGCTGCGGATCGTCTCCTCCCGACAGCTCGTGGACGACCCCGACGCCGAGGACGCCGACACCGAGGTGGCGGCCCGGATGGCCCGGCAGTCGCTGCTCACCCGCGAGGTCGAACCGCCCCGCTATTCGGCGGTGATCGAGGAGGCCGCGCTCGGCGGCCGGGCCGGCCCCCGCGAGCTGCTGCGCGCCCAACTGATCCAGTTGCGCAAGCTCGCCGGGCTGCCGAACGTGACGCTCCAGGTGCTGCTCACCGAGCAGACCATCGCGAGCTGGTACCTGCCGCACACCGGGTTCTCGCTCTATCGCTTCGCCGAGCCGCAGGATCCGGAGACCCTCGCCATCGAGGGGCTGGCCACCAACCTGATGGTGACCGAACCGAAGGAGATCGCCACCTACTCGAAGGTCTTCGACTGGCTCCAGGACGCGGCGCTCGGTCCGGAGGAGACGATCACCTGGCTGTCCGACATGGCGGCGCAGCGCTCGTCAGCCCCCCGCAAGCCGGCGAGCCGCGACCCGGGGAGGCCGCCAACCCAGCGCAGTCGCCGCTCGGGACGGCTGACCGAGCAGTAGTCCGAACCCGGTCCCCGACGCGGTAGTCCCGGCCCTGCCGGCCGCCGACGGGTCCGCGACCGGGCCGGCACCGTACACAGACGAGTCCGCAGCCGCCGGCTCCCGTTCGGGGAGCCGGCGGCTGCGTCGTACGCCGGAACGTCGCTGACCCAGTCAGCCGAGACCGTGCCGACCTCGCGTTTCACGGGCGTGGCGTTGACCCTGCGTCACCTGATCGGACGAGCAACTACTCCAATCGGCGCGTTTCACTTGCCCACCGGCCAAGAATGGGTGAACATAGCCCAAGGGGGACGTGGAAGTTCCACGTAATGACTTCGGTAGGTAATCGCAGAATCATCGTCCGTCACCGGCCCTCGGAGACACCCATGCGGTTTCTAATCGTTCGCACGGATATCCGTGCCGCCGCTGATGACGAGTTGGCCGCTGCCTGGGCGCAGGGGGAGCGCCTCCGCGACGAACAGACCTCTCCGGAACAGCGCCGTCAGACCGTCCGCGCCGAGGACCGGGACGCCGCCCTGCTGCTCGCCCGGGCACTGTCCAGCGTGGGCGCGGTTCGATCCGGACGGCAGCGGGTCAAGGTGGTCCCGGTGGGCGAGCCCGACCGGCGGCAGCGCAACAGCCCGTTCCGGGACCAGGCCGGTGACCTTGCCCTGCCCGGCGACCCCCACCGACCCGGCGTCGACTCCCCCGGCCCAGCCCCGGCCGAGTTCGGCCCGGCCCCGGCCGAGTTCGGCCCGCCGACCGGCGGCGACCCGCAACCCAGGAACCTCGGCCCGCCGTCGAGGTTCGGCTAGACGACCGTCGGCGGCCGGGGTGGCGTCCCCCGCCACGTACCATGCCTGACCCGGCAACGACGGCCTATGATCTTGGCCCGTGATCGTCGCGGCAACGACGGTCGCGGGCCAAGATTGAACCTTTTTCAACCTGAACCGCGCGGCGCTCACACACCGCGTCGGACCTTGCGGTCCGACGAACCGCAAGGGGAGGTTGAAAAAGGTTCATTTGGGCAGGCCCGGCCCGGACTACCGGGCGTCCGCCAGCCAACTGCGGATCAGGAACAGCGCGATCGACGACGGCGGCGGCAACGCCAACCGCAGCCCGGCACCGACCTCGACCGCCTGGCCGGCAAGCACCGCCGCGATGTCCCGCCGGCTGAACCAGCCCGCGTGGGCGATCTCCGCCGGGTCCAGCCGGATCGGCCGCTCCGGGTCGGCGAGGGCGAAGAAGCCCAGCATCAGCGAGCCGGGGAACGGCCAGGACTGGCTGGCGACGTACCCGATGTGGTGCGGGACCAGGCCGACCTCCTCGGTGACCTCCCGGACCACCGCGTCCTCGGCCGACTCGCCCGGCTCGACGTAGCCGGCGAGGCAGGAGTATCGGCGGACGTCCCGCTCGGACCGCCAGGCCGCGTTGTTGCCGAGCAGGCACCGTCCGCCCGGGCCGGCGACCCCGTCGTGCACCAGCACGATCATCGCCGGATCGGTACGCGGCCAGAGCTGGTTGCCTGACTCGTCCCGCCGGGACCAGCCCGCGTCTCCGACCACCGTGGACAGACCGGTCAGCGACGAGTAGAGGTGCCGGGCGTGCCAGTTCGCCAACGCCACGGCGGTGGTGAAGAGGCCGGCGTCCCGGTCGCTGAGCAGGTGGCCGACGTCGCGCAGGTTCGCCGGCCGGGTGCCGGCCAGCTCCGGGAGCGGCGCGTCGACCGCGAAGACCGGTATCCCGTCCGGCTCGACGCCGAGGAAGAGCCGGGCGCCCGGCGCGCTGTCCCGGGCCGCGTCCGGGCCGAGCAGGATCAACTCCGGCTTGTCAGCGGCCGAGCCGACCAGGGTCCGGCCGCCGTTCGCCACGTCCACCACCAGCACCCGGGCCCGCTGCCAGGCGTCGGCCAACCACCGCTCGTCGGTACGCCGGTGCGCGGCGCGGTCGAGCGTGGACCGGGCCAGTGGCGGATGACCGGCCGGCAGGTCCAGCGGCGGCGGGCCGGAGGTCACGATCCCGTGGCCTCGGTCCGGACCGGTCCCAGCACACCGAGTGGCGCCTCGACCTGGCCGGCGTCGCCGAGCACCACCGTGACCGCCCGGGCCGGAGCCAGATACTTCGCCGCCACCGTGGCCACGTCGTCCCGGGTCGCCTTCGCCAGCCGGGCGGCGTGCTCGGCCAGGAACTCCAGGCGCAGCCCGGAACCGGCGTACGCGCTGGCCACCGCCGCCAGCCCGGCCTGGGTCGAGATGCCGAGCTGGAGGGTGCCGAGGGCGTACTGGCGGGCCTGCTCCAGCTCGTCCTCCTTCGGCGGCAACGAGGCCAGTCGACCCAGCTCGTAGATCGTCTCCAGCAGGGCCGGCCCGGTCACCTCGGTGGCGACCTCGGCCGAGACCACCAACGCCGACCCGGCCACCGAGTGCTCGATGCTCGAGTGCGGCCCGTACGTGTAGCCCTTGTCCTCGCGGATGTTCTCCACCCAGCGGGACGAGAAGTAGCCGCCGAAGATCAGGTTGGCCAGTTGCAGCGCGGCATGGTCCGGATGGGTACGCGGCACCGCCGGCAGCGCCAGCCGGACCGACGACTGCACCGAACCGGGCCGGTCCATCAGCAGCAGCGGTCCCGCCTCCAGTGGCGGGGTCGGCGGCAGCTCGGCCGACGCGCCGTCCCCGGTCCAGCCGCCGAGGGCCCGCTCCACCGCGTCCAGCGCGCTCGCCGGCTGCACGTCGCCGACCAGCAGCAGGATCCCGCCCGCCGGCCGTACCCGGGCGGCGTGCAGACTGCGCAGCGCCGCCGGCCGGACCGCCTCGACCTGCTCCGGCTCCGGCGTCTGCACCGCGTACGGGTGCTTGCCGTACATCCGCTTCAGCAGCGCCTTGCGGACCAGGTGGGTCGGCTGGCTCTGCGCCATCCGGATCCCGTCGATCAGCCGGGCCCGCTCGATGCCGACCTCGTCGTTCGGGTAGCTGGCCCCGGTCAGCACCTCGGCGAGCAGCTCCAGGATCCGGTTCAGCCCCGTCGAGAGGCCGGTACCGGAGATCATCAGCCGGTCGGCGTCGGCCCCGGCGGAGAGCCCGCCGCCCACCTTCTGCAACTCGGCGGCGAGCTGCACCGAGGTCATGGTTCCGGTGCCGGAGAGCAGCGTCTGGGACATCATCAGGCCGCGGGCCAGGTGCGCCCCACCGAACGGCACCCAGAGCCGCAGCTCCACCAGCGGCACCGCCGGCCGGCGCAGCACGATCACCGTCAGCCCGTTGGGCAGGGTGTGCTCGACCTCGCGGGGCAGCTTGAGCTTGCGGTTCGGCCCGAGCGGGGGCAGCGTACGCACGGTCACCTGACACCTCCACCGGGAACGACCTCGACGGCGGCCCGGCGCTGCGGTCGCAGGGTGGCGGCCGCTGCCCGCACCTGCTCCTCGGTGACCTCGCCGACCAGCCGGGGCAGCTCGCCCAGCAGCCCCGGATCACCCCGCTGCTGCTCCAGCACCGCCATCTGGAGCGTCCGGCCGAGCACCGCGTCCGTCTCCCGGAGCAGGTGGGTGGCCATCCGGGCCTGGGTCCGGGCCAGCTCGTCGGCGGCCAGCCCGTCGGTGGCGAGCCGGTCGAGTTCCTCGTCGATGGTCTGGAGTACCTTCTCCACCCCGCCGCCGGGCGGCAGGTGGGCCTGGAGCACCAGCGCGGTCGGGTCCCGTACGTCGAACGGGTCGCCCATCAGCCCGAGGTAGCCGCCGACGCTGGTCACCGTACGGTCCCGCAGCACCAGCCGCTCCACCAGCCGGGACGCGTCGCCGTCGGTGAGCACCTCGGCCAGTACCACGTACGGCAGGTAGCCGGCGAAGTCGCCGATCGGGTCCGGTACCCGCCACGCCGCCGCCACCGCCGGCAACGGCGCCAGCTTGTCGGTGTACGACTCCCGCCGCTCCCCGGTCAGGTCCGGCTCGGCGAAGTCGGGCCGGGCCGGTGCGGGCCGGGCCGGTACGTCCCCGAAATGCCGCTCGACCAGCGCCGTCGCCTCCGCCACGTCCAGGTCCCCACCGACCGCGAGTACGGCATTGCCGCAGGCGTAGTACCGGTCGAAGAAGTCGGTCGCGTCGGCGATGCTGGCACTTTCCAGGTCGTCGAAGGAGCCGTACCCGTCGTGCGCGTTGGCGAACGTGCCGAACAGGACCGGCGGCAGCCGCAGCCACGGAAAGCCGCCGTACGGCCGGTTCAGCACGTTGACCCGGATCTCCTCCTTCACCACGTCGACCTGGTTGCGGAGGTTCTCCTCGGTCAACCGCGGCCCGCGCATCCGGTCCGCCTCCAGGAAGAGGGCCCGCTCCAGCGCGTTGCTCGGCAACGTCTCCCAGTAGTCCGTGTAGTCCAGGTGGGTGGACCCGTTGAAGGTCCCGCCGGCACCCTGGACGTGCCGGAAGTGCGCCAGCTTCTCCAGGTTTTCCGAGCCCTGGAACATCAGGTGCTCGAAGAGGTGCGCGAAACCCGTCCGACCCTCCGGTTCCGACCGGATGCCCACGTCGTAGACGACCGCCACGCCGACCACCGGGGCACTGCGATCCGGGGCCAGCACCACCCGCAGGCCGTTGTCGAGGGTGAACCGCTCGACCGAATGCTTCGTCGCTGGAATTCTCGATCTTCCCGCCGCCACGAACCGACCCTAGCGCGTCCCGTCACCACCGGTGGCCGGGCTCGGCGTACCTGCCCATGCTTCGGGTGTGCCCGCGCCCGTCTCAGGTGGGGCGGACCGAGGCGAGAGCGTGCTCGACCACCCAGTCGAACTCCCGATGGGTGCCGGGTATCGAGATGTAGAGGACCGCGGCGGTCGACCGCCCCACGTCGATGCACGCCACCGCGGCCAACTCGTCGGTGGCCCGCAACCGTGGCCGCTCGAAGTGCAGCCGGAACACGGAGACCCAGGCCGGCCGCCCGCCCAGGGTGGTCCGCCCGTCCCGGATCGACTCCATCCGGTTCGGCTGCGGGTAGTACTCGGTCCGCACGTCGGTCGCCACCTGCCGACCGACACACTCCAGGTCGAAGGTGAGAGCGTCGTTCTCGGCCGCTGGCACGGCTGCCGACAGGATCGAGGCGTGGTAGTCGCTGAACCCGTCGTACTCCCGCTCGGTGACGAAGTGCTGCCCGACCTTGTACGGCACCTCCAGCGTCCCGGCACTCCACACCGCCTGCCACGGCTGCCACGGTGGGCCGTAGGTGGCGTACGAGATCCCCGCCTCCGGGTCGACGGTCCGCTCCCCGCTCAACGGCTGCCCCGGCCCTTCCGGCGGAACAACCGGATCCGGATCCGGCACCGCCGGCCCCGGCGACCCGGGTACGCCCGGTGTCGGCGCACCCGGTGCGGCCTGGCCCGACGAGCCGGGCAGCGGGCACTTCCGGGCCAGCGGGGGCCGTACGTCCGTCGGCGCCTCCGGCCGACTCCACAGCGGGTCGACTCCGCCGGACAGGGTCAGCCCGAGCACCACCACCAGACCGATCACCAGTACGCTGCCGGCCGCCCCGGCGAACCACCACAGCCGACGATCCCGACGGCCTTTACCCCCAGCCGGTTCGGGCAGTTCCGGTGCCGGTACGGGCAGGCCGATCCGGGTGACGGCACCCGCCGACCAGGCGGCACCAGGCTGGGCCTCGGCACCGTCGGTCGCGCGCGGGACGTTAACCGGCATACCCTCTAGTGAACACCACCGGCAGCCCGGTCAGCCGACCCGGCGGATCTCCTCCTGGTGCCGGCGGATCCCCTTCTGGTGCCGGCCGAGCCAGCCAAGCCGGGCCGTCACGGTCGCGGACCGAGGTCGGACACGGACACCGACCAGGGCGGGGTCGGGGGCCGGATCGCCCGCGTCGGGATCAAGCCTGACCGCCCAGAGCGGATGATCCGGCCCCCGATCCCCACGCGAACCCGGCACATCCCGAACCCCGCACGCCCAACCCTCGGTCGCGCGAACGTAGCTCAGCCGTCTCCCGCGACAGTCAGCCCCATCTCGTCCCCGGGCGACGTCCCCACCGGTGCGTGCATCTCGACCACCTCGACGTTGCGCGCCCCGGCGGCAAAGCCGTACCACGGGGTGAACGCGACGAGCGTGGCGAGGAGCAGACCACTGACCGCGAGCGCGAGTACCACCAGGATCTCCCGCGCCGAGCCCTGACCGACACGCACGGTCATCGCAACCTCCCCCATCGCGACCCACCCCCGTGGCCGCTGGTTCCCCAGGACAGGATGGCCCTTCGATGGTTACTCCACAGTCGCCCATCGGACGCGATCAGGTGTATTCGCGGGCATAATTGCCCTGACCGATCGGAGAACGACCGCGCTGCCCGCTCGGGACAACGCCGTAGCGGGTCGCCCCGGCCTCACACTGTGTCACCCACCGGGGTCGCCAGGGCTCAGTGGGCAGGTGACCCCGGGACCGCCCGACCACCGAAGCGACGAGCGGGCGCGCCGGCCCGGATCGCCGAGGCGATCGCCCGACGAGAAGGGGCGACCGCGTGGCGGGCAACCGCCTGGAATGGGCGGTCAGGCGGCTCGGCGGAGTCGACGTGACCGTGACGCGCGGCGAGTACCACCGTTTCCAGTCCGGGGCTTCGGCGCCGGTGCCGAGGCCGTCGCCCGCGAAGCCGCCACGGTTGTCGCCGGTTTCGTCGGCCGGGCCGCCGTCGCCTGGAGCGGAACTCCGGACGGAACCCGCGCTCCGGTGAGCCGTACCAGCGCCTGGTCACCGGGGCGGACCACCAGGGTTTCGGGCCTGATCCCGGCGTCGTCCAGGAGCCGCGCCACCTCCCGGCGCTGTTCGGGCAGCACCAGGGTGACCACCCGGCCGGACTCGCCCGCCCGGGCCGTACGGCCGCCCCGGTGCAGGTAGTCCTTCGAGTCGGTCGGCGGGTCGACGTTCACCACCAGGTCGAGCCCGTCGACGTGGATGCCCCGGGCCGCCACGTCGGTCGCCACCAGCGCGCTCACCTGGCCGGTCCGGAACTGCTCCAGGGTACGGGTCCGCTGCGGCTGCGACTTGCCGCCGTGCAGGGCGGCCGCCCGTACGCCCCTGGTCAGCAACTGCCGGGCCAGCCGGTCGGCGCGGTGCTTGGTACCGACGAACAGGATGACCCGGCCGTCCCGGGCCGCGATCTCGGCCGTCGCCGTCGTCTTGTCCGCGGCCTCCACCTGGAGTACGTGATGGGTCATCGCGGTGACCGTGGCGGTCGTCGGGTCGACGGAGTGCGACACCGGATCGGTGAGGAACCGGCGGACCAGCCGGTCGACGCCCCGGTCCAGGGTGGCCGAGAAGAGCATCCGCTGCCCGCCCGGCGCGACCTGCCGCAACAGGTCGGTGACCTGCGGGAGGAAGCCCATGTCGGCCATCTGGTCGGCCTCGTCGAGCACCGTGACGGCGACCTCGTCCAGCCGGCAGTCGCCCCGGTCGACCAGATCGGCGAGCCGCCCGGGCGTGGCGATCACCACCTCCGCGCCGGCCCGCAACGCCGCCGCCTGCCGGTTCAGCGACAACCCGCCGACCACAGTGGCGCAGCGCAGCCCGAGCGTGCGAGCGTACGGGGCGAGGGCGGTGGTCACCTGCTGTGCCAGTTCACGGGTGGGGACCAGGACAAGCCCGAGGGGGCGGCCCGGCCGAGCCCGCCGCCCGGCCGTACGGGACAGCAGGGGCAGGCCGAACGCGAGCGTCTTGCCGGAGCCGGTACGCCCCCGGCCGAGCACGTCCCGACCGGCCAGCGAGTCGGGCAGCGTGGCCGCCTGGATCGGGAACGGCGTGACGATGCCGTTCTCGGTCAACGCGGTGTGCAGTCCGGCGGCCAGCGGCGCGTCGGCGAACGAACGGATGGTGCGGGTCATTACGGACCTTCCTCGAAGCGGTACGTGTCGAGGAAGGTCACCGGCGCCCGCCCCGGCGGCTCGGCCACCGGCGGCGGTACGCCCGGCGACCGCAGCCACGGACCGGGAGATACGCGGGAGCCAGCCCGTGCCGTCGGGCGCGGGCTGGCCGCGTCACCACGCCGGTCTGGGCGCGGTGGTCGAACTTCTTCTCTACGGCTGACGCCGCGGAGGGCGCTGGGTCAGATCGGGCGGATGTTCTCCGCCTGCGGGCCCTTCTGGCCCTGGGTGACCTCGAACTCCACCCGCTGGTTCTCGTCCAGGCTGCGGTAGCCCGAGCTCTGGATCGCGGAGAAGTGGGCGAAGACGTCGGCGCCGCCGCCGTCCGGGGTGATGAAGCCGAAGCCCTTGTCGGCGTTGAACCACTTCACGGTGCCAATTGCCATGTGTTTCGTCTCCTGACGGAACGTTCGGCCCGCACCTGTTGCGGACCGAATAGTTGCCCACCGTCGCCGGTGAGCCGCTGTCGCTCTGGTCGCCCCGCCCGGAGAACTCCGGACATAACAAAGAGCGCCTACGGTCACAATCCCGCAGGCGCACACAGAGTCTCTGGGAACCAAAACTGCAACGCTGCCACGTTAGCACACCACGAGCCCGCCGGCGGGGATTCCGGCAGATCGAGGAGGTGACCCGGCCCTCGCGGGCTCAACCACCCGTCGCCGCCTCCGGCACCCGTGCCAGCAGCGCGGCCAGTCCGTCGGCGTCGAGCAGGTCCGCCGGGCGTACGGTCGCGTTGTCCCGTACGTAGTGGAAGGCGGCCCGGACCCGGTCGACCGGCACACCCGCGAGTTCCGCCCAGGCCAGCCGGTACGCCGCCAACTGCACCGCGGCGGCGTCCGCCTCGACTCCGGTCGGCTGTCGACCGGTCTTCCAGTCGACCACGTCATAGCGCCCGCCGGGGAGGGTGAAGACGGCGTCCATCCGCCCCCGGACCAGCAGCCCGCCGATCGACGTGGCGAACGGCACCTCGACCTCGACCGGGGTGCGCTCGGCCCACTCGCTGGTCAGGAACCGCTCCTGCAACTCGGCCAGTGCCTCGTCCGGCGCGGCGTCCGAGTCGGCCGCCCCGGGCAGTTCGTCGACGTCGAGCAGCCGGCTGATCCCGTACCGCTGCTCCAGCCAGGCGTGGAACGCGGTCCCCCGCCGGGCGTACGGCTCGGGGCGCCGGGGCATCGGCCGGCGCAACGCGCGGGCCAGCGCCGCCGGGTCCCGGCGCAGCGTCACGAGCTGCGAGACCGACAGGTGGCCGGGGAGCGCCACCTCGACCGGTCCGGAGCGGTGGGCCAGCATGTCCCGCTCGGCGAGCAGTAGTTCGGCCTCCCGCCGCCACGCGGCTGCGACCGCCACGGCCTCCGGGTCCACCGGTGGCAGCTCCTCGGCGGCGGCCTCGTCCACCGCGCTGTCCGCTGGTTCGGCAGCGCTGACCGCTGGTTCGGCGGCGCTGACCGCTGGTTCGGCGGCGCTGACCGTCGGCTCGGCGGCGGCGGGAGGGGGTTGTTCGGACATCAGGCGGCGGACCAGGGCGGCGGCCTCGGCGAGAGCCGGTCGTCGGGCGCCCAGCGGGTCGGCCGGCCACTCGGCCCGGAGCACCACCTCGGTGGTCGGATTGCTGGCGTCCGCCGCCGGCTCCGGCGCCCAGGCGTCGACCACGAAACCGCTCTCGCCGGCCTCGGGCGTGGTCAGACACCACTCGTACACCTCGGAGAGGAACGTCGACGGGCCGCGCGGTCGCTTCGTCCCCTCGCCCCACCAGTAGCCGGAGCAGAGCAGCAGCCGGCGCGGCCGGGTGACCGCCACGTACGCCAGCCGGCGTTCCTCCCGCTCGTCGTGCGCCCGCCAGTCGTCGCTGAAGGTGGCCAGCGCCCGGGCCACCGCCTTCTGGTCGTCGGCGTCGTGCAGCGCGAGTTCGGGCAGCCCGTTCGCGTCGCCGCGCAGCGGGAACGGCAGCACGCCGAGGCCGAGCAGGAAGTGGTCGGAGCCCCGGGCCGTACCGGGCCAGACGCCCTTGCTCAGGCCGGCGACCGAGACCACGTCCCACTCCAGGCCCTTGGCGGCGTGCGCGGTGAGGATCTGCACCGCACCCTCCACCACCTCGACCTCGCCCGGGGAGAGGCCCCGCTCCTCGTCCTCGGCGGCGGCGAGGAAGGCCAGGAAGGCGTGCAGCGGCGCACCGGCCGAGTCACCGGCGAACCGGGCCGCCACGTCGCCGAGCGCGTCCAGGTGCCCCCGGGCCAGGCCGGCGTCGCCGCCCCGGCCGTCGCTGCCGGCGCGTACCGCCACCTCGACGTCGAGGCCGATGGTCCGCTCGACGTCGGCGAGCAGGTCCGGCAACGGCTGGTCCAGGCGGTGCCGGAGCAGGCCGAGTTCCTTCGCGTACGCCCGCAGCCGGGCATAGCCCTCCGCCGAGTACGCCTGCGCCGGGCCGAGGTCGGCCAGCGCCTCGACCAGGGTCGCCTCGTCGAGTCGATCGGTCACGATCTCCGGCTCGTCGTCGCCGTCGGACCGGGGCAGTTCCCGCCGGGCGCGGGCGATCGCGGTGGCCCGGCGGTGCAGGGCGACCAGGTCGCGCGGGCCGATCCGCCAGCGTGCCCCGGTCAGCAGCCGGAGCAGCGCGGCACCGTCGGTCGGGTCGGAGAGGACCCGCAGGGTGCAGACCACGTCCCGGATCTCCGGGGTGTCCAGCAGTCCGCCGAGGCCGACCACCTCGACCGGCAGTCCCCGGTCCCGCAGTGCCGCCTCGATTGCCGGGATCTGGCTGCGCAGCCGGACCAGTACCGCCGTCGTCGGCCGGGCCAGTACCGGGATCTGCTCCGGCAGCGCGTCCGGCATCCGGGCCGCACCCCGCCAGGCGGCCAGGATGCTGTCGGCGATCCAGTCAGCCTCGTCGGCGTACGTGTCGAGCAGCGCGCAGTGCACCGTGCCGCCGGCGTACCCCCGGCCGGTGCGGCCCGGGATCTCCTCGTCGACCCGGAACGCGGCGGCCAGCTCGGCGACCTGCGCTCCGGCGGCGCGCAGCGGCGCGGCGAGCCCGTTGGCGACGTCCAGGATCTGCGGCCGGTTCCGCCAGCTCGTGGTGAGCGTCCGCACCTGCGCCGGGGTGCCGTCCGGCTGGGCGAACTCGGTCGGGAACCGGTCCAGGGTGCCGGCGCTGGCGCCCCGCCAGCCGTAGATCGACTGGCACGGGTCGCCGACGGCGGTCACCGGGTGCCCGCCGCCGTAGAGCGCGTGCAGCAGCACCACCTGGGCGTGGCTGGTGTCCTGGTATTCGTCGAGCAGCACCACCCGGTAGCGCCCGCGCTCGATCGCGCCGACCTCCGGGTGGTCCCGGGCCACCAGCGCCGCCCGGGCGAGCTGGTCGCCGAAGTCCATCGCCTCGAAGTCGTCCTTGCGCTGGGCGTACGCCCGGACCAGCGGCAGCAGCCGCAGCCGGAGTTGCTGGATGTGCAGCGCCTTGCGTACGTCGGCGTAGACGCGGCCGGGTCGGGACTGCACCTCGGCGAAGAACCTGCCCGTCCAGGCGGCCAGGTCGTCCGGGGTGACCAGGTGTTCCGCCAGGTCGGCGGCGAGCGCCAGCACGGCGTCGGTGACGGTGCTCGGCTGCCGCTCCACCTCGGACATGTCCCCGTCGTGGTTACGGACCAGCGAGTCGACGATCTGCCAGCGGGACGCCTCGGTGAGCAGCCGGGTCGACGGCTCGTACCCGCCGCGCAGCCCGTGCTCGGTGACGATCCGGGCCGCGTACGAGTGGTACGTCGCCACGGTCGGCTCACCGCCGAACGGGTCGTCGTCGCTGTTGCGACTGTTCCGGCCGAGCCGGCGCACCAGTTGGCCGAGCCGGGTGCGGATCCGCATCCCGAGTTCCCCGGCCGCCTTCCGGGTGAAGGTGAGGCCGAGGACGTGCCCGGGTTCGGCGTACCCGTTGGCGACCAGCCAGACCACCCGGGCGGCCATCGTCTCGGTCTTGCCGGAGCCGGCCCCCGCGACCACCAGCAGCGGTTCGACCGGCGCCGAGATGATCGCGGCCTGCTCCAGGGTGGGCGCCGGCAGCCGGAGCAGCTTGGCCAGCTCGACCGGGGTGTAGCGCGGTCCGGCGTCGGCGACCCGCTGGGGCGGGGGCGCGCTGAACAGCGAGGGCTGGGTCACCGGCGCTCCCCGCGGCCACGCTGGCCGGGAGGTTTCGGCGGGCTGCCCGGACCCGCCCCGCGCTGGCCCGGCGGCTTCGGTGCCGGGGCGGTGTTCGGGGCGGCGTCCGGCCGGCGCCGGGTGGGCGGCTCGACGACCTGGCGACCCTGGCCGGAGATCGGGCAACTGCTCCGCACCGGGCAGACCCGGCACTTCGAGTTGGCGACGGCGGAGAAGGTGGCCGCCGCCATCGTGTCGGCGGTACGCCGGACCATCGCCCGGGCCCAGCTACCCGCCTCCTCGGCGCTGACCGGTGCCTGTACCTGCTCCTTGGCGTCCTGGGTCGGCGTACCGAGCTGCACCAGCGCGGCCCCGCCGGACTCCGCCCCGGCGCCGAGGTCCTCGAACGCCCCCGCCTCCACCGCCGCCTGGTACGCGCCGAGCTGCGGATGCTCGGCCAGCTCCGAGGCGGTCACCGCCGTCGACTTGCCGGTCTTGAGGTCGATCACCACGAGCCGGCCCTCGGCGTCCACCTCCAACCGATCCACCCGGCCGGTCAGCTCGATCGGCCGCGTCGGGTCGTCGAGGCGTACCGCGAACTCGTGTTCGATGGCGAGCAGCCGGCGCGGGTTGCCGGCCAGCCAACGCAGCAGCTTGTCCACCATCACCTCGGCGCGAGCCCGTTCGGTGCCGGCCATCCACCGGGCGGCGAGTTCGATCACGTCGAACCGGGCGGTGACGTACTCCAGCAGTTTTCCCCGGTCGGCGCTGGCGTCCTCGGCGAGCATCGCGGCGGCGTGCACCAGGTTGCCCACCCCCTGGGCGGAGCTGGCCGGCGCCTTGCCGCCGTGCCGTTCCAGCAGCCAGCGCAGGCTGCACCGCAGCGCGCTCTCCATCCCGGACGGGGTGACCCGGACCGGTTCCCCCTCGTCGACCAGCGGCCGGTCGTCGGAGAGCGGTCGCAGCCCCCACCAGTCGTCGGGATGCGCCCCCGGCACCCCGGCGACGGCCAGCCGGGCCAACTCCTCCGCCGCCGCGCGCCGCCGGGCCGGCGACGCCTCCGGGTCGGTGACGGCGGTACGCAGCTCGGCGACCAGCGCCGACAGCGTCAACGCCCGGGGCGGCCGGCCGACGGGCAGCGCCGGTACGTCGTCGGCCGCCCCGTCCACCTCCTCGACCGCGGCACCGTCCCCGCCCGGCGTGTCCCCGCCACCGGTGACCGGGCCACCCCGGCCATCCGGACCGCCCCGGCCGCGTGTGTCGTCGCCGTCGTCCGGGCGTTCGACGGTCGGGCCGAGTTCGTAGAGGAAGCGGCTCGGCTGCTCCTCGTGGTCGGCGACCCCGACCGCCGCCGAGGCGACCGCGCTGACCAGCAGTCTGCGCCGGGCCCGGGTGGCGGCGACGTAGAAGAGCCGCCGTTCCTCGTCCAGCATCGCCGAACTCTGCCCGACCAGGGTGGCCGCGACGCCGGCCCCCTCACCCCGGCCGGCGAGCACGTCGACCAGCCGTTCCGAGCCGAGCAGGCTGCCGCGCAGCCGCAGGTCCGGCCAGATCCCCTCCTGTACGCCGGCCAGCGCGACCAGGTCCCACTCCAGCCCCTTCGCCGCGTGCGCGGTGAGCAGGCGTACCGCCTCGCCCCGGTCGGCGCTCGGCGCGAGGGTGTCGGCCGGCAACTGCTGCCCGAGCACGTGGTCGAGGAAGACCTCGGTACGCGCCCCGGGCAGCCGGTCGACGAACCGCGCCGCCGCGTCGAAGAGTACGACGATCGCGTCCAGGTCCCGGTCGGCCGCCGCGGCCCGCCAGCGCAGCCCGCCGTCCTGCGCCCCTGCGCTGGTACGGGACCGGGCCAGCGCGCCGGACCAGCGCTCGGCGAGCCCGCTGGCCCGCCACACCGACCAGAGCACGTCCTCGGCGGTCGCGCCGGGCACGGCGGCAGCCTCCCGGGCCGCGGCCAGCAGGTTGGCGACATCCTGGGCCGGTGCCGCCCAGCGCCGCTCGATTGTGAGCAGGTCGCGCGGATCCCGCAACGCCTCCACCAGCAGGTCTCCGGAGGGACGCCGGTCACCGCCGGCCAGCGCCAGCGCCCGCAGTCCCTGTCGCAGCCGCCGCTCGGCCAGCGGGTCGGCACCGCCGAGCGGCGAGTGCAGCAGCGTCACCGCCGCCTCCTCGTCCAGCCGGTCCGGTTCGAGCGCGCAGCGCAGCAGCAGCAGGATCGGCGCCACCGCCGGTTGCAGGTGCAGCGGCAGGTCCTCGGCGTGCACCACGGTCGGTATCCCGACGGTGTGCAGCGCGCGCTGCAACGGCGGAAGTTGCAGCGTGGTGGAGCGGAGCAGCACCGCCATCCGCGACCAGGGCACCCCGTCCAGCAGGTGCGCCGAGCGCAGCGCGTGCGCCAGGTAGGCCGCCTCGCTGGTGCCGGAGCGGAAGGTGCGGATCTCCACCGTCCCCGGCTCGGCGTCCGGCACCGGGTGCAGGTCACGATGGGCCACCGGCCCGCGCAGCCGCCGCGCCAACCGCCGGGTCGCGTCCAGCAGCCCCGGCCCGCTCCGGTACGACGTGTGCAGCAGCAACGTCCGGGCCACCGCCCCGGAGACGGTACGGAACCGGTGCGGAAAGCTGTGCACGATCTCCGGGTCGGCGCCCCGGAAGGCGTACGTGGACGAGTCCGGGTCGGCGAACGCCACCAGTGGCTTGCCACCACCGGCCACCAGGTGCAGCAGGTCCACCTGGGCCGGGTCGGTGTCGGCCAGCTCGTCGACGTAGACGTGCGCCAGCCGGGCCCGTTCGGCGTCGAGCAGGTCGGGGTCGTCGGTGAGCAGACCGGAGGCGGCCCGCACCAGTTCGGCGGGATCGTAGGCGACCGAGCCCCGGGTGGTGACGTCACGCAGCGCGAGTACGGCGACGTACTGCCGGAGGAACCGGGCGGCGGCCGGCCAGTCGGCCCGGCCGAGCCTCTCGCCGAGCTGGGCCAGCTCGACCGGCCCGACGCCCCGCTCGGCGGCCCGCATCAGCAGGTCACGGAGCTGTTCGGCGAAGGCCCGGGTACGCAGCGCCGGCCGCAACTCCGCCGGCCAGCCGACCGGATCCTCGATCTCGTCCCCGGCTTCGGGTTCGTCGTCCTCGACCCCGATCACGCCGAGCAACTCTCGGATGATCAGATCCTGCTCGGGACCGGTGAGCAGTCGGGGGGACGGCTCGCCGCGTTCCGCCGCCGACCTGCGCAACAGCCCGAACGCGTACGCCGGGAAGGTCCGGACCAGCGGCTCGTGCAGTACCCGATTCGTCGCCTCGGCGATCCGGGCCTCGATCCGGTGCCGGAGTGCGGTGGCCGAGCGGCGGCTGAACGCGAGCACCAGGACGCGTTCCGGGTCGACGCCCTCGGCGACCCGGGCGACCACCGCCTCGACCAGGGTGCTGGTCTTGCCGCTGCCCGGTCCACCCAGGACCAGCAGCGGGCCGCCGGTGTGTCCGAGCACCTCCCGCTGCACGGGGTCGTCGTGTCGCGCCGGCCCGGCCTCGGCCGGCCGACGGACCAGCCGGTACGCCTGCACGCCGCCCATCACACCACGCCACCCCGACGAGCCCCCCTCAGGTACGCCCCGCGCGCCTCCTCTGCTCCGGGTCATGATTCTCGGCGACTTGTGGTTCCCCACTAACCACAGATCGACAAGAATCATGAGACTGTGGGGCGGGCTGCCCGGTCGGGACCCAGCCGAGGAAGCGTAGGCAGAGGGCCACCTGGTCGAGGTTTGGTGAGGTGGCGAGGAGGTCGCACAGCGCTCGGTGCAGGTGTCCGGCGAGGTGGACCAGGAGTTTCGCCCTGGCACCACGGTAGGCGTGCAGCAGGTTCAGTCGGGCCGGCTGGCACGGCCAGGGGGCGGCGCAGGTTCGACAGAGGTACCTCGGCCGGGTCGGCATGTGCGGCCGACGGCGTGCGAGTGGCGGATTCATCGCGCGGGCCGGTTTATCGGCTCGGCTGTCCGGCAGCGGCGTGCCCGGAGCGGGCCGAGGTCGGGCGACCGGCGCGGCCGGCGGACGCGGTCCAGCCCGACCCCCGGTTGGTGTTCCGGGCCGCGCCCGAGGTCGGTCGCGGACCCGGCTCCGGATCGACCGGCACCGGCACCCCAGCCGGTGGCGGTGGCGGAGGCCACGACACCAACATCACGGGTACGTCGTCCGGGCAGCCCCAGCGCAGCCCGCACCGGCAGTAGCGCCAGAACCGCCGCCAGTCCCGACGGTGACGTTCCGGTTGCCGCCTTCTCCAGCGCATCCCGCTGCTCCTTTCCGTCGTGCTGCTCTCCGTGGGATGGAGGCGGGGACCGCCCGACTTACGGGGAGACGATCCGGGCGGTCCCCGCGCGGTTCCGTCCGGGCGGTTGCCGCCACCGAACAGTTCCGCTATCTGAAGCCTGCTCGGCGTCGCGAGACAAACACACAACGTAGTTGTATGTTCCGGGGAAATCCTGGACGTCCACTGCGGAGGGCACATGAACGAGACCCTGCGGATCGCGATGGCCGAGGTCGGGGAGACCGCCGAGTCGCTCGCCGAGAAGGTGGGCGTCGATCCCAAGACCGCCGGGCGGTGGTTGACGCCGGGCCGGATCCCACAGCCGCGTCACCGGACGGCGGTAGCGGAGTTGCTCGGCCGGGATGTCGGCGAACTCTGGCCGGACGTCCTCCGCCGCCGGGAACTCGAATGGTTCCGCCCGTGGGCCGACGCCGAACGGGAGGCAACCTCGCTGCGATCGTTCCAGGTCGCGGTACTGCCGGGACTGCTCCAGACCGAGGCGTACGCCCGCGCGGTGCTCGGCAGCGGACCACTCGGCGGTGACGAACTCGACGGTCACGTAGCGGCTCGACTCAAGCGTCAGGCAGCGGTCTTCGACCGGCCCAGGCCACCGCTGACCGTCTTCGTGTTGGACGAGGCGACGCTGCGCCGGGGCGACCCGGAGATCATGCATCCGCAGCTCAACCACCTGGTCGAGATGGCCCAGCGCCCGTTCGTGATGGTGCACGTGCTGCCACTGCACGCCGGTCTGCATCCCGGCCAGGCCGGGGCGTTCGTCATCGCCAGCCTGGACGACCGACCCGACGTCGCCTATCTGGACGACCAGGCGGCAGGCCGGATGACGAGCGACGTTGCCGCGCTCTGGCGCACCTGGGACACTGTGAGATCGGTAGCGCTGCCGCGCGACCTGTCGATAGCACACCTGAGGGCACGAGAATGGTTGACCTGACCGGCGCCCAGTGGCGCACCAGCACCCGCAGCAGCTCCAACGGCGGCGACTGCGTGGAGGTGGCCGACAACCTGCCCGGCCGCGTACTCGTCCGGGACAGCAAACACCGCGACAACGCCACCCTCACCTTCACCCCCACCGCCTGGCACACATTCGTCACCGGAATAACAGCCCAGGCGTCGTAGCCGGAATTGTCGTCTCCGGACTACGGCAACAAGCAGGCCGCGATGACGGCGGAGCGCGGGTGCCCGGTCGAAGCAACCCGACGCGCTGACCGGGCATACGAGCACACCCGTCCATCCGCAGCCGGCGACACTGCCTGGTGGGCGTCGTCGGCCCAGCCTGCGAATCCGTTGCTGCGTCCTGAATTACGCGGGGCCGATCGTCCAGTTGCCGTCGGCCTTGACCTGCACAAGTGCGGGCGCCTCCAACGGTCGCCGGCCCGAGTAGCCACCAATCTCGTTCACTAGCAGGCCACCCTCACCGGAGTCGAGATTGTAGGCGTAGACGACGAAGTTTGAACTGCCCTTTGAGTGCGTGATCTTCGCCGTGTCGTAGTCTCCACCAAGAATAATCACATCGTCACCTCTCCCGGCCACTTTCCCCGAGGGCGCCTTGGTCGCAAGCTGCTCAACCGTTCCGACAGTCAACGTCCATTTTCCGCTGGCCTGAATCTCGAACTGGCTGGTCAACGAGTCCTCCTCCAGGTTGATCCACGCCTTGCCGCTGTAGGCGCCAATCTCATTGACCAGGAGGCCCTCTCGGCCGTCGCTCTGGACGATGGTGTTGCTGGTGCAGCGCGGACATTTGAAGACGACGACAGAGAGGTCGGTCAGCTCAGGGGTCTTCACCACATCGTCACCGCGCCCGGAATATGTCTTCGGCTTTGGTTTCGGCGGCGGTGGCGTAGTTGTGGTTGTCGATGGGGCAGCACTGGGCGTTGTCGGCGCCACAGTCGCAGGCTTGGTTGGTGTTGGTCCCGCCGACCTGCTAGTCGCCGTGGCCGCGACGGGATCGGCCTCGTTCGTCGGGCTGCCGGCGAGATTTCCGATGGCTGCGATCCCGCAACAGAGGAGGAGTAGCCCGGCGAGACCGCCAGCGATCCACGGGACAACCTTTTGCTTCCTCGGCGGGGCCAGCTGCCCCGACATGCCTATGGGTGGCGACGGGAGATGCGTAGATCCGGGAGTGTGTGGGGTCGACTGAGTCGGTTCGACCGGCGGCTGGTTCGTCATGGGGACTCCCTTGGGGTATCGGCCCGGCCATCTTGATTGATCGAAGGGAGATGTTCCTGGTGGATGTCGGTCAGGTGACAGCAGCCATGACCGGTCGGGTAAGCCACTCTGGGCCGACGTTGGATAGTCTTGTGCTTCCGGCTGTCGGGACCGTCCGCAGGCAGCAACTGCTACCGCCTGCCGGATATCCTCGAATGCCAGCTCGCCGTGGCGATACTCACCAGACGCAGAATCTGTCACCTAGGGAGTCAGCGTCGACACCCTATTAGCCACCGCAAATAAACACGAGGAGGAGAGGACGATGAGCGAGGTTCGACGCTGGCGGGAGTCCGGTCATCTGGAGCGTGCTGTCGAGACGGCAGGTGGCCCGGAAGCCTTCGAGGCCCGAATCGGCCAGATGCTCAACGAGGCGCGCGGGTTGGCACCTGACGAAATGCGCAAGCAGCGGCTGCCCCCGGAGCAGATCGTCTAGAGCCGCACACGCTCTGTTCACGCCCAGAGGACCTCGCACCGGGGCCTATCGGGCGTCGAGGCGGTTCTGGGCCTCGACCAGTCGGCCCATCAGGTCGACCAGCGTACGGACCTCGTCGCGCGACCAGTCGGCGGTCAGGGTACGCAGCACCTCCTCCTGCCAGGCGTGTGCGGCGCGCAGCAGGTCCCGGCCCTCACTCGTGACGGTGATCGCCGTCGCCCCGCCGACGGTGGACGGTCGCACCCGGGCGAGCAGACCCAGCCGCTCGGCTCGGGAGACCATCCGGCTCGCGCCGGACTGGTCGACGCCGAGTTCCCGCGCCACGTCGTTGACCGACGCCACGACGCCCCGGCCGGTCAGTGCCGCCACCGCCTCCACGACCATCACGTCCCGGCCCCGCTCGGCGTCGACGCCGAGGCCGGCACCGGTCCAGCGCCGCGACCAGTAGCGCACGAACGAGAACAGCACCTGCCCACCGGAAGCCATCCGCCGCTCCCCTCCCCTTGCCAGCCAGTATGCGTTTCACATACGGTCACATGCGAAACGCATACGGAGGAGAGTCATGTTAGAGGAAGTGGTCTCCCGGTGGCACGCCGCCGTCAACCAGCGGGACCTACCAGCGGCCCGCGCGGCGGTGACCGACCCAGTCGACGTCACCGGGCCGCGCGGGACCGGCCCGATCTCGGCCGACGCGTTCACCCAGTGGATCGTCGACTCGGGAATCGCGCTGCATCCGGTCTCCTGGCACCCCGTCGACGCCGACACGATCGTGGTCGAGCAGGACGCGACCTGGCCCGACCCGACGGCGGCGGACGCGGCCCGTACCGCGCCGACCAGGGTCGCCACGCTGTTCCGGGTACGCGACCGCGCGGTGGCAGTGGTGCATCGCTACGAGGACCTCCATGCGGCCCTTCGGGCAGCGGCCGATCCGACCCCTGACCGGCATCACCTCCTGAGCGGCATCACCTCCTGGCCGGCATCGGATCCGGTCGACGGATCACCCGGACGCCCGCCGCGCACCCGCCCGACTGCGGTGACTTCCACTTGAAAGCGAAATGAAGTCGCCCGGCCGTAGCGTCCCAGCCAGCCGGCCGACAAAGACCGTCGATACTCCCGCCTCGGAGGCGACCCGTCGGCGACGGCCGGCCGGTCATCGATCAGCACCTCGATCCCCGGGGAGGATCTCTCGTGGAAACCGTGGAAACAACACCGACCCAGCCCCGTACGACGACAGGTCGATCGAGCACCTGGCGCCGGGCGGCCCGGGTGGCGGTGGTCGGCGTGCTGGCCGGTGCGGCCGTCGGGCTCGCCGCCTCGCCCGGGCTCGCCGCCACCGGCCGGGTCGTCATCGGCAGCCCCGCCGGCCCGAACGCCATCCTGGTCAACCCGGCGGCCGGCTGTCACGACATCAACGGCACGTTCCCGCCCGGCACCACGGTCAGGAACCAGACCGACGCCACGATCGTGGTCTACACCGGAGGGTTCTGCACGGGCTTCCCGTCGATCGCCCTCCCGCCCGGCGACTCCACCGTCTTCTCTCCGGGAAGCATCCGGGTGCTGTCGTAGTCAGCGGCACCAACCGGCCCACTCCTGGCTGAACAGGGGTGGGCCGGCGCACATCGGACGCGGCCGGAAGATCGACGGTTCAGCCGGAGCGGGAACCGGAGCGGAAAGTCGACGGTTCAGCCGGAGCGGGAGGTCGACGGCTCAGCGGGTGTTGCGTGTCGTGGCGGCCGACTGCTGGGCCGCCTCGGCCTGGGCGATCGCGGTCTCCTGGAGCGCCTCCTGCTCGGCGGCGAGCGCCGCGTCCGCCTCGACGATGTGCCGGACGGCCGCGTTCACGTCGTCCGTCACGATGATCAGTTCCAGGTCGGCCAGGCCGATCTTCCCGTCGGCGGCGAGGGTGTCCCGGAGCCAGTCGAGCAGCCCGCTCCAGTACGCCGTACCCATCAGGACCACCGGGAACCGGGTCACCTTGCCGGTCTGCACCAGGGTCAGCGCCTCGAACAGTTCGTCCAGGGTGCCGAAGCCACCCGGCAGCACCACGAACGCCTGGGCGTACTTGACGAACATGGTCTTGCGGGCGAAGAAGTACCGGAAGTCGATCGCCATGTCGACCCAGTCGTTGATGCCCTGCTCGAACGGCAGCTCGATGCCGAGCCCGACCGACAGCCCGCCCGCCTCGATGGCGCCCCGGTTGGCCGCCTCCATCACGCCCGGCCCCCCGCCGGTGATCACCGCATAGCCGGCGGCGGCGAGCGCGGCGCCCAACTCCTCGGCCAGCTCGCACTCCGGGCTGTCCGGCTTGCTGCGGGCCGAGCCGAAGACGCTGACCGCCGGGGGCAGGTCGGCGAGGGTGTCGAAGCCCTCCACGAACTCGGAGAGGATGCGCAACGCCCGCCAGGCGTCCTTGGTCTTCCAGTCGCCCCGGCTGCGGGAGTCGAGCAGCCGCTGGTCCGCCGTACTCAACGGAATTGCCTCGCGGCGCAGGGTGACCGCGCCCCGATGCCGTTCCGGTCCCGGACCCCGGCCGCCGTTTCGCCCCTGGCTGTGGTTCATGGGGTCCACGGTAATCCGGTGGACCACGGCCGGGGTGGCGTGATCCCGTACGTCACAGGACAAACATCCAGCACGGACGCAACCAAACGGCGCTGGTGGGCGTCTTACCATTCACACAGGGGGAACGCGCGGCGCCCACACCACGGCCGCGCACCTTCGGGGGGCAACGGTGATGACCAGCGGGGAGATCGTTCGACTTCGACGACAGATGCAGCGCCGGATCCGGGCGGTGGTCGCGGAGCGCCGGATGGCGCGAAACGCCGCGCCGATCAGCGCCATCGACGACGACTCGAGGCCGGAGCAGGAATCGCGTACGCAGCAGCACGTCGACGGGTAGTCCGCCGACCGAAAATCACGGGGAAAACCGGTGCCGGCCGGCGGCAAAGGGGCCACCGCCGGCCGGCACCGGGCCGAGAGAACGCGGCGCGGGACAGCGCACCGGCCGAGAGAACCCGGTGCGGGACAGTTCAGTCCGAGGCGAGCCAGCGGTGCAGGGTGGCCGCGCCGTCCCGGATCTTGCCGATCTCGACGTGCTCGTCGGGGGCGTGTGCCAGGTTGGGGTCGCCCGGCCCGAAGTTGAGCGCCGGGATGCCGAGCGCGGCGAACCGCGACACGTCCGTCCAGCCGAGCTTGCCGATCGGGTCCGCGCCGACCGCCGTCAGGAACTCCCGGGCCGGTGCCGCGGTCAGTCCGGGCAGCGCGCCGGGCGCCGAGTCGGTCACCCGGACCTGGTAGTCGGCGAAGACCTCGCGTACGTGCGCCTCCGCCTGCTCCGCCGTCCGGTCCGGGGCGAACCGGTAGTTCACCTCCAGCTCGCAGAGGTCCGGTACCACGTTGCCGGCCACCCCACCACTGATCCGCACCGCGTTCATCCCCTCGCGGTACACGCAGCCGTCGATGGTGACCATCCGGGCCTGGTACGCCGCCAGCCGGTTGATCGCGCCGCCGATCCCGTGGATCGCGTTCACCCCGTTCCACGAGCGGGCCGAGTGCGCCCGCCGGCCGGTCGAACTGACCATCGCCCGCATCGTGCCCTGGCAGCCCGCCTCGACCACCCCGTGCGTCGGCTCCAACAGCACCGCGAAGTCGGCGGTCAGCCACTCCGGATGCGCCTGCGCGACCAGGGTCAGCCCGTTGTAGCGGGACTCGATCTCCTCGGCCTCGTAGAAGAAGTAGGTCACGTCGTATCGAGGCTCGGGCACGCTCACCGCCAGGTGCAGCGCGTACGCCACCCCGGACTTCATGTCCGAGGTGCCGCAGCCGTAGATCAGGTCGCCCTGCACGCTGGACGGGAAGTTGTTGTTCAACGGCACGGTGTCCAGGTGCCCGGCCAGCACCACCCGCTGGGCCCGGCCCAGGTCCGTACGGGCCATGATCGTGTTGCTGTGCCGCGCCACGGTCAGGTGCGGTGCGGTCCTGAGCACCTCCTCGACGCAGTCCGCGATCTCCTTCTCGTCGCGCGAGACGGACTCGATGTCGACCAGGGCGCGGGTCAACGCCACCGGATCGGCCAACACCTCGGGGGTGAGCGGGTTCTCCATGGTGGGAGACGGTACCGTCAAGGTCGTATCGGCGGGACGCGTCCAAGGCTCGGAAATGACGTTCCACACTCACGGCTGAGCCGAGGTCCCAGACGGATGACGGAGAGGTAGACCCGGTGACGACCGCACAGCCCGCCTGGGGGATCGGAGTGGCCACGCTCGCCGGAGACCAGGTGCTCGACACCTGGTATCCGACCGGCAAGCTCGGGCTGGGTTCGTCGCCGCTCGTCGCGGGTGAGGACGGCGACACGCTCGACCTGCCGCCGGGCGCGATCGGCGAGCGGGGGCTGCCCGGGCTGCGTACCGCCGTGGTGGTCACCGAGATCGGCTCGCTGGCCGACCCGATCAAGGACGCCGCCGACGCGTACCTCCGGTTGCACCTGCTCTCGCACCGCCTGGTCCGGCCCAACGAGCTGAACCTCGACGGCATCTTCGGGGTGCTGGCCAACGTCGCCTGGACCTCGGCCGGCCCGTGCCCGCCGGAGCGGGTCGACGAGCTGCGGGTGCTGGAGCGGGCCGCCGGCCGGCACCTGGCGGTCTACGGGGTCGACAAGTTCCCCCGGATGACCGACTACGTGGTCCCGTCCGGGGTCCGGATCGCCGACGCCGACCGGGTACGCCTCGGCGCGCACCTGGCCAGCGGCACCACCGTGATGCACGAGGGCTTCTGCAACTTCAACGCCGGCACCCTCGGCACCTCGATGGTGGAGGGCCGGATCGTCGCCGGAGTGGTGGTCGGGGACGGCTCCGACGTCGGCGCCGGCGCCTCGATCATGGGTACCCTCTCCGGCGGCGGCACGGAGAAGGTCCGGATCGGCGAGCGGAGCCTGCTCGGCGCGAACGCCGGGATCGGGATCTCGCTCGGCGACGACTGCGTGGTCGAGGCCGGCTGCTACGTCACCGCCGGCTCCAAGGTGACCCTGCCGGACGGCCGGGTGGTCAAGGCCCGCGAGTTGTCCGGGGTCGACGGGCTGCTGTTCTGGCGCAACTCGGTGACCGGCGCCCTGGAGGCGAAGCCGCGTACCGGGCGGGGCATCGAGCTGAACGCCGCCCTGCACGCCAACGACTGAACGGGCCGGGCCGGGAATGGGTGCCGAGACGGATCCGCGCTCGCCACGGGAGCGGATGCTCGCCGGTGACCTCTACCGGGCCGACGACCCGGAGCTGGCGGCGCTGATCCGCCGGGCCGCCCTGCTCGTCCAGCGCTACAACTCGACCGCCGCCGACCAGCCGGAGCGGTACGAGGCGCTGCTCCGGGAACTGCTCGGCGCGGTCGGCGACCGGGTGGTGGTCCGGCCGCCGTTCTACTGCGACTACGGCACCCAGATCCGGATCGGCGACCGGTCGTTCCTGAACTTCAACGCCGTGCTGCTGGACGTCGCCGCGATCGAGATCGGCGCCGACGTGCAGATCGGGCCGAACGTACAACTGCTGACCCCGCACCACCCGCTCGACCCGGAGCAGCGCCGGGCCGGCTGGGAAGCGGCCCGGCCGATCACCATCGGCGACAACGTCTGGCTCGGCGGCGGGGTGATCGTGCTCGGCGGCGTCACCATCGGCCCGGACACAGTGGTCGGGGCCGGCAGCGTGGTCACCCGGGACCTGCCGGCCGGGGTACTGGCCGTCGGCAACCCGGCCCGGGTCCTGCGGCCACTGACCTCGACCTCCGACTGAGCGGGCCCGCCGCCCCGTCGACAGCGGGACGGTCGGGGTCACTCGGTGGCAGGGCGGTCGGTGTCACGCAACAGCGGGGCGGTCGGGGTCACTCGGTGGCAGGGCGGTCGGTGTCACGCAACAGCGGGGCGGTCGGGGTCACTCGGCGGCGGGGCGGGGCTTGGGCACTGTGCCGGGTGCGGGGGCGTCGTCGAGCCAGCGCAGCACGTCGCGGTCCTTCAGCGGGCGGGCGAAGAGGTAGCCCTGCCCGGACGCGCAGCCCATGTCCAGCAGGATGGTCCGGACCGCCTCCGTCTCCACCCCCTCGGCGATGATGTCCAGGCCGAGGGTGCCGGCCAGCCGGATGATCCCCTCCACCAGCAGCCGCTGCCGCCGTGACGACGCCACCGTCTCGGTGAACGACCGGTCGATCTTGAGTACGTCGGCCGGCATCTGCTGGAGATAACTCAACGACGAGAACCCGGTGCCGAAGTCGTCGATCGCGACCCGCAGACCGTGGGCGCGCAGCTCGGACAGCTCGGCCCAGACCGGCTCCTGGTCCCGCAGCAGCAGGCTCTCGGTGATCTCCAGCATCACCCGGTCCGGCGGTACGTCGGCGGCGGCCAGCGCCGCGCGCACCGTACCGACGAAGCCCGGGGTACGGAGCTGTCGGGCCGAGACGTTGATGCTCACGTACGGCGCACCGGTCGCGCCCCGCTCGGCCCGCCACCGGGCCACCGCACCGGCCGCCTGGCGCAGTACGTAGTCGCCGATCGGTTCGATCAGCCCGGTCTCCTCGGCCAGCCCGATGAACAGCTCCGGCGGTACCGGTCCCCGGGCCGGATGGTGCCACCGGGCCAGCGCCTCGAAGCCGACCGCCGCCCCGGTCCGCATGTCGACGATCGGCTGGTAGTTCACCGAGAAGCTGAGCTTCTGCACCGCCTCGGTCAGCGCCGCCCGCAGCTCCAGCCGCTCCACGATCGCGGTGTGCAGCTCGGACTGGTAGCGGCACCAGCGCCCCTTGCCGGCCCCCTTGGCGACATAGAGCGCCAGGTCGGCGCGTTGCAGCAGCTCACCCGCATCGCTGGCGTCGGCGGTGGTGGCCACCCCGACGCTGACCGACCCGTTGACCACGGTGTCGCCGACCTCCAGCGGTTCGGCGAGCGCCCGGACCAGGTGGTCGGCGACCCGCTCGACCTGCTCCGGATCGTCCGCGTCCGGGATGAGTACGGCGAACTCGTCGCCGCCGAGCCGGGCCACCAGGTCGTTCGGCCCGACGATGTCCCGCAGCCGCTCCCCGGCGGCGATCAGCAGCGCGTCCCCGATCGCGTGCCCGTGCGTGTCGTTGACGGCGGTGAACTCGTCGAGGTCGATGGAGAGCGTGCCGACGGTACGGCCGCCGTCCCGGGCCTTCTCCACCGCCTCGTACACCTGGTCCTGGTAGGAGGCCCGGTTGGCCAGTCCGGTCAGCGAGTCGTGCACCGCCCGGTGGGTCAGCTCCTGCTCCAGCCGGACCCGTTCGGTGATGTCCCGCATGGTCAGTACGAAGCCGCGTACGGTCCGGTCTTTGCGCAGGTCCCGGCAGGTCACTTCGAGCTGCACCCGCTGCCCGTCCGGTCGCCGTACGCTCCAGTCGACGCCTCGGCGCTCCGATTCGGCGAGCGCCGTGTCGAGCAGGGCGGCGACCGAGAGCTGGTCCTCGGGGGAGAGCACGGTACCCAGGTCGGTGCAGTCGGCCGGCTCGACCCCGAGCACGGTCCGCAGGGACGGGCTGGCGTACCGGACCCCGTGGTCGTCGTCGACGATCAGGATCACGTCCGCCGCGTTCTGCACCAGGCTGCGGAAGTATGCCTCGCTGTCCCTGCGGTTGATCTCCTGGGCCAGGCTGATCCGTTCCAGCGCCATCGCCGCCTGCGCTGCCAGTACCTCCAGCGAGTCCCGCAGCGTCGGCAGCAGCCGGCTGTCGGTGGCGACCAGCAGCGCACCGACCCGGGGTGCCCCGCTGGCCCCGCCGACCCGGCCGTCACCGACCAGCGGGCAGAGCGCCACGGTCTCGAAGCCGCGCAACTGCTCGGCCAGCGCCGGTTGCAGGGTCCGGACCCGGAGCAGCCGGCTGCGCCGCGCGGCGGCTGCGGTCGGGGCCGGATAGAAGGGTGACGGCGTGGCCATCCCGGGGCCCCAGATGCTCACCGCCGCCGCCGGCACCCCGTCGGTGTGGTTGATCGTGAAGACGATCCGGTGCGTGGACTGCCGGGGCACCAGCCGGGCCACTGCGGTCCGTACCGCCCGGCGCACCTCGGCGGTGTCGGTCGCGGCCACCAGTTCGGCGCCGGACTGCCGCAGGCTCCGCTCCCGGGCCACCGCCTGCCGGTGCCCGTCCACCGCGTCGCCGAGCCGGCTCAGCACCAGGGCGAAGACCATCCCGCCGGCCACGGCGATCACCGCGCCGTCCCGGACGTCCCCGTTCACCACCTCGACCAGCAGCACCGCCGGGGCGAGCGTCGCGGCGATGCCGAGCAGGACCAGCCGAGCCTTGTCGATCTCGCTGTCCGGTGGCGCGGCCGGCTCGGTCAGCGTCGCCATCGACGGATGCAGCGCGGCGGCACCCCAGCCCATGTAGAAGGCGAGCCAGCCCAGCTCGGTCGGCCCGCCCGGCTGCCAGTCGCCACGCAACAGCGCCGCGCCGTAGACAAGGTCGGCGAGCAGCATCCCGGCCGCGCCGGCGGCCAGCAACAGCCCGGCGACGCTGCCCCGCGAGGTCACCGCCACCCGTACGGCGGTGGCCAGCAGCAGCACGTCGAGCAGCGCGTACGCGGCCAACACCGACTGCTCGAACGTGCTCGGCCCCGAACCGACCAGGTACGGCCGGATCACCAGTACCCAGAGCAGGAAGGCACCGGCGGTGGTGAAGATGAGGAAGTCGAGCAGTCCGGACCGGTCCCGGGCCCCGGTGGTGGAGCGGGTCAGCCCGAGCAGCCCGGCACCGAGCAGCGGCACCATCACCAGATAGCAGAGGTCCGAGACGAGCCCGGAGTCGGCCGGGGAGTCGCCGAGCGGCAGGTTCGCGGCGAGCAGGTAGACGGTGTCGCCGGCCGCGAAGACCCCGAGTGCCGCGACAAAGAGCCACCAGGCGTACGCGCGCTCCGGCCGGTAGCGGCGGATTCCGACGGCGACGGCCGCCATGCTGGTCAACCCGAACGCGACGGTCACCACCGTACGCGGCACCGGCAGGGCGAAGAAGCCGACCAGCAGTACACCGTTCACCCCCGCGTACCCGGCCAACAGTTTCCGAACTGACACGGCTCTCCTGCCGATCGTCGCTCTCCTGCCGATCGTCGTTGGCGGCGGCACTGGTCCAAACTGTTTCGCCGATCGGTCTACCAGTCCTCGATGCGCTTCGCCATCACCCCGCCGGGTACTGGTACCAGCCGATGGGCAGTAACCAGTCCGGAATCCTCCGGTGACTGGCCGGAATGGACCCGACGCCGAGCCGGACGTGGGTCCGACCAGCCCGACTGGTTCCAGCCGTGCCGGTGACGTCAGGCCGGATTGGACGGTGCCATCCGGACGACGAGGTCGGCCCGGTCGATCGTGCCGGCGATCAGGTCGGCGTTGCGCTGGTCGGTACCCCGGGCCCGGGCCGCCGCCGCCAGCGGCTCCCGACCGAACGCGATGTGCCGCTCGGTCAGCCGGTGCAGTCGCTCCGCCTCGTCGAGGTCGAGGAACCACACCTCGTCGAGGAGGTCGCGTACCTCGCCCCAGGGCTGGTCGGGCAACAGCAGGTAGTTGCCCTCCACCACCACCAGCGGCACCGACGGGGGTACCGGGATCGCCCCGGCGACCGGCTCCTCCAGCTCCCGGCGGAACTCGGGCGCGTACACGGTCTCGGTGCCGGTACGCAGCCGGCGCAGCAGCGCGACGAACCCGGCACCGTCGAAGGTGTCGGGCGCGCCCTTGCGGGCGTGCCGGTCGAGCCGGTGCAGTTCGGCCTCGGCCAGGTGGAAGCCGTCCATCGGCACCAGCTCGGCGATGCCGTCCAGGGCCGTCACCAGCAACCCGGCCAGGGTCGACTTGCCGGCGGCGGGCGCGCCGGTGATGCCGAGCAACCGGCGCGGCCCGGTCGACGCCAGCGCCCGGGCCCGGTCGACCAACTGGTCCAGCGTGTACGGAGACGGGACCTGCGGAGACGGGGTGTACCGAGACGGGCGGTACGGAGACGGGACCTGCGGCGACGGGGTGTCTGGGAACGGTTCGGGGCGCACCCGGGAACTATCCCACCCGGTCGGCCGCCGCGAGCCGGGGGAAGAGCGGCGCGGCCCGGGTCACCGGACGGCCGCCCGGATATCCGCCCCAGGCCAGGGCGTCGGGGACCCGTGGGGCGTACTCGTCGAGCCCGATCTGCCGCCAGATCCGCTCGGCGGTCTCCGGCACCGCCGGCGCGGCCAGTACGGCGACGATCCGCAGCGCCTCCAGCGCGTCCCCGAGTACGGTGGCCGCCTCGGTCGAGTCGGCCGGCAGCCGCCACGGCTGCGCCGAGACCAGGTAGGAGTTGGTCGCCGCCACCAGCCGCCACGCGGCGGCCAGCGCGTCGGAGGGCTGTCCGGCCGCCCAGCCGTCCGCACTGGCCTCCGCCCAGCGGGCGGCCACCGGGGCGAGCGGGGAGTCCCGGCTCGGCGCCGGTCCGGTCCCGGCACACCGGGACACCACCAGCGCGGTCACCCGGGAGAGCAGGTTGCCGAGCGAGTTGGCCAGGTCGGCGTTGTAGCGCGCCTCGACCGAGCCGAGCGAGAACTCCCCGTCCGGGCCGACCGGGTTGTCCCGGAGCAGGTGGTAACGCAGTCCCTCCGGGCCGAACCGGTCGAGCAGGTCGTCCAGGGCGACGGTCCGCTCCCCCGACTTCGCGATCTTGCTGCCGCGTTGCAGCAGGAAGCCGTGCACGGTGATCCGCTCCGGCAACGGCAGGTCGGCGGCGAGCAGGATCGCCGGCCAGTAGATGGCGTGGAACCGCAGGATGTCCTTGCCGATCACGTGCCGGGCCGGCCACCAGCGGGAGTACTCCGGTCCGGGCCAGCCGGCGGCGGTGAGATAGCTGCCGAGGGCGTCGAACCAGACGTACGTCACCTGGGTCGGGTCCCAGGGCAGCGGAATTCCCCAGTCCAGGCCGGCCCGGCTGATCGAGAAGTCGGTCAGTCCCCGGCGCAGCCAGCCGAGCGCCTCGTTGCGGCGGCTGGCCGGCCGGACCGCGTCCGGGCACCGGTCGAACCACTCGGCGAGCGGCCGGGCGAACTCACTCAGCCGGAAGAACCAGTTCTCCTCGCCGACCAGCTCGGTCGGCCGGCCGTGCACCGCGCAGACCAACTCCGCCGTGTACGCCTCACAGCCGACGCAGTACCGCCCGTCGTACCGGCCGGGGCGGAACTGACCCGCGTCGTGTACCCGGGTCAGCAGTGTCGTCACCGTCTCCCGGTGCCGGGCGGAGGTGGTCCGGACGAACTCGTCGTACCCGATGCCGAGCCGGTCCCAGGTGGCCCGGAACCGGCCGGCGGTGCGTTCGGCGAGCGTGGCCGGCGCGATGCCCGCCTCGGCCGCCGCCCGGCGCACCTTGGCGCCGTGCTCGTCGGTGCCGGTGACCAGCCGGGCGGGCCGCCCGGCCAGGCGCTCCCAGCGGGCCAGCGCGTCGGCGAGCACTGTCGTGTAGGCGTGCCCCACGTGCGGCAGGTCGTTGACGTAGTAGATCGGCGTGGTCAGGTAGGTCATGGCGTCCTCCACGAGTGGTCGGGAGGGGCCCGGCCCGGCGCACACGGAAACGGGCCCCTCGAAGAATCGAGAGGCCCGTCGACGCGGGCGGTTGGCGCGCGCGACCTAGCTCCGGCCCCTCCGGGGCCGGCGCATGACTCGGGTACGGGTCGCGGCGGTCATGACGTCCAGGCTAGTCCGGCGGGCCGCCGTGACGCACCGGCATTACCGCGCCGCGAGCCGGCACGGCACCTGCATCATTCGCTCGCGAGTCGGGGCGGGCTGATCGCGAACCCGGCTTCGATGGTGGCCTGCACGGTCTGTACCTGCGGGTCGAGTTCGAGTTCCGGCGGAGCCCCGCCGGCCGCCCGGTAGCCCATGGTGTGCGCGGCCCGGGTCATCATCATCGGCTGCTGCGCGGTCAGGCCGGCGTCGGAGAGGTGCAGCAGGGCGGTCACCTCGGCGCCGAGCGCGTCGGCGTACTCCCGGGCCCGGGTGATCGCCTCCGCGACGGCGGCCTGCCGGGCCTCCCGGTGCACCGGGCTGTTCGGCCGCAGTTCCCACCACGGGCCGGCGACGGTGGTCTGGTCCTGGTCGGCGAGCCGCAGCATCAGCTCGCCGAGTATCCCGAAGTCGGTCACCGTGACGATGGTGGTGGCGCTGCCGGCGTAGCCGGTCACCTTCTCGCCGGAGCGCTTCAGTTCGGGGCGTACCCACAGGTCACCGGTCTCCCGGCGGTCGATGGCGTCGCCGTAGCCGTCGACCAGCGCCCGGACCGCCTCGGACCGCTCGGCGAGCCGGGACAGTGCCGCCGGTCGGTTCTTGTCCCGGGCGGCGACCGTCACCGAGAACCGGGCGATCTCCGGAGGTACCTCCCGGACCACCTCACCACGCACCAGCACGAAAGGTTGCTCCTTCATCCGCTCACCCTAGTGCGGGTGAGGCGCGGCGGCAGATCCGCAGGCTGAACCGCGGCTCAGGATGGCTGGCGTGCGGCGTGCGTCCGGATGAGTCCTTCGACACCGCGGAGGAAGGTCTCGCAGATCAGTACCCGGTCGAACAGGCAGCCTGCCGCCATGGCGCCATCGCGGAGCATGACGAGGTGCTGCGCGGCGGGCTCGGCCTCGGTTTTCTGGATGCTCGCCATCAAGGTGTTGATCGTGTCGAGGAACCACTGCCGATGCGCGAGGACGGCTTGGTGCACCGGGTGGTCGGGATCGGGATACTCAGCCACGGCGTTCAGGAAGGCGCAGCCGCGAAAGCCGGCGGACCGGATGCTCTGGGCAATCGACTCCGCAATGGCCCGGAGGGCGTCGGGCGCCGGAAGGCCGGCGCTGACGGCCGTGTCCACCTGGCGACGAATGGCCTGATCGGCCGCGTGCAGATAGGCGAGGACGAGATCCTCCTTGCCGGGGAAGTGCCGATAGAAGGTGGCCCGGGTCACTTTCGCCTCGGTGATGATCCGATCGACCCCCACCGAGTGGATTCCCTCCCCGTAGAAAATCCTGGTCGCCGTGTCGAGAAGCCGTTGTCGCGCCTCGGACGGCCGGATGTCGGTCTCGCTACGTGCCATGAAGCCATGGTAGTGACAGAACGTTCGGTCTTGCCAGCTCGACACGAAGTCGCTACCGTGAACGAGACAGAACGTTCGTTCTTCCTGGTGGTTTCGACCGCGCTGCCCCGCTTGGTCGCGGTCTTCCCTCAGTCGCCACCGAAAGGATCGTCATGACCACCGCTACCGCACCCGGCAGCTCGACGACCGCGTCCACCCTGCGGCGGCTGTACTTCGTCCGCTTCGGGTTCGCCATCGTCTGGGCCCTCCTGGCGTTCACGACCGCCAGTCACCTCGGCCCGCTCACCGTGACGCTGCTCGTGCTCTACCCGCTGTTCGACGTCGCCGCCGCCGTCATCGACGCCCGCGCGTCGCGCGCCAACGGATCGCCCACCCTGCTGTACGTGAACGTCGCGGTCAGCCTGCTCGCCGCGATCGGCCTGGCCATCGCCGGCGCGTCCGGAATACCTGCGGTCCTGCGCGTATGGGGTGCCTGGGCGGTCGTGGCCGGGTTGGTTCAGTTGATCGTGGGAGTCACCCGCCGCGAGATGGGTGGCCAGTGGCCGATGATCATCAGTGGTGGCATCTCCGTACTCGCCGGCGCGTCGTTCATCGCCGGTGCCTCCGCGGACAACCCGGTGCTGACCAACGCGATCGGGTACGCCATCCCCGGCGCGATCTTCTTCCTCATCTCGGCCATCCGCCTCGGTCGCGCCGCCAGGGCGAACTGAGTAGTCTGCGGCCGGATGTTTGCTGAAGAGCCGCCCGGACCACCTCGCTCCGCAGCAGCACGAAGGGTTACTCCGTCGTCCGCCCACCCTGGTCCCGGGTGCGGCGGGCGGCGGGTTTTCGGGGCCGGCCGGGTGGTGCTGCGGCCGTAGTCTCGGTCAACGGGTCCCCCCAGGACGGTCATTATGCTGTGCCGGTGCCGTTGGCCGGCAGAGATGGGGGGCCCGATGCAGGACGAGCTGTTCAGCCCGACGATCCAGGAGCAGCCCGCGCCCGGCAAACCGCCATGGCGCCCCGAGTCGATCCTGTACCCCGCCGTCTTCGGCGGCCCGCTGGCAGCGGCTGCGCTGGGCGTACTCAATGGTGGGCGGCTGGGACTCTCCAGCCGCCGCCTGCTCACCATCGGCGCGGCCGGGCTGGTGGGTTTCTGCGCGCGGCTCGCGGTCAGCGCGGCCGTCGACGGCAACTCCGGGGTACGCCTGGCCGGCATGGTCATCGGCGCGCTCGTCTGGCTGGTGGTACTCGCCTTCCAGCGTGCGCCGTTCCGGGTCTATTCGTACCGTGGCGGTGAGCCCGCCAGCCTGGTCGGCCCCGGCTTCGCCGCGGTCATCGGCTTCGGCGTGCTGGAGGCCATTCTCATCCTGGTGCTGGTCCGATGACCGCGCCGTCTCCGGTCCTGGCCCGCGCCGAGGCCCTGCTGCTGGCGGACCGGCCGCAGGAAGCCCTGGCGGAACTGTCCCGGCTGCCGGCCGACGAGGCGATCGACGTGCCCGCGACCCGGCTGCGCTGCGCCGCGCTGGGCCAACTGGACCGCTGGTCCGATGTGGTCGAGGCGGCAGGCGCCGGTCTGGCCACCGCCGGGCCGGACCCGGACCTGCTGTGGCACCTGGGCCGAGCCGAGCACCGGCTCGGCCGGCCGCAGGTCGCCGAGCGGGCACTGCTCGACGGGCTGGCGCAGGCACCACACGACGTCGATCTGCTCTGCACCTACGCCGACGTCTGCGCGGCCAACGGCCAGCCCGACAAGGCGGCAAAGCTCGTCGAGCGGGCTATGGCCCTGGAGCCGGAAGCACCGATCGTGTACGCCACCCGCGTCCAGGTGGCTTACACCAGCGGCGACGACCGCACCGCCGAGCGGATCAGCCGCGAGTTCGTCGCCGCCCACCCGGAGCACCCGGCCGCCCACGCCCTACTCGGCGGCACCAGTGCCGCCCGAGGCCGACTCGGCACGGCGTACGAGGGCTACCGTCAGGCCGCCGCCTCGATGCCCACCGAGCAGGCGTTCGCCGAGTCCGCACTGGAGCTGAAGATCGCGCAACACCCCCTGATGCTGCCGGTACGGCCAGTGCTGCGCTTCGGCCCGCTGAAGGTCTGGCTGGGCGCGATCGCCGTGATCCTCGGGCTGCGCGCGGCCGGTCTACCCGCCCTCGCAGGGGTGGCCGGACTGCTGTGGCTGCTGTTCTGCGCCTACTCCTGGATCGTGCCGCCGCTGGTGCGACGTTGGCTCCGCCGCAACTGGCGCTGAGGACCCGAACCGATCGCGCCTGGGAAGGCTTGATGTTCCCGCTGGCTGGCGCGGCCCCGAGGAATGCGGGTAGCTCCACCACCGCGCATGACGCCCGGTCGGCGGCATGACGGTACGTCGAGTCGCTGTCGATCAGGTTCGTGTCATCGCCCCGTGACCGATGCCGAAGCGTCGAGCGAGATGGCCCATCCGTTGTGCCATGCGCGACGGCATCGAGTCGGGCGGGGGGATACGCACGGGCCGTACCCGACCGTTGTGCAGGGCAGCGAATCGCCAACCTTCGGTGGTCCGTACGGCCACCAGTGTCTGTCGGGACAGGCGTCGTTTCGGGAGTTTCGACCGCCAGGGCATGAGCACGGAGGCGGTGCCATGCACCACGGCGACGCTGGGTGCGATCTGCCGGATCGATTCGACTTCCCCGACGAGTGCGGAGCCGGCCAGTACGCCGCGGAACAGGCGGTCGTGGGCGTCCTGCATCGCTGTGCGGCCGACGGCACGGGTGCCGTCGTAGGAGACGTAGTCGGAATCGGTGGTGAAGCATGCGGCGTAGGCGGCGGAGTCATTGTCGGTCCACGCCTGCATGAGTCGCGCGAAGAGTTCCCTGATCTGGTGGTCATCGCTCGTCATGGTGACTCCCAGGCGAGTAGTGTTTGAACGTCGAAGTCTACGATAGCAGGAAGTTTCGAATGTCGAAGAGTAGCTTGATTCGCGAGGTGGCGGCGGAGATCCGACTGCTACAACAGAGCTTCGACGCCTTCGACGAGGCGGCAGCGGCGCGGCTACGGCTCAACCGCACCGACTTGCGGGCCCTGGACATCATCCTCGGCCGCCAGGCCCTTACCGCAGGTGACCTCGCCGCCGCGCTCGGCATGAGCCCCGCGGCAACCACCACGGTCATCGACCGGCTCGAACGCGCTGGCTTCGTCGTGCGAACCCGCGACACGGGAAACCGGCGGCGGGTCATGGTGGAGCCCACCGACACTGCCCGGGCCGCCGAGCGAGACGTCTATCTTCCGGTCGGGACCGTAGGCGCGAAGGCCCTGCGACGCTATGACGAGAACCAACTCGCCACGATCCTCGACTTCCTGCGGACCGCGCGTCGGGTACAGCAGGATCAGACCGTACGACTCGGCAGCCCGGCGGGCACCCGTGAAGAACCACCTGGGTAGCCAACCCACGCTGACCCGTACCCGTGTCGGGGGCTGGAGCCAGGACAGAAGATCGAGGTGCCGCTTGTCGTCCCAGTCCGAATGCTTGCCGAAGGGTTCCGGCCGGCAGCACCGTGCCGGACCTTCCCACCGACCCGGGAGGGTCTCGATGTGGCCAGGCAATCCGGCCACCCGCCGGAACCCCTTCAGCAGCTACCAGTAAGACGGTCGACCCGTCAGCTCGGATACGCCTCCAGTTCCCAGAGCGAGTAGCCGTAGCCGGTGCCCCGGGCGGTGCCGTTGATCCGCAGGTAGCGGCCGGTGGCGCCGAGTCCGGTGTGCTCGTCGGTGCCGCCGTCGCCGCCGGTCACCGACCGCACCGTGGTCCAGGCGGTGCCGTCGGCCGAGGTCTGGATCTGGTACGCGCTGCCGTACGCCGCCTCCCAGACCAGCTTGACCCGGCCGATCGGCTGGGTCGAGCCGAGGTCGACCCGAATCCACTGTGGATCGGCGAACAGCGAGGACCAGCGGGTGCCCGGGTTGCCGTCCACCGCCGCCGAGGCGGGCACGTCGGCACCCTCCATGCTGGACGCTGTCGCCGGCCGGTTCAGCAGCAGGTTGCCACCGCCGCTCGGGCCGGCCGGGGTGCCGTAGACCTCGAACTCCCAGAGCGAGTAGCCGAAGCCGGTCCCCCGGGCGGTGCCGTTGATCCGGACGTACCGGCCGGTGCCGGTCAGCCCGGGGTGGTCGTCGATCCCGCCGTCACCGCCGGTCACCGACTTCACCGTGCTCCAGGCGGTGCCGTCCGCCGAGGTCTGGATCTGGTACGCGCTGCCGTACGCCGCCTCCCAGTTCAGCCGTACCCGAGTGAGCTGGTACGACGCGCCGAGGTCGACGGTGATCCACTGCGGGTCGGCGAACGCCGACGACCAACGGGTGGCCGGGTTGCCGTCCACCGCCGCCGAGGCGGGCAGGTCGGCACCCTGCACGCTGGACGCGGTGGCCGGCCGGTTCAGTGCCAGGTTGCCGGTCGGCTCGGGGTCCGGCCCCGGCCCGCCGCCCTCGCCGAGCAGGGTGAACTCGTCGATGTCGTAGAGCCCGCCACCGGTGCCCCGGAACACCAGATACAGCTCGTGGGTGCCGGCCGGTGCGGTGATGCCGCCGGTGACGTCGCGGAACTCGCCGTAGCCGCCGGTGGCCGGTACCGTCGCCGAGCCGATCAACTGGCCGGTCGGCGAGTCGATCCGGAACTCCAGGGTGTGCCCGCCGACGTTGGCACCGACCCGGGCCGAGAACGACCGCACCCCGGTCAGGTCGTACGGGGTGAACGCGATCCAGTCCCCGTTGTCGATATATCCGACCGCCCGGCCGCCGTGCGCCTGCCCCGGAGCACTCGTCTGTACGCCGTTCGCCGACGAGTAGTGCTCGGCCTGGCGTACCCGCGGTTGCAGGATGCTCTGCGCGTGCGTGGTCAGCGGCGCCTGCCCGCCCCCGCCGTTGTCGGTGTATTCGGCGTCCACCACCCCGAAGATGTTCGCGGCGGTGTCGTGCTCGCCATCGGCGAGGGTCCGGAGTGTGCCGGTGCAGCCCTGCGCGCTGGCCAGCAGGTGTCCGTGCGCGTCGTGCCCGAGCAGATAGTTGACCTTGACCCGGGCGCAGTCGATCGTGCCGTCCTGCGGGTCGGTGACCACCACCCGGAACGGCACCGTGTCGCCGAAGGTGAAGGTCTGGCCGTTGGCCGGCAACTCCAGCCGGACCGTCGGAGCGGTGTTGCCGACCGTGATCACCACGCTGCCGGTGGCCGTCTTGCCGGTCGAGTCCCGCACGGTCAGCGTCGCGCTCCGGGTGCCGTTCGTGGTGTAGGTGAAGGTGGGGTTCGGTGCGGTGGAGTCGGTGCTGCCGTTGCCGTCGAAGTCCCAGGCGTAGCTGATCGGGTCGCCGTCCGGGTCGAGGGTGCCGGCCGAGGAGAAGCTGACGGTCAGCGGCGCCACCCCGGAGGTCGGGGTCGCCGCGACCACCGGCTTCGGGGCCCGGCCGCTGCGGGCGTACTCGATCCGGTAGACGGCCGAGTGCTCGTCGCCGTTGAAGAAGCCGGTGCCGTAGTCGAGGACGTAGAGCGCGCCGTCCGGGCCGAACTCCAGATCCATCACCTGGGTACCGGACCACGGGAACGGATTGATCTTGAACGGCTTCCCCGTCTCGTCCAGCACGATGTTCTTGATCCAGCGCCGGCCGAACTCACCGGCGAAGAACGTACCGTCGTAGTACTCCGGGAAGGCCACCTCGGAGGTCGAGTTGGGGTCGTACCGGTAGACCGGCCCGGCCATCGGCGACAGCCCGCCGCCCTCGAACTCCACCGGCTGCGACCCGGTGTACGGCAGCCAGGCCGGCACCGCCGCCGGCAGGTTGCGGATCCCGGTGTTGTTCGGCGAGTCGTTGACCGGCCCGCCCGCGCAGTTGTACTTCGGCCCCGACGGCCCGGACGGGAAGGTGAACTCGTTGTACGCGTCGTTGTTCCCGGTGCAGTACGGCCAGCCGTAGAAGCCGGGCGCGGTGATCCGGGCGAACTCCACCTGCCCGGCCGGTCCCCGGTTCGGGTCGGCGGTGCCGGAGTCCGGGCCGTAGTCGCCGAGGTAGACCGCGCCGGTGGCCCTGTCCACGCTCATCCGGAACGGGTTGCGGAACCCCATCGCGTAGATCTCCGGCCGGGTGTTCGCGGTGCCGGGCGCGAACATGTTGCCGGCCGGCACGGTGTAGCCGCCGGCCGCGCTCGGCTTGATCCGCAGTACCTTGCCGCGCAGGTCGTTGCTGTTCGCCGAGGTCCGCTGGGCGTCGAACGCCGGGTTGCGGCCGGGCCGCTCGTCGATCGGGCTGAACCCGGCCGAGTCGAACGGGTTGGTGTCGTCGCCGGTGGAGAGATAGAGGTTACCGGCGGCGTCGAAGTCGATGTCCCCGCCGACATGGCAGCACATCCCGCGACTCGTCGGCACGTCCAGCACCAGCGTCTCGCTCGCCAGGTCCAGGGTGTTGTCGGCCCGTACGGTGAACCGGGCGAGCCGGTTCACGCCGTTCCACGGGGCGAAGTCGGCCGGCGTACCGGTGGCCGGGGCGCCGCCGCCCGGGGTGTTCAGCGGTGGCGCGTAGAAGACGTACACCCAGCGGTTGGTGGCGAAGTTCGGGTCGGCCTTGATGCCCTGCAACCCCTCCTCGTCGGAGGTGTAGACGGCGAGCCGGCCGGCGACCTTGGTGTTGCCGACCGCGTCGGTGTGCCGGATCGTGCCGTCCCTGGCCGTGTGCAGTACGCCCCGGTCCGGCAGCACGGTCAGGCTCATCGGCTCGCCGACCTCGGCCACTCCCTTGGCCAGGGTCACCTGCTGGAAGCTGCTGTCGACGGTGCCGCCGCAGACGCCGGGGTCGACCCCGGCCGCGCTGCGCAGGCCGCCGAGCAGGTGGGTCCGGAAGAGCGGCTCGGCGAACGACTCGTCGGTGTGCCCGCCGCCGGTATACCAGGACCGCCCGCCGTCGTAGTTGTGGCACCAGGCGATCGGGTGGTCGTGCCCGTTGCCCCCGCCGGAGTACGTCGTCTCGTCCAGGGTGGCCAGCACGTGCACCTTGCCGCGCGGGTTGGCCCGGAAGTTGTACCACTCGTCGGTGCGGTTCCAGCGCAGCGGCAGCGCAGCGGTCGACGGGTGCACCCGGTCGGCGACCTTGATCGTGGCCGGCTGCGGTGCCGGATGCGAGGCGAAGTACGCCCCCACCAGGCCGCCGTACCACGGCCAGTCGTACTCGGTGTCGGAGGCGGCGTGCACCCCGACGTACCCCCCGCCGGCCTGGATGAACCGTTGGAAGGCGCCCTGCTGCGCGGTGTCGAGTACGTCCCCGGTGGTGGAGAGCCAGACCACCGCGTCGAACCGGGCCAGGTTGGCGTCGGTGAACGCCCCGGCGTCCTCGGTCGCCTCGACGGCGAAGTTGTTGGCCGCGCCGAGTTGCTGGACGGCCGCGATGCCGGGGCCGATCGAGCCGTGCCGGAAGCCGGCGGTCTTGGAGAAGACCAGCACGGTGAAGGCGGGTGCGGCGGCACTCGCCACCGGTGGTGTCACCGCCACCCCGACGATGACGAGAAGCATGCTCAGCGCAGCGCCGAGCCAGGTTCGTGTTGTCCTACGCACGGACCGGTCCCTTCGTCGACCGGGCGGTCCGCCGTGTCACGCCCTCTGGCTCGCGCCACCGGCGACCGCCGGAGCGCGAAAGATGTGCATACATCGTTACGAGCGTGTTGCCGTGCCGTCAAGCGGTGCCGACCAAATTTCCGAGAGCGCTCTCCGGCGGGCGCCGGGAGCAGCCGACCCGAAGAGCCCCTTCGATCCGGAGAGCCCTGTCGGTCAGGAGAGCCGTCGGTCAGGAGAGCCCCGTCGGTCCGGGGAGTCCCGTCGATTCGTAGGGGCCCGTCGATTCGGGGGCCCCGTCGGTCAGGAGAGAAGGGCGGTCAGGAGAGCAGGCGGTCCGCGGCGGCGGCGACCCGCTCGTCGGTCGCGGTGAGCGCGACCCGGACGTGCCGGTTGCCGGTCGGGCCGTAGAACTCGCCGGGCGCGGCCAGGATGCCCCGCTGGGCGAGCCAGTCCACCGTGGCCCAGCAGTCCTCACCCCGACTGGCCCAGAGATAGAGCCCGGCGGTGGAGTAGCTGATCTCGAAACCGGCCTTGACCAGCGCGTCGCGCAGCACCTCGCGGCGGGCGGCGTACCGGGTGCGCTGCTCGACCACGTGTGCCTCGTCGCCGAGCGCCGCGACCATCGCCGCCTGCACCGGAGCCGGCACGATCATCCCGGCGTGCTTGCGTACCGTCAGCAGGCTGCCGACCAGGCTCGGGTCACCGGCGACGAAGCCGGCCCGGTAGCCGGCCAGGTTGGAGCGCTTGGAGAGCGAGTGCACGGCCAGCAGGTTGGTGTGGTCGCCGCCGCAGACCGCCGGATCGAGGATCGAGGTCGGCGTCTCCTCCCAGCCCAGCGAGAGATAGCACTCGTCGCTGGCCACCACGACGCCGCGCTCGCGGGCCCAGTCCACCACCTTGCGGAGATGTTCCGGCGGCAGTACCCGGCCGGTCGGGTTGGACGGCGAGTTGACCCAGAGCAGGCGTACCCGGGGGTCGGGGCCGAGCGCGGTCAGGGAGTCGGCCCGGACCACCTCCGCGCCGGCCAGCCGGGCCCCGACCTCGTACGTCGGGTAGCAGACCTGCGGGATCACCACCACGTCGCCGGGGCCGAGCCCGAGCAGCGTGGGCAGCCAGCCGACCAGCTCCTTCGAGCCGATGGTCGGCAGCACGCCGACGGCCGCCGGGTCGGCGCCGCAGAACCGGGCCACCCAGTCGGCGAGCGCGGCACGCAACGCCGGCGAGCCGGCGGTCAGCGGATAGCCGGGCGCGTCCGAGGCCGCCGCCAGCGCGGCCCGGATCGACGCGGGCACCGGGTCGACCGGGGTACCGATGGAGAGGTCGACGATCCCGTCCGGGTGCCGCCCGGCCAGCACCTTCGCCGGCTCCAGCAGATCCCAGGGGAAGTCGGGCAGGTTGCCGGTACGGCCGGAGGAGGCCCGGTCAGGCGTCCGACCGGCAGCCGGTGTCGTGCCGCTCAGTGCTCACCCCGGGGCGGCTGGGCCGCGATGAACGGAGTGTCCTTGTCGATCTTGCCGCTCTTGGAGGCCCCACCCGGCGAACCGAGATCCTCGAAGAACTCGTAGTTGGCTGTGGTGTAGTCCTTCCACTGCTCCGGTACGTCGTCCTCGTAGAAGATCGCCTCCACCGGACAGACCGGCTCGCACGCCCCGCAGTCGACACACTCGTCGGGGTGGATGTAGAGCATCCGGTTGCCCTCGTAGATGCAGTCGACCGGGCACTCCTCGATGCACGCTTTGTCGAGCACATCCACGCACGGCTCGGCGATGATGTAGGTCACCGATCTTCTCCTCCGCAAGCCACGCCGCGATCGACCGCGACGGTAAGAGCCTAGTATGTCGCCGGGGAGGGGGTCGATCGTGCTCGGACGCCGCGATGTGGGACACCGGATCGTCGTACGCCGGATTGTCGGAAATCAGAGCGGACGTGCCCTGTTCAGCGACGCCCTCGGCGAGCTGGTCGACCTGAGCGAGACCCATCTCACGATCGCCACCGCGACCGGGCCGCTCCGGGTACCGCTCGGCGAGGTGCACCGGGCCAAGCGGGTACCGCCAGCCCGGCGCCCGAACGCGGCGGCGGTGGTCGAACTCGAACTCGCCGCGGACGAGGCCTGGCCGGCTCCGGTACGCGACCGGCTCGGCGACTGGCTGTTGCGTACCGCCGACGGCTGGTCGGGGCGGGCGAACACCGCGCTGCCGGTGGGTGACCCGGATCGTCCGCTCGACGCGGCGATCGACGCGGTTGTCCGCTGGTACGCCGAACGCGGCCGACCGGCCATGGTCAACGTACCGCTCCCGCTGGCCGCGCCGGTCGGGGCGGCACTGGACGACCGCGGCTGGTCGGCCCGGCCACTGGTACTCGTGCAGACCGCACCGCTGGCGGCGATCCTGGACGCCGTCCCCGCCCGGCCGGACCTGCCGGCGCCGGAGCTGGCCGAGACGCCCTCGCCGGAGTGGTTCGCCCTGGCCGCCCAGCGCAAGGCGAAACAGACTCGGCAGTACGCCCGGCGCGACACGGCCGTCACCGGGCCGCCCGGCGGCGCCGAGGACTCCCCGGACCCCGGTACGCCGGCCGAGCTGCCTGCCGCCGCCCGGCACATCCTCACCGCCGTGCGGCAGATCCGCTTCGCCCACCTACACGGCGCGCCGTCAGCGGGCGAGGAGCCGGAGTTGATCGCGGTGGCCCGGGGCACGGTCACCGGCCGGGACCGCTGGCTCGGGTTGAGCCTGATCGAGGTGGTCCCGTCGGCCCGGCGGCGAGGGCTGGCCCAGCACCTGATCCGGGCGCTGGCCCAGTGGGCGGCCGGGCTCGGCGCGACCCGGGCGTTCCTCCAGGTCGAGGAGCGCAACGAGGCCGCCGTCTCGCTCTATCGCCGGCTCGGCTTCACCACGCACCACACCTATCAGACCCGGGTCGCGCCGGACTGACCGGTCAGCGGCGGACCACCCGGCGAGGCTTGGACTGCTTCGCCTCGGCGTACCGCTTGAGCGACTGCGAGCGGTAGTCCCGGCCGAACGCGGTGAGCAGCAGATAGCCGACGAGTACGCCGCCGAGGGTGAAGCCGGCGTAGAGCCAGATCTGCGAGAAGAACGCCCCGGCCCCGGAGGCGAACGGCTGGCTGCCGCTGACGAACGGCCCGACGAAGATGGTCAGCACCATCGCGACCAGTACGGCGAGCGCCATCTCCCCGCCCCAGTCGGGCAGCGGACGGCGCTGCCCCCGGAGGAACGCCAGGACCGCCAGGACCACCCCGATCGCGGCGAACATGCCCAGCGAGATCCGATCCTGCATCTCGGTGTTGTCACCGAAGCCGAACCGGGCCACCAGTCGCGCCACCACGTTGATCCCGAACAGTCCGCCCGCGAGTACTCCGACCGGCAGCCAACGCTCCTTCATCGCACGTCCCTCTTGGCCTCGGGCCCCCACCCGTCCGGGGGCGTCTTGCCACAGAGTTCTACCACCCGTGGCTGAGTGGATCCATGGTGCGAGCGAGCCGGAGCCGAGCACGGGCCGGCGCGGGGCACGAGCACGGGCCGGCGCTGGGGACCGGAGCACTGGCCGGCCGGGGATCAGAGCCCGAGCTGCCGGGACTCCGGGCCGGGCGGATTCATGAGCATGCGGAAGCCCATGATCGCGAAGGTCACCGAGCCCGCGAAGATCATCACCAGCCCGACCCAGTTGTCGGCGGCGATCAGCACGTCGCCCTCGGAGGTACCACCGGCCGCGACCACCATCAGGGCGAACCAGACGACGGCGGGCAGCGCGAGCGCCCAGCGGCGGCCCACCACCCGGGGCGCGAACCAGCCCAGCGCCACGTTCGCCAGCACGGTGACCAGCACCGAGACCCCGATCAGCGCGCCACCGACCCGGAGCATCGACAGGATCAGCTCCAGCACGACGGTGACCGCCGCGGCCACCACCGCGACCACGCCACCGACCACCCGCAGCGCCAGGTCGACCGCCCGGTCCGCCGCCGACGGCTCGGTGGGCGGCGGCGGGACGGGCTCCAACTCCGGCGTCGTGGACACGGACGGGCTCGGCAGGCTCACCGCACGCCCGCCTCCGCCGGCGTACCGGTCGGGGGCGTCGGGACCACCGCTGCCGGGGTCGGCGCGGTCGGGCTGCCGTCCGCCACCGGCAGGCCGGCGAAGAGGTCGTCTTCCCAGCCGTACGGGCCGGAGCCCGGGCCCCGGGAGCCGACGGCCAGGGTGTAGTACTCCACGCCCATGAACTCGCCGCCGAAGTTGCCGGCGATCGAATAGAGCCACGAGTCGTCGGGGATCTGCGTGGCGTGCGCCCGCATCGCCGCCTCCTTCGCGGCGTGCTGGTCGGTGCCGTCGACCCGGGCCGCGATCTGCTCGTCCGGAGTGCCGAACGGGAGGTCGTCGGCCTGCTCGGTGCCGGCGAACGGGTTGTCCCCGGCCTCGGCGAAGGCGACCAGGCCGGCCTCCAGCACGCTCCTCGGCATCGCCGTCCAGTAGATCTTGTCGGGGCCGAAACCCTCGGCGGTGGCGAGTTCGGCCGCCCGCATCGCCACCCGGTGCGCCTGGATGTGGTCGGGGTGCCCGTAGAAGCCGTTCGGGTCGTACGTGACCAGCACCTGCGGGCGTACCTCGCGGATGATCTCGACCAGGTGACCGGCCGCCTCGTCGAGATCGGCCTGCCAGAAGGCCCTCGGGTGGTCGTTGGTGGCCAGCCCCATCATGCCCGAGTCGCGGTACCGCCCGGCGCCGCCGAGGAACCGGTGGTCCCGTACGCCGAGCGCGGCACACGCGGCGACCAGCTCGGCTATCCGGTATCCGCCGAGCTGGTCGGCCTCGGCGGCGGCCAGCCCGGCCAGCGCCGGTACGTGGATCTCGCCCTCCTCGCCGAGGGTGCAGGTGACCAGGGTGACCCCGGCGCCGGCCGCCGCGTAGTACGCCATCGTGGCGCCGGTGCCGATCGCCTCGTCGTCGGGATGCGCGTGCACCAGCAGCAGCCGCCGGGCCGGCCGGGCCGGATCGGCGGGACCGAACGGCTCGGGCGGATCAGCCGGGACGGCCACCTCGGTCGGGTTCGTCACCCGGGCAACTCTACGCGGCCAGGCCGGTTCACCCTACCCAGGGAGTTAGTCGACACCTCCGCAGAGTAAGCATTCCACTACCGGTACCCGACCGGGCGGCGATGGCCGGCTCCACCACATCGTCGACCCCTCGGCTCTACGATCACGATGTGGACTACCCGGAGTTGGCCGCCCGTACCCGCCGGTTCAGCCGCGGCGCGCCGCGGGCCGTGACGGTGGCCGGCGACGGCTCGCGGGTGCTCTTCCTCCGCTCCGGCGGCCCCACCGACCCGGTCGACGCGCTCTGGCTGCTGGACGTCGCCGACGGCACCGAACGGCTGGTCGCCGACCCCGCCGACCTGCTCGCCGACCCGGCGGCCGACACCGACCCGACCGCCGCCGGTCCGGTCGCCGACCCCGTCGAGCTGGCGGTGGCCGCCGCCGGTGCCCGTTCGACCGGCGTCCCCGGTGCCGAGCCGACCGTCGACACCAAGCAGGCCGGCGCGCCCCACTCGACCGAGCGGGCGCTGCGCGAACGGCTCCGGCTGAGCGCCTCCGGCATCGCCTCGTACGCCACCGACCCGGCCGCCCGGATCGCGGTCTTCACCCTCGACGGCCGGCTGTTCCGGGCCGACCTGGTGCACGGGGACGTGGTCGAGGTCGCCGTCTCCGGCCCGGTGGTCGACCCCCGCCCGGACCCGACCGGCCAACGGCTGGCGTACGTCACCGACGCCGCCTGCGACGGTGGCCGGGTCGGGCAGTTACGGGTGGTCGACTCCGACGGCACCGACACCCTGCTGGCCGGCGAGGACGCCGGAGTCACCTGGGGGCTGGCCGAGTTCGTCGCGGCCGAGGAGTTCGACCGGTTCCGGGGCTACTGGTGGGCGCCGGACGGGCGGTCGATCCTGGCCGCCCGGGTCGACGAGTCCCGGCTGCCCCGCTGGCACCTGCACGACCCCGGTGACCCGGCCAGCCCGCCGCGCTCGGTGGCGTACCCGCGCTCGGGTGGGCCGAACGCCGAGGTGAGCCTGCACCTGCTCGATCTCGACGGTGGCTGGGTCGACGTGCACTGGGACCGGGAGACCTACCCCTACCTGGTCTCGGTGGAGTGGGCCGAGACCGGGCCGCTGATCACCGTACTGCGCCGGTTGCAGCAGCACGGGCTGGTGCTGGCGGTGGACCCGCGTACCGGCGAGACGCAGGTGCACGCCGAACTCGCCGATCCGCGCTGGGTCGATCCGGTCGCCGGCACCCCCCGGCACCTGCCCGACGGGCGGGTACTGGTCGGCGGCGAACTCGCGCACGACGGGTACGACGCCCGCTGCCTCTTCGCCGACGGCACCCTGCTCACCCCGCCGTCGCTCTACGTGCGCCGGGTGGTCGGCTGGCTGCCGAACCGCAACGGCAGCCCCGACCTGCTGGTCGAGGGGAGCGACGGCGAGCCGAGCCAGCAGCACCTGTTCCGGGTGCGTACCGCGATCGGGGCCGGCGGGATCGACGCCCGGCGGCTGACCGGCGACCCGGGCTGGCACAGCGGGACGGTCGGCGGCGACGTACTCGTGGTGCAGTCCCGCTCGCTCGACCAGGCCGGCAGCACCTGGACGGTCTGGCACGGCGACCGGGAGGTGGGCCCGCTGCGCTCGCTCGCCGCGACCCCGCCGTACGCACCCCGGCCCGCACTGGAACGGGTCACCGACCGCCGGCTGCCGGCCGCGGTGGTCTATCCCGGCAACCACGTCGCCGGCCGCCGGCTGCCGGTGCTGCTCGACGTGTACGGCGGCCCGGGCCACCAGGAGGTGGTGGCCGCCCGGTCGGCGTGGCTGGAGCGGCAGTGGTGGGCCGACGCCGGCTACGCCGTGGTCACCATCGACAACCGGGGTACCCCCGGCGTGGCGCCGTCGTTCGAGAAGGTGGTGCACCGGCGGCTGGCCGACGTGATCCTGGCCGACCAGGCGGACGCGCTGACCGCGCTCGCCGGCAAGCACCCCGACCTCGACCTGGGTCGGGTGGCGATCCGGGGCTGGTCGTTCGGGGGCTGGCTGGCCGCGCTCGCCGTACTGCGCCGGCCCGACCTGTTCCGGTGTGCCATCGCCGGCGCCCCGGTCACCGACTGGACGCTGTACGACACCGCGTACACCGAGCGCTATCTCGGGATGCCGACCGACAGTCCCGAGGTGTACGCCCACCACTCGCTGCTGGAGCTCGCCGCCGAACCGGTACGCGGCTCCGACGAGGTCCGGCCGATCCTGCTGGTGCACGGGTTGGCCGACGACAACGTGGTGGCCGCGCACACCCTGCGGCTCTCCGCCGCACTGCTCGCCACCGGCCGCCCGCACTCGGTGATCCCCCTTACCGGTGCCACCCACATGGCTGCCGGTGGCACCGCCGAGCGGCTGCTCGCCATCGAACTCGACTTCCTCCGGCAACATCTCTGATTCCTCCGGCACCATCGCTGACCTGCCCGCGAGTACCCTGAGATCCCGCCGGAACCCGGTGCGGGACGGGTGTCCGGAACCGCCGGCCGGCTCCGACGTCTCTGCTGAACCGGCACCGCGGGTGGTGCCGACGGGAGAGGAGTGACCGTGAAATACATGATCATGATGGGCGGGTCCCAGCGCGACTACGACGCGATGGCGGGCAAGGGCAGCGAGGGCTCGCCGGCCTGGGCGCCGGAGGACACGGCGGCGCTGCACGAGTTCATGGTCACCTGGAACAACGACCTGGTGGAGTCGGGCGAGTTCGTCGACGCCCGAGGGCTGACCGCACCCGTGCACACCCGGCGGATCTCGCTGCGCGACGGGGTGCCGGTGGTGACCGACGGACCATACCCGGAGACCCAGGAGGTACTGGCCGGCTACACGATCGTGGAGTGCGCCAGCTTCGACCGGGCGACCGAGATCGCGGCGAAGCTGGCGAAGACGCCGCACCCGGAGAACGCGACCCAGGAGTGGTACGTCGACATCCGGCCGATCGCCGAGGGCATCGAGGACCTGTAGGTCCGTCGCCAGCGTGTCGGGAAACGTCCCCAGCGTGTCGGGAAACCACGTCGAGGACCTGCTGCGTCAACTGGCGCCGCAGGTCCTCGGCGCGCTGGTCCGCCGGTACGGACACTTCGACACGGCCGAGGACGCGGCGCAGGAGGCCCTGCTCGCCGCCGCCACCCAGTGGCCGGGCGAGGGCGTACCGGAGAACCCCCGGGCCTGGCTGATCACCGTCGCGTCGCGCCGGCTCACCGACCTGCTCCGCAGCGAGCAGGCCCGGCAGCGCCGGGAGGACACCGTCGCCCGCTGGGCCCTCCCGGAGCAGTGGCTGGCGCCGGCCGCCGACCGGATGCCGTCGGACTCCGACGACACGCTGGTACTCCTCTTCCTCTGCTGCCATCCCGCGCTCCCGCCGGCCTCGCAGATCGCGCTGACCCTGCGTGCGGTCGGCGGCCTGGGCACCACGGAGATCGCCCGGGCGTTCCTGGTGCCGGAGTCGACCATGACCCGGCGGATCACCCGGGCCAAGCAGCGGATCAGGGACAGCGGCATCCCGTTCGGGATGCCGCCGGCCGCCGAGCGCGCCGAGCGGGTCGACGCGGTACTGCACGTGCTCTACCTGATCTTCAACGAGGGGTACGTCAGCACCTCCGGCCCGACCCTCTACCGCGCCGAACTCTCCACCGAGGCGATCCGGCTGGCCCGGATGCTGCACCGGCTGCTGCCGGACGACGCGGAGGTGACCGGGCTGCTGGCGCTGATGCTGCTCACCGACGCCCGCCGGCCGGCGCGTACCGGCCCGGACGGCGCGCTGGTCCCGATGGCCGAGCAGGACCGGAGCCGGTGGGACGCCGGGCAGATCGCCGAGGGGGTGGCCCTGGTCAGCGCGGCGCTGCCGAACGGGCCGACCGGGTCCTACCAGGTGCAGGCGGCGATCGCGGCCCTGCACGACGAGGCGCCCAGTGCCGAGGCGACCGACTGGCCGCAGATCGTCGCGCTCTACGAGGTGCTGCTGCGGATCGCCGCCAATCCGGTGGTGGCGCTCAACCACGCGGTGGCGGTGGCGATGGCCTCCGGCCCGCGCGCCGGGCTCGACCTGCTGGACCGACTCGCCGCCGACAACCGGATCGCCGACGACCACCGGATGTACGCCGTCCGGGCCCACCTGCTGGAGCTGGCCGGAAACCACCCGGCGGCCCGAGAGGCGTACGAGACCGCGGCCCGCCGCGCCACCGGCCTGGCCCAACAGCGCTACCTGAACACCCGCGCCGCCCACCTCACCGACGCCCCCCGCCCCGGCACTCCCCCCGAAGGCGAAGATCGTGCTGTTTCCGGGACGTAGTGAATCTTTTTCAACCTCCCCTTGCGGTCCGTCGGGGCCGCAGGCGGAAGTCGGGGCGCTTGCGCCGCGCGGTTCAGGTTGAAAAAGGTTCAGTGGCCCGCACGAGTCGCTGAGGCCACCACTTCCCGGAAGTAGTGCGCCCCACCCGGATCCCGTCCCACAGTGCGCGAAGATTTCGGCCTTGTCGGGTCCTTTCCGGTAGTCTCGGTGCCCGGTCGAGAGGCGCTGCAACGGGCGGAGACGCCCGCCACGCTCGACCGAGGATTCGATCTTCCAAGGGCGCCTCCGTTCGACGACGGAGGTGGCCATGGTTACGGCTTCGAGCGGCACCGAGACGCGGGCGGCCCGTACCCGAGCACTGCGGGAGCTGCTCGCCGAGCGGATCGTGGTGCTGGACGGCGCCTGGGGCACCATGCTCCAGGGTGCCGGGCTCACCCCCGCCGACTACCGGGGCGACCTGCTGGCCGACCACTCACACGACGTGACCGGCGACCCGGACCTGCTCAACCTGACCCGGCCGGACGTGATCCTCGACGTACACCGGCGCTATCTGGCGGCCGGCGCGGACATCACCTCGACGAACACCTTCACCGCGACGAGCATCGCCCAGGCCGACTACGGCCTCCAGGCGCTGGTCCCGGAGATGAACCTGCGCGGCGCCCAGCTCGCCCGGCAGGCCGCCGACGAGGCGGGCGGCAAGTTCGTCGCCGGCTCGGTCGGGCCGCTGAACGTGACGCTCTCGCTCTCGCCCCGGGTGGACGACCCGGCCTTCCGGACGGTCTCCTTCGACACGGTCCGGGACTCCTACGCGGAGCAGATCCGGGCACTGGCCGAGGGCGGCGTCGACGTGCTGCTGATCGAGACGATCTTCGACACGCTGAACGCGAAGGCCGCGATCGCCGCCGCCCGGGAGGTCGCGCCGGACCTGCCGCTGTGGATCTCGGTGACCATCGTCGACCTGAGCGGCCGGACCCTCTCCGGGCAGACCGTCGAGGCGTTCTGGAGTTCGGTCGCGCACGCCGAGCCGCTGGCCGTCGGGGTGAACTGCTCGCTCGGCGCCGCCGAGATGCGCCCGCACGTCGCCGACCTGGCCCGGCTGGCCGGCAGCTACGTCGCCTGCCACCCCAACGCCGGGCTGCCGAACGCGTTCGGCGGCTACGACCAGCAGCCCGAGGAGACCGGCCGGCTGCTCCGCGAGTTCGCCGACGCCGGCATGGTCAACATCGTCGGCGGCTGCTGCGGCACCGGCCCGGAGCACATCGCGCGGATCGCCGAGGCGGTCGCCGGCCAGCCGCCCCGGCCGGTGCCGGCGGTGCCGAGCGCCACCCGGTTCAGCGGCCTGGAGCCGTTCGCCATCGGCGCCGACACCGGCTTCGTGATGATCGGCGAGCGGACCAACGTCACCGGCTCGGCCCGGTTCCGCCGGCTGGTCGAGGCCGACGACTACCAGGCCGCCGTCGACGTGGCGCTGGAGCAGGTACGCGGCGGCGCCAACATCCTCGACGTGAACATGGACGCCGACCTGCTCGACAGCGAGCGGGCGATGACCACCTTCCTCAACCTGATCGCGACCGAGCCCGAGGTCGCCCGCATCCCGATCATGATCGACAGCTCGCGGTGGAGCGTGCTGGAGGCCGGGCTGAAGTGCGTGCAGGGCAAGGGGATCGTCAACTCGATCAGCCTGAAGGAGGGCGAGGAGGCGTTCCTGGCCCAGGCTCGGCGGATCCGGGACTACGGTGCCGGGGTCGTGGTGATGGCCTTCGACGAACTCGGCCAGGCGGACACCACCGAACGCAAGGTGTCGATCTGTGCCCGGGCGTACGACCTGCTCACCCAGCGGGCCGGGTTCGCGCCCGAGGACATCGTCTTCGACCCGAACGTCCTGGCGGTGGCGACCGGGATCGCCGAGCACAACGGGTACGCCAAGGCGTTCATCGACGCGCTCCCGCTGATCAAGGAGCGCTGCCCGGGGGCCCGGACCAGCGGCGGCATCTCCAACCTGTCGTTCTCGTTCCGGGGCAACGACGTCGTACGCGAGGCGATGCACTCGGCCTTCCTGCTGCACGCCGTACGGGCCGGGCTGGACATGGGCATCGTCAACGCCGGTCAGCTCGCCGTCTATCAGGACATCCCGGCCGACCTGCTGGAACTCGTCGAGGACGTACTCTTCGACCGGCGGCCGGACGCCACCGACCGGCTGGTCAGCTTCGCCTCCACGGTCTCCGGCTCCGGCACCCGGCGCACCGTCGACCTCGGCTGGCGGGAGACGCCGGTCGAGGAACGCCTCTCCTACGCGCTCGTGCACGGCATCGTCGACTTCATCGAGGCCGACACCGAGGAGGCCCGCAAGCAGGCCGACCGCCCGCTCGACGTGATCGAGGGGCCGCTGATGGACGGCATGAAGGTGGTCGGCGACCTCTTCGGCTCCGGCAAGATGTTCCTGCCCCAGGTGGTCAAGAGCGCCCGGGTGATGAAGCGCTCGGTCGCCTACCTGGAGCCGTACATGGAGGCGGAGAAGGAGCAGGCCCGGGCGGAGGGCCGGCTCGACGCCAAGCGTGGCCAGGGCAAGGTGGTGCTGGCGACGGTCAAGGGCGACGTACACGACATCGGCAAGAACATCGTCGGCGTGGTACTCGGCTGCAACAACTACGACGTCGTCGACCTCGGCGTGATGGTGCCGGCGGCGAAGATCCTGGACACCGCGGTCGCCGAGGGCGCCGACGCGATCGGGCTCTCCGGGCTGATCACCCCGTCCCTGGACGAGATGGTCTCGGTCGCCACCGAGATGCGGCGGCGGGGCCTGAACCTGCCGCTGCTGATCGGCGGGGCCACCACCTCCCGGCAGCACACGGCGGTCCGGATCGCCCCGGCATACGACGGCAGCACCGTGCACGTGCTCGACGCGTCCCGGGTGGTCGGGGTCGTCTCCGACCTGCTGCACCCGGAGCGGGCCGCCGAACTGGACGTCCGCAACCGGGCCGAGCAGCAGCGGCTGCGCGAGCAGCACGAGGGGCGGGAGAGGGTACCGCTGCTCACCCTCGCCAAGTGCCGGGACAACCGGGAAGAGGTCGACCACGCCCAGCTGCCGGTGCCGGCCTTCACCGGCGTACGCGTCGTCCGGCCCGAGCTGACCGCGCTGCGCGAGATGATCGACTGGCAGTTCCTCTTCCTCGCCTGGGAGTTGAAGGGGAAGTTCCCGGCGATCCTCGACCAGCCGGTGGCCCGGGAACTCTACGACGACGCCAACACGCTGCTCGACCAGATCATCGCGGACGGAACGCTGACCGCCGTCGGGTCGTACGGCTTCTGGCCGGCGCACGCCGACGGCGACGACATCGTGCTGACCGGCGAGACCGGTACGCGCTTCCCGATGCTGCGCCAGCAGACCACCAAGCCGGCCGGCCGGCCGAACCGCTGCCTCGCCGACTACCTCGCCCCGGCCGGTGACCACCTCGGCGGCTTCGCGGTGACGATCCACGGTGCCGAGCAACTCGCCGCCGGCTTCGAGGCAGGACACGACGACTACCGGGCGATCATGGTCAAGGCACTGGCCGACCGGCTCGCCGAGGCGTTCGCCGAACACCTGCACCTGCGGGCCCGGCGGGACTGGTACGAGCCGGACGCCGACCCGGCAATCGAGGACCTGCACGCCGAACGGTTCCGGGGGATCCGCCCCGCCCTCGGCTACCCGGCCAGCCCCGACCACAGCCTCAAGCGGGAGCTGTTCGACCTGCTCGGCGCCGAGGCGCTCGGGATGGGCCTGACCGAGTCGTACGCGATGACCCCGGCGGCCAGCGTCAGCGGCCTGCTCTTCGCGCACCCGTCGTCGCGGTACTTCACCGTCGGCCGGCTCGGCCGGGACCAGGTCGAGGACTACGCGGCCCGGCGGGGCCTGCCGGTCACCGAGGTCGAGCGCTGGCTCCGCCCCAACCTGGGCTACGACCCCGGACAGTAATCGGGTACCCACCTATTGGCCGACCGGCCGCCCACCCATTTGTCTCCGCCTATCCCCCGTTCGGGTCACTACCCTGGTCAGTGGCGGCCTAGGGCGCGTCCTGTCGATCATGGCGAGCCGAGGCGGAGTCCAGGCGGCGATCCGGCAAGGCGGAGATTCGGCCGGATACCGAGGTTGTATCCGGCCGAATCTCCAACGCCGCCGGTCGTCGTCTGGGCCCGCCGCAGGCCGCCAATGATCGGCAGGACACGCCCTAGGGGAGGAGACGCCGGTGGAACTGCGAGGCCCGCTCTCCTGGCGGATCGGCATCCGCAGGTGGGACCACCTGGTCGACTGCGCGTTGTGGATCCGGGCGAGCGAGCGCATCGAGGTGCCGGCGCACCGGTTGGTGCCCGGCCCGCTGGACGTCGACGAGCCTCCGGCGCCGACCAGGCCGCTCGGCTTCGTGCCGGGCGCGGAGTGGCTCGGCTGGTGGCTCTCGCTGGTCGACCCGGCGGGACAGCGCCCGGCACCGCGCGCCGACCTGGAGCCCGCCGACGACACCCCGGATCCGCTCGGCCTGGCACCGTGGCCGGCGCTGCGCCGGCTGGTCGCCGAACGCTGGCCGGCGGCACGAGACTGGCACACCGCCCGGCAACGCGACTCGTTCGCCCGGCCCGGCCCGGGTACGTCGACCACCGACGTGGTACGTCAGGTCGAAGAGTCGCTGGGCCGCTCGGTACGCCCGTTCCGGATCGAGATCGTGCTGCTCCCGGTACGCGACGAGGTGATACGCCGGGTGGACCACGAGCGCTACCTCGTCCCGGAACGGGTGTACGACAGTCCACGGTGGCCGGTCTGGCTCCGCGCCCTGGTGCTGCGGATCGGCTGACCGGGCACCGCCGCCGCACCGGTCGGCGGAGCGCACCGACGACGGGTAGGGTTCCGCCGTGGCGAATCTCTGGAAGGGCGTGACCGCGACGGTCAGCCGGATGGCTCGGCGTACCCCGGCTCGCACCGCTGGTCCCATTCCCGCCCAGCCCGCACGGCGACGCCAGGTCTCCGCGTTGCAGCGTCGGGAGCTGCTCTACGCCCCCGAGCTGGACGGGCAGGCCGACCCGGGCGAGATCGTCTGGACCTGGGTGTCCTACGAGGACGATCCGCGCCAGGGCAAGGACCGCCCGGTGCTGGTGGTCGGGCGGGCCAGCCGGACCCTCTTCGGGCTGATGCTCTCCAGCAAGAGCGACCGGGACGGTCAACGGCACTGGCTCGCCCTCGGCCCCGGCGAGTGGGATCGGGACAACCGCCCGAGCTGGGTCCGGCTCGACCGGGTCCTCACGATGCGCGAGGACGGCATCCGGCGGGAGGGCGCGGTGTTGGACCGGGCCCGCTTCGACCGGGTCGGCCGGGCGCTCCGCGCCGGATACGGCTGGCGCTGACGCGGTCGACGGAATCACCGGCGGCGCCGACGGGCTGAGACGCGCCGGGCCCCCTCCGGTACGAACCGACCGGAGAGGGCCCCGCACGGACCCGGCTACTGCTTGATGTGGCTGTTGTAGAAGACCGGGATGCCGAACTGCTCGGAGATGATCAGTCCGCCGACCTTGGCACCGGTCACCACGAAGGCGTTGTCCTGGTAGATCGGCACGACCGGGACGTACTTCTCCATGATCGTCTGGTCGAGCTTGGCCCACTCCGGACCCGCCTCGCCGGCCGGCAGGTTGCTCACCCGGTCGATCTCGGCGTTCACGTCGTCGGCGTTGAAGTACGACACGTTGGAGTTGCCCTGCGGCCCGAGCTTGCGGCCGTCCCAGAGCACCGGGATGGTCGACACCGCGCTCGGCCAGTCCGCCGCCCAGTTCGACAGGTAGATGTCGTACGGGTTGCCCCGGGTCCGGGCGGTCGGGTTGTGTGCCGGCTGGTCGACGTACTGCACGGTGACGTCGAAGCCCGCCTTCTCCAGGCTCTGCTCGACGATCGGCGCGGTCTGCTGGCCGAAGGCGCTGTTCCGGGACATGAAGACCAGCTTCGGCTTCTGCCCGCCGAGTAGTTCCTTGGCCTTCTCCGGGTTGCCGGTCGGCCCACCGTCGTACGGGTTCGGGTAGTCGGCCCGGCCGATGGTGGTGTCGGCCAGCAGCGTGTGGGTCACCTTCCCGGAGGCGTCGCCGCCCTGGGTGGCGAGGATGCCCTGCTTGTCGATCGCGTACGCGATGGCCTGGCGCACCTTCACGTCCTTGATCCGCTCGTTGTTGATGCTCAGGTACCAGACCGACGGGGCGGTCTTGCGCAGCGCCCGCTCACCGAGCGAGGAGTCGCCGAGCACCTGGTTGACCAGCGCCTGCGGGACCTCGTCCCAGGCCACGGCGGACTGGTCGGCGCCCTGCCCGGCGAGCGCCCGCTCGGTCGCGGCGGTGTCGTTGGGGCCGATCTCGACCTCGATGCCGTCCGGGTAGGCGTGCCGCAGCGGGTCGGTCTTCGGGTCCCAGTTCGGGTTGCGCTCCAACACGAACCGGGTGTCCTTGACGTACTCCTTGATCTTGTATGGCCCGGAGGCGACGACCCGGCGGTCGTACTCGGCCCGGGTGTCCTGGGCCTTCGGCACCGGCACCGAGGTCGGCAGCGACAGCGCGAACGGCAGGTCGCAGTGCGGCTTGGCGAAGTTGAAGACCAGGGTCCGGTCGTCCTTCACGGTCAACCCGGGGACGGTGTCGGTGCCCGAGGTGTACGGCCCCTTGTAGCTCGCGTTGTAGGTCGAGTTGTCGGCCAGCCACTCCTGGATGTACGTCGGGCCGCCGTCGATGGTCTCCTCGAAGGAGCGGGCGATCCCGTACGCCACGTCGGCCGCCTTGATCGGCGTACCGTCCTCGAACTTCACCCCCTCCTTGAGGGTGTACTCCCAGGTCTTGCAGTCCTTGTTCACGTCCTTGCCGGGGTCGGTGGCGAGGTCGCCGACCAGCAGCACGTTGCCGTTGCCGTCCTCCTTGAAGACGGTCAGCGTCCGGACGAACATCTGCTGGATCGACATCCCGAAGAAGGTGTACGTCCGCTGCGGGTCCAGGTGCTCGAAGTCGTCTTCCTGGATCAGCTTCAGCGTGCCGCCGGGCTTCGCCCCGGGTACCTCGGCCGCCGGCCCCTGGGAGTCCTTCGGGTCGGTCGCGATCGAGCTGGTGAACTGCTTGCCGCCGCCGTTGTCGGAGTCACCGTTCTCTCCGGTGTTCTCCGAGCAGGCGGCCAGCGCACTGGCCGCGAGCACGAGCGCGGCGCTCGACGCGGCCACCGCGAGCCTGGGTCGCATAGGAATTCCTCCTGGTCTCGTTCCCGCAGGTCAAATCGGCGTCGGCCTGTTGACGCGTTGATCTTGTTGACGCGCTGATCTCTTGAAAGAAATATTCACCCAGGCGGGCGTGAAGGTAAGTTTCATAGCAGTAACGATGGGACAACGTTTCCGCACCCGTCACCTCGCCGCCTCGTGGACGCCGACGGGTCGGCACCGGGCGGTCATCCGAGCCGGACCCGGGGGTCGACCACCGCGTACAGCACGTCGACCAGGACGTTGGCGGCGATCACGAAGACGGCGGCGAGCAGCACCGTCGCCATCACGATCGGCATGTCCAGGTTGAGCGCCGCGTTCAACGCCGTCCGGCCGAGCCCGGTGAACCCGAAGACCGTCTCGGTGATGACCGTGCCGCCGAGGTAGGCGCCGAGGTCCAGCCCGGCGATGGTGATGATCGGGGTGATCGCGGCGCGCAGCGCGTGCCGGCCGTACACGGTGATTTTGGCCAGTCCCTTGGCCCGCGCGGTCCGGACGAAGTCCTCGGAGAGGGTCTCCAGCATCTGCGCCCGGGAGAGCCGGGCATAGGTCGCCGAGTTGAGGAAGCCGAGCGCGAACCAGGGCAGCAGCATCGCGGAGGCCCAGGCCAGCGGATTCTCGGTCAGCGGGGTGTAGCGCGGATAGCTCAGCACGCCGGTCTCGTAGACCAGTCCGATCAGCAGCAGCGGCCCGAAGAGCAGGATCGGCATGGAGGCGCCGACCAGCGAGGTACCGACCGCGAGCTTGTCGAAGGCGGTCCCCCGGCGCAGCGCCGAGACCATCCCGATCGAGACGCCCAGTACCAGCCAGACCACCGCCGCGCCGAAGACGATGCTCAGGGTCACCGGCAGGGTGCGCCCGACGATCCCGGTCACCGGCTCGTCGTTGCGGAACGAGAAACCCAGGCAGGGCGCCGGGCAGTCCCGGGCCGTCTCGCCGGCCCCGATGGTACGGCCGACGAAGACGCCCCGCATGAAGTCGCCGTACTGCGCCGGAATGGGCTTGTCCAGCCCCATCCGGCGCTCGATCATCTCGATGCGCTCCGGGCTGCACACGTTCTTGCTGTCCCCGCACATCAGCTCGGCCGGATTGTTCGGCACCGCGAAGAACATCCCGAAGGTGATCACGCTGACCGCGAGCAGGGTACTCAGCGCCAGCAGTACCTTCTTGACCACGAATCGCAGCACGGACGCCTCCTACCTGCTCGACTTCGGGTCGAGCGCGTCGCGCAGCGAGTCGCCGAAGAGGTTGAACGCCAGCACCAGCAGGAACAGCGTGGTCCCGCCCACGATGGTGAAACTCGGTACGTCCCGGATGAAGCGCACACTGTCGTTGATCAGCCGGCCCAGGTCGGGAGTCGGCTCCAGCACCCCGATGCCGAGGAACGACAGCGCCGCCTCGGCCGTGATCAGGGCCGGTACGTTCAGCGAGAAGGTCACCAGGATCGGCGCCCAGAGGTTCGGCAGGAGCTGCCGGAACAGGATGTGCCCCAGCCCCGCCCCGGAGGCGCGGGCCGCCTCCACGAACTCGCGCTCGCGCAGCGAGAGCACCTGTCCCCGGACCAGCCGGGCGGAGATGGTCCAGTTGAAGAGTACGAAGATCAGCACTAGTAGCGCCGGTCTGAACCAGGACGCCACCTCGTCGCGCGGCCCGTAGAACTGGTTGACCGCGAGCGGCACGAACGCGAAGCAGAAGATGTAGAACGGGAAGGCCAGCGCCAGGTCGATGACCCAGGTGACCACGGCGTCGACCCAGCCGCCGACGTACCCGGCGACGATGCCGACCACCACGCCGAGCGCGATCGTCAGTACGGCGGCGGTGAAGGCGATCATCAGCGAGGTACGCAGCCCGTAGACCACCTGGATGAAGATGTCCCGCCCGATCCCGGGCTGGATGCCGAACCAGTGCTCGCCGGAGACCCCGGCGTAGCCGAGCGGGAAACCGTTGCGGTCCAACCGTTCCGGGAACCGGTCCTCCGGGCCCTTGCCGTAGAGCCGGGCCACCAGTGGCGCGGCGGCGGCCAGCAGGACGAAGAAGACCAGTACCCCGCCGCTGAGCAGCGCCACCCTGTCCCGGCGCAACCGCCGCCAGGCGAGCTGCCCCGGCGACCACCCGACGATCTCGCCCGCCCCGGCCGCCTTGGTCGCGCTCCCGTCGGGTGGCGTGCCGCCGTCCGGTGTGTCCGCCGGCCCCGGCGACACCGGGTCGACGCCGGCCGCCGCGACCGCCCCGGCCTGGGCCGCCATCTGCTGCTCACTCATCGCAGCTCGCCCTCCTCGGGGAAGTGGCAGGCCACCGCGCCGGTCCCGCCGCCGCTCCCACCCGGGTACCCGGTCAACGCCGGCTCCTCGGTCGCGCAGATCTCCTGGGCCTTCCAGCAGCGCGTCCGGAACCGGCAGCCGGACGGCGGGTCCAGCGGCGTCGGTACGTCCCCGGTCAGCCGGATTCGCCCCGCCGGCCCCAACTTCGTCACGTCCGGTACGGCCGAGAGCAGCGCCCGGGTGTACGGATGCCGTGGCCGCTGGTAGATCTCCACCCGATCCCCGGTCTCCACGATCTTCCCGAGGTACATCACCGCGATCCGCTGGCAGAAGTGCCGCACCACGGCGAGGTCGTGCGCGATGAAGACGAAGGCCAGACCCAGCTCCCGCTGCAGGTCGCGGAGCAGGTTGACCACCTGCGCCTGGATCGACACGTCCAGCGCGGAGACCGGCTCGTCGGCCACGATAAGTTTCGGCCGCAGGGCGAGCGCACGGGCGATCCCGATCCGCTGCCGCTGGCCGCCCGAGAACTCGTGTGGATAGCGGTTGTAGTGCTCGGGGTTCAACCCGACGAGTTCCAGCAGCTCGCGTACCCGCTGCTTCACCCCGCCGGGCGGGACGATCCCGTTGACCTGCAACGGCATCGCGACGATCCGCCCGACGGTGTGCCGGGGGTTCAGCGAGGCGTACGGGTCCTGGAAAATGATCTGGAGGTCCTGGCGGAGCGGCCGGAGGTCGCCCCGGGAGGCGTGCGTGATGTCCCGCCCCTCGAAGACGATCTTGCCGGCGGTCGGCTCCAGCAGCCGGACCAGCAGCCGACCGGTGGTGGTCTTGCCGCAACCGGACTCGCCGACCAGTCCCAGGGTCTCCCCCGCCCGCACCTCGAAGTCCAGCCCGTCGACCGCCCGTACCAGCCCACGACGGCGCAGCCCGGCCCGCACCGGAAAGTGCTTGGTCAGCCCGGTCACGGTCAGCAGCGGCTCGCCGCCCCCGGACTCGACCGGCTGCTCCGGTGCCACCTCTGTCCGCGCGCTCACAGTGCCACCCCCACCTGGGCGATCTCGTCGGCGTAGTAGCGCTGCCGGTCGGCCTCGGGCAGGTGGCAGGCGACCCGGTGACCGGCCTCGGCCACCGGCAACAACTCGGGGACCTCGGTCGAGGAGCGACCGCCGGTCCGGTCGGCGTACCGGCAGCGGGGGTGGAAGGCGCAGCCGGGCGGCAGGTGGATCAGGCTCGGCGGGTTGCCCCGGATCGGCACCAGGTCCGCGTCCGCGTCACCGTGCAACGACGGCACGCTGGAGAGCAACCCCCAGGTGTACGGATGCTGCGGCCGGCGCAGCACCTGCTCGACGCTGCCGTGCTCGACGGCCCGGCCGGCGTACATCACGAGTACGTCGTCGGCGACCTGGCTGACCACCCCGAGGTCGTGGGTGATCAGCACGATCGCCGAGTTGAACTCGGCTTGCAGGTCGGCCAGCAGGTCGAGGATCTGCGCCTGCACAGTGACGTCCAGCGCGGTGGTCGGCTCGTCGGCGACCAGCAGATCGGGGTCGTTGACCAGCGCCATCGCGATCATCACCCGCTGCCGCATCCCGCCGGAGAACTCGTGCGGGTAGTCGTCGACCCGGCGCTCGGGCTGCGGGATCCCGACCCGCCCCAGCATCTCGATCGCGCGCCGCCACGCCGCCCGCCGGCCCGCCTCCGGATGGTGCACCCGGTACGCCTCGGCGATCTGCCGCCCCACGGAGTAGTAGGGATGCAGTGCGGAGAGCGGATCCTGGAAGACCATCGCCATGTCCCGGCCACGCAGTTTGCGGCACTCGGCATCGGGCAGCCCGACGATGTCCCGCCCACCGACCCGGATCTCGCCACTGATCTCCGTACGCCTCGGGTCGTGCAGGCCGAGCACGGCGAGGCTGGTGACGCTCTTGCCCGAGCCCGACTCGCCGACGATGCCCAGGGTGCGACCCCGCTCGACCCCGAACGAGAGCCCGTCGACCGCCCGCACCACCCCGTCCTCGGTACGGAACCGCACCCGCAGATCTCGCACCCGCAGATATGGGTCGACCGTCGGGGTCGCGGACGACGCTGAAGATGCCGGCGTTCCCACCCGGGCCCTCCCCTTCCTGCTCCGTCACCGGTCCCGCCGCCCGGCCGGCGGATCCGCGCCAACCCCGGGGAGCGTGAAGGTAACCTACAGCAGAGTCCAGAGAGTGAAAATAAGCTACAGGTGCCGATCTCGTCGGTCTCCCCCGGCCAGCGGACCGACGCATCGCCCTATTCAAATAGCTCCCGTCCACCCCTGTCGACCCCGCCCACCCTGTCAATGTCGCTCCGGATCCGGTCCGCGATCCGGCGTACGTCGTCAAGGGTCTTTGGCCCTCGCGGCGCCGCCGCCACCGCATCCTCGACAGCGTCACCGCCGCCCACTCGTCCGCCGGGCAGCCCTCCGGGGTGCAGCGGCGACATGTGGCGTTCTGGTGTGGCCCGACGACGCGCCGTGCGACACCCAGGACGTCGGCCGGCGACGGGCGGTCACCGCGCATGTCGGCGTAGCACGTCGAGGCGCACCATCAGTTCGATGCATGGTGCGTGCGGCTCCACCGACGACCATGAGCAGGTCGGATGGTCATGGCCGGTGACCCAGACCCAGAGATGGCCACCGTCCTCCCGCGTCACGCCGGCATGCACCTTCGCCACCGTCATGTCGCAGTACGCGTTGCAGGGTAGGTCGTGGATGTGGTGCCAGTCCCCTGACCGGAGCCGGAGCAGAGTCCCGGCCGCCAGTTCGGGTATCTCGGGCGGGTAAATGTGTGGTGGCTTCGTCGTCATCGCTTCGGCCCCGGCACCCTCACCCACCGACGACCATCCCACCGGTAGTCACGCACCCTGCGCTGCCGCAGCCATATCCATCCTCGGGTTCGTGTCAGCATCGTTCCTCCTTCATCTGGAGCCGCCGGCCCGAACGCCAGCCCGAGCCGGCGGCAGATAGCGGATGCACTCGGAGGACCTCGTTGCCGCTCGGTCGGCGCGCATCCAGACCTCGCAGGGAGCAGGACGCCCAGCGCAGTCGTAGGCACAGGATGTATCTGATGCGTCACCAGGCGCGACGACAGCAACGGCGGCGAACCGACGGCATTTGGGGCGACATTCCGGCGACATTGGCGTTACGGTGAACCTATGACCGCGCCGAACAGCGCCCTCCGAGCCGTCCGACTGGGCATGCGGATGAGTCAGGACGACTTCGCCCGCGCTCTCCAGGACGCCGGCCGTCGAGCCGGCCAGCCCAACGACGCCAACAAGCGACTCGTACAGCGCTGGGAATCGGGCTCGATCGCTGCCCCCCGGCCCGTCTACGCTCGCGCCCTGGAGGTGGTCACCGGGTTGCCCGTCGAGTCCCTGGGCTTCGCGGCCACCCCGTACACCAGCGTGACGCCAGACGGTCGGGGCGGACACGATCTCGAACCGCCGGCCGGCAGTACGGTGGTTCCCGCCGGCGCACCGGCATCACAGGGCAGTCCGCATCGCAACTACTCGGGCATCTGGCTGAGCCGATACGAGTACTTCTCCAGCGGACGGGACGGGGCGTTCGTCGGCCAGCATTACGTGGTCGTGTTGCAGCACGGCGACCGGTTGACGGTACGCAGCCTGCCGAACACCGCGGAGGGTTCGCTCACCATCGACATGACGATCGACGGCAGCGTCGTCACGGGTACCTGGATCGAGCAGACCGACCCGAGCGGCTACTACCGTGGCGGCCGGTATCACGGGGCGATCCAGATGCTGGTCGAGCCGACCGGTCGGCGAATGGCCGGCAAGTGGATCGGGTTTGGCAAGGACATGGACATCAACACCGGCCCCTGGGAACTAGTTTTCCGAGATGCCTCGACGAACAAGGTCACGATGGACCGCTACAATCGGGTACCGGATTGAGGACAGTAAAAGTGACCAACTGAGACATGGTTACAAGTTGCAAACTTTGCGCAGCCAAGACGTGCGGAGTTTGATCCCGGGAAATTCATTTGACTTCCGCTGAACTTGCAAGGTGGCGCAGGCGGTCAGCAACGGCGAAGGCACTTTTATGCGCTACCACCCGCTGCCGATCCTCTACGATTGCATCGGCAATGGCCTGGAGCTGGCGTGGCGGCAGGATGACGTTACCCTTCTTGACTAGAATTTCGTCACGAATACCCGTGACCAACTCGGTTACGACTAACGTCTCGACAACACCTGTCGGGTCAGCACGTCGCAATTCCACGTGTGCCGTTCGAAGGTCCGTGTGCGGGAGCGGCGAACGATGCGGCGCTGGATGAGAATCGACCCCCTGAGCCACATAGCCGTCCTCCATATTCGAAGAAACGCCCAGCTCATAGCCGCGACGGCATAGGCGACGAGAATCAGGAACACTAGACCGAGAATTATCCAAAGCATTGATCCGATACCGCCACTTTCTCCGAAGAGAGGCGGCACAATCATAAACGCTGCGCCGACAACGAGGCCAGCCGTGATCGCAACCATGGGGACCGCCGCGAGAAGTGCCAGCAGCCTGCAACCCGGGGTCGCTCCTATAGATAGCCTCACGTCCACCCTCCGATTTCGTCCCGTGATGCACACGTATGGGTGGCAGGCGTTCCCTGCCACCCATACGCATCGTCCTGGCCCAGGTCACCATCGAGACCAAGAGCCAGATCCCCGCCTTTGGACCGCTGCTCGACGCCGTGGAGGAGGTCCTCGGTGACCTGACCGGGGTGCCGTTCATCGCCGACGCGCTGCACGCCCAGACCGACCACGCCCGCCAGGTCCACGGCCGGGACGCGCACCTCGCTGTCCAGGTCAAGGGCAACCAGCCCACCCTGTACCACCAACTCAAGACCCTGCCCTGGGCGCAGATCCCGATCGGCCACCAGACCCGCGACCACGGCCACGGCCACGGCCGCCGAGAGACCCGCACCGTCAAAGCCGTCACCCTGGCCACCCCGGACGGCATCAGCCTCCCGCACGCCCAGCAGGCCGTACGCATCACACGTACCCGACCTCGTCATCTCGATCCCCGCCACCGACGCCGCACCAGCCGACCGACAGGACTGGATCCGCCGGGAGTGACGCATCGAGAACTGGCTCTACCACGTCCGAGGTGTCACATTCGGTGAGGACCTGCACCAAGCTCGGTCCGGTACCGGACCGGTACCGGACCCGCCGTCATGGCAACCCTGCGTATACCTCGATCGGCTACCCCGCGTCCATGGCCACACCAACATCGCCCGCCCCAGTCCGAGGCGCCAATCGCCGACCACACGACCCTCATCGTCGCCGTGACCAGCAGATATCCCACAACGCAATGACCTGCAACAAGGGCACAGCCAAGGCATCGTTCAACGTGTCTCGTTACCACAAACTCAGTTATTGATCATTTCTTATCAGCGCACTCCGAAGGCCATCCAACTCGAGCTTGATGGACATCGGTAACAGATCGTCAAACTGATGGGCAGTCGCCATAAATTCGCCGGCGGCAGTCGAAAGTCGGGCCGGATCGTTGAGGTAAACCAACGACTCCTCCAGCTCGTCCAGATCGCCATCCAGCTCCGCTTCAGCCCGACCATCAAGTTCCCCAGCCAGTTGGGCGGCGCGAGTGACGTGGACGACTCTGCGTGAAGCGGCATGAACAGCAAGGAACCCCGACCAGTAGGACGAGGGCTTTGCATCGTCCAGGACGAAGGGCGTAGCAAACTCTGATTCGACCCGAAGACACAAGAGTCCGAGTTGCCCTATAGCTTGTCGAAGATCATTCTCTGCCCCATCCTCGGCGCACTGAACCTTAGATGCATGCCTGGAAGGGTAGCCAATCCTCGCCAATGTATCTGCCGCAATGTCTACTGCTTCATCGAATGCAAGTCCATATGCTAACAAAGCATCTCGCCGATCACTCATCTACACTCCGAACAGTTTGGAAGGACCGAAAGCTAGATGAGCCATACATACTACCAGTCCTCCGGGAAGCGGCTCGGGTTCGCCTCGATATCCAGCCACGGCAAGAAATTCTGGCAATGCCTGGTACAGGGTGCCATCGGCGTACCATGCGGTTTACCGAACGCACCTCCCACGGTGATCGACCGCATGGTCGACCCGCGAAACGGAACCCCCTCCTTGTATGCCTGCGAAATACAGTGCATCTCCGCACACTTCAGATGCCGATTGTTCCCGGTGGCCGCCTTATAGCTCTCGGCAAGTTCTTTAAGGTTGATATTGTTAACACCATTGTGACCATAGAACTTTCGTCCACTCGGAGTCGTCATTTCCGTCGCAACCTTGATAGGCTGACCATTCGGAGCATTCTTGTTAACCAAGCCGTCCGCGTAAGCCCTGAGCGCACCTCCTGATCCCGCGGAAAGAGAAGATCGCGCATTGGTGAGTGCCATCTGGCCGGCGGCCTTTAGGCCGATTCCTGCACTCCAGGCGACTCCGGCACCGAAGGCAGCCGCTCCGAGGAGCGCTCCACCTGCGCCGAGTGCGGCACCTATTCCTCCCCCGAGGATCGCTTCGCCTGCAATTTGCCAGCCGCTTTCGTCTTCGGCATCGAGGGCATTGGTGACGAGAGAGCCGACGGCGCCACCGACGAATCCGCCGATGGCCGCACAGCCGACCGCGCCTACTCCCCACGTCCCTGCGGTGCACAGTGCGCCGACGGCAACGCCAGCGGCGATGCCTGCGGCGGCGCCGACCTTTCCGGCGTTGCGGCACCAGAAGCTCGCTTGGCATTCGCGCTGCTTGCGTACACGTTCGCGAGCTTGATCGACAACCTTCTGCGAGCCCGGATTGATCTTGGTCCTGGTGTCTGGCCACTTACCCTTGTTGACCTCGGGGTTGGCCTTCGGCACGTTGCTGCTGCAGTCGATGGTGCCGGTACCGCCACCACAGTCCGGCCGCAGGCCGGTCGGGTCGGAGTTGGTGATCGGACTGTTGTAGCTGTACGCGTATGGGTTCCACTGCTGCGGATCGGACAGGTCCAGCACCGGGTCCACGGAGATGAACCGGCCCAGGACCTTGTCGTACTGCCGGGCCCCGATGTTGACCAGGCCTGTCGGATCGATGTCACCGCCGACGAAGCCCTTGTTGTTGACCCAGACGGGATTTTCGCCTCGGGCGTCGCCGTACGGCGTCTGCCGACGGACCGTAACCGCCTGGGTACCGGCGTTGATCGCGGTCTGCTGAGTGCCCTGGTGATCCGGATAGAGCCAGGTCAGATCGGTGATGCTGGAGGCACCCTTGCGGCTGGCGCAGATCGTGCCGGCGAAGCTGTAGTACCTGGTCCCGGTGTTGACCCCACCCTCGCGGCGGATCTCCTGTCCCGGCAGATACAGGGTCGTCCCGGTCGCGTCACGCCGGATCAACCGCACGCCTTCGGCGTCGTAGATGTTGGTCTCGATCGTCTGCCCGCCGGTAGCGACAGTGGCGAGTTTGCCCTCGGCGTCCCAACCCAGGGTCTGACTGTTCGCCACGGTGGCACAGTCGTTCGCGTTGGTCCCCGCGGGCCGGCAGGTGGTGTTGCCCGCCTGGTCGTAGCCGTACCTCGAAACCACATCCGGCTGCCCTGGAGCGGCGGTGGTCATCGAGGTGACCGCGTGCGGCCGGGCGACACCCTGCCCACCGGTCGGCAGAGCGTAGTTGCGGGTGGTGTCACCGCCGGCGGTGTGACTGGTCTCGGTCAACCGGGAACCGGTCGAGTCGAAGGTCCAGTCGTGCCAGTACGGCGCCGGGCCGCCCAGATTGGCAACCGTCGGATCGGCCTGGCAGTTCACCCCACTCTTCGGCGTCCAGGCGGTCGCCAGCCGGCCGAGGGCGTCCTGCCGGAAACACTGGGTATCTGCCTGCCCCACCTCCGGGGTGTCGGCAATCGAGGTGATGTTTCCGGCATCGTCATAGCTGTATGCCCGGTCGGAGACGGTACCGGCGACGGTCTCCCGCTCCACCGTGGTTCGGGTGACACGTCGGGTGGCCTCGTCCCGATAGACCCGGTCCTGGGTGTACCTGCCGCTCGGCATCTTGTAGATCGAGCCCGAACGCTCGCCGTACGCGGTGTACGAGGCGGTGGCCATGGTGCCCGCCGAACCGGTGAGACTGGTGTCCAGCCGGATCGGCATACCCGTCGTCGAGTCGTAGTCCGTCGTCAACTGCTCCGTGACAAGCCCACCGGCCCCGGGATACGACATCGACGTCTGGGTACCGGTGAATGCCGAGTAGCCGTACGCGTAGATGTACGTGGCGTCGAGACCCGTCTCCACCGCTGGAATGACGTAGTCGACCCCGCTCGGCTGGTAACGGTTGTTGAACTGGGCTACCCGCCACCGGTAGGCGTTACTCGAACCGGCCGGCTCGTACCGGATGGCCTGGGCCAGGTGGCCCTTGAAGCCGGGCTGGCCGCTGAAGAGGGTGTCGTACTTCCACTCCGCGCGCAGTGCACCGGTGGCGGAGTCGTCCCGCAGCTGCGTCTTGCGACCGATCTGGTCGTAGACGTACCACAGCGACTCGCCACGAGCGTCGGTCGTCTTGACCAGCTCGTCGTAGTCGTTGTAGGTGCTGGTGGTGACGCCCTTGTCGGGGTCGGTGACCCGCCACTGCCGGCCCTGGACGTCGTACTCGTTGATCCACTCGTTTCCGGCCGTGTCGATGGTCTTGACCATCTGGTCCTTGTGGTTGAAGACGTACCTGGTCTCCTGGTACGCCCCAGTGACGCCCGCTGGTGTGGTGTGCTGCCGCACCGCCACGGTCCGGTCCTGCGTGTCGGTTACCGTCGTGGTGGGAGTCGCGCCAGCCGGCGGGGTGACCTTGGTGAGGTCGCCTTCGTGGCTGGTGGTGGTACGCCACTTCTCGACCAGGTTGGTGACCCCGTCCCCGGCCAGGAAGATCTCTGCGGTCGGCCGGGACGCACGGTCGAAGAGGGTCTTCGACACCGCCGCCACGGACCATTCCGGTTCCCACCACAACACACCCGTTGGCGCACCGGGCTTGGCGCGCGCACCGTAGGAGACCGCCGCTCGCCCGAACTCGTCGTAGATGGTGTCGGTGACCACCCGGTCGCCGCTGCCGCCAAGCGAGATCGACTGGCTCTGCCGAGGACGCAACAGGGCGTCGAGGATCTGGAACGAGGTGATGTAGTTGCCGTCCGGGTTCAGCGTCAACGAACGGACGAACGGGTAGGCGTCGCGGCCCGACGCGTACGTGTAGTAGTACTGCGCCGACGGCCGGTTCGGATTCGCGGACTTCAACCAACCGAAGTCCCACACCTTGGCGACGCGCCCGAACGCGTCGTACTCCACCTCCGAGGTGGTCTTCCCGTTCTGGTCGGTGCCCTTGACGGCCGAACCCCAGTACGGGTTGAACTCCTCGCTGGTTACCCAGTTGAACGGCGCCGGTCCGGTGGTGGTGGCCTTGCTGACCGGCCCGCCGACCGTCGGCGTGTAGGCGGTGGTGGTGACGTTGCCCTTGATGTCGGTGTTGGTGAGCTGCCGCCCGGTGCTGTCATAGGTGGCTTGGGAGACGGTGTGCCACTCCGTTCCGGTGGCGCGAGCCCAGTCCTTGAGTTCCTCGGTCCTTGTTACGGACCCGAACTTGGGTGCGGTGTCGACGCTGGTGGCGCCGTCGTAGTAGTTGCGCCCGTCGGTGATCATGTCGTGGACGCTGGTCGGCAGTGCGTCGCAGGTCACCGCGGTGGTGGTGGTCTGCTTGACGAGCTGGGTGAGGTTCTTGGCGAGGTTGCGGTTGTAGCTGTAGGTGACGCACTTCTCGTCACCGGTCTCGGCGATGTCGCCGTCGTCCTGGGACCAGTTGATCGTGCCGTAGGTGTGGTCGAAGTTCTGGTTGCCTCGGGAGACCCGCCACCCCCGGTCGCCATCGACACCGAGCGCGGTGGCGGTGTAGGTGGTCTGAGTGTCGGTGAAGCGTGCTTCCACCAGGTCACCGTTGATCGTACGGCTGGCGGTCGGGTTGGAGCGCCACGGGACGTGCACGGTCTTGGAAACCGGCTTGGTGTCGACACCGTTGTAGACGATCTGCTCGCGGATCTGCCCGGCGAACTGGTCCTCGTCATAGACGGTTTCCGAGCCCAGTGACGCCGGCACCGGCACCGTGCGAGTACCGCCCGAAGGGCCAGCGCGGTCACCGTGCATGCCACGCATGAAGGTGGTCACGGACAAGGTCCGGGTCGCCGGGTCGTCACCCACCCGAGTCTTGACCTGCGCGTAGCCGCGCCACTGGCTCCACGTCTTGCGATCCGGCTTGGACAGGCCGTCGTCGTCGGCGTAGTGCCAGGCCGGACTTCCGACATATTCGTACCAGGTGTGCTTCGACGGCGCCTGGTGCCCGTCTTTCAACTGCACGTCGTCCTCGGCGACATGCTCGACCCGGTACTTGTGCCACCACTCGGTGACCAGTGCCTTGCCGGTCGGATCAGCGGGGTCGGGCACCTTCACCGGATAACAGCGCTTGGTGTTGGTGTGCGGCGCAAGCGTCTCCACCATTGCCTCGGTGCACTCCGGCAACGAGTAGTCGACCTTGATCCGCGCGCCGGTCTCCGTGACGATGCTGGAGATCCGAAGCCAGTTGTCGGTGGTGCCGTGTTCGGTCAACACCCGGTTCGGCAGTGACTCGGCCTCGAACGTCACCGGCGGCAGGTTCACCGTGCCGCCCACCAACCCCGCGTGGTCGATCCGGTCCAGCCACAGGCCCTCGTGAGTGGAGTCCGCCGTCGCGGCGAACGTGTGCGACAGTGTCCACGACTCCACGTTCTGCCAGGCCGGGGGCGCCTTGGTCGTGTCCCACACTCGGGTGGTGATCTTCTTCAGCCGCTTCGAGGTCCAGAACGTCGGGGTGTACTGCTGCGGGCACGATGTCGCCGACGCCTTACAGTCCTGGTCCCAGGGAGTGTCCTTCCAGCTCTCCTTCACCGGGGCGGACTCGGTCCCGCAGTTGGCGGTGCACCGCATATCGGTCTCGAACACCACCTGGGCATACGGGGTGACACTGCGCTCGGTCACGTCGTGCGTCGCGGCGGCACGGTCGTAGGTGCCGTAGTCAATCCGGGTCAGATAGCCGGACCGGTCGTACTCCACGTCGTCAGAGTCGGTGGCGTTGCGGGCGTACTTGTTGGTCTCCTTGCCATACCACAAAGACATCGTGTTGCCGCGCACGTCCACGACGTAATCGAGATTCCACCGCCACGCCTGGACGCAGTCGGAGCCGGCGAAGGTGCTCTTGCGGCACGGCTCGCCCGAGTGGTTGCCGAAGACCGGAACGGTCAAGGTCGAGTTCGTCCTGCCGCTCTGGCCCGGCAGGCTGTGCAGGCCGAAGAAGTACTGAGTACCGTCGGTGGTCGTCACCTTCCAGTACTCGCCGACGTCACCGTAGGCCGGATCACCCGCGTCGCCATTGGACGCCCCCGTCAGCTTCTCGATCTTCGACCCGTCCTCGCCGCGGGAATGCCACCCCTTGCCGGCCTGGAAGATCAGTTCACCGCCGCGGCCGTTGAGGCTCATCGTCGCGTTGTCCGACCGCCAGCACTGGTCACCACTTGAGGTGGGGCTGTTCGCCCCGTCCTTCGAGTCCTCCGCACACGGCACGTACCGACGCTCGATGTAGCCGGGCGAGTAGTCGAACCCCTCCCCGATCCACGACGGCTGGTTGTTGGTGACCTCGGAACGGCCGTCCACGGACGACGACGAGTAGGCCAGCGAGATGTCCGGCACCGGGCCCGTCGCCGGCGGCATCCGCACCGGGTAGTTCCAGGAGAAGTCACCCGACGACCCCCCGGCCGACCACGTCGACGAGGAAGCCAGGCTGGTGGCGGCGAAGTCACCGTCGCTGCCATCCGCACCCGCCGCGAGCACCACGAACGAGTCGGCCGTCTCGGCCACCGACGGGTCCAGCGCCCGAACAGCGGCTGGCGATGGCGACGGCGGCACCTCCACTACAGCCGACGCCACTCCCGACGCCAGGTCGTTGGAGGTACGCAGAGGCGTCGACCTGCATGGCGGCGCGTCAGGGGTGGTGAGCGCGCAGGCCGGCACCTGCCACAGGCGCAGCCGAGATGCCCACGATCCACCGGCCGCGTACCGGAATCCGCTGTAGTCCACCGACAGCTTCGCCGCGCCACCGCTCGCCCCGGATGGGACGCCCACCTTCAGCACCAGGCCGTCCCGCCACGCCTGCGGGACACTGTCGCGATCGACGACCTGTAGATCAAGAGCGGCCAGGCGGCCGCCATCGGCGCTGTCCACCCACACCGGCATACTTCCGGCTTTGACGCCCATGCCTGCGGCCTTGCGCGCGTTAGCCGCCGGAAGTTCGACCCGGGCAGTCGCGGGATCCGGCCAGCGCGGTGTCGGGGCTGGATCGGAGGTGACCCGCTTCTGCGACCAGGCCCGGCCCGCCACCGGCCCACCATCGCGGTCGAGCTTCTCCGCCGGGATTGCCGCAGGCTCTCTCGACGGGACGTCCGGGGCAGCCCGCCCCGGACTGCCTGGCAGCAATGCCCCCAGCAGTGCCGCAACCAGCCCGACGACCACCCAGCGCCGATTACCGGTGGCGGAATGCCACCGATGTCCGCGCCGCGAACCGCGTACCGACCCTGCGAACATCACGTGTCCCTCCCCGAACGAATCCCGCCACCACGTCTTGAGAGCGAATCGATAGCTGTCACCCGGTCACCGCCGCCACATGACTTGCCCATTCGTATCGAGCAGGACGAGTTCCCCGTCATCGCGGAGCACCAGGCGATCGGCGGAGCTCCCCCAGGTTTCGGTATCCCACAGAGCGATGTCGTCGGCGCTGTAGAGCACCACGTTGCCGTCGACCTGGAAGAGCAGGTGTGCACCGGGATTGCCCCAGGTCGCGGTGTCCCACAGCGGATAGCCAGCCTGATAGAGAACCAGGTTGCCGTCTCTCTGCATCAGAAGCTGATAGTTGCCGATGTCCGAGCGAAGATACTGGGCCTCGTACAGCTCCTCCCCACGCGTGAGCACATTCGTCCCCGGGGTCACCGGGATCTGCGCGTTGTACCACTCGAACATCGAGGCATCGCTCATCGCCCCCTGGAAAACCGCGACATCGTCGATGCCGCCGGTCCACTGGTCCATGATCCCGTCGTGCCACAGCACCCGACCGACGAGCAACGGACCGGACGAGCTCATGGGCCTGAACGAAATTGTCCGCCGGCCTTCCAGTTCACCGTTCACGTAGAGGCGGATCTCGCTGCGGGACGCGTCGTACACACCCGCCAGATGCGTCCACACCCCGGTCTCCGGCACCGATGTCGAACTGACTCCCGTCGAGACAGAGGGATTGACATCCTCAACGCTCACGTTGAACTGCCACTTGCCGTCCGCAGAGGAGTACTTCAGCCAGGCCGCACTCTCGTGCGCCCCTCGCTGAGCCACGGCGGTACGCATCCCGTCCAAGCGGTCCAGCGTCACCCACGCGGACATCGTGAAGGAGTCGTCGGTACGCAGCACCGGCGTCTCCTGCCAGGTAGTGAACTCCCGACCTTCGCTGTCGGGGGGTGTCACGCCCGTCTTGACCGCACTACGGCCGTACTCCTCGGTCGGCTCGGTGTAGCCCTCTTCCGGGAAGTACTCGTAGTCCAGCCAGAGACCGGAACCGCTGGTCGAGCGCCCGGCCCCGACAGCGGCCCCCCGGGTCAGCGACAGCCACCGGCCCCACCCCGTCACTGTCTCCGGCACCTCACAGGTGTCCTTCAGGTTGGCCAGATAGCAGGGTCTCGCAGCCTCGAAGTCCCAGTTCCCCACCTGGACCGGCGCCAGGATCCCCGGCTCGTTGAATCCGCCCGAGAGCGGGTCCATCGCCAGTTGGCCGGTGAAGTCATGCCGCACGAGCACCCGGTCGAAGGCCTGGACGTCAGCGATAGCGCCATTCCACCAGAGCGCGGCCGCGCCGGAATTGAAGCTGTGACCCACCACGAGCCGACCCGACGCCGCCCACGGCGCCGATCGCCGCGGTCCAGTACATCGACGTCACCGTGTCGTCGCACGACCAGGAGTGGTCGAGTTTCATCTGCACATAGGCCGACTCAACATGCTTACCTCGCAAGGAGACGCCGTTGGCCGTCGTCGAAAACTGGAAGAACGACCGGTAGAGGGCACCGGTATCCGGGTTCAACCCGACCCGGGCCGCGCTGTAGTCGGTGTTCGACGAGCCGTTGTTGGTCGCGTACGCCCACTTCGTCTTGTAGACAGACCAAGCCGGATCGACATACAGCGGGAACACCGTATCCGGCGCGGTGAGGAACTCCGCGTCCGGGCGCAGCAACAGGTCGCTACCCGAGACCTCCACCTCCACCGGCGCGACCCTGGCAGCGTCGCCGGCCGCCGCAGCTGTCGACGCCAATCCCTCCGGCGACGCCTGCGTCCCAGCGGACCGCCCCGCCCCTTCCGTGCGCGAGTCCCACATCACCGGGGGCTCCGCCGAAGCGATCTCGCGTGAACCCACCATCGCCCGAAGCTGTCCATCCGGATCGGGAAGCACCCGCGCATCGCCGCCGAGCCCGAACCGGATCTGACGCACAGCCGGATTCGCTGCGGCACTCGCCGACTTCACCACGAAAACATGGCTGAACCCCGTCCAGGTCGCTCGGACCACCAGGTCCACATCGGGCAACACGTTCGGGTACGTCGCCGAATCACCGGAGACGGTCGGGGTCGGCAGCGCACCACCCGGCCACGACATCACCAAGGCCCGGCCATCGCTGACCAGCGTCGCCAGCGGACCAGGACCACCGGCCGAAAAGGCCACGTCGGCCACTGACGCGGCTGGCCGCCACAGGCCGTCCTCGGCACGGACAAGGCCCAGATCGACGTCGACCCAACTCCCCGCCCGGTGGGTCCGCTGCGGTACGGCTGCGGACTCGAACAAGAACCGGCCGTCCGGCTGTGCCACCACCTGGGCGAACTCCGTCTGCGACCCGTCGACCACGACAGGTTCATCACAGGCCACAGCCAGCGCGGACGCCTGAGCCTCAGAATCAGCGACTCCCGTGCAAACCGGGGCCGGAGCCGCCACAGCAGCACGCCACGGCCCGGGATCGACCAGGCCGCTTCCGGCCGCCACGACCACCGCCACCACCCACAGGGCCAGTCCGCGCCGTACCCGACGCCGGACACCACATCGCGAAGCGGAACTGGCCGCCACCAGACCGGGCGAACCTGCACCATCACGCCGAAATTTGGGCGCCCAGGCACCACGCGCCGCAACCCCCCGTGATTGATTGATGACAACGTGCGCAGACTGTACAGACATCGAAGATCAGCGGTAAAGAGCCGTTACAACTGGTAATCACAAAACAGGCAAAGGTCTTCATCTTTATCGGACAGAGGCACTCGGCGCAGCGCTCGCCCACCACGTCGAGCACGCGGCGGCCAAGCCCTGCGACGTCCTGCGGCTCACCGAGCCGATCGCGGCCGGATATCCCGCCGAGAGGGCTGCGTCGGATGAGAGTCCTGATGTCGGACCGCTGTGCCAGACTGGCGCCGTACGGGAGGCGAACCGACAAGACCGCGACGACGAGCCGGAGGTGACCATGACCGCAGCGGTGTTCAGCCACAGCGGGCCGTGGACCGAAACGGAATATCTCGCCCTTGGCGAGACCCGGGATCGCGTCGAACTCTTCGACGGGAGCCTCCACGTGACACCTGCCCCCACCCCTCGGCACCAGCACATCTCGCGTCGCCTCGGCAACGCGTTGGAGACCGGCGCCGAAGCCGTCGGACTACATGTGCTGGAGGCCGTGAACGTCCGCCTGCAACCGGGTCGGATTCCGATCCCCGACCTGGTGGTCACCGGCGAGATCGACTTCGACGAGCTGGTCGTCGACGGTACGGCGGTCCGGCTGGTCTGCGAAATCAGCTCGCCCAGCAATGCCGCCACCGACAAGGTGCTCAAGATGCACTACTACGCCACCGCTCGGATCCCCTGGTATCTCCTGGCGGAGCAGGACACCGGCACACTGCGACTGCACCGCCTCGACGGCTCCCACTACGTCGAGCACGCGGTGGCGAAGCCCGGCGATGTCCTGCGGCTCGCCGAGCCGATCGCGGCGGAAATCCGGCCGGAAGGGTTGCTCCCCGGGCGCTGACCCCACCTCCTCGCATAAGGTCGTCCATGATCGGTTCGACCGCGGCCGATCGGTGACCGGGCGACTGCGACGAGGAGATGCCGATGGCCGAGTTCGACGTGGCGACGGCGGCGGTGCAGGCGGCCCTCGACGCCGGGGCCCGGTACGCCGACGCGCGGGTGATGCACCGCCGGTACGAGTCGATGTCCGCCCGCAACGGCGAGATCGAGTCCCTCATCCAGGACGAGAGCGCCGGGATCGGGGTACGCGCACTGGTCGGCTCGGGGTGGGGCTTCTACGCCGTACCCGATCTCTCGGAGTCGGCGGCTCGGGCGGCGGGTGAGCGGGCCGCGCGGATCGCCGCCGCGAGTGGCCGGGTCGCGGGTCCCGGCAGCAGTCTGCTGCCGGTGCCGGCCAGCACCGGGTCGTGGAGTTCGCCCTGTGCGGTCGACCCGCTCTCGGTGCCGCTCTCGGAGAAGGGCGATCTGCTGGCCCGGGCCACCGGGACGTCCCGGGAGCACGGCGCCGACCAGGCCGAGGGGCTCTACCAGATCTGGGACACCCGCAAGTGGTTCGTCTCCAGCGAGGGGCACCGGATCGACCAGCACATCCGGGAGTCCGGGGCGGGGATCTCGGCGACCGTGATCGGCGACGGCGAGACGCAGCGCCGCTCCTATCCGAGCTGTCGGGGCCAGTACGGCAGCCAGGGCTGGGAGCTGGTCGACTCGCTCGACCTGACCGCGCACGCCGCCCGGATCGCCGAGGAGGCCCGGGAACTGGTCACCGCGCCGCTCTGCCCGGCCGGCGAGACCACGCTGATCCTCGGCAGCGAGCAGATGGCGTTGCAGATCCACGAGTCGGTCGGGCACGCCATCGAACTCGACCGGATCCTCGGCTGGGAGGCCGCCTTCGCCGGTACCTCCTGGCTGGACCTCGACCAGCTCGGCGCGCTCCGCTACGGCTCCGAGCTGATGAACGTCACCATCGACCCGACCATCCCCGGCGCGCTGGGCAGCTTCGGCTTCGACGACGAGGGGACCCCGGCGGCCAAGCGCGACGCGGTCCGGGAGGGGCGCTGGGTGGGCACCCTCGCCGGGCGGGACTCTGCGGCGATCGCCGGCCTGGACTACGCCGGCAGCGTCCGGTCCGACGGCTGGGCCCGGCTGCCGATGGTACGGATGACGAACGTTGGACTGGAGCCGGGCCCGCACACCCTGGACGAGATCATCGCGGCCACCGACGACGGTGTGCTGATGGACCTCAACCGCTCCTGGTCGATCGACGACAAGCGGCTGAACTTCCAGTTCGGCTGCGAGATCGGCTGGGAGGTCAAGAACGGCCGGCGGGGCCGGATGCTGCGCAACCCGACGTACACCGGGATCGGTCCGCAGTTCTGGCGGTCGATGGACATGCTCTCCTCGGAGACCGTCGCCTGGGGTACGCCGAACTGCGGCAAGGGGCAGCCGGGGCAGATCGGCCACACCGGCCACCCCGCGGCCCCCGCCCGGTTCACCAACGTCCGGGTCGGAGTGCGCGGGTGAGCGCGAGGTTACGGAGGCAGCGATGACATCACCACTCGATCTCGCCGGCCGGGTCGTCGAACTGGTCCGGCAGGTCGCCGGGCCGGGTGCCGAGGCGGAGGTCGGCACCGAGTACGCCGAGTTGGCGCTGACCCGGTTCGCGAACTCCTTCATCCACCAGAACATCGCCGAGGCCGCCACGACGGTGCGTCTGCGGCTGCACCTCGATGGGCGTACCGCCACTGGGTCGTCCACTGTGGTCAGCGGCGAGGGAGTGCGTGACCTGGTCGAACGTACCGTCGCGGCGGTCCGGCACTGCCCACCCGACCCGGGCTGGCCGGGGCTGACCGCACCGACCACCATCGACGGGAGCGGCAACTGGGACGAGGCCACCGCCGCGGCCGGGCCGGAGCAGCGGGCCGAGCGGGTACGCGAGTTCGTCGAGACGGCCGGTGGGCTGGAGGCGGCCGGCTACTGCCGTACCGGGCAGCGGGCGGGGGCGTTCGCCAACACGGCCGGGCACTCGGTGACCGGGCGGAGTACCGAGGCGGCGATGGACGGGATCGCCCGGTGCGGCGGTGCGGACGGGATGGCCCGGCTGGGCTCGTTCCGCCTCGCCGACCTGGCCGGCGGCATCCTCGGCGCGCGGGCGGCGGTGAAGGCGCGGGCCGGAGTCGCCCCCGTCGAACTCCCCCCGGGGCGGTACGAGGTGGTGCTGGAGCCGACCGCCGTCGCCGACCTGTTGCAGAACCTCTCGACGCACGGCTTCAACGGCAAGGCGTACAACGAGCAGCGCTCGTTCGCCGTACCCGGGACGGAACAGTTCGACCGGTCGGTGACGCTGGTGGACGACGCGCTGGCCGGCCCGGCGCTGCCGTTCGACGCCGAGGGCACCGGCCGGGCCCCGGTCGCGCTGGTCGAGCACGGCATCACCCGTACGGTCGCGCACGACCGGCGGACCGCCGCCGAGGCCGGCACCACGTCGACCGGGCACGCCGTCCCGGGCGGTGCGGTCACCGGGGCGGTCCCGCTGCACCTCGGGCTCGCGCCGGCCGGGTCGCCGAACGGGGTGACCCGGCCGGGTGAGGTCTCCGGACCGGTGGTCGACGCGGACAGCGCCGCGCTGGTCGCCCAGGTACGACGCGGGCTGCTGGTCACCGACCTCTGGTACACCCGGGTCCTCGACCCGAGGAGTCTGGTCGTCACCGGACTCACCCGTAACGGTGTGTGGCTGATCGAGGACGGTGAGGTGGCCGCCGCGGTACAGAACTTCCGGTTCACCCAGTCCTATCCGCAGGCGCTCGCCCCCGGCGCCGTACTCGGGATCGGCCGGCACCCGGTGTTGCAGTCGCAGACCTTCAGCAGCGCCTGGTGGTCGGCGCTGCCGCTCCGGCTGGCCTCGTGGAACTTCACCGGCGGCGCCTCCGGCTGACCCCGGCACACCCGACGCCACGACGGGTTCTGCCCCTGGCACACCCGGCGCCACGGCAAGTTCTGACCCTGGCACACCCGACGCCGCGGCGGGTTCTGCCGGTGGCCGGGAGCGCCAGGCCGGGCAGGTCGGCCCGCGCAGGGGGATGCCCGGATCGCGTCACGGTGCTTCACTGTGTGGCGTGACGGACGACGCAACCACCCCCGCCGCCGACGACGTACCCCCGGATGCGCCGGCTGGCACCGACCAGTCGGCCAAGCAGCGACGTCAGCTCGACCCGGCCGCCCGACGGCGCCGCCGGCTGACCATCGGCGGAATCGCCGGCGCGGCGGTCCTGGTACTGCTGGTCTGCGGCTGCCTCGGCGCGTTCGCGGCCGGCCTGGGCCGGTTCGCCCGGGAGTCCGACCGCGAGCGGACGGCGCAGGCCCGAGGCGACTCCGCCTGCCGTGAGCTGGAGAAGCGGCTCAACCGGTTGACCCCGCCGGGTGCCACCGGTAGCCCGGGCGAGCGGGCGGCGGCGATCCGGGACGAGAACGCCGCCGTACGGCCGTTCCTGTCCGAAATCGAGCGACTACGCGGCTGGTGGGACGACGACCGCGACGACGACCCGGACGAGGGGCGGGGTGGCCGTGGCGAGTCCTGGCAGCGGCTGGTCGACGCCCGGACCAGCTACGCGGACGCGCTCGACCGGCAGGTGACCAACGGCGAGCCGGCGTTCTTCATCGCGCCACGCGATCCGGCGGGTCGACCGCTGGTGGACCGGTTGCAGCGCGGGCCCGACGAGTGCGCCGCCGCCGCCCGCAGACTCGCCGCACCCGACCTGTAGTCGGTTCGCGTTCCGCTCCTGAACACCTCGCCTTCCGCTCGGCCACGCTGATCCGGGTGCACCGGCACGGTGGGTGGTGTCGAGTGAAGTTGTGCACAACCGCGCCCAGATCCGGGAGCAGGACTTTCGTAATCGGCATGAAACCCGCGAGACTCCCTTGCGCATGTGCCTGTCAACGTGCGGCGTAACGTGTGCACCGACGCGGACGCAGGTAGCGCGGCTGCGGGTCTTCCCCTGCCCCCGCGCGCCCCGCCGGAACACCATCCGTGCCCGTCAGCCAGACCGGGCCCCGTCAGGGAGACATAGATGACTACGAGGACGGCCCCACCTCCGGCCGGACTGCCGGGGAGCGTGCGTCAGCGCGCGGCCATCACGGCAAAAACCCTGCGTACCGACCGCTGGTGGTTCGCTCCGCTGCTCACCGTGATCGGGCTCGGCGCCTGGGTCACGTACGCCACGGTGCGGGTTTTCATGCACGACTACTACTGGGTCGAGGACTTCCACTACCTGACCCCGTTCTACTCGCCGTGTGTGACGCAAGCCTGCATCCCCGAGGCGGCGCACTTCGGCCGGGTACTGCCCGGCTGGTGGATCATCCCGGATGCCGCGCTGACCCTGCCGTTCCTGCTGCTGTTCCGGCTCACCTGCTACTACTACCGCAAGGCGTACTACCGGTCGTTCTGGCTCTCGCCGCCGGCCTGCGCGGTCCCGGACGGGCACAAGACCTACTCCGGCGAGACCCGCTTCCCGCTGGTCGGGCAGAACCTGCACCGGTACGCCTTCTACGCCGCCGTGATCATCTCGCTGATCAACTCCTGGGACGCGGTGCTCGCCTTCCACAGCCCGAAGGGCTTCGGCTTCGGGCTGGGCAACCTGATCCTGCTCGGCAACGTGGTGATGCTCTGGGCGTACACGCTCTCCTGCCACTCCTGCCGGCACATCGCGGGCGGCCGGTTGAAGCACTTCTCCAAGCACCCGGTGCGGTACCGCTTCTGGACCTTCATCTCCAAGCTCAACGTCCGGCACATGCAGCTCGCCTGGATCACCCTGGGCACCCTGGCGCTCACCGACTTCTACGTCATGGCACTCTCCGCCGGCTGGTTCAACGACCTGCGGTTCATCAACTAAAGGGCCTCTGACATGACTACCCGAATCGAACGACACCACTACGACGTCGTCGTCATCGGTGCCGGCGGTGCCGGCCTGCGGGCGGCGATCGAGGCCCGGCTCGCCGGGAAGCGGACCGCGATCATCTCGAAGTCGCTGTTCGGCAAGGCCCACACGGTGATGGCCGAGGGCGGCGCCGCCGCCGCGATGGGGAACGTGAACAGCCGGGACAACTGGCAGGTGCACTTCCGGGACACCATGCGGGGCGGCAAGTTCCTGAACAACTTCCGGATGGCCGAGCTGCACGCGAAGGAGTCGCCGCAGCGGATCTGGGAGCTGGAGACGTACGGTGCGCTCTTCGACCGCACCAAGGACGGGAAGATCTCGCAGCGCAACTTCGGCGGCCACGAGTACCCGCGACTGGCGCACGTCGGCGACCGGACCGGCCTGGAGCTGATCCGTACCCTGCAACAGAAGATCGTCTCGTTGCAGCAGGAGGACAAGAAGGCGCACGGCGACTACGAGGCCCGGATCAAGGTCTTCGCCGAGACCACCATCACCGAGCTGCTGCTCGACGGCGACCGGGTCGCCGGTGCGTTCGGCTACTACCGGGAGTCCGGCGAGTTCGTCCTCTTCGAGGCGCCGGCCGTGGTGCTGGCCACCGGTGGGGTCGGCCGGTCCTACCTGGTGACCTCCAACTCCTGGGAGTACACCGGGGACGGGCACGCGCTGGCGCTGCGGGCCGGCGCCACGCTGATCAACATGGAGTTCCTCCAGTTCCACCCGACCGGCATGGTCTGGCCGGTGTCGGTGAAGGGCATCCTGGTCACCGAGTCGGTCCGGGGCGACGGCGGGGTGTTGAAGAACTCCGAGGGCAAGCGGTTCATGTTCAACTACGTCCCCGACGTCTTCCGCAAGCAGTACGCGGAGACCGAGGAGGAGGCGGACCGCTGGTACACCGACCCGGACAACAACCGGCGTCCGCCGGAGCTGCTGCCCCGGGACGAGGTCGCCCGAGCGATCAACGCCGAGGTCAAGGCCGGTCGGGGTACGCCGGCCGGCGGCGTCTACCTGGACATCGCCAGCCGGCTGCCGGCCGAGGAGGTACGCCGTCGACTGCCCTCGATGTACCACCAGTTCAAGGAGCTGGCCGACGTCGACATCACCGCCGAGCCGATGGAGGTCGGCCCGACCTGCCACTACGTGATGGGTGGCGTCGAGGTCGACCCGGACAGTGGTGCGGCGGCGGGGCACGTGCAGGGGCTCTTCGCCGCTGGTGAGGTCTCCGGCGGCATGCACGGTTCCAACCGGCTCGGCGGCAACTCGCTGTCCGACCTGCTGGTCTTCGGCCGGCGGGCCGGCGGGCACGCCTCGGCGTACGCCGAGGGGCTGGCCGCCCGCCCGAAGGTGGCGGCGGCGGACGTCGAGGCCGCGGTGGACCGGGCGCTGGCCCCGCTGGAGCGCGAGGGCGGGGAGAACCCGTACACCTTGCAGCAGGACCTCCAGGCGGTGATGGGCGACCTGGTCGGCATCATCCGACGCAAGGGTGAGCTGGAGGAGTCGCTGGTCAAGCTGGCCGACCTGCGCGACCGGGTGACCCGGGTGGCCGCCTCCGGCGGTCGCCGCTACAACCCCGGCTGGCACCTGGCACTGGACCTGCGCAACATGCTGGTGGTCTCGGAGTGCACCGCCCGGGCGGCGCTGGAGCGCGAGGAGTCCCGGGGTGGCCACACCCGGGAGGACTTCCCGACCATGGCGCCGCAGTGGCGCACCGTCAACCTGGTCTGCTCGCTCGACGGCGACAAGGTACGCCTGGAGCACAAGCCGCTGCCGAGGATGCGGGGCGAGCTGATCCAGCTCTTCGACCGCGCCGAGCTGGCCAAGTATCTGACCGAAGAGGAGCTGGCGGACTTCGACGCCCTCACCGCAGAGGCGCACGCTGAGGAGGCGGCCAACTAATGGCGACACAGAACGCGCCGGGCGGCACCGGCAAGCCCGGCACCGCCCGCCACTTCAAGGTCTGGCGCGGTGACGAGTCGGGTGGCGAGCTGACCGACTACCAGGTGCAGGTGAACGAGGGCGAGGTGGTCCTCGACGTCATCCACCGGTTGCAGGCGACCGAGGCGCCGGACCTGGCCTGCCGGTGGAACTGCAAGGCCGGCAAGTGCGGCTCCTGCTCGATGGAGATCAACGGCATGCCCCGGCTGGGCTGCATGACCCGGATGTCGACGTTCGAGGAGAACGAGACGGTCACCATCACCCCACTGCGGACGTTCCCGGTCATCCGGGACCTGGTCACCGACGTCTCGTACAACTACGAGAAGGCCCGGGAGACCCCGGCGTTCGCGCCGCCGACCGACCTTGAGCCGGGTGACTACCGGATGCAGCAGGTCGACGTCGAGCGGTCCCAGGAGTTCCGGAAGTGCATCGAGTGCTTCCTGTGCCAGAACACCTGCCACGTGGTCCGGGACCACGAGGAGAACAAGGTCGCCTTCTCCGGGCCGCGCTACTTCATCCGCGCCGCCGAGCTGGACATGCACCCGCTGGACGCGAAGGCGGACCGCAAGGAGTACGCCCAGGCGTCGCAGGGCCTCGGCTACTGCAACATCACCAAGTGCTGCACCGAGGTCTGCCCGGAGCACATCAAGATCACCGATAACGCGATCATCCCAATGAAGGAACGCGTAGTCGACCGACGGTATGATCCAGTTGTGTGGCTCGGTAGCAAGATCTTCCGCCGTGGCAAGCAGAACGAGGCCGTACAGGGCCAGACTCCGCGTGACCCCGACGAACTCGGCTCCGTGCACTCGCACGCGGGCGGGTCGCACGAGCCCGAGGCCGAGGTCGGCGCCGAGCGCGGCGTGCACTGGGGCCGGCAGGTCCCGCACCCGACCGCGCCGCCGCTGGACTCCCGGGGTCGGCTGGCGATCAGCGAGTTCACCTTCGACAAGGCCGCCGCGCCCTCGCCGTTCGGCGACGACGTGACCTTCCCACTGCCGGCCGAAGGGCTCAACTACAGCCACCCGGACCAGCCGCAGGCGAAGGACTAATCCGTTCCGTGCCGAAGGCGAAGGGCTGAACCGTTCCGTGCCGAAGGCGAAGGACTGAGCAGTTCCGTGCCGAAGGACTGAGCCGTTCCCCCGTGTCCCGGGCCGGTGTCGCCGACCTGGCGATCCCGGTCCGGGCGCGGTCGGCCGACCCGCACCCGGGCCCGCCGGTCGACGGCCGCCGGTCAGGAAGCGGCGGCCAGCACCGGGCGCAGCGCCGCCACGATCGGTACGTCCGCCGGCAGCCACGGCACGCTGTCCAGTTCCTCCGGGCGCAGCCAGCGGAGTTCGGAGTGCTCCAGGGGCTGCGGGTCGTCCCCGTCGACGAGTTCGGCCAGATAGACCCGGAGCACCGAGCGGCCATGCCCCATCCGGACATCCGTGCCGATCCGTTCACCGACCTCGACGCGTACGCCCAGCTCCTCGGCGCACTCCCGGACCAGGGCGGCGACCTCGGACTCGCCCGGCTCGACCTTGCCGCCCGGGAACTCCCACCGGCCGGCCACCTCCGGTGGGTGAGATCGCGCACACGCGAGTACCCGTCCGGCGACCACGATGGCCGCCCCGACCACGATCTTCGGATCCCGCCGGCCGTGTCCGGAATGTCCCCCAGTCGACCCATCACGGTCGTTACCGCTCGCCCAATCGGTCCGCACGGGCGTCCAGCGTGCCAGATCAATCGGGAATTCGGGTAGCTGCGCCGGGACCACCGGTCAACAGAAGACGGAAGGGTGGACGTGGACACACCCGCCGACCAGCGACAGACTAGGGAGCACCGACCGAGACACGGGATGGCGACGATTTGGCCACAAGCCGGCAACGACGCCTGGGAGGTTTGGCGATGCGTGCTCTGTGGGGTGGCCGGATGGACCGTGACTACCTGAGCGACGCACTCACCCTACTGGGCAGCTGGACCCGCGAGGGACAGCAGATCAAAAGAACCCTCATCCTCGACGACACCCAGCACGCGGCCCTCACCGAGCGGATAAAGATCATCGCGGACGCGCTGCACCTCCGCCCGGAGATCCGGCGGCTGGACGGGCACACCCAGATCAGGATCGGTCCCCGCGACGACAGCGAGATCACCGAGGGTGAGGTCACCCTCGCCGCCCGAATCGAGGACGTCTACCGCGCGGTGACCGCTCCGAGCTGACCGGGCGGGGCCCCGGCCCGCGGGCTGGTGCGGCAGTGGCGGGCCCCTCCTACCCTCGGATCATGGCAAACGTCACCTATGACCGTCGCGAGCAGCTCAAGCAGATCGAGAGCGGCCTGCTCGACGGGGAAAAGGTCATCGCCGTCTACGACGCCATCGGCGCGGGCACCGGGTTCATCGGGCTGACCGACCGACGCGTGATCATCCAGGACAAGTCGTTCATCGGCAAGAAGTTCGCGATCACCAGCATCCCGTACTCGAAGATCACCAGCGTGAGCGTGGTCAGCAACAAGTCCTGGGGTGGTTCGTTCTTCTCCACCGGCGCGATCGCGATCAACGTCGGCACCCACACCTACGAGGTGGAGTTCCGTGGCGACCAGAAGAGTCACCACGTGCACAACGTGATCCTGCACTACATCTCCTGACCGGCGATCTCGTGACCGGCGACCAGGCCGGGCCGGGCTGACGGCCCGGCCGGGCGACCGGTTCCACCAGCTCGCGTCAGGCCGGGGGCTGGAAGCCGCCGGACGGGGCCGGGCGGTTCGGCTGCCGGGGCAGGAAGGACTCGACGTCGGCGGTCAGCACGTCGAGATCGTCCCGTAGCACGCGTACGATCTCGCGCTCACTCTGGTCGATGTCCTCCACGTCCTCCAGGACCATGTCGACCATCCGGGCCAGCACCTCGTCCACGCTTCCGGCGGTCAGCTCCCGCTCCTTGGGCGGGGCGAACTCGGCCGCCGCCAGCGAGCCGGCCGACGAGATGCCCGCGACCAGCGTCCAGGCGTTCACCACGGCCGGAGCGGCGGCGCCCATCGTGGCGGCGGAGGCGGCCAGCGTCGTGACGGCGGCGACCACCCCGAGCAGCAGGGACAGGTCACCGCTGCCGCCGCCCCGGCCGACCGCCTCGATCGACTCGACAGCGGCGTCACCGATCTTCTTGAGGTCCTTCCTGGCCTCGGCGAAGATGTCCCGATTCGCGATCATGGCCAGGTGCAGCGTCCGGGCGATGACCGCCTGATGCCGTACGACGTTCGGGATCGGTACGAAGAAGTCGTTGTAGAAGGTGCTGGCGGCGCCGCCCCACCAGTTGCCCAGAGACCGCTCCGCCCTCGCGTGCGGGTCGTCGACCGGCGAGACGTCGGCATCCTTGTCGTGCAGGGCCAACTCCACCCGCCGCATCGCCTCGATCGTCGGGTCGAAGTCGGCCGGATCGGGGCCGACGTGGTTGACGAAGAACTCCTCGATCCAGGCGTACTGGGCCTCCAGCCTCGCCCAGTCCTGCTCGGTGCCGAGGAAGTTGCCATTCTCGTCGATGCCGTACGTCTCCGTTCCCGCGTACGCCTCGGCGGGTTGCCCGGCCAGTTTTCGGTCCTCGTGCTCCGGGTCCGCCGGAACGTACCGGAGTTCCCGCTCACCTCTGACCCGTACGGCGGCCCTGTGTACCTGACGGCCCAGGCTCGCGATCGCGCCGCCCGTGGGAATCTCCCCTGCCATGGAACAGTCTGCCTTCCTGGAGTCGCTATCTGCTCGACCGGCTATTCGAGTTCGCCGTCGAATTCCCGGTTCGGCTCCCGGATCGCCGGGCGGTCCTCCGAATCCGGAATCGGGTACTCCTCGCGGTACATCTCCCGGTCCTGCACGTACCGCGACCTGGCCGCCGCGTTCTCGTCCGCGGCGGCGTACCCGTCCGCCACCTCGACCAGCGCGTCGCCGTTGTCGTAGAGCCGCTCCGCCGTACGGGCCAGGACCTGTTGGAACGTGTCGCGCAACTCGTCCCAGACCGGGAAGACCTGCCCGGTCACCGTGCCGGACATCCCCGGCGCGTTGGGGATGGCGCCATGCCGCTCGAAGGCCGACGAGTCGCCGCCGGTCCCCGCGACCAACCTGTTCGCGCCCGCGACGATCTCCGCCATCTCCGGGAAATGCAGTCTTCCGCAGAGCCACAACTCGGCGAGATTCGCCCCGAGTCGCTCGTCCTCGACCGCCATCCGACCATCCTCCTCGCGATATGTCCGTGCTCCGGCGAATCGGCCCGCGCGATGTCCACGGATACCGGTCGACTACCGGAGGCCGCCGAAAGTCCTACGATTTCCGCAGATCGACGCGGCGGTAATCGGAATTCCGTTCCGATCGACCGGCCGAATGAGCATTTTCAACCCGGACAGCGCGGGGTGCGCGTTCCGACTTCCACCCGCGGTCGACGCGGACCGCAAAGGGGGGTTGAAAAAGGTTCAACGGGAGCGTAGCCGGGACGGTCGCCCGAAGGCCGCACTGCGATCGAATGTCCGCCGAGTGACCGCCGAATGTCCGGCCCACGGTTGGTGGGGAGGCCCCCCAGGGGGCTGAACTCCCGGACGCTCAGGCTTCCCGCGCCGCGTCGTACGCCTTCCGGGCCGCGAGGACGTCGTCCAGCCGGCCCTCGACCCAGCGGGTCAGCGCCGACACCTGCTCCGCGACCTCGCGGCCGGGCGGGGTCAGCGAGTAGTCGACCCGGGGCGGGATCACCGGTTTGGCGGCCCGGTGCACGAAGCCGTCCCGTTCCAGGGTCTGGAGCGTCTGAGCCAGCATCTTCTCGCTCACCCCGCCGACCTGGCGGCGCAGCTCGCTGAACCGGTACGACCGGTGGAGCAGTGCGGCCAGCACCAGTACGCCCCAACGGCTGGTGACGTGTTCGAGCACTCCCCGGGACGGGCAGTCCGCCCGGTTGACGTCCGGTGCGGTGCCGAGCGGCCCGGCCGGGACCGGACCGGCGGAGGCCGACTTCTCACTTACGCTCACGCCAGTACCTTACCCGGAAGTGGGTACTATCACCATTGCTCATACCGCTTCTACAGTTAGCGCGGAACGCACGGCGTGCGCGCACGCCACCAGGTCGACGGGAAGAAGCACTCACATGGGCATCGTCATCACCGGGGCGACCGGCCAGCTCGGCCGCCTGATCATCGCCGACCTGCTCGCGGCTGGCGTACCGGCGGACGGGATCACCGCCGTCGCCCGGAGCAAGGAGCGGGCCGCCGACCTGGTGAGCCGGGGCGTCGGGCTGCACATCGCCGACTACGACGAGCCGGACACCCTCACCCGGGCGTTCCAGCCCGGGGACCGGGTACTGCTGATCTCCGGCAGCGAGGTCGGCAGGCGGATCGCCCAGCACGCCGCGGTGATCGAGGCGGCCCGGGTCACCGGCGTCGCCCAGTTGGCCTACACCGGGGTGTTCGGCGGTCCCCGGGCCGACTTCCAGCTCGCCACCGAGCACCGGGAGACCGAGCGGCTCATCCTCGACTCCGGCCTGCCGTACACGTTCCTGCGGAACAACTGGTATTCCGAGATGTACGCCGTCAACGAACTGCCGGGCATCCTGGCCCAGGGCGCCGTCGTCACCAACGTCACCCCGGGCAGCCGGATCGCCACCGCCACCCGGGCCGACTACGCCGCCGCCGCAGCCGTGGTGCTGCGCGAGGAGGGGCACCTGGGCCAGGCGTACGAGCTGAGTGGCGACACCGCGTGGACCTTCGAGGAGTTCGCCGCGGAGGTGTCCCGGCGCAGTGGCCGGACGGTCGTGCACACCTCCCTGCCCGGGGCGGAGCGGGCGGCGCTCCTGACCAGCGCCGGTCTCCCCGCCCCCTTCGCCGACGTACTGGTCGACGTGGACGAGGCGATCAGTCGGGGTCTGCTCGCCGGCACGCCGGGCGACCTGTCCCGACTCGTCGGCCGCCCGACGACGCCGATCGCCGACACCATCGCAGTGAGTCTGGCCGCGCAGACCGGCTGAGCCGAGCCGACGCCCGAGGCACGGAACGTTCTCGGCAGCTCCGAACACACGTTCTAGACGGCGGTGACCGCCATGGATAGCATCGGAGACGATCGCGACACGCTCATCGCAGGTAGTCGTACTGCGCGGCGCCTCGGTCCGGCCCTACGCTTGCCGAAGAAGGGGGTGTCATGGCAGACGTACACGACGTCGCGGCCGCTCTGCTCGAGCGGCTGGGCGAGATGACAGCGATGAAGCTGGAAAAGCTCGTCTACTACTGCCAGTGCTGGCACCTCGCGCGATACGAGTCGGCGTTGTTCGACGAGCCGATCCAGGCATGGCGACAGGGTCCCGTGGTGCCCGCGCTCTACCAACGGCACCGGGGGCGCTACACGATCGACTCCTGGTCCGACGGAGACCCTGCGCGGCTGGACGCGTTGGCGCGTTCGACCGTCGAATGGGTTGCTGCCAGGTACGGCAGATACTCCGCGATCGAGCTCTCCCGGATGACCCACGCCGAGCTGCCCTGGCGGGTGGCCCGAGACGACCTACCCGACAGTTCTCCCTCGTCCAACGAGATCCGTCGGGACATCATCACCGTCTACTACGCCCGTCAGCGCGCCGATGCGGAGACCGCCGTCACCCTGGCGACGGCGAGTGCGGCGCTCGATGGCGTCGAGTTGGACGCCGAATGGCAGGATCGGCTCCGAGACGTAGCAACCGGTGTCATCAGCGCCGACGAACTCATCGCCGAGGCGATTGCCCGATCCGACGGTGCCTGATCCATACTCCTGGCCCGGCACGGAGTGCCTACGCAACAGGCTGGGGATAACCGACAGTGCACGGCTCGCGCTGCTCGAAGCGAAGATCGTCAGCATCCGCGAGGTAGAGATCGCCCAGGAGACCATCCCCGGTGACTACAACCTCGAACATCTCAAGCTCTTCCACCATGCGCTCTTCCGGGACGTCCACGACTGGGCCGGAGAAACCCGAACCGTGGACATCGCGAAGACCGGATCACAGTTCTGCCACTGGCGCTTCGTCGACGACCAGGTGAGCGCCGTGTTGGCCGAGCTTGCCGGTGACGGACACCTGATCGGCTACAACCGTCCCGCGTTCGTCCAGGAACTGGCCCACTACTACGGCGAGCTGAACGCGCGGCATCCCTTCCGCGAGGGCAACGGCCGGTCGCTACGCGCGTTTCTCCGCCAGCTCGCGGCGGCGGCGGGCTACCACCTCGACTGGTCCGAGTTGAGCAAGCACGACAACGTACGGGCCTGCCGGGAGAATCTGTTGACCGCCGACACGAAGCTGCTGGTCTCGGTGTTGGACCCGGTGGTACGCCGGATCTGATCGACCGGGACAGCGCTGACCGGGCGGGGCAGCACTCAGACGTTGAATCGGAACTCGACCACGTCGCCGTCCTGCATGACGTAGTCCTTGCCTTCGATCCGGACCCGGCCGGCGGCCTTGGCAGCCGCCATCGAGCCGGCGGCGACCAGGTCGTCGTACGAGACGATCTCGGCCTTGATGAAGCCGCGCTGGAAGTCGGAGTGGATCACGCCGGCCGCCTCCGGCGCGGTCGCCCCGATCGGGACGGTCCAGGCCCGCGCCTCCTTCGGCCCGGCGGTCAGGTACGTCTGCAACCCCAGCGTGCGGAACCCGACCCGGATGAGCTGGTCGAGGCCGGGCTCGGACTGCCCGATCGACTCCAGCAGCTCCCGCGCCTCGTCCGGGGGCAGGTCGGTCAGCTCCGACTCGACCTTGGCATCCATGAAGATCGCCTCGGCCGGTGCGACCAGCAGGCGCAGCTCGTCCAGCAGGTCGGCGTTGTTGAGTTCCGCCTCGTCGACGTTGAAGACGTACAGGAAGGGCTTGGTGGTCAGCAGGTGCAGCTCGCGCAGCTCGGTCACCTCGATCCCGGCGTTGGCCGCGCCCGCGTACAGCGTGATCCCGGTGTCGAGCAGTTCGGCCGCCTTCTTCGCGGCGGTGACGGCGGCGGCCCGGTCCTTGCGGACCTTCGCCTCCTTCTCCAGCCGGGGCAGCGCCTTCTCGATGGTCTGGAGGTCGGCCAGGATCAGCTCGGTGTTGATCGTCTCGATGTCGTCGCCGGGCGAGACCTTGCCGTCGACGTGCACCACGTTCGGGTCGGAGAAGACCCGGACGACCTGGCAGATCGCGGCGGCGTCCCGGATGTTGGCCAGGAACGCGTTGCCCCGGCCCTGCCCCTTCGACGCGCCCCGGACCAGCCCGGCGATGTCGACGAAGGAGACCGGCGCGGGGATGATCTTCTGCGAGCCGTGGATCTCGGCGAGCTTTTCCAGCCGCTCGTCCGGCAGGCCGACCACCCCGACGTTCGGCTCGATGGTGGCGAACGGATAGTTCGCGGCGAGTACGTCGTTCTTGGTCAGCGCGTTGAAGAGCGTGCTCTTGCCGACGTTGGGCAGGCCGACGATGCCGATGGTCAGTGAAGTCATGCGAACGCGACTGCCTCTCTCGTAGCCTCCCGCAACCCGGTGTGGTCCACCGGCCCGGCCCGGGATGAAGTCTACGGACGCGCCCGGACCGACACCGCGACGGGCGAGACCGATCGCCCGGACCGCCCGTTACCCCCGGACCGCTCCCGCCCCCGGGCGGACCCGACGCAGCAGGCCGGGCGCCCCGGGCGGGCTCGGCGGAGCAGGCCGACCGCCTCAGGCGGACCCGGCGCAGCAGGCCAGGCCGTCCGGGCGGGCGCTGCGGAGCGTCCGGGCTGCCTGGGCGGACCCGGCGGGGCGGTCCGGGCGGTGACTCCGGCCACCAGCCGGTCGGGTACGCACGGCCAGGTCCGATTTCCGCGAGTCAACGCGGCCGGCAGGCGGCACCATCGAAGGCATGGAGCTGGACTTCGAGCGGTGCTATCGGGCGGTCGACAGCCGGGACCAGCGGTTCGACGGCTGGTTCTACACCGGCGTCACCACCACCGGCATCTACTGCCGGCCGTCCTGCCCGGCGACGACCCCGAAGCGGCAGAACGTCCGGTTCTATCCGTCGGCCGCCGCCGCCCAGCGGGCCGGGCTGCGCGCCTGCCGGCGGTGCCGGCCGGACGCCGCCCCCGGATCGCCGGAGTGGAACGTCCGGGCCGACGTCGTCGGCCGGGCGATGCGGCTGATCGCCGACGGTGTGGTCGACCGGGAGGGGGTGCCGGGGCTGGCCGGCCGACTCGGCTACACCGAACGGCACCTGAACCGGATGCTGGTCGCCGAGGTCGGTGCCGGGCCGCTCGCCCTGGCCCGGGCCCAGCGGGCGCAGACCGCCCGGATCCTGGTCGAGACGACCGACCTCGGCCTGGCCGAGATCGCCTTCGCCGCCGGCTTCGGCAGCGTACGGCAGTTCAACGACACGATCCGTGAGGTGTACGCGGTCGCACCGTCCCAACTGCGCGACGCCGCCCGCCGGTCGGCTGGTACGGGTTCCCGGCGCAGCAGCAGGACGACGGTCCGGAGCGGTGTTTCCGCCCCTGCCGGCTCGACGGTCCCGAGCGGTGTTTCCGCTCCGGCCGGCTCGACGGTCCAGGGCCCGAACGGCACACCGGGGACGATCGCGTTGCGGCTCGCCTACCGGGCGCCACTGCACGCCGACGCGCTACTGGACTTCCTCGCCCTGCGGGCGGTACCCGGGATCGAGGAGGTAGCGGCCGGGTCGTACCGCCGTGGCCTGCGGCTGCCGAACGGGCCGGCCGAGATCGCCATGACCCCGATGCCCGGGTACGTCGCCGCCACCCTCCGGCTCACCGACGTCCGGGACCTGGCCCCGGCGGTGGCCCGCTGCCGCCGACTCTTCGACCTGGACGCCGACCCGGAGGCGGTGGACGGCGTGCTCGGTGCCGATCCGGCGTTCGCCGACGCGGTGGCGAAGGAGCCGGGCATCCGGGTGCCACGTTCGGTGGACGGCTTCGAGATGGCCGTCCGGGCGATCGTCGGCCAGCGGGTCTCGGTGGCCGGGGCGCGTACCGTGCTGGCCCGACTCGCCACCGCGGCCACCGCCGGCGGGTCGACCGCCCGGCTCGCCGCCACGGCCTCCTCCGGCGCGCCCCAGGTCGACGTACCTCCGATCGACCTGCCCGACCCGATGGAGGCACCCGCTGTCCCGGCGGGCCCCGCCGGCGAACCCGCCTCGGTGACCGGCGGGCCGGCGGGGTCGGGTGAGGCGGGCGGTCCGGGCGGACTGCGCGCCTTTCCGACCGCCGAGGAGGTGCTGGCCCTGCCGGACTCGGCGTTCGGCATGCCGGCTGCCCGGCGGGCGACGATCCGGGCCCTGGCCGAGGCGGTCGCCGCCGGCGACCTGGACCTGGATCCCGGCGCCGACCGGGCCGAGCTGGTCGATCGGCTCACCGCGCTGCCCGGGATCGGCGCCTGGACCGCCGGCTACGTCGCGATGCGGGCGATCGGCGACCCGGACGTCTTCCTCCCCACCGATCTCGGGGTACGCCGGGGCGCCGCGGCGCTCGGCCTCCCCGACGACCCGAAGAGCCTCGACGCGTACGCCGGCCGCTGGCGGCCCTGGCGCTCGTACGCGGTGATCAGACTATGGAGAGCGGGTTAACGCTTCCCCACGGCTGGAAGCCGGGGGATTTCTGGCTCAGACCGCACCTCACCGACCTCCCGGAAGGAGGTGATCGCATGTCTCACGTCGTCGGCACCAGCACGGCCGCGCTCTGCCGTGGCGAGGATCGTCCTCGCGGCGTTCCGGTCCCGACCCGCGGTGTACCCGCAGGTGTCGCACCGGAAGACTCTGACACCCAACCCGAGACGGTCCTTGGCTCTCGTACCGCACTGCGAGCAGGTCATCGTGGTAAAGGCGGGCGGCACCAACACCACCCTCCGGCCCGCCCGCAAGCCACGATCAACCAGCTCCCGCTTCGCCGCACCAATCGCCGCATCAGCAGCCTTACGCGCCATCCGCGATCTGGCCAGGAACTTCGGCTTGAAATCCTCGACCGCGATGGTCGCGTGGTCGTCGACGACCTTCTTCGCCCAGACCCGAGCATCGTGGATGTTCTGCCGGGCCGCCTTCTTCGCCACCTTCGCCGCCTGACGCTTGGCCCGCAGATAACCGCTCGACGGCGGGGCGCCCTTCACCCTGCGGCGGCGGGCCATCCGGCGCTGGAGTTTGGCGAGTTCGGCGGCACACCGTTTCCGGTGGCCGAGGTACGGCAGGTCGTAGGCCGGGTCGGTGGTCGTCGCGGTCGTCGTGACACCCCAGTCGACACCAATCGCCCCCTCGACATCGGGCGCGGGCGCGGTGTCGCGGCGGACGACGAAGGAGGCATACCAGTGCCCGAGACAGTCCTGGTAGACACGGACACTGGTCGGATCGGACGGCAACTCGCGGGACCAGACGACCGGAATGCTGACGCCGCCGGGCAGCCGCAGCCGGCGCTCGCGGATCGAGAACCCACGCGTGGTGTATTCGAGGCTGGGCAGGGCGTCCTTCAGTCGTTTGACCCTCGGCCGGCCGCGTCCCTTCACCCTGAACGAGTGCTGAAGGGCCAGAGCATAGGTACGCAGCGTCTGCTGCTGGGCGACCTGAGACCCGTCCCGCAACCACGACGAGCGGGCCCGTGCCTCGGTCAGCAACTTCGACAGCTTGCCGAAGGTCGGCCTACGCCCGGTCCTGCACTGGTGGACAGCCTCGTTCCACAGCCAGCGACACCACCCCCAGTCAGCCAACAGCGCGGCCTCCGCGGTCGCGCCCGGACGCAACCGGAAGGTATACCGCACCACCTCGTCCACACCCGCGAGCATTCCAGCCGCATCCGACAGTTCAGGCCCCGCAGAGGAGTCGACACCATGCCAACAACCAACACCACACCGGACCACCCTTTCCTCCCCATGGCTGAAGCCAGGGGCTTCTCGGGCGGCTCTCGATGAACGAGATGTACAGCAGTCGGATCGAGACGCCGGCCGGTGCGCTGACGGTGCTGGCCGACCCGGACGGGGTGGTGCACGCCGCCGGCTTCGGCACGGACTCCGGCACCCTGCTCGGGCTGGTGCACCCGCGGTTGCGCCGGGAGGTGCGGGAGCGGCCCGAACTCGGCCCGGTCACCGGGGCTGTGCGGTCCTATCTGGACGGTGACCTGACCGCGATCGACGCGGTGCCGGTCGCGCAGCACACCGACGGCGAGTTCCTGGCACACGCCTGGGAGACGTTGCGGCAGGTCAAGCCGGGCGAGCCGGTCACCTACACCGAGTTCGCCGGGCTGTCCGGCCGGCCCCGCGCGGTCCGGGCCGCCGCGATGGCCTGTGCCCGCAACGCCGCCGCGCTCTTCGTACCGTGTCACCGGGTGCTGCGTACCGACGGCGGGCTCGGCGGCTTCCGCTGGGGGCTGCCGGTGAAGCGTTGGCTGCTCGCACACGAGGGAAGCCCGGTCGGCGAGTGACCCGGCGAACCGGACCTGGGTGGCCGACTCGCCGAGGAAGCTCGCACATGCGAGGGCAGCCCGCTCGGCGGGTTACGCCGCACGCCCGCCGTACGCCCACCGGCACCAGGCCGACCGCCGGCAGCGGGCCGACCAGCCGGCACCGGGCTGCCCGGGTGTACTGAGTCGGGGATCAGCGCGGGCTGGCCGTCGCGCCGTTGGCCGAACAGGTCCTGAGGGGGCGCGGCGGGACTGAGCCGTCGATCAGTGGCGGCTCGCCGAGCGGTGCCAGGCGGCGGATCGGTCCCGGCGACCACAGGTGACAACAACACGACTCAGCCGGAAGCTGGATTTGCCGTTAACGTCATGGCATGGCGCCGGATCGTGACGACGAGCCCACGGTCCGGGGCCGGCCCGGCTTCCGGCTGCCCGCCCGGCTACGGACGCGCGGGGCGGGCTCCCCGAAGCGGCACGCCGCCGAGCCGCCGTCCACCACCGAGCCGTCGTCCACCGCCGAGCCCTCGTCCACCGCCGAGTTGTCATCCACGACCGAACCGTCATCCACGACCGAGCCGTCGTCCACCGTCGAGTCGTCGTCCACGGCCGAGCCGTCGTCTCGCCGGCGGCTCCGGCTGCCCGGCAATCCGTTGCCCCGAAACCTCTGGCGGCTGCGCCGCTACCTCCGCCCCTACCGTGGCCAACTGGTCTGGCTGCTGCTCGCGGCGTTCGCGGCGACCGGGGCGAGCATCGCCGTACCGCTGGTCGTGCAGCGGGCGGTGGACGGCCCGATCGCGCACCGCGACCCCGGCGGCCTGCTCCGGCTCGGCGGGCTGGCGCTGCTGCTCGGGCTCGCCGAAGCGGCGTTGATCTTCGTCCGGCGGTGGGCACAGTCCTCCTCGGCGGTCGGGATGGAGGCCACCATCCGCGACGACATCTACGCCCACCTGCAACGGCTGCACATCGGCTTCCACGACCGCTGGCAGTCCGGCCAACTACTGTCCCGGGTCACCAGTGACCTGTCGGTGATCCGGCGCTTCCTCTCCTTCGGACTGCTCTTCCTGGTCGTGAACGTCACCACCTACCTCGCCGTGGTGACGCTGCTGATCGCGCTGCATCCGGGCCTCGGGCTGCTGGTCGCGGCCGGCGCGGTGCCGCTGTTCCTGGCGAGTCGCCGGTTCACCCGGGCCTATCTGCTGGCCGCTCGACGCCTCCAGGACGAGCAGGGTGACCTGGCCACCCTGATCGAGGAGTCCGCGCAGGGCATCCGCACCATCAGGGCGTTCGGCCGGCGCCCGGAGATGACCGGGCGGTTCGCGGCCGGCAGCCGTACGCTGCACGACACCGCGACCGGCAAGGGCCGGCTGCTGGCCCGTACCTCCGCACAGTTCGACCTGATTCCCAACCTGACCCTGGCGGCGGTGCTGGTCGCCGGTGCGGTGGCCGTCGCGGACGGCTCGCTGACCATCGGCGGGCTGGTCGCCTTCGTCAGCCTGCAACTGATGCTGATCTGGCCGATCGAGTCGCTCGCCTGGATCATCGCCAACGCGCAGGAGGCGATGACCGCCGCCGACCGGATCTACGAGGTACTCGACACCCGGCCGACGGTCGTGGACCGGCCGGGCGCGGTGGCGCTGGCCGGGCCGGAGGCAGCCGGTCGGGGCGGCGCGCTCCGCTTCGACGGGGTGTGGTTCGGCTATCCACAGGGTCCCCCGGTGCTGCGCGGCGTCGACCTGGCGGTCCGGCCCGGCGAGACGCTGGCCATCGTCGGCGCCACCGGCTGCGGCAAGACCAGCCTGCTGTCGCTGGTACCGCGCCTCTACGACGTCACCGCCGGCCAGGTCACCCTGGACGGGCGGGACATCCGGGACATCCAGCTCGACTCGCTGCGCAGCCAGGTCGGGATCGCGTTCGAGGAACCGACGCTCTTCTCGATGTCCGTCCGGGAGAACCTCACCCTGGGCCGGGCCGATGCCGGCGACGACGAGGTACGCGCCGCGCTCGCCGTGGCCCAGGCCGACTTCGTGTACGACCTGCCATGGGGGCTGGACACCCGGATCGGCGAGCAGGGTCTCTCCCTCTCCGGCGGGCAGCGCCAACGGCTGGCCCTGGCCCGGGCGGTACTCGGCCGGCCCGGAGTACTGGTGCTCGACGATCCGTTGTCGGCGCTGGACGTACACACCGAGGCGCTGGTCGAACGGGCGCTGGCCCGGGTACTCCGGGACACCACCGCGCTGGTGGTGGTGCACCGGCCCTCGACCGTCGCCCTGGCCGACCGGGTGGCACTACTCGCCGACGGCCGGATCGCCGCCGTCGGTACCCACGCCGAACTGCTGCGCGAGGTGCCCGCGTACCGGGCGGTGCTCTCCGCCGAGGACACCGACGACCTCGGACTCGTCCGGTCATGACGACAGCCGGCCCGATCAACGGCGCCACGACGGCAGCAGAGGCCGTCGACGGCGCGACGGCAGCCGGCCCGTTCACGGGCGGGACGACGGCGGCGGAGCCCGTCGACGGCGGGACTGCAGCAGAGGCCGTCGACGGCGGGACGAGTATCGGCCCGGACCTGTCCCGGTGGCGGGGCATCGCCGCCGACCCGGAGGCGGACCGGACCGCCGCCGAGACCGGCACCGCGCAGGGCATCGCCAGACTCCGCAGCCGCAGCCGAGTCCTGCTCGGCTCGCTGATCCGGCCGCACCGCAAACTGATCGGCGTGGCAGTGGCCCTGCTGCTGCTCCAGAACGCGGCCGGGATGGCCGGGCCGTACCTGGTGATGCTCGGCATCGACGGGGCGATCGGGCCGCTCCGGGCCGGTGACCCGGGTCCACTGGTCGCGGTGGCGACCGCGTTCGGGCTCGCCGCCGGAGCCGAGTACGCCGGCAAGCGCGGCTTCCTCACCCTCTCCACCCGGATCGGCCAGGCCATCCTGCTCGACCTGCGCCGCCGGGTCTACGACCACTTCCTGCGGCTGTCGGTCAGCTTCCACGAGCGCTACACCTCCGGCCGGCTGGTGGCCCGGCTGACCAGTGACATGGACTCGATCGCCGAACTGGTCGACGGCGGCATCGACGACCTGGTGCTCGCCGTGCTCTCGATCGTCTCGGTGGCCGGCGTCCTGCTCTGGCTGGACCTGCCGCTGGCCGCGGTCACCCTGCTCGCCTTCCCGTTCCTGCTCTGGCTGTCCCGCTGGTTCGCCCGCGCCTCCGCGTCCGCGTACCGGCGTACCCGGGAGACGGTCGCGCTGGTGATCGTCCACTTCGTAGAGTCGCTCGGCGGGATCCGGGCGGTACAGGCGTTCCGGCGCGAGCCGCGCAACCAGCAGATCTTCAGCGCGCTCAACGACGACCACCGGCGGGCGAACCTGCGGGCGTTCCGGCTGATCGCGACGTACTCGCCGGCGATCAAGGTGATCGGCAACGTGACCATCGCGGTGGTGCTGGCGTACGGCGGCATGCGGGTGCTGGGCGGGCACGCCGAGATCGGGGTACTCGCCGCGTTCCTGCTCTACCTGCGCCGGTTCTTCGAGCCGATGCAGGAGTTGAGCCAGTTCTACAACGCACTCCAGTCCGCCACGGCCGCGCTGGAGAAGCTGGCCGGGGTACTCGACGAGCGGCCGGGCGTACCGGAGCCGGCCGCGCCCCGCCCGCTGCCGACCGGGCCGGTCCGGGGTGCGGTCGACCTGCGGGCGGTGACCTTCGGCTACCGCGCCGACGCTCCGGTACTGCCGGAGCTGACCCTGTCGATCCCGGCCGGCCAGACGGTGGCGCTGGTCGGCGCGACCGGTGCCGGGAAGTCGACGGTGGCGAAGCTGATCGCCCGGTTCTACGACCCGACCCGGGGCACCGTCACCCTGGACGGGGTCGACCTGCGTGACGTCGCCGACGCCGACCTGCGCCGGGCGGTCGTCATGGTCACCCAGGAGAACCATCTCTTCGGCGGGTCGGTGGCGGACAACATCCGGTTCGGCCGGCCGGGGGCGGACGACGGGGACGTGGTCGCGGCGGCGGACGCGATCGGCGCGCACGACTTCATCGCCGCGCTGCCCGCCGGGTACGCGACCGACGTGCACCGGCGCGGCGGCCGGCTCTCCGCCGGGCAGCGGCAGCTCGTCGCGTTCGCCCGGGCGTTCCTCGCCGACCCGGCGGTGCTGATCCTGGACGAGGCCACCTCGTCGCTGGACATCCCCAGCGAGCGGCTGGTGCAGCGGGCCCTGCGGACCATCCTGGCCGAGCGGACGGCGATCGTCATCGCGCACCGACTGTCCACCGTGGAGATCGCGGACCGGGTACTGGTGCTGGACGGCGGCCGGGTGGTCGAGGACGGTCCGCCGGAGGTGCTGATCGCCGGGGGCGGCCGGTACGCCGCCCTGCACCGGCAGTGGCGCGACTCCCTGCTCCGCTGACTCGCTGCTCCCATAGGCGCTGCTCCGGTGGGACGGGGCCCGGCCAGCAGGCGGGGACCGGCCGGCTCAGCTCAGTCGGGGTAGCAGCAGGCGCGCGACGTCCAGCGCCCGACTGGCCGGCGACGGGGCGCCCGGCCTCCAGTCCTCGGCCGTCCAGACGTCCGAGAGCACCGCCATCACGAAGCCCCAGCCGACCACCCGGTCCACCGGCATCGCCAGTAGGTCGGCGAGCTGTTCGACCCGGGCCGGCACCAGCGCGGTCAACGCCGGATCCCGGTCGTCCGGCTCGGGGTTGTAGAGCAGCGCACCGACCTCGAACCCGGGATCGCCGACCAGCCCGTGCGGGTCGATCGCGAGCCACGGTTCGCGCTCCGCGCGCAGGATGTTGTCGTGGTGCAGGTCGCCGTGCAGCACCACCCGCCCGGGCGCCGAGGCAGACAGTTCGCGCATCAGGCCATCGGCCCGGGCGACGAGGTCGGCCGGCAGCGGCCCGCCGTCGCCGTGCACCGCCAGGTATTCCTCGAAGCCGACGCCGTAGCTGGAGAGGTCGGGCAGCGGGCAGTCGGCCGGCACCGGTACGGCGATCCGGCGCAACACCTCCGCCGCCACCGAGGTCGCCTCGGCGTCCCGGCCGGGCACCAGGTCGCGCAGCCGCCAGCCGGGCTCGGCCCGCTCCAGCAGCAGGGCCCCCCGGTCGAGGTCGGCCCGGAGCAGGCGTACGGCGCCCCGGCCGGCGAACGCGGCCAGGGCCGGTGCCTCGGTACGCAGCGACTCCCCGCTCGGCACGCCCAGTTTCAGTACCGCCGGCCGACCGTCGGCACAGGTCACCGCAGTGACGTAGTGGAACGACAGGTCGTACGGCTCGCCGACGGTCAACTCCCAGTCGGCGGCCACCTCGGCGAGGGTCCGGGGCAGCTCGGCGAGCCAGCGGATGCCGTCCGCCCCCCACACCTGCCGTGCGTTGCGGGCCAGCGCCTCGGGAATCACCGTCTCGCCTCGGGAATCACGCCGTCGCCTCGGGAATCACGGCGTCCACGGTAGCCGGCGGATCAGCAGGCCGGCGGACCGGCGGATCAGCGGCCGGGGCGGGTGCCTGGCGCCGGCTGCTCCGATCCGGGTTGTCGTACCCGGGCGGCAGGATGCGGGTCGACCAGAGTTCGTGGTCACGTCGGGCCGGCGACGTGCCGTCGACCGGAGGGCGATCCCATGACGATACGGGTGATGAGCCGGCGGCGCTCCGCCGCGACCATCGAGGCGGCGGCGCCGGGCGCGCTGGTGCTCGACGTGACCTCACGCGGGCCCGACCCCTGGGTGCGGCTGAGTCCGTTCTATCCGCACGGCGGCATCCCGGTGCCGTTCTCGCCCGGCGTCTCCGGCGAGTCCGTGGAGGGGATCTGGCAGGCGCTCAAGGTCTTCGCCGGCGTCGACGTCGATCCCAGCCGGCTCGGCGTGACCACGATGAAGGGCCTGAAACGGACGGTACGGCGATACGGCGCGGTCCGGGGGCACCGGGCCGGGCTGACCGGCGACCGACTGCTGGACTACCCGGAGGCCCGCCGCCTGATCTACCTGCCGACGTACCGGTGGGTGCTGGAACAGCCGGCGGCCGACCTGGTCGCCGAGCTGCGCCGGCTCGCCGCCGACCGGGACGTGGTGCTGCTGGACTACACCACCAACGCCGACGTCGCCGACCTGGACACCCCGCTCTCGCACGCCGCCCTGGTCCGGTCGTTCCTCACCGGCGACTGGCCGGCGGAGTCACTGCCCGACGGGCGGGCTGAGGCGGTGCCCGACGAGCGGGTTGAGGCGGTGTCCGGCGGGCCGGCGGGCTAGCCGTCGGGCGAGCCGGCGGAGTCGGCGTCGGACGGGGGCGCGCGGTGCGGAAATCCTGGTCGGCGGCCCGGCCGTCTCCCGTACCATCGGCCAATGACGGATGCGGCGCGGCACCAGCGCACCGGTGTCCCCGAGCGGCCCAGCCTGGACGGGCTGGCCGAGAAATGGGCCCACCGGTGGCAGGAGGAGGGGACGTACGCCTTCGACCGGACGAAGAGCCGGTCGGACGTGTACGCGATCGACACTCCTCCGCCGACCGTATCCGGCGAACTGCACATGGGGCACGTCTTCTCGTACACCCACACCGACACGGTGGCCCGGTTCCAGCGGATGCGCGGCCGGACGGTCTTCTATCCGATGGGCTGGGACGACAACGGCCTGCCCACCGAGCGCCGGGTGCAGAACGTCTACGGCGTGAGCTGCGACCCGAGCCTGCCGTACGACCCGCAGTGGCAGCCGCCGCAGCGGCCGGTCGGCGACGAGGCCCGGAAGAACCCGGTCGCGATCTCCCGGCGCAACTTCGTCGAGCTGTGTGCCGCGCTGACCGCCGAGGACGAGCAGGTCTACGAGGAGCTGTGGCGGCTGCTCGGGCTGTCGGTGGACTGGTCGTTGACGTACACCACGATCGGCCGGACGGCCCGGGCCACCGCGCAGCGGGCGTTCCTGCGGAACCTGGCCCGGGGTGAGGCATACTCCGCCGAGGCGCCCGCGCTCTGGGACGTCGGTTTCGGCACGGCGGTGGCGCAGGCGGAGCTGGAGGACCGGGAGCGGCCGGGGGCGTACCACCGGATCCGGTTCGAGGTGCTGGCGTCCGGGCCGGGTAGCGCGGACACTCCGATCGGTGCCGGCCCCGGCCGCGACGACCCGTACGTGCACGTCGAGACCACCCGCCCCGAGCTGCTGCCGGCCTGCGTGGCGCTGGTCTGCCACCCCGACGACGAGCGGTACGCCGACCTGGTCGGCGGCACGGTCCGCACCCCGCTGTTCGGCACCGAGGTGACCGTCTACGCCCACCCGCTGGCCGATCCGACCAAGGGCACCGGTCTCGTGATGACCTGCACCTTCGGCGACCTGGCCGACGTGACCTGGTGGCGGGAGCTGCGGCTGCCGACCCGGGTGGTGATCGGCCGGGACGGTCGGCTGCTGCCCGAGCCACCGTCCGGCGTCGACCCGACCCCGTACGCCGAACTCGCCGGCCTGAAGGTCAACGCGGCCCGGCGGCGGATCGTGGAGCTGCTGGCCGGCTCCGGCGACCTGGCCGGCGAGCCGAGGCCGATCACGCATCCGGTGAAGTTCTACGAGAAGGGCGACAGCCCGCTGGAGATCATCTCGACTCGGCAGTGGTATCTGCGCAACGGCGGCCGGGACGCCGAGCTGCGGGCCGCACTGCTCGACCGGGGACGCGAGCTGAACTGGGTGCCGGCGCACATGCGGCACCGCTACGAGCACTGGGTGAGCGGGCTGACCGGGGACTGGCTGATCAGCCGGCAGCGCTATTTCGGGGTGCCGTTCCCCGTCTGGTACCGGCTCGACGACGTTGGCGAGCCGGATTACGCCCAGCCTCTCACGGCGGACGAATCGGCGCTGCCCGTCGATCCGACCTCCGACACCCCGGCCGGATACACCGAGTCGCAGCGCGGCCGGCCAGGCGGTTTCATGGCCGATCCGGACGTGATGGACACCTGGGCCACCTCGTCGCTGACCCCGCAGATCGTCGGCGGCTGGCTCGACGACCCCGACCTCTACGCCCGGGTCTTCCCGATGGATCTGCGGCCACAGGGGCAGGAGATCATCCGTACCTGGTTGTTCGCGACCGTCGTCCGCGCGCACCTGGAGGCCGGGGTGCTGCCCTGGCGGGACGCGGTCCTCTCCGGCTGGATCCTCGACCCGGACCACAAGAAGATGTCCAAGTCCAAGGGAAACGTGCAGACCCCGATCGGGCTGCTGGCGGAGCACGGCCCGGACGCGGTCCGCTACTGGGCGGCGAACGGGCGGCCCGGCACCGATCTGGCGTTCGACCCCGGCCAGATCCGGATCGGCCGGCGGCTCGGCACCAAACTGCTCAACGCGTCCAGGTTCGCGCTCGGCCTCGGTGCCGGCGACGCCCTGCGGGCGCCGGCGACCGAGCCGCTGGACCGGTCGATGCTCGCCGGACTCTCCACTGTGGTCGCCACCGCCACCGCCGCCTTCGACCGGTACGACCACACCGAGGCGATGCAGGTCAGCGAGGCGTTCTTCTGGCGGTTCTGCGACGACTACATCGAGTTGGTGAAGGAGCGGGCGTACGGCGAGGGGCCGGGTGCCGAGTCGGCCCGGGCCGCCCTGGCCGCCGCCCTCTCCACGCTGCTGCGGTTGTTCGCCCCGTTCCTGCCGTACGTCACCGAGGAGGTCTGGTCCTGGTGGCGGTACGGCTCGGTGCACCGCTCGCCGTGGCCGACGACGTACGAGATCCAGCGGGTGGCCGCCGACGGTGATCCGGCACTGCTGGAGCTGGCCGGGGCGGCGCTGACCCAGGTACGGCGGGCGAAGTCGGAGCGCAAGGTGTCGATGCGTACCGAGGTGCCGCTGGCCGAGGCGCTCGGCCCGGCGGCGATGCTGGAGCAGCTCGCCAGCATCGCCGGGGACCTGAAGGCGGCCGGTCGGATCGGCAAGCTCGACTTCCTCCCCGACCGCACCCCGGAACTCGTCATCGCCTGCGCTTTCTAGGCGATCAGGCGATCCTCCTCCGTGCCGGCGTGCAACCTGTCGGATCGCCGCCGACGTCCCGGCCACCCGCGTGGGAGGGAGGCCGGGACGCCGGCTCGTTCCGGTCGTCAGCTCCGGTTGTCAGTCCTGCGGGACGTTCATCCGCTCCGGAATCGACTCGTACCGCTGCGGGTCGATGCCGCCCAGCGTCCCGTCGGTGACGGCGTCGATGATGCCGAACATCCCGGTTTCGATCTGCTTGTTCAGCATGCCGTTCTGCTTCTGGCTCCAGGACTGGGTCTGGCCCCGCGTCTCGAACAGGATCGTCGCGCTGCCCCGGAGGGCGAACGAGCCCAGTGCGGTACCGGGCAGGTTCGTGTCCTGCGGATAGAGCGTGACCTTGCTCTGCGGCGAGTTCCCACCCTGCATGGCGTCGTACGCGGCGATGTTGATCCGGCGGGACGCGTCGTAGTCGAACTTGGGCCAGTTGCCGTGCTGTGCCGGGTCGGTGATGAAGCGCCCGGAGATGGAGAGCGTGGTGAAGTCGTCCATCCCCTCACCGGTGTAGCAGGGCGCCTGGTTGTGCAGGTCGACGAAGACGTCCACGGTGCCGAACTCCCGCTCCAGGTCGCGGTAGACCTCGCGGACGGTCTGCGCCTCCGGCGTCACGTACCAGCCGACGGAGGCGCTGTTGCCGGGAAAGTCCCCCGGCTGGGGAACGTAGCCGAGGTCCGGGTTGAAGTCGCGGTTCACGTCGAACCCGCCGAGCCGGGAGTTGTAGTTCCACGCCGGCCGGGCGCCCGCCAACTGCGGGAAGTCGGCGACGACATCGTCCCAGCTCGTGGCGTTCTGCCGGGTGTCCAGCTCACCGCCGTCGGCGTTGAGCTTCGGTACGGCGACCACGGTGACTGCCTCGCGGATCTGCGCGGAGCGGGCGGAGTTGTTGCCCAGCGTCTTGAGCGTCTCCAGCAGCGCGGCGGTGCCGTTCATCTCGTTGCCGTGGATCTGGCTCTGGATCAGGACCACGGTGTCGCCCTCGCCGACCCGGGCGGTCCAGATCTCCCGCCCCTGGTTGGAGTGACCGGCGACATCGACGGCGACCTTGCCGCCACTGGTCTGCTCGATCTGCCGAAGGCTGCGCCGCAGCTCGTCGTGGCTGATGAAGCCCTCGACCGGCTTGTCGCCCGTCTCCGTCCCGCAGTGCGACTGGAGAGGCTGGGCGACGGCCGGGCCGCTGGTCACCGCGACCGCCCCCGGAACGCCGAGGAGGACGGTGGCCGCCACCGCCAGGCGGCGACCGAGGTGACTGACGGCGGCGCCGGGCGCCGGCGATGACGCGGCGGCGCGACCGGTAACGGATCGCGGAATGGCGGGCTTACCTCCGTGGCGGGACAACCTCGATGACATGCGCTGCACCTCCGATGGGGTGGGGGTTCGGCGTGACGCGGTCAAGTCGGACACAGATTGATCTTGCGGCACGAAAGCGCGACCGAGGCCGCCGGAAACAGTGAGAAATGTCCGCACCACAGAACGGCGGGTCGATGTAACAAAACTCGGCCAAGTTTCGCTGCGACCGCCTTTCCCGCCCGCAAAATCGGCTCACGAGTCGAAGCCACCGGCATCCCCGCCGGGGCTACCACTTTTCCAAAGCGTTCACCATCATCGGCCACCGCTCCCACCCTCACCAGGTCAGCCGCTAGGCTCGCCACTCCGATCGGCACCCCGGAGCCGACCTGTCACTTAACGAACGAAAGCAGGAACGTCAACTCCCCCAGTGCCACGAGTAACCAGTTTCACGACTCACCCCGGACGCCGACACGGACCATGTCGACCATTGCCAGAATCCCCGGTACGGCCTTTTCTGGCGTCCGCTCCGTTGCAACAAATGTGTAAGGAGAATCCGTTGGCCCCCGCAAAGACTGCCCGCCGCTCCCTCTCCCTGAGCATCGCCGCGCTGGCCGTGCTCTCCGCCAGCGCCTGCGGGGGCGACGGCGAACCCGCCACGTTCGGCGGTCCGGTCGACACGGCCTCCTCCTCGCCCGGCGCGAAGGCCACCGCCAGCGCGCCGGCCAAGCTGAAGGAGATCACGTCGGCCTGCGAGCTGCTTCCGGCCAACCAGGTGGTGAAGACCCTCGGCGGCTCCGACCAGACCACGCTCAAGGCCACCGAAGCACCGCCCGCCGAGGACGAGACCACTCGATACACCTGCACCTACCAGGACGGCAACCGCGAGGCGCTGTCGCTGGTCGCGACCGCGTTCCCCGACCGTGCCGACACCGCGACCGAGACGATCGACGCCATCGGCGAGGGCAGCGAGGCCAAGACGACCCGGGTCGACGGCGTCGGGGCGGACGCGGTGGCGTACACCGTCGAGGGCGCCCGGGTACTGGCCTTCGCCGTGCCGTACCAGCAGGAGCTGCGGTTGGTGGTGCTCTCCGGCCCGTCGGTCATTCCGCAGAGCAAGTTCGCCGCACTCGGCAAGCAGGTTGCCGCCCGACTCTGAACCGGCGCAGCATCAGTCCAAGCCGGCGCGGCGCCAACGGTCGGGTCGCCAGCCGGCCACTTCGAGCCCCGCCCGTAGCTGGTCGGCCACCTCCGCCGGCCGGCTCCGGACCAGCGAGGCCGGAAACCGCAGGATCCGGTCGCCAGCGATCCAGATGTCGTTCTGCCTGCGCAGGTCGGCCTCCCAGTGCCGTACGTCCATGTGGTGTGCGCCATCGATCTCGACGTGCAACCGCCAGCGCCGCCAGTACGCGTCCAGATAGCGCACCCGCCCGCTGGCGTCGACCCGCCGCTTTTGGAGGTCGGGCGGCGGAAGCCGGAAGCGGCGGCACAGTGCCACGAAGTCCAGTTCGGACAGTGCCTCGGCACCGCCGGAGATGTCGTCGAGGGTACGAGCGATCAACGATCGCCGGTGCAGCTTCGGCAGTTCCGCCATCATCTCCCGGAGTTCCCGTGCCGTCGTACGCCGCTGCTGGCAGCCGGCGGCGAGAACGGTCCGCGCCTCGTCATCGGTACGCGCCCAGCCCGCCGCGTCGAGCAGCGCCCGCGCGATGGTGGTACGCATCGGCCGGCCGAGTTGCAGGTGCGACTCGGGCAGGATCGTCGTGCGGCGCACCAGTACGCCCGGCATGTCCAGCGGTAGCCGACGCAGTGCGGTGGAGGCATGCCGGGCGGCCGGAACCAGCACGTAGAGCGGCTCCTGCCGCAGTCCCCGTACGCCCGCTTCGGCAGCGGCGGTGGCACCGGCCAACACCGCCCCCTTTCCCGCGACGAGTACGGCCACCCAGAGTTGCTGGTCACGGGTGAGGCGCCCGTTGCCGGCGAGCAGCACACCTCGGCACAGCGAGCGCCACCGGCCCGATTCGATCAGCCCACGGACGGCGCCCCGGCCGAGCAGCCGTACCGCCTGGCCGGTTGCCAGGACTCCGGCCTGCGCGAACGCCAACCAGTCGAGTTCGCCAGTGCCCTCTGCCGGCATCTCCGATACCCCGGGCAACCGCACCCGATCCGGTCGTCTGCGATCGACGGCCGCCTTCGGCTGCCTCCGAGCGATAGACACCCGACCAAGTCTCCGCCCCCAACCACACCCCCACAACGCCCATCCACCCGCCTGTGGACAACCACCCGCGGCGCGTCAAGATTCTTGGCGAACTGTGGTTCGCTACGCGCCCTAACTCGCCAAGAATCTTGGGCGCCCGCCGAACGACGGCGCCCGCCGAACGACGGCGCCCGCCGAACGACGGCGCCCGCCGAACGGCGACGGCCGGGAGACGGCCCGGACTACCGACTCGACGGGGTCCAGCCGGTGGCGGTGAAGCGGGTCGCGTCGGTGCCCTCGCCGGAGAAGAGCAGGCCGTTGGTGCCGACGACGAGCAGGCCGTCGACGTACACGCCACGGCCCTGGGAGCTGGCGTCGGTGGTGTAGCTCCAGCGCAGGTCGGTGGTGCCGGCCGGCAACTCGGCGAACGCCTGCCACCAGCGCCGGCCGCCGTAGCCGGTGACCGATCCCTCGGCGGTCCACCGCCCGGTCGGTCCGACCAGGGTCACGTCGACCGGCGCCCAGGTCTCGCCGCCGTCCGCCGAGGTCTGGAAGTGCAGCAGGTCGTAGCGCGGCTCGGTGTCGTACCAGAGTTGGAAGCTGGCCACCGCCGCGCGGCCGGCGGAGCGGCGCAGTGGCGCGGTGAGGGTGGCGCTGCCGCTGTCGCGGTCGTCCGCGCGCCAGGCGGTGCCGCCGAGCGGTGGCCGGACCGGAGTCGCGTACGCCAGGTCGCGGGCCAGCGCCCGCCGGGCCACGTTGTTGCTGCCCCAGTTCCGATCGGGGTGTACCCGGTTGGTCAGCAGGATCAGGAAGGTGTGCGACAGCGGATCGACCACGATCGACGTACCGGTGAATCCGGTGTGCCCGAACGCGACCGGCGAGGAGAGCCCGGCCATGTACCAGTGCTTGTTCAGTTCGAGCCCCAACCCCCGGTCGCTCTCCGGATAGCGGCTCTCCAGCCCGGCGTTGTAGTTGACCAGCATGTCCCGCACGGTCGACTCACGGAGGATCCGGGCGCCCCGGTATTCGCCGCCGTTCAGCAGCATCTGGCAGAAGATGGCCAGGTCGGCGGCGGTGGAGAAGAGTCCGGCGTGCCCGGCCACCCCACCCAACGCCCAGGCGTTCTCGTCGTGCACCTCGCCCCAGACCATGCCCCGGTCGGCGTACGGCTGGTATTCGGTGGCGGCGATCCGGTGCCGGAGCGCGGGTGCCGGGTTGTAGCCGGTGTCGAGCATCCGCAGCGGGCCGGTCACCTCGGCGGCGACGAGTTGTTCCAGCGGGCGACCGGTCACCCTTTCCACGAGTACGCCGAGCGCGATCAGCCCGAGGTCGGAGTAGACGTACTGGTTGCCGGGGCTGGCACCGGCGGCGAACGGGCTGGCCAGGGCAGCGGCCTCCCGCTCCTCCGGGGTCGGGTAGCTGCTCCACAGTGGTGCGAACGCGGGCAGCCCGCCGGTGTGGGTGAGCAGCATCCGTACCGTCACCGCCTCCTTGCCACCGGCGGCGAACTCCGGCAGGTAGCGCACCACCGGCGCGTCCAGCTCGATGGTGCCGCGCTCCACCTGGCGCAGTGCCACCACGGTGGTGAAGAGCTTGGAGATCGAGGCGAGGTCGAAGATGGTGTCCTTGGCCATCGGGACCTGCTGGTCGGCCGGCAACTCGACACCGACCCGCCCCGGTGCCGGCCCGACCTCGCTGTATCGCACCGCCGTACCGACCGCCTCGTGCCGGACCACCACCCCGTCCTTGGCGGCCAGCAGCACTGCCCCGGCGTACGTCGGGAAGGTGGGGTGGTCCGGGGTCGGCGCCAGGTACGCCTCGGCGTCGGTGCGCAGCCGGTCGACGTACTCGGGCAGCAGCCCGACCTCCTGCGGCCGGCCGGCCCGCAGCGTGCGCCGCTCGAACCGGACGTCGCCGGGGCCGACGGTCGGCGGCCCGCCCTGCCATCCCCCGCCCCGCCCACCGGTCACCGCCTGGCCCACCTCGGGGTCGGCCACCCCCTGTCCGACTTTCGGACCTGTCAACGCCTGTCCGACTTTCGGCCCGGCCAGCGCCTGGCCCACCTTCGGACCGGTCAGCGCCTGACCCACCTTCGGGCCGGCGGTTGCGGGGTGTGCGACGGCCAGGGCCGTGAGCAGGACGGCGGTGCCGACTCCGGCACCGAGGACGCCCGTGCTGATCCTCCGACGACGCATCGCCACCACCTCCGTGCCGGTCATCGACCGATCTCGTCAGCCCCGCCCCAGAATGAAGCTTTCCTTCGGAGTTGGCAATAACACAGAAGCTTCTTGCCCAATCCCCCAGGGCCGACTAATTTATAGAGTCGGATGAATCACCTGGAGGTGCCATGCGGGGCCGACTACTGGCATCAACCGTCGCGATCGCCCTGCTCGTCGCCGGCGGCGCCAGCCCGCCCGCCCAGGCCGCACCCTCCGCCACCCAGGCCACACCGTCCACCCGGGGCACGCCGTCCCCGGTGGACCGACTGATCGCCCGGATGAGCCTGCCGGAGAAGGTCGGCCAGCTCTTCGCCACCTACGTCTACGGCGGCTCCGCCACCGCGCCGAGCGCGGCCGACGCCACCGCCAACCGCCAGGCGTACGGGGTGGAGACCGGGGCCGAGGTGGTGGCGAAATACCACCTCGGTGGGGTCATCTACTTCTCCTGGTCGCACAACCTCGACTCGCCCCGGCAGATCGCCACGCTCTCCAGCGGGCTCCAGGCGAGCGCCGCCGGCAACGGGCCCCGGATCCCGCTGCTCATCTCCACCGACCAGGAACACGGCATCGTGCAGCGGCTGCCGGCCCCGGCCACCCTCTTCCCCGGCAACATGGCGCTGGGCGCCGGGCGCAGCCTGGTCGACGCGTACACCGCGGCTCGGATCACCGGGCGGGAACTGCGGGCGGTCGGCATCCAGCAAGCCTGGGCGCCGTCGGCCGACGTCAACGTCAACCCGGCCAACCCGGTGATCGGGGTACGCTCCTTCGGCTCCGACCCGCTGCTGGTGGCCGGGATGACCGCCGCCCAGGTGGTCGGCTTCCAGCAGGGCGCCGGGGTGACCGTGGCCGCCAAGCACTTCCCCGGGCACGGCGACACCCGGGACGACAGCCACACCGAACTGCCGGTGATCCACCACAGCCGGGCCGAGTGGCAACAACTCGACGCACCGCCGTTCCGGGCGGCCATCGCGGCCGGAATCGACACGATCATGACGGCGCACATCGTCGTACCGTCGCTGGACGACTCCGGCGATCCGGCCACGCTCTCCGCGCCGATCCTCACCGGGCTGCTCCGCGAGCAGCTCGGATTCCGGGGCGTGGTGGTGACCGACTCGCTGGGCATGGCCGGGGTACGCCAGAAGTACGGCGACGACCGGGTACCCGTGCTCGCCCTCAAGGCTGGCGCCGACCTGCTGCTGATGCCGCCGAACCTCGACCTGGCGGTCAACTCGGTACTTGCCGCCGTCTCCTCCGGTGAACTCACCGAGGTCCGGATCGACCAGTCGGTACGCCGGCTCCTCACCCTCAAGCAGCGCCGGGGCGTACTCGACGGGGTGCCGCCGGTCGACCCGGCCGCCGCCGAACGGGTGGTCGGGCAGCCCGCCCACCAGGCCGAACTGCGGAAGATCACCGACCGTACCGTGACCGCGCTACGCAACGACGCCAAGCTGCTGCCGCTGCCCCGGGCCGACCGGTCGGTGCTGGTCACCGGTTGGAACTCCAGCGCCTTCGACAACGTCGGCACCCTCGCGGCCGGGCTGGCCGCCTGGGGCAACCGGACCACGGCGCTGCCGACCGGGCTGCCGAACGACGCGAAGATCGCCGAGGCGGTGACGGCGGCCCAGGCCAACGACCTGACGATCGTGCTGACCCAGAAGTCCTTCGACACCACGGTCACCGATCCGAACGCCCGGCAGCAGAAGCTGGTGCACGCGCTGGCCGCCACCGGCCGGCCGGTGGTGGTGGTCGCGGTACGGGACGCCTACGACGTCGGGCACTTCGACGACGTACCGACCCAGCTCGTCACGTTCGGCTACACGAAGGCGTCGATGGAGGCGCTGACCCGGGTACTCGTCGGGGAGGTCGCGCCGCGCGGCAAGCTCCCGGTCAGCATCCCGGACCCGGCCGACCCGACGGCGGTCCGCTACCCGTACGGCCACGGCCTCACCTGGCGGCTCCCCCGTTAGCGGCCCGTCAGCGGCCCGCTGGCGGAACCGCCAGGCGGCCTGGGTCAGAACGGCCAGTCAGAACGGCCAGTCAGAACGGCCAGTCAGAACGGCCAGTCGCGCAGGAAGCGCAGGCCGAGCAGGAAGGCGATCACCGCCGGGCCGACGGCCAGGGTGACGGCCTGGGCCCGGTACATGATCCGGTGCCGGAGCAACTCCAGCCCGTTGGCCAGGATGATCACGCCGCCGACCATCATGAAAGCGCCCCACCAGCCGGTCGAGCCGAAGTCCAGCACGTCGTTGACCAGCAGCAGGAAGGTCACCCCGAGCGCGGCGGTGTTCAGCGCCAGCAGCGCGACCGTGCGGTGGAAGGCCCGGGGCAGCGGATCGGGCGACCGCCAGAGGTAGGTGCCGGCGATGGCCAGCGCCGGCAGAGTGATCATGAATGGCCAGCCGCGCCCCATCACCCCGAGCATCAGCATCGCGCCGACCGCGAAGACCAGCCCACCGACGCAGGCCAGCAGGTATCCGACGAACGCGCGCCCGCCGCCGCGAGCCAGCAGCGGTCCGCCGGACGCCGCGATCAGGGCTCCGGGTACCAGGACGAAGCCGGCCCACCAGTGGAACCGGTCGATCGACTGTGCGGTCACGGTCACCACCACGACCCCGAGTCCCGCCGCGGCCAGGCTGGTCACCCAGCGTCCGGCTATCACCGGGCGGCGCCTCCCTACGGTCTCCACCTCAACGCTCACAGTTGACGACTCTGCCGGTTGACCCTGCCAAGGACCATCCGGTCAGCCCTACCATCCACCGGACGGTTAGCCCGAAGGCCGGCACGACCACCGGGACGATCGGGGCGTACCGCTAGAAATCTCCCCCGCCGCCGAAGTCTCCCCCGCCGAAGTCGCCGCCACCGAAACCGCCCCCGCCGAAGTCTCCGCCGCCGTCCGCGCCCCCGGCGTCGCCGTAGTCCGCGCCGTCCGCGAAGCCCTCCTGGTAGCCGGCGTCGTAGCCGTAACCCGGGTCGGCGAAGGCGGGCGAGAAGAGTGCGTCGGCGATCAGCATGCCGCCCAGCACCCCGGCGCCGGCCGCCAGACCGGTCTTCCACCACGGGGTCGAATACCAGCCGGCCGGCACCGGCCGACCCTGCATCCGCCCACCCGGGTAGTAGTAAGGAGTCCCCGCCCCCGGGTTCGGCCCGGCCCGGAACGTCTCGCCCTGGACCTGCACCTCCCTCGGCACGGTGATCGCCCCGGCACCCCGGGCGGCGGCCAGCGGCGGCAGTTCCGGCCCCGGATCGATGCCGAGCGCCAGCCGGGCCGCCCGGACGTACGCCAACCCTTCCAGGGCGGTCTCCCGGGCCAGCTCGTACTGCCGGGCGCTGCGCGCCTGTTCGAGCTGGCTGCCGGCCGCGTTGTAGCGCTCCCCGGCATCGGCCAGCGCCTGCCGGACCGCCGGTTCGTCGCCGTGCAGGTGCATCAACTGCCCGCCCAGCCGCTCGTACCAGCGACCGGCGTCGGCCCGCGCGTCGGCGAGTTCCCGGGCCTGTCGGGCGGCGCGCTCACGACGCCACCACAGGAGCCCGCCGCCGAGCAGCACCACCAGCAGGAGAAACCAGATCACCTCGCCCATGACCCAACGGTACCCACCACCGGCGAGTACCCGCGCCGCTGCGCCGGCCGCCTGGCATGCTCTGTGACGTGGACCTCTCGACCGTGGCCGTGGTGATCGTGTGCCTCGTCGCGGGCGGGGCGATCGGCTGGCTCGCCGCCACCGCCCGGTCGACGGCCGAGATCGCCCGGTTGGATGCGACGCTGCGGGCCACCCGGGACGGCGAGGGCCGGTTGGAGCAGTCGATGCGGGCGCTCTCCTACGAGGCGACCGCACAGTCCCAGGAGGCGGTGGCCCGGGCGGTGGCGCCGCTGCACGAGACGCTGCGCCGCTACGAGCAGCGGGTCGCCGAGCTGGAGCACGACCGGGTCGACGCGTACGCCGAGCTGCGCGAGCAGGTCCGTGCGATGACGTCGGTCTCCGGCGAGCTGCGTACCGAGACGAAGCAGCTCGTGGCGGCGCTGCGCGCCCCGCAGGTACGCGGCCGTTGGGGCGAGCACCAGTTGCGCCGCGTGGTGGAGGCGGCCGGGATGCTGGAGCACTGCGACTTCTCCGAGCAGGTCACCGGAGCCACCGACCAGCAGGTGGTCCGCCCCGACCTGGTGGTCCGGCTGCACGGTGGCCGCTCGGTGGTGGTGGACGCGAAGGCGCCGTTCGACGCGTACCTGACGGCGATGGAGGCCCGGGACGAGCAGGGCCGGGACCGGCACCTGGACGCGCACGCCCGGCACCTGCGGGCACACGTCGACGCGCTGGCCGCCAAGTCCTACTGGACCGCCTTCGACCAGTCCCCCGAGTTTGTGGTGCTCTTCGTACCGGCCGACCCGTTCCTCGACGTGGCGCTGCAACGCGACCCGACGCTGCTGGAGCACGCGTTCACCCGCAACGTCGTGCTGGCCACCCCGGCGACCCTGGTGGCGCTGCTGCGTACGGTCGCGTATTCGTGGCGGCAGGAGGCGCTGGCCCGTAACGCGGTGGCGGTGCACACGCTGGCCCGCGAGCTGTACGGCCGGCTCGGCACCCTCGGCGAGCACGTCTCCAAGCTGGGCGGGGCGCTGGGCGGGGCGGTGACCGCGTACAACCGGGCGGTGGGCTCGCTGGAGGCGCGGGTGCTGGTCAGCGCGCGCAAGCTCGCCGAGCTGGGGGTGGCCGGCGACGACCTGCCGGTGCCGCCGCAGGTGGAGACGGCACCCCGCCAGCCGCAGGCGCCCGAACTGGTCGACCCGCCAGCCGACCCATCGGTCGAGCCGTTGGTCGAGCCGCTGGTCGAGCCGCTCGTCGATCCATTGGTCGATCCGCTGGTCGATCCATTGGTCGATCCGCTGGTCGATCCATTGGTCGATCCGCTGGTCGATCCGCCGTCGGCGCGGCACCTTGAGATCCCCCGGCCGACCCAGCCCTGATCGTCCGAATCGGAATCGGCGTTCAGCCGGTCATCGACACCGATCCGCGCCACCGCCACGCCGATCGGTCCACACAGATCACGGGGTGGTCACAACGCGCAGGGCGATAGTGACAGGCACGCGTACCGCAGCCGAGGATTCCGGTCACGTGTGCCCTGTTTCCAGGGCCCGTTCTCTCGGAGGACATGAACGTGAGTAGATCCCGCACGTGGCGCCGACGGACCTCGGCCGGGGTACTCGCCTCGGTGGTGGCCCTGAGCGGCCTGACCCTGGCCACCGGTGCCACCCCGGCGAGCGCCGATCCGACCGCCGCCCCGGAAACCCTGAAGAAGACCGGTCCCACCGACACCCTGGGCCCGCGCGACCTGGAACTGCTCGCCGAGGCGAAGTCCCGCAAGGAACCCCGGGTGACGCTGCTCATCGCGGCCGACAAGGGCCAGTCGGGCACCGTCGTCGCCGGGCTGCGCAAGCTCGGCGGCATCATCGCCAAGCGGGCCGACGAGGTCGGTTACGTCCGCGCCAGCGTACCCACCTCGGCCGTGCCGGCCGCCGCGGCGCTGCCCGGCATTGCGGCGGTCGACCTCGACGACAAGGTCGAGCTGCCGGACCCCGAGCCGACGCCCACGCCGGCCCAGGCGCAGGCCCGGACCAAGGCGGCGGTGGCCGGTCCTGGGGCCGACACGCCGGCCGCTAACCCGTACATGCCGACCCACGAGATCGGGGCGGTGGACTTCAAGACCGCGCATCCGACCTGGGACGGCCGGGGCGTCACGATCGGCATCATGGACACCGGGATCGACCTGGACCACCCGGCGTTGCAGACCACCTCGACCGGCGAGCGCAAGATCGTCGACTGGTTCACCGCCACCGATCCCATCTTCGACGGGGACGCGACCTGGCGGATCATGCGTGACCAGGTGACCGGCCCGACGTTCAGCTACGCGGGTGCCTCCTGGACCGCGCCGGCCGGGACGTACCGGATCAACCGGTTCGCCGAGTCGATCACCGCAGGAAGCGCGCCGGCCGGTGACATCAACCGGGACGGCGACACGACCGACCTGTTCGGCATCCTCTACGACCCGGCGACCAACGACATCCGGGTCGACGTCAACGGAAACCGGGACTTCACCGACGACCCGGTGCTGCGCCCGTACGCCGAGCGCTACGACGTGGGCCACTTCGGCACCGACAAGCCGGAGACCCCGGTACGCGACCAGACCCCGTTCGTGGTCGAGTTCCGCGAGGACGTCGACACCACCCCGGCCGGACTGCCAGGGGCGTACGACTTCGTCAACATCGGCATCGTCGAGGACGCGCACGGCTCGCACGTCGCCGGCATCACCGCCGCGAACGACATGTTCGGCAACGCCAACCTGGACGGTGGCGCACCCGGCGCGAAGCTGGTCTCCGCGCGGGCCTGCACCTGGGGCGGCGGCTGCACCTTCGCCGCGCTCACCGACGGCATGGTCGAGCTGGTGGTCAACCGGGACGTGGACGTGGTCAACATCTCGATCGGCGGCCTCGGGGCGCTGAACGACGGCAGTGACCTGCGCGCCGAACTCTACAACCGGATCGTCAACGAACTCGGTGTGCAGCTCGTCTTCTCGGCCGGCAACTCCGGCCCCGGCATCAACACCATCGGTGACCCCTCCACGGTCAGCGACATCGTCAGCGTCGCCGCCGGAATCAGCCAGGAGAGCTACCTGGCCAACTACGGCTCGCAGACCCGCACGCCGTACCAGCTCCTCTACTTCTCCTCGCGCGGACCGCGCGAGGACGGCGGGTTCAAGCCGAACATCACCGCGCCGGGGTCGGCGATCTCCACCACCCCGCTCTGGCTGCCGGGCAACCCGGTCGCCGAGGCCGGCTACCCGCTACCGCCGGGCTACCAAATGATCAACGGTACGTCGATGTCCGCCCCGCAGGTGACCGGCGGCATCGCGCTGCTGCTCTCGGCCGCCAAGGCGAACCGCAAGCTGGTCACCACCGCCGCACTGCGCCGGGCGATCTACTCGTCGGCGTCCTGGATCGACGGGGTACCGGCGCACGGCCAGGGCAACGGCCAGCTCAACGTACCGGGAGCCTGGCAGTTGCTGGCCGGTGCCGCGCTGGAGACCCGGGGCTACACGGTCGACGCCCCGGTCTGCACCCCGCTGGCGGACATGCTGGCCACGCCGTACCGGGGCACCGGCATCTACAACCGGTGCGCCATCGGCGACGGCGGGCAGAAGCCGAACGTGGCGAAGACCTACAAGGTGAAGGTGACCCGGAACAGCGGACCGAAGGGGACCGTCCGGCACGACCTGCGCCTGGTCGGCGACACCGGCAAGGTGTTCCGCAAGGCGCCGAAGCACCTGGACCTGCCGCTGGGCAAGACGGTGACGTTCAGCGTCGAGGCGAAGGCGGGCGTCGGGGTACACAGCGCGATCGTCGAGATCGACGACCCGGCTACCCCGGCGGTGGACTTCGAGTTCATGAACGCGGTGACCGTCGCCGAGGTACCGAAGAAGAAGGACTTCTCCTTCTCGGCCGGCGGCAACGTCGACCGCAACCTCTTCAAGACGTACTTCGTCACCGTGCCGGAGGGTGCCGGATCGTTGCAGGTCAACCTGACCGGCATCGCCCCCGGCTCGCAGACCCGGTTCGTCGCGATCAACCCGTGGGGCATCCCGGTGGACCCGACCGCCAGTACGGCCTGCTTCACCAACTTCTCCGACGCCGCCGTCTGCAAGCCGGAGGAGCGCTCGTACGACAACCCGATCCCGGGCGTCTGGGAGATCGAGGTCGAGTCCCGGCGTACGTCGCCGCTGCTGGGCAACCCGTACCAGCTCCAGGCCCGGGTGCAGGGCATCGAGGTCACCCCGGACGTGACCGAGCTGCTCAGCGTGCCGGCCGGGGAGGCGACCCCGGTCACCTGGGACCTGACCAACGAGTTCGGTCCGGTCGTGGTCACCGGTAAGGGCGGCCCGCTCGGCAGCATCCTGGAGACCCGGCCGAGCATCGGGCACCATGAGGTACTGAGCTACGAGGTGGTGGTCCCGGCCGGGGCCAGCCGGCTCGACGTGGCGATCGGCAACACCAGCGACGCCGGTGCCGACCTCGACCTGTACGTCTACAAGGACGGCGTACGGGTGGCGTTCAACGCCGACGGTGACTCGGAGGAGTCGGTCTCGATCGCCAACCCGGCGGCGGGGACCTACGAGATCGAGATCGAGGGATACTCGGTACCGGCCGGCACCACCCAGCTCGACTACCGGGATGTGTTCTTCTCGCCCGCCCTCGGCACCCTGTCCACCCCGGCGAACTACGAGTCGCTGGCCCACAAGGGCAAGACCAGCATCACCGGATCGGTGACCGCGCTGACGGTTCCGGCCGCCGGCCGGCAGCTCTCCGGCCAGATGCAGGTCGTCACCGTGGACGGTGCCGTGATCGGCAACGCCCTGGTGCAGGTCGACGAGGTGCGCTGACCCGTACGCTCCACCGACGAACGGGGTCCGTCCCAGCCAGGGACGGACCCCGTTTCGTCGTGACGGACTCCGCCGGGGTCAGCGGGGGGAGCCGTCCAGGCTCGGACGGGCTTGCCGGCCGGCGGCTGCCCGGGCCAGTCGCCACCGCGTCGCGCCGTAGCCGAGCAGGAGAGCAAGAACGGCCGCGCCCAGGCTCGGCGCCAGGGTCGCGGCCAGGGCCAGCCGGTTCGGGGCGGTCAGCGCGCCGAAGAACGGGTCGGCGGTCACGTACAGCGCCCCGCAGGCCGGGACGAGCACGGTCACCGTGACCGCCCACCAGCGGCCGAACAGCGCGGCCAGGCCGATCCCGATCACCGCGAACAGCGGGGCACCGACCGCCGCGCGGAGCGCCACCGGCCAGACCGACCCGTCGGTCAACGTCCGCTCGGGTACGACGATCCCGGCCGAGCCCAGATCCTGCCGGACCCAGTGCTCGGCGGCCTGTTCGGCGGCCAGCGGCAGCACCACGGCGAGGTCGACGGCGACGAGGAGCACCCCGCAGAGCGCTGCCGCGCCCGCCTTCGCCAACAGGAGCTGGCCGGGACCGGTCGGCGGGACGGACGGGGCCGGTCGGCCGGTCAGCCGCCCGTCGCGGAGCACCAGGAACGCCCCGACCGCCAGCGCGGCCAGTTGCGCCCATTCGAGGCCGGAGGTGTGCAGCGCCGTCACGTCGAAGTGGTACGCGTCGAGCTGTTCGTCCACCGTCTGTGGGTCGTAGTAGACATAGAACATGTAGGCGTCGGCGTTGAACGACAGCATCACCAGGCCGGCGAACACGACCAGGGCCGGCACGGGCCACAGCGTTCGGCAGCGGACCAGCCCCACCAACTCCTGGCGCAACAAAGCCCTCACCGGCGTCAATCTACCGGCAGTGGCCGAACCGGCTCGCGACTCTGGGCGGGGCTACGGGCGCCGGGACACCCCGCCGACGAAGGCGCACCAGGCCGCCGGCCCGAAGGTGAGTGCCGGCCCCTGCCGATCCTTGCTGTCCCGCACCAGCACCCGGCCGGGAAGATTGTCGGCCACCTCTACGCAGTCACCGCCCTGCCCGTTGCTGCGGGAGGACTTCCGCCAGCGCGGCGCGTCGATCAACTCCATGACTCCGCTGCTTCCATGATCAATTCGAGGGATGGTCGTGCGGGTAGAGCGTACTCGCGGATTGCCTCCCAGACCTCTTCGAGCGCGGCGACCCGGTCCGGGTCCTCGACCACCTGACCGCCCAGCGGATCGTCCAGGAAGCCGACGTTGCGACCGTCGACCGTGGCGAGCGCCAGTGGCCCGTTGAGACCGGGATGCGCGCCCGCTGACGCCGGCACCACGGTGACGCTGACGTTCGGCAGGGCGCACGCCTGCACGATCGCGTGCAGTTGCTCGGCCATGACCTTCGGCCCTCCCACGGGCCGGCGCAACACCGTCTCGTCCACCACGGCGAACAGCCGGCACGGCTGATCGTCTCGGCGCAGCACCTCGGCCCGGGCGATCCGGCTCGCCAACACGCCGTCCAGGTCCGGCACGCGCGTGCCGGCGTCGCGGAGAAGCGCCCGCGCGTACGCCTCGGTCTGGAGCAGCCCGGGAACCACCGTCGGCTGGAAGGTCCGGATCATGGTGGCTCGCTGCTCGTATTCCAGCCATGGCCTCATGAAGACCAGCTCGCCGGAGAACGCCCGCGCCTCGGCAGCCGACTCCTGGAACATGTCCCCGGAGTCGAACACCGCGTCGAGATTTCGCGCCGTGTCGTGCTTCGGGATCAGCCGATTGGTCTCGAACTTGGCAATGAGCGAGGTCGACACGTTAAGCCGTTCGGCAAGTTGGTCTTGCGTCATTCCAGACCTGGAACGAGCGAACTTGAGCATTCTTCCGATTCCGCCATAGTGATTCACCATTCTCCGCCCTTCCCCGCCCTTCCCGGCATGCCATCGGGTCCGTCATCTTTGCTGCTGAGTGGTTATCTTCCGCTCATTACCGGTCGAAGTCCAAGGTGGAATTCAGGCAACATCGCCCGGTCCCCCGTGCAAGAGCCCTCCGATGCCGGGCGGTGGCGCCTACGGGGGCGGTGCCAGGTCGGAGCCAGGTGCCGCCCCCGTCCACATTCCGCCGACGGGAGGCACCATGAGATTCGGTCGCAGAACAAAGCCGTACCACCGCCGGGACTGGCGCCGGCTCTGGCGGTACTGCCGATGTGGGTGGCGCTGGTGCTGCCCGGACTCGGTCGAACTCGTCCCGATGCCCTATCAGCCGCCGCCTCCGCCGCCACTGTCCAATGCGGAATATCGGGCGGCAGTCCGCGCGAAGGCGGCCGTGCCGGTGCACACGGAGACATCCACGGCCGACACGTCCCCGCCAACCCGGGATCGGACGCGCAACCGCCGGCCCGCCTGGGACGCCCGGGTCGGGTCGCACCCCCGGCTGTCCAACGGTCGGGCGGGCAGCCTGACCCGGGCCGGGGAGTACCGCGCCCGGCACGGCGAGCGGGTCGGTCGGGGGTAGGGGTGATCGGGCCGTATGAGCGTTGGCGCCGGCACGTCCCGGCACACCCGTCGTACCGCTGTCGCGCCTGTGGGGTGCCCTGGCCGTGCCAGCACGCGCGGCTGGCGCTCGTGACCGCGTACCGGAACGATCGGGTCGGTCTGATGGTGTACCTCGGTGCCCAGCTCGCCCGCGCGCTGCGAGAGCTGCCCGACGTCCACCCCGCGTTGCTGGCGGGCCAGATCCTCTACTGGGTACCCCGCCGCCGCTGACGGTCCGGGGCAGGCCGCCGCTGGGAACGGCTCGGCGGTCAGCCCCGGGTGGCGCTCTGCACCTGGAACGGGGTGCCCTGCTGGCAGGTGGTCATCAGGTCGGCGCGTACCTGGCCGACGACTGTCACCCGGGCTCCGGCGGTGATCACGTCCCGGGGGCCGCCGACCAGCAGATAGCCGTCCAGCAGCAGGCAGTTCGGCTCGACACCGGCCCGGACCGTCCCACTCAGCGTGGTCGTGCCGCTCGGTGCCGGGCCGCCGCCCGGCGGCTTGGTCGGAGGAACCGGATCACCCGTCGGGTTGCCGGGGGTCGTCGGGCCGGGGGCGGACGGACCGGAAGCGGTCGGGTCTGGCGAGGCGGGCTGGGTCACCGGGCTTCCTCCCGAGCTGTTCGGCGGCGTCGAGCCGGAGTCCGCACAGGCACCGAGGGCCAGCCCGGCGGCCAGCACCGCGCCGATCATCCACCGCGTCGTCATGACCGGTCCGACGCGTACGCCGGGCCGCCCGTTCCGCGTCCTGTTCTGGTCGGCGCCGGGCACCACGCGTACCCCGGTCAGCCGTTCGCGGCGCTCGCCGCGAGTGCGTCGGTCTGCTGGGCCGCCGCCTTGGCCGCCGCGGCCTTCATGTCGCGCCTGAGGTCCTGCGGCAGCGAGAAGGTCAGCCGCTCGTCGGCGGTGGTCACCTCGGTCACGTCGGCGAAGCCGCGCGCGGCGAGATGGTCCAGCACCTCCATGACCAGGTCGTCCGGGACGCTCGCCCCGGAGGTCAGGCCGACCGTGGTTGCCCCGGTCAGCCAGTCGTCGGAGATCTCCGAGGCGTAGTCGACCAGGTAGCCGGCCCGGGCGCCCGCGTCCACCGCCACCTCGACCAGCCGCACCGAGTTGGACGAGTTGCGGGAGCCGACCACGATCACCACGTCGCAGTCGGCGGCGATCTCCTTCACCACGTGCTGCCTGTTTTGGGTGGCGTAGCAGATGTCGTCGCTGGGCGGCGACTGGAGCAGCGGCAGCCGGCGCTTGAGCCGCGCGACGGTCTCCATCGTCTCGTCCACCGACAGGGTCGTCTGGGAGAGCCAGACCACCTTCGCCGGATCCCGTACGGTCACCTTGTCGGCGTCGTCCGGACCGTCCACGAGCTGGATGTGTGCGGGTGCCTCACCTGAGGTGCCGATCACCTCTTCGTGCCCCTCGTGACCGATGAGCAGAATGTCGTAATCGTCCGCCGCGAACCGCCGGGCCTCGTGGTGCACCTTCGTGACCAGCGGGCAGGTGGCGTCGATCGCCTTCAGCGAGCGGCTCTTGGCCTGCTCGTAGACCTCCGGCGCCACGCCGTGCGCCGAGAAGATCACGGTCGAGCCCTCCGGCACCTCCTCGTTCTCCTCCACGAAGATGGCGCCCTGCCGTTCCAGCGTGGAGACGACGTGCTTGTTGTGCACGATCTGCTTGCGCACGTAGATCGGCGCCCCATAGAGCTTGAGGGCCTCCTCCACGGTCTGCACGGCACGGTCGACGCCGGCACAGTAGCCACGGGGCTTGGCCAACAGGACACGCTTGCCGGTCTGGGGTGTCGCCTGAGCCTCGGTCACCCGCCCAGTCTACGTTCCGCCCGTGATCCCGCCCGTCGGCCGCTCTCCCGCCAGCGGGCAGCCCGGCGCGGCGCGGGCGCGTCGATGGCAGAGGGCGGTCGTAGGCTGACCGGATGACCGAGGCCGGCATCCCGCGCAGTACCCCCGACGAGCCGTGGCCGGTCCGGGTGGTCAGCCAGAAGCTGAGCGCCTGGATCGGCAAGCTGGGCTGGGTCTGGGTGGACGGCCAGGTGGCGCAGCTCAGCCGGCGGCCCGGTGCGGCGACGGTCTTCCTCACCCTGCGCGACCCGTCGGCCGACCTCAGCCTCACCGTCACCACCAACCGGGACGTACTCGACGCCGGAGCGCCGGAGTTGGCCGAGGGGGCCAGGGTGCTGCTGCACGCCAAGCCCGAGTTCTACGCCGCCCGGGGCACGCTCAGCCTGCGGGCCGACGAGATCCGGCAGGTCGGGCTCGGCGAACTGCTGGCCCGGCTGGAGAAGCTGAAGAAGCTGCTCGCCGCCGAGGGGCTCTTCGACCGGTCCCGCAAGCGCCGGCCGCCCTTCCTGCCCGGCCGGATCGGCCTGATCACCGGTCGGGCCTCGGCGGCCGAACGGGACGTACTGACGAACGCCCAACGCCGCTGGCCGGCGGTGCAGTTCCGGACGGTCAACGTGGCGGTGCAGGGCCCGACCGCCGTACCGCAGATCATCGACGCGCTCAAGGTGCTCGACGCCGACCCGGGCATCGAAGTGATCGTGCTGGCCCGGGGCGGTGGCGGCGTCGAGGATCTGCTCCCCTTCTCCGACGAGGCGCTCTGCCGGGCGGTCTTCGGCTGCCGTACGCCGGTGGTCAGCGCGATCGGCCACGAGACCGACGCGCCGCTGGTCGACTACGTCGCCGACCTGCGCGCCTCGACGCCGACCGACGCCGCCAAGCGGATCGTGCCGGATCTCGGCGAGGAGACCCGGCTGATCCGGATGGCCCGGGACCGGCTCGACCGGGCGATGACCGGACTGGTCGACCGGGAGGCGCACCGCCTCGACGCCTGGCGGTCCCGCCCCTCGCTCGCCCGCCCGGAGGTACTGCTCGACCAGCGGGCCGCCGACGTGACCGCACTGCGGGACCGGGCCGTCCGCTGCGTGGAACACCGACTCGGCACGGCGACCGGAGAACTCCGGCACACCGTGGCCCGGCTCCGAGCGCTCTCCCCGGCCGCCACCCTGCACCGGGGGTACGCCATCGTGCAGCGCGCCGACGGTCACGTCGTCCGCGCACCGGGCGAGGTCGCCGCCGGTGACCCGCTGCGGGTACGCCTCGCCGAGGGCGAGTTGAGCGCGGTCGTCGAGCCGTAGTCGCCGTACGGGTGTGTGCGCGGATCACCGTCCGGCGACGGTGTGCTGAGATGGGACCACCATGACTGATGCGGAAGAACGCGCGAGCGGGCCGGGCGAGGGACTCAGTTACGAGCAGGCCCGGGCCGAGCTGGCCACGGTGGTCGAACGGCTGGAGGCCGGCGGTACCTCGCTGGAGGAGTCGCTGGCGCTGTGGGAGCGGGGCGAGCGGCTGGCCGAGATCTGCCAGGGCTGGCTGGACGGCGCCCGGCAACGGGTCGACACCGTCCGGCAGGCCCGGGAGAGCGCGCAGAGCTGACCGATGCGCCGGGCGGAGCGACCGAAGTCGTCCCACCCGGCACCGGTCATCACTTGTTGAACAGCTCGTACGTCTCCGGAGACGCCTCCACGACCTCGGCTGCCGGCGGCGCCTTGGCCGGGCTCGCCGCGCCGTAGTCGGAGTAGCCGACCGTCAGTTCCTGCGCCTTGCCGCCGCCGACCGCCGGCAGTTGGATGGTCAGCGAGGTGAGCCGACCCTCCGCGTCGAGCTTGGCCTCGAACGGCAGTTTGGTCGCCTCGGCGCCGAGCAGCTTGACCCCGTCCTCGTCGACCATGCCGGCGTCGGTCGCCCTGGTCAGGTCGATGGTGCCGGTGTACGCCCCCTCGCCGGTCTTCTGCACGTCGACGATGGCCTTGGTCAGCGCCTCGCTGCCGGCCGGGTCCACGTCCTTGAAGTCGAAGCCCAGCCCTCCGGTACCCTTGATCTTGGACTGGTCCAGGTGCTGGTATTTACCGGAGTTCAGCTTCTCCAGCCCCGGTACGCCCTCAGCCCCGGTGATCGTCATCTTCACCCAGCTGTCCGGCTCGATGTAGACGATCTCCATGTCCATCGAGAACTCGCCGCCGCCGGCCTTCATGTTCATCTGGGCGCTCTTGCTCGGCAGGTGCACGACGCCCTGACCGTCGAGATCGCTGCCCGTCATGCTGAACCTGAAGTTACCCTTGGCGATCTCCTTGGTCGACGCGAGCAGCGCCTCCTTGGCGTCCGTCGGGATCGCCGGGACCTCGGCACCGGATGCGTCCGACTCGGTGCCCGTACCCGCGCCTGTGCCCGCGCAGGCCGTCAGAGCTGGCGTGAACAGGGCCGCCGCCGCGATCATGGCGACGCCCCACCGTCGGATTGTCACTGTCGATCCTCCCCAGAAGGTTGCCCGGTAGGCGTGTGCCCACCGTGATACGCAGACACGAAGCGTACCTATACCGGACAACTACCGCAGGGCGGCGACCATCCGCTCCAGGTCACGCTCGGGTACCTGCCCGACCACCAGTACCGTCCGGCCGGGCTCCAGCAGGACGAGGGCCGACTCGTCGGGGCGGGCGGTGTAGCGCTGCCAACTACGCCCGGCCACCTCGACCGTGCCCTGCGGCTGCCCGTCCCGGGTCAGCTCGGCCGGTAGCAACTGGTCGGCCGGCAGGCTGCTCTGCAACAACTGCACCCCGCCACCGTCCGGGCCGAGATAACCGATCCGCAGGGTCGCCCCGCCGGCCTCCCGCCGGAAGTCGGCCTTCACGGTGCGCCAGCCGTCGGCCAGGTCGGTCGGCTCGCTGACCGGGAAGGCGTTGGCTCCCCGGGCCTCCTGGAACGCCGGGGCCGGATCGATCACCACCGGCTGGTCCGCGCCGAGGAAGACCCGGCCGAAGCCGATCAGGAGGGCGATCGGCACCAGCAGGACCAGCAGCGAGATGACGATGTCCCTGGTCGACCGCTGCGACCTGATCGCGGCCGGCACGACCCGCTCGTCGCCCAACCCGCCACCCTGCGGACCGGCACTCTCCGAACCGGGACCGCCACTCTCTGGACCGGCACTCTCCGAACCGCGACTCTGCGGACCGGCGCTCTCGGGAGCGGCGCTCTCCGGCCGGGCCGGGGCCGCGTCGGGTCCGGCCGGGAGCTGGTCGTCCGGGATTCGGTCGGCAGGCTGGGCGGGGTTCACCCCACTATCTTGACAGTTACCGGGATCCGGGCCACCCGCCCCCCGAGCCGGCGTTAAGTTGACCAGCGTGTCAGGATTCCTGACAAGGCCGGCGGCGGCGCGCCGCGCTGTGCCGGGCCACCCCGCAGTGCCGCGAGGAGGAGCCGACATGACCAACACCCGTACCCGGGTGCCACAGAACCTGGACCGCAACCTGGCCCTCGACCTCGTCCGGGTTACCGAGGCGGCGGCGATGGCCGCCGGCCGGTGGGTCGGCCGGGGCGACAAGGAGGGCGGCGACGGTGCGGCCGTCGACGCCATGCGCAAGCTGATCAACTCGATCCCGATGCGCGGCACCGTGGTGATCGGTGAGGGCGAGAAGGACAACGCCCCGATGCTGTTCAACGGCGAGCAGGTCGGCGACGGTACCGGGCCGGAGGTCGACGTGGCGGTCGACCCGATCGACGGCACCACGCTGATGAGCAAGGGCATGCCGAACGCCCTGGCCGTGCTCGCGGTGGCCGAGCGCGGCGCGATGTTCGACCCGAGCGCCGTCTTCTACATGGAGAAGCTGGCGGTCGGCCCGGTCTACGCGGACACCGTCGACATCAACGCCGGAGTGGCGGAGAATCTGCGCCGGATCGCCAAGGTCAAGGGCTCGGACGTCTCCGACGTGACGGTCTGCGTACTCGACCGCCCCCGGCACACGGAGCTGGTGCAGCAGATCCGCCGGGCCGGCGCCGGCATCCAGTTCATCTCCGACGGCGACATCGCCGGGGCCATCGCCGCCGCCCGGGGCGAGTCCGGCGTCGACGTGCTGATGGGGATCGGCGGCACCCCGGAGGGCATCACCGCCGCCTGCGCGTTGAAGTGCATGGGCGGGGCGATGCAGGCCAAGCTCTGGCCCCGGGACGACGACGAGCGGGAGAAGGCGCTCGCCGCCGGGCACGACCTGGATCGGGTACTCAGCACCGACGACCTGGTCACCGGGGACAACGCCTTCTTCGTGGCCACCGGGATCACCTCCGGCGACCTGCTGCGCGGGGTCCGTTACCGGGCCGGTGGCGCGTACACCCAGTCGATCGTGATGCGCTCCAAGAGCGGCACCATCCGGGTGATCGACTCGTACCACCGGCTGGAGAAGCTGGCGCTCTATTCGGCGGTCGACTTCGACGGCCGACCACTGGCCGAGCAGGAGTAGCCCGGGTTCGGGCGGGCGCTGGATCAGCGGGAGGCGGCCGGGGCGAGCCCGGCGGTCTCCCGCAGCGCCGTGTCCAGCCCGGTCGGCTCGATGCCGAACGTCGCGGTGGCCGCCGAGGAGTCCAGCACGAACGGCAGGCGGAACTGGTAGGCCGTCTCCCGCAGCTCCCGCGCCGTCGGGTCGAAGAGCCCGCCGAGCCAGAGCAGCGCGGGCGGCATCGAGGCCAGCCGGGGCGGCGAGGCACCAGCCAGTTCGGCGAGTCGGGCCGCCAGCGCCCGGATCGACACCGGCGGCTGACTGGGTACGTGCCAGGGCTGCCCCCAGGCCCGCTCGTCGGCAGCGGCGCCGACCAGGGTACGGGCCACGTCGCCGACGTACGTCCAACTGTGCGGGGCGTCCAGGTCGGCCGGCACGTACGCCCGCTTCCCCGCCAGCACCTTCGGCACCACGAGCAGGGCGAACAGGGTCTGCGTGCCCGCGCCGAGGTAGTCGGAGCCGCGTACCTCGGTCACCCGGGCCCGCCCCGCCTCGTGCGCGGCCAACGCGTCCTGCCACATCCGCGCCCGGACCCCGCCCTTCACACCGTTCGGGCGCAGTGGCGCGCTCTCGGTGATCGGCCCGTCCACCGGGCCGTAGCCGTACAGGTTGCCGGTGGTCGCCAGCACCGCCCCGGTGTGCTCCGCCACGGCCAGCAGCGCGGCGGCGATCGGCGGCCAGTCGGTGGCCCAGCGGTGGTACGCCGGGTTGGCGCAGTTGTAGAGCACCGCCGCGTCCTCCGTCAGGTCGGCCAGCCGATCGAGATCGGCCGCGTCGGCGGCGACCCGCTCGATCGCGGGATGCTCCGGCCCGGTGCCCCGACGGCTGACCAGCCGAACCCGCTCGCCCCGGTCGGCGAGCAGCCGGGCCACGCCCTGGCCGACCGGACCGGCTCCGACGATCACCTGGAGTGCCATCCTCCCACCCTTTCAGATCAACTCTCCGAACCGAGAGCACCGCTCTCGGTTTGCCGGTACCACCTTGCTCCGCCGCAGGCGCCAGCGTCAAGAGCGCCGCTCTGATTTCTGACCACCGCTCACATTGAATATCGGCGCTCCGGCGGGCATCGGCCGCTTCCCTGGCGGAGCGGGCGCTCTCGGAGAACTCCCGGGGTGTGGCAGGGTGGCGGCATGTCCGCACCATCGATCCGGGCCCGGGTCCGCGCCGAGATGATCGAGGAGATCAAGGCAGTCGCCCGCCGACACCTCGCGACCGAGGGCGGCAACCTCTCGCTCCGGGCCGTCGCCCGGGACCTCGGCATGGTCTCGTCGGCCGTCTACCGGTACTTCCCGAGCCGGGACGCGCTGCTCACCGTACTGATCGTCGAGGCGTACCAGGCGCTCGGCGACGCGGCCGAGGCGGGTGACGCGGCAGCCGCCCGGGACGACCTGCGCGGGCGCTGGCTGGGGGTGGCCCACGCCGTACGGGCCTGGTCCCTGGCCCACCCCGCCGAGTACGCCCTGCTGTACGGCAGCCCGGTGCCCGGCTACGCCGCCCCGTCCGAGACCGTCGTACCGGCCCAGCGGGTGGTCTTCGCGCTGGCCGCGATCATGATCGAGGGCGCCGCCGCCGGCCGGCTCGCCCCACCCGACGGCACCCCGGTGCCGTCTCCGGTCCGGGTCGACCTGGCCCGACTGCTGGCGCAGCGCCCCGGCGCGCTCACCGAGGAGCAGCTCGCCCGCTGCATGGCCGCCTGGAGCCAGCTCTTCGGCCTGGTCAGCTTCGAGGTCTTCGGCCGGCTCGCCCAGGGGGTGGTCGAGGACTCCGAGGCGTACTTCGACCACCAGATGCGGCTGATGGCCGACCTCGCCGGCCTGCCCGCCGAGCCGGGTCGACCCGCCGAGCCGGGTCCACGCCACGATCGAGGTCAGTCCGACGAGCCGGGTCAGTCCGATGAACCGCGTCAGTCCGGCAGGCCGGGTCAGCCCGACGAGCCGGGTCAGCCCGCGTCGGAGGAGTGACCGGGGAAGAGGTGGGCGGCCGGGTTGATCACCACGGCCGCGTTGTTCACCGCCGTCGCGGCCTCGCCGAAGCCGGTGGCGATCAGCCGGACCTTGCCCGGATATTCGGTGATGTCGCCGGCGGAGAAGACCCGGGGCAGGTTGGTCACCATGGTGCTGTCGACCAGGATGTGTCGCTTGTCGAGCGCCAGTCCCCACTCGGTCAGCGGGCCGAGGTCGGCGGTGAAGCCCAACGCGGCGACCACGGTGTCGACCGGGATCGTCTCGGTCCCGCCGCCCTTCACCGCGATGTCCGCCCCGGTCACCGCGCCCTCGCCGTGCAGCGTCGTCACCTCGGCGTTGACCACGATGCGTACCGGCAGCTCGCGTACCCGGTCGACGGTGGCGGCGTGGGCCCGGAACTTCTCCCGGCGGTGCACCAGGGTGATCGACCGGGCCAGGGGGTGCAGCGCCAGCGCCCAGTCGAACGCCGAGTCGCCGCCGCCGACGATCAGCACGTCCTGCCCGGCGAGATCCGCCAGGTGCGGTACGAAGAAGACGATGCCGCTGCCGACGAAGTTCTCGGCGGCGGGCAGCGGACGGGGCGTGAAGCTGCCCAGCCCGGCGGTGACGACGATCGCGCCGCAGCGCAGGATGTCCCCGTTGGCCAGACTGAGCACCGGCCTGCCGTCCAGGTATGACAACTTCTCCGCGCGTACCCCGAGCAGGTATTCGGGGTTGAACGAGGCGGCCTGGGTGACCAGGTTGGCGACCAGGTCGCGACCCTTGATCGACGGGAACCCGGCGACGTCGTAGATGACCTTCTCCGGGTACATCGCGGTGACCTGTCCGCCCGGTTCGGGTAGCACGTCGATGACCGCGACCGACAGTCCCCGGAAGCCGGCGTAGTAGGCGGCGAAGAGCCCGGTGGGGCCGGCCCCGATTATCGCGACATCGACCTCACGCATGTGCTCACCGTCGCTCTCCGACTACGGACTGATCAACAGCTGTGCTGATCCGACCGTAGGCGGACAACAGCCATCGAAGCAATAGCCGTCCCACCCGCGGGTGTACGCGAGGTCAGGGCAGGGTCAACGTGGACTCCGACCGGTACGGGTCGTCGTCGCGCGGCCGGCGCCGCCGGAAGACGATCGCGGCCACCAGCCCGCCGAGCAGTCCGAAGAGGTGGCCCTGCCAGGAGATCGGCTCGTCGGTCGGCAGCACCCCGAGCAGTTGCCAGCCGTAGAGCAGCCCGACCAGCAGCACCACGCCGAAGTTCCACCAGCTCCGCTCGACGATCCCCCGCATGAAGAGCAGGCCGAGGTAGCCGAAGACCACGCCGCTGGCCCCGACCACGATCGACTGGGGTGACCCGGTGATCCACACCCCGAGCCCGCTGACGAACATGATCAGGAGCGTGGAGTAGAGGAACCGCCGCGCCCCGGTGGCCAACACGAAGGTGCCGAGCAGGATCAGCGGCACGCTGTTGCTGTAGAGGTGGTCGAAGCCGTGGTGCAGGAACGGCCCGAAGAAGATGCCGTCCAGCCCGGCGATGCTCCGGGGCATGATCCCGGCGGTGGTGTCGAATCCGGCGTTCAGCCAGACGTCGAGCGCCTCGATCACGAAGAGCACCGGCACCACGGCGCACATCGCGACGAAGGCCCGGCCGAGCGCGGCGTAGAAGGCTTCGGTGCCGAACCGGTTGGGGTCGTTACCGCGGGACATCGGGTCGAACGTCACCCTCACGTTGCTATCAGCTTCCCGGGCCGACCGCCACCGCAGCCCGTCGACGGGACGGGAAATACCGCCCCGGACCTCGGCGCCGTGTCGCCCGGATCTCACCGCTCCGAGACGTCGGACCGAAAGAACGGGGGCTCGGACCGTGCGGTCCGGGCCCCCACTCTCCGGGTCGTACTCTCAGTAGAAGCCCTTGTCCTGGAAGAACCCCCAGGCGCCACAGGGCGTGTCGTACCGGCCCTTGACGTAGCCCAGGCCCCACTTGATCTGGGTCGCCGGGCTGGTCTTCCAGTCGCTGGCGACCGAGGCCATCTTGTTGCCCGGCAGCGCCTGCGGGATGCCGTACGCCCCGGACGAGGTGTTCTCGGCCTTGTGGTTCCAGCCGCTCTCCTTGGTCCAGAGCTTGTCGAGACAGGGCATCTCGGCGATCTTGAAGCCCGCGTCGAGCAGCAGGGCACAGCCGATCTTGCGGTTGCCGCTGTATTCGTTGCACGAGGCGGGGATCGGCCCGGTGTACGGCTTCGTGGCCTGCTCCGCCTCCTCCTTCTCCTGCTTCTCGCGTTCGCGCTTACGGCTCGCGGCCTGCTCCGCCTTCTTGGCTCGCTCCGCCGCCGCCCTGGCGACCTCGGCCGCCTTGCGGGCGGCCTCCGCCTCGGCGGCCCGCTGCTCGGCGGTGGCCCGGATGTGCGCCGCGTGTCGCTCGCGGAGCAGGTCCCACTCGGCCTGCTGCGCGTCGAACGCCGACTCGGCCTCGATGCTGTGTTGCTGCGCTTCCCGGTCCTCGCCGAGGTAGTAACCGCCGCCGACGCCCCCCAGGAGCAGGGCAAGGGCGACTCCCCGGACGCCGAACCGGCTCCACAGCCGACTCACAGAGTGGTCCTCTCGTCGGGATCAGGGACGCGGCGCGGTCGGAGCGGGTAGGCCCGCCGGTCACGCCGCGAGCGCCCCGACCCGGTGGGCCGCGACCCCGACCGACCGCTGTCCGCCGGTGCCTCCGCCCCGGGAAGGAGAACTGATCTCCAGCCATGCCCCTGGGACGTGGGCGCTCGAAGGACACGATTGCGCAAGGTGAGGCGGTTGGGAAAGGAGAGGCAGAATTTGTGAACTGCGTCACGCCATTTTTCGGCACAAACCAGGACAAATGTCTACCACCGTGACCGCCTGCCGGGTCCGCCCACCCGCTACAAAGGGATGTCCTCCAGCAGATCCGTGACCACCTCGGCGATCGGCGACCGCTCGGACCGGGTCAGGGTGACATGAGCGAAGATCGGGTGCCCCTTCAGCGCCTCGATCACCGCCGTCACACCGTCGTGCCGGCCGACCCGCAGGTTGTCCCGCTGGGCGACGTCGTGGGTGAGCACCACCCGGGAGCCCTGACCCACCCGGGAGAGGACGGTGAGCAGCACGCCGCGTTCCAGCGACTGCGCCTCGTCGACGATGACGAAGGCGTCGTGCAGGCTCCGCCCCCGGATGTGGGTCAGCGGCAGCACCTCCAGCATCCCCCGGGACAGCACCTCCTCCATCACGTTGTCGTGCACCACCGCGCCGAGGGTGTCGAAGACCGCCTGGGCCCACGGCGACATCTTCTCCGCCTCCGAGCCCGGCAGGTAGCCGAGTTCCTGGCCGCCGACGGCGTACAGCGGGCGGAAGACGATGACCTTTCGGTGCCGGCGCCGCTCCATCACCGCCTCCAGGCCGGCGCAGAGCGCCAGCGCGGACTTGCCGGTGCCGGCCCGGCCGCCGAGCGAGACGATGCCGATCGACTCGTCCAGCAGCAGTTCGAGGGCGACCCGCTGCTCGGCCGAGCGCCCGCGCAGGCCGAACGCCTCCCGGTCACCGCGGACCAGGCGTACGGTCTTGTCCGGCAGTACCCGCCCCAGCCCGGAGCCGCGCGGCGAGTGCAGCACCAGACCGGTGTGCGTGGGCAGTCCGGCGGCGGCGTCCAGGTCCAGCGCCGCGCCGTCGTAGAGCTGGTTGACCTGCTCCTCGCCCAACTCCAGCTCGGCCATCCCGGTCCAGGTCGGATCGCTGGCCTGGCCGTGCCGGTATTCATCAGCGGTCAGTCCCACCGACGCCGCCTTGACCCGCAGCGGCATGTCCTTGCTGACCAGGGTGACCGTCCGGCCCTCGGCGGCCAGGTTGAGCGCGACCGACAGGATCCGGGTGTCGTTGGAGTCGGTACGGAACCCCGGCGGCAGTACGCCGTCGTCGGAGTGGTTCAGCTCCACCCGCAGCGTCCCGCCCGCGTCGTTCGCCGGTACCGGCTGGTCCAGCCGGCCGTGCTTCACCCGCAGCTCGTCGAGCATCCGCAGCGACTGGCGGGCGAACCAGCCCAGTTCCGGATGGTGGCGCTTCCCCTCCAGCTCCGAGATCACCACCAGTGGCACCACCACCTCGTGTTCGGCGAACCGGTGGAAGGCGCCGGGGTCGGAGAGCAGTACCGAGGTGTCCAGGACGTACGCCCGGCGTTCTGGTGCGGGCTCCGCACTGGCGGCCGGTTCGGACGTCCGGGTGCGGCGTCCGCTCCTGGCTCGGCCCGGGGTCTTGGTGGCGGCCGGGTTCTGGTCGTCGGCCCGAGGGGTGGTACGGCGATTCGTCACAGGCCTGCTCCGGCGGGTGTGCACCCGTCCACCCGCGTTCCGCCTCGTCCGGTGCCCGGAGACACGGGGTCGGATGCGGGCCCCGTGGCGCGTGCAGTCGCAGAGTCCGGGCCGGCCGGCTGGCTCGGGACGACCCCGTGCCATGCGTAGACGCTAGCCGGAAAACGCCAGCTTGGGCTAGGGCAAGGAACTGTGCGACTTCGCACGGCGCTCCGGCGGCGGACCGGCCGGGATGCATGCCCCCTGCGCGCATCCCGGCCGGTGGGATCACCGTCACCGGTCTGACGTGATCCCGACGGTGCGGGTCCTCACGGACCGGCGCACCGTGCTCGCGGGTGACCGCTCACCCCACCGCGCCGCCGGTCAGGCATTCCTGACGGCGAGGGCGTCGGTGGAGTGCCGTCCGCCGTTGGTCGCGGTCCCCGCGAAAGAGGCGCCCGTATACGTCGTTCCCTGACCTACGACGGTGTGGGCGGTGTGCGGTGCGGTGGGTGATGGCACCGCCAACACCGAGGCGATGGCCGCCTGCGCCTCCCTACGCCGACGGTTCCAGGCCCCCCGGTCACCGTCGAAATATCCCTGCCGGTAACCGAATCGGTAACCGAGCCGGTAGCTGAGCTGGCCGTGCAGCCGTCCGGCCGCATAACTGGCCGAGGCGAGCAGGAGCAGGAGGAAGACCACGAAGAACGGACTCACCGCGTCTCCTCGCATCGCCCACCGACCGCACGAGTTCGGGACCTGAGCTGGCCGGTTCGCTGGTAACTCTCGCTCACGCAATCTCCTCGCTCCGCTCGTCGCTGTCCTGAGTTCCGCACCGGGCCGGGTGGTCGTGGCTCGGGCCCGTACCCGAGCCGCGCCGTGCGGGCCCGGTCACTTCTCCTCCGGGTCGAAGGAGGTCGGGTCGAAAGAGGTGGGATCGGAGATGAGCAGCCGGTCGAGATCCTCCGTGCTCACCTCCTCGACCAGTTCGACACTGATCCGGCAGCCGTCCAGTACGACCTCGGCGACCGAGGCCCGGCGGATCTCGCCGCCGGCGTCGTACACCCGGACGCTCAGCTCGGGGCAGCCGAGGTGGGTTCGCCAGGAGTTCCACTCCGCGCGGTCGCCGACGTTGAGCGAGAGGTAGCGGCAGCCGCGTGCCAGGTAGAGCCGCCATGGCGCACTGAGACCGGCGGCGACGCCGTCGGCGATCAGACCGAATGCCTGGGCCCGGGTTGCTAGTTCGGTCACCGGACTCCTCCAGCCGCGGGGGTGTCACCCTCGCGAGCACGAAACGTCTCATGCACGAGACAAACGGTAGGGCGTATCGTACGCGTGACAGTATCAGCTTTTCGTCTGATTACCCCCACACCTACGGACACCTATTGTTGCCATGTGATACCCCTCAACACAAGCAAGAGCACCGCGCGCCGGAAAAGTGAGCCGCTGTCACGCGTGCAATACAGGCTGACCGCAGTCCCCCCGGAACCGGGCACCTGGCCGTACCGTCACCGGGTGCCGGACCGGGCCCACGGGCGGAAGATCGCGTTCGCTGCCTTCGTACGCAAGGCACTCGCCGACGCCCGGACGACCCGCGCCTGGACCGGCACCGAGGTCTCCCGGCGTACCGGGGTCTCCCGCCAGACCATCAACCGCTGGGTACGCGGCGAGTGGGCCAGTGACCCCGAGGCGGCCCGGGTGGTCGCGTTCTGCGAGGGACTGGGGCTGGATCCGAGCGTCGCGTTCGGAGTGCTCGGCTGGGACCGGGCCACCCCGTCCCGGCCGGCGCCGAGCGCCCCGCCGATGGACCCGGACGTCGAGGCACTGCTGCGCCGGCTGGTCGACCCTAACGTCTCCGACGCGGAGAAGTTCCACATTCGAGAGACCATCCGCTATCTGGCATATCGCCCACCTCTGCCGCTGGAAGTCCGAAAAGGGCGGAAGCAAGCCGGATAGTTACTCAGATGGCGCAACTTCGCGCATGAGTCCCATCCAATCAGCTCCAGGAATCAATCAGTCGCGCTAACGTCCCTCTTCGTACTGCTTGGGCTCGTCGTCGGCGGGGGGACGGGACAAGGCCGAATTCAGCCCTGCGGGACAGAAGGAGGGTCAGCCATGACCCTGAAGTGGATGGCTGTCGTTGTCGCGGCGGTGTCCCTGACCTTGTGCGTGACCGCGAACGTCGTGGTCGGGACGGTGCACGGCGGCGACCAGGTGCCGTTCCTGGTAAACGTGCTCGCCATCGCCGCCACCGGTACCGCGGTCGTCCTGGCCGTCGTCGCCGATCTCCACGAGCGGCTCAACGCACGGATCACCGCACTCACCGAGTTCCTGATCGCCCGACTGAACGAACTCGACCGCAACACCGGAGACCACAACACCGGTTTCGTCGAGGGCTACCTGCTGAGCCGCAACCAGGACTCGGCGGTGGTGCCGATCGGGCCCCGACTGCACGGCCGCCGGGCGATGCTCGGCGGCGACGACTGACACCCTTCTCGACCCCCCTGCGGTCCGCAGGGGACGCCTGAGCCGACCGCGGCGACGAGGGGAGACCGCCGTCATCGCCGGTTGCCGTGCCAGCCGCCGGCAGGCCCGCACCGATGCCACCAGCGGGTTGCCACCGCATGATCGAGGTTGCCGCCTCGACGAGTGAGACGTTTTCGCTTCGACGTCTGCGGCGGCAACCCGCCGGGGTACGCTGACGCCCGTGCGGCCGATCAACGCGGGGGGCGAGCCCCCGACCCGTCCTTTGACTGCCGAGCAGGCATGGCGGGCGACCGCCGAGCGGGCCGGGCGCTGTGTCCTGTTCTTCGACTTCGACGGCACACTCGCGCCGGTCCGGGACGATCCGACCGCCGTCGAGCCGGCTCCGAAGGCGCTGGCCGCGATCACCGCGCTCACCGAGGTGGTGCAGCGGGTGGCGATCGTCTCGGCTCGACCGGTGGAGTTCCTCCGCGACCGGTTCGCCGGCGCCCCCGGCGTCGACCTCTACGGCCTCTACGGGCTGGAGCACCTGCACGCCTCGGGCGAGACCATCACCGAGGAGGCGGCGCTGCCGTTCGTACCCACCATGGCCGCACTCGCCGACCAGGCCCGGGCCGAGCTGCCCGAGGGCACGCTGGTGGAATACAAGCGGCTCTCGGTCGCCCTGCACTACCGCACCGCCCCGCACCTCGCCGCCGAGGTCGAACGGTGGGGGCGGGACCAGGCCGACCGGCTCGGCCTGCGGGTGCAGGTCGGCCGGATGGTGCTGGAGCTGAAGCCGCCCGTCGACCGGGACAAGGGGATGGTGATCGACGAGGCGGTCCGGGACGCCGGCTGCGCCTGGTATTTCGGCGACGACGTCTCGGACATCAAGGCGTTCGCCGCCCTGCGGGCCCGCGAGGCGGCAGATCCGGACTTCTTCGGCGTCTGCGTCGCGGTGGCCAACCCGGAGACCGGCGACGAGGTCTCCACCGCCGCCGACCTGAACATCGAGTCCCCGGAAGCCCTCGGCGACTTCCTCACCGAGGCCCTGCACCGGCTCACCTGACCGGCGCCTTCCGTCGACTCACCCGACGAAGCCGCCCCCGACCCCGGACCCTCGGCAAAGCCGCCCGTCGGGCCTACCCGACCCGGGCCCCGTCGACGCGGGGCCGTCCGCCGCTAGGCGCCGTAGCGGCGTTGGCGGTTGGCGTACGAGCGCAGGGCGCGCAGGAAGTCGACGTGCCGGAAGTCCGGCCAGTTCAACTCGCAGAAGTAGAACTCGGAGTGCGCCGACTGCCAGAGCAGGAAGCCGGAGAGCCGCTGCTCACCACTGGTCCGGATGACCAGGTCGGGATCGGGCTGCCCCCGGGTGTAGAGGTGCTCCGCGATGTGGTCCACGTCGAGCACCTCGGCGAGTTCCTCGAGGGTGCCGCCGGACGCCGCGTGCTCGTAGAGCAGGGAGCGGACCGCGTCGGCGATCTCCCGCCGGCCGCCGTAGCCGACCGCGATGTTGACCTGCGCCCCGCCGACCCGGTCCTGGGTGCGTTCCTGTGCCGACTTGAGCGTGATGGCGGTCTGCGCCGGCAGCAGGTCGAGCGCGCCGACCATCCGCAGCCGCCAGGGGTTGCCCTCCTCGGCCAGCTCGACCACCAGGTCCTCGATGATCTGCACCAGCGGATCCAGCTCGCTGGCCGGCCGGCGCAGGTTGTCGGTGGCCAGCAGATAGAGCGTGACGTGCCCGATTCCGGCCTGGTCGCACCAGCCCAGTACGTCTTTGATCTTGGCCGCGCCGACCCGGTGCCCGTCGTTGGGGTCGACGTACCCCATCTCCCTGGCCCAGCGCCGGTTGCCGTCGCACATCACCCCGACGTGCTTCGGCACGGGTTTACCGGCGAGCTTTGCCGTCAGCCGTCGCTCGTACACCGAGTAGATCAGGTCGCGCAGACTCATCCCTTGCAGCGTACCGATCAGAATCGACGACGGAAGTGCCGGCCGGCCGAGCCCGCCACCGCACCGGCGACCCTGGTCAATGTCCGGGCGTCCAGCCGGCCGTCGCCGAGACCCAGTTCGACCAGTGTCCGGAAGACCCGGGCGTCCCGGTCGGCGGCCCGGACCACCCCGTCCACCACCGGCGCCCGGCGGGCCAGCCAGGCCACCGCCGAGCTGTCCCGCAGGTGAGCGCCGAGCCGGGCGTGCAGCGCGGCGGCGTACCGGTCGGCGGCGGCGTGTGGTGCCGTCGCGGCAGCCGCCCCGGCCAGCGCTCCGGAGAGGACCGCGTAGAAGATCCCCTCGCCGGTGAACGGGTTGACCAGCGACAACGCGTCCCCGGCGAGCACGATCCGACCCCGGCCCGGCGCCGGGCGGCGGGTGGAGAGCGGCAGGTGGTGCGCCCGCAGCTCGGTGACGGCCGCCGGGTCGACCTCGGGAAGCAGCGCCGCCAACCGGTCCAGCAGTTCGGTCCGGCGCAGTGGGCGGCCGGCCAGCACCTCGCCGTACCCGACGTTCGCCCGGCCGTCACCGATCGGGAACGACCAGGCGTAGCCGGGCCAGTGCGCGGCCGAGGTGACGATCCGCTGCTCGGCCGGGCCGGCGGCGGCCGGGGCGTACCCCCGGATGGCCAGTCCCAGGTGCCCGTCGGGATTGGCGCCGTGTCCCAGCGTCCGCCGGACCACCGAACCGGCGCCGTCGGCACCGACCACGGCGCGGGCGGCCACCGTACCGTCGAGCACCACCAGGCCGTCGGAGCGCTCGATCCGCCGGACCGCGTGCCGGCGCAGCTCCGCGCCGGACGCCAGCGCCGCCGCCACCAGCCGGGCGTCGAAGACCCGGCGTGGCACCGTGTACGCCGGGCGCGGCAGCCGCCGTGCCACCTGCCCGCCCCCGGGCGCCACCAGCCGCAGCGCCGGCACCGGCCGGTACCCGGACACCGGGTCGGAAACCCCCAGTTCGGCGAGTACGTCGAGCGCGTGCGCCGCGATCCCGTCCCCGCACGCCTTGTCCCGGGGAAAGTCGGCCCGGTCCAGCAGCAGCACCCGCGCTCCCGCCCGGCGGGCCGCCAACGCGGCGCTGGCCCCGGCCGGCCCGGCACCCACCACCGCGACGTCGACGGTCTCCACCGCCGGTCACCTCAGCCGGCAGTGGCGGCGGCTCCGGCAGGAACCTGGTCCCGGGGCTCCTCCCGGGCGGCCCGGCTCGCCCGGCGCAGCGCGTAGAGGGTCAGTGCGGCGGCCACCACCAGCGGCACGCCGTCCCGGAGCAGCCCGTCGACCCCGAGCAGCAGCCAGCAGAACGCCAGGTCGACCCCGACCACCAGTACGCTGATCAGCGCCAGCAGCCCGCCCGCCCAGGTCTTGCCCCGGAGCAGGAAGAAGGTGCTGAACAGCACCGCGTAGCTGACCCCGATGCCGATGCCGAACCACAGCACCACGGTAGGCACCGCGAGCAGCCGGCCGTCGAGAATCGTGCCGATTGCCACCAGGCAGGGCACCAGGGTCAGCGGCCCGTACGTGAACGCGGCGACCCGGGCGGTGAGCAGCCAGCCGGCCACCGGCGGCCGGCGCGGGGCGACCTCCCGCCAGGAGATGCCCCGCCGGCCGACGACCAGCCGGCTCGGATGCCGGACCAGGTATTCCTGGAGCGGCGGCGACCGGTAGAGCAGCCAGACGACGACACCGCAGAGGACGGCCAGCACGGCGACGCCGAGCACTCCCGGCAGCGCCGGTACGCCGGCCCGGGGCACGATCAGCCGGCCGACCGCGAGGACCGTGGTCACCGCGAGGATCAGTCCGAGTGGACGGGCACCGGCCCGGCCCCGCCGGACGTGCCGGATCAGGATCAGGAACCCGACGGTACGCAGCAGTGCCCAGCCGCTGCGTACCGCGAGGCCGAAGCCGCGCTCCGGGGCGTACCACCAGTTGAGCGCGTCGACCGCGACGGTGGCCGCAGCGGTCGCGGCGAGCAACCAGGTCAGCGCGCGGACGACGGACGGCCGCCGGACTCCAGTCGCGGCGGCCGTCGTCATGCCGTCGATGATGCCCAACCCGGACCACCCGCACACCCGGCCGGGCGTGTCCCTACGCCCCTGGCGGGCGAACCGGGCCGGGTGACGGCTAGGGGCTGTCTCGCGAGAAAGCCGCTAGCCGGCCGAGCGCGGCTGGTCGACGCCGACCCGGACCGCCTCGTCGTCGAGCCGGGCCCGCAGCGCGTCCAGCTCGGCCCAGAGCACGCCCGGCAGCTTGTCACCGAACTTCTCGAACCACTCGGTGACCCTCGGCAGCTCGCCGCGCCACTCCTCGACGTCGACCCGGGTCGCGATCCGCAGATCCTCCGCGCTCATGTCCAGCCCGTCGACGTCGAGGCCGTCCGGGCCCGGCACGAAGCCGATCGGCGTCTCGACCGCCTCGCCCCGCCCCTCCAGGCGCTCGACGATCCACTTGAGCACCCGGGAGTTCTCGCCGAAGCCGGGCCAGATGAAGTCGCCGTCGGCGTTCTTGCGGAACCAGTTGACGTAGTAGATCTTCGGCAGCTTCGACTCGTCGCCGTCGGTGCCCTTGCCCATCTCGATCCAGTGCCGGAAGTAGTCCCCGCCGTGGTAGCCGATGAACGGCAGCATCGCCATCGGGTCCCGGCGGACCACACCGACCTCACCGGAGGCGGCGGCGGTGGTCTCCGAGGAGAGGGTCGCTCCCATGTAGACACCGTGCACCCAGTCCCGGGCCTCGGTGACCAGCGGGATGGTGTCCTTGCGCCGCCCGCCGAAGAGAATGGCGTCGATCGGTACGCCGTTCGGGTCGTTGAACTCGTCGGCCACGATCGGGCACTGGAGCAGCGGGGTGCAGAACCGGCTGTTGGCGTGCGAGGAGAGTTCGCCGCTCTCCGGCGTCCAGTCCCGGCCCTTCCAGTCGACGAGGTGGGCAGGCGGCTCGCTCATCCCCTCCCACCAGATGTCACCGTCGTCGGTCAGCCCCACGTTGGTGAAGATGGAGTTTCCCTGGTCGATGGTGCGCATCGCGTTGGCGTTGGTCTTCCAGCCCGTGCCGGGCGCGACACCGAAGAGCCCGTACTCGGGGTTGACCGCGTAGAGCCGGCCGTCGGGGCCGAACCTCATCCAGGCGATGTCGTCGCCGATGGTCTCGACCTTCCAACCCGGAATGGTCGGTTCCAGCATCGCGAGGTTGGTCTTGCCGCAGGCGGACGGGAAGGCGCCGGCGATGTAGTGCACCGACCCCTCCGGCGAGGTCAGCTTCATGATGAGCATGTGCTCGGCGAGCCAACCCTCGTCCCGGGCCATCACGCTGGCGATCCGCAGCGAGTAGCACTTCTTGCCGAGCAGCGAGTTGCCGCCGTAGCCGGAGCCGAAGGACCAGATCTCCCGGGTCTCCGGGAAGTGCGAGATGTACTTGGTGTCGTTGCACGGCCACGCCACGTCCGGCTGACCGGGCTCCAGCGGCGCGCCGATCGAGTGCAGCGCGTGCACGAAGTCCGCGTTCTCCCCCATCCCGGCCAGCACCTTCGTACCCATCCGGGTCATGATCCGCATGGACGCGACCACGTACGGGCTGTCGGTGATCTCGACACCGAACATCGGCTGTTCCGCCTCGAGCGGGCCCATGCAGAACGGAATGACGTACATGGTGCGACCGCGCATCGAACCTCGGTAGAGGTCGGTCATGACGCGCTTCATCTCGGCCGGGGCCATCCAGTTGTTGGTGGGTCCGGCGTCGGCCTCGTCGACCGAGCAGATGAAGGTACGGTCCTCGGCCCGGGCCACATCGGAGGGATCGGTACGCCCCCAGAACGAGTTCGGCTTACGGCTCGGATCGAGGCGCACGAGCGTGCCGGCATCGACCAGTTCGTCGGTGAGGCGCTGCCATTCCTCATCCGACCCGTCGGCCCAGACGACCTGGTCAGGGTTGGTGAGTTCGGCTACCTCTTTGACCCAGGCGAGTAGTTTCGGATGGCTTGTCGGAGCTTGATCGAGACCCCGGATAGTAGCCGGAGCGGCCATGACAGTTCTCCTTTGGTCGACGCTGACCGATTGCAGAGCGCGCGGTGCCGACAGCCCGGCGACCGCGTCGCCTTGTGAAAGCCTGGGATTTCCGTCAGCGTAAACCGAGCCGGCGTTCGGGGCAGCGAGACTGGTTGTGAAGAACTGCACAAGATGCGGGCCGGGTGCGGTAAGGCGATTCTTTCCCCGCTCCCACGCGCAGTTTCACGCAAATCCTTCAGGGCAACAGCATTCCGTCACGGTGTCCTCACAGCAGTCATCGACGCCAGGTGACCCGGATGTCACACCCGACACTCCCACCCGCCGCGGCCGTCCGGCCGGCACCGAATCCAGCCGCGGTCATTCCCGCGAGTCGCCCGGTGCGGCCCGTGGGGACGGCCGGCAACCGGTACGCTCAAGCCGTGTCCTCGACCGCCACCGGCGAACAGCCCTCACCGCCGGACGCCCGTCGCGGTTTGATTCGCACCCTTCTGGACCGGTTCGGTCATCTGATCCATGAACTGGGCAAGTTCGGCACGGTCGGCGCGGTGGCCTTCGCGGTCGACTTCGCGCTCTTCAACTACGCCAACGCGAGCCTCGGCTGGGAGACCCTCACGGCGAAGACGTTCTCCACGGTCATCGCCGCGACCCTCGCCTTCGTCGGCAACAGGTTCTGGACCTGGCGACACCGGGAACGCTCCGGCATGGCCCGGGAATACTCGCTCTACTTCTTCTTCAACGCCATCGGCCTCGGCATCGGCCTCGCCTGCCTGGCCATCAGCCACTACGGGCTCGGCAGCGTCTGGCCAGGCGTGTTCAAGTCGCTGATCGCCGACAACATCGCGGCCAACTTCGTCGGTGCCGCGCTGGGCACACTGTTCCGGTTCTGGTCGTACCGCCGGTTCGTCTTCGTCGGCCCGGCGGCCTCCGACGCGCCGGATGTGATCACCCAGAGTCACAAGCGGCAGTGACCGGCAACCCACCCCCGCCCGGTCGGCGCACCCGTCGCCCACGTCTGCCCTAAGGTGGTCGAATGCGTTTCGTCCGTCTGCTGCCCGAACGCTGGCAGAAGTTCCTGCGTGAGGTGCTGAAGTTCGGTGCCGTCGGAGGCGTGAACGGCGTCATCAACTACGCGGTGTTCAACGCGCTGGCGCTCACAGTGTTCGCCGACGGGCAACTGAAGGCGAACGTCATCGCCACGGTCGTCGCCACCGTCTCGTCCTATCTGATGAATCGGCACTGGACCTACCGGGACCGGCCGAAGTCCGCGATGCGCCGCGAATACGCCCTCTTCTTCCTGTTCAACGGCGTCGGCCTGGTCATCGAGCTGGGCATACTCGCGCTGGCCAAGTACGGGTTCGGCATCAGCGGTCTGCTGGCGCTCAACCTCGCCAAGACGGTCGGCGTCGGGCTGGCCACGGTCTTCCGGTTCTGGTCCTACCGCACCTTTGTCTTCCGGAAGTCCCCGGCCACCGCGTTCGTCCCCACCGAGAGCGGCGCGGTGCGCAAGACGACCGCCGCCGGCCCGGCGGGCGAGCCGGACGGCGACTTCCTGGCCGAACTCGACCCGGTCGCCGAACTCGCCGAGGCGGTCACCGAGCTGACCGAGTCCGAGGCCGAGCCGGCGGCTGCCGGCGATCCGGCCGTACGGGTCGACCGGGGCGCGGGCGCGGAGACCCGGGTCGGGGAGGGCACGGACAGCCCGGTCCGGGAGGGCACGACCGCAGCCGCGACGAACGGGACGCGAGCCAGCGCCGGGGCACCGGTCGGCTCCGCCTCACCGCTCGAGGTCCAGTTCGCCGAGACCATGGACGCGGCGCTGGAGACCGAACTCGCCGCCGAGCTGAACGCCGCTCCCCGGCGTTCGTCAGCCCGCTGAGCGGCGTGGTGAGCCGCTCGGGTACCGGTGCTCCCGCCGAGCTGTTCTTCGAGGACCTGACCCCGGGCCGCTCCTTCGACCTCGGGGTCACCGTCGTCGACGGGCGGGAGATGGTCGACTTCGCCCGGCGCTTCGACCCGCAGTGGTACCACGTCGACGAGGAACTGGCCCGACGCAGCCATCACGGTGGGCTGATCGCCAGCGGCTTCTTCACGGTCAGCCTCTTCATGCGGGCGTACGTCGACCACGTGCTGGCCCGAGCCGCCGGGGACGCCTCACCCGGGCTGGAGGAGTTGCGCTGGCTGGCCCCGGTACGCCCCGGTGACCAGCTGGCGACCCGGCTGACCGTACTCGGCAGCAAGCCGTCCGTGGCGCGGCCCGGCTTCGGCACCGTCACCCTGACCGCCAGCATGGACCGGCTGGACGCCCAGGGCCAACCGGAACGCGAGGTGCTGCGTACCCGTTTCCGAGGCTGGTTCGTCATGCGCGAACCGGTGTTGTCACCAGGCTGATCCGCCCCGGAGGGCGCCCTGGCGCTGACCTGCCCGGAAGGGCAACTGGGCTGATCTGACCCGAAGGGTCCCTGCCCGGCCGTCAGCGGCGGTTTCAGGGACCCTTCGACGCGTTGCTTCGACTCTTCGCGCAGCCGTTACTTCGGCTCTTCGCGCAGCGGCTTGCCCTCGGCCACGTCCGCCATGATCTCGCGCATCTCGCCGTCACCGAGCGAGTGCTTGTCGTGGTTGGCCTCCACGATCTCGTAGAGCATGGTCTGCACCTTCTCCACGCCCGGAATGTCGTCGAGCACCGACTGGCCCCGCTCGCCGGCCGACTCGATGGTCAGCGTGCCGCAGCCGAGCAGGCGTTCGAGGAACTTCTGGTTCATCGAGTGGTCGTTGATCCGGCCGAGCGGGATGTCCCGGCGTTCGCGGGAGAAGACGCCCTTCTGGAGCAGCACCCGCTCGTTGGTGAACAGATAGTGCGTGGTCCGCCAGATCAGGTACGGCCAGATGCTCAGCCAGACCACCAGCGCCAGCGCGACCGCCGCGATCACATAGCCGAGAACGGTGCCAACACCGCTCGACGGCAGCAGAACGAGGCCGGCGACCACCGCGGCGACGGCCAGGACCAGCACCACGACCGGTCGGATCAACGCCTTCCAGTGCGGGTGCAGGTGCGCTACGACATGCTCGTCCTGGGTGAGCACGTCCTCAGGGAAAGCCACCCCATCCTCCTCGTCCTTAACCGAATGTCCGCGGTGACCGTAGCGGTTCCGCGCCACGACCGTGGTATCCGGTATCGACTCTTTACCGACAGTTGGACGGATCGCCGTCGACTCCGGGCCGACGCGGTGGCCGGTCTCCGCGTCCACGCCGGTCCGACGGGGCGGCGACGACTGCGGCCCAGGTGGCAGAGATGCTGGTCAGCGCAGGTGTAGGACGTCGCCGGCGGCGATCCGGCGTTCGCCGTCGGCGGTGGCGAGCACCAGTTGCCCGTCCGGGTCGATCGTGCTGGCGGTACCGACCAGTTCGTCGCCGGCCGGCAGCAGCACCCGTACCTCACGGCCGAGGGTCGCGCAGTTCCGCAGGTACGCCTCGTGCAGGCCGCAGGCGAGCGCGTCGCCACCGGCGGTCCGCCAGCGGCCGTACCAGCGGTCGATGCCGCGCAGCAGCGCCCGCAGCAGCGGGTCGCGGTCGGTGGCCGCCGCACCGGCCAGTTGCAGCGAGGTGGCGGGCAGCCCGCTCGGGTTGACCGGCAGCTCGTCGGCGCGCAGCGTCACGTTCACGCCCAGGCCGAGCACCACCGCCGAATCCGCTCCACCCGCCCCGGCAACCGCTTCGGCCAGGATTCCGGCGCCTTTCGCCTCGTCACCCGCCCGGCCGCCCGCCTCCCCGTTCACCCGACCGTCGGCGCTCGCTGTGCCCGGGGACGACAACGACCCGGAGGGGCGGCCGTCGCGCGGCTGGGGCCAGACCAGCAGGTCGTTCGGCCACTTCAGCGCGGAGTCCAACTCGGCCAGCAGGTCCACCGCCTCCACCAGGGCGACCCCGGCCAGCAGGGGCAGCCAGCCGTACCGGGGTGGCGGCACCGCCGGCCAGTCCCGGTCGGGCTCGGCCACCCCCGGCCGGAGCAGCACGCTGACCGCGAGCCCGGCCCGGGCCGGCGACTCCCAGGTACGTCCCCGTCGGCCCCGCCCCGCGGTCTGCCGCTCGGCGACCACGACCAGCCCCTCCGGCTCGCCTGCCCGGGCGGCCTCGGCCGCGTCGGCGTTCGTCGACCCGGTCTCGCCGTGCAGCACCAGCCGGGTCCAGAGGCTCTCCGGCGTGATCAGGGCCCGCCGGAGCCGCCGCGCGTCGAGCGGCGGACGGTCCAGGTCGGTGTACGGCGATCCCGGCATCAGGCCAGCGTACGGGCCCGGCTGCCCGGGGGCGGGGCCGACCGGCGCAGCCGAGGCCACCCGGCCGGGGCACCGGGCGCTGGCCTGGGCACCGGTCGTCGTTACGATCGCGGACGTGACTGGGCAGCCGAGCAGCGCCGACACCGACCCGCACAGTACCGCTGGTCGGTTGGCGGATCTGGATCGTCGGGTAG
>NZ_BONX01000029.1 GCF_016862935.1 Plantactinospora mayteni
CCCAAATCCGGACATCGGGGCTAGGACCGGACAGCGACGAACCATTCAAGCAGCGCCAGGGCGGCAGCCGGATCCTCGACATGGGCGTTGTGCCCCAGACCGGACAACGTACGCGACGCTACGCCCAACCGGGCCAACTCGTCGTCGCCGACCATCGGGTCACGCTCGCCACGGGCCAGCAGCACCGGCACCGACACCGCCGCCAGCAAACTGCCCATCTCGGGTGCCCCGACACCGAACGCGCACGGATCCATCGCCAGCCGCCAGCGGCCGTCCTCGGCTGGGACGATTCCGGCGTCGACCATCGGATCGTCCGGTTCGACCAGGCCGAGCAGGCCGGACACCCGCAGATACCGCTGGACGGCCTCGGCACGGGAGTCGTACCAGGCGACCGGGCGGGCGGCCAGCGCGGCGGCTCTGGCCACTTCCTCGGCCGTCCAACCGACCTTCACACCCAGCCCAACCACCGCCTCGACCGCCCAACCCGGCCCGGTACCGGTCGACTCGTCCGAGCCCCGCCCGGCCAGCGCCAACCCGACCGCACCGCCCAGCGAGTGCCCGAACACCACCACCCGGTCGCCGGGAGCGAACAGCCCGGCCAGGCCGTCGGCGAAGGATGCGAAGGAGTACCGGTCGAGTGGGGCCGAGCCGCCGTGCCCGGGCAGGTCCGGCGCCAGCCAGCGGCCCGGCCAGCGGTCGGCGAGCAGCCCTGCCCAGCCCCGCCACACCGCACCGGTCGCGCCCATCCCGTGCAACAGCAGCAGCACCGGTTGGCCCGTACCACCACCGAGCGCCACCCGCGGGTCCCGGGTCGCCGGATCTCCGTCCGTCATGCCGAGCAGTCTGCCACCGGAGGCCGTCGACACCTGGTGCGACGACCGGCGCGACTTCTGACCCGCCGCCGACCGGTCAACGCAGCGCGGCGGTCAACGCAGGCGGCCGTCAACGCAGTACGGCGGTCAACGCAGCGCGGCGGCCATCCGGCGGACCGCCTCGGTGACCAGTTCCGGCGAGGTCGCCAGGTTGAACCGGGCATGTCCGGTACCACCGGTCCCGAAGAGCGGCCCGGAGACCAACGCGACCCGGCCCCGCTCCAGGAACACCTGGGCCGGGTCGGCCGGTGCGCCGGAGTCGCCGTCCGGCAGGACCAGGTCCCGGCAGTCCAGCCAGGTCAGGTAGGTGCCCTCCGGCGGCCGGTACCGCACCTGCGGCAGGTGCTCGGCGAGCAGGTCACCGAGGAGCCGGCGGTTCTGGTCGAGCCCGGCCAGCAGTTCGTCGAGCCAGGGGCCGCCGTAGCGGAGCGCGGCGGTGTGCGCGAGCGCGCCGAGATGACTGGCGCCGTCGCCGGCCACCTTCGGCATCCGGGCCAGGTCGTCGACGGCCGCCGGCCCGGCGACCGCCAGCGCCGCCTTCACCCCGGCCAGGTTCCACGCCTTCGAGGCGGAGAGCAGCGTGAGGCCGCGTTCACTGCCGGGCATCGAGAGGTACGGCCGGAACGTCACGCCCGGATAGATCAGCGGCGCGTGGATCTCGTCCACCACGACGCGTACGCCGTACCGGTCGGACAGCTCGATCACCATCGCGAGTTCGTCGGCGGTGTGCACGGTGCCGGTCGGGTTGTGCGGGCTGCACAGCAGGTAGGCGGCCTGCCGTCCACCGGCGACGGCCTCGGCGAAGGCGCGGTCCAGGGCGTCCGGGTCGAGCCGGTACTCCGCGTTCAGCGGTGCCTCGACGACCCGCCGGTCCGCACCGCGGAGGAAGTCGTAGAACGGCGGATAGACCGGTGGGCTGATCACCACCGCGTCGCCGTACCCGGTGACCAGTCGGACCGTCTCGACGATGCCGAGCATCACGTCGGGGACCAGCCGGGTGTGCTCGACCGTCGGGGCCCAGCCCCAGCGTTCCCGGGCGAACCCGGCGAGCGCCGACGCGTAGTCCGTACCGTCCAGCGGGTAGCCGGTGTCACCGAGCGCCACCGCCTCGGTCAGCGCCCGCGCGACCGGTTCGGCGAGCGGCACGTCCATCTCGGCGACCCAGAGCGGCAGTACGTCCGGCGGATACCGCCGCCACTTCTCGCTGGTACGGCGCCGCAGGTCAGCCAGGGAAAGGGTCTGCAAGGGGTTGCCCACCAGGCCACGGTACTTGCCCGCCGCCGCTACCTCACGCCCCGCCGGCACGGCTCCCTGGCCGATGGTCGGCTGCCCTCCCGGCCGGGAAGAATCTGTGGCGTAGCGAGCCGAGCAGAGTGGTTCGGCACTCGGAGCCAGGAGCAGCCGCGATGGAGAGACCCGAGCTGATCGCCGCGCTCCGGCGCGGCACGCTGCTGGTGGCGCCCTGCCCGGCCGTCCGACCCGGCTGGCGTGCCTGGGTGTCGGTGGCCGGCGCTGGGATCCGCGACATCCGGCCCGGCTGGCGCAACCCCGAACTCACGCTCCATTGGCAGGTACGGGAGTGGGATCCGGTCTACCTCGCCGACGACCTGTGCTGGGCCGAGGACGACGGCATGCGCGCCCTGGAACGGCACACCTCGACCGGCGAGGAGCAGCTCTGGACGACTGTCGAACGGTTCGGTGGCTGCACCGCCTTCACCTATCCGTGGTACACCGAGTTTCCCGGCTGACGGCCGGCGGCTACGGCATCTGGATGGGATACGACCCCGGCCCGTGCGGCATCGAACTCGGCTGTACCGGATAGGTGTCCCGGCGTTCGGCCTGGGCGAACCCGGCGGCCCGACTGTTCACCTGTGGCCAGCCGCCGGCCTCGTGGAACAGTCGCAGCGCGGTCGCCACCACCTCGGCGAGCGACTCGTTGGCCTCGATCTCGATGGTGGCGCCGGGAGTGTCGATCCGGACCTTGGTCGGACTCGCCGAGCTGTCGCCCGACGACTTCCCCGCCGTCGAGTCAGCCGGGGCGGAGTCGGTTGGCGCGGAGTCGGCCGATGCCGGCGCCGGTTCGGTGGCCGACGGTGCCGGCGTCGCCGCGGCCGGGGCCGGCGCCTCCGCCGTGTCCGGCACCTCCGGCGTGGTCGGCACGTCCGGTGTCGCGGGAGTGGCCGGGATCTCCGGCGGCGAGGTCTCGGGGGCGGGCGAGGTCTCCGGCGCGACCTCCGGTGTGATCTCTGGGGGCGCCGGCTGGGCGGGAATCGATCCGGCAGATGACATGGGTCGGGATGGCTCGGTTGTCACCCCACCATTGTCGGGTCGGGCCGCACCGGTCCGCCACGCCGTCCCCCACCGGCCGCCTCCTCGGCCGCGAGCCGGTCGGGCAACCCCTGCTGTTCGAGCAGCCGCGCCGGTCGAGCAACCCTGCCCATCGAGCAGCCGCGCCGGGGCCGTCGACCCACGCGGCAGCAGAGGCAAGCCGGTCGAGCGGCCGGGCCGGGGCCGTCGACCTACGCGGCGGCGGGTCAGCCGGGAACCAGCGCCGTCTCCTCGGCCCGGGGCCGCTCGTCCTGCTCGAACTGGGTCCGGTACAGCTCCTCGTAGCGGCCACCTACGGCGAGCAGTTCGTCGTGGCTGCCGCGCTCCACGATCCGGCCCTCCTCGACCACCAGGATCTGGTCGGCGGCCCGTACGGTGGAGAGCCGGTGCGCGATCACCAACGCCGTACGGTCGGCCAGCGCCTCGCCGAGCGCCGCCTGCACGGCCGCCTCGGAGGTGGAGTCGAGGTGTGCGGTCGCCTCGTCAAGGATCACCACCCGGGGCCGGGCCAGCAGCAGCCGGGCGATGGTCAGCCGCTGCCGTTCACCGCCGGAGAGCCGGTAGCCCCGCTCGCCGACCACCGTGTCGAGCCCGTCCGGCAGTCCCTCGATCAGGTCGGCGAGCCGGGCCCGGCGCAGCGCGTCCCACAGCTCCTCCTCGGTCGCGCCGGGCCGGGCCAGCAGCAGGTTTGCCCGGATCGTGTCGTGGAACAGGTGCCCGTCCTGGGTGACCAGCCCGAGGGTGTCCCGGATCGAGTCGGCGGTGAGGTCCCGGACGTCCTGCCCCGCCAGGCGTACGGCACCGGAGTCGGCGTCGTAGAGCCGGGGTACGAGCTGGGCGATGGTGGACTTGCCGGCCCCCGAGGAGCCGACCAGGGCCACCAGTTGACCGGGCTCGACCCGGAACGACACGTCGTGCAGCACGTCCACCCCGCCCCGGGTGTCCAGGGTGGCGACCTCCTCCAGCGAGGCCAGCGAGACCTTGTCGGCCGACGGGTAGCCGAAGGTCACCCCGGCCAGCTCGACCGAGACCGGTCCGTCCGGTACCCGGCCCGCGTCGGGCTTCTCGCTGATCAGCGGCTTGAGGTCGAGGATCTCGAAGACCCGCTCGAAGCTGACCAGCGCGCTCATCACCTCGACCCGGGCGCTGGCCAGCGAGGTCAGCGGGGCGTAGAGCCGGGTCAGCAGCAGGGCGAGCGCGACCACGGCACCCGGCTCCAGTTGGCCGCGCAGCGCGTAGAGGCCGCCGAGGCCGTACACCAGGGCGAGCGCCAAGGCCGAGACCAGGGTGAGCGCGGTGATGAAGACCGACTGGACCATCGCGGTGCGTACCCCGATGTCGCGGACCCGGCGGGCCCGGTCGGCGAACTCGGCCGACTCCTCCGCCGGCCGGCCGAAGAGCTTGACCAGGGTCGCCCCGGGCGCGGAGAACCGCTCGGTCATCTGGGTACTCATCGTCGCGTTGTGGTTGGCGGCCTCGCGCTCCAACCGGGCCAGCCGGGTGCCCATCCGGCGGGCGGGCAGCACGAAGACCGGCAGCAGCACGAGCGCGAGCAGGGTGATCCGCCAGGAGATCCCGATCATCACGACCAGGGTGAGCAGCAGCGTGACGAGGTTGCCGACCACTCCGGAGAGAGTGTCGGAGAACGCCCGCTGGGCGCCGATCACGTCGTTGTTGAGCCGGCTCACCAGGGCACCGGTGCGGGTCCGGGTGAAGAACGCCACCGGCATCTTCTGCACGTGGTCGAAGACCGCCGTACGCAGGTCGAGGATCAGCCCCTCGCCGATGCTCGCCGAGAGATAGCGGGTCAGCAGCGCGAGGCCGGCCTCGGCCAGCGCGACGACCCCGATCAGCACGGCGAGCCCGACCACCAGGTCGGTGCTCCCGCCGCCGACGATCCCGTCGACCACCCGGCCGGCGAGCACCGGGGTGGCCACCGCGAGCACCGCCAGCACCACGCTGAGCAGCAGATAATAGGTCAGTCGCCGGCGGTGTGGCCGAGCGAAAGCGGCGATGCGCCGGAGCGTGGCGATGGAGAACGGGCGTCTGTCCTGCTGGGCGTGCATCGCGTGGTAGAGCGAGTTCCACGCCGTGACTTCCATATCCATCGCTGGCACCCCCCTGTGAACACCGAGTCGCCCGGACCCTACCGGCGCCCACCGACACTACGACCTCAAGCAACGTCGAGGTCAACGTCCGGCAGTGCCGTCGGTACGGCACAAACCCGCTGGCCATGTGACAGACTCCCGACTCGTGCCGCTCCGCCTCCCCCGACCCACCCGCCACGGCCGGCCCGCCGCTGCCCGCGACGACCAGGCCGTCGCGCGGCACGGTTGGCTCGGCCCCGCCCGCCACGGCCGGCTCGCCGCCACCCACCATGGCTGGGTCGCCGCCGCGCTGGGTGCGCTCGGTCTGCTCTGGCGGATCTGGCTGACCGTGGTCGGCACCCCGCCCACCAACAGCGACGAGGCCACCATGGGACTGGTGGCGCTGCACATCGCGCAGGGGCGGGACCTGCCGGTCTTCTTCTACGGGCAGCACTACATGGGCACCGTCGAGGCGTACCTGGCGGCGCCGCTGGTCGCGCTGGCCGGACCGTCGGTGACCGCGCTGCGGATCCCCACGCTGCTGCTCTACGCGCTCTTCCTGGTACTGACATACCTGCTGGTCCGGCGCGTCTTCACCGCCGGGCTGGCGGTACTCACCGTCGGGCTGCTGGCGCTCGGCTCCGACCGGATCGTGAAGAACCAGTTGATCGCCGGTGGCGGCTATCCGGAGACCGCCCCGATGGTGGCCGGCCTGCTGCTGCTCACCTACCTGCTGGCCACCCGCGCCGCGACCCGCTGGTACGCCTTCGCCGGCTGGGGCGCCCTGTTCGGGCTGATCGCATGGAACCACTGGCTGCCGGCGCCGTACCTGCTCGGCGCGCTGGTGCTGCTCGGCACCGCCCGGGTGTTGACCCGACGGACCGGCGGGCTGGTCGGGGTCGGGCTGCTGGTGGGGATACTGCCGCTGGTCGTCGGTAACGTGCAGGCCGGCTGGGGCGGGAACTCGATCGGGGTGTTCCTCCAGCTCAACGGGGCCGGTACCGACGCCGGGCTGTGGGAGCGGATCGTCGGCGGCGCCTGGCTGGGCCTGCCGCTGGGGATGGGGCTGTGCGAGCCGAGTTCCTGTGCCGGCTGGTCGCTCTGGTGGGGACCGGTCGTCCTGGCCCTGCTCACCGTCGCCCTGGTGACGGCGGTACGCCAACTCCGCGCCACGGACGCCTCGGACCCGACCGGCCGGGCCCGGCCGGCGATGTGGCTGGTACTGGCCGGCGCCGGCCTGCTCAGCGTGCTCAGCTACGTACGCAGCCCGGCCGCCGCCGACTCACCGGTGGAGAGCGCCCGCTACCTGTCGGTTCTGTTGATCTCGCTGCCGGTGGCGCTCTGGCCACTCTGGCGGCTGGTCCGGGCCGGTGGCCGCCGGGCGGTACCGGCGGCACTGCCGATCGCCGCGCTCGCGGTCACCATGCTGGCCGGCACGGTGAGCCTCACCGGCGCCGTCCCGGAATACCGGGCGGACCGCGAGAACAGGGCGGCGGTGGTGGCGGCGCTGCGCGAGCGGGGCCTGACGTACGTGCACGGCGGGTACTGGACCTGCAACTGGATCACGTACCTGAGCGCGGAGCGGGTCACCTGCGGTGTCGTCGACGACCGGCTCGGCCGGGGGCTCAACCGGTACCCCGGCTACTGGCGCCCGCAGGCACAGGCCGTACTGGCCCCGGTCGGCTCACCGCTGGACGCCGAGCTGGCCCGGCGGATGCCCGGCAGTACCCCGGAGACTGTGGCCGGCTACCACCTCTACCCGGCGCCGCCGCCGGCAACCTGAAAGCCCGGCGGCTGAAAGCCGGCGACGGGCCGCCCGCGCATCGCGGGCGGCCCGTCTGTGGTTCGTCGGGTCGGCTCAGGCGGCGGCCAGCGCCGGGCCGTCGGCGGTGTCGAGCAGCCCCGGGTCGTCCGCCGGCCGCAGGGCCAGCGCCAGTACGTCCGCCACGTCGGCCAGGGTGTGCACGGTCAGTGCCTCCCGCACCTCGGTGGGCAGGTCGTCCAGGTCCGGCTCGTTCCGGGCCGGCACGATCACCTCGGTCAGCCCGGCCCGGTGCGCGGCCAGCAGCTTCTGCTTCACCCCGCCGATCGGCAACACCCGGCCGGAGAGGGTCACCTCGCCGGTCATGCCGAACTCCGGGCGTACCGGCCGGCCGCTGGCCAGCGAGGCCAGCGCGGTGACCATGGTGATGCCGGCGCTAGGACCGTCCTTCGGCACCGCACCCGCCGGTACGTGCAGGTGGATCCGCCGCCCGGCCAGCGCGTTCGGGTCCAGCCCCAGCGCCCGGCCGTTCGACCGGAGGTAGGAGAGCGCGATGTGCGCCGACTCCTTCATCACGTCGCCGAGCTGCCCGGTCAGGGTCAGCCCCGGCTCGCCCTCCATGCTGGTCGCCTCGATGAACAGCACGTCACCGCCGGCGCCGGTCACCGCCAGCCCGGTCGCCACCCCGGGTACCGCCGTCCGCTCCGCCGACTCCGGCGTGAACTTCGGCCGGCCCAGGTAACTGGCCAGGTTGTCGGTGTCGACCCGTACCGGGCCGTCGGTCGAGGCCAGTGCGACCGCGACCTTGCGGAGGATCTTCGCCAGCGCGCGTTCGAGCTGGCGTACTCCCGCCTCGCGGGTGTGCTCGGCGGCGATCCGGCCCAGCGCCTCGTCGGAGACGCTCACCTCGTCGACGGTCAGTCCGGCCCGCTCGATCTGCCGGGGCAGCAGGTGGTCCCGGGCGATCGCGACCTTCTCCTCCTCGGTGTAGCCGTCCAGCGTCACCAGTTCCATCCGGTCCAGCAGCGGGCCGGGGATCGCCTCCACCACGTTGGCGGTGGCCAGGAAGAGCACGTCGGACAGGTCGAGGTCGACCTCCAGGTAGTGGTCCCGGAAGGTGTGGTTCTGCGCCGGGTCCAGCACCTCCAGCAGGGCGGCGGCCGGGTCACCGGCGTACCCGGCGGAGATCTTGTCGACCTCGTCGAGGAGTACGACCGGGTTCATCGAGCCGGCCTCGCGGAGCGCCCGGACGATCCGGCCGGGCAGCGCGCCGACGTACGTCCGGCGGTGGCCACGGATCTCGGCCTCGTCCCGGATGCCGCCGAGGGACACCCGGACGAACTTCCGGCCCAGGGCCCGGGCGACCGACTCGCCGAGGCTGGTCTTGCCGACTCCGGGCGGGCCGCCGAGGGCCAGCACGGCGCCCGAGCCACGACCGCCGACGACCTGGAGGTTGCGGGCCGCGCGCCGGTTGCGCACCGCCAGGTACTCCAGGATCCGGTCCTTCACGTCGGAAAGTCCGGCGTGGTCGGCGTCCAGCACCTCACGGGCCTGCACCAGGTCGGTGTTGTCCTCGGTACGCGTACTCCACGGCATCTCCAGCACCGTGTCCAGCCAGGTACGGATCCAGCCCGCCTCCGGAGAGGCGTCGCTGGCCCGCTCCAGCTTGCCGACCTCGCGCAGTGCCGCCTCGCGTACCTTGTCGGGAAGTTCTGCCGCCTCGACCCGGGAGCGGTAGTCGGCCGAGCCGTCCGGCTCGTCCTCGCCCAGCTCCTTGCGGATCGCGGCGAGCTGCTGGCGGAGCAGGAACTCCCGCTGGGACTTCTCCAGTCCCTCCCGCACATCGGTGTTGATCCGCTCAGTGACCTCCTGCTCGGCCAGGTACGCCTTCACCCAGTCGACCAGCAGTTCGAGCCGGGTGGTCACGTCCGGCGCGGCCAGCAGTTCGATCTTCTGTTCCAGGGTGAGCCACGGCGCGTAGCCGGCCGAGTCGGCCAGCTCGGCCAGGTCGGTCATCCGCTCGACCGCGTCGACGACCTGCCAGGCACCGCGCTGTTGCAGCAGTGACGTCACCAGTGCCCGGTACTCCCGGGCGAGTTCCTTGGCCCGGCCGGCGGGTGCCGGCTCGGTGATCTCGACGGTCTCGACCCAGAGGGCCGCGCCGGGGCCGGGCACGCCGGACCCGATCCGGGCCCGGGACAGGCCGCGCACCACGGCGGCCGGTTCGCCGCTGGGCAGTCGGCCGACCTTCTCGATCGTGGCGATGACGCCGATGGAGCCGTACTCCCCGTCCACCCGGGGCACGGCCAGTAGCTTCTTGTCGCCCGTGGCCCGGGCGGCGTCCACCGCTGCCTGGGTGGTCGCGTCCAGGGTCACCGGGATGACCATGCCGGGCAGCAGGACAGCGTCGGTCAGAGGAAGAACCGGAAGAGTTGCCATCACACACCTGCCATCGTTAGTTGAGCTTGTACGACTCAAGTAACAAACGGTGTTCCATGTTCCGGCTTGTGACCCAGACCACTCCGGCGGCCCGGACGGGTCCCGCGATCTGGTCGTCCCGGATGGGACGGCGTCGGATCCGGTCCGGCGATCCGGCGTCCGTCGGCGCGTTCCCGGTCGGGGCGACGGGACGGTCAGCGTCGGATCCGGGCGAGGGGCTGGGGAACGTACAGGCCGAGGCGCAGCGCGCGGACGGCCGCCAGGGTACGGGTCGGGGCGTCCAGCTTGTCCAGGATGTGTTCGATGTGCGCGGCAACCGTCCGTTGGGTGATCACCAACTGGCTCGCCATCCGCTGGTTGGACCAGCCGTCGACGAGCAGGCCGAGGATCTCCAGCTCCCGCCTGGTCAGGCCGCGCAGGTCCCCGGTCGGGGAGATCAGCACCACCGCGAGCAGGTGCGCCGGTGCCGAGGAGGGGCAAGGCAGCACGGTCACCTGGACGTGCCGGCCGGGCTCGTCCGGCGCCGGGTACGGGCACAGGAACGAGTTGTGCACGTGACCCTCGCGCAGACCCGCCGCCGCCACCTCCAGCACCGGCGACCCGACCGCGAGCAGCGGATGGTCCGACAGCCCGGGCAGCGGCAGCACGTTGCCGCCCCGGGTCAGCACCACGCCGTACTCCGCGTTGGCGACGATCCTCGACAGCGTGACGATCGACCGCATCGGGTCCACGGCGTCGGCCATCATCGGGGTGAGCAGCCCGATGAAGTCCCGGGTCTCGTCGGTCGGCTGGGCCGGGTCGTCGGTGTGCAGGGTGATCAGTCCGAGGTGCCGTCCGTCCGGGCTGAACAGGGTGACGCCGATCCCCTCCCGGTAACCGGCCGGCCCCAGGTGCTCCGCCCAGGACCGCAACTCGTCCAGTGGCACCGGCACGTCGCGTACGCACATCGGCGGCCGGTCCCGGTCCATGCCGACCAACTCCATCTCCCGGTAGTGCTCCGAGCCGTGCATGAAGGCGATGATCGCGGCGTTGTAACCGGACGCGCCCAGCCCCCGGAACTCCCGAAGCTCCGGGTTGAGCAGATGCACCATCGAGGCGACGCTCGGCACCAGCCGGTGCAGCACCCTCAGCAGTTCCCGCACCCGGTCCCGCACGTCTCCCGGTAGCGCCGCGATCCGCTCCACGTCGGTCACGATCTCGGCGGCACCGGGTGGCAGGTCAACCATCCCCCGTACACCGAGCCGTCGCCCGCATGGTGATCCACTCCTCGCCGCATCGACCCGCCCGCACTGGGCCGGCTACCTAAGAGAACGGCGAGCGCCGCCACCGGAAACGGCGACGGATCCGAACGGCGCTCACTCAGTCCGGTGGCGCCGTACCGGGCAGGTGTGGGATGAACCAGCCCCGGCGGGCCGCCCGCAGCAGGGCGACGTGCCGGTCCGGGGCCTGGAGGACGGCGACGCTCCGCTCCACCGCCTCGGCGACCGCCGCGAGCGGCAGGTCGAGACCGACCGCGACGCGCTCGTCCGTCCAGCCGGCCAGGAGCAGTCCCAGGACCACCAGCTCACGACGGTTCAGCGGGCACCGACCACCGGGCAGCGGAGCGAGCATCACCACCCGGGTCAGCGTCGACGGTGCGGCGCAGCCCAGCACCAGGACCCGGAGCAGCCCGTCCCGCACGTCCCCGGCGCCACCCACCGGCCGGGACGCCGGTCGGGACGCCGGTGGGGACGCCGGTGGGGACGCCGAACCGGACGACGGCCGGCGGAGCGGCCGGGCGTGCCAGAGGAACGAGATCGAGCCGTCGCCGTCGGGCGCCTGCTCGCCGACCACCGCCAGCAGCGCCGAACCCACCGCCAGCAGCGGATGCCCGGGCAGGCCGGAGAGCGGCAGCGTCTCGCCCGTACGGGTCAGCACCACCCCGGCGACCGCGTCGTGTACGACCCTCGCCAGCACCGACAGCGACCGCAACGGGTCGAGGGTACGGGCGATCCGGGGCGCCAGTACCCGGATCAGGTCCCGCTCCGCGTCGGTGGGATGGTCCGGGTCCTCGGTACTGAGCACGAGCATGCCGAGGTGCCGGCGGTCTCGGCTGAACAGTCCGACCGCCAGGCCCTCCCGGTAGCCGGCCGGGAGGTAGTAGTCGCTCCAGACCGGGTACTCGGTCGCCGGAACCGGCAGGTCCCGGCCACGCTGCGGAAGGGGCGACTCGGTCAGCCCCGCCTGCTCGGCCTGTGACACCACCTCGGGAGTCTGGAAGTAGTTCCGGATCCGGTCGTCGTACCCGGTGCTGGCCACCTCGGCGAAGAGGTGCTGCCGCTCGTCGAAGAGGGAGAGCCACGCCGCGTCGTACCGGACCACCCGGCGGAGCAGGACGAACCACTGGGCCGGCCGGTCGGCGCCGACCGGGCTGGCGACGACCGCCGCCGCCTGCCGGAAGAGGTCGGTACGCGAGGCACCACCGCCCGCAGGTACGCCGGCACGTGCCTCGGGCGGGCCAGCGCGGTGACCCGCAGGTGTCCCGTTGGCAGGTCGCCCACCGGTCAGCATCCGGACCCTAGGCGCATGCGATCGGACGACTCCTTCGGATATCGGCATTCCTGTCAATCGACAGCACCGGCACAGGTGCGATTACCTAGATAAACGCCGGTCGACATCACAGGACACGCGGCACCCGAATCCGGGGAGAAACCGGCCCGGAGACGGACGGCGGGCCCGCTGGCGCGTAGTCGTGGAGGGCGCGCACGCTCCGGCGCGCCCTCCACCCGTGTCGGCTATCCGACCTCGCAGACCTGGCCGTTCAGGGCGATGCCGCTCGGCCGGAAGATCCCGCCGCCGAGGTACCCGATGCTCACCGTGACCCCCGGATCGAGCACCGCGTTCCAGCTCAGGTTCCGGGCGGTGACGATGCCGCCGGTGTGGCTGACCAGCGCGGCGTTCCAGATCGCGCCGATCTGCTGCGAGTCCGGCAGCGCCCAGGTCAGGCCCCAGCCGTTGACCTGGGTCGGTGCGACGTTCCGGACCGCGATCCAGGTCTCCGCGCCCCGGCGCGAGGGCCAGGCGGTGCAGGTGGGCGCCGGCCCGGTGGTCACGGTCACCACGTTGGACAGCGCCGAGGGGTTGCCGGCCTCGTCCACCGCCCGCACCGCCAACCGGTAGGTGGTCCGGGGCGTCAGGCCGGCGATCGTCGTGCTGGTGCTGGGATAGGCGGGTGGCATCAGGTAGACCCGTCCGACCACGGTGTTGCCGGTCGGCGTGAGCGACAGCACCTCGTACTGGGCGAGCAGCACGTTGTCGGCGGACGCTCCCCACCTGAGCCCGACGGTGTTCTCCCCGACCGCCCCCACGGTGAGGGCAACGGGTGGAGTCGGCGGCTGGCCGTCCCCCGGCGGCATGGTGAAGCGCAGCGACGGCGGCGCCGCCGACCGGTTGCCGGCCGCGTCCACCGCCCAGACCCCGAAGGTGTACGTCCGGGACGGCAGCATTCCGCTGATCACGATGCTGTTGGTGGGGGTCCGGTGCAGCATCGCGATGTCGGTGAAGATCTGCGACACGTGGTACTCGGCCACCCCGACGTCGTCGGTCGAGGCCGCCCAACTGAGCTGGACGGAGTTGGCGGTGGTGCCGACGACGGTGATCGGGCCGGGAGTACTCGGCGGCTCGGTGTCCTCCGCCGCCGCGTGCGCGGCGGTGCCACCGGTGCCGGCCAGGGCGACGACGAGGAAGGGCAGGATCAGGGTACGGGCCCAGCGGCGGGCCGGTCGGGACGGACGACTGCGCACGGGAATCCTCGCTCTCGACTACCGACGCCGGGGCGCCCGGACGTCGGAATATTCATCGTGAACGATGGATAACTGCCCGGGATCCCCCGCCCGGCCAGTAGTCGACGGGGCTGGTCCGGTCAGTTCTCCGGACCGAGCAGACCGCTCCGGACGGCGTCGAGAAAGACCGTCCAGCCGGCGCCCCGGTAAACGAGTACGGGCCCGCCCCGGTCCTTGCTGTCCCGCACCGCCACCCGACCGCTGCTGTCCAACACCGGCCCCGCCTCCACACAGTTGCCGTCCCCGTTGCCGCTACGGGTACTGACGTGCCAGGCCACCTCGGGCAGCGCGACGGCCCGCACTGCGTCGTGTGTCGCCATGTGGCTCACTCCAGATGTGCTTCCAGATCCGACAGGAACGCGAGAGTGGCCTTCTCCGACAGGGCCACCTCGCGCAACCGATCGTACGTCCGGAGCAGAGTCTCGGCCGAGTCGCCTTCCACCACGACGTTGCCGGCTGTGGTCGAGATGTAGCCGGCCACCGGGTAGGGCGGGCGCATCTGGAACACGTCGAAGGCACCGTTCGGGCTCGGGTGCGCACCAACCTCCGCAGGAAGTACCAGCACCTCGACGTGCCGGTACCGGGACACCTCGCGCAGATGGGCAAGTTGCGCCCGCATCACCTCGGCGCCACCGACCAGCCGCCGCAACGAGCCCTCGTCGATAACAGCGGAGAGCCGGACTGGCTCGTCGCCCTCCAGCCGCTGCTGTCGAATCATCCGCAGCTCGATGAACCGGACGATCTGCTCCTCGGTCACATCGGGATGAGCTGCGCGGATCAGTGCTTCGGCATACTCGCGGGTTTGCAGGAGACCGGGCAGCACGCCGACCTGGAAGGAACGGATCTCGGTCGCCCGGCTCTCCAGCCAGATCCAGTCGATGAGGGACGAGGCGACGTTGGCGGTGAAGCCGTCCCACCAGCCCTTCTGCCAGGCGTCCTCGGACATCGTCTTGAGGTCTTCCCGGCGCTGCCGGTCGTCGATCCCGCAGATGTCGAGGTAGGCGAGCACTTCGGGTACTCGGGCCGGCAGCATGCCGGACTCGATGCGGCTGACCGTGGACGGGTCGCGCTTGATGAAGTCACCGACCGCCTTCAAGGTCAGCTTCCGCGACTCGCGCATCTCGCGGAGCTGTTGACCGAGCCACTGCGCCCGCAGCGTGAACGCCTGCTCGTTCGGCATGACACCCTCCTCGCCATCGACTGTCCGGAAGCAGCATCCAGCAAGACTCGTTGATATGCAAGCTTGCACAGACCTCGATTTATGTGCATGCTGAACGTACATCCACAGTCACCTGACGCGATACCCCGAAAGCCGGATGGGCGCTCGGCCGCCGACGGCACGGCCCGCCGGACCCGCCTCTTCCCCCGAAGAACGGCGGGCCGGGCGGCCGGGCGCCCATCCACCTACCCGCACGACACCGACCCTCGGGACTGAGGGGACAGCCGATGACGACCTACCGTTCCCGGGCGAGCGTCGAAGCAGACGCGGCACATCAGGTGCTCGCCGCGCACGTACCCGATCGGGAGACCGGCGTCTGTCCGATCTGCCTGGTCGCCGGCCCGTGCCAGCCGGCCAACGTGGCGGCGAACCGCCTGGTCGAGCTTGGCCTACCGGTGCTGCCACCGGTCGTCCCGCACACCGGACGCGGCCGACTGCTGGCGTACGTCGGGCCGGTGCTCCGGGTGGCACCGCTGCTCACCGTCGGCTGGCGCCGCCGCCTCGGACTCGTGGACGGCGACGGTGGCCGATGACAGGGCTGCCGTTCGACCCACTCCATCCGCCCGCCGAGCCACCTCCGGGTTGCCCGATGCCCACGCTGTGGCGGATCGCGTACGCCCTGCACCAGCTCCATCGTGCCGACGGCAACCGCTGCGCCTGTGGTGCACGGCATCCCTGCACCCACCGGCGGGCCGCCCTGCGCGCCCTGGTCGAAGCCTGCGGCGTACGCCTGCCCGTGCCGCGCGCCGACATCTTCGACCTCTGGCACGGCATCCTGCTCGTCAGCCCGCCCATCCGCCCACACGACCCGAACCGCTGATCGGACACCGAGCGCTCGGAACCCGCCAGCCAGTCGCTACGGCTCCGGCTTCGGGGTCACCAGTTGAGAGGCGACGCTGGCACAGATCCGCGCGCCGTAGTCGAGACCCCGCGCGTCGGGGTAGCGCGTCTGCACCGCCAACACCCACTTGTTACTGACGGCCAGACAGTTGACATGCCACTTGCCGTCGTAGGCGAGCGAGGTCCAGCCGTTCTTGATGCTCACCGGGTCCGTTTCGAGCAGCTCGTCGGGCAGTCCGTCGATGATGCCCCACCGGCCGCCCTCCCTCGTCGCCTGCTGATCCCTCTCGGCGGTGGTACCCCAGACGTTGCGCATCTCCCTAAGGACCCACTTGGTCCACTCGGACCCCGCCGCACGGCCACTCTTGACACACTCGCCCAGCCGTACGGCGTCCTGGGCGCTCATCTCGGTGAAACTCCACCAGCCGACGTAGCCGGGCCTGGTACTCGCCCTCGTGTTCGTCAGCCCGCACCGCGAGATCATCCGTTCGATCACCGCCGTCCGGCCGCCGAGGTCGTAGAGCGCCTCGGCCGAGTCGTTGGAACTGTTGCGGATTGCCTGGCTGGCCTGTCTCAACCGCCTGTCCGACGGCGTATTGCCCGCCGAGGCCGTACGGCGCAGGAAGTCCGAGACGATCCAGATCTTGATCATCGATTCGGTGGAGTTGGTCGATCTGGCGCTGTTGGCCGAGCCGGTGATCTGTTCACTCTCGCGGTCCAGCAGGGCCCACGCGAAGAAGCCGTCCACCTTCACCGAGACCGGACTGTCGACCAGGGTCGGCGGCGGAGGCGGTGGCGGAGGCGGGGTCGACGCGGCGGGGACTCCCGAGCCGGCAAAGGCCGTACCGGGGACGGCGGGGAATCGGGCGTGTCCGTCGAGCACGAGCAGGGCACCACCGAGCACGATCGACACGACCGCGAGCACCAGGACCAGGCGAGAACGCATGAGTTCCAACCTCCAGGGGGTCGGGCGGGGGTCTCCGCAGCCGCCACGGAAGGGAGCGGTCGGTCCGATGCGTGCGCGACGTGGGCGCACAGCCGGGGCAGCTCGACAGCGCGGACCGACGGGAAAGCTCGGGCGGGCCGCCGCGCGGCGGCCCGCCCGAGGTGGTACGGGTGAGGTGGTACGGGTGAGGTGGTACGGGTGGGTCAGCCGGTCTGGCCTACCTTGTCGACAACGGAGAGGGCCAGCACCGCCGACGATCCCGAGACGCCGAGGAAGGCGTAGCTCTTGGCATCGAAGACGAGGACGATGTCGCCCGTTCCTCCCTGCGTCGGCCAGGTGATTCCGATCCCTGGCCGGCCTGCGCCGTCCTTGACGTTCTCGACGGCGCGTAGACCCGGCACCGCTGCCGCAGCCTCGTACAGCGCGGCCCGCGACTGCGGTCGTAGGTAGCCGTAACCGAGATCCATCACGTCCTTGCCGGCGGCGTTCACCGAACCGGGCTCGCCGCTGCGGTGCTCTGCCAGGTAAGCCCCCATCGCCGCCGCGTCGGTGGGCAGGTCGAGGTAATTGGGTTCCGGGGTACACGGCTCGGTCCGGCCCGGAACTACCAGGTTGCCGCGCTCCGCGTTCCTCCGCCCGTCCCGGCAGCCCGGGTGAAGGTCTTCGGTCTTGCCGTCGGCAGAGGTCGTCCTGATGAGGCCGTCCCTGGTCCCGTCCACCGACAGCCAACTCTCGTGCAGGTTCCGGCCCTCCTGGCTCCGGGTATAGATGAACTGGTCCGGACGAGGGGCGACGTCGGGCAGCCGGAGCGCCGCAGCCGCCGCGTCCCGCAGCACCTGGCGAGCGTCGGCCTTGGCAGCGGGCACGTCACCGCCGACCCGATCGGGAGCGAGCACGAATACCGAGACGATCGCCGCCGCGAGACCCGCCGCCGCCACACCGCCGAACACGAACCGCCAGCGTCGGCGAGCCTCGCGTCGGATCGTCGTGGGCGCAGGAGACGCGGCGGGCGTGGGAGTCATCGCGGCCAGGATCCGGTCACGGGTCGGCGCCAACTGGTCGGGGGTTGCCAGCGGGATCTCCTGACCCACCTGCTGGAGCAGTCGCAGATCATCCATTGCTGAGTGCCTCCTTGATGGTGCTGGTGGAGTCGCCGCCCAGTTCCGTGCGGAGCAGCTTGCGGGCGCGGTTGAGTCGTGAACGCACGGTGCCGACCGGGATCGCCAGCGCGGCAGCGACCTCGTCGTAGGTCAGTTCCTCCCAGGCGACCAGCAGCAGCACGTCGCGGTCGCCGGTGGAGAGCCTGGCCAGAGCGCCGAACAACACCTGGCGCAGCGACTGCGCGGTCACCGCCGTGGCGACCCGGTCGGCGTACGACGGCTCGCTCGTCGCCGGGACGTACGCCTGGCGCAGCCGGTACTCGTGCTCTTCCTCGCGTCGGTGCTGGCTGACGACGTTTGTGGCAATCCCGTACAGCCACGGCCGGGCGTCGACGTGGGCGGTGTCGAAACGCTCCCGACGACGGAACGCCGCCAGGAACGTCTCGCCGACCATGTCGTCCGCGACACCGGCACCGAGCCGCCGCGCCAGGTAGCGATGGATGTACGGCGCGTGCCGGTCGAAGATCGCCGCGAAGCTCTCGGGATCCTGGACGGACCGCTCGATGACCGCCGCGTCCGTCAGTGTGGTGACGTCGACAGCCTTGACCCGTCTTAGACGTTTCATGCACGACCTTTCGCGGAGCAGGGCATCATCGCCTGTTATCCGCAGGCCGCGGGAAAACAGTTCACGACCCGGCACCGGTGCTGGCGTACGAGGGCTGGCGGACGATCAGTCGGCGGTGAGGTCGCGGCGGATCGCGAGCACCGCGCCGGCCAGGGCCAGCGCGGTCCAGGCGGCGGCGATCAGCAGACTCGTCCGGTCGCCGCCGCCGGCACCGAGGAACGCCGAGAACGGCAGCGGCGCGGAGAGCCGGCCGAGCAGGCCCTCCACGAAGACGATCTCACCCGCGTGCTCCGGGGAGAGGCCCCACACCTCCAGCGCGTGCCCGTCCGAGCTGACCCGGGCGCCGGCCCGCTCGAACGCCTGCCACAGCCGCCGGGGATCACCGCCCCGGATCCGGAGCCGGCGGGTGGTGCCGCCGTACAGCTCGGCGAGCGGGGCGGCGCACCTGACCCGACCCTTGGCGATGATCACCACGTCGTCGATGAGCTGGGCCAGTTCGGCGAGCAGGTGACTGGAGATCAGGACGGTGCCGCCGGCCCGGGCGTGCTCGCGCAGCAGCTCGCGCAACCAGGCGATCCCCTCCGGGTCGAGGCCGTTCGCCGGCTCGTCCAGGATCAGTACCGGCGGGCTGCCGAGCAGCGCGGTCGCCACCGCGAGCCGCTGCCGCATGCCGAGCGAGTAGTCGCCGGTGCGCTGGTCGGCGGCGTGCGCCAGGCCGACGTACTCGATCAGGTGGTCGACCCGGGACCGGCCGGCGCCGGCCAGGATTGCCTGGGTGACCAGATGCGCCCGGCCGGACCTGGCCGGGGTGGCTGATGCCCTGTTCGAGGACGGCGCCGACCTGCCGCAGCGGATGTGCCAGATCGCGGAACCGCCGCTTGTCGATCAGTGCCCGGCCGGACGTCGGGCGGCTCAGCCCGAGCAGCATCCGCAGCGTGGTGGTCTTACCCGAGCCGTTCAGCCCGAGAAAACCGGTCACCCGACCCGGTACGGCGGAGAACGTCACGCCGTCCACGGCCCGGACCCGCCGGTACTGCTTCGTCAGTTCGATGGCCTCGATCATCGTGGCCATTCTTACCCGGCCCGCCACTACACAGGGGGCAGCCGATCCCGCCTCCCCGGCGGCCCGCCTCCCCCCGGGTCGGCGGCTACATGCGTTGCAGTTGGCCGGTGTCGTCGAGTTCGCGCAGCCCGGCGGCACCACCGAACTCGCGCTCGACCATCTCCTGGAAGGCCGGCGGGACCGGCCGCCCGGTCGCCGCGTAGAGGCGTTTGATCGCCGCGCCGGGGCGGCGGATGTCGTCCAGCATTCCCGGGTTGATCCGGTCGAACTCCGCCTCGATGATCCGGGTGGCCGTCTCGCCGACCGTCTCGTCCCGACTCCTGGCCAGCATCACCAGGAGATCGTGCAGCTCACCGTCGATAACCAGCGCCCGCGCCCCGTCGTCCATGGCCTCACGCTAAGCCGGGCCGTGCCGGCGTGGGCCGGGATCTCCGCAGTTGGCGACGGCCGGGGCCAGCGGGCCCACCGGGGCGACCGGGGCGACCGGGACGTGGGTGACGCAGCCGTGCTGCATGATGCTTCCGTGACCGGACAGCAGGCGCCGACCGCCCCACGGCAGGCGCCGACCGAGGCACCGTCGGCGTCGACCGAGGCACCCTCGGGGTCGACTGCCGAGCGCCGTCCCGCCGACCGGTCGGGCGGCGTGGTGCTGGAGGCGGTGCTGGAACGGATCACCTATGCCAACGAGGAGACCGGCTACACCATCGCCCGGTTCGCCACCGAGCGGACCGGCCCCGACCTGCTGACCGTGGTCGGCTCGCTGCTCGGGGTGCAGCCCGGCGAGAGCGTACGGCTGGTCGGGCGCTGGGGCACGCACCCGAAGTACGGGCGGCAGTTCGAGGTGCAGTCGTACACGACGGTGCTGCCGGCGACGGTGCAGGGCATCGAGCGATACCTCGGCTCGGGGCTGATCAAGGGGATCGGCCCGAAGATGGCGGAGCGGATCGTCGGGCACTTCGGCGTCGACACGCTGCGGGTCATCGAGGAGGAGGTCGGACGACTGGTCGAGGTCCCCGGGCTCGGCCCGAAGCGGACGAAGCTGATCGCCGCCGCCTGGGTGGAGCAACAGTCCATCAAGGAGGTGATGGTCTTCCTCCAGGGCGTCGGCGTCTCCACCTCACTGGCCGTACGCATCTACAAGAAGTACGGCGACGGGTCGATCTCGGTCGTCCGCAACGAGCCGTACCGGCTGGCCGCCGACGTCTGGGGGATCGGGTTCAAGACCGCGGACACCATCGCCCAGGGCGTCGGCATCCCACACGACAGTCCGCAGCGGGTCCGGGCCGGCATCCAGTACACCCTCTCCGAGGCGGCCGACGGCGGGCACTGCTACCTGCCGGAACCGAACCTGATCGCCGACGCCGCCGAGATCCTCGGCGTACCGGTGGAGCTGGTGCGGGGCTGCCTGGCCGACCTCGCCGCCGACGAGGGCGTGGTACGCGAGGCGGTGCCGAACGCGAGCAGCAGTGAGGGCGGCACGATTCCGGCGGTCTACCTGGTGCCGTTCCACCGGGCCGAGTCGGCGCTCGCCGCCAGCCTGCTGCGGCTGCTGCGACACCGGAGCGACCGGATGCCGGCATTCGCCACTGTGGACTGGGCGAAGGCGTTGACCTGGTTGCGTACCCGGACGGGTGCCGAACTGGCCCCGGAGCAGGAGGCCGCGGTCAGGCTGGCGCTGACCTCGAAGGTCGCGGTGCTGACCGGCGGACCCGGCTGCGGCAAGTCGTTCACCGTCTCGTCGGTGATCGCGCTCGCCGCCGCCAAGGGCGCGAAGATCGTGCTGGCCGCGCCGACCGGCCGGGCCGCGAAGCGGATGACCGAACTGACCGGGCATCCGGCGGCGACCGTACACCGGCTGCTGCAACTGCGGCCCGGCGGCGACCCGACGCACGACCGGGACAACCCGATCGACGCCGACCTGGTGGTGGTGGACGAGGCGTCCATGTTGGACCTGATCCTGGCGAACAAGCTCGTCAAGGCGGTCGCGCCCGGCGCGCACCTGCTGCTGGTCGGCGACGTCGACCAGTTGCCCTCGGTCGGGGCCGGCGAGGTGCTCCGGGACGTACTCGGTGCCGAGTCGGTCCCCCGGGTCCGGTTGACCAAGATCTTCCGGCAGGCCCAGAAGTCCGGCGTGGTGGTCAACGCGCACCGGATCAACGCCGGCCAGTCGCCGCTGCTCGGCGAATATCCCGACTTCTTCCTCTTTCCGGTGGACGAGCCGGACGCTACCGCCGAACTGGTGGTGGACATCGTCGCCCGCCGGGTGCCGCGCAAGTTCGGCCTGCGTCCCCGGGACATCCAGGTGCTCACCCCGATGCACCGGGGTCCGGCCGGCGCCGGCAGCCTGAACACCGCGCTGCAACAGGCGATCTCGCCGTACCGGGAGGGGCAGCCGGAGCGCCGGCACGGTGCCCGGGTGTTCCGGGTCGGCGACAAGGTCATCCAGATCAGGAACAACTACGACAAGGGCGCCGCCGGGGTCTTCAACGGCACCGTCGGGGTGGTCACCGAACTGTCGGTGGAGGACCGGAAGCTCACCGTCCGCACCGACGAGGCCGAGGAGATCGGGTACGACTTCGACGAACTCGACGAGCTGCAACACGCGTACGCCATCACGGTGCACCGGTCGCAGGGCAGCGAATATCCGGCCGTGGTGGTACCGGTGACGATGGGCTCCTACACGATGCTGCAACGGAACCTGCTCTACACGGCGGTGACCCGGGCCCGGAAGCTGGTGGTACTGGCCGGGTCACGCAAGGCGCTGGCCATCGCGGTCCGTACCGCCGGCACCGGTCGCCGGCACACCGCGCTCACCCACCGGCTGGCATCGACCCGCTGACGTCCGAACTCATTCCGAGGCATTGACTAAAAAGAATTGATAGCGGCTACCTCAGGCTGGCACCGGGTGCGTACGGTGGCGCCATGAGGCAGCCCGGTGACCGTTCCCCCGCGCCCGGACCGCTGGCACTGGTGCAGGACCTGTTGAACACCGTCGACATCGAGGCGGGCCGCGACCGGCTGCGTACGATCGCCGAACTCACCGCCTTCGCCGCCGCGCACGACGCGGCCGGACTCAGCTTCACCGACTCCGACGTGACCGAGACCCGGCGGTTCCGGGAGGCGTTGCGGGACGCCTGCCGGGGACACGCCGGCAGCGAGGTACCGGCCGCGTCCGCCGCCGCGCTGCGCTACACCCTCGGCACGTCCCCGCTGCTGCTCACCATCGACGGGACCGGTGCGGCGCGGGCGGTGCCGGCGACCGGGCTCGGCGGGTCGGCGGCGCTGATCGCCGGCGTGGCAGCCGCGATCCTGAACGCCGCCACCGCCGGCACCTGGCCCCGGCTGAAGGCGTGCGCCGCGCACCGCTGCCAGTGGGTGTACTACGACCACAGCCCGGCAGGGCGGGGCCGCTGGTGCACGATGAGCATCTGCGGCAGCCGGGCCAAGATGCGCGCCTACCGGGCCGGCCGGTCGGCCACCCGCTCCGGCCCGGCCGCCTGACGCAATCGACCTTTCCACCTGAACCGATCGGCGCGGGGGATTCCCGCTACTGACCGTAGGCCTTTGCGGTCCAGCCGAGCGCGCCGAGGGAGCCGCCCTTGATGTCCGTGCCGACTCCGTCCGTCTTAAGGGCGTCGAAGTGCACGGAGGCCACGCCGGTGGCTTTGATCCCGAGCAGCGGCCGACCGTCGGGGTGCGCGGCACAGTAACCCGTGCTGAGGCTGGTGAAGGACGCCCAGCCGCTCGCCCGCAACACCTTCGAGGCGATCGTCGTCGGGGTGGCCCGGTTGATTCGCCACTCCCTGAGCTCCCCGTTGGTCGTGGTACCGATCAGCACGTCCACGGCGGCGCTGCCCGTTCCGCCGCTGCGCTCGTAGGTCAGGGTGTTGACCGTGTCCCAGCCGACGCCCTTCAGCTTCGTCGGCGCCGAGAGGGTGAACACGTCGTCCACGTAGGTCTCCGTGTAGCGGTAGAGCGAAGTGCCCTCCACGCGGTAGAGGTACGGCGACGCCGATGCGAGGATGCGGGTACCGGCGAACCCGTTCTTGAGGCGGCTGGCACTCTTCGCCGTGACCCTCCAGGTGCCGTCGACCAACTCGCCCTGACGGCTCACCTTGTAGAGCCAGCCGTCGGTCGGGTGGGCGGCGTACTCGGTGCTGCGGAAGCTGGTGTCGTCACCGGAGCCGCCGATCTGCTGATGCGCCGACGGCACCCAGCCAAGATTGTCGTTGGCGTAGGCCTTGGTGCTGGTCGTCCTGTCGGAGTAGACGTAGCTGAGACGCTGCCCATCGGAACGGTATGCCGCCGTGGAAACACCGCAGTCCGCGGGAACGTCGCTGAGCGCCGCGTTCGCCGGCCCGGCGGGCACGACGACTCCGGCCACGGCGAAACCGGTCGCGACAGCGGTCAGCGCCGTCGCGGCGGCCACGATGGATTTACGCATGAGTACAGATCCTCCAGGTGGGGCTGGTCGTTCTTGGTCAGATTCGAGTCGCTGGGCGCCTCGTCGTCCGAGCTCTGCGCGTCGTCGCGCGCCCCGGGCACGGGGTGCTCTCCGATGGGGCAGTGCGGACGGTGAAACCGTACGGTGGGGTGCGTACAACCCAGGCACAACTGGCGTACAGGTCGACCACCCGCCCGGGTCATCCGGGTGTGATGTACCCGAGACCCTGACCAGCAGCGCTTCGCCGCGGTCGCCGCCCGCCGTCGACGGCTGACCGGAGGATCAACCCATGCGTTCAAGACGGCGGCGGATCTCCTCGGCTGCCGGATCGCTCAGATCGTCGTAGATCTGCGTCGCTCGCCGCCATGCGGCCGCCGCCCCGGGCAGGTCGGCCAACGCTTCCCGCGTCTCGCCGAGCCGGATGAGGGTTTCGGCCTCGTGGTACCGGTCCGCAGAGTCGCGGAAGAGCTGAATCGCCTGTTCGTAGCAGCTCAGTGCCCGACCGTGTTCGCCGAGGCGGTCGTACGCGAAGCCGAGGCTGTCCAGCGTCGCCGCCTGACCGTTACGGTCGCCGCTGCGTTGTTGCTGGGCGAGTGCCTCCGTGCAGCTCGCGATGGCCTGGGCAAAGTCGCCCGTGCTGGCGTGCAACCAGCCGATCGCGTTCAGCGTCCGTGCCTCCCCGGCTCCGTTGCCGGCCAACCGGTAGAGCCGCAGCGCCTCGCGGCCGTGCGCGAGCGCCTCGTCCAGCCGGCCGCGCAGGTAGCAGAGTTCGCAGTAGTTGTGCAGGGTCTGCGCCTGGCCGGTCGGATCGCCGAGGCGTTCGTGTAGTTCGAGTGCGCGCCTCAGCCGATACTCGGCAGTGTCGTGCTGACCGAGCCGGGTGAACGCGCGGGCCAGCAGCCGGTTGGTCGCGGCCTGCCCGGCGACGTCGTCGATCTTCTCGGCGGCCACGAGCGCGACCTGCTGGGTGGCGAGTTGCTCCTGCCAGAGACCGCGCGGTGCGAGGAACGTGTTCAGCGTCCAGGCGATCTGCCAGGCGTACGCCTCGAATCCTGTCTCGGCGGCCTGGACGACCAGGCGTTGCAGCACATGTTGCTCCGCCGCGAACCAGGCGAGTGCGGTGTCGTGATCGGTCGCGGGTCGGCCCGCGTACGTCGGCAGCGGTGGCACCGGGTCGATGGGCGCCCACTGCGGCTGGAGCAACAGGGCGGCGGGATAGGCGTTGTGCAGGTAATGGTCGTACAACCGGTGTCTGGTGGCCACCTGTTCGTCGGTGTGCTCCGACGATTCCGTGAGCTCGGCCGCGTAGCGTCGCAGGAGATCGTGGAAGGCATACCGGCCCGGCATGTGTTCGGTCAACAGGTGGAGCCGGGTCAGCTCACGCAGCGCTGGTACGACGGCCGGTACGGACACTCCGGCGAGTGCCGCGGCGGTGTCGGCCGTCAGATCGGGGCCGGGATGCAACCCCAGCAGTCTGAACAGTCGTGCCGAGTCCCGGCTCAGAGCCAGGTAAGACCACGAGAAGACGCGCCGGGCGTCCCCGTTCGCCAGGGCGTCGAGTCTCGCCTCGGCCGCGTGCAGCTCGGCGGCGAAGGCGTCGAGTGGGAACGAGGGGTGCATGGCGATGCGGGCGGCCACCATCGACAGGGCGAGTGGAAGTCGGCCGGTTGCGGCGATGATGCCGGCAGCAGCGGCTGGCTCGGCGACGAGTCGGTTGGAGCCGAGCCTGCTGGCCAGCAGGCTCATCGACTCCTCAGGGGTGAGTACGTCCAGCGTCAGGGGTACGGCGCACTCCGCGGCGACCAGGCCGCTGAGCTGATCGCGGCTGGTGACCACGACCACACACCTGCCGGCACCGGGCAGCAGGGGACGTACCTGGGCGGAGTCGCGTGCGTTGTCGAGCACCACGAGCATCCGGCGGGAGGCCAGCAGGCCGCGGTAGAGCCCGGTCCGTGCCTCCACGCTGGCCGGGATCCGATCGTGGGGCACGCCGAGCGCCTCGAGGAAGCCGAGCAGGGCATCGGCCGGGGACACCACGTCGGCATCGTCGTACCCGCGAAGGTTCGCGTAGAGCTGGCCGTCGGGGAAGTGCCCGGCCACCCGGTGTGCCCAGTGCAGGGTCAGGGTGGTCTTACCGACCCCGGCCATACCGGACAACGCGGAGATGGCCACCGTCGTCGGCCCCTGCGCCTCTCTGTCGAGGAGCGTGTCAAGGCTGGCGAGCTCGGCGCTGCGGCCCACGAATCCGGACACCGCGAGAGGCAGTTGCTCGGGACGTCCACCGAGCGGATCCGGCAGTGCGACGTCGGGCACCGGCCCGCCCGATCCGGTAGCCGGCTCCGCAGCGAGGTTCGGGCGGTGGTGCAGGATGTCGTTGTGTAACTGGATCAGCTGTGGCGCCGGGTCCAGACCGGTCTGCTCGGCCAGTACCTGCCGCGCCTGCCGGAACGCGTCGAGCGCGGCGGCCACATCGCCGATCCGGTACAGACCGAGCATCAGCTGACCCCACGCCCGTTGCCGCAGTGGACTCCGATCGAGCAGGGCCCGTAGCCGCTGGACCACCTCGGCCGACGAGCCGAGCGCCAACATCGCCTCGGCCAAGTTCTCCTCGGCGACCATCCGCCGTTCCTCCAACTGCCGGACCCGCCGGGCCACCAGTGGATGCGGCGGCAGATCGGACAGCGCCGCTCCACGCCACATGGCGACGGCGGTGGCGAGTTCGCTCTCGGCCCGGACCGCGTCTCCGGCGGCGAGAGCGTCCCTGCCGCGGGCCGCAGCCGCGTCGAACCGGTCCAGATCCCGCTCGTCGGGCTCCACCCGGAGCCGGTAGCCACCGGCCGCGGCGGAGATCCCCTCCCACGACTCGCCGCCCCCCAGTGATCGCCGCAGTCCCCGCACGTAGGTGCGCAGGTTGGCCGCCGCTGACGGGGGTGACCCGTCGGCCCACAACACCGCGGCCAGCTCATCCGTGCCGACGACTTCATTCGGCCGCATCAGCAGGGCCGCCAGCAGCAGGCGCTGCTTCACAGAGCCCAGCGAAACCGGTCGGCCCTCGCGCCAGACCACCAGCGGACCAAGAAGGTCGAAACGCATAAGCACCGTCCATTTGTACCGGACAGGCGCCGCACCTGGCACGGGTCCCAGGTTGGGCGACCCGGACCGGCCGGGGCCGCAATCCCAGCTTACGTGCTTGGCGAACCTCTTCGTTCGGTCGCGTCCGGCCGGTGCGACCGGCCGATCAGCTAGCCCCGACCAGAGCCTGACGCTGGCGTGCCTTCACCGGGTCGGCCGTGAGACCCCACGCTCAGCTCAGCGCCAGGGTGGCCAGGGTGCCGAGGACCAGGAACGGGCCGAACGGGAGGTGGCCGCCCCGGCCGATCCGGCGGGTGGCCAGCAGGGCCAGCCCGCACAGCGCCGAGGCACCGAAGGTGAGCAGCGCGCCGACTACCACCGCCGGCCAGCCGAGCCAGCCGAGTACCGCGACCGCGCTCAGCGCCAGCTTGGCGTCGCCCAGCCCGAAGCCCCGACGGCCGAGCAGCAGGGTGGTGCCGGCGAGGAACAGCGCCGCCCCGAGCCCGGCCAGTACGGCCCGCCACCAGGCCGAGAAGTCGCCGTCGACCAGGGCCGCCACGCCGAGCAGGCCCAGGGTGCCGGCCGCGGCGGCGTACGTGAGCCGGTCCGGCAGCCGGTGTACGGCCACGTCGACGAAGAGCAGCGGCACGGCGCACACCGCCCACCAGCCGAACGCGATCGACTCGATCGGCGGCCGGGCCGCCACGAGCACTGCCGCGACCGCGAGGAGCAGGGCGAACTCGACGGCCAGCGGTGGAGCGCCGACCCTGGCTCCACAGCCGGCGCAGGTGGCCGACGGGGTGAGCGGGCGCAGCGGCCCGGCCGGGCCGACCGGCGTGGCACAGTGGTCGCAGGCGGACCGGCGCGGCTGGCCGTACGGCACCGACTCGGCGGCGACGAGCCAGCGCAGTACCGGGGCGACGGCCAGCAGCGCGAGGCTCCGCGTCGGCCAGCGCGATCCGGGCCGACATTGGGTACGCAGAGTAACTTCATGATCGCGATTCGCGGATCTTCCCTGCTTCGGCGCGCCCGTACCCGCCACACGGACGGCGGCCGGATCACGCCGTGGCGGCGGCCCGGCGAGCCCGGCGCGGCCCCCCGGAGGCCCCGGTACGGAAGCTGTCAGATCATCGTCATCCATGGCATTTCGCTCCACCGGGCCGGCACAATCAGAACGGAAGGGGCAGCGGATCTTTCCCGCTCGCCAGCTATTGATCAAATGCGCTCCATCGATCGACATCTTAGGATCAAGACGTCGGTCGACAACAGAGATCGTAACCGTACGTATTCTCTCAAATAGCCCCTGTTGTATCGTCGGCGGTCAGCCTATGCTCGCCATCTGGACGACGCACAACCGTCGGCCAACAGGCAACAAGAAGATCGATTGGCAATACCATACCCAGAATCTAGATCGACTTACCCGAATGTGGATGCAGCGGCGCCGGGCCCGGTCGAGGGCCTTCGGGGCGGAGCGGCCGTGCCCACGTCCCGGCCGCCGGATCGGATCGGCGGGAGCCAACCCGGTCAACTCCGCTCAGGTGGGCGGTCAGCGGCGGAGCAGGAGGAGGCACCGTTGCGAACGCGGCAACCGGCGTACCTCTGGCAACCGGCGTACCTCTGGAGCGCCCTGCTCGCGGTGGCGCTGCTCGTCGGCGGCACCGGCTGCGGCAACCGGCCGGGCAGCGCCGCGGCACGCGACACCGACGCCGAACCGGCCGCCAGCGCCGACGCCCGGGCCGCCGAGGCGGAGAAGTCCGCACTCGCCGCCTATGCCGGCTATCTGGCCGCCGTCCGGAAAGCGGAGCAGGCCGGCGATCCGCTTGATCCGCAACTGCGGAAATATCTCGCCGATCCACTACTGACCCGGGTCAGGCTCACCATTCGCGATGCGAAGGAGCACGGCGCGATGCGTACCGGAAAGCTCGTCTCCAATCCGACGGTCACCGCGGTCGACCTCGACTCCGACCCGGCCACCGTCTCGATCCAGGACTGCATCGACGCCACCGGCTACCGGCTGGTCTACAAGAAGGACCGGAAGGTGGTCCCAGGCTCGACCAACGGCCGGCACCTCGCCACCGCGACCGCCACCCGCTATCCCGACGGCCGCTGGCTGATCAACGTCGGCGCCTCGCACGAGGACCAGCCGTGCTGACCCGGCGAGGGTTCGCGCGGGATGCCCTGGCCGGGTTGAGTCGGCAGGCGCTGGCGACCGGTGCGCTGGCTGTGTTGGCGCTGGCCGCCGGGCTGGTGGTGACCGGCGGTCCCGCCGCCGCCGCCCCGGGGGCGGAGTGCCCACCCGGGCAGGGCAACTGCGACGTCTGGGAGAACCTGCCCGGCGAGCCGGGTGACGACGAGGGCGACGGTTCGGGCTCCGGTGACGGCGGCGGCTCCGGCGGTGGCGACCGGGTCTGCGAGAAGGACGACGGCACCCGGGTGCCCTGCTACGACAACGTGCTCGGCTGGTTCAACAGCGCCGACGACTGCTACTACAAGCGGGCCGAACCACAGCCACCGGACGTCGAGGAGGGGAAGACGGCATACCTGCGGACGTGCAGCGACGCGGGCAGTTCCGAACTCGTCTTCCTGACCGACCCACCGGCCGGCTTCGCACCGCCGGACCCCCAGCAGATGGCCCTGGACCTGTACGCCAACCTGGTGCTGGACCCGCCCGAGATCCGTACCGCGCCGAGTGACGCGCCCGGACTCGTCGGCGTGCCGGTCTGGCTGCACGACGCGTCGAGTTGGGCGACCATCCGGAAGACGGACACCGAGGGCGGCGTGACGGTCTGGATCGAGGCGATCCCGACGAAGATCGTCTGGCGGATGGGCAACGGCGAGACGCTGGAGTGCACCCGGGCCGGCATCCCGTTCAAGGCCGGCACCCACGACCCGCGCCGGCCACCCGCCGAGGCGTGCGCGTACGCGGGTTATCCGCGAGCGAGCAGCACGAAGCCGGGTGGGCGGTACGAGATCACCGCGGTCAAGCACTGGACGGTGCCGTGGGGCAGCAGCACCGGCGAGGGTGACGAGGACGCGCTCTCCACCAGCCGCGAGGCCACGACCTCGATCCGGATCGACGAACTCCAGGTGGTGACGAGGTGACCGTGGCGACCACTCCGACCACCGGGGCGCCGATCGACGCGCCGATCACCCCGCCCCGGATCGTCCGGCAGCGCCGGATGCGACCCGGGCTGCTCGGCCTCGCCGTACTGCTGATCGCGCTCGGCGGGCTCGGGTCCGCGTTCGCGGTCACCTCCGTACGCGCCACCGGCAGCTATCTCGCGGTCGCCCGGGCCGTACCGGTCGGCACCGCGCTCACCGCCGACGACCTGGTGGCGGTCCAGGTGGCCGGCGGTCAGGGCCTCGAACCGGTGGCCGCCGACCGGATCGAGGAGGTACTCGGCAAGCGGGCCACCGTGACCCTCACCCCGGGCACCCTGCTGACCATGGCGCAGCTCACCGACAAGCCGCTGCTCGGCCCCGGCCAGCAGCAGATCTCGGTCGGGCTGCGCCCCAGCGAGGTACCGGCGAAGCGGCTCCGCCCCGGCGACAAGGTGCTGCTGTTCAGCACCGCCGGCGACGACGCGCGGGCCGCCGCCGCACCGGCCACCCGGTTCCAGGCCACCGTGATCGACATGGCCGCACCGGCCAGCAACTCCGTGGTCCTCTATCTCGCGCTCGCGGCCAAGGACGTGCCGGCGGTGGTGGCGCTGGCCACCAGCGACCGGATCGCGGTCGTGCTGAACGCGGCAGCCTGACCGTGGCCATCGTCGCCCTCGTCTCGGCCAAGGGATCGCCCGGGGTCACCACGACCGCACTCGCCTGCACACTCACCTGGCACCACCGGGTGGTACTGGCCGAGTGCGACCCGTCCGGCGGATCGGTGCTGGCCGGCTATCTCGGCGGGGCGCTGCCCGGACCCCGGGGCATCGGCGAGCTGGCCGTGGGCGAGTTGCGGGACGGCAACCTCGAAGAGGCGTTCTGGTCGCAGCTCGTCGACCTCGACGCGCCCAAGCGGGAACGGCTGCTGCTGCCCGGCGTGGTCGACCCGGCGCAGGCCGGCAGCGTCGTACCGCTCTGGCAGCGGTTCGCCGACTTCTTCTCCGGGCTGGCCAAGGGCCGTCCGGCGTACGACGTGCTGGTCGACTGCGGTCGGCTCCAGGTGGTCGGGCCGCCGTGGCCACTGCTCCGGGCCGCCGATCTCGTGCTGGTCGTCACCACCGCCCGGCTGCCGCACCTGTCCAGCACCCAGGCCACCATCCGGGCGATCGAGCGGGACTTCGCCGAACACCGGGTACCGGCCGACACGCTGCGACTGCTGCTGATCGGCGGGGAGCACGGCCGCACCGAGGTGGGCAAGGCGCTCCGGATCCCGGTCATCGCGCAGTTGCCGGACGACCCGCGTACCGCCGAGGTGCTCAGCCACGGCGGCACCGTACGCGCCAACCGGCCGCTGATGCGCGCCGCCAGCGGCCTGGAGGTGCCGGTCCGGGCGGTCCTGGACCGGCGCCGGGCCCGGCTCGGCTGGCCGGCCGCGATCGAGGGGGTCTCCGGTGCGATTTGAGCCGGTCTACTCCGACCCACGTCCCCGGGACGACCCGGACGCCGCCTCGAGCGCCCCGATCTGGCAGGTCGTCCCGCACAACGGGCACCGGCCGGTGCCACTGCCCAGCGGCGGTGCGACGCCGCCGTACGACGGCACGGCAGCCGCGCCGTACCCGGTGGTGCCGCAGCCGGTGACGCCGCCCGCCCCGCCCCGGCCCCGGGTCGACTTCGCGGTGGTCCGGGAACTCCGGCGGGAGCTGAGCGAGCGGCTGACCCTGTGGCAGCGCGGTCGGGAGTTCAGCACCGCGGAGGAGGACGTCGAGCGGGCCCGGCTCGCCGTGACGGTGGTCGCCGAGTACGCCGACTCGACCCGACGGGCCGGTACCCCGATGTCGGCGGCCGAGGAGCGGATGCTGCTCGACCAGGTCAACGCGGAGCTGGTCGGGCTGGGCCGGTTGCAGACCCTGCTGGTCGACAACTCGATCGAAGAGGTGCACATCCTCGGTTGCGACTCGGTGCGGATCACCCGGCGCGGCGGTGGCGTCGACTGGGCCGAGCCGATCGCCGACAGCGACGAGGAGATGGTGGAGATTCTCCAGGCGGCGGCGCGCCGGGCGGGTGCCACCGAACGGTCGCTCTCCACCTCGAAGCCCACGCTCGACCTGCAACTGCCGGACGGCAGCCGGCTGGCGGCGGTCTTCCTGGTCAGCCACCGCCCGTACGCGGTGATCCGGAAGCACAACACCATCGAGGTGACCCTCGACGAGATCTCCGGTGGCCGGGCCGACCTGGACGAGATGCTCGACGGGCTGATCCGGGACTTCCTGCGCGCGGCGATGCGGGCCGGGCTGAACATCATGGTCGCCGGGCTGGCCGGGGCGGGCAAGACCACGGTGATCCGGGCGCTGATGGACGAGATCCCGGCCGACGAGCCGTACGTGCTGCTGGAGGAGAGCCGGGAACTGCTGCCGGCCCGGCGGGGGCGCAAGCACCGGGCGGTGATGAGCTTCGAGTCCCGGGAGGGGCACGGCGACCGGGGGCCGGACGGCCGACCGGCCGGTGAGGTGACGATCGCCGACCTGATTCCGGTGGCGCTGCGGATGGGCGTACTCCGGATCATCGTCGGGGAGGTCCGGTCCCGGGAGATCGTGCCGATGCTCCAGGCGATGACCACCAGCCGGGGTTCGATGTGCACGATCCACGCCCGTACCCCGGCCGGGGTCAGCGAACGGATCATCGAGTTGGCGCTGTCGCACGGCCGGGAGATGACCGTCGAGCAGGCCCGGCGGATGGCCGGGAACGCACTCGACCTGATCGTCTACGTGACCATCGAGGACGAGACCGCGATCGGTGGCCGCAAGCACCGGTTCGTCTCGCACGTCGAGGAGGTCATCGGGGTCGGCGAGGGCAACCGGATCACCACGACCACCGTCTTCGGCCCTGGGCCGGACGGCCGGGCGGTCCCCCGCCACCTGCCGGAACGGGTCCGCGACCAGTTGCTCCGGGTCGGGTACGACGCGCGGCTGCTGACCCGCTACATCGAGGCGGCTACGGGCGCGTGGCGGCGGCCTCGGCACAGTCGGCTCGGGCGGCCGGCATGAGGGGCGGCGGGCTTGTGGTGGCCGGCATGGGGGACGGCCAACTTGCGGCGGCCGACATGGGGGACGGCCAGCTTGTGGGCTCAGGTCCGGCTGCGCGGGGCTGGGTCGGGCCTGCCGTGCCCGGCTCCGGGCGGTCAGGCTTGATCCCTCCGCCGGGCACGGCAGGCCCGACCTCGGTGGTGCCGGTCGCGGGCTGCCCGCCGGGTCCGGGGGTGGTGTGGTGACGCTGCCGTCGAACATCGAGCTGATCGCCGTACTCTCCGGGATCGCGTGTGCCGGTGGGCTGGTACTGGTGGTCGTGGCGCTGGTCGGGACGAAGCGGCCGGCCCGGCCGATGCGGGAATCGGGGCTGCGTCGGCTCTGGCTCGGCTCCGGGACGAGTGCCCGGGAGCGGCGGGCGCACCAGACGCTGCTGGTCGGGGCGATCCTGGCCGGGGCGGTGGCGTTCCTGCTCACCGGGCTGCCGGTGGTCGGGCTGCTGGTCGCCGTCGCGGTGCCGGGCGTGCCGTGGCTGCTCGGCACCGGTCGGGCCGAACGGCGGGCGATCAACCGGATCGAGGCGATCGGCGAGTGGACCCGCCGGCTGAAGGACGTCTCCGGCACCGGCCAGGGCCTCCAGCAGGCGATCATCGGTACGGTCGCGACCGCACCCGAGCAGGTCGACGAGGAGGTACGCCTGCTCGCCGCCCGGCTGGCGGCCGGCTGGCAGGCTCGGGCCGCGCTGCTGGCGTTCGCCGAGGAGATCGGTGACCCGGTCTGCGACCAGGTGGTGGCGGCGCTGATCCTGCACCTGACCGACCGGGGCGAGCGGTTGGGCGACGTACTCGGGGCGATCGCCTCGGCGGCGGCGGCCGAGGTGGTGACCCGGCGGGAGGTGGAGGCGAAGCGGGCGCAGCCCCGGTTCGCGGTGCGCTTCCTGACCGGGATGACCCTGCTGGTCCTGGCGTACGGGTTGGTGAACCCGGACTACATGGAGCCGTACGGGACGCCGGACGGGCAGTTGGTGATGGTGCTGCTCGGTTCCGCCTTCGTCGCCCTGCTCGCCTGGGTACGGGCGATGAGCCTGCCGCCCCGACCGGCCCGGTTCCTCGCCCCGCCGGACCGCGAGGAGGCGCTCAGATGATCCTGAACTGGTACCTGACGTTCGGGGTGCTCGGTGGGGCTGCGGTCGGGTTCGGACTGTTCCTGCTGGTTCGGGAGGCGTTGCCGGCGACTCCGGCGCTCGGTCCGGCGTTGCGTCGGCTGCACCAGCCGGCCGGGTTGAGCCGGCCGACCCGGGCTTCCCGCCGCGACCTCGAATGGCTGGCCGGGGCGGCTCGCTGGCTGCGTCCGCCGCACCGGCAGCTCGCGCTGATCGGGCAGTCGCCGGAGCAGTACACGCTGTCGCTGCTGCTCTCCGGGTTGGTCGGGCTGGCCACGCCGGCGGTGTCGACCGCGATCCTCTTCGTCGCCGGGATCCGGCTGCCGTTCGTGGTGCCGACCGTCGGCGCCCTCGGCTTCGCGCTGCTCTGCGTCCTGCTGGCGCACCGGAGCGTACTGGTGAAGGCGGAGCGGGCCCGGCGCGAGTTCCGGCAGGCCGTCTGCGCCTACCTGGATCTGGTCGCCCTGCAACTGTCGGCCGCGCACGGGCCGGTGCAGGCGCTGGAGCGGGCGGCCGAGGTCTGCGACGGCTGGGTCTTCGAGCGGATCCGGGAGGCGCTGCGGCTGGCCCAGCTCCAGATGCACTCGCCCTGGGACGAGCTGCGCGAACTGGCCGAGAAGATCGGCATCCCGGAACTCGGTGACGTCGGGGCGATCATGCAGTCCTCCGGTACCGAGGGCGCACAGGTACACGACTCGCTGCGGGGTCGGGCCGACTCGCTGCGCGACCAGATCCGGACCGACAACCTGGCCCGGGCCGAGGCGGTGACCAGTCGGCTGGACGTACCGGGCGCGCTGCTGGTCTTCGTACTCGTCGGCTTCGTCCTCTATCCGTTCGTGGCCCGGATCTGACCCCGAACCACCGTTGCACTGAAGGGAGACCGCAATGTCGATCATCAACTACCTGCACATTGCGCTCGTCGTGCGGATCGCCGAGCTGCGCCGTACCGGTGAGGGGGACCGGGGTGACAGCCCGGTCCCGACCGCGGTGATCATCTTTGGCCTGGTGGCCGCGGCCCTGGCGGTCACCGTCGCCGTGTCGCGAAGCGTCACGGACTGGATGGACGCGATTCCGGAGCCGGGCGGTGGCGCGGACACCGGCGGACTGCCGCAGGAGTAGTCCGTGCCACGACCGCCGCGCGTCCGCATCCGGCACCGGGTCCCGGCGACGACGGCCGGGAGCCGGTGGCGCCGGATCGTCGGCCCGGACCGGCTGGTCGGTGCGGAGCGGGACCGGGGTGCCAACCCGGTCGAACTGGCCGTGCTGATGCCGGCCATCCTGATCCTGCTGCTCGCCTCGATCCAGGCCGCCGCCTGGTTCATCGCCCGGTCCACCGCGCTGAACGCCGCCCAGTCCGCGGTGAGCGCGCAGCGCGCCTACCAGGCCGAGCCGGGGGTGGGACAGCAGCGCGCCGAGGACTTCCTGGAGCGGGCCGGTGACTGGCTGGTCCGCTGGGAGGTCACGGTCACCGTTCCGGAGCCGGACGACACGCAGGTGAGCGCCACCGTCACCGGGGAGCCGCTCCGGGTGGTGCCGCTGATCTCGTTGCCGCCGATCAGCGAGACCGCCTCCGGCACGGTGGAGCGGTTCACCGACGAGGAGGCGCCGTGACAGGCGCGGGTGTGCTGCGGGGGGCGCGCGGCCGGGACCGGGGCTCGGTCTCGGTGGAGACCGCGATCCTCACCCCGGCCTTCCTGGCCCTGGTCGCGCTGGCCGGGGTCGCCGGCCGGACCGCCGTCGCGCACGAGGCGATCGAGGTCGCCGCGCACGACGCCGCCCGGGCCGCCTCGATCTCGCGTACGGCGGGCGACGGGCGGGACGCGGCACGGGCGGCGGTGCTGAGCCGGCTCGACGCGGAGGGGCTCGCCTGCTCGGACGAGCCCGAGTTGGACTTCGCCGGTACGGTCAACGGCCAGCGGGCCGGCTTCGACGAGGTGTACGTCACCGGACTCGGCACCGATGCCTCGGTGGTGGTCACGGTCACCTGCGACGTCTCCGTACGGGACCTGCGGATGCCGCTGCTGCCGGGGGTACGGACGTACAGCACCGTCGAGGCGACGTTCGCATCTCCACTGGACCGCTACCGTGGCCGGGCTCTCGGGTTCGGATTTTCCGAAGCGCCCACCACGGCGAACCCGAGTACTGGTGGTGCGTGATGAGCGCAGCGCCGGGTTCGCCGGCCACCTCGATGGCCACCGCTTCCGGTCGACGTCTGTCTCCTCGACGAGCGGCGTCACATGGCGAGATCTTGACGACTTGTTCTCGCTCCAGCAGCAACAACTCGTCAAGATCTACTTTCCCGGTGGTGCCGGCGGTCGGGCCGGACGCGGGGCGGGTCAGCCTGTTCCTTGCGGTCGCGCTGATCGGCGTACTCGCGATCATCGGGCTGGCGTACGACGGTGCCGGCCAGCTCCGCACGATGCAGCGCGCCGACAACCTGGCGGCCGAGGCGGCCCGGGCCGGCGGCCAGGCGATCGACCTGGGGCAGCTACTCCTCGACGGCACCACCCTGCTGGACCAGGCCGCGGCCCGGACCGCGGTCGGCAACTACCTCGCGAGCGTGGACGGCGTCGAGCGTTGGGACGTGGACTTCGCGGTCGCCGGGGACAACTCCACCCTGACGGTCGACCTCGAACTCGACTACGACACGGTCTTCCTCGACCTGTTCGGTTTCGCCGACAACATCACGGTGCCCGGTACGGCCACCGCGACACTCCTCACCACGACGAACCGCTGAATAGGGGGCATAGCCATGCCTGCATCCCGGGCGGCCCGCCGGGCCGGCCAGTTCTGCACCGGGCTCGGGGCGTTGATCGTCCTGATCGGACTGCTGGTCGGCGCGCCCCTGGCGCTGCTGGCGCTGGCCGGCAACCCGCTGCCGGACCACGTACCCGGACTCGGCGAGATCGGCACCACGCTGACCAGCCGGGACGACGGTCAGCTCTTCCTCCGAGCGCTGGCGGTCGTCGGCTGGGCCGGCTGGGCCACCTTCGCCCTCTCGGTCGTCGTCGAGATCCCGGCCAGGATCCTGCGCCGGCCGGCGATCCGGCTGCCCGGACTCGGCCGCCAGCAACGCTGGGCCGCCACCCTGGTCGGCTCGGTGGCGCTGGTTCTGGCGGTCAGCCCGGCTGCCACCGCCGCCAGCACCGTCCTCGGGCCGACGACGACGGCAGCGGCGGCAGTGCCCCAGCCTCGGATGGCAGGGCAGCCGGGCATGGCAGGGCAGCCGGTGGCCGCAGGGCAGCCCGTGAACGGGGCACAGGTGGTGAGCGTGGGGCAGCCGGTCAGCGGGGACGGGCCGGCGTCGGGGCCGGCGCCGCACTGGCTGGCGGCGGAGCCGGCGTCCGGACCCGCGCCGCAGTGGCTGGCCGGGAAGCCGCAGGAGCAGCCGGAGCCGGTCTACCGGGTGGAGAGGGGTGACTACCTGGGGCACATCGCCGGCCGCTACCTCGGCGACTTCGACCGCTACCCCGAGTTGGCCCGGCTCAACGAGATCCGCGATCCGGACCGGATCCGGCCTGGCCAACTGCTGCACCTGCCGCCGGCCGCCGAGGACCGGGGCGCCCGCCAGCACGCCACCGGGCTGGTCGCGACCCCGCCGCCGCCGCCCGGCGGATGGCCGGAGAGCGTACCCGTGGATCCGCCGCCGAAGCCCCAGCCGGACGCACCGCAACCGGCGGCGCCGAAGGCCGGGCAGCCGGACGCACCGCAACGACCGGCCAGTCCGCAACCACCGGCCGACCCGCCGCCCGCCCAGCAGTCCGGTGGTGGTGGTGACGACGGCAGCACGTACACGATCAGCGCCTCCCGGGCCGGTGAGGTGGAGGAGTTGAACCGGCCGCTCGCGGTCTCGGCGGTGATCGCGGTGGCCAGCATCGTCGGCGCGCAGATCGGCGCGGTCTTCGGGCTCAGAAACCGCTCGGGCCGTCGGCCATCGCTGCCGAACGGCCGGCACCGCTCGACCGGCTGAACAGGAAGTACCGGGAAACCCGCCGATCCGCCGTCAGGGGAGGCGGGTCTGTAGGACGCCGCCGACGACCCGGGTGGGCAGGACCTGCTGGTCGCTGCTGGCCGGGCCGTGCACCACCTCGCCGCCGTCCAGCTCGAACGTGCTGCCGTGCCAGGGGCACTTCACGCAGGTACGGCCGTTCTCCCGGACGACCTGGCCGGCGCCGAGCGGGCCGCTCTGGTGGGCGCACCGCTCCAGCATCACCGTCACGTCGTCGCCGTCCCGGTAGACCACGACCGCGATGTCGTCGATCCGGCGGGTCAGCAGCTTGTTCTGCGGCAGCGCGGACATGTCCGCCACCGCGTGCCAGCCGTCCTCGATCCGGCGCAGGTCCGGCACCCCCTGGTTGACGCTCGCCGCCTGCTTGTAGGCGAGGTGCCCGCCGAGGAAGCCGCCGCTGCTGACGGCGGCCAGGCCGAGGTAGCCGAGGGTACGGCCGAGGCCGTGCCGGCCGGTCAGTCGGGCGGCCAGCGAGCCGGCGTACAGTCCGATGGCCATGCCGTTGGCGAGCGCGTGCACCAGGCCGACCCGCTGCTGCTCGCGGGAGAGCGACCCCCAGTCGTTCCAGCCGGTGATCGCGGTGGGCAGCGCGGCGGCCGTACCGATCGCCACCAGCGTGGTGGCGGCCCGCCGCTGCTGGGGCATCAGGTCGAGGACCGCCGTACTGAACCAGGCACCGATCGGCACCTGCACCAGCGCCGGGTGCAGGGGATGCCCGATCGCCACCCCGTGCAGGATGTCGCGCAGCCGCTGTGGGCGGATCGCCGCCGCGACGATCCGCTGGACGCGTTCCGCCGTCCGGTCCAGGCTGGTCGCCTGCTCAAGTCTGGTCAAGGCTCGCACCGGCCGCGACTTCCCACTTCTGAGCAGGACAAACCCGATGTCCTGACGACCGGCCCGACAACCCCCCGAACGGGTTACCCGGACGCCCGCCGGGTAGACCCGCCCACATGCGGATCGCGATCACCGGAGCCACCGGCAACGTCGGTACGGCGTTGCTGCGCCGGCTGGCCCGCGAGTCGGACGTCGAGGTGCTCGGCATCGCCCGACGCTGCCCGCCGCCGGGCGCCGGACCGCCGTACGACGGGGTGCGGTGGCACGCCGCCGACCTCGGTGACCCGGGCTGCCTGCACCCGCTCGCCGAACGGCTGGCCGGGCTGGACGCGGTGGTGCACCTGGCCTGGCAGATCCAGCCCAGTCATCAGCGGGCGCGGCTGCGCCGGACCAATCTCAACGGCAGCCGGCACGTGGTCAACGCGATGCTGGCGGCCGGGGTACCGAAGCTGGTGTACGCCTCGTCGATCGGCACGTACGCACCCGGGCCGAAGGACCGGCGGGTCGACGAGGACTGGCCGGTCTCCGGCGTCGGGCGCTCCGGTTACAGCGTCGACAAGGCGGCCGTGGAGGCGATGCTCGTCGATGCCGAACGGGACTATCCGGTACTCCGGGTCACCCGCCTGCGGACGGCGCTGGTGCTCCAGCACGACGCGGGGGCCGAGATCACCCGGTACTTCCTCGGCCGGTTCGCCCCGGTCTCGCTGCTGCTCCGCGCGGGCCGGCTGCCGATGGTGCCGAGGCACCGGCGGCTCCGGGTCCAGGTGGTGCACGCCGACGACGCCGCCGAGGCGTACCTGCGGGCGCTGCGCAGCGACCGGACCGGGGCGTTCAACATCGCCGCCGAGCCGGCGGTCGACGGGCCGCTGGTCGCGGCGGAGCTGGGCGGTTGGGCGGCGCCGCTGCCGCTGGGCCTGCTCCGGCTGCTGACCCGGGCCGCCTGGCGGACCCGGCTGGTACCGGTCGACGAGGGCTGGCTGGAGATGGGCGCGGCGGTACCGCTTCTGGACTGCTCCCGGGCGGAGCGGGAGTTGGGCTGGCGGCCCCGGCGGGACGCCCGGGAGGCGCTGCGCGACCTGCTGGCCGGGATCGCCACCGGTTCGGGGACGGCCAGCCCGCCGCTGCGGCCGACCGAGCGGGCCACCGGCCGCCGGGCGGCCTGACCCGCCGCGCGGGGGTGGGCCTTTCCGGGGGTACGGGGCGCCAAGAGGCGCCGCCCGAACCCCGACGGATGGCACAGTGGAGCACCATGGACCGGACTGGGGTGCAGGACTGGATCGCCGGCTACGAGCGGGCCTGGCGTACGCCGGGCACCGAACCACTCTCCGCGCTCTTCACGCCCGACGCGAGCTACCTGCCGGGGCCGTACCGGGAGCCGGTGGTCGGCCTGCCGGACATCTCCCTGATGTGGGAGGCCGAGCGGGAGGGCCCGGACGAGGAGTTCGAGATGACCAGCGGGATCGTCGCGGTGGACGGCAACGTCGGCGTGGCCCGGATCGAGGTTCGGTACGGCACCGGCGAGGAGTTCCGCGACCTCTGGATCATGACTTTCGCCGGGGACGGCCCGTGCGCGGCGTTCGAGGAGTGGCCCTTCTCGCCGCCCTCCTGACCCGGCCCCGGACCCACCGCGCAGTCGTCCGGTACCGTCGGCCGCGACGGCACCAGCGGCGGGGGCGGGCGGTACGGCATGACGGTCCGGGACCATCTCAGTGGCAGTAACAGTGGCGGTGGCGAGGTCCTCGCGGTGGGCCAGCCGGTGACGATCCACCTGGTCAAGGCACCCCGCCCGGACCTGCGCTATCCCGCATCGGTGCACTCCGACGACGGCACCCACCTGGTGGTCCGGGCGCCCTGGGCCAACGACATGGTCCGGGACATGGGCTTCGTCCGGTTCGAGCCGGGTGACGTCTGGACCGAGCACTACTGGCGGGACCGGTGGTACTCGGTCAAGGAGGTGTACGACGCCGCCGGCACGCTCAAGGGCTGGTACTGCGACGTGACCCGGCCGGCGACCGTGCGGGACGGCGTGGTGGTGGTGTCGGACCTCGACCTCGACCTGTGGGCGTCCGCCGACCTGAGCCGGGTACTCCGGCTCGACGAGGACGAGTTCGTCGCCAGCGGCCTGCCCGAGCGGGATCCGGCCACGGCGGCCCGGGCCCGGCAGGCCCTCGACGAGCTGGCCGAACTGGCCGCCGACGGCTTCGACACCCTCACCGCGCGCTAACCGGCCCACGGCGCGGTAACCCGCGGGCGGCGCGCCACATGACTCCGCCCGCCGCGCGGTAACCCGCTCGCGTCCGGAGTGGCCGGGGCCGGAGGATGATCGGCATGTCCGGGACGTACACCTCTGCCGTGGGCCCGTCGGGTGCGGAGCCGGCGCCACCGGGTCGACTCGCCGCACTCGTCGGGCCGGACGCGGTGCCGCCACCGCTGCTGATGTTGCTCGGCATGGTCTCCACGCAGGTCGGCGCGGCCATCGCCACCCAACTGTTCAGCACCACCAGCCCCGGCGGTACGACGGCACTGCGGCTCGGCTTCGGCGCCCTGGTGCTGCTCGCGCTGGCCCGGCCGACGCTGCGGCTCGGGAGACGCACCGTCGGGCTGGTCGTGGTGTTCGGGGTGGCGATGGCCGGGATGAACCTCGCCTTCTACACCGCCCTGCAACGGGTGCCGCTCGGCATCGCGGTCACCATCGCGTTCACCGGTCCGCTGCTGGTCTCGGTCGCGGCCAGCCGCCGGGTCCGGGACCTCGGCTGGGTCGTGCTGGCCGGGCTGGGGGTGGCACTGCTCGCCGGCCTGCTCGACCTCGGTGCGCTGACCGGCTCCAGCTCCGGGGGTACCGGTCCGCTCGACGGTACGGCGCTGCTCTGCTGCGGGCTCGTCGCGCTGGGCTGGGCCGGATACGTGGTACTCGGCAAGGCGGTCAGCACCCGGGTCGGCGCCGCTCGGGGGCTGGCCCTCGGGATGGCGGTCGGGGCGGTCTGCGTACTGCCGTTCGGGGTCGCCGGCAGCGGGTCGGCGCTCTTCGACCCGTGGACCATGACGCTGGGGCTCGGGGTCGCGCTGCTCTCCTCGGTGCTGCCGTACTCGGCCGAGATGGCGGCGCTGCGCCGGATGCCGGCCCGGGTCTTCGCGGTACTGCTCAGCCTGGAGCCGGCTGTGGCGGCGCTGGTCGGGCTCACCCTGCTGCACGAGACGCTGGGCTGGCCGCAACTGCTCGGCATCGGCTGTGTGGTGGCCGCCTCGCTGGGCGCGATCACCGGCCGACCGAAGCACTCCGGCCGACCGGAGCGCTCGGGCTGACCGGAGCCGCCGACGACACTGGGGGATGCGGACCGGGTACCGGGGCGGGCATCCTTGTCCGGTGGGCGTACGAGTCGAAGAGAACGGTCCGGTGCGGACGGTCGTGCTGTCCCGGCCGGAGAGCAGGAACGCGGTGGACGGCTCGACCGCGCGGGAGTTGGCCGCCGCGTTCCGGAGCTTCGACGCCGACAACCTGGCCTCGGTGGCGGTGCTCTGGGGCGAGGGCGGCACGTTCTGCTCCGGCGCCGACCTGAAGGCGATCACCACCTCCAGCGGCAACCGGGTCGAGCCGGACGGCGACGGTCCGATGGGGCCGACCCGGATGCGCCTCGGCAAGCCGGTGATCGCCGCCGTCTCCGGGTACGCCGTCGCGGGCGGGCTGGAGCTGGCGCTCTGGTGCGACCTGCGGATCGCCGAGTCCGACGCGGTGTTCGGGGTGTTCAGCCGCCGCTGGGGCGTACCGCTGATCGACGGCGGGACGGTGCGGCTGGCCCGGCTGATCGGGCAGAGCCGGGCGATGGACCTGATCCTGACCGGCCGCCCGGTGCCGGCAGCGGAGGCGTACGAGATGGGGCTGGTCAACCGGCTCGTCGAGCCGGGCGAGGCACGGGCCGCCGCCGAGGCGCTGGCCGCCGAGATCGCCGGTTTCCCGCAGACCTGCCTGCGCAACGACCGACTCGCCATGCTGGCCGCCGCCGGCCTGCCGGAGGAGGAGGCGATGCGTACCGAGCTGGCGTACGGGATGAACTCGCTCGCCACCGACGCCACCGAAGGGGTGGCCCGGTTCACCTCCGGCGAGGGCCGGCACGGGTCGTACGGGTGACGTCCGGGCGGAGTCGGGCGATCTAGGCGGGCAGCGGCGGGAGCGGGAGCGGCAGCGCGGGCAGGCCGTCGAGGCTGCTCCCGACGTGGTCCTTCCGCTCGCAGTACGCGGCGAACTCCTCGTCGGTCTTCCGGCCGAAGTAGTCGGTGTGCAGCGTCCGTTCCTCGCGGTAGTCCATGAACGGGACGGAGTAGCCGCAACTGTCGCTGATCCGCCGCGCGGTGACCAGCACGATCGCCCGCAGCCCCGGTGACCCGGCCTGCTCCGGGAAGTGCCGGATCAGCTCCGCCCACCGGGCATCGTCCCGGAACACCGCCTCGCCCCGGCCGTGCACCCGGACGATGTTCGGCGGGCCGTCGAAGGCGCACCACATGAGCGTTATCCGCCCGTTCTCCCGCAGGTGCGCGACGGTCTCCGCCCCGCTGCCGCCGAAGTCGAGGTATGCCACGGTCTGCTCGTCGAGTACCGCGAGCGACCCGGCGAGCCCCTTCGGCGAGAGGTTGACATGCCCGTCGGCGGCGAGCGGCGCGGTCGCCACGAAGAAGACCTTCTGCTCCTCGATGAAGCTCCGGAGCCTGCCGTCGATCCGGTCGTACGTCTTACCCATCCGGCCATCCTCCCCCTGGTCAGCTCTTGCCAACCGTAGTCACGGCGGGCAACTCCCGGGGCCGGGAAGAGGGCCGGCGGGCCACCCGCGCGGTGAGCCCGCCGGCGGCGGGGTCGGCGTCCCCACCGCCGGCGTGCACCACCGCGACACCGGTGAGGTCGGCGTACTCACCGGAGCCAGCACCACCGCTACAACGGTGGCCACGACCGGCCCGCGCACCGTCAGCTCGGATCGACGGTACGCAGCCAGACGGCGGTGTCGGAGGGCAGCAGGTCACCGTCCACCGGCCGACTGGCCAGTAGGCGGCTCTGATGCGGCGGCAGCTCCACGGGTCCCGTGGAGAGGTTCACCACGCAGGCGAACCCGGGATCGCGGGCGAAGGCGAGTACCCCGTCCGGCGCCGGCAGCCAGCGCAGCGTGCCGTCGCCGAGCGCGGGCAGGCTGCGCCGGATCCGGATCGCCTCGCGGTACAGCTCCAGCATCGAGTGCGGGTCGCTGGTCTGGGCCTGCACGGTCTGGTCCTTCCAGGCGGCCGGCTGCGGCAGCCAGGGCGGAGTCGACGCGTCGTCCGGGCTGAACCCGAACGGTGCGGTGTCGCCCGACCAGGGCAGCGGCACCCGGCAGCCGTCCCGACCCGGGTCGACGAATCCGGAGCGCGGATACATCGGGTCCTGGCGCAGCGCCGGTGGGATGTCCTCGACCTCCCAGAGCCCCAGCTCCTCGCCCTGGTAGACGTACGCGGCGCCGGGCAGGGAGAGCGAGAGCAGCGCGGCGGCCCGGGCCCGCACCGTACCCAGCTCCAGGTCGGTGTACGTCCCCTCGCGCTTGCTGGCGAAGCTGAACGTGGTGTCGGTCCGGCCGTACCGGGTGACCACCCGGGTCACGTCGTGGTTGGAGAGTACCCAGGTGGCCGGTGCACCGATCGGGGCGTGCTCGGCGAGGGTGCCGTCGATGCTCTCCCGCAGCTTCGCCGCGTCCCAGGCGCAGGTGAGGAAGTCGAAGTTGAACGCGGTGTGCAGCTCGTCCGGGCGCAGGTAGTTGGTGAACCGCTGCCGGTCCGGCAGCCACACCTCGCCGATCAGGGCACGCGGCTCGGGATAGCCGTCGGCGATCCGCCGCCAGCTCCGGTAGATGTCGTGCACCCCGTCCAGGTCGTGGAACGGATGCGGGCCGCCGTCGACCACCTCGGGCAGGGTGGTGTCCTTGAGCAGCAGCGCCGCCGAGTCGATCCGGATGCCGTCCACCCCCCGGTCGAACCAGAACCGCAGGATCTCCTCGAACTCGGCGCGTACCTTCGGGTGGTCCCAGTTGAAGTCGGGCTGCTCGGCGGCGAACAGGTGCAGGTACCAGTCGCCCGGGGTGCCGTCCGGGTTGGTGGTCCGGGTCCAGGTCCGGCCGCCGAACTCGCCGATCCAGTCGGTCGGCGGCTGGTCGCCGTCCGGGCCGCGACCGGGACGGAACCAGAACAGCTCCCGCTCGGGGGCGCCGGGGCCGCCGGCCAGCGCGGCCTGGAACCACGGATGCCGGTCCGAGCAGTGGTTCGGCACCAGGTCGGCGATGATCCGCAGGCCCTGACCGTGCGCCTCGGCGATCAGCTCCTCCACCTCGGCGAGCGTCCCGAAGACCGGCTCGACGGCCCGGAAGTCGGAGACGTCGTAGCCGGCGTCGGCCATCGGCGACGGATACCAGGGGCCGAACCAGATGGCGTCGACGCCCAGCCCGGACAGGTAGCCCAGCCGCTTCCGGATGCCGGCGATGTCGCCGATGCCGTCGCCGTTGTGGTCGGCGAAGCTGCGCGGGTAGACCTGGTAGATCACCGCGTCTCGCCACCACCGGCGGCTGTCTGATGTGGACACGAGTACCTGCTCTCTGGATCGGTCCGGTGAGCTGTCCACCGGCACCTGCACGCTGGGTCCGGGCGGTCGTAGTGTGATGGGACCTCTGATGTGCCTCGTTTCGTGCCGATGACGATACAAACTCGATTCCGGCACCGCAATAATCCGACAGAACTCTGAAAGATGGCGACTTAGGTCGGGCCGGCCCCGGCTGCGGACAGAGCTCCGTCGAGCGGGAGCGGGGCAGCCAGGGGCGAGGCGGTCCAGGGCAAGGCGGCCGGGGACGGGTGGCTCCGCGGATGTGGTGGCGTGGCGGCGGACGAGCCGGGTGTCGGCTGCCGGGTGGCCCGGGTGTGCGGGCCCCGGTCGCTCAGTGCCCGGGTGTACGGGCCCCGGTCGCTCAGTGCCCGGGTGCGCGGGCCCGGTCGCTCAGTGCGCGGGTGCCGGCGCGGTCGAGCCGCGTACCACCAGTTCGGGCTCGAAGAGCAGCTCGTCGGTGAGTACCCCGACACCCTCGATCTGGTTCACCAGCAGGTCCACCGCGGCCTGGCCCATCATCTCGATCGGCTGCCGGACGGTGGTCAGCGGCGGGTCGGTGCAGGTCATCAACGCCGAGTCGTCGAAGCCGACCACCGAGATCTCGGCCGGTACCGACCGGCCCAGCCGGCGGGCGGCCCGGATGGTGCCGAGCGCCATCACGTCGCTGGCACAGATGATCCCGGTCACGCCACGCTCGATCAGCTTGCTCGCCGCGACCCGGGCCCCCTCCATGGAGAAGCTGGACCGCTCGACGCACTCCTCGTCGTCGGCCCAACCGGCGACGTTCGCCATCGCGGCCAGCTTCCGGCGGGACGGTACGTGGTCGGCCGGTCCGAGTACCAGCCCGATCCGCTCGTGGCCGAGCGACCGCAGGTGCCCGTACGCCTGCTCGACCGCCACCGCGTCGTCGGTCGACACGCACGGGAAGCCCAGCTCGTCGACACCGGCGTTGACCAGTACCACCGGCAGGCCCCGGTCGGTGAGCCGCCGGTAGTGGTCGTGCGGGGCGTCGGCCAGCGCGTACGAGCCACCGGCGAAGATCACCCCGGAGACCTGGTGGTCCAGCAGCATCTCCACGTAGTCCATCTCGGAGATGCCGCCGATGGTCCGGGCGCAGAGCGCCGGGGTGAGCCCGCGCTGGGCGAGCGATCCGGTGACCACCTCGGCCAGGGCCGGGAAGATCGGGTTCTGCAACTCCGGCAGGACGAGCCCGACCAACCGGGCCCGTTCGCCGCGCAGCTTGCTCGGGCGCTCGTAACCGAGCACGTCCAGGGCGGTGAGCACGGCGACCCGGGTGCTCTCGGAGACGCCGCCCCGGCCGTTGAGCACCCGGCTCACCGTGGCCTCGCTGACCCCGGCCTTTCGGGCCACCTCGGTGAGTCTTCTGGTCACGGCCGCGATAGTACGACAGGCACTTGCAAAAACCGAACCAAAGTTCGCCGCGCTGCCGCAAGAACCGGCGCTACCGCAACAAACCGCGTTACCGCAACAAAGCGCGCACGGCCGTCTCGATCGCCCGGTGGAAGGTCGGGTAGGCGTAGATCATTCCGGCCAGCGTCGTCACGGGGACCTCGGCGTGCACCGCCACCGCCAGCGCGCTCAGCACCTCGCCACCGACCGGGCCGGCCGAGGTCGCCCCGACCAGTACGCCCCGGTCGGCGTCGGCGACCAGCTTGACGAAGCCCTCGTCGCCCACCTGGTGAATCCAGCCCCGGCTGGACTCGGATAGCGGAGTGAAGCCGACCTGGACGTTCAGCCCCCGGTCCCGGGCCTGCCGCTCGGTCAGCCCGACCGCACCCACCTCGGGATCGGTGAAGGTCACCCGGGGCAGCGCCCGGTAGTCCGCCCGCCGGCCGTCGCCGGCCGTGTCGTGCACGCCGGCCCGGCGCAGGATGTCGTCGATCGCGATCCCGGCCTGGTACATGGCGACGTGGGTGAAGGCGCCGTGCCCGGTCAGGTCGCCGACCGCCCAGATCCCGTCGGCGACCCGCATCCGGTCGTCCGTCGCCACGAACCGCCGCGTCGGGTCCAGCCCGACCGTCTCCAGGCCGAGCGTGTCGAGTACGGCCCGCCGGCCGGTGGCCACCAGCAGCCGTTCGCCCCGGAGCCGGTCGCCGTCGGACAGGTGCACGGTGAAGCCGCTGCCGTCGTACTCCACCCGCTCGGCCCGGGCTCCGGTGTGCACGGTCACCCCGTCCGCGCGCAGCGCCGCGGCGACCCGCTCGGACGACTCCGGCTCCTCCAGTGCGAGTACCCGCTCACCGGCCTCCACCATCCCGACCCGTACGCCGAACCGGGCGAAGACCTGTGCCAACTCCGCGCCGATCGCGCCGCCACCGAGGATCACCAGCGACCCGGGCAGCTCGGCCAGTTCCATCGCCTCCCGGTTGGTCCAGTACGGCGTGCCGGCCAGCCCCGGCACCGGCGGGATCACCGGCGTGGTGCCGGTACCCAGCACGACGCCGACCCGGGCCCGGAACGTCTCGTCGCCGACCCGAACCAGGCCGGTGCCGACCAGCCGGCCGGTGCCTCGGACGAACCGGCCCCCCTTCGAGGTGAACCGCTCGACCCCGGCGTCGTCGGTCCAGCCGGCGGTGGCCTCCTCGCGGATCCGCTTGGCCACGATGCTCCAGTCCGGCTCGACCCGGGCCTGCCCGGCCAGGTGGTCGACCCGGCGTGCCTCGGCCAGCGCGTTGCCGGCCCGGATCATGATCTTGCTCGGTACGCACCCCCAGAACGGGCACTCGCCGCCAACGAGGTTGCGCTCGATGCCGACGACCGAGAGGCCGGCGGCGGCGAGCCGGTTCGCCGTCTCCTCACCGCCCACGCCCAAGCCGACCACCACGACGTCCGCGTCCGCCGTCACATCGGTGGGCGCGATCTCGTCAATCTCCACGTGCGTCCGGTGCTGTTCAGCCATACCGCCAGCTTTCCCGATCCGGCCCCGGCCGGCCAGGTGCCTCGGATCACCCGGTCTACCCGGATCGGGGCGTACGCTGCGGCTGCCCGGGTCGGCCCGTCGCGGGGTCGGATCGGCGTACGGCCACGGGGAGGGGCAGCCGGATGATCGACGTCGACGTGCTGGTCGCCGGGTACGGACCGGTCGGCGCCGTACTGGCCGCGCTGCTGGGGCGGCGCGGCGTCTCGACGATGGTCGTCGATCCCGAGGCGGCGCCCTGCGCACTGCCCCGGGCTGCCGTACTCGACGCCGAGGCGCTGCGGGTGCTGGTGGGCCTGCCCGAGGTCGCGGATCTCGACCGGTGGGCGGTCGGGGTCCGACACTCCCGGTTCCTGGCACCCGACCACCGGCTGCTGCTCAGCCTGTCGCCGACGGAGAGCGGGTTCGGGGTACCGGCGGCGGCGCTGATCGACCAACCGGCCCTGGAGACGGCGCTGCGCTCCGGTGTCGCCGGACTGCCCGACGTGGCGGTACGCCTCGGCCGTTCGGTGGCCGCCCTCGACCCGGCCGACGACCACGTCCGAGTCGGGCTCGACGACGGTACGACCGTACGCGCCCGCTGGGTGGTCGGCTGCGACGGCGCGTCCAGCACCGTACGACGACTGGCCGAGCTGCCCTTCCACGGCCAGACGTACGCCATGCCGTGGCTGGTGGTGGACGCCGAGACCGACGAGGCCGAGGTGGAACCGTCCACCTCGATGGTGCTCGACCCGCGCCGGCCGCTGGTGACGATGTCCAGCCCCGGCCGGCGCCGCTGGGAGTGGATGCTGCATCCGGACGAGGACCCGGCCAAGATGAGCACTGCGGAGTCCGTCCGCCGGCTGGTCGCCGAGTGGACGCCGCCGGAGGCGATCCGGATCCGCCGGGTGGCCGTCTTCACCTTCCACGCCCGGCAGGCGACGCGGTGGCGCCGGGACCGGATCCTGCTCGCCGGCGACGCCGCGCACCTGATGCCGCCGTTCGCCGCCCAGGGCCTGGCCAGCGGCATCCGGGACGCCCAGAGCCTCGGTTGGCGGCTCGCCGACGTGCTGCGCGGGCTCGCCGACGACGGGCTGCTCGACGGGTACGAGCGGGAACGCCGGCCGCACGTCGCCGAGATGATCCGGGTGAGCCTGGCGGTCGGCCGGGTGCTGCAGACCCGCAACCGCGCCGGTTCGGCGGTACTCCGGTCGCTGATCAGGGCCGTGGCGGCGGTCCCGGGGCTGCCGGCCGGGGCCGCCCGGCAGAGTCGGCCGCGACCGGCGCTGCCGAAGGGCACCGCGGGCGACCTGCCCGGTGCGGGCCGGATGCTGCCGAACCCGCTGGTGTCCACGGCCGCCGGGCCGGTCCGGCTCGACGGCCGGCTCGGCTCCGGCTGGGCGGTGATCGGGGTCGGCTGCGATCCGACGGCCGTGGCGGATGCCGACGCACTCGCCTGGATCGCCGCCCGCGACGCGGTGACGCTGACGACCGACCAGCCGAACCCCGGACGGCCGGAGAGCGGGTCGATCGACGACGCCGCCGGCGCGCTCGGCCGAGGGCCGACCCTGCTGGTGGTACGCCCGGACCGGTTCCTGCTCGGCGCCGTACCGCCACCGCTGCGTGGTCGGGACCTCGACCGGGCGGTCCGCAGCCTCGGCGGGCAGTAGCCGCCCGGACCCGCGCGCCCGATCGCCGCGCTGCCGGTTTGCTGGTCGCGATCTGTCTTCTCTGGACATTCTTCTGCCGGCGTTCTGTCGGGTACCCGAAGGTCGCCTGGCGCTCGCAAGCGTTGATCTGCGACGCACCCCGGCTCACCGGCCACCGAGCTGCCCGAAGCCGTCGCCGGCAGACCTCCTGAAAGCCTTTGATTTCGGACAGGGTCTCACATCGTTGTCATCATTTGCCGTAATCAAGTCGTGTCTTTTCATGGCGCAATCGATATCTTGCGGAAATGAGTCCGCCTCGCTACAGTGACCCCACTCACACACGACGCCACACAGCTCCAGGGCCGGTCACCTGGCGGGTGCGGACCAGCGGCAGGGCGCCTGGCCACGGTGACGCCAGGTCATGGAGACTCCCCGTTCCCGAAGGGATGGACAGATGTCCGTACCGCAGTACCGGAAGGCCGCGGCGCTGGCGCTCGTGGCCGGCCTGGGACTCAGCCTCGCGGCATGCTCCACGAAGAGCGACGACGACAACTCCGACGCCGGCGGCAAGGTCACCATCACGGTCGACTGCCAGCCGGTCGGCTCCCAGAAGGAGCTGTTGCAGAACTGGAACGCCGACGTCGCCGAGTTCCAGCGGCAGAACCCCGACATCGTCATCAAGAGCGTGAGCGTCGGCGAGCAGTGCAACAACCCGCCGGACTTCACCGCCCGGCTCGCCGGTGGCACCGTGACCGACGTCTTCTACGGGTACATGACCGATCTCCAGCAGGTGCTGGACTCCGGTCAGGCGATGGACATCACCGAGTACGCCAACAAGGAGAACGTGCCGACCTGGGACAGCGTCGACCCGGCGCTCAAGGAGGTCTTCACCGACGGCGGCAAGCTCTACGCCGTACCGGTGAAGAACTACTCGATGGGGCTGGTCTACAACAAGGTGCTCTTCCAGCGGGCCGGGCTGGACGTGAACAACCCGCCGAAGAGCTGGGCCGACGTCCGGGCCGCCGCCAAGAAGATCTCCGCGCTCGGCAACGGCATCGCCGGGTACTCGGAATACAGCGCCGGCAACACCGGAGGCTGGCACTTCACCGCCCTGCTCTACTCGCAGGGTGGCCAGGTCCTGACCCCGGACGGCAAGAAGGCCGACTTCAACAACGCGCAGGGCAAGCAGGTCCTACAGAACCTCAAGGACATGCGGTACGGCGACAACAGCATGGGCGCCCGCCAGCTTCTCCAGTGGGGTGACCTGCTGACCAACGCCGCCGCCGGCAAGGTCGGCATGTTCGTCGGCGCACCGGACTCCACCCAGGCGATCGTCAGCCAGTTCCAGGGCAAGTTCCAGGACTGGGCGATGGCCCCGATTCCCGGCCAGGACGGCCCGGCCAAGGGGACGCTCGGCGGTGGCGAGGGCTACTTCTTCAAGAAGGGCCTCACCCCGGAGCAGGTCAAGGCCGGTCTGAAGTGGATCGCGTACCAGAAGTTGACGGTGGGCAAGGGCCAGTTCGACTACGTACGGGCCAAGCCGCAGAACTACCCGGTGGGCCTGCCACAGCCGCTGCTCTTCGCCAACGGCAGCGAGGCGCAGAAGCAGGAACTCGAACTACGCAAGGCGAACGCGAACGTCGACACCGCGAACTTCGCGATCTTCGAGGCGACCCCGGTCGCGATCAAGGGTGAACCGCGCAACGCCCAGGCGGTCTACGCGGTGCTCGACGCCGCGATGTCCGGGGTGCTGACGAACCCGAACGCCAATGTCGACGCGCTGCTCAAGACGGCCGAGGACAAGGTCAACCAGCTCCTGGCCGCCGAGAGCTGATCCCCGGTGGTGTGGGGGCCGGCGGGATCGGTCCCCACACCGTTGGCACCCTCCGCTCACCGACTTTTCCAGGAGTTGCCTTGGCGATCACCACCGCCCCGGGTACCACCAGGCCGGGTCGCCCCGCCCGCCCGTACGCGGAACGGCCACGGCGCGCCACCGGCCTCGGCCGGAAGGTCCGGGACAACCTCACCGGGCACGCGTTCCTGATCGGGGCGGTGCTCTGTTTCGTCGTCTTCTCCTGGTACCCGATGATCCGCGGCATCGTGATGAGCTTCCAGCGCACCCGCCGGGGCGAGACCACCTGGGTGGGCTGGGACAACTACCTCCGGATCCTCGACGACCCCAGCTTCTGGCCCGCCTGGAAGAACACCCTCTATTTCACGGTGCTGGCGCTCGTCCTCGGGTACGCGGTGCCGTTCTTCGTGGCGATCCTGCTCAACGAGTTCCGGCACGCCAAGGGGTACCTGCGGATCCTGGTCTACCTGCCGGTGATGCTGCCGCCGGCCTCGGCGCTCTTCCTCTTCAAGTACTACGCCTACGATCCCAGCGAGGCCGGGCTCTTCAACGCGATCCTGAAGGCGCTGCACCTGCCGACCTCGGAGTGGATGCAGTCGCCGGAGATGACGATGCCGGCGATGGTGATCGCGTCGACCTGGATGAACATGGGCAGCGCGGTGCTAATCTATCTGGCGGCGTTGCAGAACATCCCCGGCGAACTCTACGAGGCGGCCGAGCTGGACGGCGCCGGGATCTGGCGGCGGATCGTCAACGTGACCATCCCGCAGACCCGGCTGATCCTGCTGCTGCTGGCGATGCTCCAGATCGTCGCCACGATGCAGCTCTTCATCGAGCCGCTGATCCTGGCCAACGGCGCGGGCGCGGAGGACTCGGCGACCTCGGTGGCGTACCTCATCTACCAGCACGGGTTCTTCCAGAACGACCTCAACGGCGCGGCGGCGCTCGGCGTGATCATGCTCGTGGTGCTGGCCGGCTTCTCCGCCGTCTACGCGCGGCTGACCTCGAAACAGGACTAGGACGGGCGAGACATGGCACAGGACTCCGGCACCCGGACCCTCATCTCCCCCGCCCAGCTCCGCCGGGGGCGCGGCAGGGTCGTCTACTGGACGCTGCTCACCGTCGTCGTGCTGGTGTTCACGCTGGCCTTCCTCGGGCCGCTCTACTGGATGGTCACCGGGGCGCTCAAGTCCGGCCAGGAGATCGCGCAGACCCCGCCGACGCTCTTCCCGAACGATCCGCAGCCGCAGAACTACGTCGACGCGTGGAACAACCTGGACCTGGCCAAGCTGCTCTTCAACACGTTCTACTACGCGGCCGGGGCGCTGCTGTTCCAGCTCGTCCTGGACACCGCGGCGGCGTACTCGCTGTCGAAGCTGCGGCCGATCTTCGGCAACGCGATCCTCGGGCTGATGCTGGCGACGCTGATGATCCCGGCGATGGTCCTGATCGTGCCGCAGTACGTGACCGTGATCGACCTGCCGATCCTGCACATCAACCTGCTCGACTCGCCGTTCGCCATCTGGCTGCCCCTGGTCGCGAACGCGTTCAACATCTTCCTGCTGAAGCGGTTCTTCGACTCGATCCCGGAGGACCTGATGGCGGCGGCGGTGATGGACGGGGCGACGCCACTGCGTACGCTCTGGTCGATCATCCTGCCGATGTCGCGGCCGATCCTCGGGGTGGTCTCCATCTTCGCCGTGACGGCGGTCTGGAAGGACTTCCTCTGGCCGAAGCTGGTGATGCCGTCCCCGGAGACCCGTACGGTCAGCGTCGGCATCTACGCCTTCTCCGCCGGTACGCCGATGAACATCGTGGTCGCCGCCTCGGTGATCGCCGCGATCCCGACCGTGGTGATCTTCCTGATCTTCCAGCGGAACATCATGTCCGGCCTGACCACCGGCAGCATCAAGGGATAGCCGGCTGCATCGAGGCACAGCCGGTTACCGGCTGTGCTACGGGACGGCCAGCGGCTCGGCGACCCCGCGACCTGCCCCGGGTGGCGCCCCGGGAACGGCCAGTGGGGTGCCGGTCGGGGTCAGCAGGGCTCGGGCGACGACCGCCGCCCGACGTCGGCGCGGCACGACGGCCCGGCCGGCGAAGACGTCGTACCCGGCGGTGACCACCTCGTCGAGGATGCCGCCGTACAGCAGGTAGGCGGTGCGGATGCAGGACTGCGAGGCGGGGACGAGCAGGGTCACCCCGGCCGCCGCGGCGGCATAGTGCTGCCGGGCGCGGCTCACCTCGTACTCGATCAGGTGCCGGATCGGCGGCGTGGCCCGGCGCCGTCGCGCGGCGGCGACCAGGTCGGCGCGGGTGACCCCGAACCTCGCCAGGTCCTCGGCCGGCAGGTAGACCCGGCCCCGGTCCAGGTCCTCGGCGACGTCCCGGACGAAGTTGGTGAGCTGGAAGGCGAAGCCGAGCTGCCGGGCCGGCTCGCGGGCGGCGGCCGGGTCGGCGCTGCCCAGGATCGGCAGCATCATCGTGCCGATCGCCGCCGCCGAGCCCGACATGTAGTCGAGCAGGTCGGTGTAGCGGGGGTAGCCGGTCACGGTCAGGTCCATCGCCATGCTGCGCAGGAACGCCGCGAAGTCGGCCCGGTCGAGGTCGAAGACCGCGATGGTGTGCAGCACGGCCGGCAGCAGCGGATCGGTCACCGGCTCGCCGCGCAGCCCGGTGAGGAACCGCTCGGACCAGTCGGCGAGCCGGGCGGACCGTACCGGGGTCGGGAGTTCCTCGGTCCGGTCCACGATCTCGTCGGCATACCGGGTGAAGCCGTAGAGCGCGTGCACGTGGCGACGTTTCCAGGCGGGCAGCAGCCGGGTCGCGAGATAGTAGGTCCGACCATGCCGTCTGTGCAGTTCACGGCAGCGTTCGTAGGACCTGCCGAGACTGGTCTCCACCGACCCTCCAGGGCTAATCGACGCATCAATCGACGCAACTCGTAGGCTTCAGGGTACGCTCGACCGACTCTCGCCCGCGCGGGCGCGGCCTGCCTAGGTGCCAACAGGGGATCTTTCAGTTACAAAAACGAGAAGAACCGTGCCTTGCTGACCTTGGACGAAGGATGATGATCGGTTCCAGGAGGTGATCGGGTGCGAACCGTAGCTGGACGGACCGACCGGGTGGTGGTGGTCGGCGCCGGCCTGGGCGGCCTCGCCTGCGCCCTGCACCTGGCCGGGGCCGGACGCCAGGTCACCGTGCTGGAGCGCGAGTCCGTGCCGGGTGGCCGGGCCGGCCGGCTCACCGTCGACGGGTACGAGTTCGACACCGGGCCGACCGTGCTGACCATGCCCGACCTGATCGCGGAGGCGCTGGGGGCGGTCGGCGAGGAGTTGGACGACTGGCTCGACCTCGTACCGCTCGACCCGGCGTACCGGGCGCACTATCCGGACGGGTCCACCCTGGACGTCCACACCGACACCGCCCGGATGGCCGGGGAGATCGCCCGGGTCTGCGGCCCCCGCGAGGCCGACGGCTATCTGCGGTTCGTCGACTACGCCCGCCGGCTCTGGCGGCTCGAACGTGCCGACTTCATCGACCGCAATCTGGACCGCCCGACCGACCTGCTCACCGCCAACCTGTTCCGGCTGGTGGCCGCTGGTGCGTTCCGGCGGTTGCAGACCAAGGTGGACCAGTTCTTCGCCGACCCGCGTACCCGGCGGATCTTCTCCTTCCAGGCCATGTACGCCGGCCTCGCCCCGCACGACGCGCTCGCCATCTACACCGTGATCTCCTATCTCGACTCGGTCGCCGGGGTCTACTTCCCGCGCGGCGGCATCCACGCCGTCTCCCGGGCGCTGGCCGGTGCCGCCGAGAAGCACGGCGTACGGATCCGGTACGGCAGCACGGTCAGCCGGGTGGAGACCTCCGCCGGCCGGGCCACCGGGGTACGCACCGCCGACGGCGAGTTCGTCCCCGCCGACGTGGTGGTGCTCAACCCGGACCTGCCGGTGGCGTACCGTGACCTGCTGCCCGACGCCGCTCCCCCGCGCCGGCTGCGCTACTCGCCGTCCTGCGTCGTGCTGCACGTCGGCGCCGGGCAGGGCTACCGGGGCATCGCCCACCACAACATCCACTTCGGGCGGGCCTGGCGGCGCACCTTCGACGAGGTGATCCGGCGGGGCGAACTGATGTCGGACCCGTCGCTGCTGGTCACCAACCCGAGCCGGACCGACCCGTCGGTCGCGCCGGCCGGCCGGCACGGCTACTACGTGCTCGCCCCGGTGCCGAACCTCGACCGGGGCGCCGGGCTGGACTGGCGCGGCGACCTGCCCCGACGGTACGCCGACGACCTGCTGGCCACCCTGGAACGCCGGGGCTACGTCGGGCTGGCCGACAGCGTCGAGGTACTCCGGGTCGTCACCCCGGCCGACTGGGCCGACGCGGGGATGGCCGCCGGTACGCCGTTCGCAGCCGCGCACAGCCTGTGGCAGACCGGCCCGTTCCGCCCCGGCAACCTGCATCGCACATTGTCCAACGTGGTGTTCGTGGGTTCCGGCACGCAACCCGGGGTGGGCGTGCCTATGGTGATGATCTCCGGGAAGCTCGCCGCCGCCCGGGTGACTGGAGGTGGCCCATGACAGCCGACCGCAACACGCCAAGCCGAAGCGACGACGCGAGCCGGAGCCACGACGCGAACGGAAGCGACGGCGCAAGCAGAGGCGACGGCGCGGACCGGGGTGACGATCCCGGGAACCGGAGCGCGGAGGCGGACCGGAGGGCTCCCGAGGCGGACCGGGGCGAGGGGGCGGACCGGGGCGAGGGGGCGGACCGGGGTGGCGACCTCGGCGACCGGGGCCGGCCGACCGACCGGGAGCGGCATCTGGTGGAACTGGTCGACGAGGCCGGCACCCCGCTCGGTGCCCGTACGGTCGAGGAGGCGCACCGGCCGCCTGGCCGGCTGCACCGGGCCTTCTCCGTACTCCTGGTCGACCCGACCGGCCGGATCCTGCTCCAGCAGCGGGCCGCCGCCAAGACCCGGTTCCCGCTGCGCTGGGCCAACACCTGCTGCGGGCACCCGGAACCCGGCCAGCCGCTCGACATCGCCGCCGGCCGGCGGTTGCGCGAGGAACTCGGCATCGAGGCGGTGCCGCTGACCGAGATCGGGGTGTACCTCTACCGGGCCGAGGACCCCGGCACCGGCCGGGTGGAACACGAGTACGACCACGTGCTCCGAGGTGCCTTCGACGCCGGCCGCACGGTGCTGCCCGACCCGGACGAGGTGGCCGACCTGCGCTGGGTACACCCCGACGAGCTGCGGGCCGGGCTGGACGCCGACCCGGAGGCGTACGCCCCGTGGCTGGCCGGGGTACTCAGCCGGCTGACCGGCCCGGCACAGTCATCGCCGGCACAGGCGTCACCGATGCAGTCGTCACCGGTGCAGTCGTCTCCGGCCGGGGCGCCGCGCCGGTCGGGTAACCGCGGCCGGTGGGAGCAGGTACCAGCTCCCACGGGTCAGGAGGACAACCCGGCGGAGCGGTCGGGTGGCCGATGACGGGCTGAGCGCCGGGGCCGTCGCGCGGCGGCTCGGCATCGCCGTCACCACCCTGCGGAGCTGGCACCAGCGGTACGGGCTGGGCCCGAGCCGGCACGTGCCGGGTCAGCACCGGCGGTACAGCGTCGAGGATCTGGACCGGCTGGACGTGATGCGCCGGTTGACCGCCGAGGGGATCGCCCCGGCCGAGGCGGCGCACTGGGCGCGCCGAGGTGGCGTACCCGAGGAGGAGCCGGACCGGGACGGGCCGTTGCCGGCGCGGACCGGCGGAGGCACGGTGATCGCGGTCGGCCCCGCCGGCCCGGCGGCCCGAGGCCTGGCCCGGGCGGCGATGCGACTCGACCCGCTGGCGATGCGCGCGGGCATCGGCTCGGCGATCGACGCCGACGGGGTGGTCGCGACCTGGGACCGGATGCTCCGGCCGGTGCTGGTCGGCATCGGCGAACGGCACGCCGCCAGCGCGGCGTTCATCGAGGTGGAGCACCTGCTGTCCCGCTGCGTGTCGGAGGCGCTGGCGGCGGTACCCCGGCCGCCGGCCGCCGGTTCGCCACCCCAGATCCTGCTCTCCTGCGCCGACGAGGAGCAGCACAGCCTGCCGCTGGAGGCGCTCGCCGCCGCGCTCGCCGAGGTCGGTGTGCACTGCCGGCTGCTCGGCGCGCGGGTGCCGGTGACTGCCCTGGTCGACGCCGTGGGCCGGACCGCCCCGCAGGCCGTGGTGGTCTGGTCGCACCGGCCGGCGACCGGCGACCCGGCCCAGCTCAGCACGGTACGGGCCGGCAGTTGGCCGCCGCCGCTGCTGGTCGCCGCCGGCCCCGGCTGGCCGCCCGACCTGCTGCCTCCCGGGGTACGCAGCCCGGCGAGCCTGGCCGAGGCGCTGACGATGCTGCGGGACGTACCCGCATCTTCGGGGCGCTGACCCGGCTACCGAGCATTCGGGACATCGCTTCCGTACCGACTCTCCGCTAACGTGGGGCAGCCGTAACCCGAAAACCCCTCGGGAGCCGCTCGATGACCCGACGCACGGCGCTCGCCGCCGGCCTCGCCCTGTTGCTGCTGCTGGCCACCGGTTGCGCGAACGAGAAGCCGGTTCCGACCAGGTCACCACTGCCCTATCCGTCGATTCCCCAGGTGACCGCGACGGCTGCGCCCACACCGACGCCGCCAGCGGCCACACCGGCGACGCCGACCCGGAAGCCGGCCGCCCGGGGCACCGTCGGCCCGCTGAACACCCAGCGGCTGACCGGGACCCGCGCGGTCGCGCTGACCTTCGACGACGGCCCGCACCCGGAGTGGACGCCGGGGGTACTCGACCAGCTCCGCAAGGCCGGGGTCCAGGCCACCTTCTGCGTGGTGGGGGTGAAGGTCCGCAAATACCCGTCGCTGGTACGCCGGATCGCGCGCGAGGGGCACACGCTCTGCAACCACAGTTGGCAGCACGATCTCAAGCTGGGCAAGCGGAAGGCGGCACAGATCCGGGACGACCTGGAGCGGACCAACCGGGAGATCCAGCGGGCGGTGCCCGGGGCCAAGGTCCCGTACTACCGCCAGCCCGGCGGCAAGTGGACCTCGTCGGTTGTCGCGGTCTCCAAGTCCCTCGGCATGAAGCCGCTGCACTGGGACGTCGACCCGGCGGACTGGGACGACACCAGCAGCGCGGAGATCAGCCGACGGATCGCCAAGCAGGCCCGCCCCGGTTCGATCGTGCTGCTGCACGACGGCGGCGGTGATCGAAGTCGCACCCTCGGCGCCTGCCCCCAGGTGATCAGCTCACTGAAGCGGAAGTACGGGCTAACCCGGCTGCGGTGAGGTGCTTTAGGGTAGTTTGTCCGGTCGGCAATACCGGTTTGGTCGGGCGGCTGGCCATCACGTATGCTTTCGGAGCCTCCGGCGGGGCCGGATGGGAGCACAGCCGCTGAAGTTGTCATGTGCAATGATGGCGGGGCCGCCCTCATCGTCTAGCGGCCCAGGACGCCGCCCTTTCAAGGCGGTAGCACGGGTTCGAATCCCGTTGGGGGCACGATCCCGGTTTCGGCCGGGAAGTAGTAGGAGCAAGGTCCTGTGGAGCAGTTGGAGTGCTCGCCGCCCTGTCAAGGCGGAGGTCGCGGGTTCAAGTCCCGTCAGGACCGCCAGCGCCGCTCGCCGCGCGTGTGCAACGCGCGGCGTTCTGCGTTCGGAGCAGGTTACCCAGGGCGGCAGCGGGCCGGTCACCCAGGTAACATGAGCCGAGACCCGGCCAGGTAGCTCAGTTGGTACGAGCGTCCGACTGAAAATCGGAAGGTCGGCGGTTCGACCCCGCCCCTGGCCACATAGCCTTTCGCCGGGCTATCAGAGCGCCTACCAGCGGAAACGCAGGTGGGCGTTCTTCTTTCCGGGAACAGGCTCGGCGCGTGGACAGTTGGTGGCCGATTAGTGTTCCGGAGATCAAGGGAGTGCACTCACAGGCGCGGCGCCTGGGCCAGGTTGAGGCAATGGCACGCGACGCCATCGCTCTCTTCTTGGACGTCTCCCCGAAGAGCTTCGGGGTGCATGTAGAGCCCGAATTGAGCGAGGAGGTGGTCGACGCTCGCCTCGCCCGCGCCGAACTGATCAAGGCACAGCAGCGAGCGGACGAAGCCACCAAACGGGCACTCCGGAAGCTACTTGCTGCGAACCTGTCGGTCCGAGAAGCCGCCGATCTGGTCGGAGTGTCGCCGGGTCGAGTCTCGCAATTGGTGCCAAGCAGGAAGACCGCTGGCCCGGCCAAGACAGCGCCGAAGCGAGCCAGCCGGGGCAAGAAGGCATCCTCTGCCGCAGCTCCACGTCAGCCTGCCGGGGTCTAGGCACAGCGAGACGCTGGTTCGCTCGGCTCCGCTGGGCGGACCGAACGGATGCGACCACCGCCGGTACGTCCGGTCTCCGTTCCGCCTGACCGCCACCCTCACTCGGCACCGGGCGAGCTACAGGTGGCTGGCCGGTCCGCCGCCCGAACAGGACGATCCGAGGCGCCGGACGCACGGCCGAGTACCACCGGCTGACTCCTCGACCGGAGGCCGGACGGTCGGCCGCCGGTCAGACCCGATCAAGCGCTATCCGGAGCGTAGGCGCGGCGCAACACTGCGACGATGTCGTATCCACCGCCACCGCAGGACCCCTGGGACCGGCAACCGCCACCAGCCGTCCCGGGCCAGCAACCGGTCCACCAACCACGCCCGCCCCGGCCGGGGCGGCAACCCCGCAAGCTCACCGGCGCACAGCAGCTCGGTGTCGCCGTACTCGGCCTCGTCGTGCTCGCCTGCTGCGGTACCTCGGTCATCTCCGCGCTCACCCCGGACAACGACGGCGACGCCGACCGGGAGCCGGCGGCGGCCCAGGGCACCAGCCAACCGACCACGGCACCGCCGGTCGTGGTGACCAGCGCGCCCGAACCCACCCCGCCGGCCACCACCGCCGCCGCACCTCCGCCACCGAAGCCAACCAGCAAGGCCCCGCCGAAGCCGGTCTACTACAAGAACTGTTCGGCCGTACGCGACGCCGGCAAGGCGCCGCTGCGCAGAGGCCAGCCCGGCTACCGCGCGGGGCTGGACCGCGACGGCGACGGTCGCGCCTGCGAGTCGGCCGAGGGCCCGGCGCCCGGCACCGGGGACGACGAGGACGACGGCGGGTCGTCGTCGGTCCACTACAAGAACTGCGCCGCTGTACGGGCCGCCGGTGCCGCCCCCATCCGCAGGGGCGAACCCGGCTACGGCCGCCACCTCGACCGCGACGGTGACGGCATCGGCTGCGAGTGACTGCCGAGTACGTGGCGTCTGGCCGGCCAGTACCGGCCAACGCCACGTGCCGCCCTGCTCAGCCGCCGGGGCGGCACGGCAAAGGAGTCAGGTGAGGTCGTTGGCGGGTACCCCGGGTCTCCCTCCCACCGCCGTCGCCGGGGGCGGGTCGGTCGACCCGCTCGGACAGCGTTTCCCGTCGATGCCAGTTGCGCGTGCCGGTCTGACCGTCCATTGATGATCTACCGCTCGGCGCAGGGATCGACCGCCCGCCGATGCAAGGATGCGCAGCTCAACAGCAGCCGGTATGGTCCCGGCGTATGGGACAGGAGACTACGAACGCCTCCGACATCCAGCAGGCCACGACCGCGTACTCGGTGCGCAGCAGCCTCCGTGTCCCGGGCCCGGCCGACCGCGCTTTCGCCGTCTTCACCGAGCGTCTCGCCGACTGGTGGGTGAAGGAATACACCTGGTCCGGCCCGCAGCAGTTGGCCAAACTCGGCATCGAGCCCGGCAGCGGCGGCATGTTATACGAGATCGGCCCGCACGGGTTCCGCGCCGACTGGGGGCGGGTGCTGGACTGGCAGCCGCCCCGTCGTCTGGTGTTCAACTGGCAGATCGGCCCGGACCGCGCCCCGGTGCCGGATCCGGCCCGGAGCAGTGTGGTGGAGGCCCGGTTCGCCCCGCAGGCCGACGGGACCACCCTGGTCGACGTGGAACACCGCGACTTCGACCGGCACGGCGAGGCCGCCGAGGGCTACCGCGAGGCGCTCACCGCCGGCTGGTACGAACTGCTCTCCCGGTACGCGGCAGCCGTCGAGGACACCGTCGTGCAGGACTGACGGTCGCACAGGACCGAGGCTCCCACTCACACCCCCCGTCGGCGGTTTGGCGCCCCGGCGCCGCAAGTCTTGGCTGGCCCGGCGGGCGGGCGGGTTCGGTCGGGCTTGGGGGGCGTCGGTGGCTGTCCTCAGGGGCGGCGATGGTGGGGAATCGGCCGGTCAGGCCGGGGAGAGCGGGGTGGACCGACCGGAGCGCAGTCCGGTACCGCCGAGGTCGGCCCGCTGGCCCGCCGCCGCGCCCTGCTCCAGGCCGCCGCCGAGCAGCCTGCGGGGTGCGGCGGTACGCAGTCGTGGGTAGGTCTCGGCGAGGCGCCGGTCGACCCGGTCCGACCGGTCGGCGAGGACCAGGGCCACCGAGGGGGTACCGGACGGAGCTGCCGAGGCGGCGGCTGCCTCGGCCCGGCGCAACCGCCCGGCGACCGCCGTGGCGAAGCCGGCCAGCCAGGACCGGCGGAACGCGGCCGGATGGTCGCCCGGGGGCACCGGCGCGACCGAGATCCCGTGCGCGGCCTGCACCAGCAGCGAGGTGAAGAGCACCTCCACCCGTTCCAGGTCGCTGGCGAAGCCGAACAGGTGCATGACGAACCCGCTGCCGCCGCGTCGGCGTACCGAGCGGCACCGCAGGGCGTCGGCGACCCCGGCCAGTAGGCCCGTCTTGTCCAGGGCGTACGGGGCGGGGATGTCGACGATCCGGTCGCCGACCGGGTCGGTACCCGGGTCACGGGCGGCGAGCAGCGCCCGGTCCACCCCGTACCGGGCGATCAGCTCGGTCGCCTTGGCGGTGAACGCCTCGGCCTCGGCCGGTGTGCAGGCCGGGTCCTCCGCCTTGGCCAGCAGCTTGCGGACCTTGCTGAGCATCGCGTCGGACATGCACCAGAGCTATCACACCGCCCGGGCTGTTGAGGTGTCACACCGATCCGACAGGTGAGCTGTCATACCGGTCGGGCGGGTGCCCCCCTGGACAAACCGGTTGAGGAGCATGCAAAGATGGACGTCGATGATAGGACTATCCGGCACGGTGTCGCAGCGTCGCGACGGCCGACCCGGCGAGGGTGAGCAGGCATTCCGGCAACTGCCCGTCCGCGAGGGCGGCACCGAAGAGCGCCGCGCCCGTGTCACCGTCGGCGTTCGCGTACGCGCTGACGAACCGGGCCACCCAGCGCGCGTCGTAACCCGCCTCGTCGATGCCCGGGAAGTCGAGGGTCCAGGCGCCCCGGGGCACACCGTCGCCGACCATGGTGGCGGCGAGGCACCAGGCCACCTCGTACGCACCGGCGACCCCGGACCGGTCGACCACCGCGTCGAACGTGCCGACCACGCCGTCGCTGTCACCGACCAGCGCGGAGCTGAGCACCGCGGTGGCGTCATCCAGCGTCTCCTGCGGAACGTCCGTCACGTGCGGAAGGGTATGCCGCCAGGTCAAGCAGCGTCCGACAAACGGCATGAACGCTACCTATCCAGGATGTTAGGACCCCTCCGTCGGCAATTGGCGGTCGGCCGCGGGCGCGCGCCGAGAGCAGGCGCGCTAATCTGCGCAACGGATCTCCGGGGAGGAAGGACGACCCCATGCTCGAATTCCGCGGCACCCGCCGCGCCGCTCTGTCCATCGCTGCGTGTGCGGCGCTGCTGCTGGCTGGCTGCGGTTCGGATGGCGACGGCGAGGCCGGGCAGGCCCAGCCGACCCAGGTCCGCCTGTACGGCACGGACGGCAACATGCAGAACTCCTTCAAGGGGGAGTTCGACCAGCAGACCGGTCTACTCAAGGGGATGAAGGGCACCACGCCACTCACCCCGCTCTCCGAGGACTTCAAGAACCGGCTGCTGAGGAAGGATCCCAAGCTCTCCGACTTCCTCTACGCCGCCGAGTCGTACGACGCCGTCGCGATCAGCGCGATCGCCGCGCAGCTCGCCGGCTCGACCGCCCCGGCCGAGATCGCCAAGCAGATCGTCGGGGTCACCACCGGCGGGGAGCGCTGCGACTCGATCGGCGACTGCCTGCGACTCGCCCGGCTCGGCACCGACGTCGCCTACCGGGGCGTCTCGCTGAACCGGGGCGGCTTCACCGACGTCGGCGAGCCCTCCACCGCGAGCTACGCCACCCTGCACTTCGGCAGCGACGAGCAGCTCGACAACGGCAAGACCGAGTTCCTCGGCGCCGGTGACGAGTCCAAAGCCAGTGTCCAGAAGCCGCCGGCCGGCAAGAAGCAGACGAAGGAGGTCGAGGAGAGCAGCGGTGCGCCGCTGAAGCTCGGTGGCCTGCTGCCGCGCACCGGCGACCTGGCGCTGGCCTATCCGCCGATGGGTGCGGCCGTGGCACTGGCGGTCGACGAGATCAACGCCGCCCAGGGCGTACTCGGCAAGCCGGTGGTCTGGGTCGACGGCGACGACGGCACCAACCCGGACACCGCGAAGGCGACCGTGGCGCAGCACGTCGCCAACGGGGTACACGTGATCATCGGGGCCGGTGCCTCCGGCATCTCCCGGGCGGTACTGCCGGACGTGATGGCCGCCGGTCTGGTGCTGTTCTCGCCGAGCAACACCGACGCCGGGCTCAGCACCTTTGACGACCAGGGGCTCTACTTCCGTACCGCCCCGTCGGACATCCTCCAGGGGCGGGCACTCGCCGACATGATCCTGCGGGACGGGCCGAGCCGGATCGCCCTGGTCGCCCGGAAGGACTCGTACGGCGAGGGGCTCCAGGGCAACGTCCGGGCCGAGTTGGAACGGACCGGGCACGGCTCGGACCAGGTGCGGCTCTTCACCTACGACCCGCCGGCCACGCCCGACGCGCCGCCGGTGGACTTCGGCGGCGGCGCCCAGGAGATCAAGCAGTTCGGCGCCGACGCCATCCTGGTCATCGGCTTCGGCGAGTCGGCGAGGGTCATCGAGGCGCTCGCCGCCGCCGGGGTGAACATCCAACAGCAGTAAGCCTTGGGTGAACATCCAACAGCAGTGGGCCCCGGGTGGGCACCCCGGCGGCGACAGCCCGGTACGCGGCCGGAGTGGCACACTTCCGGGAGTCGCCGGGTGTGCTGGTCGGCCTAGCGTTACCCCTGTGTCCGGCGGTCCCGTCGGACACAGGGAGACCGGGGAGGTACGACATGAGCTACGACGGTGACCCCAGCGTGCTGGGCGACGCCCTGCCGGAGCACGAGCTGCCCGGCATAGACGACCAGCAGGGCTTCGGGCCGGCGGTGGACCTCTGCTCGGACCCGCTCTCCTCGGATCCGCTCGCGCTGGACCCGCCGGAGATCGTCGAGGAGCCCCCGCCGGTCACGTCCGTCGTGACGCACTACGCGGGCGGCATCACCGAGGTCGCCACCGACCTCGACGGCGACGGCTACGCCGAGCTGCTCGAGTTCGACGTCAACGGCGACCGGGTGGCCGACATCCGCTACCAGGACACCGACTGGGACGGCCGGCTGGACAGCGTCGAGCGGGACTCCAACCTGGACGGCCGGATCGACCAGGTGCTGGAGGACAACGACGGGGACGGCCGGATCGACTCGGTGGTCACCGACACGAACGGGGACGGCGTGGTCGACCGGGTGGTCGCGGACACCGACTTCGACGGCCGGCCGGACACCTGGATGGTCGACAGCGACTTCGACGGGCGGCCGGACGAGATCCGGGTCGACTCCGACGGGGACGGTCGGGCCGACCGGCTGATGGTGGACACCGACCACGACGGCGTCGTGGACCAGGTCAACTACCTGGACCGGAAGACCAACCCGTACGTCACGAACTGATCGCGCCGGGACGGCCGCGCGGCGGGCGTCCCGCCGCATCCGATCCGTCCAGCTTGGCCGCTTGTGCCCCTGGTACGCCCGGGTGCCGTGCCCTGCCGTCGGTCCGGTCGGCATGGTCGGGGCCCCACGGGGGTAGTGCGAGGTGGCACAGTGCGGTAGTCGTGTCGGGGAGTTCTCGTGGGTGTCCGGGCGGCACGCAGATCGAGGGTTCCGGCGTGGCCAGAAACGTCAAGCTGACGGAAGGGCAACAGATGAGCGAGTCGCAGGAGACCGTCGACACCCGCGGTGACGATCGGATCGAACTGCTCCGGGCCGACGCCAACCAGGACGGCAAGACCGACCTCTGGGTGGTGGACACCGACGGCGACGGCAAGGCGGACCTGTTCCAGTTCGACACCGACGGGGACGGCAAGGTGGACATCACCATGGTCGACGCCGACGAGGACGGCAAGCCGGACGAGGTGGTGGACGGGGACGGCGGGCTTCCGCCGACCACCTGACCAGCGCCAGACCGACATCGGCCGTGGCGGCGGTTCTCCGGGTACGACGATCCGGGGAGCCGCCGCCACGGCCTTGTCGTACCCGAAATCGCCTCCGACGGTGCCGACCTTGGACCGGGCTGGCCGGACGGTGAAGCCCTGCCGGCCCGGATGGGCCGGTCAACCGCCGCCGGGGCGGTCAACCGCCGGGGCGGGCGGCGGTCCGGGCGCCGCCGAGGAAGACCGTGGTGATCGCGGCGCTCGCCTCCTCCACGCCGAGCCGGCCGGCGAAGACCTGGCCGGCGACGCTCTGGAACAGGCCGAGATAGGCCACCAGCAACAGTTCGGCGGGCAGGTCGGTGCGGAACACCCCCTGCTCGACCCCCCGCTCTACCAGCGCCTGGAGCGGGCCGGCGAGTCGCGCCTCCGCCAGGTCGTGCTGCTCGGAACTCTTCTCCAGGAGTTGGAGAGCCCGATATCTGCTGGTCGCCGCGACCAGGGCCCGGGTGAGTCGGGCCAGCGCCTCCTCGACCGGTACGGCGTCGAGCTTGGCGTCGGCGACCCGCTCGGCCAGGTCGGTCAGTGCGGCCTCGGCCATCGCCCGGAGCAGCGCGTCCCGGTTGGGGAAGTAGCGGTAGAGCGTGGCTCGGGCCACCCCGGCTGCCTCGGCGATGTCCGCCATGCTGGCCGACTCGCCACGCTCGGCGAGCACCGAGGCCGCGCTGTCGAGAATGCCGGCCGCGATGTGGTCGCGCAGAGCGGGACTTCTGGTCATTGCCCGACAGCGTACGACCTCGCCCCGCGCCTTGACAAGCATGACGCTGATTGAGACAGTGCTGTCTCAGATGCAGACGCTATGCCTCTGCGTTCCGTCATCCGCTCGCCTTCCGCCGAGCGTCCGGCTCGGCTTGCCGACAGGAGTTTCCGTGGCCGAACACCTCTACCGGCTCGGCCGGTTCGCATACCGGCGCCGGGTGCTGGTCACCCTGCTGTGGCTGGGCCTGCTCGCGCTCACCGGCCTCGGCGCCGGCACCCTCTCCGGGCCCACCGCCAACGCCTTCTCGGTGCCCGGTACCGAGGCACAGCACGCGATGGACCTGCTGACCGAACGGTTCCCCGAGGCCGCCGCCGACGGGGCGTCCGCCCGGGTGGTCTTCGCCGCCCCGGCCGGCGAGACACTGACCGACCCGGCCAACCGGGCCACTGTCGACCGGGTGCTGTCGACACTGCGCGCCGCACCCCAGGTGGCGAACGTCGCCGACCCGTACGCCACCGGCGCGGTCAACCAGGCCGGCAGCGTGGCGTTCGCCGAGGTCGCGTACCGGGTCGAGGCGCTGGACCTGAGCGAGGCGGCCCGAGCCGCGCTCACCGGGGCGCTGGAGACGGGCCGGGCCGGCGGACTGACCGTCGAACTCGGCGGCGAGGCGGCCCAGGAACCGGCCCCACAGGGGCTGAGCGAGGCCGTCGGGATCGTGGTCGCCGGGGTGGTACTCGTGATCACGTTCGGCTCGCTGCTCGCCGCCGGGCTGCCGCTGCTGACCGCCGTACTCGGGATCGCGATCAGCCTCGCCGCGATCACCGCCGTCACCGGTTTCGTGGACCTGAGCGAGGCCACCCCGATGATGGCGGTGATGCTCGGCCTGGCGGTGGCGATCGACTACGCGCTCTTCATCGTCTTCCGCTACCGGCACGAGGTGACCACCGTGGCGGACCGGGCCGAGGCGGTCGGCCGGGCCGTCGGCACCGCCGGCTCGGCCGTGGTCTTCGCCGGCCTGACCGTCGTCATCGCGCTGGTCGGCCTCTCGGTGGTGGGGATACCGATCCTGACCCAGATGGGCCTCGCCGCCGCCGGCACCGTACTGGTGGCGGTGCTGATCGCGCTGACCCTGCTGCCGGCGCTACTCGGCTTCGCCGGCCGACGGGCCCTGCCCCGCCCGAGACGGAACCCGACGGAACGGAGCGCGGCGGAACGGAACACGGCGGGGCAGAACCGGGCGCGGCAAAACCAGGCAGGGCAAAACCAGGCGGGGCAGGAGCGGGCGGGGCGGCGGAGGGCAGCGCTCGGGTTGCGTTGGGCCCGGTTCGTGGTGCGGCGGCCGGTACCGGTGCTGGTCGTCGCGGCTGCCGCGCTCGGCGTGCTCGCCGTACCGGCCCTCGACCTGCGACTCGGGCTGCCCGACGACGGTACGGCGGCACCCCAGACCACCCAACGCAAGGCGTACGACCTGCTCAGTGCCGGCTTCGGCCCCGGGTTCAACGGCCCGCTGGTGGTGACCGTCGACGCCCGGTACGGCGGTGCCGAGGGAGTGACCCGAACCGACACCGAGGCGGCGGCCAGGCGTACCGCCGAGACGCTCGGCCGGCTGCCGGGCGTACTGGCGGTGACCCCGCCGACCGTCAACCGGGCCGGTGACACGGCCGTGCTGACCGTCGTACCAGCGAGCGCGCCGAGCAGCCCGGCCACCCGGGACCTCGTCGCGGCGATCCGGGCCACGACCGGTCCCGAGGTGGCGGTGACCGGCCGGACCGCGATCGACATCGACATGTCTGACAAGCTCGGCGGCGCCCTGCTGCCGTACCTGGGTGTCGTGGTCGGGCTGGCGTTCCTACTGCTCACGCTGGTGTTCCGGTCCCTGCTGGTACCGCTGAAGGCGACCCTGGGATTCCTGCTCAGCGTGGCCGCCACCTTCGGCGCGGTGGTGGCGATCTTCCAGTGGGGCTGGCTGGCCGGAGTGTTCGGAGTGGACCAGCCCGGCCCGATCGTCAGCCTGCTGCCGACCCTGATGATCGGTCTGGTCTTCGGGCTGGCCATGGACTACCAGGTCTTCCTGGTCAGCCGGATGCGCGAGGAGTACGTCCGCGGCGCCGGTCCGACCGCGGCCGTGGTCGCCGGCTTCGGGCACGGCGCCCGGGTGGTGACCGCCGCCGCCGCGATCATGGTCGCCGTCTTCTCCGGCTTCCTGCTCGCCCCGGACGCGCTGGTCAAGTCGATCGGATTCGCGCTCGCCGCGGCGGTGCTCTTCGACGCCTTCGTGGTCCGGATGACGATCGTCCCCGCCGCGATGGCGCTGCTCGGCCGGGCCGCCTGGTGGCTGCCCCGCTGGCTCGACCGGCTGCTGCCGGACGTGGACATCGAGGGCGAGCGGCTGCTCCGGGCGGCACCGCCAACCCCGGCTACCGAGCCGGAGCAGCCGCAGCCGGCGCCGGTCTGAGCGCAGCCGCAGCCAGCGCCGGTCTGAGCCCGGACGGTCACCACTGGCCCGGGTCGGTCGACTCGCGCTCCGCGCCGGCCGGGACGCGCTGACCGGCACCGCCCCGGCCGGTGCCTCCGACGGAGCCTCCGACGGAGCCCCGTCCGGTGCCGCCGGCCTAGTTCCGGCCGGCCACCCGGGCCAGTGGTGACGCACAACGACTCGATCCCAGTTCCGTCAAGATCGGGTCACGAAATCGGCTGTGGGGAGAAATCACCGCGTCGTACGCCAACCTTTCGCTCGGCCTCGGGCGCTTCGCAGCCATGAGGGGCGACGATCGGCGCCGCCCGCCTCGCCCATGGGGGAGACGCAGAACGATGAGGCTGGTGTTTCGGCGTGCCCGAGGGGCGAAGAGTCTGCTCCTCGCGGCGACCGGGGCGACCCTGATCGCCACTGCCCTGCTCACCGGGCTCGCCGGCTACAGCCGGGAGGTGGTCGACTCCGGCACCGAGCGGGCGGTCGCGTCGGCCTCCCAGGAGGAGCGGTCGATCCTGGTACGCGGCACCGCCGGCAGTACCCGGGAGGAGCTCGCCGAGCGGGACGAGGCCGTACGATCCCGGTTCGCCGACGGCTTCGGCGGCGTACCGGCCGACATCTCCGGGGCGGGCTACGCCGCCGGGCGGCAGTTCGCCGGCCGCACCGGAAACGCCGTACCGGACGCCCAGGGCCTGGTCTTCGCCCGGGTGGTCTTCCTCGACGACCTCCCCGGGCACGCCCTGTTGACCGACGGGGCGTGGCCCAGCCCTGGCCAGCGACCGGTGCAGACCGCGCTCGCCGAGCCGGTCGCGAAGATCCTCGGAGCCCGGGTCGGCGACCGGATCCCGATCACCGACCGGGTCACCGACCGGGTGACCGAGGTGACCGTCACCGGCGTCTGGAAGCCGCGCGACGCCCGGGACCCGTACTGGCGGCTCGTGCCCGAGGTGACGGACGGGGTCGCGACCGGGTCCGCCACGTACGGGCCGCTGGTGGTGGACCGGGCCGACTTCCTCGACCACTTCCTCGCCAACGCCTCCGCCGGCTGGCTGGTCGAACCCGAGCTGGCCGGGGCCACGATGACCTCGCTGGGCCGGCTGGGCGAGGCCGCGAGCCAGACCACCGCCAGCCTGCCCGCCGAGACCGGGCTCGGCAACTCCGGACTGGTCACCACTCAGCTCGACCAGCTCGTACAGCGACTGGACCGGGCCGGTCTGGTCGGCCGGTCGGCGCTGGTCACCCCGATGCTGCTGGTGGTGGTCCTCGGCGGGTACGCGCTGCTGCTGGTCGCGCTGCTCCTCACCGAGCAGCGCCGGGGCGAGGCGGCACTGCTCCGGGCCCGGGGCGCCGGGCGAAGCCAGCTGGCCGGACTGGCCGCCCGGGAGGCGTTGCTGGTCGTGCTGCCGGCCGCCGTGATCTCGCCGGTACTCGCCACCGAGCTGGTCCGGCTGGCCGACCGTACCCCGATGCTGGCCGCCGCCGCGCTGCACCTGAGCCCCCGGCTCGACACCCGGGCCTGGCTGATCGCCGCGCTGGCCGCGCTCGGCTGCGCGCTGGCGATGCTCGGCCCGGCGCTGCGGCGCGGCGGCAGCTACGTCGGCGAACTGGCCAGCCGGTCCCGGCCGAGCCGGCGGACGATCGCGCAGCGGGCCGGGCTGGACGTCGCACTGGTCGCCCTGGCGGTGCTGGGCTGGCTGCAACTGCGGCAGTACTCCTCGCCGCTCGCCGGCGCCCGCCCGGACGGCACCCTCGGGATCGACCCGCTGCTGGCCGCCACCCCCACCGTGGGCGTACTGGCCGGTGCGGTACTCGCGCTGCGCGGCCTGCCGCCGATGGCCCGGCTCGCCGAGCGGTACGTCGACCGCAGGTCCTGGACCGGCACCATGCTCGGGATGTGGCAGGCCGGCCGCCGGCCGCACGCCGGCCCGGTGCTGCTGCTCGCCCTGGCGGTGGCGGTCGGCACCCTCGCCTGGTGCCTGGCCGCCACCTCGGAGCGGTCCCTGACCGACCAGGCCAACCACCAGGTCGGCGCCGACCTGCGGCTGGTCGAGTCGAGCGGGGTCGCCCCGCCGGCCCGTGCCGGCCAGCTCGCCGAACTGCCCGGCACGGAACGGATCCTGCCGGCCTGGCGGGACAGTCCCCGGCTCGGCACCGAGGGCCTGCCGGCCGGAATGGTCGCGCTGGACGTCACCGGTGCCGAACGGGTCGTCCGGATCCGGGACGACCTGGTCGACGGCGGCGCCGCCGGACTATTCGCCGGGATGTCCAGCGCCCGGGTGACCGCGCCGGTCGTGCCGCTTCCGCCGGGCAGCACCCGGCTGACCGGCCGGATCACCACCACCGGTACCGGTGGCTCCGCCCGGATTCCGGTCCGGACCACGGCGATCTTCACCGAGCCGCACGGCGGGCACCTCCGGATCCCGCTCGGCGCGAGCTACGACGACGCGCCGCTGCGGTTCGACGTGGAGCTGCCGGCGAGCGGCGACGCACCGCCGCGACTCGCCGGCTTCGCGGTGGACACCCTCGGACCTCCCGGGTACGTCGTCGACTGGCGGCTCACCGACCTGCGCGCCTCCTTGGCCAGTGGGGCCGGTCCCGAGGTGCCGCTCGCGGACGGCCGGCAGTGGCAGGCGGTGCACCGCTCCGGCCAGACCGTGCCGGCGGCGGCCGGACCGCGCGGGCTGACCGTCCGATACCAGGCGCCCGAGTCGTCGGCAGCCTGGTGGCGCTTCAACTCGCCGATCTCGTTCGCCGTCGCCGTCGCGCCCGGTCAGGGGCAGGTGCCGGTGGTGGCCACCCCGGAGGCGCTGGCGGCGCTTCGGCTGGGGGTCGGCGAGCAGACCGTACTGGTGCTGGCCGGCGGAGCCGTCGACGTCCGGATCACCGGTACGGTCGCCGCGCTGCCCGGCGTACCCGAGCCGGCGGCGCTGCTGGTCGACCTGCCGTCGCTGAGTACGGCGCTCTTCCACGAGCGGGGCATCGTCGGCGCGCCCGAGGAGTGGTGGCTGGCCACCCGTACCGGGCAGCACGCCGAGGCGGCCGAGGCAGCCGCCGGGCTCGGCGGGCTCCAGGTCGCCGACCGGATGGAGGTGGCCAGCCGCTCCGGCGACGACCCGTACGGCGTCGGTGCCCGGGCCGCCCTCTTCGCCGCCGCGCTCGGCGCCATCCTGCTCGCGGCGGTCGGCGTCACCGTGGACGTCCGGGCCACCGCCCGACGCCGGGTCACCGAGCTGGCCGTACTGCACACCCTGGGCGCCGGCCCCCGGCTGCTGGCCCGGTCGCTCCTGGTCGAGCAGGCGTTCCTCGCCGGCATCGGGGTGCTGGTCGGGTTGGGGGTGGGAATCGGCGTGGCGGCCACGATGGCCCCGCTGGTCGTCCTCACCCCGTCGGCGGAGCGGCCGGTACCGGCGCCGCTGCTGGACGTGGCCTGGCTGCCGGCCACCGGAACCGCCGCCGTACTGCTGCTGCTCGCCCTCGCGCTGAGCGGGCTGACCGCCGCCACCATGCGGCAACGCCTGGCCGCGGCCCAGCTCCGGATCGGGGAGGACCGGTGAACACGGGACCAGCGGGCACGGAATCGGCGGGCACAGGGCCGGTGAACACGGGATCGGCGGGTGCGGGACCGGTGCGGGGACAGGACGTTGTGGAGGGTGGTGGACCGGTGCCGAAGCGGGCCGACGGACGACTGCCGGGGCCGTTGCGCCGGGCCCGGGTCTTCGCCGGCTACCTGGGGCTGCTCGGCGTACTCGGGCTGGTGGCGGCGCTGCTGGTGACCGGGGCGCCCCGGCTGGCGAACGAGTACGCCGACGACGGGATGCGGCACGACGTACGCGGCCTGCCGTACCAGGTCCGGGACGTGACCTTCACCGGCGGCCAGGAGGCGGTGCAGAGCCCGGACGCCCGGCTGGCCGCCGCCCAGCTCGACCAGTACCGGCAGAAGCTGCCCGGACCGCTGCCGACGCTGGTCGGCCAGCAGTGGTTCGCCGGCCGGATCGGCCCGAAGGACCTGGCCGTGGCCGGCGACGCGCCGTCGCTGCGCGGAAGCTGCCGACCGGAGCTGCAACTGCGCGGCCAGGCCGGCATCGAACGGGAGCTGCGGGTCGTCGAGGGACGCTGGCCGGCGCCCGGAGGCGGGGTCGAGGCGGCGCTGTCCCGGGAGGCCGCCCGGCTCCTCGGACTGCGGGTCGGCAGCACCGTCGTGCTCAGCGGCGTGGGCTTCGCCCAGGGCTCCGTGCCGGTCCGGCTCGTCGGGGTGTACGACCCGATCGACCCGGCCGCGCCCGCCTGGGACGCGATCCGGATCGCCGAGGTGGCCTGCCCGAACCCGACCGACGGCACCACGTACCGGGCGGCGCTGCTGACCGACCTGACCGGGATCACCACCGCCGCCCGGCAACTCGGGGTCAGCTACGAGTGGCGCTACCGGGTCGACGAGGAACGGATGACCACCGCCGACATCCCGGAGGTGCTGACCGCGCTGGCGGCGACCCGGCGTACCCCGCCGGCGCGCGGACTGGCGCCGGCGACCGGCCTGGACAGCGCCCTGACCAGGTTCGACGGTCAACTCCGTGCGGTGCGGGCGCTGCTCGCCGTGGTGCAGGCCGGCATCCTGGCCACCCTGCTCGGGCTGGTCGCCCTGGCCGCCGGGCTGGCGGTGCAGCGCCGCCGGGAGGAGTTCACCCTGCTCCGGGCCCGCGGGGCGGCGGCCGTGGCGATCGGTGCCCGTACCCTGCGGGAGACCGTCGCGGTGCTGCCGCTCGCGGTGCTCGCCGGCTGGCTGCTCGGCCGGTTGGCGCCGGGTCGTCCGGCCGCCGCCGAACCGCTCGGGGTCGCGCTGGTGGTCGTCGGCACCACCCTGGCGATTCCGCTGCTGGCGATGCTCGGCCAGCGCCGGGCGAGCTTCGTGGGCCGGCGGCGGGACCTGGTACGCCACCGCCCGTCGGTACGCCGGCTGACCGCCGAACTCTTCGTGCTGCTGCTCGCCGTCCTCGGAGTGGTACTGCTGCACCGGCGCGGGCTGAGCCAGGACAGCGGGGTCGACCCGTACCTGGTGTCGGTGCCGGTGCTGCTCGCCGTGGCCACCGCCCTGGTGGCGCTGCGGTTGGTGCCCTGGCCGCTGCGCCAACTCGGCCGGATCGCCGCCCGGGCCCGTACGGTGGTGCCGTTCGTCGGGCTGGCCAGGGCCGGCCGGGGCGCACCGGTGACCGTCGGGCCGCTGGCCGTGCTCGTCGTCGCGATCGCCATCGGGGTCTTCACCAGCGTGGTCACCAGCACCGTCGCCGAGGCCCGGGACCGGGTCACCGACCAGGAGATCGGCGCGGACGCCCGGGTCAGCGGCTCCTACGCCGACCGGTCCACCGCCGACCGGCTCGACGCGCTGCCCGGGGTGAACGCGGTCAGCCCGCTGGCGTACGAGGTGGGCCAGCCGTTGCGCTCGCCCACCCCGGACCTGCTCGGCGGGCGTGACCTCGGCCAGACCCAGGTACTCGTGGTGGACGGCCCGTCGCTGGCCCGGGTACTGGCGGCCAGCGGCGTCGACGTCACCGTGCCGGAAGGGCTGGCCGCGCCAGGACGGATCGACGGTCCGGTGCCGGCGCTGGTCTCGCCGGAGGTGGCCGAGTCGGTCGGCGCCGGTGCGGTCACCGAGGTGCAGGGCCGGCGGTACGAGTTCCGGGTCGACCGGGTGGCGTCCGGCTTCCCGGGGCTGGCAGCCGAGGTACGCCGGTTCGTCGTCCTGCCCTGGCAGGCGCTGCCGGTGCCGGAGTTCCAGCCGATCCGGCCCAACCAGTTCCTGGTGGCCGGGGACGGCTTCGCCACCGCCGAGCTGACCGCCACGGTCGACACCGCCCAGCGGGAGTACCTGGCGAAGGTTCTGGGGCAGCCGGTCGACCAGGTACGCCCGCACACGCCGGTCAGCGTCGCCACCTGGGCGGAGCACCGCCGGTCGCTGGAGCGCGGCGGCGTCAACCGGCTGCTCAGTTTCACCTTCGGCACCGGGGTGGCCGGGGCGACCGCGTTGGCACTGCTGGCGGTCGGTTTCGCCGTACTCGCCGAGGCACCGGGGCGGGGCCGGATGCTGTCCCGGTTGCGCACCATGGGGCTCTCCGGGCGCCAGGGCCGAGGGCTGCTCGTCTACGAACTCGTGCCGCTGCTCGGCGTCGCGGTGCTGGCCGGTGGGCTGGTCGGGGTGGCCCTGCCCCGGCTGCTCGGGCCGGCGCTGGGGTTGTCCGGGTTCACCGGCGGCCTGCCGGCCCGGATCCACCTGGACCCGCTGCTGGTGGTCGGCGTACTGGTGCTGGTGGTGGTGGCGCTGGTCGCCGCCCTCGCTGTCGAGAATCTGATCAACCGGCGGATGCGCCTCGGCGAGGTGCTCCGGCTCGGAGAGGAGAACTGATGGCTCGTAGCGGGCACGGCAGCCGGCCAAGCGGGGACGGGAGCCGGCTGAGCGGGGACGGGAGCCGGGACGAGAGCAACGACGGGAGCCGGCTGAGCGGGAGCGGGAGCCGACGGAGAGGGGACGAGAACTGATGGCGAGTCCGACGACTACCGCTGCGGTACCCGATCTCGCCGTACTCCAGCGCAGGGCCGCGGAGCAGGCGGCGGCCCGGGCCGGCGGCGCGGACCGGCTGCGCGGACACATCGTCTGCGACGGGCTGGTCCGGATCTTCAAGACCGAGGGCGTGGAGGTGGTCGCGCTACAGGGGTTGGACCTGGTGGTCGACCGGGGCGAGCTGCTCGCCATCGTCGGCGCCTCCGGCTCGGGCAAGTCGACAGTGCTCAACATCCTCTCCGGGCTGGACGTGCCGACCGCCGGGATCGCCCGGGTGGCCGACTTCGACCTGCTGACCATGTCGCCGAAGCGCCGGCTGCGGTACCGCCGGCACACCGTCGGGTTCGTCTGGCAGCAGACCGCCCGCAACCTGCTGCCCTACCTGACCGCCCGGGAGAACGTGGAGCTGCCGATGCGGCTGGCCCGGGGCCTGCGGGGCCGGGCGGCCCGGAAACGGGCGACCGAGCTGCTGGAGATGGTCGGCGTCGGCTACTGCGCCGACCGCCGGCCGGACCAGATGAGCGGCGGCGAGCAGCAGCGCTGTGCGGTGGCGGTCGCGGTGGCCAACGACCCGGAGGTGCTCTTCGCCGACGAGCCGACCGGTGAGCTGGACGAGGCGACCGCCGCCGAGGTCTTCGGCGCGCTACGCACCATCAACGCCGAGCTGGGCGTCACCATCGTGGTGGTCACGCACGACCACGCCGTCTCGTCCCAGGTCCGCCGGACGGTCGCGATCCGCGACGGCCGGACCGCCTCCGAGGTACGCCGCTCCACCCGGCTCGGCGTCGACGGCGTCGAGGAGCTGGTCACCGAGGAGTACGCCCTGCTGGACCGGTCGGGCCGGATGCAGTTGCCGGCCGCCTTCGTGGACGCGCTGAGCCTGCGCGACCGGGTACGGCTCAACCTGGAGCCGGACCACGTGCAGGTCCGGTCCGGCGGCACCGGGGAGGCCGACCGGTGACGGACGGCGGGACGGGACGGGAAGCGGGCGGGAACGGCGAGAGGGGGCCGCTGGTGGCCGAGGAACTGGTCCGGGTCGAGGGGGTCGGGCGGGACTACGCCGCCGGCGACCGGGTGGTGCACGCGGTCCGGGAGGTCTCGTTCAGCGCCGCCCGGGGCGAGTTGGTGGCGATCCGGGGCCGGTCCGGCGCCGGCAAGACCACGCTACTCAACCTGGTCGGCGGCCTGGACCGGCCGAGCTACGGGCGGATCCACGTCGCCGGGCACGAGATCACCGCCGCCGGCAGCAACGAACTGCTGGAGCTGCGCCGCTCCACCATCGGCTTCGTCTTCCAGTCCTTCGGGCTGATCCCGATCCTGTCGGCGGCGGAGAACGTCGGCGTACCGCTGCGGCTGGCGAAGCGGCGCCGGGCCGAGCGGGAGGAGCGGGTGACGATGCTGCTCGAACTGGTCGGGCTGGGCGGCCAGGCGGCACAGCGCCCGTACGAGCTCTCCGGCGGCCAGCAGCAGCGGGTGGCGGTGGCCCGGGCGCTGGCGAACGATCCGGCGCTGCTGATCGCGGACGAGCCGACCGGTCAGCTCGACTCGGAGACGGGTCGTTCGATCATGGATCTGCTCCGCGCGCTGGTACACGCCCGGGGGATGACCGCGCTGGTGGCCACGCACGACCCGACCCTGATCGACCTGGCGGACCGGGTCCTGACGCTGCGCGACGGCCGGCTGGTCGACGGGGCGGCTCTGGAAGAGGCGGCGCTGACCGGGAGCTGACTCCCCGGACACATTTCAGGGGTGGGATTCGTACGCTCGTACGAGCCCCACCCCTGATCAGGTCGTTCGGTTTTCGGGTCTCAGTCGCCCTGCCGCTGCTGGGGGATCTGGCCCTGCAACAGGGCACGAACCTCCGACTCGCGGTAGCGACGGTGCCCGCCCAGCGTTCTGATCGCGCTGAGCTTCCCCGCCTTGGCCCACCGGGTCACGGTCTTCGGGTCGACACGGAACATCGACGCGACCTCTGCCGGCGTGAGTAGCGGCTCAGGTTCATGCGTACGCGATGCCATCGGTCACTCCTCCACAGGTGCCTATAGACATCGGCCGGGGTCCCGCCGGCCGACGCGTCTCCCATGGTCCGGCTAGTCCCCGATGTCCGACATGGGCCGAACGGCCGAAGGTCCCTGGATGGACGGATGAACAATGACCGATATATGGGCCTTTTTTATGCCAGAAAAAGACTTAACCGGACGGCCGATTGCCCCTCGTAACGCCGATATTACGAGGGGCATTCAGCTGTGTGCGCTCCCAATGGGCCCTGAGCCGCATTGTTCGCTAATTGCAACGCTCCAGTAACTGGACCGCCCGCCAGCGCGCCACCAGCTTCTCGTACGCCTCGGTGGCCGCGTCCGCGTCGCCCTTCGACAGTCCGGCCAGCCCGGCCGCGACCAGTTCCGGGGAGTCGTCGGCGGCCAGCGTCTCGTCCGGGAGCAGGTCGACCAGCCCGCCGTAGTCCAGCTCCACCACCGACCGGGGGTGAAACTCCTCCAGCCACCGGGCGCCCTCCTCGACCGCCTCGGTGATCGGCGCGTCCCCGACCGACTTGCGCAGCACCGACAGGCCCCGGGAGGCCCGCCGCCGGGCCTTGGAGATCTCGGTGCGGTAGCGCAGCACCCGCCGGTCCGGCCGGGTGGTCAGCTCCCGCTCCTCCGGGTCGACGAAGACGAACCAGCGCAGCGGCACCCCCCAGGTGGCGATCTGCTCGTGCAGCCTCGGCACCCCGTGCTCCAGCACCCGCGCCCCGCTGCGCCAGTCCTCCACCACCGCCTTCGCCTGGCCGGCCAGCACCGGTGGGACGAACGCGTCGGCCAACACCGGGGGTACGCCGTCCCGGGCGCTCAGCGCCGCCTCGGCGACCCGTACGCGCAGGTTCCAGGGGCAGACCAGCAGCGTGTCGTCAGCCTCCAGGACGTACGCCTCCTCGGGCAGGTCGGGCAGCCGGGTCCAGCCGGCACCGAGCGCCTCGATCACCGCCGTCCGCTGCCGTACCGGCCCCTCCAGCGGGGCCACCGCCCTGCCCTCCTTGACGTACCGACGCCAGAAGAGCTGCCGGTCCCGGTCGAAGGCGGTCAACGGTTCGTACACCCGCAGGTAGGAAGCGAAGAGCGACGGCACGGCGCGATCCTCCCACGAAACGAGAGTGGACTGTCTCCAGGATGTCCGATGAACCTTCTTCAAGCTTCCCCTGGATGCATCGTGACCGCAGGTGAGGGTCGGGTGCGGGCACCGCGCCGGCCAGCCGGAAAAAGATCCCACCGGCACTGGCCGCGATCCACCCTCGGGCCGATCGCGATTAGGCTCGGAGCAGGCCGGCACCATCCCCCGCCGGCACGCCGGGAGCCCCCTCCCGCCCGCATCCCACGAGGATGCCCACCTGATCAGGAGCGAGACATGGACGTATTCGCCAGTACCGACGGTCCGGAATCCGACGGCCACGAGCAGGTCGTGTTCTGCCAGGACAAGCAGACCGGGCTCAAGGCGATCATCGCCATCTACTCGACCGCGCTCGGCCCGGCGCTCGGCGGTACCCGGTTCTACCCGTACGCCACCGAGGCCGAGGCGCTGCACGACGTGCTCGACCTGTCCCGTGGCATGGCGTACAAGAACGCGCTCGCCGGGCTGGACCTGGGCGGCGGCAAGGCGGTCATCTGGGGCGACCCGGAGCGGATCAAGACCGAGCCGCTGCTGCGGGCGTACGGCCGCTTCGTCGAATCGCTGAACGGCCGCTACTACACCGCCTGCGACGTCGGCACCTACGTCGCCGACATGGACCTGGTCGCCCGGGAGACCCGCTTCGTGACCGGCCGCAGCGTCGAGCACGGCGGAGCCGGTGACTCGTCGGTGCTGACCGCCTGGGGCGTCTTCCAGGGGATGCGGGCCGCCGCCGAGCACACCTGGGGGGCGCCGACCCTGGCCGGGCGCCGGGTCGGGGTGTCCGGGCTCGGCAAGGTCGGCAAGCACCTGACCGGCCACCTGATCGACGACGGCGCCTCGGTGGTGGCGACCGACGTGAGCGAACGGGCGCTGGCCTGGGTCCGGCAGGCCCATCCGCAGGTCGACGTGGTCGCCGACACCCAGGCCCTGATCACCTCCGACATCGACGTGTACGCCCCCTGCGCCCTCGGCGGCGCCCTGGACGACGACACCGTGCCGGCGCTGCGCGCCTCGGTGGTGGTCGGTGCGGCCAACAACCAGCTCGCGCACCCGGGCATCGAGAAGCTGCTCGCTGACCGGGGCGTGCTGTACGCCCCCGACTACGTGGTCAACGCGGGCGGGGTGATCCAGGTCGCCGACGAGATCGAGGGCTTCAACTTCGAGCGGGCCAAGCTGCGGGCCACCCGGATCTTCGACACCACCCGGGAGATCCTGCGGCTGGCCGACGCCGAGGGAGTACCGCCGGCAGTCGCCGCCGACCGGCTCGCCGAGCGCCGGATGGCCGAGGTCGGCCGGCTGCGTACCATCCACCTGCGCTGACAGGTCTCCGTCCCCGGGGCGGGGCCGATTGGCGGGTACCGGCTCTGCGCCCCGGCCGGGACGGACCTCCGGTCGATTGCCGGGTAATCAGGCAGAAAGTACGCTGTACTGGACTGATGGGTCTGGAGGCCGCAAACAAGTCACGGCCGGGACAGGGTGGCACTCCTTACTGAGTAGAATGGGACCGCCCGTCGATGTCCGCGCGACGCGCGGGCACGGGCGGTGGTAACCCGAGGTGCCGAACCGGGGCATCCCCATGTACCGTAAGAGCCACGAGAGATGCCTGACGTCATCGGGGCCCGCCTTCGGGCTGCCCCGAATTCTGTGCGAGGGGGTCGAGCCATGGGGCGCGGCCGTGCTAAGGCCAAGCAGACTAAGGTCGCCCGGGAGTTGAAGTACCACTCCCCGAACACCGACCTCGCCGCCTTGCAGCGAGAACTCGGCGGCAGCCGCAAGTCGGACCACGACTTCGACGACGACTACAAAGAGTATGTCGACGACGATGACGAGGATCACGACGCGGACGACGACCGCGGTAACTGGTCGTCGACCCGCTGACCTCTGGTCACATCTGAGCACGCGGTAACACCGCGTGCTCACGCGTGTCCGAGTGCCTGCGGGCCGTACCGCCGATCGGGACGCCAACCGGTAAGGACCTGCCGGGGTCGGAGCCTGTCTCCGGCCCCGTCGGCAGGTCCTTACCGCTGGTCGTGACCGGTCGTCCGGCGCAGGTAAGGGCTTGTCCTCGGCTCAGCGCGGACGGTTGTTCCAGTTGTAGAACGTCGGGATGTTCTCGAAGTGGTTCCAGGCGCAGACCGCGCTCGCACCGTCCCCGCCGGTCGCCACCTCGGCCCGGAGCCGTCGCGCCTCCGCCGCCTCCCGCAGCAGGGTGGTGAGCCCGGCCCGAGCGCCCAGGACCCGGGCGGCCACCGGATCGTGCGGTCCGGCCTCGCCGGGCTCAGGCGGCCGTTGGCTCGTGGTCTCGGGCATGCTCCAACACTCCCTCTAGTAGACGGATCTTGCTGTTGCGGCAGTGGTTCGTCTCCGTACCGTCGAAACGCCCGTGTTCGAAGTAGCGGTTGGCGGCGTGTCCGCCTCCACAGAACCCGAAGTACGGGCAGCGGGCGCGGCAGGTCTCCACGCCGGCCAGGAACTCCCTCACCCACGGCGTCTGCCCGGCCGAGGCGAGAATGTCCCCCAGCGGGGTCTCCAGGACGTTTCCACTGGTGAAGTCGCCGTAGTCCGGGTCGGAGAAGCCGGCCAGCTCGGGGGAGAGCAGCACCACCGAGCCGTCGTAGCCGATGGTCGGGATGGGGTCGAGCTGCCGGGGCAGGACGTCGTCCTCGGCACCGTCGAGGACGGCAGCCGCGTACCGCAGCGACCACTCGACCTCCCGGAGGTGGATCCGGGGGTCCCGGCGCCAGGCGGCGACCAGCTCCGCCCAGAAGCCGCTGACCAGCTCGGCCGGGTGGGCGTTGCGCCGGGTGTTCACCCCCTCCGTCTCCTCGATGTTGATCCCGAGCACGTCACAGCCGAGGTCGAGGAAGTAGTCGTACAGCTCGGTGGCGAGTCCGGGCTCCGGCCGGCCCACCACACAGAGCGCCGAGTACGCGATCCCGTGCCGGCGCAGCGCCTCGACACCGGCCATGATCCGGTCGTACGACGGCTGGCCGCCCCGGCCGACCCGCTCCCGGTTGCGTTCCCGGGGCCCGTCGACGCTGACGCTGACCCGGATCCGGTGCGTGGCGAAGAACTCGCACCAGGCGTCGTCGATCAACGTCGCGTTGGTCTGCACGTGGTGCTCGACCGACGGGTCGAAGGGCGCCAGCAGGGCCGCCAGGTGCTCCCGCCCGGCGGCGAGCGGCTCGCCACCGTGCCAGACCACCGAGAACCGCCCCTGCCGGGCCCAGTCGTTGACCGGACCGGCCACCGCAGCGGCCACCGGTACCGTCATCCGGCGGTCCGCCGCCCGCAGCGGAAGATAGCAGTACGCACAATCGAGATTACAGAGAGTGGTCGGCTGCATGACCACGTAGCTGGGGACCGCGGCGATCCCCCGCATGCCGGAAAACTCCTGTCCACGGACTGCCATGGCCCTCCTCCCCCGCGTCTGAGGTGCCCCTCAGGCTAGGTGGCGGTAGCCACCCGGTGAAGTCCTGACCAGGTATGCCGAGAATCACGGGCAAATATCGCGGATGCGGGTTTTGGCGTTTTTGTTGTGCTCGGACCGGCGTCGCACCCCGGCTGGCAGGGTCGCACCCCGGGTGGCCGCCGGATCGTACGCCGGGTCAGCCCCGGGTGTGCTGGCCGATCATGTGCACCTCGCCGGTGCCCTCGATGATCTCACCGGCCTGCCACGCCTCGACGCCTCGGCCGGTCAGGCAGGCCAGCGCCCGGTCGGCGTCCTCGGCCGACACGATGGCGAACATGCCCACGCCCATGTTGAAGGTGGACTCCATGTCCTGGTCTTCGATCCGGCCCTTGGCCTGGACGAGGTCGAAGATCGGCTGCGGTCGCCAGGTGGCCCGGTTGACCACCGCGTCGACGTGGTCGGGGAGTACCCGGACCAGGTTGCCGGGGATGCCGCCGCCGGTGACGTGCGCCAGGGCGCGTACCTCGGCCTCGGCGATCAGCTTCAGGCAGTCCTGCGCGTAGATCTTGGTCGGGGTCAGCAGCTCCTCGCCCAGGGTGCGCTGCTTGCCGAAGTCCTCGATCACACTGTCCAGCCGCATCCGGCCGGCGCCGAGCAGCACGTGCCGGACCAGGGAGTAGCCGTTGGAGTGCAGGCCGGACGAGCCCATCGCGATCACGACGTCGCCGACCTCGACCCGCTCCGGGCGGAGGATCTCGCTCTCCTCCACCACACCCACACCGGTCGCCGAGACGTCGTACTCGTCGGGACGCAGCACGCCCGGGTGCTCGGCGGTCTCGCCACCGAGCAGCGCGCAGCCGGCGTACCGGCAGCCGTCGGCGATGCCGGCGCCGATCTCGGCGACCTTGTCCGGTACGACCTCGCCGCAGGCGATGTAGTCGAGCAGGAAGAGCGGCTCGGCACCGCAGGCGACCAGGTCGTCCACCACCATCGCCACCAGGTCGATGCCGACGGTGTCGTGGATGTCCATCTGCTGCGCGATGACCAGCTTGGTGCCGACCCCGTCGGTCGAGGAGGCGAGGATCGGGTTGCGGTATTTCTGGGTGTCCAACCGGAACAGGCCGGCGAAGCCGCCGATGTCGCCCATCACCTCGGGGCGCCGGGTGCCCTGCACCTTCGGCCGGAGCAGTTCGACCGCGCGCTCACCGGCGTGGATCGAGACGCCGGCGTCCGCGTACGACACGGTGCGCTTGCGACCGGACCGACCCATACCCGCCGTCCAGGGCTGATGGGTGCCACCCGGGCCGCTTCCTGCACCACTGCGCTCGGTCACGTGCGTCACGGTTCTCCCCTTAGTGGTTCTCGCGGCTGGCCGCGTCGGTCGCGGTCGAGGATCGCTCGACTTCGTGCTGCCCGGCCGGATGTGTCCGGTTGGGCCGGTCCTGTCGCCGGGCGTCGTGCCCATGAGCCGCGCCCGACGTGGTGCCTACGCGTGCGACGACACCTCGCCGCCACTGGAACTGCTCACGAACGGCTGACCGCCCGGACCGCGGGTGGCCCCGGCCGAGGCCACCTCCTCCGCCCCCGCGCCGGCGACCCGGCGGTCAACTCCTTCGAGTACGTGCTTGCCGATCAGGTTTCCCGCCGGCAACTCGATCGGGTATTCGCCGTCGAAGCAGGCCCGACAGAGCCGGGTCTTCGGCTGCTCGGTGGCCGCGATGAGACCGGCCAGCGAGACGTACCCGAGGCTGTCCGACCCGATCGACCGACGGATGCCCTCGTTGTCCAGCCCGTTGGCGAGCAGCTCCGCCCGGGTGGCGAAGTCGATGCCGTAGAAGCAGGGCCAGTTGACCGGCGGTGAGGAGATCCGGACGTGCACCTCCAGCGCGCCGGCCTCGCGCAGCATCCGGACGATCGCCCGCTGGGTGTTGCCCCGCACGATCGAGTCGTCCACGACGACCACGCGCTTGCCCCGGACGTTCTCCCGGAGCGGGTTGAGTTTGAGCCGGATGCCGAGCTGGCGGAGCGTCTGCGACGGCTGGATGAAGGTGCGCCCGACGTACGGGTTCTTCATCAGGCCGGCGCCGTAGGTGATGCCGGACTCCTCCGCGTAGCCGATCGCGGCCGGAGTCCCGGACTCCGGGACCGGGATCACCAGGTCGGCCTCGACCGGGTGCTCCCGGGCGAGCCGCCGGCCGATGCCGACCCGGGCGGCATGGATGTTGCGGCCGGCGATCGTGGTGTCCGGCCGGGCGATGTAGACGTACTCGAAGAGACAGCCCTTCGGCTCCGGCGCGGCGAACCGGGCGGACCGCAGGCCGTGCTCGTCGATGGCGATCAGCTCGCCGGGCTCGACCTCGCGGACCACGCTCGCCCCGACGATGTCCAGCGCGGCGGTCTCGCTCGCCACCACCCAGCCGCGCTCCAGCCGGCCGAGCACCAGCGGACGGACCCCGTGCGGGTCACGGGCGGCGTAGAGGGTGGTCTCGTCCATGAAGACGAAGCTGAACGCGCCGCGCAGGGTCGGCAGCACCTCCAGCGCGGCGGCCTCGACCGAGAGGTCGGGGCGGCTGGCCAGCAGCGTGGTCACCAGGGCGGTGTCGGAGGTCGACCCGTCCGAGTCCATGCCGCGCTCGATCGCGTCCCGGGCCAGCTCGGCGGTGTTGACCAGGTTGCCGTTGTGTGCCAGCGCGATCGTGGTGCCCGCCGTGTTGGCCCGGATGGTCGGTTGGGCGTTTTCCCAGGTCGAGCCGCCGGTGGTGGAGTATCGGGTGTGCCCGATCGCCAGGTGACCGCGCAGGCTCGCCAGCGTCGGCTCGTCGAAGACCTGGGCGACCAGGCCGAGATCCTTGTAGACCACCACGCCCGACCCGTCGCTGACGGCGATGCCGGCAGCCTCCTGACCCCGGTGCTGGAGCGCGTAGAGACCGAAGTAGGTGAGCTTCGCCACCTCTTCGCCCGGCGCCCAGACTCCGAAAACGCCGCACGCGTCCTGCGGACCGGGTCGTTGGGGGTCGAGGTCATGGCTCAACCGGCCGTCGCCTCGGGGCACCTGCCGCTCCCTCTTGCTGATCTGCTCGGACTCGCCTGTCGCCCGGGTGATTTCGGGTTCCGTCGACTCAGACAGTGTACGCGAACCGCAGCCGACACAGAGAGCCACGTTATGGCGCCCGTAAGTGACGGATGGTGATGGAAGAGTGCGACTAAATGGGAAGATAAGGGGAGATATCCGAACGATTGCCGCTGGTTTGCAGCAGACCCTCGTCGACCGCCGCTGACCACGACATCCGCCCGGTCGCCAGCCGGATCCACGTCTCCGGTGCCATCTCCACCACGTTCGGCGGCGTGCCACGGGTATGTCGCGGCCCGACACAACACTGGATCGCCCCATAGGGTGGCACCCGGACCTCCACCGCCCGCCCCGGCGCCGCGCGGGACAGATCGCTCAGTAGGGTACGGACGGCGTCACGCAGCGTCGTCCGATCCGGCGTACGGCCGGCGTCGAGGTCCGCCAGCGCGGCCGTGACCGCTGCGGACTTATTGTGCGGAGAGGACACCTCGGGACGATACGATCCGGCTTCGTGGCATTTTTCGGCGCCCCTGGGTCGCGCTCATCCGGTCGGACAAGGCATAGTTGCCGACGGTGTAGTCGTATGGGTTGATCCCCGCCGACGACGGGTCGGCGGTGGAGCCCCGGAAGGCGGTGGATGTGACAGCACACCGACGAGCCTGGATCTCCCGGGCCGGTGTGGTCGTGGCGCTGGCAGCCAGCGCTGTATTCGCTCTCCCCACCACACCAGCATTGGCTGACGACCCAACAGTGAGCATCACCGGGGTTAACGCCAGCCTCAACGCCGGGCAGGCGACCACGCTCAACTTCAGCGTCAAGAACAACAACAGCGGTGGTCTGCTGGGCGGGGAGACCTCGTTCGACATCAGCGTGACCAGCACCTTCAACGAGTTGCAGTGCCAGGGCAACTGCGACGTCAGGGACACGATCGGATTCGGCGACACAAAGGCATACAGCGTCACGCTGCGTGCCGGGAACGTCGCGGCCGGTCAGAGTCGGTCCGGCAATGTCCGGGTCACCGCCAACGTCGGCAATGACAGCGCCGCGGCCCAGCGGAACATCACGGTGCGCGGGCCGGAGGCGCCGCCGCCGGCGCAGACGGTTGCCGAGGTGTCGGGGCGGATCACCAACGAGGCCACCGGTGACGGGGTGCCCAACGCCAGCGTCCGGCTCACCGACGGGCAGGGTCGTACGCACAGCGCGACCACGAGCAGCAACGGCAACTACCGGTTCACCGGCTCGCAGGACCGGCCGATCGCGCCGGGACGGCTCCAGATCCGGGCCACCAAGGACGGCATCACCGACACCAAGGACGTGACCGCCAACGCCGGCGCCCGGATCAACAACCAGGGCATCCAGCTCGCCCTGGCCGGTGCGCCGACCGCGACGCCGGACGTCTCGGCGGAGCCGACCGATGACGCCGCCGAGGACGAGCCGACCGATGACGCCGGCGCCGAGGAGAGCCAGGACGCGGGCGCGCCGGACCAGGCCGCCAACGAGGATTCCGGCGGCGGTCTCGGGTCATGGGTGCTGATCCTGGCCGGCGGTCTGCTGGTCGCGCTCGGTGTCGGCGCGATCGTGCTGCTGCTGATGCGCCGCAAGGAAGACGGCGGCGATGACGACGAGGACGGACCGGGCGGGCCGGGGCCACGGGGCGCCGGGGCCGGCCGGGGCGGTTACCGGGACGACGATGCGACCCGGGTCACCAACCGCGCCGGTGCCGGAGCCGACCCGACGATGGTCAACCGGGGCGGCAACCTGGCCGACGCACCGACCATGATGCACAGTGCTCCGCTCGTCGACGACGAGTTCCCGGACCCGTACGGTGCGCCGCTGCCCGGGCCGCAGACGCCGGGTTACGGCGGCGGCGGACAGCAGGGCTGGGGCAACAACGCCAACGGCTACGGTGACCGGCCCGGCTCGGGCGCCGGGGCGTACGGCAACGCACCTGGTTCGGGTGCCGGCTATGGTGCACCCGCCTCCGGGGCCGGCTACGGCAACGCTCCCGGATCGGGTGCCGGCTACGGTGCACCGGTCTCCGGCAGCGGCGGATACTCCGCCAACGGTTCTGCCGGCTACGACGACGGATACGACGAGCCGACCGGCCGCTACACCGGTGGCCGGGGCGGCACCGACGAGTACGCCCCGGCGGCCGACCCGTACGAGACCAACGCCTACCGTCCGTCCTCGGGTGCCGGCCAGGGTGGCTACGAGCCCACCCAGCAGTACGGCCGGGACGACGACGGCTACGACGCCGGAGGTTACGGCGCGGCGGGCCGGGGCGGCTACGGCGACGAGCCGCGCACCGGTGCCGGGTACGACCGTGCCGACGACGGGTACGACCAGCAGCAGGGCTACGACACCCGGGCCGGCGGCTACGACCAGCAGCAGGGCTACGACGCCGACCGGGGCGGCTACGACCAGCCGACCACCGGTGGCGGCTACGACCAGCGGCGCGGTGGCTACCAGGACCAGAACGGCTACGACGACCGCGCTGGCCAGAACGGCTACGACGACCGTGCCGGCTACGACCAGCAGCAGCAGGCTGGCGGTTACTACGACGACGCGCCGCAGGCCGGGCACAGCCGGTCCGGTGCGCCGCAGCAGCCGAGCCGTTCGGAGCGCCGCTCACTCGACTGGTTGGACGACTGACCGAGTCGACCCGCACGACGTAAACCCGCAGGGGCCCGGTTCGCGATGGCGAGCCGGGCCCCTGCCGGTTCTCAGCACCGCGTGCCGACCCGCACCTCGACAGGAAAGACCGCACCTCGACGGGAAAGACAGGGCCTCGGCGGGAAAGCGGGCCTCGACGGGAAAGGTCCTGCTCAGGCCGGCGAGTAGACGCCGTTGCGGAGTACCGGCACCACGTCGGAGACGCCGACCTGGACCGCGATCTCGACGTCCTGGCCGAATCCCCGGGTCACGAGTTCCCGCCCCGAGACGCTGCCCCGGACCGCCGCCGGTACGTCGGGAAGGCTGTTCAGCGCGGCCAGCGCCAGCGCCGCCTCGACGGAGAGCCCACCGGACACCGTGGAGAGTGCGTCCAGTACGGCCGCAGCGCCGAGCTGGTCCTCGACGGCGGGCCGGAGACTCTCGTCCGGCCAGCGTTCCCCCGCCGCCACGATGCCGATCGGTGCCGTGGTCGAGCCGTACCCCTGGGCGAGGAGCCAGCGCCCGACGGCGGTGGCGTTACGCAGGCAGGCCGCCACCACCGGCAGCCCGGTGGCGCTGGCGGCGGCACTGATCGCCGAACCGTTCGGGGACGGCAACACCAGCTCCGGTACGACCGGAGCGGTGTGCAGGGCTGCCGGGGAGAGCGACCAGGGATGGTCCGGCGTCACCGCGCGACGACCGACGGCGGCCACCGCGCCGACCCGGGTGGCGTACTCGGCGGCCTGGGCGCCCCAGGGGAACGGGTGCACCCGCATCCCCCGGGCGACCGCCACCTCGACGGACGTGGTGAAGGAGAGTACGTCCACCACCACCAGCACCGCGCAGACCCGGCTCAGCTCGGCCGCGCCGGCCAGCCCCCAGTCCAGCCTGGCGCCGGTACCGGGCTGGGCGTAGACCGACTCCGCCGAGTCGTCCGATGGTCCGGTCAGCTCCGTCACGATGCGGTTCCTTCGCCACCGGAAGATCCGACCGCCGCGCAGTCGGATCAATCCGTCGGGCGATCTCCGGCGTCGGTCCGGGCCGCCGCCTCCTGGTCCCCGGCAGCGGTGCTCGAAGCGCCGTCACCCGAGACCTTAGCGCCGGGAGCGGCATCGCCAGCCGCAGCGGCGGCGTCCGGACCGGCGGCTCCGTCCGGGCTGGCAGTGGCCGCGTCCGGGCTGGCAGCTTCGTCCGGGCCGGCAGCGGCGGCGTCCGGGCTGGCAGTGGCCGCGCTCGGGCTGGCAGCTTCGTCCGGGTTGGCAGTGGCTGTGTCCGGGTTGGCAGCGGTGGTCGAAGCGGCGTCACCCGAGGCCGCAGCGCCACGAGCGGCGTCACCCGAAGCGGCGGTGGCCGGAGCGGCGTCGCCCGGAGCGGCGGGGGCTTCGTCCGGGCCGGCAGCGGCGGCGGGACCGGCGGCCGGCGCGGACGCGGCACCGTCGGAACCCACCGGCTCGGCGCGGTCGGCACCGTCCGGCCCGGCCGGGGCGGTGCCGACAATCGGGTCGGTGTCGCCCTGGTCGGACCCGGTCGGCTCGGCGTCCGGCGTACTCGTCCCGGTCGCGACGGACTCGGCCAGCGTCGCCGCGCCCTCGCCGAACAGGCCCGGCAGGGTGGCGCTGTGGGCCGCACGCAGCTCCGGCAGGCCGATCGTGAACTGGTCCCGGATCTCCAGCTCGTTGCCGGCGGTGTCGGTGACCCCGATCAGGGTCCACGACACGCCCCGCTCGACGCAGAGCGCGGTGAACGCCTTCTCGTGCCCGCGCGGCACCGCCACCATCGCCCGGCCGGCCGACTCGCTGAACAGGAAGACGAACGGCATCGAGCCGGCGGTGAAGCCCTCCGGCAGGGCGATCCGGGCGCCGACACCGTGCCGGAGGCTGGACTCGACCAGCGCCTGGGCGAGGCCACCGTCGGAGAGGTCATGGGCGGAGCGCAGGTGCCCGACCCGGGCCGCCTCGGCGATCAGCTCGGCGAGGCTGCGCTCGGCCGCCAGGTTGACCTTCGGCGGTACCCCGCCGAGGTGCTCGTGGGTGACCCAGGCCCACTCGGAGCCGGAGAGCTCCAGCCGGGTCTCGCCGAGCAGGAAGATCAGGTCGTGGTCGTTCCCGGTGGTCCGGGCGAAGCCCATCGGCACCCGCTCGGCGACGTCGTCCAGCACCCCGAGCACCCCGACGACCGGGGTGGGGTGGATCGCCGCCGCGCCCGTCTGGTTGTAGAAGCTGACGTTGCCACCGGTGACCGGGATGCCCAGCTCGGCGCAGCCATCGGCGAGTCCGCGTACGGCCTCGGCGAACTGCCACATCACGCCCGGGTCCTCCGGCGAGCCGAAGTTGAGGCAGTCGGTCACCGCGACCGGCTTCGCGCCGGTCACCGCCACGTTCCGGTACGCCTCGGCGAGCGCCAGCTTCGCACCGTGGTACGGGTCGAGCCGGGTGTACCGGCCGTTGCCGTCGACCGAGATGGCGACGCCCAGCCCGGACCGCTCGTCGATCCGGATGACCCCGGCGTCCTCCGGCTGCGCCAGCACGGTGTTGCCGAGCACGTACCGGTCGTACTGCTCGGTGACCCAGGTCTTGTCGCAGAGGTTCGGCGAGGCGATCATCCGGAGCAGGGTCTCCCGGAGCGCCTCGGCGGTGGCCGGTCGGGGCAGCGTCTCGGCCCGGTCCGCCTGGAGCAGGATCAGGTCGGCCGGCTCCCGCATCGGGCGGGCGTAGACCGGGCCGTCGTCCACCAGCGACCCCGGTGGCACGTCGACCACGGTGTGCCCCTGCCAGGTGACCAGCAGCCGGCCCGGCCCGGAGCCCTCCGGGGCGCCGGTCACCTCGCCGATCGCGCTGGCTGGTACGCCCCACTTCTCGGCGATCCGGAGCACCGCGTCGAGCTTCTCCGGGGCGACGATCAGCAGCATCCGCTCCTGCGACTCGCTGGCCAGGATCTCGTGCGGCTGCATCGACGCCTCGCGCAGCTCCACCCGCTCCAGCCAGACCCGCATGCCGGTGCCGGCCGCGGCGGCGGTCTCGGTGAGCGCGCAGGTCAGCCCGGCGCCGCCGAGATCCTGGATGCCGACGACGAGCTGGGCGTCGTAAAGCTCCAGGCACGCCTCGATCAGCAGCTTCTCCATGAACGGGTCGCCGACCTGCACCGACGGGCGACGCTGCGCGCTGCCGTCGTCGAAGGTGGCGCTGGCCAGTACGGAGACTCCGCCGATGCCGTCCCGGCCGGTCTTGGCGCCGAGCAGCACCACGACGTTGCCCGGGCCGGCGGCGGCCTTGTTCTGCAACCGCTGCACCGGGAGTACCCCGAGGCAGAGCGCGTTGACCAGCGGGTTGCCCTGGTAGCAGGCGTCGAAGACGACCTCGCCGCCGATGTTTGGCAGCCCGAGCGAGTTGCCGTACGTGCCGATCCCGGCGACGACACCGGGGAGTACCCGGGCGGTGTCGGGGTGGTCGGCGGCGCCGAACCGCAGCGGGTCCATCACCGCGACCGGTCGGGCACCCATCGCCAGGATGTCCCGGACGATCCCGCCGACGCCGGTCGCCGCGCCCTGGTGCGGCTCGACGAAGCTCGGGTGGTTGTGCGACTCGACCTTGAAGGTCACCGCGAGCTGCTCGGAGATCTGGATCACCCCGGCGTTCTCGCCGATGCCGGCCAGCATCCGGTCGCTCGGCGGGGCCTTCTCGCCGAACTGCCGCAGGTGCACCTTGCTCGACTTGTAGGAGCAGTGCTCGCTCCACATGATCGAGTACATCGCCAGCTCGGACTGGGTGGGGCGGCGGCGGAGGATCTGCCGGATCCGGTCGTACTCGTCGTCGCGCAGGCCCAGCTCGGCGTAGGGCTGGAGGTCGCCGGGGGTGGCCGTCGCGTTCGACACGGTGTCCAGGCCGCCGGGGTAGCCGTTCACCGGCAGCTCCGCGGCGCCGCCGCCGACCGGCACCGCCTCAGCGGGTACCGGCGACTCCGGCGATGCCATCCTGGCCACCGCGTCGACGGCCGAGAGGGGTACCGGGGCGGGATCGGGTGCCGAGGGGTGGTCGGCGAGGGCGGGCTCTGGCTGGCCCATGACCTCACTCCGTTCGATCATGCGGGCACTCCCGCGAGGTGCTTGAGGATCGACGTGAAGAAACCGAGCCCGTCGAGGGAGGGACCGGTCAGCGCCTCCACGGCGTGCTCCGGGTGCGGCATCAGCCCGACCACGTTGCCGGCCTCGTTGCTGATGCCCGCGATGTCCCGCAGTGAGCCGTTCGGGTTGCCGCCCAGATAGCGGGCCACGACCCGGCCGGTCGCCTCCAGCTCGTCGAGGGTGCGCTCGTCGGCGACGTAGCAGCCCTCGCCGTTCTTCACCGGGATCAGGATCTCCTGCCCAGGCTGGTACGCGTTGGTCCAGGCGGTGCCCGCCGACTCGATCCGCAGCACCTGGTCGCGGTTGCGGAAGTGCAGGTGCTGGTTGCGGGTCAGCGCGCCGGGCAGCAGGTGTGCCTCGCAGAGGATCTGGAACCCGTTGCAGATGCCGAGTACCGGCAGGCCGGCCCGGGCACCGGCGGCGATCGTCCCCATCACCGGGGCGAACCGGGCGATGGCGCCACAGCGCAGGTAGTCGCCGTAGGAGAAGCCACCGGGCAGCACCACGGCGTCGACGCCGTGCAGGTCAGGGTCGTCGTGCCAGAGCGACACCACCTCGGCGCCGGCGATCCGGGCGGCCCGGGCCGCGTCACGGTCGTCCAGCGATCCGGGGAACGTCACCACGCCGATCCGGGCGGTCATGGATTGCTCTCCCCGGCGTGGCCGGCATCGGCCACCCGGACCGAGAAGTCCTCGATCACCGGGTTGGCCAGCAGCTTGTCCGCGATCTCCCGAGCCCGGTCCAGGTCCGGCTGGCCGGTGAACTCGATCTCGATCCGCCGACCGATACGCACGGAGGACACGTCCGTGACTCCGAGCCTCGGCAGCGCATTCGCGACGGCCTGGCCCTGGGGATCGAGAATCTCCGGCTTGAGCATGACGTCGACGACGACGCGAGGCACTGGGCACTCCTGACTGTGTACGCAGTTGGGTGCCGGCCCACGAAGGGGCGAGCGGAGCCAGCGTACCCGGCCGACCAGCCAGTTGATGCACGGGCCGGCGCGTCGATGCCCTGCGGGAACCCCCGGTGCCCGCCGGGTGCCTCCGGTGCACCCGGTCACCCGTCGGGGAGGGTCGGAAACCGACCGCAGAGGTTCACCCTTGTGAATAGGTGACGAACGGCTTAGCGTGTGGCGTCAAACGTCCGGTCCTCGACACCGAACGTTGACCGTCCGAATCCGTACGGCGGACATCCTCCCGCCTACGGCGGCTCAACCGACCCGGTGACCCCGGGTAACCCCCCGGAAGGAGCCCCCTGTGCGTCTTCGCCGAACCCTGGTGATGCTCGCCACCGCACTGGCCGGCGCGCTCGTCGCGCCGTCCGTCGCCTCTGCCGCCCCGGTCACCCCCTTCATCATCGGTGGCGGCACCGTCTCCTCGGCCCCGTGGGCCGCGGCCGTGTTCAGCAACGGCTCGTTCACCTGCTCCGGCACCATCATCGCGGCCCGCTGGGTGCTCACCGCCCGGCACTGCGTCAGCGGCACGATGTCGGTGCGGGTCGGCAGCGTCAACCGGACCTCCGGCGGCGTCACCAGCGGCGTGTCCGCCAGCTACGCCCGCTACGACCTGGCGTTGCTCAACCTGTCCACCTCGATCAGCACCAGTTACATGCCCCTGTCCAGCAGCTACCCGCCGGTCAACTCCACCAACTCGATCTACGGGTGGGGCATGACCTGCTACAGCGGCTGCTCGGCGTCCACCACGCTGAAGACCGCCACCGTGCAGGTGACCAGCACGAACGTCACCGACGCGTACGGCGGGCGGGCGATCCGCAGCACCCGGGTCAACGGCAACGCCTGGCGCGGTGACTCCGGTGGCCCACAGGTCTACAACGGCGCCCAGGTGGGCGTCGCGTCCACCGCCGACGGCGTGAGCATCCAGAACTACGGCAGCGTCGCCTACAACCGTTCCTGGATCACCTCCGTCTCCGGCGTCTAGGCACCACTCCCACCCTCCTCAGGGGTATGGCGCGGACGTTCCAACTGCGATGGGACGTCCGCGCCGCGCCGTTTCCGTCAACTCCGCCAACTCCGCTCCGTTTGGCGGCGAGGGGACCGGTGTCGGGCTCCCGAGGCCCTTTCGCGGCAGCCGCGCCGTTTCGCAAACTGGAGCGATGTGAACAGCCCTCGCAAAACGGCCGGCCCCGACTCTGCCAGCATCAGGTTGTGCTGGTCGTGACGACGGATCACCTACCGGGGTACGAGATCCGCGCAGTACTCGGCGAGGTCGTATCTTCCCAGGCCCGAACCCGGAACCCGTACCGGGAAGGCGTGAAGAACCTCCGTGGTGGCGCCTATGACCCCAAGGCGCCGGAGAACCTCACCCGCTGGCGTACCGACGCCGTGCAGAAGTTGGGTGAGGAAGCCACCCGGCTCGGCGCGAACGCGGTGATCGGGATGCGGTTCGACCACCGCGAGGTCGGCGAGATGTGGATGGAGCTGTGCGCCTACGGCACGGCGGTGGTCGCCGTCCGGCAGCCACCGGAGCATCCACCCGCCGACCAGCCGAAGGTCGCCGCCGAGACGGCGCACCTGGCGGAGCCGCTGGACTCCGGGGCAATCGCCGAGGCGCCCAGCGCGCCGGACCTCGGCAGCGCCGCCGGCACCCCGACACCCCGGAACTGACGCCGGCCTCACCGGCGGTCCGGCTCTTCCTCGGGTACGCAGCGGAGCAGGATCCGCCGCGTCGAGCCCATGCCGTACCGGTCGACGTCGCTGGAGAGTTCCGCCACCTCACGCAGTACCGGCCCGATCGCCACCCCGGCCGCCGTCGCCTCCCGGCACAGCTCGGTGAGGTTCAGCAGTTCGTCACGGGTGTCGAGGCCCTGGTCGCGGGCCGAGATCAGCAGCAGTTGGCGCCGGAACCGCTCCGCCGTGTCGGCCGGGAACGACATCCCGACTCCCCACTGGAACGACCGGTGATTCCGGAACAGCCCCCGGATCGCCGTACGCGTCGACTCGTCCCCTTCGGCGTACCGGGTGAGGAGCGCGGCCAGCACGACGGCCGCCTCGTCGGCGACACCGGCCTGCTCGGCTGCGGGTGGCTCCTCGAGCAGCCGGTCCGCCCATCCCGGGTCGGAGAGGTCGACGGGACGGTTGGCGATCGGCGCGATCGCGCGGTCCAGCCGGGACACCCGGGCGGCCAGGTCGTCGAGCATGACCACAGTGTGCGGCCCGGCCGCCAACGGGCCGACGACTCGACGCGGCGGGCCACCACCGCCGGCTCAGAGGACAGGCGGCTCAGAGGACAGGCGGCTCAGAGGACAGGCGGCTCAGAGGACAGGCGGCTCAGAGGACAGGCGGCTCAGAGGATC
>NZ_BONX01000030.1 GCF_016862935.1 Plantactinospora mayteni
CGCCGGCTCAGAGGACAGGCGGCTCAGAGGACAGGCGGCTCAGAGGACAGGCGGCTCAGAGGACAGGCGGCTCAGAGGACAGGCGGCTCAGAGGATCGGTGCCGGGTCGTACGCGGCGGCTTCGGGGTGCGCCGCGACCACTGCGGCGATCCGGTCGGCCACGGCCCGGACCTGCGCGGACGCCGCCCCGGTGAAGCCGGCACGCTCGGCGACCAACTCGTCGATCTCGGGCCGGGTGAGCCCGAGCCGGCCGTCGGCGGCGAGCCGGTCGAAGAGGTCGTTCTCGGCGGCGCCCTTCTCCCGCATCGCCAGCGCCACCGCGACCGCGTGCTCCTTGATCACCTCGTGCGCGGTCTCCCGGCCAACCCCGCGCCGCACCGCCGCGACCAGGATCTTCGTGGTGGCCAGGAACGGCAGGTAGCGGTCGAGTTCCCGGGCGATCACCGCCGGGTACGCGCCGAACTCGTCCAGCACGGTCAGGAAGGTCTGGAACAGCCCGTCGGCGGCGAAGAAGGCGTCCGGCAGCGCGACCCGGCGCACCACCGAGCAGGAGACGTCGCCCTCGTTCCACTGGTCGCCGGCCAGCTCGCCGACCATCGACAGGTAGCCTCGGATGATCACCGCGAAGCCGTTCACCCGCTCGCTGGACCGGGTGTTCATCTTGTGCGGCATCGCGCTGGAGCCGACCTGGCCGGGACGGAAGCCCTCGGTGGCCAGCTCCTGCCCGACCATCAGCCGGATGGTGGTGGCCAGGCTGCTCGGCGCGGCGGCGGTCTGGGCCAGCGCGGAGAGCACGTCGAAGTCGAGCGAGCGTGGATAGACCTGGCCGACGCTGTCCAGTACGCGGCGGAAGCCGAGGTGCTCGGCGACCCGGCGCTCCAACTCGGCCACCTTCGCCGCGTCCCCGTCGAAGAGGTCGAGCTGGTCGGCGGCGGTACCGACCGGCCCCTTGACGCCGCGCAGCGGATAGCGCTCGACGAGGTCGGTCAGCCGCTCGTACCCGATCAGCAGCTCCTCGGCCGCGCTGGCGAACCGCTTGCCCAGCGTGGTCGCCTGGGCGGCGACGTTGTGCGAGCGGCCGGTCAGCACCAGGTCGGCGTGCTCGACGGCGAGCCGGGCCAGCCGGGCCAGGGTGGCGACCACCCGGTCCCGGACCAGCTCCAGCGAGGCGCGGATCTGGAGCTGCTCGACGTTCTCGGTCAGGTCCCGGGAGGTCATCCCCTTGTGCACCTGCTCGTACCCGGCCAGCGCGCTGAACTCCTCGATCCGCGCCTTCACGTCGTGCCGGGTCACCCGCTCCCGGGCCGCGATCGAGGCCAGGTCGACCTGGTCCAACACCCGCTCGTACGCCTCGACCACCCCGTCCGGCACCGGCACGCCGAGATCGCGCTGCGCCCGGAGTACGGCCAGCCAGAGCCGGCGCTCCATCCGGATCTTCTCCTCCGGGGACCAGAGGGCGGCCAGCTCGGCCGAGGCGTAACGGTTGGCGAGAACATTGGGAATGCTGGTCACCCCGCCATTCTCGACCATCCCGCGACCGGTCGACCTACCGGCCACCGGAAGCTGCCTCGTGCCGCCGGGAGCTGTGCCGTGCCATGTTGCGCTGTCTCGTGCCACCGGGAGCTGCCTCGTGCCACGGGGAGCTGACCCGTCTCGGCCGAGCGGAGCTGTCCCGCCCTGCCGGGTGTCTCAGCCCTCCGCGAGGTGCCGGAACAGCGACTCGGTGGCGGGAATGTCGTCGGGGAGGTCCTGGCACCACAGCCGCGCGGTGCCGACCCCGATCCGGGCCAGCCCGCGAGAGAGCACCACCGTACGGTGCGCCAGCTCGGCCGAGGCGCTGGTCGGCACGACGTAGCCGCCAGGCCAGAGCCGGATGATCGGCTCGCCGTCGGGAAAGGTGGCCCGGAACCGGGTGGCCACCCGGGCCCGGAGTACGGACTCCGCCGTGATCGCCAGCTCGTCCCCGCACTCCGTGGCCGGCGGAGCCGGATCGGCCGCCGGAGGCTCGTCGGCACTGTCCGGTGGAGGCGTGGCCGCACCGGCCAGCGGCGGCATCGCAGCACCGCCCCGCGGAGGCTCGACGGCACCAGCCGGCGGAGGCATGGCCGCACCGTCCGGCGGAGAGTCTGCGGCATCGGGCAGCGGCGGCATGGCGGCGCCGGCCGACGGAGGCTCGGCCGCACCGGTTGGTGGGGACTCGGCGGCGAGGTCGGCGACGAGCAGCACGTGTCGGTTGCCGAGCGGGATGCCGGCTCGGCAGGCGCGCCGGGCGATCTCCTTCAGTACCGCCCGGAGCTGGCCGACACTGCCCAGCCGGGGCAGCGTGCCGACACAGGCCGCCGCGTGGTCCGGGACGAGGGTCACCGCGGTCCACGAGTCGCACAGTGTGCGTACCAGGTGGGCGGAGGGTTCGCCGGCCGGGAGTTGGCGGTACAGCGCGGTGAGGTCGGCGAGGGTGTCGTCGACGCCCATCCCGGCGGCGGCCCTGGCCCGGCCCAGTCGGGCGCAGGCCGGCCGTGGATCGCGCGTCTCCGCGATGGCCCTGGTCAGGCTGTCGACCGCAGGCGTCCACCACGTGCCGGTCCGCTCCGGAGAGCGGCGCAGCGCCGCCGCCCGCCACGCCTCGCGCAGGACGACCGCCTCGGTGCGGAAGCGGTGGATGGCCCGGGCACGGCGGTGCGCCGCCGTCGGGGTCAGTCGGCGTTCGTCATCCATCCGGGTTCAGTTCTCCATCCGTCGCGGCAGTTCCTCTCGTCTAGACGGAGATTGCCGAGCACCGTGACGACGGCCGGAACAAAGGCGGCAAAACGGGTGGTCCGCTCGGAAAGATCGGAAACAATCCTTCACCTTCTGCCCTTGGCCACTTGCTGTTGGTAGTTTGGTCCCGCCGACGAGACCGCGGAACCAGCAGCGGACCAGCCCGGAGTACGGAGCAGCCGGGAGCACGGTCGCGCCAGGATCGCGCCTGAGTCCAGGATCGCGGCTGAGCCAGGAGCACGACCGAGCCCCCGCGCCCGCACTGCCCACGATGGACCGACCACACCTCAGGACTTGGCAGGACATGGCGGATGACCACGACAGCGCTGCCGCCGACGCGCGGAGCGACCTTCAACTGATCCGGGCCGTCCGGGCCGGCGACACCGACGCCTACGCCACCCTCTACAGCCGACACGAGGGGGCGGCCCGCCGGCTGGCCCGTACGCTGGATTCCCGTCCCTCCGAAGTGGATGAACTGGTGGCGGAGTCATTCACCCGGGTCCTCGCCGTACTGCGTGGTGGGCTCGGGCCCAGGGCCGCCTTCCGCACCTACCTGCTCACCACCGTGCGCAACGTCTTCTACGACGAGACCCGCCGCACCCGCCGGATCGAACTCGTCGACGACCTGGCCGGCCACGATCCCGGCGAACCGTTCACCGACCCCGCCGTGCGCGACCTGGAACAGGCGATGGTCGCCCGGGCCTTCGCCGCGCTGCCCGAACGGTGGCGCCTGGTGCTCTGGCACACCGAGGTGGAGGGCGATCCCCCGGCGACGGTCGCGCGCCTGCTCGGGGTACGCCCCAACACGGTTTCCGCGCTCGCCTACCGAGCCCGGGAACGGCTGCGCCAGAACTATCTGCGCGAGCACGCCGCCGCGCGTACCGACGACACCTGTCGCTGGGTCGCCGACCGGCTCGGCGCGTACGTCCGAAGTGGGTTGTCCCGGCGCGAGAAGGGCGACGTCGAGAGCCACCTCTCCGGGTGCCGGGCCTGTCACCTGCTCTTCGTCGAACTCGGCGACGTCAACGCGGGCCTCGGCGCCGTCCTGGCGCCCGCCGTGGTCGGCACCAGCGCGGCCGGCGGCTACCTCAGCACCGGTACCGGCGCTCCGGCCGCGCTGTGGAACCGCGTCCGGCGGATGGCCCGTCGCCGGGTCAGCCAACTCGTCGCGGCCGGCCTGGTACTCGTCGCCCTGGCGGCGGTCGCGCTGGCCCTCACCGGCAGCCCGGGGCCGGTCGCCGGGCCGGAACAGCCGGCCCCGGTACCCCCGGTCGGGCCGCAGGATCCGGGGCAGACCACCGGGCCCACCCCCGGTCCGTCGGACCCCACCCCGACCGCCCCCGGCACCGTCCCCGGTCAGCCACCGGACGGGTCAGACGGGCCGGATGGGCCGGGCGCGGCGGGCGGGACCTCGCCCGGCGCCGCCGGCCCGGGCCGGCCCGGCGCGGTGGCCGTCGCGCTGGCGCCGGTCGGCACGCTGGTCCGGGGCCGGTCCGCGATGCTGTCCATGACGGTCACCCACCGGGGCGCGCCGGGTGGCGGCGGCGGACGGCTACCCGGGACGTTCCGGGCCGGACTCGTCGGCCCGACGGGTCCGCTCAGCACCCGGGTCACGCTGCCGAGCGGGATCCGGCTGCGCGCCGGGGCCGCCGGGGACGGCTGGACCTGCACCGCCGGCACATCCGGCACCTGCCGGCGCGGACCGCTGAGCCCGGCGTCGTCGAGCACGGCGTACCTGCCGGTGACGGTCGCGGGCACCGCCCAGGGCGGTACCGTGCGGATCACCCTCGACACGCCCGGCCTGCCGACCCAGACCGGCTCGGCGCAACTCGCCGTGGCCGACACCGGCCTCTCGGCGGTCTTCGCCGGTACGGTGCCGGCCCGGCTCGTCGCCGCCGGCAACTCGCTGCTCTCCTGCCCCGACCTCGACCCCACCTGCCGGGCGGCCCGGGCCGGTCGCCCCGCCCTCGGCCGGGTCGACAACGGCCACTACCTGATGACCCGGTACGCCGCGCCGGGTGCACCGACCGGTGCACCGGACGGCGGAATGGCCAGCGGCGCCACCGTGAGACCGACCGGCCGGGTCGTCTGGGCCGGCCTCTACTGGGCCGGTACGGGCCGCCCGCCGGCCAGCCCGACGGCATACGTACGGACGCCGGGCGGCAGCCGTTACCGCCCCGTCCGGGCTTCCCGGGTCGACACCTTCCCGACCAGCCTGGCGGGGCGGCGCGGCTACCAGGCGTTCGCCGACGTGACCCGGATCGCCCGTACCGCCGACTCCGGCACCTGGTGGGTCGGGCTCGACCGTGGCGCCTTCGTCGGCGGGATCGGCGCGTTCGGCGGCTGGAGCCTGGTGGCCGTCGTCGCCGACGGGGGCCCGCCCCGGACCGTCGCGGTACTCGACGGCGCGGTCATGCTCCGCCCCGGCGGCTCGGCGTCCGTTCCGTTGCCCGGTACGCCGGGGGCCGACGCCCAGATCGGGTTCGTCGGTTGGGAGACCGACCGGGCGATCGTCGGCGACCGGCTCGACATCAACGCCGGCCCGGCCGACCAGGCGAACCCCGACAACACCGCCGCCAGCCGCGCCGACGGGACGGCCGCCGGCTGGAACACCTTCGGTACGGACGCGCGGGTGCTCCGGACCCGCCTGCCCAGCGACCGCCCCGCCGTCGTCACCGCACGAACCGACCGGGACGCCTGGCTGCTCGGCACGATCGCGATCAGCGCCAAGGTGCCGGCAGGGTAGCCACCGCCGCCGCCATCGCCGGACGACCGTCACCTGTACGCCAGATGCGTTACCGGGGACCGGTAGCGCCCTCCACGTCCAGGTCACCGATCTGGGCGCTACTCCGCCTTCCCTCCGACCGCCGGCGGCTCAGGCTGCGCCGACCGGGGCGGCTCGGCCGGCGACGACTGGGCCGGCTCGGCCGGCGGCCCGTACGGGCCGGGCTGGGCCGGCGGTGGTGCGTACGGCGACGATGGCGCTCCGTACGGCTCGGCCGGCGGCCCGTACGGCTCGGCCGGCGGGTATGGCTGGGCCGGCGGGCCGTACGGCTGCGCGGGTACCGGCTGGGCGGGTACCGGCTGGGCGGGTACCGGCTGGGCGGGTACCGGCTGGGCGGGTACCGGCTGGTCGCCGAAACCGACGTGCGGCGACGGAGCGGACTGTGGCACGTCGGGTCCGGCGGATGACCGGCCCACCCGGATCGCCAGCCGGTCCAGGTAACCGAGTTGGAGCCCGGCGAACGCCAGCAGGAACACCACGAGCAGCGGCAGCGGCAGGATCAGGCTCAGGGGGCCGGATTCCGTGTTGCCCTGCAGGCCCACCAGCATCTCGGCGAGCAACGGGGCGGACGCGTTCTCCGGCCCGGGCGTGACCAGACGGGCCCACAGCGGCTGCTGGGCGCTGAACAGCCAGGTCACCAGCAACGCGGCGGCCAGCATCGGCAGCGCCGGCAGCAGCAGGGTACGGGCGACGTCTCCGCCGGCCCGCCACTTCGGCTGCTGCCCCCGGAACAGCAGGGTGAAGACGAACAGCGCCGGTACGCTGAGCCAGACCGGCGGGATCAGCCCGAGGAACGTGTTGACCTGGTCGTTTTCGACGACCCGCTTCAAACCGGCGACGGCCAGTGGACCGAGGCCGACGAAGAGCCACGGCGCGAACGGCAGCAGGAGCAGTTCACTCCACCGGCCGAGCGGGCGCAGCGCCCCGATGCCGAAGCCGGCCACCGCCGCCAGCCCGACCGACACCAGCGCCGAGACGAACGGCGGCAGCCAGGTGTTGACGAGTACCTCCGCCGTGCTGAGGTCGCCGGGCAGGTCGGCCCCGGTGAAGGCGTGTCGCAGCCAGGGCGCGGAGGCCCAGCCGAAGACGCCGAGCAGGACGACCAACGCCGCGATGACGACTCCGAGAGGGAGAGCGGAGGTGCCGCGCGCGGGAGCCGCCGGCCCGGCGGGGCTGTCCCGCCAACCGTCGAACTCGATCCGGGTACGGCTGGCCAGCAGCAACCCGGTCGCCGCGAGCCCGAGCCCGCCGAGTACGAGCAGCAGCAGCGTGGAGCTGGCCGCGCCCAGTCCCAGCCGGAAGGTGGTGAGGCTGGTCTGCATCGCCCCGAACACCGGTGTCACGGTCGACCCGGCCGGTCCACCACCGGTGAGCAGCGCCGGCGCGGTGAAGATCTGGAGGGACAGGGCGAGCACGGCCAGGCCGACCAACCCACCGACGGTGAGCAGGGCCGGAGTCGGCCAGCGGCCCGGTTCCCGCTGCCGCAGCGCGCTCAGGTACGCCGTCGCGGCGACCGCCACCACCAGTCCGAACGAGGTCGCCGCGACCATCCAGGTCAGCCCGAACCGCCTGGAGTCCCCGAACGAATCCGACTCGATCAGCGACAGCCGCCAGCCGAGGAACACCGCGACCGGGGCGTACCCGGCGATCGGCACGGCCAGCACGGCCCGGGTGAGCAGCCGGGCGAGCCGGCCGGCGCGGGATGCGACCATCGCCAGCAACGGCGCGACCAGCAACGCGAAGGCGAGCGGCAGCAGACCGAGCAGCAGCGCGAACCCCAACTGGCCGAGGAACCCCTCCTCGAAGACCGTCTGATAGTTCTCCACCCCGGCCGACCGGGACTCCCGGATCAGGTCCTCGTGCCGGAAGCTGGTCACTGCGGTGGAGACGGTCGGTACGACGTACGACCAGATCAGCGCGACCAGCGCCGGCACCAACAGCGCCAGGCCGAGCAACGTCCGCCCCGGCGAGCCGGATCCGGCCTGCCGGACCGGATACTGCCCCGCGAGCGGAACCTGCCCCGTCCCGGGCGATTGCCCTGGATAGCCCATCGCACACGCCCCCCGCCGCTCGACTTTCCGGCCACCGCGACCGTACCGGCCGTCGGCGACAAATGCGAAGAACCGCCGCACCTTCTGCCCAGGAGTCGCCGATTCCGGCAATCCCGGGTCAGTCGGCCAGCCCGCCCGCGCGGCCGGCACCCACCGGCCCACCGTCCAGTTCGGAGGCGGCCGGTGGCCCGACAACCGGAGCCGCACCGGTGGCGGACACCGGGCTGCCAGCGGGACCGGAAGCGGAGGCGGGTACCGGAGCGGAAGCCGAAGCGGGAACCGAAGCCGCTCCGGTAGCCGAAGCCGTTCTCGCAGCCGGAAGCTCGGCGGAGAGCCGGCGTACGCCGGGATCGGCCAGCATGCCGAGTACCGCGACGAGCACGATGCCGGCGGCAACCAGCAGTGTGGACTCGGTGCCGATGTGCTCCGCCACCGGACCGATCGCCATCTGGCCGAGCGGGATCGCCAGGAACGAGCCGAGCGCGTCGTGCGAGTAGACCCGGGCGAGCTTGTCGGCGGGGATGTTCTGCTGCATCGAGGTCTCCCAGGCGACCGAGAACTGCTCGACGGCCAACCCGGCGACGAAGGCGGCGACAACCAGCACGGCGACGGACGGTGCCCAGGCGAGCCCGAGCAGCAGCAGTACGTCGGCGAACATGCAGACCACACCGAGCAGCAGCAGCCGGCGTACCCGGATCCGGAGCGCGACCAGCGCCCCGGCCACCATCCCGGCGGTCTGGGCGGCGAGCACCACGCCCCAGGCGGGTCGGCCGATCGTGTCGTCCGCCACGTCGGGGCCGAGGACGTTGACCGAGCTGGCGTAGGCAAAGTTGATCAACAGGAAGCCGAGTACCACCACCCAGACCCAGGAGCGGGCGACGAACTCGGTCCAGCCCTCGCGCAGTTCGCGGAGTGGGTTGACCCGCTCGGCGCGAGGGTCGGCGACGGCGTGCACGCGTACCCGGGCGAATGCCAGCCCGGCCAGCGCGAAGGTGGTGGCGTCCACCAGCAGGCCCCAGCCCGGTCCGACGCCGGCCACCAGCACACCGCCGAGCGAGGCGCCGCCGATCATCGCGGCGTTGATGCCGAGCCGGTTGAGCGCGTTGGCCGACTGGAGCAGCTCGGCCGGTACGGTCTGCGGCACCAGCGCGGCGGCGGCCGGCCAGGCGAAGGCGGCCACCACGCCGTTCAGGGCGGCGAGCGCGACCAGCGCCGGGATCGTCGCGGTACCGGTCAGCACCAGCGCCGCGACCGCTCCCTGGGTGAGCGCGGCGAGCGTGCAGGAGACCACCATCACCGCCTGCCGGGGCAGCCGGTCGGCCAACACGCCGCCGAAGAGCAGGAACACCACGTGGGTCAGCGACCGCGCGCCGACCACCAGGCCGAGGTCGCGCACGCTGTCGGTGAGATCGAGTACGGCGAACGCCAGCGCGATCGGTGCGACCGCGTTGCCGAGCATGGTGGCGGCCCGACCGATCGCCAGATAACGGAAGGGCCGGTGCCGCAGCGGCGCCAGGGCGCTGTCCCAGGTACCCACGATCAGTCCTCCATCCGGAACAGGGCGACGGTGGTGCTCACCCGGTGGGTGCCCGGGGTGTGTGCCGGCCGGGCGGCGTGGTGCAGCCGGGCCGACGCCTCGGCGATCGTGTTCCGGATCTCGTCCCAGGTCTCGGGGTCGACCCAGAACTCGGCGTCGGTGAGGAAGTTGCCCGGACCGCGCCGCAGGTAATGGGCTCGGCGGCGCAGCTCGGCGGCGAGCGCGTCGTAGAGCAGCCGGTGCTCGGGGGTGGCCGGGCCGGCGGCCAGCGCCGACGGGGGCCGGTCGGGCTGGCTCGCCGGGTCGTAGCGGTAGCGCTTGGCGGCGCCGCCCCGGATGCGCTCCTCGCCGGCCACCACGATCAGGCCGGCAGCCAGCAGGTGCCGCAGGTGGTAGCTGGCGTTCGCGTGGGTGAGGTCCAGCTCGCGGGCGGTCTCGGCGGCCGTCAACGCCGACGCGGTGAGCAGGGAAAGGATCCGCATCCGTACCGGATGAGCCAGCGCCCGAAGCCGGACGGTCGGATCCGGCACCTCCTCGACGCCGTCCGGTTCGTGCTCTGGCTCGCCAACTCCCAAAGACATGTTTGGGAGTGTAAAAGACACCACCCCAACTATCAAACACTTGTTTGGGAGTGGTGCCCGGCGAGCACTGGACGCGTGATGCGCGTCGGCGCAATCCGGGTTGGCCGTGCCCGCCACGGAGACTGTCGAGCTGCCCCGCTCGGGCTCCCGCCGCATCCGCAGCGGCATCCGCATCCGCTGACGCCGCCACCTGGCCATGCCGACGACCACGACCTGGACACCAGACGCGGTACGCCGCACGGTTAGCGCATCTGGTGTCCAGGTCACCGATCCCGGCGTCAGCTCTCCGGCGGGATGTCCTGGCGGTGCTGGAGCTCGTGCAGGTGGCTGCCCTTGATCAGGATCGACACCTCGACCGGGCGGCCGGACTCGTCGCGGATCACGCGAAACTGACGGATGACCGGCACGTACGGCGGCAGCGCCAACGCCTCGACCTCTTCGGTGGTGGGCATCCTCGCCGAGATTCGATCGTGCAGATCCCGCTGCCGGTGACCGTTGTCCGCCAGCACCCGAGCGGCACCACCAGCGATCTTCCGGCGCCTGGCCAGCTCCGTGCCCCTGGCGATGGTGGCCGGATAGTACGACCAGGAAAGCTCCACCGGCTCGTTACCTCGGAGCAGCAGCCGATGCCGCATGACGGCCAAGTCTTCGCCGGAGTCGAGTGCCTGCGCGACCTCGCCGGGTGGCACAACCTCGGCAACGTCGATCAGGCGGTACTCGTAGCCACCCTGGGTAGGCGTGATGTAGGCGGCAGCCTCCACCACGAGCGGCTGCCGATCCCGCACGTACACGCCCCGGCCGGTTTCGCTGTAGACGGAGCCCTCTGCCTTCAACGCGCCGAGAGCGCGCTGAACGGTCGCGGTCGCTGCCTGATATCTCGCCACCAGCGTTGGGATCGACGGCAACTGCGTGCCGGGCGGGAACTCACCCGCCATGATCTGGGCACGGATGTCGGCCGCTATCTGCTCGTGACGAGGCCGTCCGTCACCCGCGCTGGCCACGATGGCCCCTCCGTTCATCGTCGGTCGATCGACAACTCATAACGTAGCCGGCGGCCCCAGGGAACCATCGTCATCACACTTGCTTCGACCGGCCGCCCATCAGCCGTCTTCGACACCCGGCTCAGTCCGAGTACCCACTCATGATCGTCCAACCCGAGCGTCGCCCGTTCCGACTCGCTCGGCTGCCGGGTGTACACGTCCTCCCGCACCTGCACGGGAAGGTAGCCCAGTTGGCCGAGGAGCGTGATCGCGCCACCCTTGATCTTGCGAGGCTCGGCAAGCGCGGTTCCCTGCGCGATCGACAACGGATAGTAGGAGTCCGTCAGTTCGACCGGCTGGTCATCGAACAACACCAAACGACGACGCACGACAGCCCGAGATCCAAGATCGATTTCCAGGGCCTCCGCGACCTCTGGCCCTGGCACGATCTCGCTCACTCCCAGCAGGCGCTGACTGCCGACACCGCCCTTTGCTGCGGCCTCCGCGCTCCAGGCGTCCGAATCCCCGCTCGACCGCGGCGTCAGGTACGGGGTCGAGATGCTGACCCACTCCGAGCTCTCCATGACCGACTCCTGTGGTTCCGCCACGGCCGACACGCAGCCCGAACACCCGTCACAGACTAGGCCCAACCCCCACCCTTCCGGATCGTTCAGCAAGAGTGATCCTTGCTACCCTATTCGAAAGGCAGTAAGGCTTGAGGTAGGGCGACCGGTGACTGACCCGACAGCCATACCGGCCCGCTTGGTGGGCGTACGGCGCCCCGAACGGTGAGCTGACGCCACCCGGGCCGTACGGCAATACGGCTCTCCGCGCCACGATCTGGTCCGGCTCGCCGGGGTCGCCGTACGTCCACGTCGAGGTGACGAGAGGCGAGCCGATGACCGTCTACCTGTCCAGCAGCCTTGCCGAGCGGGACGCGGCCGATGCGCTGGCCGCGTACGACATGCTCGCGCGCACGTACTCGACCAGGAGACCGGGCTCTGCCCGGTCTGCCTGACGCCCGGACCCTGCCGACCGGCCAACGCCGCAGCGAAGCGCCTCGTGGAGTTGGGGCGGCAGGTCCTCACCGAACCCGCGAAGCACCGATCGGGCGGCTGGCAGGGCTGGCTCAGCACCATCCGCCGATCCCTGCCGCGCGCCGCGCCACTGCTGACCGCCGCCTGGCGACGGCGCCTCGGCGCGACGGCCACCGCCGCGAAGAGTGAGTACCCGGCTGCCCGACATCCGGGTCGGCGACATCCTGGAGGTCGCCGAAGGCTACTACTGCTTCGGCCTCGGCAGACTGATCCTGGAGGTCATCGAGTTGGGCCGCCGGGAACGACACACCGACGGCCTCTGGCTCCACCTGCGCGGGGTCGAACTACAACACCCCGACGGGGTACGACTGCGCCAGCGACGCGTCATCGTCCGGCTCGACGCCGTGACGGTCCGACCGGGTCCACTGTCACGCCGAGCCGCACACCCAGCCGGACGACGAGCCGACCAGCAACAACCGGCCGATCGGCGACAACCAGCACCCTTCGACGGCACGACCAGCCCTCGGCGGGCACACCTCCCGAGGCGCCCGGACTGGACCTGCGCCGGCTGCGGCGAGGAGTGGCCATGTCCCGCCCAGCAGGCACGATTCCTGAGCCGGTACCAGCACAATCGGCTGGCGCTGCTCAGCCACCTCGGCCGGTACGCGGCACTCGCGGCCGCAGACCTGCCCGACCTGTCGCCCGAGGAGCTGCGTACCCGCTTTCTGGACTGGCCTGGTGGATCGCCCACCGGGTAGCTGGGCTGGCCGTCGGACGGACAGGATGGCTCACCGCTACCGTCCTCGGCATGCGTCTGGGGTGGGGATGGGTGGGCACGGACCTCGGTGACTACCGGAAGGTCGACGACACCTACGGCTACCAGGAGCTCGGCAGCCTGCCTCCGCTACCGACGCAATGGTTCGACGGCAGCTTCGGCTGGCTGGCCCAAGTGCCGATCATCGATCCGAAGGCCAGTGACATCGGCTGGGGAATCGAGATCGACTATATGAGACCGATCGAGGCCGTCACCGTGCTGCCGGCGCTTGGGCCAAACCTGCCGGCCGCCTTCACCACCTTGATGAGCAGGCCGGAGCTGCTGGCCGCGGTACCGTCCTGCACCGCCTGCTGGTGGGGCCTGTCGAAGACAGCGGTGCCGTGCTCGCTCGACGAGGGCGGCGAGCTGGTGCGGTTCCTCAACGACCAGCAGGGCTGCTGCCACTGGTACCTCCACCTGCTGCCGGACGGCGGGCACCGGGTGCTCTGCGGCGGCCTCCAGTACGACGCCGAACAGGTCGGTGCCGACGAGGCCGCCGCCGATCTGCTGGTGGTCGCCCCGGACTTCGAGTCGTTCGTCTACCGGTTCTGGGTGGAGAACCTCGCCTGGTACGGGGTCGTCGGCGCCGAGCTCGGCTGGACGGAACTCTCCACGCCGGTCCGGGACTACCTCGGCCACTACCGCCAGGGTCAGCGATCAGTCGACGGACCCGTCAGGTCGGGCAGGATCTTTCCCGTCGAGTAGTTCGCGGCGCCATGCGGTGAACCGGCTGCGAAGGTTGTCCAGCCCCTGACCCGTCACGCCGTACTGGGCGAAGTCATCAGGGTCGAGCACATTGACCTGCCCAAGAGCGTCGGCGAAGACATGCCGGTCGAAACCGCGATCGGCGCGTTCGACGAGGTTGAGCACAGCTTCGTGGGTGTATCGGCCGGATTGGAGCGTGGCGTCGATGTCGACGAAGTCACGGGCGAGCGCTCGCCCGTAAAGTGCGCTCATCTTGTTCGCGACCGCATCATCGGGGTGCAGCACCGGTCCAACGGCCATGAGGATGGGTTCGTTGGCACGCCAGTCCACGCCGAGTTCGACCTTGGAAAGACGCAGCCCATCGGTGACCGTCAGCCGGGCGAACGTGTCGTACTGCCGCTCGACTCCGACGGTCAGGCCGTCGGCGCGGTAGGCGCGCAGGATGGCGGTGACCGCGGTGGCGAACTCGTCGCGGCGGTCCCAGGCGGTGAACAGGTCGACATCTTCGCTGGGCCGTTCAAGAAGGCCGGCCGCCTGGACCGCGTATCCGCCGGCAAGGGCGAAGCCGTACTGACGAGAGGCCGCGAGCCCGGTGCGAGCGAGGCGATCGTGGAAGGGGTCCACCCGTTATGCGGCGTTCACGCGGGTCGCTGCGAGTTCGGGGAAGGCTGCCTCCCAGCGCCGTCGCAACTCGGGTGGCAGCCAGAGGGACGGCCAGAGCCGCAGGAGGAGGCTGGCGTCGAGCCAGGTGTTCAGGTCGTCAACATCGCTCGCTTCGGTGAGCACCACCTTGTACATGCTGGCCAGGCGTGCGGGCCTGCTCAGGTCGTACTCGGCGTGACCGGACCAGTCGAGATGATGCGGAAGCACGACCATGCCTTCGGTTGGGCCGTTCAGCGCGGCCAGGGTTTCGGCCACGACGTAGGGTTTCCGGTCACCGTAGGGACGGTAGTCCGCCGGCGGCTGGGCTGCCGTCTTACGCCGACTGATGTTGGTCGCCCGTCGGATCTCCGGCCGTAGTGCCTGGCGGATCGTCTCCCGGCTGTACCCAGTGACCCGTTGCAGGTCCACCGGCCGCCAGCCGGCCGCGTGGAACGCCCGCAGTTGCTCATCCCGCTCGGTCAACGCGGCGGTCCTGGTCGCCACGTACCTGTCGACGACCGCGCGCAGATCATCCTCGGAAAACCGTCCCACGTCCGCCAGCCTACCAAGCTAGGCCAAGCATGCTAGCCTTTCGCGGCTTCAAGAGTCGGGTTTTGTTGTAATGGGCGGCGGCTAAACTCAGCGTTCCAGGATCGCTACCACGCCCTGGCCGCCGGCGGCGCAGATCGAGATCAGTCCACGCCCCGAGCCGCGCTCGGCGAGCAGCTTGGCCAGGGTCGCCACGATCCGGCCGCCGGTCGCGGCGAACGGATGCCCGGCGGCCAGCGACGACCCGTTGACGTTCAACTTCGCCCGGTCGATCGAGCCGAACGGGGCGTCCAGGCCCAGCCTCTCCTTGCAGAACTCCGGCGACTCCCAGGCGGCCAGGGTGGCCAGCACCTGCGAGGCGAACGCCTCGTGGATCTCGAAGTAGTCGAAGTCGGCCAGGGACAGCCCGGACCGGGCGAGCAGCCGGGGCACGGCGTACGCCGGGGCCATCAGCAGCCCCTCGTCGCCGTGTACGAAGTCGACGGCGGCGGTCGCCGACGGGCCGAACCAGGCCAGTACCGGCAGGTTGTGCGCCTTGGCCCACTCCTCCGAGGCGAGCAGCACCGTCGACGCCCCGTCGGTCAACGGCGAGGAGTTGCCGGCGGTCATCGTCGCCCGCTCGGCCTCCGGCCCCCGGGTGCCGAAGACCGGCTTCAGCCCGCCGAGCTTCTCCACACTCGTGTCGGGGCGGAGGTTCTGGTCCCGGGTCAGCCCGAGGTACGGCGTGACCAGGTCGTCGAAGAACCCCCGGTCGTACGCGGCGGCGAGCCGCTGGTGCGACCGGACCGCCAGCTCGTCCTGGGCCTGCCGCTCGATGTTCCACCGCCGGGCGGTGATCGCCGCGTGCTCCCCCATCGACAGCCCGGTACGCGGCTCCGCGTTGCGCGGGATCTCCGGCCGGAACGGCTGGCCCGGACGCAGCCGGGCGGCGGCCTTCAGTCGACCGCCGAGGCTACGAGCGGCGTTGATCTCCAGCAGGGTGCGCCGCAGGTCCTCGTTGACCGCCAGCGGCGCGTCCGAGGTGGTGTCCACGCCACCGGCGACGCCGACCTCGATCTGGCCCAGCGCGATCTTGTTGGCGACCAGGATCGCCGCCTCCAGGCCGGTGCCGCAGGCCTGCTGGAGGTCGTACGCCGGGGTGTGCGGGTCGAGCCGGGAGCCGAGTACCACCTCACGGGTGAGGTTGAAGTCCTTCGAGTGCTTCAGCACCGCACCGGCGGCCACCTCGCCGAGCCGCTCGCCGGCCAGGCCGAACCGGGCGATCAACCCGTCCAGGGCGGCGGTCAGCATGTCCTGGTTGGATGCCTTGGCGTACCGCCCGTTGGAGCGGGCGAACGGGATCCGGTTGCCTCCGAGGACCGCGACGCGACGTACGGCTACGGCTTCCATGGTGACGCCTCCAGAACGCAGGGTTGTTCCTACCCTACCCGCCGGTAGGCTACGGGCATGAGTGACAGGTACGCGAGCTTCGCCCACACCGGTCCCGGCCGGGCGCTGGTCAAGCGCCTCGGCCTGCCCGACCCGCCCAAGCTGCGCCGCCACCGCCCCGGCGACCCGCTGACCACCGCCCCGGTACGCCTCGACGCCGCCTCCGGCGGCCGGCTGGTCGAACCGCTGGCCAAGCTGCTCACCTCGGCCGGCGTCGAGATCTCCCACTCATCCACCGCCACAACCGACCCGGCCACCACCACAACCGACCCGGCCACCGCCGCGACCGGGCCGGCCGAGGGTGCGGGCCGAGGAGTGCCGCCGCAGGCCGCGCTGCTCTACGACGCCACCGGCATCACCGACTCGTCCGGGCTGCGCGCGCTCTTCGACTTCTTCCACCCGCTGGCCCGGGCGCTGCATCCGTCCGGCCGGGTGATCGTCTTCGGCACACCGCCGGAGTCCTGCGGCACGCCCCGGGAGGCGACCGCACAGCGCGCCCTCGAAGGACTGACCCGCAGCATCGGCAAGGAGTTCGGCCGGGGTACGACCGCGCAGCTCGTCTACGTCGCGCCGGGTGCCGAGCGGGCCGTCGAGTCGACCCTGCGCTTCCTGCTCTCCGGCCGCTCCGCGTACGTCTCCGGGCAGGTGGTCCGGATCGGCCCGGCCGAGGTGCCGGAGGTCGACTGGGCCCGCCCGCTCGACGGCCGGATCGCCCTGGTCACCGGGGCCGCCCGGGGAATCGGGGCGAAGGTCGCCGAGGTACTGGCGGCCGACGGTGCCCGGGTGGTGGCGCTGGACGTACCGGCGGCCGGGGACGCGCTCGCCGAGGTCGCCAACGCCGTCGGCGGTACGGCGGTGCAGCTCGACCTGACCGCGCCGGACGCGCCACTGCGGCTCGCCGACCACCTGGCCGACCGGTACGGCCGGGTGGACGTGCTGGTGCACAACGCCGGGATCACCCGGGACAAGACGCTCGGCCGGATGACCCCGGACTGGTGGGACTCGGTGCTGGAGGTCAACCTGACCAGCCAGGAGCGGATCAACGACGTACTCCTGGACCGCGAGCTGATCCCGCGCGGCGGCCGACTCATCTCGGTCTCCTCGATCGCCGGGATCGCCGGCAACCGGGGCCAGACCAACTACGCCACCTCGAAGGCCGGGGTGATCGGCCTGGTGCAGTCGATGGCCCCGATGCTCGCCGAGCGCGGCATCACCGTCAACGCGGTCGCGCCGGGCTTCATCGAGACCCGGTTGACCGCCCGGATCCCGCTGGCACTCCGCGAGGCCGGCCGGCGGATGAACAGCATGGCGCAGGGCGGCCTGCCGGTCGACGTCGCGCAGACGATCGCCTGGTTCGCCTCGCCCGGCTCGGCCGGCGTCACCGGCAACGTGGTCCGGGTCTGCGGCCAGAGCCTGCTGGGGGCCTGATGACCGACCAGCCGAACACCACCGAGGGATTGCCGGACGCCACCGAGGGCTCGCCGGACGGCCCCGGGAGCGCGCCGGAGACGGCCGGAGTCGAGTTGGCGGCGCTGCCGGCGGCCGGGCCGCTCTACCGGCGGGCGGCGATCGGGCTGGCCCCACGGTTCGGGCCGGCCCGGCGGGCCGACCGGCTCCCCGAGACGGAACTGCTGGTCCGGGCGGTCGCGGTCGACCGGGACCACCTGGCGGCGTACGACCGGGTGTGCGGGTTCCGGCTCGCGGACGCGCTGCCGCCGACCTATCCGCACGTACTCGCCTTTCCGTTGGCGCTGCGCCTGATGAGCGCGCCGGAGTTCCCGCTGCCCCTGGTCGGCCTGGTGCACGTGGCGAACCGGATCAGCACGTACCGCCGAATGGACGCGGTGGAGCCGCTGGACCTGGCGGTACGCGCCGTCGACCTGCGCCCGCACGACCGGGGCCGGCAGTTCGACGTGGTCTGCACCGCCTCGGTCGACGGGGAGGTGGTGTGGCGCGGCGTGTCGACGTACCTGCGGCGGGAGCGTACGCCAACGGAGGGCGAGCGGCGCGACTCCACGGACCGACCGGCCGCGCCGGCCCCGACCGGGTTGTGGCGGGTGGATTCCCGGGTGGGCCGGGACTACGCCCGGGTCTCTGGCGACCACAACCCGATCCACACCTCACGGATCGCCGCCCGGCTCTTCGGCTTCCCCCGGCCGATCGCGCACGGCATGTGGAGCAAGGCGCGCTGCCTGGCGGCGCTGGAGGGGCGGCTGCCCGACGCGTACACCGTGGATGTGGGGTTCAAGCTGCCCGTGCCGCTACCCGGCACCGTGGCCTTCTCCGCCACCCCGGACTGGAGCTTCGGGCTGCACGACCCGTCGCGCGGTCGGCCCTACCTGCTCGGTGAGGTCACGGCACCCCAGCTCTGACCCGGGCGACCGCCCTCAGCTCTGATCGGGGCGCACCGCGCCCCAGCTCTGATCCGGGTGATGGCGCCCCAGGCTCTGACCAGGGTGATCCGGACTGATCACGCTCTCGGGCCAAGCCCGACAGGGCGGAACAAACATCGAGGTTTGTCGTTGACACGACGGATGGCCATCGATAGTCTTCGCTTGATGCTGGAAAGCGCTTTCCAGCACCCGTCCCGGTAGCGGTCCGGACCCGCCGGCCGCACCGTCCACCCACCGCTGGCGGCGTCCGCGTCCCACCCGCGACTCGGCTGCCGGGGTGGACCACTTCCGCTCGGAGGTTCCCTGTGTCCAGCACCGAAACCACCACCCGCCGTACCCGGTGGCTCAGCCGGGTCCCGCTGCTCGCCGCGGCCACCGCCGCCACGCTCGCGGCCACCTCCCTGGTCGCCATGCCCAGCGCGTCGGCCGCCTCGTTCAACCTGGAGGGTTGGGGCACCCAGTGCGGTGGCACCACCGGCGGCGGCAGCGCCTCGGCGGTGACCGTCACCGACTCCGCCGGCCTGATCAGCAACATGCAGGCCAGCGGTGCCCGGGTCATCCGCGTCAACGCCAGCATCTCGATCAGCGGCATGCAGAAGGTCGCCGCCAACAAGACCATCATCGGTGTGGGCAGCGGCGCGGCCATCACCGGCGGCGGGCTCAACGTCGCCAGCGTCAGCAACGTCATCATCCGGAACATCAACTTCCGGAACTGGAGCGACGACGCGATCAACGTGCAGTACTCGACCCGGGTCTGGATCGACCACAACAACTTCAGCAACGGCAGCGACGGCGCGGTCGACATCAAGCGAAGCTCGGACTGCGCCACCGTCTCCTGGAACCGGGTCTTCAGCCACGACAAGTCGTTCCTGCTCGGCCACTCCGACAGCAACTCGGGCGAGGACGTCGGGCGGCTGCGGGTGTCGTACCACCACAACTGGTTCGACGGCTCCAACCAGCGGCACCCCCGGGTCCGGTTCGGCAACCCGGTGCACGTCTACAACAACTTCTACCGGGGCAACGGCGGCTACGGCGTCGCCTCCACCTGCAACGCGGGCGTCCTCGTCGAGGGCAACTACTTCGAGAACGTCAGCGACCCGTACCACCGTGGTGAGGGCAGCTCGCCGGTCGGCGGCCTGGTCGCCCGGAACAACCACTTCGTCAACTCCGGCTCCGGCCAGACCGGCGGCAGCGTCAACGGCATCCCGTACGGGTACAGCCTCGACCCGGCCGCCAACGTGAAGTCCATCGTCACCGGCGGCGCCGGCACCGGCAAGATCTGACCGTCGGCACGGCGTCGGCCGATCCGACCCGCGCCACCGGCGACGTGGACGGGTGCTCCGGTCCCACCGGACCGGAGCACCCGCACGGCATACGCGGGGTGATCGGGGCACCGTCCCCGTCGCCCCCGGGCGCGGATCTGACACCCCCCACTCAGATGAGACCGACACCCTGTGCGGCAGGAGTTGGAGGAGGGCGTGAGCGTCAGTCCGGTGGGGTGGACGGGGGTCGCCAGGGGCGGCCGGCGAGCAGGTTGCCGGCGCCGGTCCAGGCGAAGTCCATCATCCGGCCGGCCATCGCGTCCGGATCGGCGTCGGGGTGGTCGGCCAGCCAGTCGGCAACCGACTCCGAGGCGCCGACCAGGGCGTACGCCATGACTTCCAACTCGGGCGCGCGGACCTCGCGGCCGTCGGCGGCCAGGCCCCGGCCGAGCATCCCGGCGACCACCTCGATCATCCGGCTCCGCATCGCGGCCAGCTCGCGGGCGAACGGCCGCTCGCCCCGGGCCTGCCGGTAGAGCACGGCCCAGCCGTCCCGGTGCGCCCCGACGAACCGGAAGAACGCCCGCAGCCCGCGCCAGAGCCCCTCCTCGAACGGCACACCCGGTACGACCGCGTCGACGATCGCCTCCACCAGCCGGGTCCCCTCCCGGTGCAGGCAGGCGATGAAAAGCTCCTCCTTGGACCCGAGATAGGCGTAGACCATGGGTTTGGAGATGCCCGCCCCGTCTGCGATCTCGTCCATGCTCGCCCCGTGGAAGCCACGTCGGGAGAAGACCTTGACCGCGGCGTCGAGCATCTGCTGCTCGCGTACGGCCCGGGGCAGTCGTCGGAAGGCGGGCGGAGTCGACACCCTTGCGAGCTTACCTACTCGTGCGTAAGGTTACGCATGAGTAACCAATAGCGTCGACCGAACAGCGCCAGTCACCAGCAGCCCGGAGGGCCCCGCATGACCGACTTCGACCCGGCGAACCTCGCCTCGCTCGAACCCAAGGAGTTCGCCCAGATCGTCAAGTCCACCCCGGACGACAAGCTGGCCGAGGTGATGAGCGGCGACCTGCGCGGCACGGTTCTCGGCACGGTGTTCGGCCGGATGCCGACGCTGTTCCGGGCCGACCGGGCCGGCAACACCGACACGGTCATCCACTGGACCATCACCGGCCGGGCCGACGGCGGCTCCGACACCTACGAGATCGTCATCGAGAACGCGACCTGCCAGGTCTCGGATACCCCGCAGCGGGACCCGAAGCTCACCCTCACGATGGGCCCGGTCGAGTTCCTCAAGATCGTCTCTGGTGGAGCCAACCCGGTGATGATGTTCATGACCGGCAAGCTGAAGGCAAAGGGCGACCTCGGACTGGCGGCCAACATCGCCAACCTGTTCGACATCCCGAAGTCCTGACCCCGGCACCGGGGCGCCGGCCGAGCCGGCGCCCCGGACCGATCCGACGAACTGCGACGAGACCGACCCGACGAGCTGCGACGAGGGGACGGCGTGACCGAGTTCTCGCTCGACCTGAACGAAGAGCAACGAGACCTGCGCGACTGGGTGCACGGCTTCGCCGCCGAGATCGTGCGCCCGGCCGCCGCCGAGTGGGACGCCCGCGAGGAGACCCCCTGGCCGGTGATCCAGGAGGCGGCGAAGATCGGGCTGTACGGCTTCGAGTTCATCGCGAACTGCTGGGCCGACCCGACCGGCCTCTCCCTGCCACTCGCCAACGAGGAACTCTTCTGGGGCGACGCCGGGATCGGCCTGGCCCTCTTCGGCACCACCCTGGCAGTGGCCGCGATCTACGGCTCCGGCACCCCCGAACAACTGGTCGAATGGGTGCCGCAGTGCTATGGCGACCCCGACCGGCCGGCGGTGGCGGCGTTCTGCACCACCGAGCCGGAGGCCGGGTCCGACGTCTCCGCCATGCGTACCCGGGCCCGCTACGACGAGGCCACCGACGAGTGGGTGCTGACTGGGCAGAAGGCATACGCGACCAATGGCGGGATCGCTGCCGTGCACGTGGTGACCGCCTCGGTGGAGCCCGAACTCGGCTCGCGGGGCCAGGCCGCGTTCGTGGTACCGCCCGGCACCGAGGGGCTGACCGCGACGAAGAAGCTCAAGAAGCTCGGCCTGCGCGCCTCGCACACCGCCGACGTCTTCCTCGACGAGGTACGGGTGCCTGGCCGCTGCCTGCTCGGCGGGCGCGAGGCACTGCGCGAACGGCTCGACCGGGCCCGCTCCGGCCAGCGCGGCAACAGCCAGGCGGCGATGCGTACCTTCGAACTCTCCCGGCCCACGGTCGGGGCGCAGGCGATCGGGGTGGCCCGGGCGGCGTACGAGTACGCCCTGGCGTACGCCCAGCAGCGGGTGCAGTTCGGCCGGCCGATCGTCGAGAACCAGGCGATCGCGTTTTCGCTCGCCGACATGCGGATGGAGATCGACGCCGCCCGGCTGCTGGTCTGGCGGGCCGCCTGGATGGGGCGGAACAACCGCCCGTTCAGCGCGGGCGAGGGCTCGATGTCCAAGCTCAAGGCCGGCGAGGTGGCGGTCTCGGTGACCGAGAAGGCGGTGCAGATCCTCGGCGGCGCCGGCTTCCTCCGCGAGCACCCGGTCGAGCGCTGGTACCGGGACGCCAAGATCTACACCATCTTCGAGGGGACCTCGGAGATCCAGCGGCTGGTCATCTCCCGGGCCATCTCGGGACGGCAGATCCGCTGACCGGGCCGGCCCTTTCCGGGCTCGGAGACGCAGGGCCGGGCGACCCGGACGCGGTACGCGCGACTACCTCCGCCGCTACCGTCGCCCGGGTCAGCACCTGCGGGACACCGCACTAGACCATCGGGATCTCGTGGACCAGTGCCGAGGCGGTCAGCGTCTTGGACCGCACCTCGCCGCCACCGACGGTACGGAGCTGGTAGGTGTGCTTGACGTACTCGCCCGGGATGCCGGCGCACGGGAAGTCGATGGTGGCGGTGCCGACCGCCGGGTAGGTGTTGTAGATCCCGGGTCCGTCGACGGAGAGGGTGATCTTGTCGGTGCCGGTCACCTTCCACTCCAGGATCACCGGGATCCCGGGGATGCGGTTCACGTTCGTACCCTGGTCGCACTGCGGCTTCTGCTTGATCCGGTAGTAGACGATCGTCGGGCCGGTCGGCTTTTTCTCGGTCGTACCGCTGTTGTTGTTGCCGCCGGTGTTGTTGCCGCCGGTGTTGCCGCCGCCGCCGGGCTGGCCGCCCTGGCCCGCCGGGCTGCCGGTCGGTGCCGGCGCTCCGGTCGTCTCGTCCGACGGGGCGCTGCCCAGGCCGGCGTCCCCGGTGGCCGGCGCGGAGCTGGCCGGGGCGGACCCACGGGTCTCGATCGTCACGCAACCGGTCGCCGCGACCGCGATCGCGCCGCCGAGGGCGACCAGGGCCGCCCGAGTCAGGTACCTGTGCATGCTCGCTCCTCCGCCACGGGGATCCCCCGAGACCGACGGCCGGGGGTGATCTCACGGTAGGAAACCCGGTGCGATCGGCAAATCACGGTTTCGTGCCAGCCGACCCAGGACGATCGTCGGCCCGGTCCCGCAGTTCGGGCACGCGCGGATGGGTGGGTGGCAGGCGCGGGCGGAGGCCGGAGGGGCTCGGCCGGCTCAGCCGGCCGACGGCTCGACGCGGTCAGGTGCGGCGAGCCGGCCCGCGGCGGCGAGCGCCGCGATGTCGGTCCGGTGGTGCGCCCCCGGCAGATCGATCCCGGCGACCAGCGCGTAGGCGGCCACCCGGGCCGCGTCGAGGTCTGTGCCGAGGCCGGTACCGGAGAGGACCCGGCCTCCGGCGGAGACCAGCGCGCCGTCCGAGGCGCGGCGCGCGGTGCCGGCGTGCGCGACCCCGGCCCGTTCGGCGCCGGTGATCACGTCACCGGTCCGGGGGGTGCCCGGATAGCCCGCCGAGGCGAGCACGACGGTGACCGCCGCACCGGACCGCCAGCGCAGCGGCGGATGCCCGGCCAGCGTACCGGTGGCCGCCGCGTGCAGCAGGCCGGCGAGCGGCGTCTCCAGCAGCGCGAGTACGGCCTGCGTCTCCGGATCGCCGAACCGCGCGTTGAACTCGATCACCCGTGGCCCGTGCCGGGTGATGGCCAGCCCGACATAGAGCAGCCCGCCGAACGGGGTACCCCGGCGACGCATCTCGGCCAGGGTCGGGCCGACCACGGTGGCCAGTACCTCGTCGACGGTCCCGGGGGGCAGCCACGGCAGCGGCGCGTACGCCCCCATGCCGCCGGTGTTCGGGCCGGTGTCGTCGTCGCCGACCCGCTTGAAGTCCTGGGCCGGCAACAGTGGCAGCGCGGTCTCGCCGTCGGTGACCACGAAGAGCGACACCTCGGGTCCGGCCAGGTATTCCTCGACGACCACCCGGCCACAGCCGGCGGCGTGGTCGAGTGCCGCCGACCGGTCCTCGGTGACCACCACGCCCTTGCCGGCGGCGAGCCCGTCGTCCTTGACCACGTACGGCGGGCCGAACTCGTCCAGCGCCTGCGCCACCAGCGCGGACCCGACGCCCGTACCCGGGGTGTCGACCGTCCGGGCCCGGCCCGTCGGTACGCCGGCCGCCGCCATCACGTCCTTGGCGAACGCCTTGGAGCCCTCGATCCTGGCCGCCGCGCCGGACGGGCCGAAGCAGGCGATGCCCTTGGCGCGTACCGCGTCGGCGACCCCGGCGACCAACGGCGCCTCCGGCCCGACCACGACCAGGTCGGCCTGGACCTCGACGGCGAGCGCGGCGACCGACGCCGGATCGGTCGCCTGCACCGGGCGCAGCTCCGCGACCTCGGCGATGCCCGGGTTGCCCGGTGCGGCGATCAACTGGTCGACGGTCGGGTCGACGGCCAGGCCGAGCGCCAGAGCATGCTCCCGCCCGCCGCCACCGATGAGTAGTACGCGCACGGCCACCGATCCTACGGGTCCGGCCCGGAGCCGCTGACGTCCGGCCGGAGTCGACTCGCGATGCTCAGCTCGCCGTCCCCGCCCCGGATCAGGTCGCGGTCCTCCCCGAGGCTCGCCGTCCTCCGCAGGGTCAGCTCGCGGTCCGTGCCGGGATCAGTTCGTGGCGGACGATGTTCTCCTCGCGGCCGGGGCCGACGCCGACCACGCTGACCCGGGTACGGCACAGTTCCTCGATCCGGGCCAGGTAGCGGCGGGCGTTCTCCGGCAACTCCGCCTCGGACCGCGCCTTGGAGATGTCCTCCCACCAGCCGTCCAGCTCCTCGTAGATCGGCTTGGCGTGGTGGATCGCGGTCTGCGTCATCGGCATGTCGTCGTACCGCTTGCCGTCGATCTCGTAGCCGACGCAGATCGGCACCTTCTCCAGCCCGGAGAGGACGTCGAGCTTGGTGACGACCAGGTCGGTGATGCCGTTGAGGCGTACGGCGTACCGGGCGATCACCGCGTCGAACCAGCCGCACCGGCGCTCCCGGCCGGTGGTGGTGCCGTACTCGGCGCCGACCTTGCGCAGGTGCGCCCCGTTGTCGTCGAACAACTCGGTCGGGAACGGCCCCGACCCGACCCGGGTGGTGTACGCCTTCGTCACCCCGATCACCTGGTTGATCGCGGTCGGCGGGATGCCGGACCCGACACAGGCACCGCCGACCGTCGGGTTGGACGAGGTGACGAAGGGGTAGGTGCCGTGGTCCATGTCGAGCATGGTGGCCTGGGCACCCTCCAGCAGTACCGTCTCGCCCCGGTCCAGCGCGTCCCAGAGCACCACCCGGGTTTCCGCGATGTACGGCCGCAGCCGCTCCGCGTAGCCGAGGTATTCCTCGGTCACCGCGTCGACGTCCAGCGCCTTGCGGTTGTAGACCTTGAACAGGATCTGGTTCTTCTCCCGCAGCGCGAGTTCCAGCTTCTTGCGCAGGATGCCCGGGTCGAGCAGGTCCTGTACCCGGATGCCCATCCGGGCCACCTTGTCGCCGTACGCCGGGCCGATGCCCCGGCCGGTGGTGCCGATCCGGGACGAGCCGAGGTAGCGCTCGACCACCCGGTCCAGCGCCCGGTGGTGCGGCATGATCAGGTGCGCGTCGCCGGAGATCCGCAGCCGGGAGACGTCCACGCCCCGCTCGGCCAGCCCGTCGATCTCCGAGATCAGCACCTTCGGGTCGACCACGACACCGTTACCGATCACGATCATCGCGCTCGGCGAGAGCGCGCCGGACGGCATCAGGTGCAGCGCGTACTTCTGGCCGTCCGGGGTGACCACCGTGTGCCCGGCGTTGTTGCCGCCCGAGTAACGGACGACGTAGTCGACCCGGTCACCCAGCAGGTCGGTAACCTTGCCCTTGCCCTCGTCGCCCCACTGCGCCCCGATGAGCACGATCGCCGGCATCTCTAAACCCGCCTTCAGGGGGCTCGGGTGCCAGGTGGCGACCGCGTGGCGAGCCCGAGGTGTCAGGCTAACAAAAAGTGACGACCCGGCCGGCAGAGGCCGGGCTGGCGGCAGGAGGCGACTCCCGGTGTACGACGTGGTACTGCTCACCCTCGCCCCGGGTGAGGACGACCCGGCGGGCTGTGGCGCGGGCGGCGACTGCTGCTCGTCCGGTGCGGCGCCCGGCCGGGCGGACTGCGCGGACACCCCACGGGTACCGGTGCTGGCCTGCGCGGACGCGCTCACCGAGCGCGGCGCCCGGGTGGAGACGGTGACCGCGCGATCGGATCGGGAGATCGACGCGGTGCTTGCCCGGCTGGACGGTCCGCCCCGAGCGGACGGGCTCGACTGGCCCGATCCGGACGGCAAGACCCGGCTCGTCGTCGCTACGGCGAGTGACGCACAGTTACGCGCCGTCATGCGCCGGCTGGTCCGCCGGTACGCCCCGCCGCCCCGCCGCCGTCCGGCCGACCTCGCCGACAACCGCACCGTGCCCGACCTGCCGGCGATCGGCGTACTGCCGCTGGATCCGAGCCGGTCGGCGGTGTCCGAACCGCCCCGGGACCTCGCCGGTCAGCTCGGGCTGCCCCGCGAACCGGCGGCGGTCGCCGCGGCCGTACTCGACGGGCGGGTGCGCCGGCTCGACCTGCTCCGCAACGACGGCGGCTCGGTCACCCTGGACGGCGCGCTGCTCGGTGCCGCCAACGACGCCGGTACCCCGTTGGCCTGGCGGGGCCGGGTGGAGGTGGACGACACCGTGCTGTCGGCCGGCGACGATCCGCTGTTCGCCTGCGCGATCGGCAACGCGGGCGGCTACGCCGAACTGGGCGGGGTACGCCTGCTGTCCACGGCGGACGCGGCCGACGGCGCGGTCGAGGTCGCGGTGGCCGTACCGGTGACCGACCGGTCCCGCTGGGGCCGCCGGACAGTACGCCTCGAAGTGCGCCGGGCCCGGGGCCGTGCCGTCGCGGTCACGCCCCGGGATCGGGAGGTTCCGTTCCTGGACGACGGGGTGACGGGAACGCTGAACCGCAAACGATCGTGGTGGATCGAGCCGGGGGCATGGGCGGTGTACGACCACTGATCGCTTGTGGAAGGCTGTAGGTGGGGACCTCCGTGCCCGGCCCGAGGCCGATCGGCGGGCATATCCTCGGATGTGTGGGAGGGAGGTAGGTAGGTCGTGGTGAACAATCATGGAGACCGGGTGTACGTGCCCGGCCAGGTGCCGGCGGCGCCGCAGGAGGCCGAGCCGCTGTGGCCACCGGACGAGATCGTCGCCGAGCCGCGCGACGAGTCCAATCCCATCAGCTGGGCACCGACGCCACCACCGCCTCCGGACGCGACCCCGCCAGGCCCGATGGGCGGCGTTCCGCAGCCCGTCGCGCACCAGCCCTACCAGAGCACTCCGCCGCCTGCGGTCCCCGCTCCGCCACCCGCGTTCCCGGTACCGCCGGTCCCGTCCGTGCCGCCGGTCGCGTCGGTGCCGCCCGCGTTCGGTCCCGGGCCGGCTGTTCCGCCGGCCCCACCCGTTCCGCCGCCGCCGGTCCCGCCGGTGACCGCCATACCAGTACACCCGCCGACGCCGCCGGTGACCGCCGTACCGGTGCACCCGCCGACACCGCCCGTGCCGGCGCCGCCCGGTCCGGCCCCGAACAGCGGCGCGGTGGAGAGCCCGGTGCACTCGCCGACCCGGGTCTGGCCCACGGTCGCCCCGAGCAACCAGGGCCGGGCCTCGGTGGGTACCGGTGACGTCCGCCGCCCCGACACCACCGGCCGGCCGGAGAACACCGGTGGCCCGGACGCGGCCGGCCGGGCCCGGCCGGATTCCCCGGACCGGCCGGCGAACGGCGAGGAGCGCACCGGCGGCACCGGTACGGCCGAGCCCCGGCCCGCCGGCAAGGCGAGCGTCAGCCCGACCGCCGGCAAGGCGACGGTCAGCCCGGTGAGCCCGGCCGCCGGCAAGGCGTCCGTCGCTCCGGCCGCTGGCAAGGCGACGGTGAGCCCGACGGCGGGCAAGGCGACGGTCGGCCCGGCGACCGGGGCGACCCCGGCCGCCCCGACCAGCGGCGCCGCCCCGACCGGCGGTGCCCACCCGAGCAGTGGGGCGCAGCCGAACGGCGGGACGAATCCGAACCGCGACGCGGCTCCGACGAACGGGTCCGCCTCGACCAGCGGTGCGACCCCGACCGGCGGGGTGGCCGCCTCGACCGGTGGAGCGAGCCCGGTCAGCGGAGCGAGCCCAGTCAGCGGGGCGGTGGCCGGAGGCGCCGGGGCGGGCGAGTCGTCGTCCGGTGCGGAGGAGAGCAGGCCGGCTACCGCCCAGGGCAGCGCGGACGGGGCGGCCGAGGCCGGTATGGCGAAGCCGGAGGCCGAGCCGGCCAAGCAGCGGGAATCCGCCCGCGCCGCCGAGCCCGCCCGTGGTCGGGCGACGCTGCCCGCCACCAGCCGGGCCCAGCCGGACGGCGGCCCGGCCGGGCGGCCCGCGGAGTCACCGTGGGCCCAGCCGCCGCAGCGACCGGTCGGCCCACCTCACGGCGTCGCGGCACCGATCGCGGCACAGCCGATCCCGCCACCGCCGGTGACCGCGCAGCCGGTACCGCCGCAGCCCGTCTCCGGGCCCGGTCCCGATCCGGCGGCCGGATCGGCCCCGCCGGTCGGCCCGTACCCGCCGACGATCACCCCGGGCCCGTACTCGGCGGCAGCGCGTCCGGTGTCGGCCTATCCACCGGCGCCGTCGCCCCAACCGCCGGGCCCGCCCCAGCCGCCGGTCACGGCATACCCGGCGTACCCGCCACAGCCGCCGGACCAGCCCGGTCCGCCGGGTTATCCGAGCCAGCCCGGCTATCCGAGCTACCCGCCGCCGCCCCCGCCGATTTCTGGCCCGCAGTCCGGCTGGGCACCACCGCCGCCCCCGCCGGTCCCGCCGCACCCCGGGGTCACCGAGGTGCCGCAGCAGCCGTACGCCGAGTCGGCCGGGGTGCAGCGGGTGCCGCCACAACCGGCGAACGCCTACCCGGACCCGCTCTGGACACCGGACTCCGGCACTCCCACCGCCGAGGACTTCGCCCGGCGCCGGGCGGTACGCCCCGCCGACCCCGTCGCGCAGATGGGGGTACGCGCCGCCGTCAACAAGACCACCCTGGGGCTGGTGAAGCTCTCTCCGGGGCGGCACGAGCAGGAGATCAAGCACGACATCGAGATGATCCGCCGGAACTTCGGCGGGCTCCGGCAGGTGACCGTCGTCAATCCCAAGGGCGGTGCCGGCAAGACGGTGGCGATCCTGCTGCTGGCGATGACCTTCGGGCAGAAGCGCGGCGGGTACGTGCTGGCCTGGGACAACAACGAGACCCAGGGCACCCTGGGAATGCGGGCCCAGCAGGACTTCCACTCCCGCACGGTGCGGGACATGCTGCGCGACCTCTACCAGTTCCGGGGCGCGCAGGGCCGGGTCGGCGACCTGTCGCAGTACGTACGCTCGCAGAGCGAGGGGATGTTCGACGTCCTCGCCTCCGACGAGTCGGCGACCGGTGGCGAGATGCTCACCGCCGCCGCCTTCGCGGAGATTCGCGAGGTGGTCAGCCGGTTCTACAAGTTGATCTTCGTGGACACCGGTAACAATGTCCGGGCCCAGAACTGGCAGGCGGCGATCGACGCCACCGACCAGCTCGTGGTGACCATGTCGGCCAGGAACGACTCCGCCGAGACGGCCGCCCGGATGCTCGACCACCTGGAGCAGAGCGGCCGGCAGCGACTCGTCCGGCAGGCGGTGACGGTGGTCTCCATGCCGCCGTCCCGCAAGGAGATCGACCTGCCGGCGATCGAGCGGCACTTCGCCGCCCGGACCAGGGTGGTGCTGTTGGCCCCGTACGAGCGTTTGATCGACACCGGCGAGCCGATCCGGTACGCCCAGCTCTCGTCCGCGACCCGGGACGCCTGGCTCAAGATCGCCGCATCGGTGGCCGAAGGGCTCTGACCAGCCTGGACGCCAACGGATCAACGAATACGAAGCCGTACTGGCCGGCCGTCCGACCCGAGCACCACCAGCGTGCCGTCAGCGGTGCCGTACCCGTCGACCAGCGCGGCGACCCGCAAGGCCCGGTTCACCACGTCAGTAGAGTTCCGCCCCGGCAGCCGGTCCAACGCCGATGCACCGGCAGGCGTCAGGTTGACGGTGACCCGACGTACCCAGCGGGGCGAACCCGTCACCGGCCGGGCCGTGAACAGCGGCGCCGCTCGTCCCCGAACACGGGCCAGCCGCCGAACCGGGTCGGCAGGTTCCAGGCCACCCGGTTCACCCGATCCGGTTGCCCCACCGGAGCCGGACCGGATGCCTCGACCCGAGTCGCGTTGGCGGTTTCGGCCGGAGCCGCGCCGGGGGCGTACCCACCCCGCTGGTTCGGGTACGACGTCGCCGGTCCGACCACGTCGACCACCCGTACGTCGCGGCCGTCCCGCCAGCGCCGCCACCATCCTCTGGACACGTCGTGCTCCCGTCCTGGGCACGGGACGCGGCGGCCGGGTCTGTCCGGCACCGGCCGCCGCATCCGGACCGAGGGTCGGGACCGGCGCCTCGGAGGGCGCGGGCACCGATCCCGACCAGCAGTTCGCCGCCCGATTTGCCGATCGGAGGGCTTACCGGCAGTCAACCCGGACTGAGGTGTTGTCGGGAACTGGTGACCACGTCAGCCGACAATCTGGCGACCGAGGGCCGCGAATCGCGTCGAAGAGACGGGCGTACGGGGTTATCCGGCGTCATCGCTCGGATCGGCGGCGGGCCGCAGGTCCGGCCCGTCGACCTGCACCGCCATCGCTCCGGCGGTCACCGCGTCGGCCACCGCCACCGGCAGCGGAAGCCCTTCCGCGAGCCGCACCGCCAGGGCGCCCAGGAACGCGTCCCCGGCACCGGTGGTGTCGACCACGGACACCCGTCGGGCGTCGATCAACCCCGTGCCGTCGGCGGACGCGTAGGCGGCGCCGCGCGCCCCGGCGGTCACCACCGACGAACGGGGGCCGAGGGCGCGTAGCTCGCGCGCGAGTACGACCGGATCGTCGTCGCGCCGACCGAGAATCGCCGCAGCCTCGTGCTCGTTGGCGACGAAGACGTCGAGCCCGGCGAAGACCGCCGGCCCGATGTCGGGGTGCGGTACGAGATTGCCGATGAGCAGTCGGGCGCGCTGCTCCCGCAGAACCGCGTCGACGGCCTCCGGGCGCAGGTCGAGTTGCGTCACCACGGCGAACGGACGCACCCGGCGGAATCCGGTCCGCACGTGCTGTCCGGTCAGTTCGGTCTCCGGAGACAGGGCCAGCACCACGTAGCTCTCCCCGTCGGGCGTGACCTCGACGATCGCCACGCCGGTCCGGGCGGCCGGCAGGAGTTGGAAGCAGGGCAGCTCGACAGCGGCTTGCCGGAGCGTCCTGACCAGGAGACGGCCCCAGTCGTCCGCGCCCGCGTTCGCGAGCAGGGCGACCCGGGCGCCCGCGCGAGCGGCAGCGACGGCCTGGTTGAGGCTCTTGCCGCCGGCCGTGGTCAGCGCCGGCGAGCCGAACGCGGTACGACCCGGCGTCGGGCGGTGCGGTATTCGTACCGTGAGGTCCACGTTGGCACGCCCCACGACGAGCACGTCCACAGCCGTCGACAGCGAGTCGACGGGCCTGCGACCGGTCACGGCCGGACGGCCAACTGGTCGAGCAGGTCCTTGACCGCCGGCCGTGCGCTGAACGCTGCCAGGTGGCTCCCCAGTGCGGAGATCTCCTGGCGGATCCGGGCCGATCCGGTCGTGTCGGCCAGCGCCAGGGCAGCAGCCCCCACCGTGGCAGCCTGGTCGGGCTCCGCAGCCGCCAGGTAGGCGTGCGCCGTCCGGGCCAGGTAGCGGCCACGCTCCCGCTGGTAGCCGGTGGGCCACTCGCTGATCGCCGCCGTGAGGCTGGCGATGGCGCGGCACGGCTCGTTCAACCGCAACCAGCCTTCGCCCGCGTTGGCCGAAAGGTACGCGGGGGTGCAGAAGGAGCCGAGCGCGTCGCCGTCGGCGCTGCCCTGCTCGGCAAGGCAACGGGCCTGGTGGAGAGCGGCCTGGAAGCCATGGCGGTCACCGTCGATGGCGCTGCCCCGGGCGGACAGCACAGCGGCGAACGCCCGCACCGGCGCCGGGGCGCCAGCGGTACGGGCCGCAGCCCGACCCAGCCCGACCACCCGATCCTCGTCGTCGGTGCCGATCGCGCGTTGCGCCTTCCGGGCCAGCACGTACGCACAGAGTTCCCGGTCGTCAGCCTCCTGCGCCATGCTCACCGCACGATCCAGCAGGCGGCTTCCCGCCTCCCGGTTCCCGAGGTCGTCGCTGAGCCAGCCACCGAACTCGGACCAGCTCGCCTCCGTACTCAGCAGTTGATCCCGGAGTTCTCCCCGGGCTTGCCTGCGCAGCTCGGCGATGACCGCGATCTGTTGATGCACCGTCGGCAGGACACTCAGTCCACCGAGTCGGTTGTCGGCCCGTACGAGAAGTGCGCGCAGTGCCGCGAAGTGGCCGACGACGGCCGGGTCGACCGTTCGGGGCACGGCGACGCCGAGGGCGACCGACGCCGAGGTCGTGACGGCACCGGCCGTGAGTTCCAACAGGGCACGACGGCTGACCCTGAACGCCCGGGCAGGTCCGTCCGACACGACGGTCAGAATAACGGTCTCGCCGTCGACCACGTCTGGCCCGGACGGCTCGCAGGCGAACACGTCGGGCATCGGTCGCGGCGTCCATCCCGATGCCGACGCCGGGATGCTCGGCGCGTTGTTTTGCTGCTCGTCGGGCGGCGGCAGCAAATCCGTTGCCCTGGCCGCGCGTTGCCGTTCGCGGGCCCGGGCAAGACGGGTCTTGTACCGCCGCTCCAACTCCGCCACCTGCTGGTAGCCGGCCAGCAGCGCTCCGCCGGTCGACAGACACCGATCGGCAGCCTCCCAGAAGCTCCGTGGCGCCTGTTCCCGACCCGTCTCTATGTTCGCGACGGCGCTCCGCGAGTAGCCGATTCGCGGGCCGAAGCCGGCCTGGGTCAGCCCGGCAGCCCTGCGCCAGGCGGCGAGTTGCCGGCCGAGGTCCCGCCGTGCCTCGGCCACCTGTTCCGGCGTGGTCATCGGTGACACCGCCAATCCGAATCGTGATCGGCACGTCACTGGATTTTCGCAGACCCCGCAAGTGTGCGGGCTTCCGCAGCGCCGCCCGTCAAGTCGCGTGCGCAGCCAGCACAGCATCCGACCCGGCGAGTCGGTCGGGCCGGGTCCGCACGCCTACCGGAGAGAGGTCGGGGTCAGGTGCCGGAGAGGGCGTCGCCGGCCGCCGGGTCGCAGTCGCGGAGGAACTGCGCGCAGCGGGCCGCCTCGTCGGACTCGCCGATCTCGCCGGCCGCCCGGGACAGCACGTGCAGGCAGCGCAGGAAGCCCTGGTTCGGCACGTGGCTCCACGGCACCGGACCGTGCCCCTTCCAGCCGTTGCGGCGGAGCTGGTCCAGGCCCCGGTGGTAGCCGGTGCGCGCGTACGCGTAGGCGGCGACGACCTGGCCGGAGTCGAACGCCCGCGCACCCAGGGCCGCCCAGGCGGCGCTGAACGTCGGATGCTGCGCGGCGACCGAGGCGTACGCCTCGTCGGTGTCCGCCGCCCGCGCGGCGGCGAGTACCGCCTCGGCCTCGTCGTCTCCGGGCAGGAGGGTGGCCGGCGGTTCGGGCAAGAGGTTCTGCATCGGACCATTCAACCCGGCCGCCACCAGCGCCGGCGAGCGGGGTGTGTCACGTGGGATGACTGAACGGCTGAGGGATCCGTCCCGCGTGCGGCCGGTGCGGTTCGGGCCGGACTGGACTAGAAATAGAGATCCGGAGCCTCCCCAGGACCCGGTAAACAGAGAGCCCGGCGACCCGGTGTCGCCGGGCTCTCGCCGGCTTCCCCCCGTCCCGTACCCGGTGTGCCGTTCCAGCCCGTTGCGGGTCCGGCGCGCGGGCCGGTTGCCCGGCCGGGGCAAGATGGCAGGGTGCCCACCCCACCCCCCGCCGACGTACTCGAACCGCACGACGACACCGTCGACGAGATCGAGTCACGCGCGGAACTCGATCTTCATCTCCGGACCGGCAGCCTCGCCGGGCTGGCCGTGCAGGGGCTCCGGCTGGATCTCGATCCGGTGCCCGACCTGACCACGGTCGACCTCACCGACACCCTCTTCGCGGGGTGCCGGTTCGTCTCCCGGGAGGTGGAGGCGGAGCTGGTCCGGCGCGGCGCGACCGTGGTACCCGACTTCGCGGCGCTCCCGTACCCGACGCACCCGTCCCGGCTCTACACCGCCGGCGAGCTGGCCGCCGGGTTCGACATCGGCGGCTTCGCCGGGATGTACGACACCGTGGTCTACGAGCACTTCCGCAGTCATGGCGGTGCGCTGCCGGAGTTGCGGGAGGCGCTGACCCAGCGGCTGCACGACCACGCCGTCGACAACGCGCTGGCCGACGCCACCCGGTCCTGGCTGGCCCGGCACGGCCCGGGTTCGGTGGTCGGGGTGATGGGCGGGCACGCGGTGCCGCGTGGCACCTCGGCGTACCGGCTGGCCGCGACGCTGGGCTGGGAACTGGCCCGGGCCGGCCGACTGGTGGTGACCGGCGGCGGGCCGGGGGTGATGGAGGCGGCGAACCTCGGCGCCTACCTCTCCGAGCGGTCGGCGGCCGACCTCAGCTCGGCGATCGACCTGCTGGCCACCGCGCCGGACTTCACCGACCACGACCCCTACACGGCGGCGGCGCTCCGGGTGCGGGCCCGGTTCGAGCCGGCGGTACCGGCGCAGGCCCGCAACGGCAGCGCGAACGGCAATGGCAGCGACGGCAACGGCAGCGGTCACCGGGAGGCCGACCCGCACGGCTGGGCCCGGCGCGGCGGGCTGGCCATCCCCACCTGGCTGTACGGGCACGAGCCGGCGAACCTCTTCGCCGGCCGGATCGCCAAGTATTTCTCCAACGCGATCCGCGAGGACACCATCCTCCGGCTGGCCCGGGGCGGGATCGTCTTCGCCGCCGGGCGGGCCGGCACCGTGCAGGAGGTGTTCCAGGCGGCCACCAAGACGTTCTACGGCACCGACGGCGAGAGCGGGCCGTACGTCTTCCTGGACAGCGCGTTCTGGACCCAGACCCTGCCGATCGAGGCGCTGCTGCGCCCGCTGCTGGCCCTCGCGCCCGCCGGTGACCTGGCCCGCTCGGTGCACGTCACCGACGACGTACACGAGGCTGTCCGGCTGCTCACCACCACCCCGTAGCCGGCACGGGTGGGCCGGGTCCGGGTTCGGGACCGTGGCCCACCCGCCACCGGGTGGAGTGCCGGAAACTACTTGGCCAGCGTCGTACCGGTCGAGCGGAGGTGCTCGCACGCCTCGGCGACCCGCTGCGCCATGCCCGTCTCGGCCGCCTTGCCCCAGACCCGGGGGTCGTACATCTTCTTGTTGCCGACCTCGCCGTCGACCTTCAGCACCCCGTCGTAGTTGCGGAGCATGTGGTCCGCCACCGGCCGGGTGAAGGTGTACTGCGTGTCGGTGTCGATGTTCATCTTCACCACGCCGTAGTCGAGCGCCTCGCGGATCTCCTCCAGCAACGAGCCCGAGCCGCCGTGGAAGACCAGGCTGAGCGGCTTGTCGCCCTTGTTGTACTTGGCGCCGACCGCCTGCTGGATCTCGTTGAGGATCTCCGGGCGGAGCTTGACGTTGCCGGGCTTGTAGACGCCGTGCACGTTGCCGAAGGTCAGCGCCGCCATGTAGCGGCCCTTCTCACCGAGGCCGAGCGCGTCGACCATGGCGATGCCGTCCTCGACGGTGGTGTAGAGCTTCTCGTTGATCGCGTTCTCGACGCCGTCCTCCTCGCCGCCGACCACACCGACCTCGATCTCCAGCACGATGTGCCCGGCCGCCGCCTCGTCGAGCAACTGCGCCGCGATCTCCAGGTTCTCCCCGACCGGTACGGCGGAGCCGTCCCACATGTGCGACTGGAAGAGCGGCTCCTCGCCCCGGGCCACCCGCTCCTTGGAGATCGCCATCAGCGGCCGGACGAACTTGTCGAGCTTGTCCTTGGGGCAGTGGTCGGTGTGCAGCGCGACGTTGACCGGATAGTTCCTGGCCACCTCGCGGGCGTACGCGGCAAAGGCCGACGCGCCGGTCACCATGTCCTTGACGGTCGGGCCGGAGAGGTATTCCGCGCCGCCGGTGGAGACCTGGATGATGCCGTCGCTCTCCGCGTCGGCGAAGCCGCGCAGCGCCGCGTTCAGGGTTTGCGAGGACGTCACGTTGATCGCCGGGTACGCATAGCGGCCCGCCTTGGCCCGGTCCAGCATCTCGGCGTAGACCTCAGGGGAAGCGATGGGCATGTGAAACGCTCCTTACTAACCGCTCTCGGCCTGCTCGGCCGCTGTCTGGATGACCTCTTCCCACCTCCCCTCGCGGGCCCCTGGTCCGCCGGTGAGGGTCGATGCGCGGGCGCCGCGCGGCTCAGGTGGGAAAAGACTCGATGAATGCGCCCGGACCGCGCTGTCCTCCGCCCAGAAGTATCCCGTAGTCCGCTCGCACCAATTCAACCCACCCGGCCCCGGTTCAGCGTTCGGACCGGCCCGGCCATACGACACCGAGCAACCAGCTCACCACGGCCATCACGATCGCGCCGTAGAAGGCCGGCCAGAAGCCGTCGATGGAGAACGGTAGGTCGAACACGTGCGCGATCCAGTCCGTGAGCAGGAATAGCAGGGCGTTCACGACCAGCGCGAAGAGCCCCAGGGTCAGCACGTAGAAGACGCAGCCGACGACGTGGATGATCGGCTTGAGTACCGCGTTGACCACCCCGAAGATGAACGCCACGACGAGTACGGTCAGCGCGTTGTCCAGGGTCGACCGGCCGGTCAGCTCGATTCCGGGCACCACCAGAGTGGTGATCCACAGCGCCAACGCACCGATCACCAGCCTGATCAGGAAGCCCACCGCCTCATCGTGGCACGCGACCCGGAGCCGGACGGGCGGTTTAGCCCGCTCCGCGACCGGGCACGGTGCTCCGGGTACGGGCCATCCGATCAACCCGTACGGTGGAAGCAGCGGCACCGACCGGCAGGAGTAGGACATGGGCCAGCCCGACGAGGACTTCGCTCCCGGTGACCACCTCAGTCCGGACGAGCGCGACCCGGAGGCGCCGGCCGAGGACGCCGTGGAGCAGGCGACCGTCGCGGACCCGAACACCGAGGACCAGCCGGCCGTCCAGCGCGGGCTGGAGGTCGACGAGTGGGACGCGCTGGAGCAGGCCCGGGTCGTCGGCCCGCAGGACGACGACTACCGCTGAGCCGCCGGCACCGGTAACTCCGCCGGACTCCCCGGGACCGTCGACGCTCCGCCGGAGATCTCCGTCCCCTCGCCCGCCCCGGCGAGCAGCCGGCGGTAGACCCCGGTCAGGATCTCCGCCTGGGCCGCCCAGGTCCAGCCCTCCAGCAGCCCCGGCCGGTCGTACGCGGCCCGGTAGCGCTCCCGGTCCGCCAGTACCGCCCGGACCGCGCGGACGTAGTCGGCGACGTCCTTGGCCCGGAACACCTCGCCCTGGCCGGTCGACCGGACCGTCTCCGCCATCGTCTTCACATCGCTGACCACCAGCGGCAGCCGGGCGTGCGCGTACTCGAAGAACTTGGTGATCAGCGCGATCTCGTGGTTGGGCCAGTGGTGGATCGGGATCGCCCCGACGTCCGCGCCGGAGAGGAACGGCACCACCTGCCAGTGCGCGACGTACGGCAGCACGTGCAGCCGGTCGGCGACACCGATCCGCTGTGCGTGCGCGACGATCTTGCGCACGTACGGGAGGTCGGGGTTCACCACCAGCGCGGTGTGCACCCCCGGCAACTCGGGCAGCGCGTCGACCATGGTCCGCAGGCCACGCGGCTCGGCGGCGCTGCCGCTGTAGACCACCAGCGGCACGTCGAGCCCGATCCCGCAGCGCTGCCGAAGGTCCGGTACGGACCCGTCCGCCCCGCTCGGGGCGTGTTCGGCGGCGGGGGCGTTCAGCACCACGGCCGGCTGCTCGGTGAGCTGGTGCTCGGCGCGGAGCAGGTCGCCGAGCGCGTCGGAGACGGTGACCACGGCGTCGGCGTGCGGAGCGTACTCGCGCTCGTGTGCCCGCATCGCGGGCAGCCAGCGGATGTTCGGCTGCCACGGCCGGATGCCCGGCAGGAACTCGTGGGCGTCCCAGACGAGGGTGACGGGTCGACCGGCCGCCTGTGCCCGGATCTTGGCTCGGGCGCCCACCCCGAGCATCCGGAAGTCGTTGGCGTGGATCAGGTCCGGCGCCAGCTCGTCGACCACCGGCCCGTACGCCAGTTCGTAGTCCCAGAGCCCCGGTTCGAGCCGACGCCAGGCCCCGTCGCCCAAGGTCAACTGCCAGAACAGCGTGTACGCCCGGTCCCACGGGTTGCGGTAGCGGCGGGCGTAGAGGCCCCGGTTGTGCATCTTCGTCCGGACCCAGACCCAGCGGTCGGCCAGGTCGGCCAGGACCAGCCGGGCCCGGTGCCAGAGTTCCGCCGTGCGGTCGCGCCGGCCGGCCCGGGCGGCGAGTGCGAGTTGGGCGCCCCGGAACCGCAGGTCCGCCCGCCAGGCGGCGACCTGCTGGGCCCGGTACTCGGCGATCCCGTTCGGCGGATAGCCGAGCGGCCAGCGCAGCCAGGCACGCCGGTACTGGTGACGCTTGCGGAACAGCGGCTCGGGCATCGGCAGCAGCCGGACCTGCGCCCCGCCGAGCTGCCAGCTCTGCGAGGCCGTGCTCGGCGAGCGGCCGAGCAGGACCACCTCCCAGCCGGCGTCCGCCGCCGAGCGGGCCTGCTTCTGCACCCGGGAGTCCCCGTTCACGCCGTTGTCGACCAGCATGACGATCCGGCCCGGCCTGTGGCGGCCTGCCCCGGCATCGTCAGGCGCCATCGTTCGTCTCCGTCCCCACGCACCGCCCCACGGACCCGGCGAGTGTACGGGCCAACCTCGGCGAACAGCGCGGGAACGACGTGACGCGGAGGTGAACAGCACACTACGGGAACCGGTCGACGGCGCCGAACGGTTCAGGTCGAAAGGTTCAGCGGGTGACCCGGTCCGGGTGCTTGTCGACCCATTCGGCCAGGGTGTCCCGCTGGAGCGCGTCGAACAGGCTGCGGCTCTGGGCCGGGTCCAGGCTCTCGACCTGGCCGACCGGCCCACGGTCCGGGTGGTACGTCCAGCCGATCCCCACCGCGTCCGCCGCGGCCACCGTGCGCAGCGTGCCGAACAGCTCCGGCGGGGTCATCCCGTCGAGGTCGAGGGTCAGGTTCCGGCCGAGCACCCGGACGATCTCCGCGACCCGGACCGGGTTCAGCCCGTTGGCCGGGTCGGTGACCTCGTGCAGCAGCGCCTCGGCGAACCGCTGCCCGTTGCGGTCCCGGTCGTGCGCCCCCTGGTCCAGCCGGTACCGCTGCCGGAGCAGGTCCTGCGCGGCGGCGCCGTCGAGTTGCTGGCAGCCGGCCGGGAAGACCCGGGCGGTGTGGTAGGACCGGACCTGCTGCGGCAGGCACACCCGGACCCCGCCGACCGCGTCGGTCAGTTGGCGCAGCCCGGCGTAGGTCAGCGTCGCGGTCGCGTCGAACCGGATCCCGGTCAGCGCCGTGACGGTCCGTTCGGTCAACGCGGCACCGGCCGCCAGGTCGGGCCGGCTCCCGGGCCGGTGACTGCCGAGGTAGAACGCGGCGCTGAGTTTCCCGAAGCCGTGCTCGGGCACCTCGACGCCGAGGTCCCGGGGGATCGACACGAGATAGAGCCGGCTCCGGTCCGCCGGCACGTGCACCATCAGCACGGTGTCCGCGCGGTGGCCGTTGCTCCGGCCGTCCCCGCCGTCGAGGCCGAGGACGAGGAAGTTCAAGGGCTCGGCCGGACCGGTCGGCCGGGTCGCGAGCGGCGGTGCGGGGACCTCCGACACCGGCGACATCCCCACGGTACGGCCGAGCGTCGGCAGCGCGAGCACGCCGAGCATGGCGAGGGCGGCCCCGGCGACCTGGGCGACACGGCGCCGGCGACGTCGACCCACCGCCCGGCGGTCGATCGCCGCGCGCAGCGGTCCGGCCTCCGGGGCCAGCGACTCGTGCCGGGCGAACGCCGCCCGCAACTCGTCCTCGACCGTTCGTGGGTCCGGGCCACCGGCCGACCCGTCCGGCCCCGGCGAGCCGTCGAACACCCGGATGTCGTCGTCGCTCACTTCAGACCTCCACGAATTCGGCACGTAGGGTGGCGAGGGCGCGCGAGATGGCCGACCGGACGGTTCCGACCGCGCAGCCGAGCACCTCGGCGATCTCGGCGTCCGGCAGGTCCTCGTAGTAGCGGAGCACCAGCGCGGCCCGCTGCCGGCGCGGCAGCCGGGACAGCCAGCTCCACACCTGGTCCCGGTCCGCGGTGGCCTCGGCGTGGTCGACGCGTACCGCCAGGGCCTCGTCGGGCTCCGCGCGCAGCAGCACCCGCCGTACCCAGGAGCCGCGCTGCCAGTCGAGGTACTGGTTGGTCAGCATCCGACGCACGTACCGTTCGGGCGCGTCGGCCCGGTCGACCCGTCGCCAGTTGAGCTGGACCCGCACCATCGTCTCCTGCACGAGATCCTGGGCGAGATGGGGATCGCCGGTCAGCATCACCGCGTAGCGCAGCAGCGCGGTGAGTCTGGAGTCGGCGAACTCCTCGTACGTCACGGGCACCTCCGGGCCTCTCCTCCCTTATAGACGGAAGGGCGGGACAGGAAGATTGCCTGACGCGGAACGGGTCCGACGACGGGGCCAAGTTGCTGGTGAAGTTGCTGGTGAAGTTGCTGGTGAACGCGGCCGAGGACGCCCGCCGACGGTAATCGGCGCGACGGGGCGGTCGGAAAGCTGTCAGCATTGTCGACGTGTTGATCACCGTGACCACGACCCACCAGCCGGCCACCGACCTGGGCTACCTGCTCGTGAAGCATCCCGACCGGGTGCACACCTTCGGGATGCCCACCGGTACGGCGTACGTGGTGTATCCGGAGGCCGACACCGAGCGCTGTACCGCCGCCCTGCTGCTCGACATCGACCCGCTGGCGCTCTCCGGGGCCCGAACCCGGCGGGGCGGATCCGGGCGGGGCGGCAACCCGACGCCGGACGGCTTCACCCTCGGCCAGTACGTCAACGACCGGTCGTACGCCGCCTCCAGCCTGCTCTCCTCGGCACTCTCCACCGTGTTCCGCTCGGCGCTGCGCGGGAACTCGAAGGACCGGCCGGAGCTGGCCGCCACCGCGATCCCGCTGGAGCTGCGGGTGCCCGCGCTGCGCTGCCGGGGCGGAGCCGAGCTGACCGAGAAGCTCTTCGCCCCGCTGGGCTGGACGGTGACCGCCGTCCCGATCCCGCTCGACCCCAGCCGCCCGGACTGGGGCGACAGCCGGTACGTCGATCTCACCCTGACCGGTACGCTCCGGCTCGCCGACGCGCTCAACCACCTCTACGTGCTGCTGCCGGTGCTGGACGACGCCAAGCACTACTGGGTCGCGCCGGACGAGATCGACAAGCTGCTCCGGGCCGGCGCCGGCTGGCTGGCCGAACACCCGGAACGCGGGCTGATCACCCGCCGCTACCTGGCCCACCGGCGGGCGCTGGCCGGTGCCGCACTGGCCCGCCTGGCCGAGCAGCGGCTGGCCGACGAGCCGGCCGACCCGGACTCCATCGTGGAGGCTCCGGACTGCGGGGCGGACGAGGAGGCCGGCCTGCCTGCCACGGTCGACCGGCAGCCGCTCGCGGCACTGCGCCGGGCCGCCGTACTCGCCGCGCTGGACTCCTCCGGCGCCACCCGGGTACTCGACCTCGGCTGCGGCGGCGGCGCGCTGCTGACCGATCTGGTGAAGAACCGCCGCTACACCGAGATCGTCGGCACGGACGTCTCGTCCCGGAGCCTGACCGTGGCGGAACGCCGGCTCCGGCTGGACCGGCTGCCGCCCCGGCAGCGCGAGCGGATCAAACTGTGGCAGTCCGCGCTGACCTACCAGGACGACCGGCTGCGCGGGTACGACGCCGCCGTGCTGATGGAGGTGGTCGAGCACCTCGACCCGCCCCGCCTGCCGGCGCTGGAGGCGGCCGTCTTCGGGCACGCCCGGCCGGAGACGGTGGTCGTGACGACCCCGAACGTCGAGTACAACGTGCGGTACCCGGGGCTGGCCGCCGGTGCTTTCCGGCACACCGACCACCGGTTCGAGTGGACTCGGGCCGAGTTCGCGGACTGGACCGGCGCGGTCGGCGCCCACTACGGCTACGCAGTCACGATCAGTGGCGTCGGCGCCGACGACCCCGAGGTCGGCAGCCCCACCCAGCTCGCGGTCTTCACCCGCACCGCCCCCAACCCGACACCGCAGCCGACCGACCTGGGAGACGCCCGATGAGCACGCTGGACATTCCGGAGCTGGCCCTGGTGGCGCTGGTCGGCGTCTCCGGCTCGGGCAAGTCGACCTTCGCCCGCCGGCACTTCGCGCCGTCCCAGGTGCTCTCCTCGGACACCTTCCGGGCGATGGTGGCCGACGACGAGAACGACCAGTCCGCCTCCGGCGACGCCTTCGACGTCCTGCACTACGTCGCCGGGAAGCGGCTGCGCGCCGGCCGGCTCACCGTGGTGGACGCCACCAACCTCCAGCAGCACGCCCGGGCCGGGCTGGTCACGGTCGCCCGGGAGCACGACGTACTGCCGGTGGCGATCGTGCTGGACGTCCCCGAGCCGCTCTGCTGGGAGCGTACGCAGGCCCGGCCGGACCGGACGTTCGCCCGGCAGGTACTCGGGCGGATGCAGCGGGACCTGCGGCGCAGTGTCGGTCGGCTGGAGCGGGAGGGCTTCCGCAAGGTGCACGTACTGCGCGGCGTCGAGGAGATCGAGGCCGCCGAGATCGGCTACGAGAAGCTCTTCAACGACCGCAAGGAGCTGACCGGACCGTTCGACATCGTCGGCGACGTGCACGGCTGCCGGGCCGAGTTGGAGGCGCTGCTGCTCCGGCTCGGCTGGACGCTGCACCGCGACGAGGACGGGCGGCCGGTGAACGCGACGCATCCGGAGGGGCGTACCGCGATCTTCGTGGGTGACCTCGTCGACCGCGGGCCGGACTCGCCCGGCGTACTCCGGCTGGTGATGGGGATGGTCGGGGCCGGCACCGCGCTCTGCGTGCCCGGCAACCACGAGCAGAAGCTGCTGCGCAAGCTGCGTGGCCGCAACGTCACGGTGTCGCACGGCCTGGCCGAGACGCTGGCCCAGCTCGACGGCGAGGAACCCGGCTTCGTCGCCGAGATCTCCGCGTTCGTCGACGGCCTGGTCAGCCACTACGTGCTGGACGGCGGCCGGCTGGTGGTCGCGCACGCCGGGCTCAAGGCCGAATACCAGGGTCGGGCGTCCGGCCGGGTCCGGGCGTTCGCGCTCTTCGGCGAGACCACCGGCGAGACCGACGAGTACGGCCTGCCGGTGCGCTACCCGTGGGCCCGGGACTACCGGGGCTCGGCCACGGTCGTCTACGGCCACACCCCCACCCCGGCTCCCGAGTGGGTCAACAACACGATCTGCATCGACACCGGCTGCGTCTTCGGCGGCACGTTGACCGCGCTGCGCTACCCGAGCCGGGAACTCGTCTCGGTACCGGCCGCGAAGGAGTACTACCCGCCGGCCCGGCCGCTGGCCGCGACGCCGGGCGGGCCAGCGTCCGCCGCTCCGGACGGGGCCGCCGGCACCCGGGACGACCTCGGGCTGGACCTGCGGGACGTCACCGGGCGTCGGCACCTCGACTACGGCTACGGCACGGTGACCGTACCGGCCGAGAACGCCGCCGCCGCGCTGGAGGTGATGAGCCGGTTCGCCGTCGACCCGCGCTGGCTGCCCTGGCTGCCGCCGACCATGGCGCCCTGCTCCACCTCGACCGTCGACGGCTTCCTGGAGCACCCCGCGCAGGCGCTCGAGGACTACCGGCGGGCCGGGGTCGACCGGGTGGTCTGCGAGGAGAAGCACATGGGCTCCCGGGCGGTGGTACTCGTCCGCCGGGACGAGGTCGACCCGGCGGCACCGGCCGCCGCCGGCCGGTTCGGGCCGGGGGACGGGGTGGTCTACACCCGGACCGGCCGGCCGTTCTTCGGCGGCGCGCTGGACCGGGCGCTGCTGGCCCGGGTACGCGCCGCGATCGGCAGCGCCGGGCTGTGGGCCGAACTCGACACCGACTGGCTGCTGCTCGACTGCGAACTGCTGCCCTGGTCGGCCAAGGCCGGCGCGCTGATCCGGGAGCAGTACGCCCCGGTCGGCGCGGCGGGCCGGGCCGCGCTGCCGGCCGTACTCGACGTGCTGGCCGGGGCGGCCGGGCGGGACCTGCCGGTCGCCGACCTGCGGGCCCGGATGGCCCGCCGGGCGACCGACCTCGACCGCTACACCGAGGCGTACCGCAGCTACGTGCGGCCGACCGACGGCCTCGCCGGGGTGACCCTGGCGCCGTTCGCCGTGCTCGCCAGCGAGGGCGCCTCGCACGCCGGCCGGGACCACGGCTGGCACCTGGCCCTGGCCGACCGGCTGCACGCCGCCGATCCGGAGCTGTTCACCCCGACCCGACGCCGGGTCGTCGACCTCGCCGACGAGGCGGCGGTCGCGGCGGCCACCGACTGGTGGCTGGAGCTGACCGGCTCCGGCGGCGAGGGGATGGTGGTGAAGCCGTACGCCGGGCTCGGTGCCCGGGACGCCGAGGGTCGGCTGCTCCAGCCGGGCGTGAAGTGTCGCGGCCGGGAGTACCTGCGGATCATCTACGGCCCGGAGTACGCCGAACCGGACCAGTTGGCCGCCCTCCGGCACCGGTCGCTGGGGCGCAAGCGCGGGCTGGCCCTGCGCGAGCACGGGCTCGGTCTGGCCGCGCTCGACCGGCTGGCCGAGGGCGCCCCGCTGTGGCGGCGGCACGAGCTGGTCTTCGCGATCCTCGCCTGCGAGTCGGAACCGGTCGATCCCCGACTCTAGGAGCACCCCTGCCCTGGTCGGCGGCTGGTCGATTCCGCCGCCGACCGGGGTGCCCGTCCGGAATGCGCCGGCCGGTCCGGTCCGGGTACCCCCGGCGGTGGCATCGCGCGGCGGCTGTCGGGAACGTCCGCCTAGACTGCTGTGGTACCCGCCACCATGCTGGTGGACCCTTCACCCGCGCCATGCCGAGTGTTCCGGAGGTCTCCTCGTGCCGACGCCCACCACCACGCTGGCCCTGGGTCCGGATTGGCTGGATCCGGAGTGGTTGATCTCGACCTTCGGGCTGCTCGGCATCCTGGCCATCGTCTTCGCCGAGTCCGGGCTGCTGATCGGCTTCTTCCTGCCCGGCGACTCGCTGCTGTTCACGGCCGGCCTGCTGACCGCCGACGGTCAATACATCACCTACCCGTTGTGGCTGGTCTGCCTGCTGATCACGATCGCGGCGATCGCCGGCGACCAGGTCGGGTACGCGTTCGGCAAGAAGGTCGGTCCCGCGCTGTTCCGCCGCCCCAACTCGCGGCTGTTCAAGCAGGAGAACGTGGTCAAGGCGCACGAGTTCTTCGAGAAGTACGGCGCCCGATCGGTAGTACTGGCCCGGTTCGTGCCGATCGTCCGTACCTTCACCCCGATCGTCGCCGGGGTCAGCGGGATGCGCTACCGCACCTTCGTGCTCTACAACGTGATCGGCGGCATCCTCTGGGGTACCGGGGTCACCGTGCTCGGCTTCTTCCTCGGCCAGATCCCGTTCGTCAAGACGAACATCGAGCTGATCCTGATCGCCATCGTCGTCATCTCGGTGATCCCGATCGTCATCGAGCTGCTCCGGGCCCGGATGGCCGCCCGGCGCGGCACCACCCCTGCCGAGCGGGACGAACTGGAGCACGCGGCCCAGGAGACCCAGCAGCACCGCCGCGGCTACTAGGTCCAGCGGGATTCGGCGGGTAGGTCAGCGGGATCGTCGGGGCCGGCGACAGCCTCCCCCGACGGCTACCCACAGCGGCGCGGCCGGCAACTCGCTGGTCGCGCCGCACTCGACCCGAGCCGGCACCCCCAACTCAGACGCTCGTTCCGCCGCCGTCGAGCCGGGCCAGCACCTCAGCTCAGGCCCTGGTCACGCCGCCCACGACCCGGGCCCGGCGGCTCAGCTCAGACGCGGATCTCGCCGGCGTCGCCCGGCCCGGCACCTCAGCTCAGACGCTTGTCGCGCCGGCGTCGAGCCGGGCCAGGAACTCGGCGGGCAGCTCCGGCAAGTCGGCCAGCCGCCCGGCGGCGAGCGCCCGGTACGTCAGCCGGGCCGCCTCCTCCAGGTTGGCGGCCCGCTTGTGCGCCAGTTCCACACTGTCGGCCAGCACCGAGCAGCCGTGCCGGCTCAACACCAGACAGTTGGTGCCGTCCCGGGTCGCGTCGGCGGCCAACTCGGCCAGTTCGCTGGTGCCGGGCAGCCGGAACGGCACCCGGGCGATCCGGCGCAGGTAGAAGCCGTGGTCGGTGGTGACCAGCCGGATCTGTTCGCCGAGCGCGTCGAGCAGCAGCACGGTCTGCGGGTGCAGGTGGACGATCGCGTTCACGTCCGGCCGGGCCCGATAGGTGGCGAGGTGCAGGGCGACCTCGCTGGTCGGCAGGGTCGCCGACGCCGACGGGCCGGCTGCGGTCTCCACGCTCGACGGGCCAGCCTCGCCCTGGACGTGCGGGGGCACGGAACGCCGCGTCACGGCCACACGGGCGGCGGCGGGCACACCGACGGAAGCGGAGGCACCACCGGCGACCGAGGGTACGGCGCTCGGTGCCCGTTGTGCGGGCAGCGTCGTACCGTCCGGGAGGGCAGCACCGTCCTGGCGGGTCTGTCCGGCTGTCCGGCTCGGCCGTGCCGGGCCGGCGTCGAGGGCCGGACCTCCAGAGCGGAGTGGATCGTCCGAGTAGGTCGGCGGTTCCGTACGGACGGAACCATCCGATATCCGCACTCGGACGAAGGACGGACGGTCAAGCCGGTCCAGCCAGGTGCCGCCAGCGGTCACCCAGCAGGAATCGCCGTCGGGCAACCGGGCGGACAGGTTGCCGCCGGAACCGATCACCAGACCGGTCCGGACGACGTCCTGCCCGACGTACGCGAGCTGATCCCGCAGGTCTCCCCGGAGATAGTTCACGCCGGAAGCCCACCCCGCCCCACCGCGTCAGCAGCGGTTGGACCGTCTGGCGCCGTCCTGCACAGGGCGGACACCAGACGGTCCGGACGCTGATTCAGCGGGCCTTCTTGGTGGCCCGCTTACGCGGCGGGGTCAGCAGATCGGCGATCGTGGCGATCGCCGTCGGCACCAGTCGGTAGTAAGCCCACACGCCCCGCTTCTCCCGCTCCAGCAAGCCGGCTTCGGTGAGGATACGGAGGTGGTGGCTGACCGTCGGCTGGGAGAGACCAAGCGGCGCGGTGAGGTCACACACGCACGCTTCGCCCTCCGGTGCCGACTGGATCAGGCTGAGCAGCCGAAGCCGAGCGGGGTCGGCAAGGGCCTTGAGGACCCCCGCCAGCCGCTCAGCGTCGGCGCGCTCGATCGGCTCGCCGGCAAGCGGCGAGATCTGAGGCATAGTCATTTCGGCCAACGCAGTTCCCACGTATTCCATCCTTCCACCAGCAGCATCGACCCGCCTGCATATCAGCAGATCCGAATCGGCAAACTTTTAGGCCACTAGGCCGAGGTCAGCCAACGTATAGGCTGCCCGGTATGGCAATCCGGCGGCTCGTACGGCGTCGCCCGCACCACGATCAACGATAACCGCCACGCCCACGACCTCGGCTCCGGCCTCTCGCAACGCCTCCACCGCGGTCAGCACACTGCTTCCCGTGGTAGAGGTGTCCTCCACCGCCAACACCCGGCGGCCACTCACCTCCGGACCCTCGACCCGGCGCTGCAACCCGTGCGCCTTGCCGGCCTTGCGCACCACGAAAGCGTCGAGTCGACGCGGCGTCGCCGAGGAGGCGTGCAGCATCGAGACGGCGATCGGGTCCGCACCCAACGTCAGGCCGCCAACCGCGTCGTAGTCCCAGTCGGCCGTGAGGTCGAGCATGATCCGGCCGACCAACGGTGCCGCCGCGTGATGCAGGGTCACGCGCCGCAGATCGACGTACCAGTCCGCCTCACGACCCGAGGACAGCACCACCCGACCGTGCACGACGGCAAGGTCAGTGATGAATTTACGCAGGTCGTCGTGGTCCCCCATGGCCGGTAAGGGTACTGCGCCAAGGTGAGAGCCGAATGGCCGACCCGGCGGGAGGGCCGTTCGCATCAGTCTGACGGTGGCCGATGGGTCGAAAAATCGGCTACTCTCCGCACTGAATCTTGCCCGCGGCCGGCCGCCGTCAGGGCAGCGGTGGAAGGGCCGGATCCGGGCAGTACGACCGGATCACAACTCTCCGCGACCGGTCCGTCCCCGGGCGTCCCTGGCCACCGCCCGCCAGATCCGGCCCGGCGCGTGCCGCAGGCCGAAGACCGCCACCTTGTATCTCCAGTCCGGAACACTGACCATGCGATCCCGATCCAGGTCACGAAGGGCGTCCCGCACCACGTTGTCGGCGCGCAGCCACATCCAGTCCGGGGTCTTCGACATGTTGATGCCGGCCCGGTCGTGGAACTCCGTACGCGTGTAGCCGGGGCAGAGCGCCATCACCCGTACGCCCATGGGCCGGACCGACTGGGCCACCGACTCGCTGAAGTTGGTCACCCACGCCTTGCTGGCCGGGTACGTCGACCCGGGCATGACCGGCCCGAAGCCCGCGACGGAAGAGACATTTATCACTGCCCCGTGGCGCCGCTCGGTCATCCCGGGTAGGGCGGCGAGGGTCAGCCGGAGTACGGCGTGCACGTTCAGCCGGAGCAGCCGGGACTCGTCGGAGACGGTCGAGTGCAGGAAGGACCGGTTGAGGCTGATCCCCGCGCTGTTGACCAGCAGGTCGACCGGCGTCGACGCGTCGGCGAGCCGCTCCTCGACCGAGCCGCACCCCTGGTCGCTGGCCAGGTCGGCCGGGAGGACCTCGACCCGGTTGCCGTGTCGGCCGGTCAACTCGGCGGCGGACTCCGCGAGCCGCTCTCCGTCCCGGGCCACCAGCAGCAGGTCGTAGCCGTCGGCGGCGAGCCGTCGGGCGAATGCCGCGCCGATCCCGGCCGTGGCGCCGGTGACCAGGGCGCGGCGGGTTCCGCTCCGGCCCGCCCCGGGGTGCTGATCGGTTTCGGCTCCGGTGCCCGACGGGGGAACGGCTGCTGCCACTGACTTCCTCACCTCGACGCTTCGGCGGCGTACGGCAGGATCCGGCACCGGCCGAGGCGGACCGCGACGCGAGGCTCCACCGGGCGGCGTACCGGATCAGGGGGTACCGCTCCCACAACGTAGCGGAGCGCCTGGAATCGGAAAAGACCGTCACCAGGCGAGGAGAGGCGCCAGCGGCACGCTGACGCCGACCGCCGCACCCGCCGCCACTCGGGTCGACCGTCGACCGCCCGGACGCGCCGGATCCCCTGGCCACCAATGCTGACCAGGGGATCCGTGCCGCGGTATTTCAGCTCGCCGGCGGGTTGGGTGGCGGGTTCGTCGGCGGATTGCCGGGCGGATTCGACGGCGGCCCGGCCGGCGGATATTGCGGGTACCCGGGGTCGGTGCCGGCGGTCGGCCCCTGGCCCGGGTACGGCGGCTGGCCCGGGTACGCCGCACCCGGCACCGGCGGCTCCCAGCCGACCGGCTGCTTCCGGAAGAACTCGTTCGACGCGGGGAGCGCGAGCAGGACGATCGCGGCGATCAGGGCCAGCAGCGCGATGATCGAGAAGGCCAGCGTGACCGGACCGCTCCAGGAGGGCAGCTCCGCCTCGAGCCGGCGCTGGACCACGGCCGGGTCCGGGACGTCCCCTGTGGTACCGCCGGCGCCCATCCCGGAGAACGCCGAGCCGCCGACGCTGAGCCCGGCGCAGCAGACCCCGAGCCCGGCCACCACCCAGGTGGCGATCCGCGCGCCGTTGCGGCCCTGGCTGGTCAGCAGGCCCAGCACCACCAGGCCGAGGGCGATCAGCAGTTGCACGACCGAACCGAACGCGCTGGCACCGACGGCGAATCCCTCGGCGCCCTCGGCGGAGGTGCCGGCGTATTCCTCCCGGAAGACCGTCGAGATGGTGCCGAGCGTGGCGAAGCCGATCGCCGCGACGACGGCGAAGAGGGCGGCCGTCAGATAGAGCAGGTAGGTCGCGATGGTGACAGTGCCCGGGCGCGGCCTCGCGGTCGGCGCGGGATTGACTGGTTCCGACACGGCTCTCCTTTCCTGGCTCGGGTCCCCCGGCTCGGGGCCCCGGGATCGGTTTGTGCGGGTCGAGCGTTCCCGGATCGAGATTCCCAGATTCCGGACCACCGTATCGGTATCGGTCCCGTCGACCCGGGGTGAACCGCAAGGGGAGGTTGGAAAAGGTTCAATGGTCACCCGGCCCGGGCCGGAGCGCTCGCCGGCAGGGTGTCGGGCCGCCCGGGACTCCCGGACAGCCGAAGGGCCGGCCCGATCCGCGATGGGATCGAGCCGGCCCCGGAGAAGGTCTCTCCTCAGACTCGGACGACGCTCAGCGACTCCTTGCTGTCCGCCAGGTCGACCCGGACGGTGTCGCCGTCCCGGACCTCGCCGGCCAGCAACGCCTTCGCCAGCCGGTCGCCGATGGCCGACTGCACCAGCCGGCGCAGCGGCCGGGCACCGTAGATCGGGTCGTACCCGTGCTCGGCCAGCCAGGTCCGGGCCGCGTCGGTGACGTCGAGGCCGAGCCGCCGGTCGGCGAGCCGCCGCCGCAGCCGGTCGAGCTGGATGTCCACGATCCCGCGCAGTTCCTGACCGGCCAGCGCGGCGAAGACCACGATGTCGTCGAGCCGGTTGAGGAACTCCGGCTTGAAGTGCGAGCGGACCACCGCCAGTACCGCCTCCCGGCGCTCCTCCTCGCCGAGGGTCAGGTCGGAGACGACCGCCGAGCCGAGGTTGGCGGTGAGAATCAGGATCGCGTTGCGGAAGTCGACGGTACGCCCCTGGCCGTCGGTGAGCCGGCCGTCGTCGAGCACCTGGAGCAGTACGTCGAAGACGTCCGGATGCGCCTTCTCCACCTCGTCCAGCAGGATCACCGAGTACGGCCGGCGCCGCACCGCCTCGGTGAGCTGCCCGCCCTCCTCGTACCCGACGTAGCCGGGTGGGGCGCCGACGAGCCGGGCCACCGAGTGCTTCTCGGCGTACTCGCTCATGTCGATCCGGACCATGGCCCGCTCGTCGTCGAAGAGGAACTCGGCGAGCGCCTTGCCCAGTTCGGTCTTGCCGACCCCGGTGGGGCCGAGGAAGAGGAAGCTGCCGGTGGGGCGGTCCGGGTCGGCGACACCGGCCCGCGCCCGGCGTACCGCGTCGGAGACCGCGGCGACCGCCTCGGCCTGGCCGACCACGCGGGCGCCGAGCGACGACTCCATCCGGAGCAGTTTGGCGGTCTCGCCCTCCATCAGCCGCCCGGCCGGGATGCCGGTCCAGGAGGCGACCACCGCGGCGATGTCGTCGGCGCCGACCTCCTCCTTGAGCATCGCCCCGTCGGCCTGGAGCCCGGCGAGTTCGCCCTCGGCCCGGGTCAGCGCGGCCTTCAGCTCGGGGATCCGGCCGTAGCGCAGCTCGGCGGCGCGTTCCAGCTCGCCGTCCCGCTCGGCCCGCTCGGCCTCGCCGCCGAGCCGTTCCAGTTCCTCCTTGGCGGTGGAGATCCGGGTGATGTGCTCCTTCTCCAGCCGCCACCGTTCGCTGAGCGCGGTGAGCTGCTCGCGCTTGTCGGCCAACTCCTTGCGGAGCCGTTCGAGCCGCTCGGCCGAGGCCGGGTCGGGCTCCTTGGCCAGGGCCATCTCCTCGATCTCCAGCCGGCGTACCGCCCGTTCGATCTCGTCGACCTCGGTGGGCCGGGAGTCGATCTCCATCCGGAGCCGGGAGGCGGACTCGTCGACCAGGTCGATCGCCTTGTCCGGCAGGAACCGGTCGGTGATGTACCGGTCGGAGAGGCTGGCGGCGGCGACCAGCGCGGCGTCGGTGATGCGTACCCCGTGGTGCACCTCGTAGCGTTCCTTGAGCCCGCGCAGGATCCCGATGGTGTCCTCGATGGTCGGCTCGCCGACCAGCACCGGCTGGAAGCGCCGCTCCAGCGCCGGGTCCTTCTCGATGTGCTCGCGGTATTCGTCGAGGGTGGTGGCGCCGACCATCCGCAACTCGCCCCGGGCCAGCATCGGCTTGAGCATGTTGCCGGCGTCCATCGAGCCCTCGCCCTTGCCGGCGCCGACCACGGTGTGCAACTCGTCGAGGAAGGTGATGACCTGGCCGGCGGAGTTCTTGATCTCCTCCAGCACCGACTTCAGCCGCTCCTCGAACTGCCCCCGGTACTGCGCACCGGCGACCATCGCGCCGAGGTCGAGCGAGACCAGCTTCTTGTCCCGGAGCGACTCGGGGACGTCACCGGCGACGATCCGCTGCGCCAGCCCCTCGACGATCGCGGTCTTGCCGACGCCGGGCTCGCCGATCAGCACCGGGTTGTTCTTGGTACGCCGGGAGAGCACCTGGACCACCCGGCGGATCTCGGCGTCCCGGCCGATCACCGGGTCGATCTTGCCGTCCCGGGCGCTGGCGGTCAGGTCTACGCCGTACTTCTCCAGCGCCTGGTAGGTCTGCTCCGGGTCGGCGGTGGTGACCCGGCGGTCGCCGCCGCGTACCGCCGGGAAGGCGGCGACCAGGTTCTCCTCGGTGGCGCCGGCCTGCTTGAGGGTGCCGGCGACCGCGCCGCCGACCCGGGCCAGCCCGGCCAGCAGGTGCTCGGTCGAGGTGTACTCGTCGCCGAGCGGCCGGGCGATCTGCTCGGCCGCGCCGATCGCGTTGACGAACTCGCGGGCCAGGCTCGGCTCGGCGACACTGGATCCTCGGGCGGCCGGCTGCTTCTCCACGGCGCGGGCAGCGGCCCGCCGGATGTCGGCCGGGTTCGCCCCGACCGCCCGCAGCAGCCCGGCCGCGGTGGACCCGCCGGTGTCCAGCAGGGACAGCAGCAGATGCCACGGTTCGACGGTGGCGTGGCCGCGCTGGTTCGCCGTGGCGACGGCGCCGGTGATGACTTCGCGGCTCTTCGTGGTGAGACGTTCGGCGTTCACGGGGCTCCCAATTTCGGTCCGCCGGCCGTGGGCACGGGCCGGCATCGGCAGCGTGGCGGGCGGTGACGCCGCCACCCGGCGACACCACCTCCAGTACGAACGACACAACCAGAGTTGAGTCTATTCCACTCAACTCTCCGGCCGTGACGTCGGTCACATTCGCCGCGAACGGAACCCGCCGACCGACGGTACGGTTCCGCCCGCCCTGGTCACCCGACGCCGGTACCAGACCTCGATCCACAAACGGGTACGGTTGGTTACGTGCGAGTACGTGTGGAGCAGACGGCGTTGCCCGGGATCGGCGTACGCCACGACGTGGTGACCGCCTCCGGGCGTCGGCTCGGTGTGGTAACCCACCGCAACGGCCGACGGGATCTGGTGCTGTACGACCCGGACGACCCGGATTCCTGCACCGCCGACATCCCGCTCACCGACGACGAGGCGGAGGCGCTGGCGGACATCCTCGGCGCCTCGCTGATGCTGGGCCAGCTCTCCGGGCTGCGCCAGCAGGCCGCCGGACTGCTCACCGAGCAGATCTCCATCCCGGCCGGCTCGCGATACGTCGGCCGCCCGCTGGGCGACACGCAGACCCGCACCCGTACCGGCGCATCCATCGTCGCGGTCCTCCGGGAGCGCGAGGTGATCGCCTCACCCGATCCGACCTTCCGGTTCGAGGCCGGCGATGTCGTGGTCGTGGTCGGCACCCGCCAGGGACTCGACGGTGTCACCGCGATCCTCGCCGAGACCGACCCGGACGGCTGACGGGCGATGCATCACACCACTGTCCTGCTCATCGAGGTCGGTGCGCTGCTGTTCGTCCTCGGACTGCTCAGCCGGCTCAGCCGTCGGATCGGGCTATCGCCGATCACCCTCTATCTGCTCGCCGGGCTCGCCTTCGGGCACGGTGGGCTGGTGCCGCTCTCGGCCAGCGAGGAGTTCTTCCAGGTCGGCGCCGAGATCGGCGTGATCCTGCTGCTGGTCATGCTCGGCCTGGAATACTCGGCCGGCGAACTGGTCGGCAACCTGCGCGCGGCAGCGCCAGCCGGGCTGATCGACGGCCTGCTCAACGCGCTGCCGGGGGCCGCCTTCGGCCTGCTGCTCGGCTGGGGCTGGGTCGGCGCGATCGTACTGGCCGGGGTCACCTGGGTCTCCTCGTCCGGCGTCATCGCCAAGGTACTGGCCGATCTCGGCCGACTCGGTAACCGGGAGACCCCGGTGATCCTGTCGGTACTGGTGATCGAGGACCTCGCGATGGCGCTCTACCTGCCGCTGGTCACCGCGATCCTCAGCGGTCAGACCCTGCTCGGCGGCGGTATCGCGCTGGCCATCGCGGTCTTCACCGTGGTCCTGGTCCTGGTGGTGGCGATCCGGTACGGCAACTTCATCTCCCGGATGCTCTCCGCCCGGGACCCGGAGGCGCTGCTGCTCGGCGTATTCGGGCTCACCCTGCTGGTCGCCGGTGTGGCCGCCGGCCTACAGGTGTCGGCGGCGGTCGGCGCGTTCCTGGTCGGCATCGCCCTCTCGGGTCCGGTGGCACACAACGCCACGGAGTTGCTCTCGCCGCTGCGTGACCTCTTCGCCGCGGTCTTCTTCGTCTTCTTCGGCCTGAACACCGATCCCCGGGCCATCCCGCCGGTGCTGCTGCCAGCGCTCGCCCTGGCCGTGGTCACCATGGCCACGAAGGTGCTGACCGGTTACATGGCGGCGAAACGGGTCGGTATCGGGCGGCCTGGTCGCTGGCGGGCCGGACTCGCGCTGTCGCCACGCGGCGAGTTCTCCATCGTCATCGCCGGGCTGGCCGTCACCACCAGCGTGGTGAACCCGGAACTCGGTCCGCTGGCCACCGCGTACGTGTTGATCACGGTGATCACCGGCCCGATGTTGGCCCGGCTGCCGGACTTCGGGTGGTTCAAGCGGTGGCTCCGCCGGTCCGCCACGGGTGGGCCGACACCGGCCGCCGCGACGGAGTGAGCTGGGGCGCGACACCCGTCGCGCCCCACATTTCGGGATCACCGTTCGGCCAGTTCCACAGACGCGTAACGGGTTGATGAAATAGCACGTGGCGGCCCTTTCGCAGGCTGGCAACAGCGCGTTACCGTGTCGCCGCAACAGCCAAAGGTCTTGCGGGGGCCGGGGTGCCCGGCAGCCGCGCGAGCGGAAAGGCGGCCCGTTGAGCGTGCAGGACTCCGCGTTCCGGGGCTTTGCCAACCCGGTGGACCCCTCTCCCGCCGAGCTTCGGGCCTGGGCCTACGAACCGGACTCGGTGCCGCTGCACACGATGCCGAAGGACTGGGACCTGCTGGTCTCCGGCGACCGGTTGATCGGCACGCTCTTCGAGCTGGCGATGGACCAGTCGTGTCCGGCCCGCCGGTTCGCGCTGCACTGCCTCTACATCTACGCCGCCGACGGCATCCGGACCAAGTTCCAGGCCCACCCGAAGCGGCGGTTGCGGAAGCTGGTCGAGCAGGCCGAGCGGCTCGGCGACGAGCCGATGGTCATCTGGGCGCACAACGCCCGGATGCTCCAGGCGAGGCCGGAGTTGTTCGACTACCGCGACTGGTGTGAGGGCGGACTGGTCCGGCAGTCCCGCCGGCTCGGATGACCGGGCCGGGCGAACGGTGGGCCGGGACCCCCCGTGGACCCCGGACCACCCAGCACCGCTGGTGACGGCGCGGAGCACGGGACCTGACCTGCGTACCGGAGGGCCGCGACCTGCGGAACTTCGCACCACCAGCCAGGTTACTGAGCGCACCGGTACCGCGCGGCGGAACCGTGCAGCGGCCGGGCGCCCCTACCGGGGTCGCTGTGCGGAGGTCGGGCGGGAAGAGCTGGCGCTCGAAGTACCTCTCGACGAGCGCCAGCGGAGTTCTTCACTTGAACCGTCGCCCGGATCAGGCCGACGGGTCGGTGGTGCGGCGCGGGCGCCAGACGACCAGCGCGGTCGAGGGCCGGTTGGTCGGCACCAGGTCCCGGCGGGGCAGCCCGCCGAGCGCCTCCAACTCGGCCACCCGGCGGTAGGCGGCCTCCAACTCGGCCTGTAGGCCGGCGACCCGCTGCTGGAGTTCGTCGACCATCTGCTCCAGCACGATGATCCGCTTGATGCCGGCCAGGTTGACACCGTCGTCCTGGCTGAGCCGCTGCACCTCGCGGAGCAGCGCGACGTCGCGGGCGCTGTACCGGCGCCCGCCGCCCGGGGCGCGACCGGGCTGCACCAGCCCCATCCGGTCGTACTGCCGCAGGGTCTGCGGGTGCATGCCGGCCATCCGGGCCGCGACCGAGATCATCAAAACCTTGGCGTCGGACACCTGCTCGATCGAGACGACGACGTACTCCTCGGTCACCTTGATCACCTCCGCGTTGCCAACAGGGTCAGTTGAAACGACGCACCCGGACGTCGAGATGTTCCCGTGCCGCCGCCGGAGTCTGCGCGGCGAACTCCTCCAGCGCCTTCCTGGCCTCCGGGGAGAGCTGCTCGGGGACCACGATCTCCACGGTCACCAGCAGGTCACCGGCCTGGCCGTCCCGCCGGACCACACCCCGGCCGCGGGCCCGCAGCGTACGGCCGCTCGGGGTGCCCGGTGGCACCCGCAGGGTCACCGCCGAGTCCAGTGTGGGCACCCGCAGGTCCGTACCGAGCACCGCCTCCGCGATGGTGATCGGCACGGTCAGGGTCAGGTCGTCGCCGCTGCGCCCGAAGAGGTCGTCCTCGCGGACCTTGACCAGGACGTACAGGTCGCCGGGCGGGCCGCCCCGGTCACCGGGCTCACCCCGGCCGGCGAGCCGGATCCGCTGGCCGTCCGAGACCCCGGCCGGAAACCGGACGTTGAGCGTGCGGGACTTGGTCACCCCGCCGGTACCCCGGCACTCCGGGCACTTCTCGTCCACGATCGTGCCCACGCCCTGGCACTCCCGGCACGGCTCGGAGAAGCTGAACGAGCCCTGGTTGCGGGTGACGACCCCGGCGCCCCGGCACTCCGAGCAGGTCCGGGGCAGTGTCCCCGGCTTGGCGCCGTCACCGTCGCAGGTGTCGCAGACGCCGGGAGCGCGCAGCGTCAACGGCACCGTCACCCCGCGTACGGCATCACCGAAGTCGAGCATGACCTCGGCCTCCACGTCCCGACCACGGGCCGGGCCACGGGTCCGGGTCGGACCGCCGCCGGAGAAGATCGAACTGAACAGGTCGGAGAAGCCCGCCCCGCCGAACCGGCGGTCACCACCGGCCGCGCCACCCGGCTGGCCGACCCCGCCGAAGAGGTCGGAGACGTCGAACGGGTAGCCGCCGGGCCCGCCCGACCGGGCGTTGCGGCGGAACGCGCCCGATCCGAAGAGCGAGCGCATCTCGTCGTACTCCTTGCGCTTGCGCGGGTCGGTGAGCACGTCGTACGCCTCGGAGACGGCCTTGAACCGCTCCTCGGCCTCGGCGTCACCCGGGTTGTGATCCGGGTGCGACTCCCGGGCCAGCTTGCGGTACGCCTTCTTGATCTCCTCAGGAGAGGCGGACTTGGCCACCCCCAGTACGGCGTAGAAGTCCTTCTCCAGCCAGTCCTTGGAACTCATCGGTCGTCCACCCCCTTCCCCTGTGGCGCGGTCGAGGTGCCGCCCACGCCCCATCCGACGGACGGCGTACGGGTGGCACCTCGACCGCGACGCACCGGCTCAACCTCGCTTCGACCCGGTCTGCTCCGGCGCCGGAGCGCTCACTCCGGCTCTGGATCCGCCACCGCGACCAGCGCCGGCCGCAGCAGCGAGTCGTTGACCTGGTAGCCGCGGCGCAACACCTCGACACAGGTCGGCTCGGTGACCTCGGCCGAGGTCTGGTGCGCGACCGCCTCGTGCTGGTTCGGGTCGAACGGGTCACCCTTCTCACCGAACGGGGCCAGCCCGAACTTGGCCAGCGCGGTGGTCAACTGCTCCGCCACCGTGCCGAACGGCCCGACCAGGTCGCCGTGCTCGCGGGCCCGGTCCAGGTCGTCGAGTACCGGCAGCAGCGCGGCCAGTACGACCCGGGTGGCCCGGTCCGCGTCCCGGGCCCGCTCCCGGTCCATCCGCTTGCGGTAGTTGGCGAACTCCGCGGTCACCCGCTGGAGGTCCCTGGTCCGCTCGTCCAGCTCGGCCCGGAGCGCGGCCAGTTCGGCACCGAGCGGGCCGGGCCCGTCGGCCTCGGCCGTGGCCTCGCTGACCGGCGTCGCCGGGGCGTCCACCACCGGCCCGTCCGTGCCGGACGGCCGCTCCGCCGCCAGCACCTCGGCGAGTTCGGTGTCGTCGACCACCGGGGTGGCCGCGTCGGTGGCCGCGTCGCCGGAGTCGTCGGTGGTCGCGTCGCCCGGATCGGTCGTCGCCTCCGTCACCTCCGGCCCGCCCTCGGCCGACTTCGCGTCGTCCACCGAGCCGGCGGCACCGGTCGACCCGGTGTCGTCCACCTCTCCGGCGGCCACCACCGGCTCGGCGTCACCCGGCGGCTCCGGGTCCGGGTTCGGATCCTTCGCCGCCAGCCTGGCGCCGTCGGTCGTACCGGCCGAGCCAGGCAGGTCGCCGGTCAGGTTGATCTTCCGGTTGTTCCGGATGACGACGCCCTCGCCGGTCGTGCCCGGGGCGCGGCCGGCGGGCGCGGAGCCACCCGGCGCCGATCCGGTGGACTCCGAATCGGCGGCTCGTGGCTTGTCCGTCATTCAGCTACCTCGATCCGTTGTGCGTGGAGCCAGCCCGGACACGCGTCGACACTGAACCTTCTTCAACCTCCCCTTGCGGTCGGGGGGACCGCAAGGTCGGATATGGTGCGCAACCGCCGCACGGTTCAGGTTGGAAAAGGTTCACTTCTTGTCGTCCTCGTCGACGATCTCCGCGTCCACCACGTCGTCGCCCTTGGCACCGGCGCCGCCCTTGGCACCGGTCGGCCCGGCCTCCGGGCCCGTGCCGGCGGCACCCGGCTGCGCCTGCTCGGACTGCTGCTGCGCGTAGAGCATCGAACCGGCCTCCTGGGAGACCTTGAGCAGCTTCTCGTGTGCCGTCTTGACGTTCTCCAGGTCGGTCCCGCCGAGCGCGGAGCGCAGGTCGCCGAGGGCCTCGTTGATCTGGTCACGCGGCTCGGCCGGCAGCTTGTCCCCGCTCTCGGCGAGGAACTTCTCGGTCTGCCACTGGAGCTGCTCGGCCTGGTTGCGGGTCTCCGCCTCGTCCCGGCGCCGCTTGTCATCGTCGGCGTGGTCCTGGGCGTCCCGCATCATCCGCTCGATGTCGTCCTTCGGCAGCGCCGAGCCGCCGGTGATCGTCATCGACTGCTCCTTGCCCGTGCCGAGGTCCTTCGCGTTGACGTGCACGATGCCGTTCGCGTCGATGTCGAAGGTGACCTCGACCTGCGGTACGCCGCGCGGCGCCGGCGGCAGGCCGGTCAGCTCGAAGGTGCCGAGCTTCTTGTTGTACGCCGCGATGTCCCGCTCGCCCTGGAAGACCTGGATCAGCACCGACGGCTGGTTGTCGTCGGCCGTGGTGAAGACCTCGGAGCGCTTGGTCGGGATGGTCGTGTTGCGCTCGATCAGCTTGGTGAAGATGCCGCCCTTGGTCTCGATGCCCAGCGACAGCGGGGTCACGTCGAGCAGCAGGACGTCCTTGACCTCGCCCTTGAGCACGCCGGCCTGGAGCGCGGCACCGACCGCGACGACCTCGTCCGGGTTGACGCCCTTGTTGGGCTCCCGGCCGGTGAGCTGCTTGACCAGCTCGGAGACGGCCGGCATCCGGGTCGAGCCGCCGACCAGGATCACGTGGTCGACGTCGGAGACCTTCACCCCGGCGTCCTTGATGGCCTGGTCGAACGGGCCCTTGCAGCGGTCGAGCAGATCCTGCGTCATCCGCTGGAACTCCGCCCGGGTCAGCGTCACGTCGAGGTGCAGCGGCGCCGAAGGGGCACCGTCGCCACCCGCCGGGCCGGCGGTGATGTACGGCAGGTTGATGCTGGTGGTGGTGGCGGCGGACAGCTCGATCTTGGCCTTCTCGGCCGCCTCGCGCAGCCGCTGCATCGCCATCTTGTCCTGGGACAGGTCGACCCCGTGCTGCCCCCGGAAGGTCTTCACCAGGTGGTCGATGACCCGCTCGTCCCAGTCGTCGCCACCGAGGTGGTTGTCACCGCTGGTCGACTTGACCTCGATGACCCCCTCGGCCAACTCCAGCAGCGACACGTCGAAGGTGCCGCCACCGAGGTCGAAGACCAGGACGGTCTGCTCCTTGGAGCCCTTGTCCAGCCCGTACGCCAGCGCCGCCGCGGTCGGCTCGTTCACGATCCGCAGTACGTTGAAGCCGGCGATCTCCCCGGCCTCCTTGGTGGCGGTCCGCTGGGCGTCGCTGAAGTACGCCGGGACGGTGATCACGGCGTCGGTGATCCGCTCGCCCAGGTACGCCTCGGCGTCCCGCTTGAGCTTCATCAGCGTCCGGGCGGAGATCTCCTGTGAGGTGTACTTCTTCCCGTCGATGTCGACGGACCAGTTGGTGCCCATCTCCCGCTTGACCGACCGGATGGTCCGGTCCGGGTTGGTCACCGCCTGACGCTTGGCGACCTCACCGACGAGCACCTCGCCGTTGCGGGCGAACGCGACGATCGAAGGAGTCGTCCGCGAGCCCTCGGCGTTCGCGATGACGGTAGGCTCACCGCCTTCGAGAACGCTGACGCAGGAATTCGTCGTGCCGAGGTCGATTCCGACCGCACGTGCCATCTTCGCTTCCTCGCTTCGTTACAAGGCGGGTGACGGGCACCGCCCGCAGCGCACCCACCGCAAGTTGAGTGGACCGGACTCAATAGTGCCACGATCCGCCGTACGCGCAAAGTCGGACTTGAGTCACATCGACGCAACCCACCTCGGGGCTTCCACCACCGCGAATCCATCGGCAGCGGAGCACATCGACGGTGGTCGCGGGGATCCGGACACCCGGCCAGGAAACCGGCGGCCGGCAGGGCGCTGATCCGCGAGCAACCGTGCCTGTTGTCTGTGTTGCAGGGATCGGGCAGTCTTTACCCCGTGACGACCCACGGCGAACCGGCCACCGGCCTCGGCACGCCCCTGGTCGGCCCGGAAACCCCCATCGCCGACGCGGATCGCGACCAGGCCGACAGCACCCTCCGGCATCCACCGGCCGGCGACCCGGCCGACACGGCGGACCGGGTGTCCCCGGCCGGAGACGCCGGGACGGACCTGGGCTGGGCGCTCACCCGGCTGCGGGCCGCGATCGACGTCACCGCCTATCCACTGGCCCTGCCGGGAGCGGACGAGGCCCGTCAGCTCGGCTCGGCGCTGCGGGCCCAGCTCGCCGACTACCTGCTGCCCCGACTCGCCCGGCTCGACGCGCCGCTGCTGGTGGTCGTCGGCGGCTCGACCGGCGCCGGCAAGTCCACCCTGGTCAACAGCCTGGTCCAGGCCCGGGTCAGCAGTGTCGGCGTACTCCGGCCGACCACCCGCTCGCCGGTGCTGGTCTGTAGCCCGCTCGACTCGGCGTGGTTCCGCCAGGGCGAACTGCTGCCCGGACTGACCCGGACCACCACCCCTCGGGAGCAGCCGGACACCCTGCACCTGGTCACCGCACCCGCCCTGCCGGCCGGGCTGGCCTTCCTGGACGCCCCGGACATCGACTCGGTGGTGGACGCCAACCGGGCGCTCGCCGCCCAACTGCTCGCCGCCGCCGACCTGTGGCTCTTCGTCACCACCGCCGCCCGGTACGCCGACGCGGTGCCCTGGGAGCTCCTGCACACCGCCCGACTGCGCGGTACCGCGATCGCACTGGTACTCGACCGGGTGCCGCCGGCCGCCGCCGCCGAGGTGACCACGCACCTGGCCGAGATGCTGGCCGAACACCAGCTCGGCGCCGCACCGCTCTTCGTACTCCCGGAGACGGTGGTCGACGGGCAGGGGCTGCTGCCGGGGCGGCTGACCGAGCCGCTGCGCTCCTGGTTCGGCCGGCTCGCCGCCGACTCGGACGCCCGGGCGGCGGTTATCCGGCAGACCCTGGACGGCGCCGTCGCCGCGCTCGGCCCGGCCGTCGAGAGCCTGGCCACCGCCGCCGACCAGCAGGCGAACGCCGCACAGGCGCTGGACGAGAGGGTCCGGAGCGGCTATCGCGCCGCCCGCCGGTCGGTCGAGGAGGCCCTCCGGGACGGCCGGCTGCTCCGGGGCGAGGTACTGGCCCGCTGGCAGGAGTTCGTCGGCACCGGCGAACTCTTCCGCACCCTGGAGGCCCGGGTCGGCCAGCTCCGCGACCGGATCGTCGCGGCGGTGACCGGTCGCCCCGCCCCGAACACCCAGCTCCGGAGCGCGATCGAGTCGCAGCTCGTCACCCTGCTGCGGGAGTCCGCCGCCACGGCCGCCGAGCAGACCGCCGCGGCCTGGCAGACCCATCCGGCCGGCGCCGCGCTGCTCACCCCCGAGCTGTCCCGACCCGGCGACGACCTGCCGGAACGGGCCGAGCGGCTGGTCCGGGACTGGCAGCGCAGCGTGCTGGAGCTGGTACGCGCCCAGGGCGGCGACAAGCGGTTCGTGGCCCGCAGCGCGGCGTACGCGGTGAACGCCACCGGGCTGGCGGTGATGATCGCGGTCTTCGCCTCCACCGCGTTCATCCCGACCGGGCTGGAGGTGGCGGCGGCGGGCGGCAGCACGGTCGCCGCGCAGAAGGTACTGGAAGCGATCTTCGGTGACCAGGCCACCCGTACCCTGGCCACCCGGGCCCGGGCCGAGCTGCTCGGCATGGTCGACCGGCTGTTCGACGAGGAGGCGGCCCGCTACCTGGCCCGCACCGCGACGGCCGGGGTCGACGCCAGCCACGGCGACCAGCTCCGCGAGGCGGCCCGGCTGGTCGACGCCGCGCGGGTCGACGCCGCCGAGACAGCCGGAGCGGAGGCCCGATGACCGACATCCTGGGCAGGGTCCGGGACGCGTTCCGCCCCGACCAGCGGGCCGACCCGGACCGGCTGGTCGAGCGCCTGCACGCGGTCAACCGGTTCCTCGCCGCCGTCGACGGCCACCTGCCGGACGAGCGGCTGGTCGCGGCACACACCCTGATCGAGCGCGCCGGCACCCGGCTGGCCCTCTCGCTGAACCACACCGTGGTGGCGCTGGCCGGTGCCACCGGCAGCGGCAAGTCCAGCCTGTTCAACTCGCTGGCCCGGTTCGAGATGTCGCCGGTCGGGGTACGCCGGCCGACCACCGGGGTCACCCACGCCTGCGTCTGGGGGCCGCTGGACGGCGCGACCCGGCTGCTCGACTGGGTCGGCGTACTGCCCCGGCACCGGTTCGTCCGGGAGAGCGCGCTGGACGGTGCCGACGAGGCGGCACTACACGGGCTGGTCCTGCTCGACCTGCCCGACTTCGACTCGGTGGAGTGGACGCACCGCTCCGAGGTGGACCGGCTGCTCGGCCTGGTCGACCTGGTCGTCTGGGTGGTCGACCCGCAGAAGTACGCCGACGAGGTGCTGCACCGCAGCTACCTGCGCGAGTTCCACCGGCACCGGGACGTCACCGTGGTGGTACTCAACCACGCCGACCGGCTGTCGTCGGACGAGCTGCCCCGGTTGCTCGCCGACCTGCGCCGGCTGGTCGACGCCGACCAGCTCAACGGGATACCACTGCTCGCCACCTCGGCGCTCTCCGACGCCGGTACGGCACCACTGCGGGCCGCCCTGGAGCAGACGGTCGCGCAGCGGCAGGCGTCGCTGCGCCGGCTCTCCGGAGACGTGGACACGGTCGTCGACGGGCTCGCCGAGCTGGTCGACCCCGGGCGGGCCGACGACGACGTGGACCGGCCGACGATCCGCCGGCTGATCGACGCGCTGGCCGCCGCGGCCGGCGTACCGGCGGTGGCGGAGGCGACCGAGCAGGCGTACCGGCACCGGGCGGTGGCCGCGACCGGCTGGCCGCTGGCCCGGGGCCTGCGACGGCTCCGCCCCGACCCGCTCCGCCGGTTGTACCTGACCGGGGCACCCGCCGAGCCGGAGCGGGCGCCGGAGACCGGCGGGCTGCTCGGCCTCGACCGACCGCCGGTGGCGGCCTCCTCGATACCCGAGCCGAGCGCGGCCCAGCGCTCCGCCGTCGGACTGGCCGTCCGGGCGGTCGCCGACCGGGCCGGGGCGACCCTGCCGGGCCCCTGGCCGGCGGCGGTTTCCGCGGCGGCCCGGTCCCGGCTGGCCGACCTGCCCGACGCGCTCGACCGGGCCGTCGGCACCACCGACCTCGGGATGGAGCGCCAGCCGGTCTGGTGGCGGCTGGTCAACGCGGTGCAGTGGCTGGTGACCGTCGTCGCCGCGATCGGGCTGGGCTGGCTGCTCCTCGGCTACGCGGTACGCGCCCTCGGGCTGCCGCAACTCGACTATCCGATGGTCGGGGTGGCGCCACTGCCCACCGTCGGGCTGCTCGGCGGCCTGCTCTGCGGCGTACTGCTCTCGTTGCTGGTCAAGCCCGTGATCAGGTGGGCCGCCCGGCGAGCCCGGTGGCGGGCCGAGGGCCGGATGCACGACGCGGTGGCCGAGGCCGCCCGGGGCTACGTGGTGACCCCGGTCCGCGAGGTGCTGCGGGCGTACGCCGAGGCGCGGTCCGCGCTGGCCGTCGCCGCCGCCCGCCGATGACCGACCGCAGGTGGCGGCGGCTCCTGGTCCGGGGCGGGCTGGTGCTGCTCGGCATACTGCACGTCTCCTGGGGAGTGCCGGCCGTGCTCGCCCCACGGTGGTTCTTCGACAACTTCCCCGGCTTCGGGCTCTCCTGGACGGCCGGCTACCCGCCGTACAACCCGCACCTGATGACCGACGTCGGGGCGGCGTTCCTGACCCTGGGTGTGATGCTGCTGGCCGCCGCCTGGCTCGACGACCGGCGGGTCACCGCCGTGGTACTCGCCGGGCTGCTGGTCTTCAGCACCGTGCACCTGGTGTTCCATCTGGCGCACGCCGGCACGCTGAGCAGTGCCGATCTGCTCGCCAGCCGGGGCACACTGCTGCTCGGCGTACTCGGTCCCGGCGCGCTGCTCGTGCTGGACCGGGGCCGGCGGGCGTAGGGTCGCTGCATGGCCACGCCTCGGACCCCCTTTGAAGCCGTGCTGCACGCCGCCCGCGACGTGACCAAGCTCGACTGCGCGCTCGACGCCGAGATGCTCGGCACGGCACTCCTGGGCAGCGTCTACGCGATCGCGGAGGAGGATCGCAACAGCGCCGTACGGGACTTCGTGGGCGATTTCCTCTCCGCGACGTCCCGTCGGCGCACCGCCGCCGCGACCACGATCCGGACCGTCTTCGCCGCCCTGGTACCGGACGCCGCCGGCGCCGCCTCGGTGAAGCCGGGCGCGCAGGCGCCGTCCTGGTCGGGCCAGCTCGGCAAGGTACGCCTGACCGGCAGCTACGCCTACGGCGACGTGTACGGCGACCAGACCTCCTACCTCGCCACCTTCGCGTACGACGACAGCACGTCCGGTGGCCCGGAACACGCCGTGGTGGCCCTGGTCGACCACAACATCGGCATCACCAAGGACGTCTTCGTCGGCGGTCCCGCCGAGCGGATCCTCGGACAGGTCCGGGAGATGTGTGCCGGCGACGCGCTGACCTGGTTCCGCGAGGAGGATCCGGCCCGGCTGCGCGGCGAGGTGGCCCGGCACCTGGACATCACCGACGAGTTGGGGGACCTGCCCGACGAGGGCTCGCTGGCCACCGACCGGACCCTGGTCGGCGCCCGGCTGGCGCTGCTGCCCCCGCCCGCGCCGACCGCCACGATCGGCGACGAGCCGGAGCCGCTCTCCACCGCCGAGCGGGACCGCCTGGTCCGGTCCTTCCTCGCCTCGCCCGACGCCGCCCGGTTCGGCCTGCCCGAGGTGCCCGAGGCCGACCTCGCCTCGCTGCACTTCTGCCTCAGCCTCGTGCTCGACCACTCGGCGACCTTCGCCGACCCGGACCCGCTGCGGTGGAGTCCGGCGGTGGCCGGCCTGTTCCTGCTCGACTGGGTGCACCGGCGGGCGGTACTCGACATGGACGACGCGGCGATGCTGCCCCGGGTGGTCCGGAGCTGGGCCGCGTACGCCGGCCGACTGCGGGGGCTGCCGGCCGAGGCGGCGACCCAGACCGACACCTCGATCGAGGAGATGGTGCCGGAGTTCGTCCGGCTCTATACCACCGGGGAGCGGCGCAGTCCGGCGACAGCGGCGGTGGCCCAGCTCATCGCCGACGGCGTCGACCCGAACGACCCGGCGGCACTGGACGCCTGGATCGAGGCGAACCGGCAGCGCCTGGACGACGAGCCGGCCTAGCCGCGGTCAGCCCTCCTCGACCGGTTGCCCCAACAGCTTGGCCCGGCGGGCGGTCAGCGCCGGCAGGTCGACCCGGACCGGCCACGGGTGCCCGGTCGCGAACGGCTCCGTCGTGTAGTGGGTGACGTAGCGGTATTTCCGGCTGCCCTGGTCGAGCACCAGCTCGGCGAGGGAGATGGTCGGCTTCTCCTCCTCCGGCACCACGATCCAGTACGCCGGCACCCCGGCCCGGGCGTAGAGCGCCCGCTTGGTCTCGGTGTCCCGCAGCGCCGAGGTCGGCGACACCACCTCGACCACCAGCAGCGCGTCGGTGATCGGGAACGGCGTACGCCGCAGGTGCTCCGCCCGGGTCACCACCACGTCCGGCCGCGGCTCGTTGTGCTCATCCACGCTGGTCGACTGGTCGGTGCCGACCGCGTACTCGTCAGAGGGATTCGAATCCTCCAGGATGTTGGCGATCCACCGGGCGATGGTGTTGTGGTCGATCGTGGCCGAGGGGGACACGATGATGCTCCCGTCAATCAGCTCGTAGCGCCGGCCGTCATCGGGCAGGGCGTGCAGGTCTGCCGTGGTGTAGCCGTGCGGGCCGGGCCGGTCGAGGGCGATCGGGGCGGCGGTCATCGGACCTCCGGGATCGGTCGGGGAAGCCACGAGGTCAAGGCTACGGGTGGGACGTTCACGGGCGCCACGCTAACGGAGAGCACCGACAGTTTCACGTAACGGCGACGGGGCGGCGCGAGTGCGCCGCCCCGTCGTCTGGTACCCGGGAAATCAGATCTCGACCTCGTGGTCGTCGTGCAGGCCGCCACCGCCACCGGCCGGCGCGGTGGTGCCGCCGGTCGGGCCGGTCAGCGGCGTGCTGAGGCTGCGGGTGTCGTAGGCGTACGTGATGAGCGCGTGCGCGACCGCGTCGGACATCTCGTCGATCGCCTTCAGGCTGATGTTGTCGATGTCGTCGCACGCCTGGTGGTAGCACGGGTCGTAGGACTGTCCGGCGGTGCCGCCGTAGACCCGGGCCTCCTCGGCCGTCTTGACCAGCTCGGCCCCGGTGAAGAGGCCGCCGGACGGGATGTCCACCCCGGCCGCGATGAACGGACCGTAGTCACTACGCCCGGAGAACGGCGTCTCGGCCGAGGCCAGCCGCTGCGACCGGAAGTAGTCGTGGAAGAGCTTCTCGATCGCTCCGGAGCCGGGCGGGCCGGCCGCCGACCCGCTGCCGGGCGGGAAGGCCGAGTTGTCGCCGTCGTAGACGAACCGGACGTAGTTCGGCGAGCCGACCATGTCGAAGTTCAGGTAGAGGGCGATCTTGTCCCGCTCCGCCTGCGGCAGGTTGGCGACGTAGTACGTCGAGCCGACCAGGTTGGCCTCCTCGGCGCCCCAGAGCGCGAACCGGACCTTGTTCTTCGTGGGGAACCAGCGCATCTGCTCGGCGATCTCCAGCAGCGCGGCACTGCCGCTGCCGTTGTCGTTGATCCCCGGGCCCTCCGGTACCGAGTCGAGGTGTGCTCCCGCCATCACCACGTTGCCCGGGTCGCCCCAGCGTGACTCGGCGAAGATGTTCTCGGTGGTGGCCATGCCCCGGAACGTGTCGGTGGCGACCCGCAGGGTGAGGCCACCGGCGACCTGCCCGACCAGTTCCTGGCCGAGCGCCTGCGAGACGCCGACGGCGGCGAAGTCCAGGGTGTACGTGTTGCCGAGCGTCCCGGAGAGGTCACCCGGGATGTTGTTGTAGATGACCACCGCCGCCGCGCCGGCCGCCGCCGCCGTGCTGGCCTTCTGCCCGAACGGGCAGGCGCCCCGGCTGATCACGACGATCGTGCCGACGTTCGCCGGGCCGAAGTCGCCCGGGTTGCAGCCCTGGGAGTCGCCGGCCGGCACGCTGGCCGGGGCGGTCACGTCGGCGCTGCCCGAGTAGCTCATGATCCGATGTGGCAGATCGCCGGCCGGCGCCGAGGTCCGTTCCAGTTCGGACGGAGTGTTGATCAGGAAGGTCTGGAAGTCGAACGCCTGCCGGGTGACCCGGTATCCGGCGTTCCGGAACACCTTTTCCGCGTAGTCGACCGACTTGTCATATCCGGGCGCGCCCGAGGCACGGTTGCCGTTGTTACGGTCCGCAATCTTCTGTAGCTCTTTGAGATGCTTCTGTACGCCCTTGGCCGTGACGGCCTTCCGCAGCACCCAGGAGCCGAGGCTCCCGGGGCCGGAACTGGCCTGTGCCGGCGCTGGCGCCGCCACCACCGCGAGCGCTGTCACGAGCGTGGTGGCCAGTAGGCCACGGCTCCACCGATTGCTGGTGCGACCCACGCTGCCTCCCTGTCGGTTCACCGGGGTTACCGGTCTTATCGAGGGAGGTCAGCATAGCCACGGGTCACTGGCCGGTGAATAGTCCAGACGAGTGTGCTTACCGCCCGGCAGTGCGGGACGGGCGCGCACGTTCGGCTACCGACGGTCGGCGGGCCCGACCTGGGAGAGCAGGTCGGGCCCGCCGACACCACCGGTGACCGACTTGGCCCCCCGCCAGCCGATCAGGGCGGCGGCGCTGGCCCGGAGGCCAGCGCCGCCGAAGGCCGTCGTTGCCGGTCGACGACCTTGTCCCGGTAGTTCGGTCCGCCCCTTGGGTACGGGACCGAATCCTTTCTCGTCCTACTGACGATAACCACTGTGGTAGCTTCTCGTCAAGGTGGTGATAATTCAGATGGCCGAATTTCCGCCGTTCGCCGTCACCGTCGACCTGGTGGTCCTCACCGTGCGGGCGGACGAACTCTGCATCCTGCTGGTACGCCGCGGCGTGCCCCCGTACCAGGATCGCTGGGCGCTGCCTGGCGGGTTCGTCGGGTTCGACGAGGACCTGCCGGACGCCGCTGCCCGGGAGCTGACCGAGGAGACCGGAGTTCCCGAGCCGATCGGCCACCTCGAACAGCTCGGCACGTACGGGTCGCCGAAACGGGACCCGCGGGGTCGGGTGGTCACCGTGGCGTACCTGGCGCTGCTGCCGGACCTACCGCCACCGGTGGCCGGTACGGACGCGGCGGCGGCGGACTGGCTCCCGGTGTCCCGGGTCGCCGACGCCCAACTCGCCTTCGACCACGACGCCATCCTGACGGACGGGCTCGAACGGGCCCGGGCCAAGCTGGAGTACACCCCGCTGGCCACCGCCTTCTGCCCACCGGAGTTCACCATCGCCCGACTGCGTACGGTCTACGAGACCGTCTGGAGCAGCCGGTTGGACCCGCGCAACTTCCACCGCAAGGTCACCGGTACTCCCGGCTTCGTGGAGCCGGCCGGCCGGGTCACCGAGGGTGATCGGGGGCGGCCCGCCCAACTCTTCCGGCGCGGGCCGGCCGAACTGCTGCACCCGCCGATGCTCCGCCCCTCGGTCGCCCGGAGCTGAACCGCCGCGACCCGCTGCTCAGGATGCCGGCGCCGCCGGCGGAGTGCTGGGTACCGGTGCGGGGGTCGGGGCGGGGGTGGCCGGGTGGCCGGTCGGTCCCGGGGTGGTGGTCGGGCCGGCCGAGGCCGTCGCGCCCGGCGTGGGCGCGGGGCTGGTCGGCAGCGGCGACGGGGACGGGGACGGGGACGGCTCGGTCGGCGCCGGTGCGGCGGTACCGGACGGCGCGGATGTCGGCGCGGTGGTCGGCGCCCCGGTCGGGGAGTCCGGTGACGGTGACGGTGTGGGCGACGGTTCCGGCGGCGGGGACGGTTCCGGCGACTGGCTCGGCGGGTCGACGGTCGGCGGTACCGGCGTACCGGGCAGCTCCGGCTCGTTCGCGGCCGGCGGGTCGACCGGCGGCGGCAGCCGACCGGGTTCGCTTCCGGCCGGTACGGGCACGGCGCCGGGCGGGACGGGGTACGGCAGCCAGCCGGCCCGTTCGGACCTGGCGCCCGTACCGGCCTGGCCGGGTTCCACCGGCGGTGGCACGGTCGGGTGGCTCGGCAGCACCTCCGGCGGCGCACCGGCCGGCGGCGGGACGAACGGGGTGGCGTCGGCCGGGCGCATCCCGTCGGAGACGGTCGCCGAGCCGCTGCCGATCGCGGCCAGGATCGGCAACGAGGAGGTACCGGCCAGCAGGGCGACCGTGAAGAGGTACCGGCGGGCCGGGCGGCCGAGCCCTTCCGCCCGGTGCACCCCGGTCACCCTCCGATATCCGACGTGCGCGCCGCCGGACCGGCGGTGCCGGGCCAGCAGCACGGGAGCCGGGGGCTCGAAACCGTGGTTGGGCACGGAAAACTCCTCGTCGTCGGCGGCGCGGGCCAGGCTGCGGCCGGGTGGAACGGACCTCGGCGACGGTGACGCCGCCGCTACATACAGTGGCGGAGTAACCCTGTGTTGGCCAGCGTCACACAGCGTGTCAGCGACCGAGTTTCGGCCGACCCGAGGTTCGTACCCGATCAAATCGGTTGATGTGGTGCGAAGCCGGCGGTGGCTCGGATCCGACCGAGGCCGACCTGTAGCGGTACCGGGCTGCTCTGCGAATATGGAGCCGACGGCAACGCGGCCGCGACCTTCGCGCACCCCCGCGGCAGGCAGGACGTGGTGCCGGCGCTCGGTGGACCAGGCTCGGCCAGAATCTGGTTCACGCCGCGTGGCTACCCCTACCGGGGACAGGCGCGGCAGCCACCCCCGCTCCGGCACCAGCCGGGTCGGGCGCACGAGCTGCGCGGTCGGGACACCCCCGGTGCCGACGCACGAACGACAGGGAGATAGGGATGGCGAAGGGCGATCCTGCGGGTACGGCCCGCGGCAGGCGAGCCACACCCCGGTCCGCACGGTCTGGCGGGAAATCCCCCGGTACCGGTGACCTGGTGCAACTACTCACGCCGGAGGGCGACCGGATCGACAAGGTCACCTGGTCCGACGGTACGGAGTACCGCGTCGACTTCACCGACGAGGAATACCGGGGCCTCTACCGGGACCTGGTGCTGGTCCGCAAGCTGGACGCCGAGGCGACCGCGTTGCAGCGGCAGGGCGAGCTGGGCATCTGGGCCAGCCTGCTCGGCCAGGAGGCGGCGCAGGTCGGCTCGGGCCGGGCGCTACGGCCGCAGGACATGGCCTTCCCGACCTACCGGGAGCACGGCGTGCTCTATTGCCGGGGCATCGACCCGATCATGCCGCTGGGCCTGTTCCGCGGCGTCGACCTGGGCGGCTGGGACCCGAACGAGTTCAAGTTCAACATGTACACGATCGTCATCGGGGCGCAGACCCTGCACGCCACCGGCTACGCCATGGGCGTGAACATGGACGGCAAGACCGGCACCGACGACGGCGAGGCGGTGATCGCCTACTTCGGCGACGGCGCCTCCGCCCAGGGTGACGTGAACGAGGCGTTCATCTGGTCGGCCGTCTTCAACGCCCCGATCGTCTTCTTCTGCCAGAACAACCAGTACGCCATCTCCGAACCGCTGGAGCGGCAGACCCGGATCCCGCTCTACCAGCGGGCCGCCGGATTCGGCTTCCCCGGCGTACGGGTGGACGGCAACGACGTGCTGGCCACGTACGCGGTGACCCGGGCGGCGCTGGACAACGCGCGGCACGGTCAGGGCCCCACCCTGATCGAGGCGTACACCTACCGGATGGGGGCGCACACCACCACGGACGACCCGACGCGCTACCGGATCGCCAGCGAGGTCGAGGCGTGGCAGGCGAAGGACCCGATCGCACGGGTCCGGGCATTCCTCACCAAGCAGGGCATCGCGGACGACACGTTCCTGGCCGAGGTGGAGGAGCAGGCCAAGCAGGAGGCGCTGCGGCTACGGGAGCGGGTCCTCGAAATGCCCGACCCCGAGCCACTGACCCTCTTCGACCACGTGTTTCCGAACGGCTCGCCCGAGGTGGACGCGCAGCGCGAGTTCACCGCCCGTTACCTGGACTCGTTCGAGGGGAGCGTGCACTGATGGCCACCGAGACCCTCACCCTGGGCAAGGCGATCAACCGCGGCCTGCGCCGCGCGCTGGAGCACGACCCCAAGGTCGTGATCATGGGCGAGGACGTCGGCAAGCTCGGCGGCGTCTTCCGGATCACCGACGGCCTCCAGAAGGACTTCGGCGAGAACCGGGTGATCGACACCCCGCTCGCCGAGTCCGGCATCATCGGCACCGCGGTCGGGCTCTCCATCCGGGGGTACCGGCCGATCTGCGAGATCCAGTTCGACGGTTTCGTCTACCCGGCGTACGACCAGATCGTGTCGCAGGTGGCGAAGATGCACTACCGCTCGCAGGGCAAGGTACGGGTGCCGATGGTCATCCGGATCCCGTTCGGCGGCGGCATCGGCGCGGTCGAGCACCACTCGGAGTCCCCGGAGGCATACTTCGCGCACACCGCCGGGCTGAAGGTGGTGGCCTGCTCGTCGCCGCAGGACGCGTACACGATGATCCAGCAGGCGGTCGCCTCGGACGATCCGGTGATCTTCCTGGAGCCGAAGCGGCGCTACCACGAGAAGGGGCAGGTGGACCTGGACGCCCCGCTCGGCGACGCGTACCCGCTGCACTCCGCCCGGGTGGTCCGGCCGGGCCGGGACGCCACCCTGCTGGCGTACGGGCCGATGGTGCGTACCGCGATGGAGGCGGCCACCGCCGCCGAGGAGGACGGTCGGGACCTGGAGGTCATCGACCTGCGTACCCTCTCCCCGCTGGATCTCGGCCCGGTCTACGAGTCGGTGAAGCGCACCGGGCGGTGCGTGGTGGTGCACGAGGCCCCCGGCAACCTCGGCCTCGGCGCCGAGATCGCGGCCCGGATCACCGAGGAGTGCTTCTACTCGCTGGAGGCCCCGGTGCTCCGGGTGACCGGCTTCGACACGCCCTACCCGGCCGCCCGGCTGGAGGAGGACTACCTGCCCAACCTCGACCGGGTGCTCGACGGCGTCGACCGCACCTTCGGCTGGTGAGCGGGATGTCACGGGTACGGGAGTTCCCCCTGCCGGACCTCGGCGAAGGGCTGACCGAGGGCGAGATCCTCAAGTGGCTGGTCCAGATCGGCGACATCGTCGAGCTGAACCAGCCGGTCGTCGAGGTCGAGACCGCGAAGGCGGCGGTCGAGATCCCGGCGAAGTGGGCGGGGAAGATCACCGCGATCTTCCACGGTGAGGGCACCGTGGTCGACGTCGGCTCGCCGATCTTCGCCGTGGACACCGACCCGGGCGCCGGTGACCTGCCGGAGCCGTCGGCGGCCTCGCTGGCCGCCGTCGAGATCGCGCCCGCCGAGGGCGCCGTCGAGCCCGGCCTGATCGGCGGGCCCGCTCCGGGTGGCCGGACGGCGGTGCTGGTCGGGTACGGCCCGAAGACCGGCGCCGCCAAGCGCCGCCCGCGCAAGGGTGCCGGGGTACCAGCCTCGAACGGTGTACCGGTGGCTGCCCCGGCACCGGTCGCGGCGCCTGAGCCGGTGCGTGCGGCTCCCGAGCCGGTGCGTCCGGCGGCTGTCGCACCGGCACCCCGGAGCGGCGGGAGTGTCTCCGCACCGGGTGGACTGGTGCTGGCGAAGCCGCCGGTACGCAAGCTCGCCAAGGATCTCGGGGTCGACCTGCGTACCCTGACCGGGTCGGGGCCGCTCGGCTCGATCACCCGGGACGACGTACACCTGGCGGCGAGCGGGGTGGCGACGGCGGCCGAGCCGGCGCCGGCCGGCCCGGGCACGGTGGCGCCGGCCTTCGGGCCGGATCGGGAGCAGCGGATCCCGGTCAAGGGCGTGCGCAAGCTCACCGCACAGAACATGGTGGCGTCGGCGTTCACCGCGCCGCACGTCACCGAGTTCCTGACGGTCGACGTGACCCGCTCGATGAAGGCGCTCGACCGGCTGCGCAAGCGACGGGAGTGGCAGGACGTCCGGGTCTCCCCGCTGCTGCTGGTCGCCAAGGCCGTGCTGCTGGCGGTCGGCCGGTACCCGATGGTCAACTCGACCTGGGCCGGCGAGGAGATCGTCGTCAAGGAGTACGTCAACCTGGGCATCGCGGCGGCGACCGAGCGCGGCCTGATCGTGCCGAACATCAAGGACGCCGGACGGCTCACGATGCGCGAGCTGGCGGACGCGATGACGGCGCTGGTGCAGACCGCCAAGGCGGGGCGGACGGCTCCGGCGGACATGTCCGGCGGCACCCTGACCATCACCAACGTCGGCGTCTTCGGCGTCGACACCGGTACGCCGATCCTGCCCCCGGGCGAGTCGGCAATCCTCGCCTTCGGCGCGGTCCGGGAGATGCCCTGGGTGCACAAGGGCAAGGTCAAGGTCCGCCAGGTGACCACCCTGGGGCTCTCCTTCGACCACCGGATCATCGACGGCGAGCTGGGGTCGAAGTTCCTGCGTGACGTCGGCGACTTCCTGGCCGATCCGGAGGCGGCGCTGCTCGGCTGGACCTGACCCGCACCACACGGAAACACCTCTGGTACGACGCGGCCGATGTGCCCCGGGTTACTCCCGGGCACACCGGCCGTTTCCGTAGGGTTACGAAGAACCGTCGCCTGGTTGGCTCCTGGACCTTCGATTCTTCGGCCGGTGTCTCAGCTCACCTAATAATCGCTGGCAGGCGGGAGGTCCGCGAGGTTCAATAGACACATCAGACGCGGACCACAACCGAATAGCCAGGGGGCGCGACACCATGAGCATGCTCAACCGACTTCGTAACCGCCGGAACAGCGCACGCCGCGCGCGGGCGATCGAGCGGGCACTGCGGGCGACCAGTTCGCCGGCTGTCCGTGACGAGATCCTGATCGCCGCGCAGCGTTTCTACGGCTGACCTCGACAGACTCCTCACCTCCTCCGCACCACACCGACGGCCCGTCCGGAGCGCTCCGGACGGGCCGTCGGTGTTTCCCACCCGCACGCCACCGGAGTACCGCCCCCGCGACACCGCCCGGTACGGTGGGCTCGGTCGTCGCCCCGACCGGCCGGTAGGACGTGCACCGAACAGTTCCCAGTTCGGCCCGCCCTGGACGACCGGGCCCGACGACCCGCGCTGCCCGGGCGGTGCCGGCCTGGACCGGCTACCGTGCGGGGAGCTTGCCCAGCCCGGTGTCACGCCGGAGTCGCCGGCAATCTGGCTGGCGATCGGCGCGTGAGACCGGCGCGGCCGACATGTGATGGAGGAGGCGCGCGCATGACGTCCGAGGATCCGCAGCACCCCGGCCGATGGCCGGACGAGGCTGCGCCGGGCGCCGCAGGCCCAGCCCCGTACGGCAATCCCGCACCACCCGACGACGACCGGTTCCCGCCCCAGGGTTCCGTTGGTACGCCACCGGCCGATTTCGGCTGGGCTCCGCCGCCGCCCGCCGGGCGGGCCGGCGCGCCGGTGGCCTGGAACGAATCACCGGACGGTGCCCCGGGCCACCCCGGCCCGGCCGGCTGGGCAGCTCCGGGCGACGCCCCGGGCACGCCCGGCCCCCGCCAGGACGGCCCGTGGGGCCCGCCCCCGGAGTCGGCCGGCGCACCGTCGACGCCCTCGGAGGGCTCGGGCTTCCCGCCGGAGTGGGGAAGCCGGCCCAACCAGTCCAGCCCGCCGCGCTGGACCGGTGCCGGCCAGCCCGCCGAGCCGTCCAGCGGCCCGCCGGGATTCCCGCCCGGCTCCGGCCCGTCCGCCGGCCCGCAGGGCTATCCGAACCAGCCCGGCTCGCCCGCCGGGCCGTCCGGCTATCCGGACCCGTCGGCCGGCGGCGCCTCGGGCTACCCCGCCCAGCAATACAGTGCCCCGGCGTACCCGCCGGCAGCGCCGGGCAGCCCCGCCTATCCGTCGGCAGCACCCGGCAGCCCCGCCCAACCCGCCGAGCCGCCGAGCTATCCGCCGATCAACCGCCCCGCCATTCCCGAGGGTGAGCCGTGGCCGGCGGCCGAAGCATGGGGCTCGGGATCGTCCCGGGCGGATTCCGGGTCCCGTCCGGACTCCGGCGGGCCGCCGAGCGACTATCCACCACGCCCCGCCGACCATTCCCACCCCGCCGAGTCGGAGGCGCCGCAGGGGTCCGGCTGGGCGCCCCAGACGCCGACCTGGTCGGCGGGACCCGGCGACGGCCGACCCGGCCCGTTCGAGCCGTCCCGGCCGGAGTTCGACCGGCGCGAGCCCGACTTCGAGCGGCGTGAACCCGAGTTCGACCGGCGGGAGCCGGACTTCGAGCGGCGGGAGCCGAACTTCGAGCGGCGGGAGCCCGAGTTCGAGCGGCGGGAGCCGGACGGGCCGGCGTACCAGCCGCGTCCGGCGCCGGGGATCTCGCCGGGGAACGCCGTACCGCTGCCGCCGCAGGAGACCCGGATTCCCGGGGCCAGCCTGGCGGCGTCGCCACCGGCCGACTATTCGCCGCCCGCTGGGCGCCAGGCGCCGGGCGAGTACGGCTCGTCGGCGCGGGAGCCGGGTGGCTGGGCGGCCGGGGCACCCGAGGCGGCACCGCAGTCGCCCGCACCCACGCCCGGCGCCGCATCGGTCGTACCGCAGCCCCGGGTACCGACCGACTCGGCGGTCGGCGGCCGGGTCTCCGTACCCGGTGTGCCGGGGCAGCCGGAGTCGGCGGGCTCACCCGACCGGCAGACCGGCCGGGCCGTCGCCGGCAGTGCCGCGGTACCGGCGGCCAGCCGCGTACTGCCGCCCGCCGACCTGGCCGCCGCAGCCTCGGTACCGGCGCCGAAGCCCCGGGTGTACGGCCGCCCGGCCAGCGCCGACGAGCCCGACCAGCAGCCGGGTCCGGCCGGTGGACCAGGCGGTTGGGACGCCGGTCGACCGGGGTCGCCGGCCGGGCCTGGCGGCTGGGACGGCGATCGCCCGGGTGGCGGGCCCGGCGGTGGCTGGGACGGTGACCGGCCGGGTGGCGCCGACCCGCGGCAGGCCGGCCCGACGGTCTACGGTGCGCCACCGGTCCAGCCCGGGCCGGGCGAGCACGGCGACGGTTTCCCCGACGACCCACCGGCGACCCGGGTAGCCGTTCCCGGCGCCCGGGCACCGCAGTCCGACACCCCGAACCGCCCGTCGAGCGGGTCGCCCTTCGCCGATCTGATGGGTCCCGGCGGCATGCCCGGCCAGGGTGGGATCGGGGTGGACGGACCCGGTCCGAATGGGCCGGCCCCGTTCGACGGAGACCGCTTCGGCGGCCCTGGCCAGGCCGAACAGGATCGGTTCGGCGGGCCCGGACAGCCCGAACAGGACCGGTTCGGTGGACCCGGACAGCCCGAACAGGACCGCTTTGGCGGCCCCGGACCGGCGGG
>NZ_BONX01000031.1 GCF_016862935.1 Plantactinospora mayteni
ACAGGACCGGTTCGGCGGCCCCGCACCGTTCGACGGGGACCGGTTCGGCGGGCCCGGGCAGGGCGAGCCCGACCGGTTCGGTGGCCCCGGACCGGCCGGTGGCGGTCAGTTCGGTGGCCCCGGTCCCGCCGGTGCTGGCCAGTTCGGTGGACCCGCGCCCTTCGACGGAGACCGGTTCGGTGGCCCCGGTCCGGCTGCTGACCCCGGCCAGTTCGGCGCGTCCGCACCGACCGGCACCGACCGGTTCGGCGGGCCGCCCGGGCCGCCCGACTTCGGGCCACCCCCCGGGCAACCGGGCTTCGGGCCGCCGCCCGGGGCCTCGGGCTTCGGGCCGCCGCCCGACGGGGACGGCCCCGGGTTCGGCCGGCCCGGTGCCGCAGGTGCGGGACCGGCGGCGTACGGAGCGCCCGGGGCGGGACCGGGGCCGTACGGGGCACCGCCCGGCGGCACGCCTCCGTACGGGTCACCGGCGCCCGGCGGCCCGAGCTGGGGCGCATCGGGCGAGGGCGAGCAGGGCCGGTTCGACTCGTTCAAGCCCGAGGCTGCGGAGTCGGAGACGAAGACCGAACCGCCGACGCCGCAGGTACGCAACGGCAAGGTGCTGTTCCTGGTACTGGTCGCGGCGGTACTGCTGCTGGCGATCCCGCTGGGCACGCTCTGGCTGCTCGGCAAGATCGGCAGCGAGGAGGCGGCACCCCCGTTCAACCCGGCGGTGGGCGCCTGCGTCAAGGACTCCGGCGGTACGCCCGTGATCGCGGACTGCGCCGAGCAGGGCGTCTTCAAGGTCGGCGCGAAGGTGACCGACAAGAAGGAGTGCCCGGCGGACACCCCGCAGACGATCGTCGTACCGGATCGCAAGGAAGTGCTCTGCCTGCAACCGGCGGCGGCACCGACCGGCGGATAACAACTCGGTACGGCTCAACCAACCCAGCGGCTCAGCGACACGCAGCGCCCCGCCTCCCGGTCCACCTGAGGCGGGGCGCTGTGTCGTCGCTGTGCCGGACCTTTCCGGGGCTTGCTCCACCTTGGACCACCGAATGGCGGCTCAGCCCGGCGGAGCACCGCTCGCCGGTCTGCCCGGGCTTTCCCCGATCAGTCTGCCCGGGCTTTCCCCGATCACCGAGCGCGTCAGTCGGGAGCGGGCGTCACGTACACGCCCCTGCCTTGATGCCCCTGGAGCACACCCCGCTCCTGTAGCCGTGCCAACGCCTGTTTGATGGTCGGCGCCGAGCACTTGTACTGCTCCCGGAGCTGGCTGATCGAGGGTAGCTGGTCGCCCGGCCGAAGCTCGCCACTCGCGATCTTGGCCTCTACGTCTCGCATGACGCGGCGGTACACCGGCTCAGCCGGCGAGGCAGGTGCAGGCATATGAGGTCCCCCTGGGTAGTCAACAAGATCGGACCATGACTGACCTGGCAACACAAGCGAGCCTAGACATCGACGTTGACTTGGATTGCCTGGCAATCTAAGTTGGCTGGGCAGGTCCGGGTGATCACCACGGCAGGCGACTCCTCCGAGTTCGTCCGCACCCGCTCCTTTGTCGTGCCGCGACAACGGCGCGACCGTGACCCGCATCACGTCGGCATCCGCGCTCAGCCGTGCCCGCAGCGCTCCGTGGCCCGGAGGATCCCGACCCCAACTTGGCTTACCAAGCTTTACAAGTGTGAGGAGATCACATGACGCTCGTACTGACTCGCCGTCGCCTGCTGGCCGGTGCGGCGGTGACCGCCACCGCCGCGGCGATGACGGCCTGTGGCGAAGACGACGGCGAGAGCAGCAGCAGCGGCCAGCAACCGGTGGAGAAGGTTTCCATCCTGAGCGGGGCGGGCTTCCAGGGCCGGGAAGCCCCGATCTTCGTGGCCCGGGCCAAGGGCTGGTTCACCGAGGTCGGGCTGGAGGTGCAGGTCCTTCCGGGCAAGGGCACCACGAGCAACCTACAGACCCTGGCCGGGGGTCAGGCCACCTTCGCGACGGTGGACGTGAACGGCGCCATGATCGAATTCACCCGTAACGGCGGCATCAAGGACTTCAGGCTGACGTCCGTGCTGCACCAGCGGAACCTGGCCTGCTTCGTCGCGCTCAAGTCGAGCGGGATCGCCACGCCGCGCGACCTCGCCGGCAAGACGCTCTCCTACATTCCCGGCGGGATCAACTACCTCCTCTTCAGCACCTATGCGCGGCTGGCGGGCTTCGACTCCTCCAAGGTCAAGTGGGTGAGCAACCCGATCGCGCCCCAGCACGCGGCGATGCTCGCCCAGAAGAAGGTCGACGCGATCAGCCAGTTCGTCCCGGCGGTGGAATCCGTCCGGACGGTGGCGAAGCAGGAGGTGGTGACCCTGCCCTTCACGGACTACATCGGTGACCTGCACGGTTCCGCCATCGGCGTCACCACGGAGACCGCGCAGAACAAGCCGGACCTGGTCCGCCGCTTCAACCGGGCTCTGCTGCGCGGGCTGGAGTACGCCGTCAACCATCCCGAAGAGGCGGGCCAGATCTACGCATCGGAGAAGGAGACGCAGGGACAGCCCCCGGCGGCGGCGGTCGCCGAGGTCAAGGCCCTGCGGGCGTACGTCGAGGGCATCTCGGACACCCCGCTCGGCCAGTTCGACGAGGCGCGGATGGCCAAGAACATCGCGATCCTCCAGGCTGCCGGCACGATTCCGGTGGGCCTCACCCCGAAGGACATCATCGCGCCCGAACTGGTCGGGTAGGCCACGTCCGCATGCCACCCCGCGCACGCTCCGCGCGTCTCCCCCACTGGCGGGCCGCGCTGTCCACCGTCGGAACCCCGCTGGTGGGCATCGCCGGGTTCATAGCCGCCTGGTGGGCGGCGGTCGTCGTCCTGGACGTCGCGCCGTACATCGTGCCGGGGCCGCCGGCGGTGGCTGCGGCGATCCGGGATCAGCCGGGCTATCTACTACAGAACGCAGCCGTCACTCTCGGCGAGGCGATGGCGGGATTCGCTCTCGCGATCGCCTCCGCCGTGCTGCTCGGCACCATCCTCGCGGCATCACGCCGGCTCGAACGGGCGCTGTATCCGATGCTGTTGACCCTCAGCAGCACACCGAAACCGGTCTTCGCGCCGCTGCTCATCACCATCGGCGGGTTCGGAGCCGGACCGAAGGTGGTGCTGGTCTGGCTGATGTGCTTCTTCCCGATCGCGCTGGCCACCAGTACCGGGCTCACCGCCACGTCCGCGGAGTTCGTGGAGCTGGCCCAATCCCTCAATGCCTCGCGGTGGACCACCTTTCTGAAGTTCCGCGTGCCCGCCGCGCTCCCGCACATCTTCGGCGGCCTCCGGATCGCGCTGCCGCTCGCGCTCATCGGCGCGACCGTCGCCGAACTGTTCGGTGCGACCCAGGGACTCGGCGTCGTCATCCAGAACGCCGGCACCAACGCGGCCCTGGCCTGGGCGGCGATTGTCGTGCTCGCCGCGATGAGCATCAACCTCTTCTACGCCCTCACCGCCACGTTACGGGCGCTCGCCCCGTGGATCCGCCACACGACCGCCTGACACCCACGAGGAGAAACCTGTGTCGACCACGTACATCTTCCAGGACGCCGAAACCGACAACGACGTCATGCTCCGGGCACTGGCCGGCATGTACGACCCGTTCAGCGAGCAACGACTTCGTGGTGCCGGAATCTCGCCCGACGCCCGGTGTCTGGTGATCGCCGTGGGCGGGAGCAGCATCGCCGGTACGATCGCCGGGCTGGCCCCGCGCGGCGAGGTGATCGCGACCGATGTCGATCTGCGCGCCTGCCAGCGGGATCCCCGGGTCGACCTGCGCGAACACAACGTCGTGACCGATCCCCTGCCCGGCACGTTCGACCTCATCCACGTCCGGCTCCTCCTCGGGCACCTGCCGCAGCGGCTCGACATCCTCAGGAAGCTCGTCGACGCCCTCAACCCGCACGGGATCCTGGCGGTGGAGGAATTCGAGCCGACCTGGCGTACCAGCGTGCTGGCCGCGCCGGACCCCGACGAGGCCGACCGGCTGTTCGGTGCCTACCACGACGCGTTCCAGGTCGCCTTGCAGGACGCCGGAAACCGCTCGAAGTGGAGCCGCCGGGTGCACGGCGCCCTGCTCGACCTGGGCATGACGGAGTGCGACACCGTCGGGCACACCGGGACCTGGGCCGGCGGCAGCCACGGATGCCTGCTCCCGTGGGGGACGGCTGGTGCGATCCGCCAGAAGCTGATCGACGCGGGTATGTCAGCAGCCGACATCGACGCCTTCCGGCACCTGCTCCTCCTCCCCGAGCTGCGGGTCAAGAGCAATCTCGCGTTGTCCACCATCGCACGGCGCCCACGTTGAGCCCGGTTCGCGACGAGGACCGGAAGCCGTCGGGGTGGGCAAAGGCCCAATCGCGCCGACTACCGGCAAACTGCCAGAGACATGACCGAGTGGGGCAACCGCACATTGGGTAGGGTCTATCCGGCGCTGCCGACCGACGCCATCGAGTTACGCAGCGTAATACCCGCCATGGCGACGGACCAGCACGAGTGCCGCCGGGGAGTCGGACGGGTACCCCGCCGCGAGAGCTACGCATTTCCGCATCCGAGACCCTGAGAGTTCGCAAGGAGCCGTCGATGGCCACCGATCCTCATCCGGGCTGGTGTGACCCGGGCGAATGCACCGCGAGCTTTCGCGGCGTACACCCCGATTCCTCACCACCGACCCACGCCAGTCGGTGGTACGACTGCAATCCGCAGGACGACCGGCAGGCGGTCGAGGTAAGGGCTCAGCTCGTGCAGTACGTCGACGACCCACAGCCGCGACCCTTCGTACGCTTCGCCCGGACCGACTTCGAGGACCGGCAGGTCTTCCACATCACCGTCGACCAGGGTGGTGCCCTGGTGGCGGCGCTGACCGACATGCTCCGCCGCGCCGGCGACACCGTACCGGCCGGCGGGGCACGGCCACGGGTCAGCTCGTCGCCGTAGCCGCCGGCCCGCTCCCGCCGGGTCGCGCGGTGCGGCCCGGACCGGGAGGGTGGGGCGGGCCGGACCGGGGGTGGTTCGCGGCACCGGCCCACGTACGTGACACTCTGGGGCAGTGGAACACGAGATCAAAGTCGCCCCTGGTTTCCGGCTGTGGGTCGAGGAGTCCGGTGATCCGGGCGGTCCGCCGCTGCTGCTGGTGATGGGCGCGGGCGCGTCCGGCCTGACCTGGCCGGACTCCATGATGGAGGCGTTGGGCCGGCACCACCGGCTCGTACGCTACGACCACCGCGACGTCGGACGCTCGACCTGGGCCTTCGACGACAACCCGTACGCGCTCACCGACCTCGCCGCCGACGCGGTGAAGATCCTCGACGCCCTGGCCATCGACCGTACCCACGTGGTGGGGATGTCGATGGGCGGGATGCTGACCCAACTGCTGCTGCTCGACCACCCCGACCGGCTGGCGACGGCGACCCTGATCGGCACCACTCCGATGGACGGTGGCCCGGTCGAGGCGCCCGGGATCGACCCGGCCCTGCTGGCGATCTGGGAGACCATTGCCGAACCACGGGACCGCGACGCCGAACTCGACTGGCGGGTCCGGCACTGGCGGATCCTCAACGGCGGCGAGCTGCCGTTCGACCCGGAGGAGTTCCGCCGCCGGGAGGAGCGGATCATCGCGCACGCGGGACGGCACGACAATCCGGCCGCGCACGCCCGGGCCGGCCAGGAGGGTCTCGCCCGGGCCGCCGAACTGGAGGCGGTCACGACTCCGGTCCTGGTGATCGATTCTCCGGCCGACCCGATCGTCGGTACCGCGTACGCCCGGCATCTCGGCACGCTGCTCGGCAACGCCCGGCTGGTCACCGTCCCCGGGCTCGGGCACGCCCTGTCGGAGGCGGTCGGCCCGCAACTCGCCGAGGTGATCCTCAAGCACACGACCACGCACAATCCGTGATCTCCGCCATCCTCGGCCCGGCCGTTCCGGGTACGCCACCGGCCCGCGCCGCCACCCCCTAGCTGCCCCGACGGCCCCTCCCCCGACCCCGGGCCGGGCGCCGCCGATGGGGCAGGATGGGGTGATGCAACCACGCGTGCGGGCACCTGAGCTGCGGGGCCGAGGTTGGCTCAACACCGGCGGCCGGGAGCTGACCCTCGCAGACCTTCGCGGCAAGATCGTCTTGCTGGACTTCTGGACCTTCTGCTGCATCAACTGCCTGCACGTGCTGGACGAGTTGCGCCCACTGGAGGAGAAGTACGGCGACGCCCTGGTGGTGATCGGGGTGCACTCGCCGAAGTTCGAGCACGAACGCGACCCGGACGCCCTGGCCGCCGCGGTCGAGCGGTACGGCGTCGCCCACCCCGTACTCGACGACGCGGAGATGGCCGTCTGGCAGCAGTACGCCGCGAAGGCGTGGCCGACACTCAACGTGATCGACCCGGAGGGCTACGTCGTCGCCTCGATGGCCGGCGAGGGGCACGCCGAGGGGCTCTCCCGACTGCTCGACGAGTTGATCGCCACGCACGAGGCGAAGGGCACGCTGCACCGGGGCGACGGCCCGTACGTGCCACCGGCCGAGCCGGAGACCCCGCTGCGGTTCCCCGGCAAGGCGATCGTGCTGGACGGCGGAAACCTGCTGGTCTCGGACTCGGCCCGGCACTCCGTGGTCGAGCTGGCGCCGGACGGCGAGACGGTGCTGCGCCGGATCGGTTCCGGCGAGCGGGGCCGGTCGGACGGCCCGGCCGAGCTGGCCCGGTTCGCCGAGCCGCAGGGCGTGTGCCGGCTGCCCGCGCACGCCGCCGAGGTCGCCGGCTACGACATCGTGGTCGCGGACACCGTCAACCACCTGCTCCGGGGCGTACGGCTGGCGACCGGCGAGGTGACCACGGTGGCCGGTACCGGCCGGCAGTGGCGCTCGACTGTGGACGACCACGCGCACGACGCGCTCGCCGCCGACCTCTCCTCCCCCTGGGACCTCGCCTGGTATGACGACCGGGTCATCGTGGCGATGGCCGGCATCCACCAGCTCTGGTGGTTCGACCCGATCAAGCGGACCGTCGGCGTCTACGCCGGCACCACCGTGGAGGCGCTGCGGGACGGGCCGCTGCCGGATGTCTGGATGGCCCAGCCGTCCGGCCTCTCGACCTCCGCCGACGGCCGTCGGCTGTGGATCGCCGACAGTGAGACCAGCGCGCTGCGGTTCGTCTCCGACGGCGTGCTGACCACCGCCGTCGGCCAGGGCCTCTTCGACTTCGGCCACGTCGACGGTCCGGCCGGGCAGGCGCTGTTCCAGCATCCGCTGGGGGTCGGCGCGCTGCCGGACGGTTCGGTGCTGGTGGCCGACACCTACAACGGCGCGGTCCGGCGCTTCGACCCGGAGACCGGGACCGTCACGACGGTCGCCACCGGGCTGGCCGAGCCGAGCGACGTGCTGCTGACCGGGGACGGCGAGGTGCTGGTGGTCGAGTCCGCCGGGCACCGGCTGAGCCGGCTGGCGCCGGGCGCCCTCTCCGCGGCCGGGGCCAGCACGATCGCCGGGAGTCGACACCGTACGGAGCGTCCGCCGACCGATCTTGCCGCCGGGGAACTGACCCTGGACGTCGTCTTCGAGCCGCCGCCGGGGCAGAAGCTGGACGAGTCGTTCGGCCCCTCCACTCGGCTGGAGGTCTCCGCCTCCCCGCCCGAGTTGCTGCTCGACGGTGCCGGGGTGGGTACCGAGCTGTCCCGCCGGTTGGTGCTGAACGACCAGGTCAGTTCGGGGGTGCTCCAGGTCGTCGCGCAGGCCGCCACCTGTGACGCCGAGGCCGAACACGCCGCCTGCCACCTGAGCCGCCAGGACTGGGGTGTGCCGGTACGCGTCACCCCGGACGGGGTGCACCGGCTGCCGCTCATCCTGCGTGGCCTGGACAGTTGACCCTCGAACCGGAGACGTGACCGGAAGCACCGTCGCAACCACTACCCCTGAGTAACCTACGGTGCCGTAACCTGGTCGGGTGAGTACTTCCGCCCCGATCCGGCTGCGCCCGGTCGACCTGGGCAAGCCACGGATGCGCGGCTGGCTGCACGCGTACGCCTTCTTCGTCGCGGTACTGGCCGGTGTCGTGCTCTGCGCGATCGCCGCCACCCGGCCGGGCTGGACGCCCCTGGTGAGCTGCCTCGTCTACAGCGTCACGGTCTGCGGCCTCTTCGGCACCAGCGCGCTCTACCACCGGCGGGTCTGGTCCGAACGCGGCTACCGGGTGATGCGTCGGCTGGACCACTCGATGATCTTCGTCTTCATCGCCGGTACGTACACCCCGTTCTGCCTGCTGGTGCTCTCGCCCACCAGCGCCGCCGTACTGCTGCTGATCGTCTGGACGGGCGCACTCGCCGGGGTGGCGACGAAGCTGGTCTGGCCGCACGCGCCCCGCTGGGTCTCGGCGCCGCTCTATCTCGCCCTGGGCTGGGTGGCCGTCGCGGTCCTGCCGGACATCCTGGACCGGGGCGGGGTCACCGTGCTCGCGCTGCTGGTCGCCGGGGGCGCGGCCTACAGCATCGGCGCCGTCTGCTACGCGCTGCGCCGCCCCAACCCGTGGCCCACCGTCTTCGGCCACCACGAGTTGTTCCACGCCTGCACGCTGGTCGCGGCGATCTGCCACCACGTCGCGATCTACTTCGCCCTCTTCGCCTGAGCGCTGGGCGGTTCGGGTCGAAAGAGGTTCACTGTTACGGGTCGGGCGGGTCGGGCCGGTACCGGCCACGGTCGCGGCACCCATCGACATAGCCAGGCGTTTCAAACCCGAATCCGGCAAGCTGGGAACAGCGTCGCTGCCGGTGCCGAACCGGCCGGACGGCGGCCGAACCGGCCGGACGGCGGCCGGACCGGACGGGCGCCGCAAGCCGGGACCGGCCGACGGGACGCACACGCCACGCGACCCAGGGAGACCATCGTGACGGATACCAGCGGGACCGCCGGACCCAGCGACCCGGGCGGCGCGCGGCGGCCGGACGTACCCGGACGGAGCCTGGTGCTGCTCCGGCACGCGAAGGCCGAGCGGCCGACGACCGCGCCGGACGCCGACCGCCCGCTCACCGCCCGGGGGCACGCGGACGCCGCCGCCGCGGGGGCCTGGCTCGGCCACGGCGGCTACCTGCCGACGGTGGTCCTCTGCTCGCCCGCCAAGCGCACCCGACAGACCTGGCACGACGTCGCGCTGGGCATGGCGGCACCGCCGACCCGCCCGCTCGGCGTCCCGGCCGGACAGGCCGGGTCCGCCCCCGCCGGCCCGCCCGCCGGCGGCGCGGTGCCGGCGGTCCGCTACGACCAGCGGATCTACCACGGGTACGCGACGGACCTGCTCGAACTCGTCCGCGACACGGACCCGCAGGCGGGCACGCTGCTGCTGATCGGGCACAACCCGAGCATCTCGGAACTGTCCACTCTGCTCGATCCGGTGCACGCCGACCCGGAAGGGCTGCGTACCAGCGGAATCGTGATCCACCGGATCGCCGGCGAGTGGGCGGACGTAACCGCCCAGGCGGGGCCGATCGTGAAGTGGCACACCGCCCGGGGCTGACCGCCCCTCCGATCGCTCGCGTACCCAGACGGGTCGGTGCCCGGCCGGTGGCATCGCCAACCAGGCCGGGCGCCGGGGATGTCAGGTGGGTGGTGCGCTCGGCGGCGGCGGATCCGGCGGCGGTGGCATCATCGCCGTCGGATGCGACAGCCTGTTCTCCTCGACGATCAGGGTCCGCGCCCGCTTCTTGCGGTCCTGCCAGTACCACATCGTGGTGGCCAGCACCGCGACCCCGGCCAGGATGAAGACCCAGCCGACCGCGCGAAGATCGAGCCACCAGACGTTGGCCCTGACCGCGAACGTCAGGATGGCTCCCAGCGTGATGAGGAAAATTCCCGTACCGATGCCCATGTCCGCTGCACTCCCCCGTGCGATGGGTCGTGGGCTTTCATGACAAATCAGGTCAAACTACTCCTAGCACCGCCTCAACAATAGCGCGACGGCCGGGAAGCAATACAGCTCCACCGGCCGCCGAAAAACGCTCGTGCCGCCCGCCTAGAAAGCGTCCTCGGGCAGGTCCATCAGCTCCAGGTCGGCCGCCTGCACGATCCGCCGGTCGGCACCGATCCGGGGCAGTACCTCCCGGGCGAAGAACCGGGCGGCGGCCAGCTTGCCGGTGTAGAACGCCTTGTCCGCCTCGGTCACCTCGCCGCTCAGCGCCCGCAGCGCCACCTCGGCCTGCCGTTGCAGCAGCCAGCCGACCGTCAGGTCGCCGACGGCGAGCAGGAAGCGCCGGCTGCTGAGCCCGACCTTGTAGAGCGCCCGGGCCTCGCCGCCCTGCGCGTCGCCGAGCCACCCGGTCATGGTGCCGAGCATCGCCTGCACCTCGCCGAGCGCCCGACCCAGCGCGGCCCGCTCCTCCTTGAGCTGCCCGTCGCCCGGCTCGGCCGAGTCGGTCGCGGCCGACTCGGTGCCGCCGGCCTCCACGAACGCCCCGATCTCGCCGGCCACCGCCATCAGGCTGGTACCGCGATCCCGGACGATCTTCCGGAAGAACAGGTCGAGGCTCTGGATCGCGGTCGTACCCTCGTAGAGAGTGTCGATCTTCGCGTCCCGGACGTACTGCTCCAGCGGGTAGTCCTGGAGGAAACCGGAGCCGCCGAACGTCTGCAACGACTCGTGGCCGAGCAGTTCGTAGGCACGTTCCGAGCCGACACCCTTGACCACCGGCAGCAACAGGTCGTTGACGCCCTTCGCCAGCTTGACGGTCGACTCGTCACCGTTCGCCTCGGCGATGTTGATCCGGTCCTGCCAGGTCGCGGTGTAGCAGACCAGCGCCCGGAGGCCCTCGGCGTACGCCTTCTGGAGCATCAGCGAACGGCGCACGTCCGGGTGGTGCGTGATGGTCACCCGGGGCGCGTTCCGGTCCGTCGAGCGGACCAGGTCGGCGCCCTGTACCCGGCTCTTCGCGTACTCCAGGGCGTTGAGGTAGCCGGTGGAGAGTGTGGCGATCGCCTTGGTGCCGACCATCATCCGGGCGTACTCGATGATCAGGAACATCTGCCGGATGCCGTCGTGCACGTCGCCGAGCAGCCAGCCCTTGGCCGGTACGCCGTGCTCGCCGAAGGTCATCTCGCAGGTGTTCGAGACCTTCAACCCCATCTTGTGTTCGAGGTTGGTCGCGTAGACGCCGTTGCGCTCGCCCAGCTCCCCGGTCTCGTCGTCGAAGTGGAACTTGGGGACCACGAACAGCGACAGCCCCTTGGTACCGGGACCGCCGGCCCCCTCCACCCCGACCGGCCGGGCCAGGACGTAGTGGATGATGTTGTCCGTCAGATCGTGCTCACCACTGGTGATGAACCGCTTGACGCCCTCGATGTGCCAGGAGCCGTCCGGCTGCGGGATCGCCCGGGCCCGGCCGGCGCCCACGTCCGAACCGGCGTCCGGCTCGGTGAGCACCATGGTCGCGGCCCACTGCTTCTCGACGAAGAGCTTGGCCCACTTCTTCTGCCGCTCGGTGCCCTCCCGATAGAGGGTGTGCGCGAACGAGGGGCCGCCGGCGTACATCCACAGTGGTGCGTTGGCGCCGAGGATCAGCTCGGCGGCCGACCACCAGAGCGCGCGGGGCGCCATCGTGCCGTCCAGCTCGGTCGGCAGGTCCATCCGCCAGAACTCGGACTCCATCAGCGTCTGGAAGGACTTCTTGAACGACTCGGGCAGCGGCGCGCTGTGCGTGGCCGGGTCGAAGACCGGCGGGTTGCGGTCGCTGTCGGTGTAGCTGGCCGCCAGGTCCTCCCGGGCCAGCCGCTCCACCTCGGCGAGCACGCTCCGCGCGGTGTCGGCGTCCAGTTCGGCGTACGGGCCGGCGCCGAACGCCTGGTCCGCGCCGAAGACCTCGAAGAGGTTGAACTCGAGGTCTCGCCGATTGCTCCTGTAGTGGGTCATACGCCTCTGCCCCCCGGACTCACGACAACAGGTTACCCGGCAGTAACAGTGGTTATATTACTCGTGGGTAAGTCGCGGCGAAGTACCCGCTCCAGTGACCCGTACCACAGTGACAGCAACCTGACGCGGAGTGCCGGACCAGACGTCCACGCGTCGCGCTCGCCCTCCGGCCGGGAAGGGCGCCGAGGATCAGGGCAGGTCGTCGCCGCCCCACCGGCCCGGGGACCGGTCAGCCGTCGGCGGCGCCGACCTCCCAGCTCGGCACCGGCGCCGCGGTTGCCGAGTGCGGTCCCGGGTACTCCATCAGGACCAGTGCGATGTCGTCGTCGAGCCGACCGCGTACCCACTCGACCAGGGCCGTCTCCAGCGAGGCCAGACCGTCGGCGACCGTACCGTGCCCGAGCAGCCGCCAGGCCCGGTCCACGGTCGGGAAGAACTCCCCGTCCCGGCGGGCCTCGCCGAGCCCGTCGGTGAAGAGCAGCAGCCGGTCGCCCGGTTCGAGCCGCTCGACCCGGGGCCGGACCACCGGCATGAACCCGAGGGGCGGCGCGGGTGCCGGCGGCTCCATCGGAATCACCTGACCGCGACGGAGCAGCAGGGGTGCCGGATGACCACAGTTGACGATCGTGAGCGTACCGCCGCGCTCCTCGACCAGGGCGGCGGTGACGAAGTCCTCGTCGCCGACGTTGCGGGCCACCGCCCGGTCCAGGTCGGCCACGATGGCCCGCAGGTCGGCCCGCTCGTACGCCACGTGCCGGTACGAGCCGAGCACGATGCTGGCCAGCCGGACCGCGTCCAGCCCCTTGCCCCGGACGTCGCCGATGATGATCCGCACCCCGTACGGGGTGTCGATCGCCTCGTACAGGTCACCGCCGATGTCGGCGGCGGCGGTCGACGAGATGTAGTGCCCGGCCACCGCCAGGCTGCCGACCTGCGGGCCGACCGGACGCAGCACCGCCTGCTGGGCCACGGAGGCGAGCTTGGACAACTCGGCGATCCGCTGCTCCTGCCGCTGCCGGATGACCGCGAAGAGCGCCGCGATCGCCGTCGCCAACACCACACCGATCAGGTTGACCGTGGTGGCCAGCGCCACCACCCGGCCGCCCCAGGCCAGCGAGCCGGCCAGCACGGTGGCGATCACGCCGACCGCGAGTACCACCCGCCAGGAGGCGAACGCGGCGGCCAGGAACGGGGCCGCCGCGACCAGGCCGACATAGTTGACCTTGGATTCGTCCGCGAACTCCACCACCGAGACGAGCGCGAGCAGCCCGAGGGCCGCGCCGAGACCGGCGCGGGAACCTTGGCTCAGCGGGCGACGGCCCGGTGGCATCAGTCGCATGGGTACGCGGAACAGCATGCCTGATCGACGACCGCGATTGTACGAAGTTGACTCCTCGTCCGATCGGGTTCTGGCCACCTGGCGCATCCCACCGGTCCGGTTCCGCCGGATCTTGTCGGCGGGTCAGCCAACCGTTGCAAGTCGAATGAACATTCTTAGATCACGTACCTCACATCACGTCGCGCGCTCGCCCGGTCACCGACCCGTTCCACCGCCGCACCTCGGTCGGGGACTGCCGGCGCTCAGCCGAGGACCTCGTACCGTACGTCGATCTCGCCGAGGCTCAGCGCGGCGATCGCCTCGAAGGCGGCCCGGGACAGGTCGATGCAGCGGCCCTCGATGAACGGTCCCCGGTCGTTGATCCGGACCACCACCGACCGGCCGTTGTCCGGGTTCGTCACCCGGACCCGGGTGTCGAAGGGCAGGGTCTTGTGCGCGGCGGTCAGCGCGTTCGGGTCGAACGCCTCACCGTTCGCGGTGACCTGCCCCTCGTCGTAGTAGGACGCGCCGCACGAGCCGGTCTGCACCACCCGGGCGGTCGGGCTGGTCGCCGGCCGCTGGGTGGCGGGCTTCTTCGCGGTACTGGTCCGGGTCTGGCTCGGCGAAGGGCGGGCGCTGGCCCGGGAGGCGCGCGCGGGCGACCGGCTCGGCGTGGGCGTGACCGCGTCCGGGGTCGGGCTGGGGGACGCCGTCACCGGCCCGCTCGGGGTGGTCGCGTCGACCAGGGCCGGCACCGAGCCGGAGTTGGCGGCCGGCTCCGTGCCGAGCCTCACCACACCGGCCGCACCCGCGCCGACCAGCGCGACGGCGACCGCACCGGCCGCCACCATGCCGGTCGGCCAGCGCAGAATCCGAACTCGGACATGCTTCCCAGCCACCGCACCGTCCTCTCACCAGAACTAACAGAGATCGGGTCGGACCGTAACGAGGGAGGTACTTCGGAAGTCAACGTGATCACCTGCTTTCGCCCGACTATGTGGTGAAACGTGTAGCCGATCATCCGACCCCGACTGGGTCGGACGTGCCCCGTGCCCGGGGCGGGCCGGCGATGCCGCAAGATGGTCTCCGTGCGCGCTGAGCTGAGTAGGCGGCTGGTCGAGGCGTTCCGGTGGACCGATCCGGGGCCGGAGAGCAGACACCTGGTCAGCGACCCGTCCGGCTGGTGGCGGGACCCGGCGATCCTCGCCGGGATCGGACCGGCCCTGGCCGAGCCGTTCCGGGCGGACCCGCCGACCGTCGTGGTCGCGCCCGAGGTCACCGGTCTGCTGCTCGGGCCGCTGGTGGCGACCGCGCTGGGCGTCGGGTTCGTGCCGGCGTACAAGAACACCGGCGGGCGGCGGATCGCGGAGCCGAGCACCTGGGCCTGGACCGGGTCCGACTACCGGGGCCGCCGGCTGGCTCTCGGGGTACGGGACCGGCACCTGGGACCCGGCGACCGGGTACTGGTGGCGGACGACTGGGTGGCCACCGGCGCCCAGGTACGCGCCGTGCACGAGATCGCCGCCCTGCGCGGAGCCACCGTGCTCGGCACGACCTGCCTGGTCGCCGAGGCTACGCCGGAGGTGGCGGCGGAACTCCGGCTCGACCACCTGCTGACCCCGGCCGACTTGGACAACTGACCGCCCCGACGCCTGACCGTCCTGCGCCGGCCGTTCCGCGCCGACGCGCCCTGCTCGCCGGCCTCTTGACGGGCCACAGCCGTCAGGGCATGCGCTTTGTCAGGCGTCCGGTTGACGGCCACAGCCGTCAGGGCATGCGGTGTGTCAGGCGTCCGGTGTCGGGGGTTCGGTGCGGCAGAGCCGGAAGCCGATGTTCGGGGCGAGGTGTTCGCTCCAGCCGCCGTCCCGCCAGCTCGTCGAGGCGCGGGACATCCGGAACGAGACGCTGACCGTACCGGCACAGTCGGCCCAGGAACCGCCGCGCAGCACCCGCTGCTCCCCGTCGACCGGCCCGGTCGGATTGTCCACCGGGCTCTCCAGGTAGTACTCGGCGTCGTACCAGTCGGCGGTCCACTCCCAGACCGAGCCGGCCATCCCGTACAGGCCGTAGCCGTTGGGTGGGAGCCGGCGCATCGGCAGGACCGACAACTCGTCGAACCGGTCGAAGTCGCAGCGCTGTGGGGTCGGCGGCTCGTCACCCCACGGATAGCGGCGGCCGACCAGCCCACCCCGGGCCGCCCGCTCCCACTCCGCCTCGCTGGGCAGCCGGTAGCGGACCGTACCCGTGGAGATCCGCTCGCCGAACTCCTCGGCCTCCTGCGCCGAGACGCAGACCATCGGCTTGTGGTCGTATCCCCACGGTCGGCTCGGGTCCGCCCGGGGCGGTACGCCGAAGACGGACGCCGGGTCGACCGGCTGGCCGCCCCGGGTCAGCTCCATCCGGGGATGGTGCGCGTGCCAGTCGACGGCCCGGGTGGTCTCGTCCTCGCAGTACTGCAGGCGGATCCGGTTCGCCCCGTCGAGCGCGAACCAGCCGTCCCGGTCGACCCCGGCGGCGTCCTCCGGCGGGCGTCCGTCCGGCGGCGGCAGCCAACCCATCAACCGGCAGTACGCCGACCAGCTCACCGGGGTCTCGGAGAGCCAGTAGCCGTCCAGCCGCACCCGGTGTACCGGCCACTCGTCCGGGTCGGCCGTGTCCGAGCCCATCAGGAAGGTACCGGCCGGGACGTACCGGAAGGTCAGGCCGTGCTCCTCGACGGCCAACCGGTCCAGCAGCTCGCGGCGCGCCCCGGTCAGCTCGGCGTCGTCCGGGTCGAGCGCGTACGCCCGGTCGTAGACCGCCGCCGCGGCCCGCAGCTCGCCGACCCGCACCAGTTTGCGGGCCAGCCGGCGCAGCCGTACCGGACCGCCGGTCGCCGCCGACTCGGCGCGCAGCCACTCCTCGGTCGCACCCACCCCGGTCAGCCCCCGCAGGCCGGCCGGGCCCGACCGGTCCCCGCCGACACGTCCAACACGACCAGCGGGTTGCGTACCGGCTCCGGCGAGTGCCGTTCCAGCGCCACCTGGCCCTCGATCCACGGGTCCGGCGCGTTCACCGAACCGTTCAGCACCAGGGCCCGGGCCCGACAGCCGCCGCCGAAGGTGGCCGTCTGGCCCCGGGCGCTGGCCGGCTCGGTGTGCGGCAACGCCCGGATCGCCCGGAACCCGGTGCTGTGCCGCCAGATCTCGGCCAGCGACAGGTCCCGGACGTTCGCCGCGACGAACCGGGGGCCGAGGAAGCTGCACGGGTTGACGTCACCGGAGACCGAGACCGAACAGACCAGGTTGCCGGCACCGCAGCCGTAGTTCTGCTGGACCACCGACTGCGTCTCGTGCCGGGTCTGCGGGCCGAACGGGTCGATCTGGCGCAGCTCCATCCGGTCGTCGTCCATCCGGGCCAGGGTGTTCAGCGCGGTGTGGTATTCCGCGAAGCTCGGCATCAGCTCCAGGTGCCGCTGCGCCACCCCGACCGGATAGAGCGGCCGGAACACCGCCGTGTCCGCGCCCACCTCGCGGGCGAGCCGGGCGCACGCCTCGACCTCCTCGACGTTCGACCGCATGATGGTGAAGGCCAGGGTGAACCGGGCGTACCGGCGGAGCACCGCCAGCCGGTCCAGCACCTTTTCGAAGGTGCCGGCGCCGCGTACCCGGTCGTTGGTCTCCGCCGTCGCACCCTCCAGGCTGACGTTGAGCCAGACCAGTTCCCGCCGGCCGAACTCCCGGGCGATCTCCTCGGTGATCAGCAGCCCGTTGGTGGTGACGCAGGGTGCGAGGCCGTACGCGGTGGCGAGGTCGATGATCTGGAAGAGGTCCTTGCGGAGCAGCGGCTCACCGCCGGTCAGCCCGAGCCGGAAGCTGCCGAGGCTGGCCATCTCGGCGAAGAGCCGGTCGAGTTCGGCCAGGCTCAGCCGCTGCTCCCGGCGCGGCAGGTCACCGGCGAAGCAGTGCGTACAGCTCAGGTTGCAGGCCGAGACGACCTCCAGGTGTACGGCGAGCGGCCCGGCCAGGTGGTCGGCGGGCGGCTCCGGACCGTCGAGTATGACCCCGGCGAACCGGTGCCGCACGGTGAAGAAGCCCAGCTCGTAGAAGTGCTCGTAGAAGCGGAGCATCCGGGTCCGCAGCTCGTCGTCGGTGACCTCCGCCAGCACCTCCCCGATCGGCCGGTCGACCAGCCGGCGCAGCAGCTCGGTCGCCTCGGCGTCGAACGGCAGGTATCGCGAGGTGCGGCGGTCGAAGACCAGGCTGCCGAAGTGTTCGGGAATCAGCACCAGCGGGGGCACCCGACCTCCTCCGTCCGTCACCGCGCCGCCCCGCCGTCGGTCGAGCCGCCGGTCGCACTGTCGAGCGAGCCGTCCGGCAGGCCGTCGACGGAGCCGTCGGTCGCGTCGTCCGGGGCGAGGTGGAAGGTCTTGCGTACCCAGATCGGCCCGGTCCCGTCCGGCACGCCGAGCCCCACCGCGCCCAGCTCGGCGAGCTGCCCGACCTGGTAGCCGGCCTGGTCCCAGCCGGTGCCCTCCGGCGGACGGTGCCCGGCGCGCGGCTCCATCGGCGCCCAGTCGGTGTCGTCGAAGTCCAGCCCGCTCCACCGGTCGTCCGCCGGCTCGGTCGACGTCCACCGCCAGGTGCCGTCCACCGTGGACAGAATCGAGGTCTCGCCGGTCTGCTCCGGGGTGGAGTCGACGTGCGAGTCGCCGGCCGGACGGTGCACGGCGGCGAACATCAGCGCGATGTACCCGGGGTCGACCTCGGCGACCGTGAAGGCGAGGACATGCTCGCCGTACGGGACGACGGGGCGGGCCGAGGGCGGTTCCGCGCCGTCGAGCAGCATCCGGCACTCCCCGGCGGTGTAGAGCCGGATCCGCAGCGGTATCCCGGCGAGCGGGTCGCGCCAGCGGAGCACCACGCCACCGCAGCCGGCCGGCACCTCGCAGTGCCCGTGCTCCTCCAGGATGAACAGCGGCGACTCCTTGGCGTACCTGGACACCGAGTTGAGCTTCAGTTCCCGGTCCCGCATACCCACCTCTCGTCCCGGCGTCCCAAGGTCGCCAAACCTATCGCAGCGGCGCCATCCCGGGACGTACCTTTTCCTGCCCCGCTTCTGCTGGTCCGACGGTTATCCACAGGGCGGCGCGGTTCTCCACAGGTTGTTCACAACGTGATCCAGGTTCGCGCACGCCGGCTTTCTAGAGTCAGGGCCATGACGGAACGCCGGATCCTGGTCGTCGAGGACGAGCACACCATCGCCGAGTCGGTGGCCGCCCGACTGCGTGCCGAGGGCTTCGTGGTGGAGATCGCCCGGGACGGGCCGAGCGCCGTCGAGGCGTTCCGGCGCGGACGGCCGGAACTGGTGGTCCTCGACGTGATGCTGCCCGGCTTCGACGGCCTGGAGGTGTGCCGGCGGATCCAGGCCGACCGGCCGGTACCGGTGCTGATGCTGACCGCCCGGGACGACGAGACGGACCTGCTGGTCGGGCTCGCCGTCGGCGCCGACGACTACCTCACCAAGCCGTTCTCGCTGCGCGAACTCGCCGCCCGGGTACACGCGCTGCTGCGCCGGGTCGACCGGGCGGCGACCGCGGCACGCAACGGCGCCGAGATCCTCCGGATCGGGGACCTCGAAATCAACCAGGCCGAGCGGCGGGTCCGCCGGGACGGGGTCGAGGCGCACCTGACCCCGACCGAGTTCGACCTGCTGACGCACTTCGCCAACCGGCCCCGGATGGTACTGCCCCGGGAACGGCTGCTCGCCGACGTCTGGGGCTGGGCCGACAGCTCGGGTACCCGCACCGTCGACAGCCACGTCAAGGCCCTGCGCCGCAAGCTCGGCGCCGATCTGATCCGCACCGTGCACGGAGTCGGCTACGCGTTGGAGGTACGGCCGTGACCAGCTTCTGGACCACCGTCAACCGGACGATGGACGTACTGCCCCGACCGCTGGACCCGATCTGGTCGATCAAGCTGAAGCTCGGCATCCTGATCGTCGGCTCGGGTGCCGCCGGCATGACCGTCTTCATCATCGGCATCGGCTGGCTGCCGCCCTGGACCACCGCCACGGCGATCGGGTTGGCGCTGCTCACCTCGCAGGTACTGGCCCACGGGATGACCTCGCCGCTGCGGGAGATGACCGCGGCGGCCCGGGCGATGGCCCGGGGCGACTACACCCGACAGGTACGGGCCAGTTCCCGGGACGAGGTCGGCACGCTGGCCGCCGCGTTCAACCAGATGGCCGGGGACCTGGCCGAGGCCGACCGGCGCCGCCGGGAGCTGATCGCGAACGTGTCGCACGAGCTGCGTACCCCGATCACCGCCCTCCAGGGCGTACTGGAGAACATCGTCGACGGGGTCGCGGAGCCGGACCTGCCGACGCTGCGGGTCGCGCTGGCCCAGACCGAGCGGCTCGGTCACCTGGTCGCCGACCTGCTCGACCTGTCCCGGCTGGACGCCGGGGTGCTGCCGCTGCGGCGGCAGACCGTCGACGTGGCGGAGTTCCTGGACGAGGTGATCCAACAGGCCACGGTCACCGCGGCCGGCGCCGGGCGCGACGTCCGGTTCGAGGTACGCCAGCAGTCCGCACCGCTGACCGTGCAGGCCGATCCCCGACGGCTGCACCAGGTCTTCGCCAACCTGCTGGACAACGCGGCCCGGCACAGTCCACCCGGCGGCACCGTACTGGTAGCGGCCCAGCGAGTCGGCGACGAGCTGCGGTTCGAGGTGACCGACGAGGGCGAGGGGATACCGGCCCGGCTCCGGCCGGAGGTGTTCGAGCGCTTCAGCCGGGGTGAGCGGACCAGCGACGGCGGCACCGGGCTGGGACTGGCGATCGCGCACTGGGTGGTGGAGTTGCACGGCGGCACCATCGCCGTCGCCGACCGTCCCCTGGTCCAGCCCGGTACGACCAGCCGCTCGGACCGTCCGGTCGGCTGCCAGATCCGGGTGAGCCTGCCGATCGTGGCACCGCCCACCGGGGAGCACTCCGCCGTACTGGTAGAGCAGCGATGAACGAGGTGGAATCGACGATGAACGACCGACCGACCGAACCCGCGAACGGATCCGCGACCGAACCCGCGAACGGACCGACCCCGCAGACCAGCACCGGCACGCCACCGACGGCGGCGCCGCCCGTTCCGGCACCCGACTCGGCGTCGTCGACTCCGCCGGCAGCGGCGACTCCCGGACCGACCCCAGCCACGACAACGGCCGCACCGACTCCCGCGCCCACCCCTGGCACGGCAACAGCCGCACCGACTCCCGCGCCCGCACCGGTCACGACAGCGGGGGCACCGGCCCCAGCTACGACCACGGCGCCAGCGCCGCCCGGACCAACCCCGGCTACGGCAACGGCGGCACCGACTTCCGGCGGTTCGGGGCACCCACCGGCTCCCGGGCAACGGCCGGGTCCGTCTTCGGTGCCCGGTCCGGCGGCGGGTGGACGGCCGGCACCGCCTCGGCCGGCCTGGCTGGGACAGCCCGGCGGCGGTCCGACCCCCGCGCCGCAGGGTCCGCCCGGACCCGCTGCCTGGGCGGTGCCGGCGTGGACGCCGCCGCCACCGCCACCGCCGTCCTGGATCGCGACCCGCTGGCCCGGACCGGCCGGCGGGCCGACCCAGCCGGTGCTGGTCGGAGTCGCCGCAGCGGCGGCAGTCGCCGCGGTGAGCCTTCCGCTGACCCGCCCCGGGATCGGCTGGCTGGTCGCCGGAGTCGCCGGAACGGCGGCGCTGGTAACCGCCGCCTGGCCCACCCCGCGTCCCGCGAACACCTCCGACGACGCCCGCCCGGCCAGCGACCCCGGCTCCGCCCGACCGACGGGCACCCCTGGCTCCGCCGCCCCGGCGACCACCGCCGGCCCCACCCAACCGGCGGCAACACCGACCCCACCAGCCGCCGCACCGGTCCAGCCAGCGGTCACACCGGCCCAGGCAGCGGTCACACCGCCTCAACCAGCGGTCGCACCGGTCAAAGGGGTGGTCACACCGGTCGGGGCGGAGGGCCGGCCGATCGGTGGGTGGCGGCGGATCGGTGGGGTACGGCCGTTCTGGGCCGCCACGACCGTCGCGCTGCTCGGTGTCGGCACGTTCAGGGCGGCGGGCTGGCTGTTCCTGCTCTGCCTGCTCACCGCAGCGGTCACCGCGACGCTGACCCTAACGGACGGCCGGTCGGTACGCGCGATGCTGCTCTCCGCCCTGGTGCCGCCGGCAGCCGTGATCCGGTCAATAGAGTGGCTGGTCAACAGAAAGAACCGCTCGTCGCGATCGGGCCGGGGACCGGCGGTCGGCCGTACCCTGGTCAGCGTCCTGGTCTCGGTCGGCCTGCTGGTGGTCTTCGGCCTGCTCTTCTCCTCCGCCGACGCGGCCTTCGCCGGGCTGGTGGACACGCTCCTTCCGGAGCTGTCCGCCGCCACCGTGTTCCGCTGGGTCTTCGTGTTCGGACTGGTCGGCGCGGCGCTGCTCGGCGCGGCGTACGTGCTGGCGGGCCCACCGGACCTGACCGGAATGGCGTCCGGCCCGAGCCGGCTACGGCTGCGCCGGGCCGACTGGATCCTGCCGGTCGCACTGCTCGACGCGCTCTTCGCCGGGTTCGTGGCGGTCCAGGTCACCACCCTCTTCGGCGGTTCGGACCACGTACTGCGGACCGCCGGCCTCACCTACGCCGAGTACGCCCGGCGCGGCTTCTGGCAACTGCTCGCCGTATCCCTGCTCACCCTGCTGGTGATCGGTGCCGCCGCGCGCTGGGCGCCCCGGGAGAGCCGGTCCGACCGGGCCCTGGTCCGGATCCTGCTCGGCGCGCTAACCCTGCTCAGCCTGGTGGTAGTGGCCTCGGCACTGTTCCGGATGGACGTCTACGCCGACGCGTACGGCGCGACCCGGCTCCGGCTGCTGGTCGCCGTCTGCGAGGCGTGGTTGGGGCTGGTCTTCGTACTGATCGCGGTGGCCGGGGTACGGCTGGCCGCCCGCTGGCTGCCCGGGATGGCGATCGGTACGGCGGTACTCGCGCTGCTCGCCCTGGCGGTGGCGAACCCGGACCGGCTGATCGCCGAGCACAACGTCGACCGGTACCGGCAGAGCGGCCAGATCGACGTCGCCTACCTGTCCGGGCTCTCCGCCGACGCGGTACCGGCGCTCGACCGGTTGCCGGATTCGCTGCGCGACTGCGCGCTGTGGAGCCTGGCGGCCGATTCCCGACCAGACGACTGGCGGGAGACCAATCTCGCCCGGATCGAGGCCCGGCGGATTCTGGCCGAACGCCCGGCGACCAGCCGAAGGTTCTGCCCGGCCCGATCCGGATGGTGACCTGACCCAGCCCTGACGACGACTCGACTGTCCTGCGCAGGAGGCCCACCCCGGGCCGCCATCGTTACGGGGGAAGAACTGGCGGCCCGGGGCAGGTGGTGGGTGATGAGGCACGTTCGTCATCGCTGGCGCGGTACCCAGTAGAGGATCTGGCCGACGATCAGCGCGGGATGCCGGTCGGGTAACGCCTCCAGGGCGCGGGGAAGGTGCGCGGCGAGGTACATCATCAGCCCGACCCGGTTACCGTCGAAGCCGATCAGCAGCGACAGGCGGGCGTGTGGGCAGGGCCAGTCGTGTTCGCACTCCACACAGGCATACGTGGCTCCGGGGAGATGCTGGCCGATCTGGCGCTCAAGCCGGCGCCGTCGGGCGATGTGCCGATCCCAACGCGCCCACGGCCCGATCACCGGTCAGACCCGCTCGCTGTGCCGGGCGCGGTGTTCCTGCGCGGGCGTCAGGTTTCCCGCGCGGCCGTTGGAGAGGTACACACGAGTGGGCGCGTTCCACATCGGACGCCGGTTGGTCGGCCGGACGGATGTGTGGTTGCGGGCAGGGTTGGCCGCGCGGGCAATCGCCGTGTCGGTGACTGCGGCGCGGACGGCCCGGCGGAACTCGGCGCGGGACAGTGGCGGTACCGGCGCCGGCTGGTAGGGCATCGGCACCAACTCGGCCGTGTCGGGGCATGTCCAACGCCAGCCGCACCGGCAATAGCGCCAGAGACGACGCCAGTCCCGGCGATGCGTCTGACGCGGTCTGCGAAACAGTTTCACGATGGTGCCTCCCGTCCGTGGAATGGGACGGGGGCGCTGCCAGGCTCCGACACACAGGCAACGCCCCCGTTTTGGCACCTCACCCGGTCAAGTGTGAATCCTGCGGGACGCCCGGACGGGGTGCTTGAAATCCACGGTGGACTAGGACCCGGGTGGAGCGGAAGATGAATGAACGAGAGTCCTAATGGAGCTTTTGCTAGCTGATCTGGAGCCGGGTGGACTACATGAGCGACCTACGGAAAATCCTCAGAGAACAGCGGGCACAGGCTGGTATGACCCGTGACCAGGTCGGCGCGGCCGTCGGTCTCAGCGGCGCCTCAATCGCGTCATTCGAGCAGGGCCGGATGATTCCCCAGCCGGACACGGCGAGGCTCCTGGACGAGTTGTTCAAGACCGGCGAGAAAGTCCGGCGGGCCGTCAACGAGGCCCGAGAGGACTCCCGGCCGCCGTGGCTGCGCCCCTGGACGGATCATGAGCAGCGTGCGACCCTGCTCAGGTGGTGGGAGCCGCTGCTAATGCCGGGCTTGCTCCAGATCGAGGAGTACGCGCGGGCCGTCCTACGCGGTGGCTGGGTGGTAGACGACGCGGTTGACCGGACCATTCAGGTTCGCCACGACAGGCAGGCCGCAACCGTGAACAGGCCCACGCCTCCGGCCCTGACGGCCATCATCGGCGAGTTTGCCCTGATGTGTACACCACCCGAGATAGACCGTGAGCAGCTAAAGCACTTGCTCGAAATCAGCCACCGGCCAAGAGTGCAGGTGCTGGTCGTGCCCCGGTCCGCTGGTCTACATGGCGGCTTGCAAGGTGCGTTCGTGCTGGCCTCGCTTCCGGCAAGGGGCCGCGCCGGCTACGTGGACGACCAGCTTCGGGGGCGGGTGGTGACGGATGGGGGAGACTTGGACCAGTTGGAAGTATCGTGGGAGATCGTCGCCGGCCTTGCCCTGCCGGTGCAGCCGTCGAGAGACCTTATAGCGAAAGCGATCAATGACCATGACTGACCTCACGCCCCGGTGGCGCAAGAGCACCCGCAGTGGGTCCAACCAGGGTGCTTGTGTCGAAGTGGCCGACAATCTTCCCGGCCGGGTGCTGGTCCGGGACACCAAGGACCGGGACGGCGGCACGCTGACCTTCGAGCCGGCCGCTTGGCAGGCGTTCATCAGCCTCGCCAGGCAGCACTGACCGCAGCACCCCCGAGGGGCTTTCGGCGTCGTGCCGGGGGCCCTTTGCTTCGACGGACTGAAGGTGTGCCGGCGGATCCAGGCCGACCGACCGCCGGCCAACCAGGCGGGCTGCCCGGTGCCGGGCCAGATGGTTACTTGACTTTCCTGGCCAGGCGGTGAGACTGCCGGAGTGGCCATCCCCATCGATCGGCAGCCGGAGCCGGGGCCGCCCGGGCCACCGCGCCGGACCCGGGTGGTACTGGCCGAGGTGGCCCGCAGCGACACCGGCGCCGAGCGGACCAGGGCCGAGCTGAGTCAGCAGACCCAGGTCGGCGAGGCCCTGCTCCGGGGGCTGATCCGCGCCCAGCTCGCCCTGGCGCTGCGGCTGTCGCTGGTGGTCGGGATCGGGCTCGGCGGTCTGCCGCTGCTCTTCGCGATCGCCCCGGAGGTCGGCGCGGCGAAACTGTTCGGGGTCAACCTGCCCTGGCTGCTGCTCGGGCTGGCCGCCTTCCCGTTCCTGGTCGCGGTCGGCTGGGCGTACGTGCACCTGGCGGAGCGCAACGAGCAGGACTTCATCGACGTGGTCCAGCGGCCGGAGCGCTGAGGTGGGCAACGCCTACACCGTGCCGGCGATCATCGTGGTCACCCTGGTCACGGTCGCGATCGGCTTCTACGGGCTGACCCTGGCCCGGACCACCTCGGACTTCCTGGTGGCGTCCCGGATGGTCAGCCCGACCTGGAATGCGGCGGCGATCGGCGGCGAATACCTCTCCGCCGCCTCCTTCCTCGGCATCGCCGGCCTGATCCTCAAGTACGGCGTGGACGTGCTCTGGTATCCGGTCGGTTTCGCCGCCGGCTACCTGGCGCTGCTGCTCTTCGTGGCCGCGCCGCTGCGCCGCTCCGGCGCCTTCACCCTGCCCGACTTCTGCGAGCTGCGGCTCGGCTCGCGGCGGCTGCGCAAACTCGCCACCGCCTTCGTCGTCTTCATCGGCTGGCTCTATCTGGTGCCGCAGTTGCAGGGGGCCGGGCTGACCCTGACCACGGTCGCCGGTGGACCCTACGAGCTGGGTGCGCTGCTGGTCGGCGCGGTGGTCACCGCCAACGTCGCGCTGGGCGGAATGCGCGCGGTCACCTTCGTGCAGGCGTTTCAGTACTGGCTCAAGCTCACCGCGCTGGCCGTACCCGCGATCTTCCTGGCGTTGCAGTGGCAGGCGGACTCCCGACCGCCGGTGACCCCGGTCGGTGGTCCGGTCTTCCCGGCCGCGACCACCGTCGTGGTCGAGGAGCCGGCGAGGCTCACCCTGCCGGACGGCTCCGCCCGGGAGGTACGCCCCGGCGAGGAGCTGTCGTTCGCGGCCGGCGACCCGGTGCCGGAGATCTCCAGCGTGGACGCCGCCAAGGGGGCGGACTGGCTGCTGCCGAGCATGGCCGGCGACGACGACCGGGGCCTCTTCGCCACGTACTCGCTGATCCTGGCGACCTTCCTCGGCACGATGGGGCTGCCACACGTACTCGTGCGGTTCTACACGAATCCGGACGGCGCGGCGGCCCGGCGTACCACCCTGGTGGTGCTGGCCCTGGTCGGCGCGTTCTATCTCTTCCCCACCCTGTACGGCGTCCTCGGCCGGATCTACACCCCGCAACTGCTGCTGACCGGGCGGACCGACGCGGTGGTCGTACTCCTGCCCGGTGCGGCGCTCGGCGACGGCCTGACCGGGCAGTTGCTGGCCGCGCTGGTCGCCGCCGGTGCCTTCGCCGCCTTCCTCTCCACCTCCTCCGGCCTGCTCACCAGCGTGGCCGGGGTGCTCTCCACCGACGTGCTCGGCCGGGGCTCGGTACGCGACTTCCGGCTGGCCACGGTCGTCGGCGGGCTGGTGCCGATGGTGCTGGCGCTGCACGTCTCCGGGCTGGACGTCTCCCAGGTCGTCGGGCTGGCCTTCGCGGTCGCCGCGTCGAGCTTCTGCCCGCTGCTGGTGCTCGGCATCTGGTGGCGCGGCCTGACCGATGCCGGAGCGGCGGCCGGAATCCTGGTCGGCGGGGGCGCGGCCGTCGGCGCGGTGCTGTTCACCGTGGTCGGGCCGGAGTTGTCCGGCTGGCCCGCCGTGCTGATCGCCCAGCCGGCCGCCTGGACCGTGCCGCTGGCCTTCACCGTGATGGTCACCGTCTCCTGGGCCACCCGGCGCCGGGCGCCGACCGACATCGCCGCAACCATGCTGCGGTTGCACGCCCCGGAGACGCTCCGGCTCTGATCCGGCAGGCGCCTCTTCCGGTACGACCGGCCGGGCAGAATGGGGCGGTGAACCGAGCCGATCCGCCGGGCGGGCAGATCCACCACACCGACCCGTTCGCCACCCCGGAGCGGGACCGCTCGCCGGTGCGCCGGCTGCGTGGTCGGCTACCGGCGGCGGTGACGCTCTGGACGGCGTACGCGGAGACGACCGCGACCGGCGACCCGGGCGACCCGGCCGGGCTGACCGTCTCGTCCACGCTGGTCGCCGACGGCGAACCGGGTCGACTGCTCGGACTGGTCGACGAGGAGTCGGAGCTGTGGGCGGCGGCGTCGGAGAGCGGGCGGTTCGCCGTGACGCTGCTCGGCCCGGCACACCGGCAGCTCGCCGACCGGTTCGCCGGACTCTTCCCGGCCCCGGGCGGCCTCTTCGCCACCGACGAGTGGACCCGCACCCCGTACGGGCCGGTGCCGGGCGGGGCCGGGATCGGCGGCTGGGCCGGCTGCCGGCTGGACGGCGCCCGGGAGTACGGCTGGGCGCTGCTGGTCGAGGCCACCATCGAGACGGTCGAGTTGGCGGGTACGGCGGCACCGCTGCTGCACCACCGCGGCCGGTACCGCGAACTGGCCGACTAGACCTGCGGGCTCCCCCGCGCCGTCCCAGCCCCGGGCCATCGCGTCCGCCGACCCGTCGCCAAGCGGCGTGACCGGGGTCACTGGGCGCAGCCACCGGCCCGTTCGGCGCAGCCGCCGACCAGGCTCCGGATCACTGCTTTCCGATATCCGGACGGCTCCATACGGTGCGCGGAAACTCCCCTGCCCCTGTGAAGGTGGTGAGACCAGCATGTCTACCGACACTCCCGCACCGGCCAGCACACCGGCCGAACGGTACGTCGCCGCACAGCGATCGGACGAGTTCGCCGGGTTGCGCAAGGCGCTACGCGGCTTCGTCTTCCCGATGACCGTGGCGTTCTTCCTCTGGTACGCGCTCTACGTGATCCTCTCCGCGTACGCACGCGGTTTCATGGGCACCAAGCTCGTCGGCAACATCAACGTGGCCCTCGTCTTCGGCCTGTTGCAGTTCGTCTCCACCTTCCTGATCGCCTGGCTCTACTCCCGGCACGCCGAACGCAAGCTGGACCCGATCGCCGACAAGATCCGTGAGGAGCTGAGCGGCGCGACGGACGAGCAGAAGACGGACGAGCAGAAGGAGGAGGCGACGTCATGAGTCGAGACGTCCTCGCCGGGTTCACCCTGGCGGCGGAGGCGGGGAGCAGCAACACCGCCCGTACCCTGACCATCACGCTCTTCCTGGTCTTCGTCGCGGTGACCCTGGCCATCACCATCTGGGCCAGCCGGCAGACCAAGACAGCCACCGACTACTACGCCGGTGGTCGCTCCTTCTCCGGCTTCCAGAACGGCATGGCGATCGGCGGCGACTACATGTCCGCCGCGTCGTTCCTCGGCATCGCCGGCATCATCGCGCTGTACGGCTACGACGGCTTCCTCTACTCGATCGGCTTCCTGGTCGCCTGGCTGGTCGCCCTGCTGCTGGTGGCGGAGCTGCTCCGGAACTCGGGCCGCTACACGATGGCCGACGTACTGGCGTTCCGGATGCGGCAGAAGCCGGTCCGGACCGCGGCGGCGGTCTCCACGATCACCGTCTCGATCTTCTACCTGCTGGCCCAGATGGTCGGCGCGGGCGCGCTGGTGGCGCTGCTGCTGGGCATCCGGCCGGGGACGACGTTCCTCGGCATGGACGCGGACGCGGCGAAGATCGCCACCATCATCATGGTCGGCGCCCTCATGATCATCTACGTCACGGTGGGTGGCATGAAGGGCACCACCTACGTGCAGATCGTCAAGGCGTTCCTGCTGATGAGCGGCGCCCTGGTGATGACGATCCTGGTGCTGGCGCACTACAAGTTCAACCTCTCCACCCTGCTCGGCGACGCCGCGAACGCCTCCGGCAAGGGTTCCGCGTTCCTCGAACCAGGACTGCGGTACGGCGTCGAGGTCGCCGGAGACGCGACGAAGACCTTCTACAACAAGGTCGACCTGCTCTCCCTCGGCATCGCCCTGGTGCTCGGTACCGCCGGTCTGCCGCACATCCTGATCCGCTTCTACACCGTGCCGACCGCCAAGGCGGCCCGGAAGAGCGTGCTCTGGGCGATCGGCATCATCGGCACGTTCTACCTGTTCACCCTGGCCCTCGGCTTCGGCGCGGCGGCCCTGGTCGGCCGGGAGGCGATCACCGCACAGGACGCGGCCGGCAACACCGCGGCGCCACAGCTCGCCGAGGCGCTCGGGGTCGACTTCCTCGGCGGCGACGTCGGCGGGGCGGCCATGCTGGCGGTCATCGCGGCGGTGGCCTTCGCCACCATCCTCGCCGTGGTCGCCGGGCTCACCCTGGCCTCCTCGTCCAGCCTGGCGCACGACTTCTACGCCAACGTCATCAAGGGCGGCCAGGCGTCCGAGCGGCAGGAGGTCAACGTCGCCCGGATCTCGGCCCTGGTCATCGGCGCGATCTCGATCGTGCTGTCGATCTTCGCGCAGAACCTGAACGTGGCATTCCTGGTGGCCCTGGCCTTCGCGGTGGCGGCCTCCGGCAACCTGCCGGCGATCCTCTACAGCCTGTTCTGGAAGAGGTTCAACACCTCCGGCGCGGTCTGGGCGATCTACGGCGGTCTGATCAGCGCCGTCGGGTTGGTGTTCTTCTCCCCGGTGGTCTCCGGGGCGCCCACCGCGATGTTCCCGGACAACGACTGGCAGTGGTTCCCGCTGTCGAACCCGGGCATCATCTCCATCCCGATCGGCTTCCTCTGCGGCTGGATCGGCACGATCATCTCGAAGGAGACGGACGAGGAGAAGTACGCCGAACTGGAGGTGCGGTCCCTCACCGGCGCCGGAGCACACTGACCGTCGACCCACTCGACGGTCACCGACAGTCAGATCGGTACAACGGGTGGTGTCGGGTACGAAGGTGACCCGGCACCACCCCGTCCGACCGACCCCGGCCGGACCGCCTCGGACGGGGTCCCTCGGCCAACCGGTGATCAGCTTTCTGGGTAGGCTGGGCTCATGGTGGTAGCCCAGCGTTTCGGAGCGGAACACCGGATCCTCGTCACCGGCGGTGCCGGATTCGTCCCATCCCACCTGGTCGACGCGCTGATCGCGCGGGGCTGCACGGTGGTCGCGGTCGACAACTTCGTCACCGGGTCCAAGGAAAACGTCGCCCACCTGGCGGACCATCCCCGGTTCACCCTGGTCGAGGCGGACGTCTCGGAGGGACTGCCCGCGCACCACCCGGCGATCGCCGAGCGGTTCGACGCCATCATGCACCTGGCTTCGCCGGCCAGCCCCACCGACTTCGCCTCGCTGCCGATCGAGATCCTCCGGGTCGGTTCGCTGGCCACCCTGCACCTGCTCGACCGGGCGGTCGCCGACCGGGCCCGCTTCCTGCTCGCCTCCACCTCCGAGGCGTACGGCGACCCGCAGGTGCACCCGCAGGTCGAGACGTACTGGGGCAACGTCAACCCGATCGGCGTACGCAGCGTCTACGACGAGGCCAAGCGGTTCGCCGAGGCGAGCACGATGGCCTACCACCGCTACCACGGGCTCGACGTCGCCATCGTCCGGATCTTCAACACCTACGGCCCCCGGATGCGGCCGGACGACGGGCGGGCCATCCCCACCTTCATCACCCAGGCACTGCGCGGCGAGCCGCTGACCGTGCACGGCACCGGCGCGCAGACCCGGTCCATCTGCTACGTCAGCGATCTGGTCCGGGGCATCCTGCTGCTGCTCGACTCCACCGAGACCGGCCCGATCAACTGCGGCACCGAGCACGAGGTGTCGATGCGCGAACTGGCCGAGACGATCGCCGAGCTGACCGGCAGCCGATCCAAGGTGAGCTACATCACCCGGACCGCCGACGACCCGGAGATGCGCCGGCCGGATCTCACCCTCGCCCGGGAGCGGCTCGGCTACGAGCCCGAGGTGACTCCGGCCGAGGGGCTGCGCCGGACGATCGACCACTTCAGCCAGCGGTTGGCGGGCTAGCGGAGGATACCCGGGTTCCGGCCAGCCGGGACGTGGCACCCAGAGGTTTCTTGGTTCCGCTACGTACCCTGAGGGCATGTTCGAGAGCCCCGCACCGAACGCGGCCAGCAGTTCGTACCCGATGACGGCCGGCGGATCCGCCGGCCGGGCCTCGGTGCCCGGCCCTGGTCAGGCGGCCGGGTCGAGCCGGATCTCCGGCCGGGCGCACGTCTCCGGCGTACCAGGTCAGGCCCGCCCCTACGACCCGCCGATCGGTCCCGGCGGCGGTGGTCCCGGCGGTCCCGGCGGCCCGGTTCTGCCCGGCGACCCCGGCCGGCGCGGTCCACGCCCCCGCTGGGGTCGGATCGCCCTGGTCGTCGGCGTCGCGGTGCTGGTGCTGGGCCTGCTCGCCGGCGGTGGCCTCTGGCTCTACGTCAGAGGGCTCGACGACGACCTGGCCCGGACCGACCCGTTCTCCGAACTGGCCGACGGCCGGCCCAAGTCGGTCAGCGGCGCGTTGAACATCCTGCTCGTCGGCAGCGACTCCCGGGACCCGGACGCCCCGGTCGACCAGGCCGGCAAGTGGCGGGCCGACACCATCATCGTGATGCACATCCCGGCCAGCCACGACAAGGCATACCTGGTCTCGGTGCCCCGGGACCTCTACGTGCCGATCCCGGAGAACGCCAAGGCGGAGTGCGACAGCGGCGAACGCCGCAAGATCAACGCGGCGTTCGCGCTCGGCGGCCTGCCCCTGGCGGTACGCACCGTGGAGTGCTTCACCGACGTCCGGATCGACCATGTGATGGCGATCGACTTCGCCGGCTTCAAGGAGGTCACCGACGCGCTGGGCGGGGTCGACCTGAAGGTCGAGCGCAACATCACCTCGATCCACAAGCCGTACCGGAAGTTCAAGAAGGGCGTCAACCACATGGACGGGGCCGAGGCGCTGGACTGGATCCGGCAGCGCTACCAGTTCCCGGACGGCGACTTCGCCCGGATGCGGCACCAGCAGGAGTTCCTGCGGGCCCTGATGGACAAGGCGGCCAGCAGCGGCACCCTGACCAACCCGGGCAAGCTGAACGCCTTCCTCAAGTCGGTCACCAGCGCGGTCACCGTCGACGAGGGCTTCTCCCTGGTCGACATGGCGATCCAGTTCCGCAACCTGCGCGGCGACAACCTCCAGTTCATCACCAGCCCGCACAACGGCAGCGAGACCATCAACGGCGAGTCGGTGGTGGTGTCGAACCGGGAGAAGGCGCTGGCCATGTACCGCGCGATGGCGGGGGACACAATGGACGACTGGGTCACGGCGAACGTCGCCCCGACGCCCACACCGGCCAACGGCGGTTGAACCGACCCGGGACGTACCCGTAGACGAAGAGGGCGTACCCGCAGATGAAGGCGGCGTACCCGTAGATGAACGGGAGCAGGTAACGTAGTTGAACTCGGGGCGACTGGCGGGTGTCCGCATCGTGTCATGCGTCCCGCCCCCTCACCCCTGACCCTGGAGCAGGCATGCCGGTGCAATCCCGCCGACGTCCCCCACGCCCCACCTCGCCGGTCCCGCCCTCCCGGGCGACCGCGTCGGTGGGGCCCGGCGCCCCGCTCGACGACTGGGCGGAGACGCCGAACGGCACCGGCGGCAAGGGGAACAAGGGCAAGGGGAGCAAGGGCAAGAACGCCCGGCGCCGCAGGACGCCGCTCTGGGCCCGCCTCACCCTGGTCTTCGGCGCGGTGCTGATGCTCGCCAGCGGGGTGGCCATCGTCGGCATGCAGGTGGTGATCGACCAGGCCACCAGCACCATCCAGCAGGAGAACCTGCTCGGTGCCGCGAGCAAGTCCGACGCCGAGGGCGGCGAGGACCTGAAGGGGCCGATCGACCTGCTGCTGCTCGGCATCGACGCGCGGGCCCGGCTGGACGCCGACAACGTACGGGCCGACACCATCATCGTGCTGCACATCCCGGCCAGCCACGACCAGGCGTACCTGCTCTCCATCCCGCGCGACACCGAGGTGCAGGTGCCGGCGTTCAAGGCCAGCAGGTACGGCGGCGGCACCGCCAAGGCGACCGAGGCGTTCTACCACGGCGCGCAGAACGGCGGCGGGCTCTCCGGCGGCGCGCAGTTGATGGCGCTGACCATCAACAAGCTGACCGGGATCAGTTTCGACGGCGCGGCGATCATCAACTTCAGCGGCTTCAAAAAGATCATCGACGCCCTCGGCACCATCCCGATGTGCGTTCGCCAGGAGGTCAAGTCGCACCACATGAAGCTGGTCGACGGCAAGCCGATGTGGAACCACGAGGCCGACAAGGTCAGCGGCGTCAAGAAGCCGGTGGTGCACAAGAAGGGTTGCCGGCAGATGGCGGGCTGGGAGGCCCTGGACTACTCGCGCCAGCGCTACGGCCTGACCCACGGCGACTACGACCGCCAGCAGAACCAGCAGCAACTGATCAAGGCGATGGCCAAGAAGGCCATGAGCGACGGCGTGACGACCGACATCGGCAAGCTGAACCAGTTGATGAAGGCGGCCGGCGAGGCGCTGATCATGGACACCAGCGGCACCCCGATCGCCGACTTCATCTTCACCATGCGTGGCGTGGCAGCCAACGACCTGGTGTTGCTGCGTACCAACGACGGCAACTTCGCCGGCAACGACAACGGTCGGGAGACTCTCAAACCGATCAGCCAGGAGATGTTCGCGGCGGTCAAGAACGACAGGTTGGACGAGTTCATCATCAACAATCCGACCGTGCTCGCCCCGAGCAAGTAGCCCGCCTTCGCTGCGGGCATCGCCAGCGAATATCCCAAAAGCCACTGGACGCCCAAACCGGGCCCCTAGCCTGAGGTGAGAAGGCTTCACTCAGCCGGGTCCGGGGAGGGGTCACGTTCACACCCAAGCGGGCGGTTCCGGGCCAACCCGGGCAGCCAGGAGGCGACTTCGGCGCCGAGCGTACCGGTGACTCCGGAGGCGCCCGGCGGTCCCGGCAGCGGCGTAAGGCCCCCGTCTGGGCGAAGATCGCGCTCGGGCTCGGCCTGGTCCTGCTGGTGATCTCCGCAGCCGGCGGCGCCGGCCTGCACATGCTGACCAACCGTTACGACAACAGCGTGGTCAAGCAACTGCTCCTCGACCCGGCCGCCCGAAGCGACCGGGGCGACGTCGCCGGCCCGCTCAACTACCTGCTGGTCGGCTCCGACGAGCGCCCCACCGCCAGCCCCGGTGCCGACCAGCGTTCGGACACCATCATGATCGCCCACCTGCCCGCCGGGCTGGACCGGGCCTATCTGATCTCGGTACCCCGGGACCTGCTCGTCGAGATCCCGCCCGCTCCGGCCAGCGGCTGGCCCGGCGGCTCCGACAAAATCAACTCGGCGTTCCAGTACGGCGGCGGTGGCGAGGGCGGCACCCGACTCCTCTCCGCGACCCTGAGCCGGCTCACCGGGATCCGCTTCGACGGTGCCGCCCTGGTGAACTTCGCAGGCTTCCAGCGCGCCATCGACCTGCTCGGCGGGGTACGGATGTGCGTCGACACCCCGGTCCGGTCGATACACACCCGGTACGTCTTCGAGGCCGGCTGCCACCAGATGAACGGGGCACAGGCGCTCGACTACGCCCGCCAGCGCTACGACCTGCCGAACGGCGACTTCGACCGGCAGCGGCACCAGCAGCAACTGTTACGGGCGATGATGGACCGGGCCACCACCACGGACATGCTCCGCAACCCGATCCGGCTGGACCAGGTGATCCGGGCCATCGGCTCGTCGTTCACCGTCGACACCAACGGCGTACCGCTGGAGGAGCTGATCTTCGGGCTGCGCCGGGTCCGCTCCGACGCGCTGCGCGGGATCCAGCTCCCGTCCCACTCCGAGACGATCGACGAGGTCTCGTACGTCCTGTTGGACGAGCCGGCCAGCACCCTCTTCACCTCGATGCACGCCGAGGACCTGGACAACTGGGCACGGCAGCACCCGAAGTGGGTCAACCCACTCTAGGTTCCGGCACCGTCCCTCCAACGCCGTCCGTCCAGATCCCGGCGATGGCGCGGACAGGCTCTACCCTTGGTAACCGTGTTCGCAGCCAACATTCCCTCCGTGACCGCCACCGAGGTACCCGCCGACGCCTACCTGCTCGACGTACGGGAGCCGGACGAGTGGACGGCCGGGCACGCGCCCGGCGCCCACCATCTGCCGATGATGGAGGTGCCGGCGCGGATGTCCGAGATCCCGACCGACGCCGACGTGGTGGTGGTCTGCCGTTCCGGCGGTCGCTCCGGCCAGGTGGTCGGCTACCTGATGAACAACGGCTGGGACAACGTCCGCAACCTCGACGGCGGGATGCGGCAGTGGGCCGCCGCCGGCCGGCCGCTGGCCAGCGAGGACGGCCAGCCCGCCCGGGTCGTCTAGAACCGGCCGTCGGCACCGTGAGCGCGAGGAGCGGCCCGGGACGGCGAGCCCCAGAGCACGGACAACCAGCCGACACCCCGCTGGTCTTCGCGCACCGGGGCTCCTCGGCGACGATGCCGGAGCACACCCTGGCGGCGTACCTCCAGGCGTTGTCCGAGGGCGCGGACGGGCTGGAGTGCGACGTACGGCTGAGTCGGGACGGGCACCTGGTCTGCGTACACGACCGGCGGCTGGAGCGGACCAGCAACGGCCGGGGGCCGGTCGGGGCGTACACCCTGGCGGAGCTGGAACGGCTCGACTACGGCTCCTGGCACCGCGGGGCCGCGCCCGACGGCGACCTGCCGCCGGATCCGGAGCGGACCCGGCTGCTCACCCTGGACGCCCTGCTCCGGGCGGTCCGGGCCGCCGACCGCGAGGTCGAGCTGCTGATCGAGACGAAACATCCGGCCCGGTACGGCTCCGGCGTCGAGCGCCGGCTGACCGCGCTGCTGGACCGGCACGGCCTGGCCGATCCCCGGCCGGACGATCCGGTACGCGCGACCGTGATGTCCTTCTCCCCACTGGCCGTACGCCAGATCCGCCGGCTGGCGCCCCGACTGTCGACGGTACTGCTGCTGGAGCTGGCGCCTCCCGGGCTGCGCCGGGGCCGGCTGCCGTTCGGCGCCCGGATCGCCGGCCCGAGCCTCAAGCTGCTCCGCACCCGCCCGCAGCTCGTCCCGGCCCTGCACCGGGCGGGCAACCGGGTCTACGTCTGGACCGTCAACGACGCTCCTGAGCTGGACCTGGCCCTGGCCTGCGGGGTGGACGGGATCATCACCGACCGGCCCGCCATGGTCCTCGACCGGCTGGGCCGCTGAGCCGGGCCAGGTCGCGCGCCGCGGGTTGACACGCCGCCGCAGTCGTCCCTGGTGCCGCGTTACCTGGCAGACCGGCCGTCGGGTGCCTGGGAGGTCGCATCGGCCGGATGGCGGTACTGCCGAAAGCCCCGCCGAACGGGCAGACTCGGGGCATGCCGGAACGCCCCGATTACCCCTGCCTCATCGCCGGCCACGCCGAGGTGCTGGAGATGCTGAACACGGGGGAGGTGGGGCTTCCCGTGCTCAACCGGCTGTTACGGGTCGCCACTCAGGCGCTCCGGGCGCCCGGCGTCGCCTTCGTGGAGTTCGGTCCGAACGGCGGCCGGGTGGTCTCCGGCAACGGTGAGCTGGACTGGGCGGTCGGCCGGCCGATCCCGATCATCGAGCAGCCGGCCGACGAGCTGGTCTGCGGCCCGGGCGCACGCGCGATGAGCGTCGACGTCCTCCCTCCGGACCTGGCCGAGGAGCTGGACGGGCGCGGCCTGCGGCACCTGCTCGCCGCCCGGGTCGAGATCGGCGGCCTGGCCATCGGCAACCTCTACGCGCTCTACCCTGACGCCGAGCGCCCCGACGACCCCGAACACCGCTCGGTCCTCGGCTTCCTGGCCGCCACCGCCGCGCACATGTACGGCGACCAGGCCGGCCTGCCGGTGCACGGTGACGGCACGGTGGTCGCGGCGCTGGCCGACGGGCTGGCGATCGTCACCCGGGACGCCACCGTGCAGCTCTGGAACCCGGCCGCCGAGAAGGTCACCGGGCTGCGCGCCGCCGAACTGCTCGACCGGCCGCTGCCGTTTCCGGTGCCGCCACCCGGGCAGGTGCTCGACCACCGGCTGCCGGACGGGCGCTGGCTCAAGATCACCTCTGGTGAGCTGCCGGGTACGGCGGCATCCCGGGTGGTCACCTTCCGGGACAGCAGCGACCAGCACATCCGGGACCACGACCGGGACCTCTTCGTGGCGGTGACCAGCCACGAACTCCGTACCCCGGTCACGGTCATCAAGGGGTACGCCGACACGCTCGGCACGCACTGGGAGTCGCTCTCCGACTCGGACCGGCGGCAGGCGGCCGGGGTGATCGGCCAGCGCGCCGGCGAACTGGCCCGACTGGTGGACCGGCTGCTCGCCACCACCAACGACGCCGGCCCGGTCGGCGGTTCCCCGCCGGTCCCCTTCGACCTGCTCGACACGCTCCGGGCGGCCGTCGTCGACCTCCCCGCCGAACTGCGCCACCGGCTGGTCATCCAGCTTCCGGAGAACCTGCCGAAGGCGCTCGGCGACCGGGCCAGCCTGGCGACGGTACTGACCGAGCTGGCCACCAACGCCGGAAAATACTCGCCGGACGGCTCGCCCGTGCTGCTGACCGCCGAGGCCGACCGGCGGACCGTGGCGTTCCGGGTGAGCGACCGGGGAATCGGGGTACGTCCCGAGCATGTCGAGCGCGCGTTCCAACGGTTCTGGCAGGGGGAGTCCGGTGACCGCCGCCGCTATCCCGGCGCTGGCCTGGGGCTCTACCTCGTACGCCGGATTGTCGAGCGACAGAACGGCTGGGTTTCCCTCCGCCAGCGCGACGGTGGCGGTACGGTCGCAGAGGTACGGCTGCCCCGAGGCTGAACCGAGGTCGCCCGGTGGCGCCGCGCCCCGGTGGTCCGTCGAGGAGGCACCTGGAGTGAACCCTTTCCCACCTGGACCGCGCGGCGCTCACGCACCCCGTCCAGCCGTGCGGTCCGTCGGACGGCAAGGAGAAGTCGCAGAGGGTTCGACATCGAGCGTCTCGACCGAACGATCGTGGTGCCTGCTGGTGCCGCAGCACGCCCAGGGTGCCCGTACCGCCCGGCACCGGCTCGGTGCCGAACTCGACGGTACGGTGCCGGCGGCCCTGCTCGCCGACGCCGAGATGGTGGCGGCCGAACTGCTCGGCAACGCCGTACGGCACGCCGCGCCGCTGCCCGGCGGGATGATCCGGCTGACCTGGCTGCTGCGTACCGGCCCTACCGCCCACACCGTGCAGATCCGGGTGACCGACGGCGGCGCCGCCGGCCCGCCCCGGATGCGCCAGGTCGGACCGGATGCGACGGACGGTCGGGGACTCCTCCTGGTGGCCGCGCTCGCCACCGACTGGGGGGTCGAGCGCGACGGGCTGGGGCAGAGCGTCTGGGCCCGGCTGGTCCATCCGCTCCGGCACACCGCCGCCGTCCCGTAACCCGCCCCCGCCGCCCCGCTCCCTGACCCGTTCCCCCGCCCCGCTCCCGTCGCCGCCCCGTGGCCCGGTTCCCGTCGCGCCGCTCCGTGACCCGCTCCCACCGCCGCTCCGTGACCCGCTCCCACCGCTGCCCGGTCGGCCGGGTCTCGCTGCCCGGTGGCGGGGTCTCGCTGCCCGGTCGGCCGGGTCTCGCCGTTCGGTGCGGCTCCCGTCCATCCGCAGGTGAATCGCCGGTAGTGCCGCCCGGTGCCCGCGCCGGCGCGGTTGGGCCTAGGCTGTCTCGCCGTGGGCAAGCGTCGAAAGAGTTCCCGGTCCGCGGTGGCGGACGCCAGCAGTGCCGCGAGCGGGGAGAGCCGGGCCGAGAAGCGGCAGAAGGTACGGGACATCTTCGTACCCCGTCCCTTCGAGGGGCTGACCGACGAGGCGGAGTGGATCGCGCTCCGTGAGCTGGTGCCGGCGGCCTCCGCCCCGCTGACCCTCGCGCCCCACCTGGTCGAGGAATTCGGGGACCGCCCCGTCACCCTGGCCACCGTGCTGCCGATGGCCACGCCCGCGATCACCAAGGCGGACGGCCGGATCATGATCGGTCTCCAGCGGCACGTACAGTCCGGCGACGTCTCCCGGGACCTGGCCGAGGCGCTGCTCTGCGCGCTGCGTACCGAGCCCGGCGGCACGGTCTCGGTGCCGGCACTGCCCGGCGAGGGTCCCCGGCTGCCGGACGTACTGGTCGACGGGCCGCTCGACATCACCATGCACGACGGATTCGAGTTCTGGCTCGACCCGGGTGCCGGGGACGACCCCAACGTCAAGGCGTCGCTCGAACGCGCCAACGCCTCCATCTACCCGACGGTCCGGCTGGCGGCGGCGCCCGCCGCGTACTGGTGTCAGGTCACCGACAAGAGCCACGTCCGCTGGGTACTCCCCGACGACGAGGACGCCGCGCTGGACGCGCTCTCCCGGCTCTCCGCCGACGGTGAGCTGCCGCTCGCCCCGCAGACCAAGTTCGCCGGGATGTTCCGGGCACACGGCCGACTCGTACCCGTCTGGGACATCCCCCGGGACGCCGCCGCCGAGTCCTGGGAGGCCCCGCTGGCGGACTTCGCGAAGCGGTACGCCGCCGTCCTCGCCGACCCGGCCCCGCTGGACGCCGCCGCCCGCCGCGCGAAGCAGGGCCTACTCGGCCGCCAGCTCACGCTCCGCTAGCTCTCGACGCCCAGGCAGCCTACGAAGCATCACTCCGGCTCGCACTCGCCCGCCGGGACCGCGAACACCGGCCGGAACACCTCGCCCTGTCCCTCGTCGCGCTCGACCCCGGCGTGGCATGGGTGCTGAGCGCTGCCGGCGTCGACACCCCGCCCCTGCTCGCCGACCTGGCCGACACCTTCCCGCCACCGCCACGCAACCCGCTGCTGCGCGCCGAACGCCGAATTGGCCAGCGATCACGCGGCCACGACCTCATCCGGCGCTACCAGCACACAACCGGACGCACGGTCACCTCGGGCGGCGCACTCACCACCCTCATCACCGGCTAACCCAAATCCGGGCACCGCGACAACCGCGCGCCGAAACGACCGTGCACCCGCCGGCCGTGCACCCGCCACCGGACCGTGCACCCGGCGCCGCCACCCCTCGTCAGGCACCACCCGCGAAGTGCCGGCCCGCCGGCCCCCACCCCTGGGCACATCAAGATTCTTGGCGACTAATGGTTCGCCAGCCGCCATAACTTGCCAAGAATCTTGGGTCACGCCGAACGAAGCTCTCGGCCTGCGTCGGGAACGGAGCGGCCTCCGGCAGTGGATGCCGGAGGCCGCTTTCGTCGTGGTGTGAGGCGGTCAGCCGACCGGCCCGATTCGCTTCGCCAAGTCGACGAACGCCTGCCAGCCCGCCGGCCCGAACGCCAGCGTGCCCCCGTCGCGGTCCTTGGTGTCCCGGACCAGCACCCGACCGGGCAGATTGTCAGCCACCTCGACGCAAGCACCCTGGTTCCCGCTGCTACGGGTGCTCTTGCGCCACCGTGGCGCCAGGTCAGTCATGATCGTTGATCTCCCTTTCCCGGAGAGGACCCCGACGACTGCACGGGTAGACCCCCCGAGAGGCCATTGTCGATATCCGCGATGTGTCCGGTCCAGAGGAGACGAAGCGGCCCCAGCAGTGATGCCGAAGGCCGCTCTGTCGTTGTGGGGCGCGGTCAGCCGACCGGCCCGATTCGCTTCGCCAGGTCGACGAACGCCTGCCAGCCCGCCGCCCCGAACGCCAGCGTGCCCCCGTCACGGTCCTTGGTGTCCCGGACCAGCACCCGACCGGGCAGATTGTCAGCCACCTCAACGCAAGCACCCTGGTTAGAGCTGCTGCGGGTGCTCTTGCGCCACTGCGGCACCAGGTCAGTCATGATCGTCAATCGCTCTCTGGAGGAGGTCCCTTGACGGCTGCACCGGTAGGGCCAGCCCGCTGACAATCTCCCACGATACTTCCAACTGGTCCAGATCTCCCCCGTCCGTCACCACCCGGCCCTGAAGCTGGTCATCGACATAGCCGGCCCGGCGGTTGCCGGGGAGCGTCGCCAACACAAACGCACCCGCCAGGCCGGCGTGCAATCCAGCGGACCGGGGCACCACAAGAACCTGGACCTTCGGTCGCTGGCTGAGCTCCAGCAGGTGTTGCAGTTGCTCGCGGCGCAGCTCGGATGGCCCGATGGTCAGCGCAAACTCACTGATGATGGCGGAAAGCGTCGGGGGCTTGGGGCGGTCGACAGTGGCAGCCTGCCGCTGCTGCCGGACCTGGATGGCTCGGTCCACCACCTCGTCCGACAGCCAGCCGCCATGCAGCACGGCGCGTGCATACTCCTCGATCTGGAGCAGACCTGGCAGGAGTAGGGGTTCCCACCAGCGGAGGAGGGTGGCTCGCTCCTCGTGTTCGGTCCACGGGCGGAGCCAGGGCGGTCGGGCGTCCGCTCGGGCGTGGACGGCGGCCTGCTGGATCTCGTCCTCGGAGTCGAAGAACTTATCCAACTGGGCAGCCGTCTCAGGTTGGGGAATCAACCGGCCCTGCTCGATCGCGGCGATCAGCGACGCACTCACCTTGACCGCGCGGCCGAGTTGCGCCTGTGTCATGCGACGCCCGACCCGGTGTCTCCTGAGGACCTCTCGGAGTTCGTTCACGTACTACTCCCGGATGCAGTAGAGGATGCTATAGACGTCTATATTGCCGTCTGCACATCTTCCGCTACTCGGTGTCAGAAGTCCAAGGTGGATGTCAAGCGCCCCCGCTCGGCCCCCGTGACCTTCCACCCGGGCGGAGCGCCCACGGGGGCGGTGCCGGTGTCCGTACTGGTGCCGCCCCCCGTCCGCATCTCGCCGACGGGAGGCAGCCACATGAGACACGCTCGCAAGGTCAAACAGCCCCGACACCGCCGCGCATGGTGGCGCCTGTGGCGGTACTGCCAATGTGGTTACCGGTGGCGCTGCCCGGACTCGGCGGACATGGTGCCGGCACCCTCCCGGCCACCGGCCCCGCCCTCGCAGGCCGAACTGACCAGAACCGGGCTGACCAGAACCGAGCAAGCTAGAACCGAGCAAGCTAGAACCGAGCGGGCCGAGAGCGAGCGGGCCGAGAGTCGCGGACTGACGCCGGACGCCCCGCCCGCACCGTCCCGATCCCGGGTGACGAACCGTCGACCCGCCTGGGACGCGCCCACCCGTTCGCACCTGGCCAACGGTCGCGCGGGAGCCCTCACTCCCGGGCAGGAACACCGCGCCCGGCGCGGTGCACGGGTGTGACCGGTGATCGGGCCACAGATGCGCTGGGAGCGGTTCGCCGCACGACGACGCAGGCGCGAGCGCCAAGCCGCCGGACACGCCCCGGCAGAGACCTACGACTGCCGCGAATGTGAGCACCCCTGGCCATGCCCGCAGGCGCGTCTCTCCCTGCTCCTCGGCTTCGAGGGCGACCGGATCGGACTGATGATGTACCTCGGTGCCCACCTCGCCCGTGCGCTGCAACAACTGCCCGACACACACCCCGCGCTGATCGTCGGGCAGATCCTCCACTGGGTACCGCGCCGCTACTGACCTGCCTCGTCACCCGAGCGACCCGCCCCGGTCCGCCGCCTTCCCCTCGGCGACCGGGGCGGGTCCGCGCCGTGCCACGGCAGCGGGTCCGCGAGCGCCGGGGCAAGATCGTGCTCTGTCGGGGCAGGAGTGGCTGCGCCGGGCGTTGGAGGGCACTACTTCAGGGAAGTAGCAGGGTCTTGCAGGGGCTCCCGGACGAGGGGGCAGGACATGCAGCGTGGGCCGCCCCGGCCCGAGCCGAGTTCGGAGCCGGCGATCCGGATCACCTCGATGCCGGCGCGCTCCAGCTGCGCATTGGTCTCCACGTTGCGCTCGTAGGCGACGCAGAGCCGGGGTGCGAGCGCCAGGGTGTTGTTGCCGTCGTCCCACTGCTCGCGTTCCGCCGTCACCGGGTCCAGGCCGGTGTCGATCACCCGGAGCGTGTCCAGGTCCATCGCGTCGGCCGCCGCGCGCAGGAACGGCGCCGGTCCGTCGAGCTGGAGGTCGCCGTCCGCGCCGGCCACCACGGTGTACGCCGAGAGCGTGTCGGCGATGTTCGGATACATCAGTACCGCGTCGACGTCGACCATCGTGCAGACGGTGTCCAGGTGCATGGTGGCGCGCTCCTGGGCGATCGGCACCACCAGGATGGTGTGCGCCAGCCCGGCCTCGAAGACCTGGCGGGCCAGCCGCTCCGCCCCGGCCGGGGTGGTGCGCTCGCCGACCCCGACCGCCAGCACCCCGGGAGCGAGCAGCAGTACGTCGCCGCCCTCCAGGTGCTCCAGGCCGGGGCCGTACACGAAGGAGGTGCCCGCGAACCGGGGGTGGTACCGGTAGATCGCGTCGGTCAGGCTGGTCTCCCGGCCCCGGGCCGGCATGGCCAGGCTGGTCACCGCGGCGTGGTCGCCGATCCAGGTGGACGAGTCGCGGGTGAAGAGCAGGTTCGGCAGCGGGTCGATCACGAAGTCCAGCCGGTCCATCAGCCGGTAGACCAGGCCGCCGCCCCGATCGCCGCCGAGCCGCAGCTCCTCGTGGGCGAGGCCGGCGATCAGCACGCCGGCCAGCGCGGCCGGATCGAGGTACGAGAGATGCGCCGCCACCCGCCGGCGCAGCGTGTCACCCAGTCGGGTGTCGGCGAGTACCCGCTCGGTCAGCTCGGACCGCGCGTCCGGCACGGCGAGCGTCTCGGCGAGTAGGGTTCCGATGTAGAGCACCTCGACTCCGCGCTCGCGCAGCGCGGCGGCGAACGCGTCGTGCTCCTCCTGCGCCCGCCCGACCCAGGGGATCGCGTCGAAGAGAAGCGAGTCGTTGTTCCGGGGCGTGAGTCGGGCGAGTTCAGGTCCGGGACGATGCAGAAGTACGGTGCCGAGACGGCCGACCTCGCTGTCCACGAAATGGGTCATCTTCGCAGCGTATGGCAGCGGTTGGCACCATCCGGGAAAAAGGGCTTCGGGTGAATAGGGCATTCATCCACACTCACTCCGGCGCTTCGACTTGCCGGTCCCTAGGTCTGGCCACGTACCGTAGTGAGGAGATAACTTCGAGGGACCTTTTGCCGGAGGTCACGATGACTGTCTTTTCCGCACGATCAGCGGTTCCCGCTGCGCGGGCCCTCCCTCCCGCGCCGGTCAACCAACCACCCCCGCTGGAGGCCGTCCGGCCGACACCGATGGACTGGGCCCGTCGGCGTCGCGCCGAGCGGGACGCCCGCCGGATCGAGGCGGCCGGCGCACGGGCGTTGAGCCGACTCGATCATCTCGGTCCATCGTGGCACGTGGTCGACTGGCCACGCACCGAGATGACCGAGGTGAGCATGCTCGACCTGGACTACCGGTCCCGGGACGAGCGCGCGGGCTTCCTCGCCATCGGTCCCAGCGGCATCTTCGCGGTCACCGTTGCCGACCACGGTCGGTCCCGGGTCCTGATCGCCGGAGACGTCGTGCAGATCAACGGCAAGCGCCCGGCGTACGTGTCGGAGGCGCGGCGGGACGCGAAGCGGGCGGCCAAGGCGCTCTCCAACGCGGTCGGCCTGACCATTCCGGTCACCCCGGTGCTGACCTTCGTCGGCTCCGGCGTGATCAGCGTCTACGGACTGCCCAAGGAGTGCCTGGTGGCGACCCACCGGGAACTCGACCGGCTGCTCGTCGCGGGCGGTAACCGGATCAGCGCCGCCACGGCGGAGAAGCTGTCCCGGGTCGCCCAGTCCCCCTCCACCTGGCTGAACGCCCCGTACCGCTCGGCGGCGGACTACCGGTGGTACGAGGAGGGCCGAACGGCGGCTGACAAGCACGCCGGTCGCCGGTAGCGTCACCAGCCGACGCCACTCGCTGGGCGGCGCCCCGTCCCCCGTGGGGACGCCGGGGGGTGTGCCGTGCCGGCGAGGGCTGCGGGATGGCCCGACCGGCCGGCGCATCGCGGGGCTCGCGACCCCGCTGGGCACCGGCTAGCGTGGGGCGTGGTGCGGCAAATAGGAGGCGCGGTGGCCCACGTCGAACTCTCGATCTCGGAGGCGTTCCCGACGCCGGCGACATCGTCGCTGGGGCACGGGTCCACCGGCTTCGACGACGCCGACGGGCGAGGGCACCTCGACGGGCTGACACGGTGGTCCGAGACGGTCTCGACGGCCGCCGAGCCGTGCCTGCTGATCGACCGGGAGACCACCATCGCCGCCGTCTCGCCGTCCTGTTGCCAACTGCTCGGCCTCGGCACCCCGCTCGACGCGCTCGGCCTCCCGCTGCTCGGCAGCGAACTGCGGCTGCTCGACTTCACCGCCGCCCGGGGCGAGCTGACCGAGCAGGACGTCGAGAAGATCCCCCCGCTGCTCGCCCTGCACTCGGGCCGGCTCGCCCGAGGGCTGCTCCGGGTGCGCTTCCCGGAGGTCGACGGGCCGGACGCCACCGTCGACGCGATCGCCACCCCGATCCTCACCGACGGCCACGTCGCCGGCTCGCTCACCTTCTTCGCCGAGGTATGAACCCCTGCACCAAGGCGTGAGCACCGCCTCCGAGGCGAGAGCCTTTCGCCAAGGTGTGAGCAGCACGTCCGAGGCGTGAGCAGTGCCTCCGAGGTGTGAGCAGCGCGTTCGCGGCGTGAGTCGCTTCGCCGAGGTGTGAGCAGCGCCTCCGAGGTGTGACGACCGCCGGTCACCGGCTGGACAGCTTTCCGAGACATACCGGCCACCTGGGCGACTTCGGGCAGGTGACGCGCGTCGCGATCTCGCCTTCCCACCGGGCCAGGGTGTTGGGCCGGTGCCGTACCCCCCGTAAGGTCTCCTCATGCTGGACATCGCACTGCTGCCGGAGGAGTACGCCGTCTGCCGGCTGCCCGCCGGCTCACCGGTGCCGGCCGGCCTGCTGAGCCCTCCGGCGGACTCCGGCGTGCTGTCGGTGACCCGGAGCGGCGCCGAACTGTCGATCATCTGCCGGGCCGACCAGGTCCCGGCCGACGCCACCGTCGAGACCCCGTGGCGCTGCCTCCAGGTAGCCGGCCCGCTCGACCTGGCACTGACCGGAATCCTCGCCTCCCTGGTCGTCCCGCTGGCCGACGCCCGGGTCAACATCGTGGCGTTCTCGACCTTCGACACCGACTACCTGCTGGTCCCCTCGGTACGCCTCGTCGAGGCGCTCGCGGCACTGCGGCAGTTCGGACACCGGATCACCACCTGAGGCACACCAGATCACCGCCCGAGGCGGCGGGTCACCACCTAAGACACCAGAGCACCACCTGAGGCACAGGCACCGGATCAGCAGGTGAGGCGGCGGGTCACCACCTGAGGGGTGGGCGATCAAGCCGACGCCCTACCATTGGCGGGGCCATCCGCCGCACCACCCACGGCAGCCATCTATGCCCGAGGACCCGGCCGTGCCCCGTCACCCGTCATCCGGCCCCACCGCAGGCCGGCTCCGCGCCGTCGGCGCCCTGCTCGGCTGCCTGGCCCTGGCCGGCTGCCTGGCCCTGGCAGCCTGCGGAGTGCCGCCCGAACTCCAGGAGCCCCGGGCCACCCCCACCCGGTCGACCCCCACCCCGACGGTCGGCCCCACCGGTACGCCGACGTTCGGGCCGAGCGGGTCGCCGACGCCGACCCCGGTGCCCACCGCGCTGGCCGCCTGCCCGGCCGGACAGCCGAGTCGGGACCAGGTGACCGCGCTGCTGCGCCGCACCGCGAACCTGCCCCGGTCCGGCCGGGTCACCTACCAGAGCGGGCCGCTCTGTGTGGAGGACTGGCAGTACAGCGTCCTGACGGTGGCCGACCGGGAGCCGTTGCAGGCGGTGACCCGGGGTCGCGCCGGCAACCTGCGGCTGGTCACCGCCGGCTCCGACGTCTGTAGCATCACCGTCCGGGCCGAGGCGCCGCCCGCGCTCCGGACGGCGGTGTGCGACGCGCCCCCGCCGGCGTACGGCGGTTTGTAGGCTGGACGGCATGCCCGGAACACCGCCGACCCGCTTCGTCTACCTCGGGCCCGAGGGGACCTTCGCCGAGCAGGCGTTGCGTACGATTCCGGCCGCGGAACGCGGCAGCCGTACGCCGGCGCGCAGCGTACCGGAGGCGCTGGACGCGGTGAGGGCCGGTGACGCCGACGCCGCGCTGGTACCGCTGGAGAACTCGATCGGCGGTGCGGTGGCGGTCACCCTCGACGAAATGGTCGACGGCGAGCCGCTGGTGATCACCCGCGAGGTGGTGCTGCCGGTCGAGTTCGTGCTCGCCACGCCGCCGGGCCGGACCCTCGCCGAGGTGCACACCGTGGCCGCCCACCCGCAGGCGTCCACCCAGTGCCGCCGCTGGCTCCGCGAGCACCTGCCCGACGCGGTCGTGGTGGACGTGCTCTCCAACGCCGCCGCCGCGCTCGCCGCCACCGAGCGCCAACAGGACGCCGCGATCTGCGCGCCGATCGGCGCCGCCCGGCAGCGGCTGGCCATCCTCGCCGACAAGATCGCCGACCATGACGACGCGGTGACCCGGTTCGTGCTGCTCAGCCGGCCGGGACCGCCGCCGCCCCGGACCGGTGACGACCTGACCTCGCTCGCCGTCTACATCGCGCACGACCGGGTCGGCGCGCTGCTCGCCGTGCTGATGGAGTTGGCGGTACGCGGGGTCAACCTGACCCGGATCGAGTCCCGGCCCACCGGCGAGGCGCTCGGCCGCTACGCCTTCTTCCTCGACTGCACCGGGCACGTCGCCGACGACCGGGTCGGCGAGGCGCTCCAGGGGCTGCGCAGGATCTGCGCCGAGGTGCGCTTCCTGGGGTCGTACCCGAGGCATCGCGGGAGCACGGCGGTGGCCGAACGGCCGGTCCCGGCGCCGGCCGGGCTCTCCGACGTCGACTACGCCGACGCGGCGGCCTGGCTGACCCGGCTGCGCGCCGGCCAACTCTCCTGACCTGACGGACCCCGGGGCACCCGGACGGGGTGCCCCGGCAGCCGATCAGTCCATCAGTTGGTTGAGCAGTCCGCCGCCACCGCCCTGCTCCTGGCGGCCCATGCCCTGGATCGGCGGCTCCTCGGAGGGCTGGACGACCACGAAGCCCTGGCCGGCGAAGCTCATCGTGAACGCCTCACCGGTACGCCGGCCGAGCAGCGTGCCAAGGCCGAGCTGCTCGGCCCGGTGGTAGCCGGTCTGTAGGCTCGCCGACCAGCAGACCGCTGCCTGCGGGTCGACGTACGTCGGCGCGTCGACGTTGAGCACCACCGGGATGCCCTTGGTGGTGATCGCGATCCGGCCGTAGCCGGTGAAGACGCAGTTGAACAGGCCGGACGACGACATCATGCCGGCGCCGCCGACCATCTTGATGTCGTATTGCAGGGTGGAGTCGAAGGCGAGCACGCTGGAGCCGTTGATCGACAGCGCGTCGCCCGGCTCCAGGTCGATGATGTGCACGTCCGCCGCGTAGTCGGCGAGGAAGACGTCGCCCCGCCCGCTGATCTTCATCAGCGGGACACCCTCGCCGGTCAGCTTCTGCTTGAGAAACTTGCCGAGCCCGCCCGAGCCCAGCGCCTGAAACTGCACCTGCCCCTGGTACGCGACCATGGAGCCGACCCGGGCCATCGCCTCGCCGTTAAGTTCGATCTTCAACATCTTGGAGTTTTGCAGCCGCATGCCCGGCTGGTGTGACTCCTTCTCCAGGTTCTCTGCCGAGAACAGCGCGCTGCGCATCACGTTCCTCCTGACGGGTGGAGGACCGAGGGTAGGCAACCGACGCAACGGGGCAGGTCCCGGGGGTGTTGGTTCCCGCTGGTCAGGCCGCCGGCCGCTGGTCAGGCCCAGCCGAGGTCGTGCAGCCGGTGGTCGTCGATGCCGAAGTGGTGGGCGATCTCGTGCACGACCGTGATCGCGACCTCGTCGACGACGTCGTCCTCGCTGTCGCAGATCCGCAGGATCGGCCGGCGGTAGATGAAGATCCGGTCGGGTAGTACCCCGGCGTAGTCCCAGCCCCGGCTGGTCAGCGCGTGGCCCTCGTAGAGGCCGAGGAGTTCGGGGCCGTCCTCCGGCGAGTCGTCCTCGACCAGGATGACGACGTTGCTCATCAGGTTGAGCAGTTCCTCCGGCACCTCGTCGAGGGCCTCGGCGACCAGTTCCTCGAAACGCTCGCGGCTCATCTCGACCGGCACCGCCCAATTGTGCCGCACCCGACGCACTGCCGGCATCGACGATCGGGGACCAGGCGTCGACGATCGCGATGATCAGGGCCGGCGGCGCCGCTCTCCGCGACCTACCGGGAACTTGCCCTGACCACCGCGATCGGGGGATGGGTGGGGAGGTTACGCCAGGATCAGGCGGAGAGGCGGGCGTTGAGCGAGATCTCGGCCCCGGGCGAGAGCAGCCGGGAGATCGGGCAACCCGCCTTGGCGGCCTCGGCCAGCTTGTTGAACTCGGCCTCGTCGATCCCCGGCACGTCGCCGACGGTGTCGAGGTCGATCCGGGTCACCGTCATGCCCGCGTCGGTCTTGTCGAGATGCACCTGGGCGGTGGTCTCGACCGAGGTGGGCGTGAATCCGGCGTCGGCGAGGGCCTTGGAGAAGGCCATCGAGAAGCAGCCGGCGTGCGCGGCGCCGATCAGCTCCTCCGGGTTGGTGCCCTCGCCCTCCTCGAAGCGGGACTTGAACGAGTAGTTCCCCTGCAACCCGCCCTTGCCGGTGCGGATCGTGCCGGAACCTTCGGTGAGATTGCCCTGCCAGCGGGCGGATGCGGTGCGGATAGGCATGGTGCCGACGCTAGCTCAAAGCAACCGGCGGCGCGACGACCCGGGCCAGGACGACCCGGGCCATGGCGACCCGGGCCATGGCGACCCGGGCCGTGGCGACCCGGGCCACTCGGCCTTCGGTGCGGGGCCGGTCCGCCGGTGCTGTGCCATCATCGATCCAGGAGCCCGCCGTGGAAGGGATCAGCGATGCCCGACGACGTCTCCATCCCCCGGCAGGACGGGCCGGACGGCCGTCGGGACGCCGGCCGGGAGGATCCGGCGCGCTCGGGCGACGACGCGGACACCACACCGGACGGTGCCAGCATCGTGTCGTGGGGCGACCGTCGGCCCGCCGGCGGGCGGGCCGGGCTGGCGCTGCACCGGCTCGGCCGGGACAGCCGGCTGGTACCGGTGGTCGGTGCCGCCGGGGCGGTCGCCGTCTTCGCCTCGCTGATCGGCGACTGGGCGGTCACCAGCTTGACGGTCGAGGGTGCCGAGGACGCGGTCGCGCTGGGCAGCGGGGTGGCGGACATGTCGGCGTTCGGCACGGCGTACCTGGTCGGGGTGTTCGGGGTACTCGGCTGCCTGGCGCTGGTCTTCTTCGGCTCGCCCGGGGTACGCCACAACGCCCGGGTCGCCGGGCTGGCCGTGGCCGGGGCGGTGCTCGGAGTACTGCTCGCCACCACCGGCTCGCTCGACACCCTGGCCGACCGCTGGCAGATGTACGGCCAACTGGACGGGATGGTCATCGAGTACGGCCAGGGCCTCGTGCTGGCGTACGTCGGTGTCGGCGGACTCGGGCTGGCCCTGCTGCTCGCCGGGCGGTTCGTCCGGCGTACCGCGGTCGACCCGGCGCCGGCCGCCGAGCCGGGCGTACCGGCCGGACCCGTCGCGGCCGAGGAGTCCGACTGGCCGTGGCGGCGGCCCCGGGCGGCCGGCACACCGGAGGTACCCGACGACGATGACGGCCGGCCGCCGCCGATCGACCTGACGGTGACCCCGACCAAGCCGTTCGCGCACTGAGCCGTCCCCGCGCCGAGCCGCCGGGCGTATCTCGATACACCTGTCCGGCCGCACACCGGTAGGCTCGGTTCCCGTGATTGACCTGCGTCTGCTCCGCGACGATCCGGATACCGTACGTGCCAGCCAGCGTGCCCGTGGCGAGTCCGAGTCCGTGGTCGACGACCTGCTGCGGGCCGACCAGGAGCGGCGGGCGGCGGTCGGGCGCTTCGAGGCGCTCCGGGCCGAGCAGAAGCAGCTCGGCAAGCGGATGCCGAAGGCCGACCCGGCGGAGAAGGCCGGGCTGCTCGCCCGGACCAAGGAACTCTCCACCGAGGTGAAGGCGGCCGAGGCGGCGGTCGGCGCGGCCGAGGCGGCGCTGCGCCAGGCGCAGTACGCGATCCCGAACGTGGTCGAGCCGGGCACCCCGCCCGGCGGCGAGGACGACTTCGTGGTGCTCCGCGAGGTCGGCACCCGGCCCGAGATCGAGAACCCGCGCGACCACCTGGAACTGGGCGAGGCGCTGCGGGCGATCGACGTCGAGCGCGGCGCGAAGACCTCGGGCAGCCGGTTCTACTACCTGACCGGGGTGGGCGCGCTGCTCCAGCTCGGCCTGCTGCAACTCGCCGTCGCCCAGGCGGTGGAGTACGGCTTCGTCCCGAGCATCACCCCGTCGCTGGTCAAGCCGGAGGCGATGGAGGGCACCGGGTTCCTCGGCTCGCACGCCAGCGAGGTCTACCGGCTGGAGGCCGACGACCTGTTCCTGGTCGGCACCAGTGAGGTGGCGCTGGCCGCGTACCACTCGGGGGAGATCCTGGACCTGGCCGAGCCGGTCCGGTACGCCGGCTGGTCGTCCTGCTACCGCCGCGAGGCCGGGTCGTACGGCCGGGACACCCGGGGGATCATGCGGGTGCACCAGTTCGACAAGGTCGAGATGTTCTCCTACTGCCGCCCCGAGGAGGCGCACGCCGAGCACCTCCGGCTGCTGGCCTGGGAGGAGGAGATGCTGGCCAAGGTCGAACTACCGTACCGGGTGATCGACGTGGCAGCGGGTGACCTGGGCAGCAGCGCGGCCCGCAAGTACGACTGCGAGGCGTGGGTACCGTCGCAGGGCCGCTACCGGGAGGTCACCTCGACCTCGAACTGCACCACCTTCCAGGCCCGGCGACTGAACGTGCGATACCGGGACGACCAGGGCCGCCCGCAGATGGCCGCGACTCTGAACGGCACCCTGGCCACCACCCGCTGGCTGGTGCCGATCCTGGAGAACCACCAGCAACCGGACGGCTCGGTACGGGTCCCCAAGGCCCTCCAGCCCTACCTGGGCGGTCGGGACGTGCTCGAACCGAAGTGAACCCCTGCGGTGGAGAGCACTTCACACAAATGTCATGGAGCCACCCCGGAAGGTGAGATACGGTTGCTGCCCCGTGACCGCCAGCTGATCCGGTAGCAGCAGGTTCCGGCAGTTCAGCCACGCCTGGCGGGCGGCGGGGTGGAGGAGGAGCCATGCCCCGACCCGGGTTGCCGAAGCTGATCGCCACCGACCTCGACGGCACGCTGGTGCGTACCGACGAGACCGTCTCCGGGTACACCCACGAGGTGCTGGACCGGGTTCGGGCCGCCGGCATTCCGGTGGTCGGCGCCACCGGGCGCGGGCCCCGGCTCGCCGAACTCACCCGCAACGACATCCGGGCCGCCGACTTCCTGGTGATGGCCGGCGGCGGCCGGGTGGTCGACCAGACCGACCCGGCCGGGCCGGTGATCCTCCGCGACGAGCGGCTGCCCGGTGCGTCCCTGGCCGAGCTGCTCCGGGTACTGGAGGCCGAGGTGGGCCCGCTGACCGTGATGGTCGAGGCGCTGGACGCGCCCGGTGCCCCGCTCTGGGGTGATTTCGACGCGACCTGGCCCTACCAGGACCGGTTCGAGGCGCGGACCCGGGTCGACTGCCTGGGCCGGGACGTGATCAAGGCGTTCGCCCGGACCCCCGACCACGACGTGGACACCCTGCTCGAAACCGCCCGCCGGGTCGTACCGGCGGAGCAGGCCGCGATCACCCAGGCCGGGCTCGGCTTCATCGAGATCTGCCCGCCCGGGGTGGACAAGGCGACCGGACTGGCGGTGGTGGCCCAGACCCTCGGCGTCGACCCGGCCGAGGTGCTGGTCTTCGGGGACATGCCGAACGACCTGCCGATGTTCGAGTGGGCCGGCTGGGCCCGGGTGGCGGTCTCCAACGCCCACCCCACCGTACGGCGGGCCGCCGACGAGGTGACCCTGCGCAACGACGACGACGGGGTGGCGGTCTACCTCGATCGACTACTCTCGCGTTGATGGGACGACTACCTCGGCTGGTGGCCACGGATCTCGACGGCACGCTGCTGCGGGCGGACAAGTCGGTCAGCCCGCGTACCGTCGAGGCGATCTCGCGGATCTCCGCCGAGGGCACCGGTGTGGTGCTGGTGACCGGGCGCCCGATCCGTTGGCTCCAGCACGTCTACGACCAACTGGGCCAGCCGCTGCCCACGATCTGCGCCAACGGCGCGGTGGTCTACGACCCGGTCGTCGACCAGGTGCTCCGGGCCGATCCGCTCGCCCCCGACCTGCTCGCCGAGGTGGTCCAGCGGCTCCGCGCCGAGGTGCCCGGGGTGAGCTTCGCGGTCGAGGTGACCGACAGCCGCGAGTTCCGGCACGAACTGGCATATCCGCTGAACTGGGACCGGGGCTACCCCGACATCCGGGTCATCGAGACGCCGGCCGACCTGCATGCCGTACCGGCGGTGAAGCTGCTGGCCCGGGCCGGTGCGCAGGACCCGGACGCGTTCGTGAAGGTGGTGGCCGCGGCGCTGGCCGGGCTCGCCGAGGCGACCCACTCGTCGTACACCGGGCTGATCGAGATCTCGGCGGCCGGGGTGACCAAGGCGGCCGGGCTGGCCTGGTATTGCACCCAGCACGGGGTGGACGCCGCCGACGTGGTCGCCTTCGGGGACATGCCGAACGACGTACCGATGCTCACCTGGGTCGGTCGGGCGGTGGCGGTGGCGAACGCGCATCCGGCCGTACTGGAGATCGCCGGTGACGTGACGGCGAGCAACGAGGAGGACGGGGTCGCGGCGTACCTGGAGACGCTGCTCGACGCCGACTCGCCGGACGGCGCCGACGGCGCGGGAGCGGGCAGCCACGCCGCGGACCGGATCGCCGGCCCGGCCTGACCCACCCACGCCGGCCCGGCCGGGCTCGCGTTTCTCGCCTGTCCGGGACCGGTCGGCGGGTCTGGGGTTACAGGTACTGGCCGGGGCCGGGGCCCTCACCGGGTTGTCCGGCGGTGCCGCCCGGCATCCCCGGAAGGGTGCCGCCGGGGCCCACCGGCAGCGCCGGGCGCCCGCCGGAACGCATCTGCTCCAACTGCATCCGGGCCGCCATCTGCTGGGCGACCAGGGTCGCCTGGATGCCGTGGAAAAGCCCCTCCAGCCAGCCGACCAGTTGGGCCTGGGCGATCCGCAGCTCCGCCTCGCTCGGCACGGAGTCCTCGCCGAACGGCAGGGAGAGCCGCTCCAGCTCATCCCGCAACTCCGGGGCGAGCCCGTCCTCCAGCTCGACGATCGACCGCTGGTGGATCTCCCGCAGCCGGTGCCGGCTGGCGTCGTCGAGCGGTGCGGCCTTGACCTCCTCCAGCAACTGCTTGATCATGCTGCCGATCCGCATCACCTTCGCCGGCTGCTCGATCAACCGCGCCGGGTCCTCGCCAGGCGTCTCGCCGTCGGTCGGCACGGTGCCGACCGGGCGCCCGTCCGGGCCGACCACCAGCACGGTACCGCCGCCGGGACGCTTCTCCGCCGGAGCCGAGTCGTCGTTGTCTTCCTGGGAACGTGGCACGTCGGTCATGCCCCCATCCTCCCGCAACCACCGTCCGGCTCGCGCGCCGCCCACTGTCGGGACCGTGTGCTGCTACTGCCCCTCTGGGGGTAGTAGCAGCACACGCACCGTACGGTCACCACCATGAGCGGAGAGGGCGGCGGTGATGCGCGGGGGGTGCTCCAGCGGCCGGCGCCGCCGGCCGACGTCGCACTGCGGTACGGCGCCGGTCCCGAGCACGTCGCCGACCTGCGCCTGCCGGCCGAGCCCGCCGGTCCGGCCCAGCCGCTGGTGGTGGTCGTGCACGGCGGCTTCTGGCGGGCCGAGTACGACCGCCGGCACACCGGACCGCTCGCGGCGGACCTGGCCGCCCGGGGGTACCCGGTGGCCCAGTTGGAGTACCGCCGGACGGGGCAGCCGGGCGGCGGCTGGCCGGGCACCTTCGACGACGTCGCGGCCGGGATCGCCGCGCTGCCCGGGCTGGTCGAGGCCGTGCTGCCGGCCGGCCGGATGGCACCGGGCCCGCCGATCCTGCTCGGGCACTCCGCCGGCGGACACCTCGCGCTCTGGGCCGCGCTGCGCGCCCCGGCCGGGGTACGCGGGGTGCTCGCCCTGGCCCCGGTGCTGGACCTCGCCGAGGCGTACCGGCTGGACCTGGACGGTGGCGCGGTGGCCGCGCTGCTCGGCGGCGGTCCGGAGGACGTGCCGGACCTCTACGCCACGGCCGACCCGACCCGCTCGGCGGCGCCCCCGGTCCCGGCCTCGATCGTGCACGGCACCCTGGACCGGCAGGTACCGGTGGAGCCGAGTCGCCGGTACGCTGCCGGGGCCACCAGCACCGACCTACGCTTCGTCGAGCTGCCCGAATGCGAGCACTTCGGGGTGATCGACCCGCTGTCCCGCGCGTGGCCCGTCGTACTGGCCGAGTTACATTGGCTTGCTGGAAGATCAGGCGGCATTGACGCAGCATCGCGTTCCCGGTAGAACCCCGGGAGGGCTGCGCGCCCCCACGCCGCCCCGGGAGGGATCCGTGTCGCAGATGGACCGCAGACGAGCGCTCAAGGTGCTGGGCTCGCTCGGCGCGCTCGGCGCCACCGGGCTGGCCGCCGCGTGCGGCCGGTCGGACGACCTCGAAACCGAGGAGCCGATCAGCGACGAGCCGGTACGGATCGGCATGATCGTCGCACAGTCCGGCGTATACAAGCCGATCGGCGACGAGATGGTCCGGGGCTTCCAGCTCTATCTCGACCTGAACGACCAGCGGCTCGGCGGGCACCCGGTCGACCTGGTCATCGCCGACGAGGGCGAGACCCCCGAGTCCGGCCGGGCCGCCCTGGACCAGCTCGTCAAGCAGGGGGTACTGGCGCTCACCGGAGTGGTCAACTCGGCGGTCATGCTCGGCCTGCGGGACACCGTGGAGCAGGCGAAGATCCCGCTGATCGGCTCCAACGCGTCCCCGTCGACGTTGCAGAGCGTCGTCTACATCTGGCGTACGTCGTATATCAACGACGAGCCGGGGCGGGCGCTGGCGGCGTACGTCAAGGAGCAGGTCGGGGCGGACGGCCGGGTGGCGATCATCGCCCCGGAGTACGACGCCGGCCTCGACTCGGTACAGGGCTTCCGGCAGAGCTTCGGGGAGTCCGACGAGCGGATCTCCGACCCGGTGATCTGGACCGAGTACTTCCCCGGCAAGCCGGCCCGGAACGCGTTCGCCCCATACATCAGCCAACTGGTCGACCGCGATCCCGCCGCGATCTACTGCTTCTTCTCCGGCGAATCGGCGATCGAGTTCCTCAAGAAGCTGCGCCAGGCCGGCTACCGCAAGCCGATCTACGCGCCGGGTTTCCTCACCGAGGGGCCGGTGCTCGGGCAGCTCAGGTCGCGCGAGGCCGAGGGGATCGTCACCTCGCTCAACTACTCCGCCGACCTGAACAACGCGGCCAACCGCCGGTTCGCCTCCGCCTTCCGCAAGGCGCACGGCTCGACCCCGACCACCTACGCGATGGCCTCGTACGACGCGGCACAGGTGCTCGGCAAGGCGATCCGGATCGCCGGCAAGGACCTCAGCCCGTTGCAGCTCAACCTGGCGCTCGGCCGGATCGGGCAGATCGACAGCCCGCGTGGCCCGTGGCAGTTCAACCAGCCGCGTACCCCGCAGCAGAAGTGGTATCTGCGCGAGGTGCAGCTGGACGGGCAGGTGCTGTCCAACGTACTGGTCAGCGAGCTGGCGACGCTCGGCTGAGCCACCCGGCAGGGTCAAGCGGCCGTCGACTCAGTCGCGTAGTTCGGCGACGCAGCACTTGACGCTGCCGCCGCCCTTCTTCAGCTCGGAGAGTTCGACCGGGACCGGCAGGTAGCCGGCGGCGGCGACCTTGGCAGCCATCCCGCTGGCCTCAGCGTTCAGCACCACGTGCCGGCCGTCGCTGACGAGGTTCAGCCCGAACCCGAACGCGTCGACCTCGTCCGCCCGGACCGCGTCGGGGAAGAGCTGGGCCAGTACCCGCTGGGCGGCGACCGAGAACGCCTCCGGGAAGTACGCGATGTTGCCGTCGTCGAGCGGGGCCAGCGCGGTGTCCAGGTGGTAGAAGCGCGGGTCCACCAGGCGCAGCGAGACGACCGGTCGGCCGAGTACCTCCTGCGCCTCGGCGTGTGCGGCCGGCTCGGTCCGGAAGCCGTACCCGGCCAGGATCAGGCCGCCGTGCGCCGCCGGCAGGTAGGTGAAGTCGCCCTCGCCCTCGTTGGTCTCGGCGGGCGCGACGAACCGCCAGCCGTGCGACTCGTAGAAGGCCCGGTGCGCCGCCGCCTCGGCGGTCCGCTGCGGGTGCCGGAACCGGGCGCCGTAGACGGTGCCGTCGACCACGAAGGCGCCGTTGGCCGCGTAGACCATGTCCGGCAGGCCGGGTTCCGGGCCGAGTTCGTGCACCGTGTGACCGAGGCCGAGCAGGGTCTCCCGCAACCCGTGCCACTGCTTGACCGCCAACTCCCGGTCGACCGGGGTGGCGGTGTCCATCCACGGGTTGATCGCGTACTCCACGGTGAAGTACTCCGGCGGACACAGAAGATATGTCCGCTTTCTTGGGATCCTCGGCTGGTTCACGGATCCAAGGGTAGGTACGGTACAGGTTTACTAACAGCCAGAACCATTGCCTGAGAGAGGCGGAACGTTGCAGATCGACGGCGTAGACCAGCGAATCATTGCGTCGCTCGTCGCCGACGCCCGAGCCTCGTACGCCGAGATCGGCGCCCGGGTCTCGCTCTCCGCCCCGGCGGTGAAGCGGCGGGTCGACCGGTTGCGGGCGGCCGGGGTGATCCGGGGATTCACCACCGTCATCGACCCGGCGGCGGTCGGCTGGAGCACCGAGGCGTTCGTGGAGCTCTTCTGCACCGGCCGGACCACCCCGGCCCAGATCACCGTGGCGACCCGGCGGCACCCGGAGGTGGTCGCCGCCTACACGGTCTCCGGCGAGGCCGACGCGCTGGTGCACCTCCGGGCGGCCGACATCGCCCACCTGGAGCAGGCCCTCGAACGGCTCCGGGCCGAGCCCTTCGTCACCTCGACCCGCAGCATGATCGTGCTGTCCCGGCTGGTCGACTCGCCGACCGTCGTACCCGCCCCGACCTGACCGCGACCGCCCTCTCCGGACGGACCCCCTGCCGCCGGGGACCGACGACGCGCCGCCGCCCCCGCCCGTCCGGACGGATCCCCTGCCGCCGGGACCGACAACGCGCCGAAGTCCCGGCCCGTCCGGGGCACCGGGCGGCAGCGCCGTGCACCGGGGCGGGAACCGTGGGCGCGGGTCGGCGCGTCGAACCGCGCATGACACCCGCACGGGGAACTCGATCCGGCGCCACCGTCGGTACGGCGTTCGTGGCCGGCCTGGCGCTGACCGGCACGCTGCTCACCGGCTGCACCTCCGAGCCGGATCCCACTCCGTCGCCGCCGCCACGCGACTCCGGGGTACCCGCCAGCGGGCTGCGGCTGGTCGCCTTCGACTCCTGCGCGAGCGCGCTGTCCGGGCTCCGCTCCGCCACCAAGGCGTACGTCGGGCCGTACGGCCTCGCGGGCGGTGGCTGGGGCCGCCCGGAGTTCCAGGCCACCGACGGTGGAGCCGAGCGGGCCGCCGGTGCCGACGCGCCGGCCGCACGCGACAACGCCGGCGCGTCCGGAGCCGGATCCGGCTACTCGGGGACCAACACCCACGAGGCCGGGGTGGACGAGCCGGACCTGGTGAAGACCGACGGCCGGCGCATCGTGACGGTCAGCCAGGGCACGCTGCGGGTGGTCGATCCGGCGAGCCGGCGGTTGACCGGCAGCCTGAAGCTCGACTCCGGCCCGGACGTCGGCTGGGCCGAGACCAACCTGCTGCTGCACGGCGACCGGGCGCTGGTACTGGCCCGGGAGTTCCGCAGCCCGATGCCCGGGACGAGCCGGCGGGACCGGCCCGGCGTACCGCCGATCGACGAGCAGGCCATCGTCGGTCCCCGGCTGATCCTGGTCGACCTGGCCGGCGCCCCGAAGATCGTCGGCGACTACCGGACCGACGGTGCCCTGGTCGACGCCCGCCAGGTCGGCCCGACCGCCCGGGTGGTGGTCCGCTCCGGGCCCCGGCTCGACTTCCCGATGTACAAGGGAGCGGGGCCGGCCGACGAGAAGAAGAGCCTCGCCGCCAACCGGAAGATCGTCGACCAGGCACCGATCGACGCCTGGCTGCCCCGCTACGAGACCAGCACCGGTGGGCAGACCAGCACCGGGCGGGTCGGCTGCGACCGGCTGAGCCGGCCGGCGGTCTACTCCGGCACCTCGCTGGTCACCGTGCTCAGCTTCGATCTCGGCGCCGCCACCCTCGGCGACGGCGACCCGGTGACGGTCGCCGCCGACGGCGACACCGTCTACAGCAACGGCTCGCGGCTCTATCTCGCCAACGACCAGCGCTGGCGGGTGCTGCCGGGGCTGACCGCCGGCGACCGGGCGCCCGACCCGAAGGACGAGCAGACCGACATCTACCAGTTCGACACCGCCGGCCCGGGCCGCCCCCGCTACGTCACCGCCGCCACCGTGCCCGGCTGGCTGGTCAACCAGTACGCGCTCTCGGAGTGGGACGGGCACCTGCGGGTGGCCACCACCACCGGGCGTACCTGGGGGCAGAACCCGAAGTCCAGTTCCGCCGTGTACGTGCTGCGCGCCGACGGGCAGACGCTGACCGAGACCGGCCGGGTCACCGGGCTGGGCAAGGGCGAGCGCATCTACAGCGTGCGGTTCGCCGAGGGGACCGGCTACGTGGTGACCTTCCGGCAGACCGATCCGCTCTACACCGTCGACCTGCGCGATCCCGGGAAGCCGAAGGTCACCGGCGAGCTGAAGATCACCGGGTACTCGTCGTACCTGCACCCGATCGGGGGCGGGCGGCTGATCGGGGTCGGTCAGGAGGCGAACCGGCAGGGGCGGACCGAGGGCAGTCAGGTCTCCCTCTTCGACGTCTCCGACCTGACCAAGCCGACCCGGATCGCCCAGCACCACGTCCGGTACGGCCACTCCGAGGCCGAGTTCGACCCGCACGCCTTCCTCTACTGGCCGGCCACCAACACGCTGGTGGTGCCGTTGACCACGTACGAGCCGGCCGGGATCGACGGCAGGGGCACCTCCGGCAGCGGCGCACTGGTGCTGCGGGTGGGCGACGGCGGTTTCACCGAGGCGGGGCTGGTGGAGCACGCCGAGGCGCGGACCAACGAGTCGAGCGGGATGATCCGCCGCTCGCTGATGGTCGACGGGGTGCTCTGGACCGTCTCCGACGGCGCCATCAAGGCGACCGACCTCGGCACCCTGAACACTCTCGGCGTGATCCGGATCTAGCCCTCGGCAGGGGTCACAGGTACATCCCGGTCCGGTGTTCGCCCGCGTCCCGGTGCTGCGGCTTGTCGCCCTCGCCGAAGAACCGCCGACCGCCGAACTCGCCGTGCAGCCGGTCGTCCAGCTCGTCGGCGAGCCCGGTCATCACCTGTACGGCCAGCATCAGGTGGGTCGCCTGGAAGTTCCGCCCGAAGACCGGGATCGACGCCCAGACGGTGTCGTTGGTGCAGTAGAGCCGGCCGATCGGCATCCGGTTGGTCAACTCGGAGAGCTTGACGTAGAGCTGCTCGGTCGGCTCGACCTCGGTGAGCACCGGGGAGAAGACGTCGACCAGCGGCGGGTTGTCCCGGACCCGGACGAAGACCATCGCCGAGCCGGCCCGAATGCCGATGTCGCCGTCGGAGTCGACCTGGAGCTGGTCCGCCGACGACTTCAGCATCGCCGAGACCACCGTCCGGACCCGCTCCTCCAGGGCCAGCGCGTCGTTGCCGCTCTGCGCCGCCCGGGCCGCCGCCAGCGCCTCGTCGAGGTCGAGGTCGGCGGTCGGATCCTCGGCGACCTCGGGCCGGGCCGTGCCGAGCGGTTCGACCGGGAGCGGCTCGTCTTCCTCGTCGTGGACCAGGAAGACGAGGAAGGCCGGGTGTGGTGCGCCGTACACGTCGCGCAGGGTCCGCGACACGGTGGTGGCGAGCCGGACCGCCTCGGTGGTGTTGGCCCGCATCCCGAAGTGCCCGCCGGAGCCCTCGACCACGCCGGGCGGCGACCAGCCGAGCGCGATCATGTCGGCGATCGCGGCCCGATCCAGCCGGTACCCCTGGGGCAGGGCCGCGTTGCCCACCGCCCGCAGATCGATCTGGCCGTCCTCGCCGACCTCGATGCTCACCGAGTAGACGGCGTCCCCGGTGCCGGATGCGGTGGGGTCGAGGGTCAGCGCGATCTGCGTACCGGTCGGCTGGCTGCGCAGTTGGCCGGCGAGGGCCCGGGCGAACTCCTGCCACGCCTCGGTCACCTTCACCCGGAGGTCCGCGGTGGTCGGTTCGTCGAGAAGGATCGACTCGTAGTGCTCGGCCGGGTTCCCCTCGGTCACTTCATCCCCCGGCGCCTCAGGGTTGTCAGCCGCCATAATCGCCTCCGTCCGTAGGGCACCGCACACCCTACCCAGCCGACCGGTAGGCCGGGATAGTGCGGACCCCGATCAGACAGTAGAGGGGTTGCCCCGGGTACCCGGGGCAGAGCCTTTCGGCGGGATCGTCACTAACGGCGGGGATTCGCCACGAAGAACTCCCACATCGCGGCGGTGGCGTCGACGGCGGTCCGGTAGCCGGTCGCCGACGGCCAGGCGTGACCCATCCCGTTGACCGTGTAGTCGACGACCTGGCTGCCGTCCGGGCAGGTGCTGGCCGTGCGGTTCACCGTCCGGTCCGCGTCGACCCAGACCGGCTTCCCGACGGTGCAGCCCAGGTTCTTCTGCCAGCGGGACAGCCCGCCGTACATCCGGGAGGAGCTGCGGTCCTCCCGGCCGATGAAGGTGATCAACGAGACCGGTCGGCTCGGCTTGTAGTTGGGGTCACTGGCGGCCGGGCTACCGGCGAAGGCCCCGCTGACCGGCGCGATCGCCGCGAACACCTCGGGTGCCTCGACCCCGAGCGCGTACGTCATCTCGGCGCCGGAGGAGAAGCCCGTCGCGTAGACCCGGGCCGGGTCGACCGACCACTCCTTGACCAACGTGTCGACCAGCGCCCGGACGAAGTTGACGTCGTCGCCCTGCTCGGCCGCCCGGCTGAACTCGTTGTTCAGCGACTTCGGATAGGCGACCAGGAAGCCTTCGGTGTCCGCGAGGGTGTCGAGCCCGCTGATGTCCCGCAGCCGCTCGGGGCTCTGGCCGGTGCCGTGCACGGCGACCACCAGCGGGATGGGCGTGCCGGGGCGGTACCCGGGCGGGGCGTGCAGCGCCCAGGTCCGTTCCTTGCCGGCCCGGTCGATCGCCAGGGTGTGGTCGCCGGGGGCCGGGGAGACCGCCGGCCGGGCGGCCCGGGACGCACCCGGGTCGGTCTCCGTACCGGTGTCGTCTTCCGCGCCGCAGGCCGTGGTCGTGCCGATGACCGCCGTCAACGCGATCGCTGCCAGGATGGATCGTCCAATGCTGCGCATCAGTTCCCCGTTCGATGTGCGGCTGCTCGTCGGGAGACTATGTCAACATAGACATAGTCGGGCCGCTCCGGGAGATAACAGTTTGGCTACCGTCAGTGCGCTGGGTTACGCCCTGCTCTGCGCCCTCCACCGTGGCCCGCTCACCGGCTACGAGCTGGTCCAGCGGATGCGCAAGCCGATCGGCTACTACTGGACCGCCCAGCAGAGCCAGATCTATCCCGAGCTGGCCCGGCTGTCGGCGAGCGGGCTGATCGAGCACGACGCCGAGGCCGGGCCGGGCCCACGGCAGCGCAAGACCCACCGCCTCACCGCCGCCGGCCGGGAGGCGCTGGCCGCCTGGCTGGTCGAGCCGCCCGCACTCCGGGCCTTCCGGGACGAGGCGATCCTCAAGACGTACGCGCTGGCCGCCGCCGATCCGGACGGGATGCGCGAGTTCTATCTCGCCGAGGCCGAGACGTACCAGCGCCGGCTGGACGACTTCCAGGCACAGCACGCCGACCTGCTCTCCGGGCACGCGGACGATCCACTCCATCCGCAGTTCGGCGCCTTCGCGACCCTGGAACTGGCGCTGGCCGGCACGCCGCCCCGGATCCGCTGGTGCCGGTGGATGGCCGAGCGGATGACCGAACTCGCCCGGCTCCGGCGCGAGTCGACCCCGGCGGAAGGGTCCACGCCGGCGTCGCGGACGAGCCCGCCGGACGGGTAGCCGGCGAGGTCGGCTGCTGGTCGCGGTCGAGGAGGTGGACTTCCGCGCGACGAACACCGGCGGCGGCCGCGACAGGTCGGCGACAGCGGAATGAAAGCGCACTCGCCTTAATCTCGTGCTGCCCTGGCCGACCGGCAGGGCCCGTACGAGGAGGTTGGTATGCGCACCAAGGACCAGTGAGGTACGGCTTCATCCGACTCTGATCCGCAGGAGCCTGGTTCCGGTCCTGGTCGGCCGTTGGTCGCCCAGGACCGGACCGGCCCGCGACATCGACGATGGGACCAGATTGCTTGAGGTTTCGTCGCCCCGGGTGACCTTTCGCGAGGTCCTCCGCATTCCGGAATTCCGGGCGGTGTGGCTCGCGGAACTGCTGTCGGTCTGTGGCGACCAGTTCGCGCGCGTGGCGTTGTCGGTCATGGTCTTCCAGAGCACCCGCTCCGCCGCACTCACCGCCCTGACCTACGGACTCAGCTATGCGCCGTCCCTGATCGGCGGGATTCTCCTGACCGGCATCGCGGATCGGGCGCCACGCCGCAGGGTGATGGTGGTGGTCGATCTGCTCCGGGCCGGCCTGATCCTGCTGGTGGCGATCCCGGGGCTGCCGTTCTGGGCGTTGTGCGTACTGGTGGGCTCGGTCTCGCTGCTGAACCCGGTCTTCAAGGCGGCGCAGTTGTCGCTGCTGCCGCACGTACTGTCCGGCGATCGCTTCGCGGTCGGCATGGCGATCCGCAGCATGACCGGACAGACGGCGCAGTTGCTCGGCTTCGCCGGTGGGGGATTCCTGCTCGCCGTGGTGACACCGTCGACAGCGCTCGTGCTGGACGCGGTGACGTTCGCGGCCTCGGCCCTGTTCGTGCGGATCGGCGTGCGGCACCGGCCCGCCGCCTCGGGAGAGGGCGATGCGCGGGTTCCGCGCGGATGGCTGGCCGCACTGCGCAGCGGCGGCCGGATGGCCTTCGCCGACCGAGGCGTCCGGACGCTTACGCTGCTGATCTGGCTGATGGCGTTCCTCACCGTCTACGAGGGCCTGGCCGCCCCGTACGCGGCGGCGCTCGGCGGGGACTCGACGACCGTCGGGTTGCTGCTGGCCAGCGATCCACTCGGCGGAGTGGTCGGCGCCTACCTGTTCGGCCGATGGGTACCAGCCCACCTGCGTGCCCGCCTGGTCGGCCCGCTCGCGGTGGCCGCCGCCGCGCTGCTGCTGCTCTGCCTGTTCCGTCCGGGACTCGTCGCGTCGATCGCGGTGTTCGTCGTCTCCGGCGGGCTCGGCACGATCGTGGTCATGCAGGCGACCACGTTCCTCGCGGCGGCCGTTCCGGATGCCAGCCGCGGGCAACTGCTGGGTCTGTCGAACACCGGGCTCACCGCGGCGACCGGGCTGAGCCCGGTGCTGGCCGGGGTCGTCGCCGAACGCATCGGAGCCGTACCGGCGGTCGGCTGGTCCGGGCTGGTGTGCCTGCTACTCACGCTCCCCCTCGCCGTGGCCTGGCGGCGGGTGCTCAGCCACGAGCCGGGGCGATGGGACTAGGAGCCGGTCTCGCCGTTCCCGGTGCCGCCGTTCCCGGTGCCGCCGTTCCCGGTGCCGCCGTTTTCCGGCCAGTGGGCGGCGAGGGCGGTGAGGGCGGCAGCCGCGACCGCCGGGTCCGCGCCCCGACCGACCGCGAGCCCGAGCAGGTACGCGGTGACCGGTGCGCCGGGCCGGAGGACGTTGTGCGCCACGTCACGGGCCAGGTCGAGTACCTGGGACACGTCGACCTGCGCGGGATCGACATCGAGTTCGGCACAGGCCGCCGCCACCCAGCGGTCCATCGCGTTCATCTGATCCACTCCTCCGCCCGGCGTACGTCGTCCTCAGTGTCGCAGTCGAACCAGGGTGGCGGCCCCGACCCCTGCCACGCCACCTCGGTCACGGTCAGTTCGGCGATCAGGGCCCGCATCGACGTACCGGTGAGGACGCCGTTCCGGCCGGCGGCCAGTCGGGTCAGCGCGGCCCGCAGCGGAGCGACCCGCCACACGCCGCAGAGAAACTGCGCCCGTCCGGCGTCGTCGACGTAGACCACCCCATCGGCGCTGGTAGCCCCGGACAACGCGGTACGGAGCTGGCGTACCGCGTCGGCGGTCAGCAGCGGCAGGTCGGCGGCGAGCAGCGCGACGGTGCCGCCGTCGGACAGGGCGGGCGCGTCGGACAGGGCGGGCGTCGCGTCGAACGGGGTGGGCGGGGCTGCGCGGGAGGTGTCAGCCGGGAGTGTGTCCGGTAGCAGAGCAAGGCCGGCGGCGACCGCCGCGACGGGGCCGCCACCGGGCGGCTGCTCCCTGGTCGCCCGTACTCCGGCCGGTAGGTCGCCGGTCGGGCCGACCACGACCCGGAGGTCGGCGTCGGCGACCGCCGCGAGCACCCGGTCCACCATCGGGCGACCGCCCACCGGCAGCGCAGGCTTGTCCGCACCACCCATCCGGCGGGCCGCCCCACCAGCCAGCACCACCGCCGCAAACCCGGCCTGGTCGGGCTCGGCCTGTTCAGGTTCTGCCTGTTGGGGCTCGGCCCGGTCGGGCTCGGCCCGGTCGGGCTCGGTGGACGGTCCCGTTCCGGTCATCGGGTAACGGTAACCGGGGCTTGCGGCCGTGGGCGGCGGGCCGCGAGGCAGGATTGGGGCATGGGACGAGCCAGTGGTCGGCGGGGTGTACTGCGGATAGACCTGGACGCCGCCGAGGCGGGTGGTCGGGTCTCGGTGCGCCGGCAGGACCACCTCGCCGCCGAGGAGCCGTTGGAGATCCGGGTGGGTCCGGCCGGGCCGAACCGGCGTACCCCGCTGGCGGTCACCATGCGTACCCCCGGGGACGACATCGACCTGGCGATCGGGTTCCTGCTCACCGAGGGGATCATCCGGACCGCCGACGACGTACGCACCGCGCAACTCTGCGCCGGTACCGACACCCCGAACACCTACAACGTGGTGGACATCGTCCTCGCCGACGACGTACCGGCGCCGGCCACCGATCCGGCGCGGAACTTCTACACCACCAGTTCGTGCGGGGTGTGCGGCAAGGCCAGCATCGACGCCGTCCGGACCCGGTCCCGGCACGACGTGTCGACGGACCCGGTCACCGTGCCGGCACGTACCCTCGCCGAGCTGCCGGACCAGCTCCGGGCCGCCCAGCGCGGCTTCGACCGTACCGGTGGGCTGCACGCCGCCGGGCTGTTCAGCGCCGACGGGAAACTCGTGGTGCTCCGTGAGGACGTGGGCCGACACAACGCCGTCGACAAGGTGATCGGCTGGGCGGTCCGGGAACAGCGGCTGCCGTTGCGTGGGCATCTGCTGCTGGTCTCCGGCCGGGCCAGCTTCGAGCTCACCCAGAAGGCATGGATGGCCGGCATCCCGCTGCTCGCCGCCGTCTCCGCGCCGAGCACCCTCGCCGCCGAGCTGGCGACCGAGGCCGGCATGACCCTGGTGGGCTTCCTCCGGGGCGGCACCATGAACGTGTACGCCGGAGACACCCGGATCACCGTCTGACCCGCGCACCTGTGCCCGCCTCCGGCGAGGGCGGGGTGTCCCGGGTACGGACTGTCGAGCTGCCCCGCCTGTGCGCCCACCCGGCTCCCGGAACTCCTGCCCTACCTGTGAGGTAATCGCCGGGGCGCGGGGGTGCTGGCAGGCTAGACGGGCAAACGTGATCAGCACTGGAGGCACGTCATGGACACCCGAGCCACCGTCGAGGAACTGCTGCGCCGGATCGGTGCCGGCGACCCGGACCGGACCGCCGCGCTCTATGCCGAGACGGTCGACTGGAAGGTCAACTGGCCCGAGCAGACCCACCCGGCGGTGCCGTGGATCCGCCCCCGGGCCAGTCGGGCGGACGTCGTCGACCACCATCGGACCCTGGCGGCGAACAGCGTGCCGGGGCAGGGCTCCGCCGCGATCGACAGGATCCTGGTGGACGGCCGGGACGCAGTGGTGATCGGCGAGACCGCGCAGACCGTACGGGCCACCGGGAAGCGGTTCAGCACCCGATTCGCCCTGCACCTCACCGTCGAGGAGGGGCTGATCGTCCGGCACCACGTCTACGAGGACAGCCTCGCCGTCGCGCTCGCCTGCGACCCGGCTCCCGCCACAGACACCGCTGGCTAGCCCTCTCATCGGCCCGGGACCGCGCGCCACCCCGGCCGTCATCGCCGCCCGTCCCCGGGAGAGAGCGACTCGTCCTCGGGAGGGGGTGACTCGTCGCCAGGAGGGGGTGATTCCTCCTCGGGAGGGGGCGACGACTCGTCGGGGTCGGCTTCGGGCCAGTCGTCGAGTACGGAGGGGCCGATCCCGGCCTGCAATGCCTCGGCCAGGAGTTGGGCGAACGAGTAGTCGGGCTGCGCCTCCAGCGCACGTTCCACCGCCACGCTGGCCAGAGCACCCTGCCCCGCCCGCCAGGCGGCGAAGCCGAGCAGGGCCGCCGGCGCGGGCACCAGCTCGGGTGCCGCTCGGCGGAGCACGTCCGTCCAGAGCGCCAGGTGCCACTCCTCGCCACCGGTCCGCTGCCAGGCGTCGTCCCGGACCGGCAGGTGCACCAGGAGCAGACTGAGCCAGGCCACCTCGTCGTCGGTGAGCTGACCGCCCGTACGGTGCCGGTGCAGCGCCCGGCGTACCGCCGTGCGGCCGGCTGGGCGGAGTGCCCGGCGGCCCTGCGGATCCCCGGGCGGGGCCGTGTCGAGCAGGGTGCCGAGGCGGGACTCCGCCCTGCTGGCCGCCTCCCGCAGCGCGTCCCGGGCCGGGCCGTCGACCGGGGCGATCCGCCGGACCAGGGCGTCCCGGTCAGGCAGCGCGACCTGACCGGCGAAGGTGGCCGCAGCGGCGAGCTGACTGGTCGAGGAGTCGAACCGCCGACCCTCGGCCGGACAGCAGTCGGCGTCTCCGCAGACGTACGACCAGTAGCGGTCGCCGGTCACCCGGAGCGCTTCGAGCACCGGCAGTCCGACCCGATCGAGGGCGGCGTTCACCGCGTCCACCGCCGGGGTGACCCGGGCCGGCTCGCCGTACCCGATCACGGTCGTGGTCTCGACGCGCTGCCGGGCGACGACGGCCGCGACCTGCGCGGCGGCCTCGCCGACCTCGACGGTGGCCGCCGGTCCGGCGCCGGGCAGGTCGCCACGGGCGACGAAGACGACCCGGTTGCCGCGCAGCGCGATCACCACCACGCTGTCGGCCGGGTGGAAACCCAGCAGGTACGGCACGGCGGCGAGCAGGTCGGTGGTCGAGCGGACGGCGAGGACGGCTCGATCGATCGGGGTCATGGCAGGCAGAGTGGCGAGCCGGCATCGACGATCGGGTACCCGCCGTCGGCAACCTGTGGACGACACGCCCGGCTATCCACAGCTACTCCGGGTAGTCGCGCTGCTCGGCCGGGAACCGCGCCCCGCTGCCGAACGCATCGGATGTCGGCGGAGCCGGCGGGAGCCAGCCGAGAAACCGTGCGGCGAGGTCGATCGGTTGCCGGTTGGGCTGGTCCTCGATCGCGGCCAGCAGCCGACCGGCCAGGAAGACAGCCAGTCGGTGCCGGTCGTCCTGATACATCGCCAGCAGCACCAGCCGGGCGGGCTGACACGGCCAGGGTGCGCCGCACTCCCGGCAGCGGAACAGCGGGCGGGTCGGGGTGTGCGGCCGGAACCCGGCGTACGGCCGGCGGCTCACCACCGGGAGTTCCTGGCCCGAAGGCGCGGCGTCGGGGAGGGCGCGGCAGCGGTCGAGGCGGGGCATCGCCAGCGGAGTCCGCAGCGGCAGCAGCGCCACAATCGGCGCCAGTCCCGGCGGTGTACCGGATTTGATCGTGATCGCCATTCCATGATGCCGTCCTTCGTCCGCCGCGATGCGATGGATGCGGGGGTGGCGTCGGTGGCGTACACCCCGATGCCACCCCCGCGCACATCCGCCCGTCCTTTGGGGGAATCGTGTGGGTGGGTCCGGACGAATGCGCCTGCCTTCCACTCTGGACGCGACAGAACCGACCCGGGAAGATGGGCGGCGGCCAGGTGGAGTCGCCGGCTGCGGAGGTATTCGGGCGTAGAGAATCCAGCACCCCTCGTAGAGAGTCGGAGAGTGCGAATGGGCATGTCAGCCAGCGAGTTTCTGCTATGGGAATTGGGCCGCCGGAGGGCGGTCGAGGGGCTCAGCCAGCACGAGTGGGGATCACGGGTCCACTTCTCGGCGCAGCACGTCAGCGCCGTCGAGCGGGGCACCCGACCGGCGAAGATCGACTATCTCCAGGCCGTCGACAACAAGTTCGGTACCTCGCTGGCGGTCTTCTACGAGAGCTTCGTCAAGCAGGAACTCGCCCCGGTCTGGTTACGCCCCTGGCTGGAGTACGAGGAGAAGGCCGCCGCCCTACGGCTCTACGGCGCACTGGTGATCCCCGGACTCTTCCAGACCGAGCGGTACGCACGAATGGTCCTCTCGTGTAGTCCGCTTCAACCCGAGGAGTTGGAACGCAAGGTCCAGCTCCGGCTGAGCCGGCAGGCCATTCTTGATCGCGCCGATCCACCTCGCATCTCGGCCATCACCGAAGAGCTGGCGCTTCGGCGCGGCGAGCCGGAGATCATGTCGGAGCAGGTCCGACACCTCGTCACGCTCGCGGAGCGGCCCATATCACCATCCGCGTCATTCCGGCTGACGCCCCGGCCCACCTTGGCTGGGGTGGTCCGCTGGCGCTCGCCAGTTTCACCGATTCCGAGGACGTCGGCTACCTGGACAACCACCTGGAAGGGCAGACGGTGACCAGCCCAAACCAGGTGGCCACGCTGCACGAGGTCTGGGATAGTGTCAGCGCAGTTGCACTGCCAGCTCGCCAATCCCTGGACCTCCTCACGGAAGTGGCAAAGTCATGGACTTGACCGACGCCGCCTGGCGTAAGAGCACCCGTTCCACCCCGAACGGCGGGGACTGCGTCGAGGTCGCCGACAACCTGCCAGGACACGTACTCGTCCGGGACAGCAAGGATCCCGACGGCGGCAATCTCACCTTCACCCCGACCGCCTGGCACGCCTTCGTCACCGATCTGGCTGGACGCCGCTGAGAGGCGTCGCGAGACGTCCCCGCTGCTACGGCAGCTCGAGGAACTCCCGCAACGCGGTTTCGATAGTGCTCATCGTGCTGTGCGAGACGAAGCCGTGGTTGTCGCGGAGCGTGCTCCGGTCCAGGATCTGCATGACGCTGTGGATCCTGACGTACGCTCCGGCGAGCGGGTCGTCGTCATCCAGGCGTACCACCAGATGGTTTGGATGCGGCACGTCCCGGACGATGGTCAGCGCCCAGATGGCGAGTTCTTCGACGCTGTTGTACTCGTCGTTGCTGATCACCAACACTCGATGCCGGCTACCACCACGCAGCAGGGTCCAGATCTGCCCGCGCCTCACCACTGCGAGTCACGCAGGGCGAGAGCCGCTGCTCAGGTGTGGAACTGCTGCCCGTGCAGCTCGATCGGGTCACGTCGGGCTCCCGAACCCGGCCGCAGTTCGACGGTCAGCTCGATCGCCGACAGCACGTCGTAGCCGGCGCCGCGCAGGCAGCGCAGCGCCTCCACGTTGCGGGACTGCGGCTTCACGGTGAGCCGGGCCAGGCCGCGCCGCCGGGCCTCCTCGGCCACCTGGTCGAGCAGCGCCCGGCCGATCCCCTGGCCCCGGAGTGGGGCGGTCACCACCACCGGTTCGATCCGGCCGTCCGGGCCGTCCATGATCAGCCCGACCAGGCCGACCACCCCGGCGTCCTTCCGCTCCGCCACCCACACCCCGGAGAGGTCCAGCCGGGTCAGGTACTCCTCGAACGCCGCGCCCGGGTCGGCACCGCCGAAGGTCGGATCCTCGTACAGCTCGCGGTGCTGCTCGGCCAGCTCGGCCCAGAGCCGCCGGCCGGCCCGATGGTCGGCCGGCCGGTACGGTCGGATCGCGGTGGCGGCCACGTTCTCATATCTACTCCCGATCGCCGCCCCGCGACACCTGGTTGGCAAAGAGCAACCGACGAACAGTTACCTTGCCCAGATGGACCTGGCGTACCTGCGGGCGCATCCCGGGCAGCTTCCGCTCTTCCTCACCCACCAGCGGATCCGGGAGACGCCGGTGTCCGGGGGCGACATCTGCACCGCCACCCGACTCACCCTGGACGACGGCAACTCCGTCTTCACCAAGTCGTGGCCGGAGGGGGCGGCGGAGCGGGTACCCGAGAATTTCTTCGCCACCGAGGCGGCCGGGCTGCGCTGGCTGCGCGCGGCCGGCGCGGTGCCGGTGCCGGAGGTGATCGCGGCGCTGCCGGAGCTGCTGGCCCTGGAGTGGGTGGAGCCGGGCGACCCGACCCCGGCGGCGGCCCGGAGGTTCGGCGCCGCGCTGGCCGCGCTGCACCGGGCCGGCGCGGACACCTTCGGCGCGGACTGGCCGGGCTTCGTGGGAGCGCTGCCGCAAGACAACACCCCGTCCGCCGGCCCGTGGCCGGTCTGGTTCGGCGAGCACCGGCTCAGGCCCTACCTGCGGCAGTCGGTCGACAACGGCGCACTCGCCGCGGCCGAGGTCACCCTGGTGGAGCGGGTGATCTCCCGGATCGAGGAGTACGGCGGCGCCGAGCCGCCCGCAAGGATCCACGGCGACCTGTGGCCGGGCAACCTGCTGTGGGGCGCCGACGGACGGGTCTGGCTGGTCGACCCGGCGGCGCACGGCGGGCACCGGGAGACCGACCTCGCCCAGCTCGCCCTCTTCGGCGGCGCCCCACACCTGGACACGATCGTGGACGCCTACCGGGAGGTGTGGCCGCTCGCCGACGGCTGGCGGGGACGGGTCCCGGTGCACCAACTCCACCTGCTGCTGGTGCACACCGCGCTCTTCGGGGCGGCATACCGGGATGCGGTAGCTACGGCGGCTCGGGCCGCGCTGTCGGTCTGACGCGCTACGGTCGAGCGATGACCATTCCCGTTCGATCCGGCCCCGTCCGATCCGGGGGAGCGCCGGACCGGACGTCGGCGGACCGGCCGGACGTCGGAGGGCTTGTCGACCGGTACGGCCGGGTCGCGACCGACCTCCGTGTCTCGCTCACCGACCGGTGCAACCTGCGATGCACCTACTGCATGCCGGCCGAGGGGCTGCCCTGGCTGCCCAAGTCGGAGGTGCTGACCGACGACGAGATCATCCGCCTGGTCGGCATCGCGGTACGCCTGCTCGGGGTGACCGAGGTCCGGTTCACCGGCGGCGAGCCGCTGATCCGCCCCGGGCTGCCGGAGATCGTCGCCGCCGTCGGCGCGCTCTCGCCCCGGCCGGTACTCTCGCTGACCACCAACGGGATCGGGCTGGACCGGCTCGCCGGGCCGCTGCGCGAGGCCGGGCTCGACCGGGTCAACGTCTCGCTGGACACCCTCGACCCGACCCGGTTCACCGAGCTGACCCGGCGCCCCCGGCTGGACGCCGTACTGGCCGGGTTGGCCGGGGCGGTGGCCGCCGGGCTGGCCCCGGTGAAAATCAACTCGGTACTGATGCGCGGGGTCAACGACGACGAGGCGCCGGAACTGCTCCGCTTCGCGCTCAGCCACGGCTACCAACTGCGCTTCATCGAGCAGATGCCGCTGGACGCCCAGCACGGCTGGGACCGGTCGACGATGGTCACCGCCGAGGAGATCCTCGCCGCGCTGCGGGCCGAGTTCACCCTGCTGCCCGACCCCGCCGAGCGGGGCGGGGCGCCGGCCGAGACCTGGTTGGTGCGGGGCTGGACGGACACCGTCGGCCGACCGGCCCGGGTGGGTGTGATCGGCAGCGTCACCCGGCCGTTCTGCGGGGACTGCGACCGTACCCGGCTCACCGCCGACGGGCAGGTCCGGAACTGCCTCTTCGCCACCGAGGAGTCCGACCTGCGGGCCGCGCTGCGGGGCGGCGCCTCCGACGACGAACTCGCCGACCGGTGGCGGGTGGCGATGTGGGGCAAGCGGGCCGGGCACGGCATCGACGACCCGACGTTCCTGCAACCGGCCCGGCCGATGTCCGCGATCGGCGGCTGACGATGGACTCCACATCGACTCTGGTAGTGCGCTACTTCGCCGCCGCGCGGGCCGCTGCTGGCGTACCCGAGGAGACCGTGCCGGGCGGCGGCAGCCTCGACCAGCTCGCCGGTGAGCTGGCCGACCGGCACGGTGAGCGGCTGGCCAGCGTACTCAAGATGGCGAGCTTCCTGGTCGACGGTGTCGCCTGGCACGACCGGCGGGCGCCGCTGCCGGTCGGCGCGACGGTCGACGTCCTGCCGCCGTTCGCCGGCGGCTGAGGAGGGCACGGTTGTTCGGAGTGCTCGGCTTCGCGGGGGCGTTGACGCTGGTCACCGGCCTGATCCACCTCTACCTGTGGAAGCGGCTGGTCCGGGACACCACCCGGCCGGGGCGCTGGCGCCGGGCTGGCGGCGTGACTGTGCTGATCCTGGCCCTGCTCGCCCCGGCGACGCTGGTCGGCACCCGCCAGGGCTTCTACTGGCTGGCCTGGCCGGGCTACCTCTGGCTGGCCGTGATGTTCTACCTGCTCGTCCTGCTGGCCGTGCTGGAGATCCCGATGCTGGCGACCCGGCTGGCGCTACGCCGCCGCACCCGGGCGGTCGTACCGGCAGCCGCCCCGGCCGCCACGCCCGCCCCGGAAGCCGCCCCGGCCGCCACGCCCGCCTCGGCCGACGCGCCGGCAGTCGCGCCCGCCCCGGAAGCCGTCCAGGCCGACGCGCCGGCACCGGGCCACGACCCGGGGAGGCGGCTGCTGCTCGCCCGGGGCGCCGCCATCTTCGCCGGGCTCACCGCGACCGGGATCGTCGGGTACGGCGTCCGCACCGCCCTCGGCCCGCCGCAGCTCGACCGGGTGCAGATCCCGCTCGCCAAGCTCCCCCGGAGCATGGACGGGCTGCGGATCGCCACCGTCTCCGACATCCACATCGGACCGCTGGCCGGCCGGGCGCACACCGAACGGATCGTGGCGACCATCAACCGGCTCGACGCCGACCTGGTGGCGGTGGTCGGCGACCTCGTCGACGGTACCGTCGGCGAACTCGGTCCCGCCGCCGCACCCCTGCGCGACCTCCGGTCCCGGTACGGCAGCTTCTTCGTCACCGGCAACCACGAGTACTACTCCGGGGTCGAGGAGTGGGTGGTGGAGTTGGACCGGCTCGGACTGCGGGTGTTGCAGAACCGGCGTACGGAGATCCTGGCCCGGGGCGGCGTCCTCGACCTCGCCGGGGTGAACGATCCGGCCGGCGAGGGGCTGGGCTTCGCCCAGGGACCGGACTTCGATGCGGCGCTCGGTGGTCGGGACCCGAGCCGGCCGGTGGTACTGCTCGCGCACCAGCCGGTCAACGTGCACGAGGCGGCGAAACACGGCGTCGACCTGCAACTCTCCGGGCACACCCACGGTGGCCAGATCGTGCCGTTCAACCTGCTGGTCGGGTTGCAGCAGCCGGTCGTCTCCGGGCACGCCACCATCGACGGTACCCAGCTCTACGTCACCAACGGCGCCGGCTTCTGGGGCCCACCCGTCCGGGTCGGCGCCCCACCCCAGGTAACCCTGGTCGAACTCCGCTCGCCCTGACCCACCACCGCCACGAAGGGTCACACTGTTTCCCTGATGGAGTGGCTTCGGGCGCGGGGTGGGACCACTACTTCAGGGAAACAGTGGTCTCACCCGGCGCGACGCGTCGGCACGGCGGGACGGGTGCGGAATCACACTCTCGCGTGGCGACACGCGTCCAGAGGTGAGGGCGTGACAGGATGCGGCGTGTCTCCGTTGCGCGCCGCACCCGCTGACGGCTCCCCCTCCGCCGCCGTGCCCTTCGTCGCGGACCTGCACATCCACTCGAAATACTCCCGCGCGTGCAGCCGTGACCTCACCATGCCGAACCTCGCCTGGTGGGCCCGGCGCAAGGGGATCAGCCTGCTCGGCACCGGTGACTTCACCCACCCCGCCTGGTACGAACACCTGCGCGAGTCCCTGCACCCGGCCGAGCCGGGGCTCTATCGACTCAGCCCGGAGGCGGAGCGGGACATCGCCCGGCGACTGCCGCCCCGGCTGTCGAGCGTCGCCGAGGCGAGCCCGATGCGCTACATGCTCAGTGTGGAGATCTCCACCATCTACAAGCGGGACGACCGGACCCGCAAGGTGCACCACCTGATCTACCTGCCCGACCTGGACGCGGTGGCCCGGTTCAACAGCACGCTCGGACGGATCGGCAACATCGGCTCGGACGGGCGGCCGATCCTCGGCCTGGACTCCCGGGACCTGCTGGAAATCACCCTGGAGGCCAGCCCGGACGGCTATCTCGTCCCGGCACACATCTGGACACCGTGGTTCTCCGCGCTCGGCTCGAAGTCCGGCTTCGACGCGATCGCGGACTGCTACGCCGACCTCGCCGAGCACATCTTCGCGGTCGAGACCGGGCTATCCTCCGACCCCGAGATGAACTGGCGGGTGTCCAGCCTGGACCGCTATCGGCTGGTCTCCAACTCGGACGCGCACTCCCCGCCGGCCCTGGCCCGGGAGGCGACCGTCTTCGCCACCGAACTCGACTACTACGCCGTACGGGCGGCGCTGCGCAGCGGGGACGGGCTGGCCGGGACGATCGAGTTCTTCCCGGAGGAGGGGAAGTACCACGCGGACGGGCACCGGCTGTGCGGGGTCAACTGGGAACCGCAGCGGACCCGGGAGGCGGGCGGGCGCTGCCCGGAGTGCGGCAAGCCGCTCACGGTCGGGGTGTTGAGCCGGGTCGAGGATCTGGCCGACCGGCCGGACGGGCACCGGCCGGCGAACGCGCCGCAGGTCACCCACCTGATCCAGCTCGCCGAGATCCTCGGTGAGATCAACAAGGTGGGGCCGAAGTCGAAGACGGTGGAGGGGCAGCTCAACACCCTGGTCGCCGGTCTCGGTGCCGAGCTGGACATCCTCACCGTCACGCCGGTCGACGAGATCCGCCGGGTCGGCGGCGAACTGCTCGCCGAGGCGATCACCCGACTCCGGCGCGGCCAGGTACGCCGGGTCCCCGGCTACGACGGCGAGTACGGCGTGATCACCCTCTTCGAGCCCGGTGAGCTGTCCTCCGGCTCCGGCGGTGCTGGCCGGGGTGGCGCTGGGCAGGCGGAAACGCTCTTCGCGGACGCGCTCTTCGACGTGCCCGTGCCGCGACAGCGACCGCCCGCGGAGCCGAAGGCGCCGGCCCGGGCCGGCCGGCCCGGGCCGCCGGCGCCCGACGCCGCGGCCGAGCCGCGCCGCCGCCCCCGGGTCGCCACCCCGCCGGCCGAGCCGGCACCGCCGCTCGCCCCGCCGCCATCCCCGCACGAGCCCTTCGAGCCGATGCTCGCCGGCATGGAGGAGGTCGGCACCGGACTGCTCGACCGGCTCGACGCGATGCAGCGGGTCGCCGCCTCCGCCCCGGGCGGGCCGCTGCTGATCGTCGCCGGCCCCGGCACCGGCAAGACCCGCACCCTCACCCACCGGATCGCGTACCTCTGCGCCGAGCTGAACGTCTATCCGGAGCACTGCCTGGCGATCACGTTCACCCGGCGAGCCGCCGAGGAGCTGCGGCACCGGCTCGACGGGCTGCTCGGGCCGGTCGCCGAGGACGTCACCGTCGGTACCTTCCACTCGCTCGGCCTGACCGTCCTGCGGGAGAACGCCCGGGCCGCCGGGCTGCCGGACGACTTCCGGATCGCCGACGACACCGAGCGGGCGACCGCGCGGGCCGAGGCCGGTGACGACGACGCCACGTATGTGAAACTGCTGCGCGGCCAGGACCTGGTGGACCTGGACGAGCTGGTCAGCCTGCCGGTGACGCTGCTGCGCGACGACCCGGAGCTGGTCGCGCGCTACCGGGACCGGTGGCGGTGGATCTTCGTCGACGAGTACCAGGACGTGGACGCCACGCAATACGAACTGCTCCGGCTGCTCAGCCCGGCCGACGGCAACCTCTGCGCGATCGGCGACCCGGACCAGGCGATCTACTCGTTCCGGGGCGCCGACGTGGCGTACTTCCTGCGATTCTCGGAGGACTTCGTCGACGCCCGGCTGGTCCGGCTGACCCGCAACTACCGGTCGTCGGCGCCGATCCTGGCCGCCGCCGGGCAGGCGATCGCGCCGTCCACGCTGGTCCGGGGCCGCCGGCTGGACCCGGCCCGGCTCGACCCGGAAGCCCCGCTGGTCGGCCGCTACCCGGCGGCGTCCGTCGCGGACGAGGCCGATTTCGTGGTACGCACCGTCGACGAACTCGTCGGCGGGCTGTCACACCGTTCCTTCGACTCCGGTCGGATCGACGGCCGGACCAGCAACGTGTCGTTCTCCGACATCGCGGTGCTGTACCGTACCGACGCCCAGGCGGCCCCGATCCTGGACGCGCTGGCCCGGGCGAACATCCCGGTGCAGAAGCGCTCGCACAACCGGCTGCGGGACCGGCCCGGCGTCTCGGTGATCGCCCGCGAACTACGGCACGCCGACGGCCTCGGCGGCTCGATCGCCGCCCGGGTACGCCTGGCCGGGCAGGTACTCGCCGAGCGGCACGCCACCCCGACCCTGGACGCCACCGGCGGGATCGGCCCGGACGACATCTGGACGGCTGCCGACCTGCTCACCCCGCTGGCCCGGCGCTGCGGCGACGACCTGGAGCTGTTCCTCTCCCAGTTGGCCACCGGCGCCGAGGTCGACGCGCTCGACCCGCGCGCCGAGGCGGTCACCCTGCTCACCCTGCACGCCGCCAAGGGTCTGGAGTTCCCGGTGGTCTTCCTGCCCGGCTGCGAGGACGGGCTGCTGCCGCTGCGCTGGCCCGGCTCGACGCCGACGGACGAGGAGGTGGCGGAGGAACGCCGGCTCTTCTTCGTCGGGCTGACCCGGGCACAGGACCGGCTCTACCTCAGCCATGTCGCCCGGCGGCTGCGACACGGCCAGGAGCGGGACTGCGTACCATCGCCGTTCTTCGACGCGATCGATGCCGGACTCTTCGAGCGGCTCGGCGACAACGCACCCCGACGCCCGAAGGACCGCCAACTCCGGCTGCTCTGAGCGCCATCGTGGACGTGCGGTGTCGTTCCTGGTTCAGGCGGCGAGGAGCACGGCGCCGAGCGTGCCGGTGAGCATCGCCGGGCCGTGCGGCAGGTGGTCGCGGCGGCCGATCCGGCGCAGCCGGAGCAGCACGGCGGCGTACCCGCTGGCGAGCAGCAGGCCGGCCAGTGCGCCGGAGAGCGCGGTGTTCCCGCCGTACCAGCCGGTGGCGAAGCCGAGCCCGAGTGCGAGTTTGGCATCCCCCGGCCCCAGCCCGCCGGGGGAGAGCAGGACCAGCCCGAGGTACGCCCCGGCCAGCGCCAGCGCGCAGGCCGCCGCCACCGCGTACCGGCCGAACTGGCCGGAGGTGAGCGTGGCGGCGCCGAGCAGCCCGGCGAGACCGGCCGCCGCCGGCAGGGTCAGCCGGTCGGGGAGCCGTCGCACCGCCACGTCCACGAAGCCGAGCACGATGCCGAAGCCGGCGACCCAGGCGTAGGCGAGCAACGGGAGTACCCCGTCGATCCGGGCGGCGAGCGCGGCGAACACGGCTGCGGCGACGGCCTCGACCAGCCCGGCGCGTGGGCCGACCGCTCCCCGGCAGCGCGGACAGCGCCCGGTCGGCCGCAGTACGCCGAGCGGGTTGCGCCGGCTCGGCGTGCCGAGCGCCGCCGCGCAGTGCGGACAGTTCCGCCGGCCGGCCCGCCCGACACGATCCTCCGGCCCCCCGAAGTCGGCACCGTCCCCCCGACCGGCGAGGTCGACACCGTCGTCTCTACGGGCGAGGTGGGCGCCGTGCTCGGGAGCGGCGAGGTCGGACCGGGCCGGGCGGGGTTCCGGAGCCGGCCGCGCGGCGGGTGCGGGTACGGCGTACCGGAAGACCTGTCGGCGCAGCAGCGGTCCGAGCAGGACTCCGAGGAGTCCGGCCGCCGCCACCACGCCCGGCGTCACGTCTCGTCCTGCCCCCGGGTCGCGCCGGTCCGTGCCCGGGGCGCGGGGCGGGTGCGTGGGCGTTCGGTGGAGACCACCAGGGCGACCCCGAGCACGATCACCGCACCGCCGAGCAGCACCTGCCCGGTCACCGACTCGTCGAGCAGCAGCGCGCCGAGGGTGACCGCGACGACCGGGTTGACGTAGGCGTACGTCGCCACCAGCGAGATCGGCGCGTGGTGCAGCAACCAGACGTACGCGGTGAACGCCACCAGTGAGCCGGCCAGGGCGAGGTAGCCGAGCGCCAGCCACGAGCGGGTGGTGACCGCGCCGAGGTCGAGGCCCTGCGTCTCGCCCCGGGCGACGCCGACAACGGCCAGCGCCGCCGAGCCGGCGAGCATCTCGTAGACGGTGGCCACGAACGGGTCCCCGGGCATGCGGAGCCGGCCGGAGAGGAACGAGCCGACGGACCAGGAGACGGCGCTACCGACCACGGTCAGCGCCCCGACGATCGGGGCCGCGCCGGCGCCTCCGGCCGGCAGTACCAGCAGCACCAGACCGGCGAAGCCGGCACTCACCCCGAGCAGGGTGGCCAGCCTGGGCCGGTCGCCGGTGCTGGCCCGGAGCACCACCACCAGCAGCGGCACCACGGCTACGAGCAGCGCCGCGACCCCGCTGGAGACCGCGACCGACGGCGGCCCCGACTCGGCCAGCACCAGCAGCCCGTTCCCGCCGGCCAGCAGCAGTACGCCGACCAGCCCGGCGTTGCCCAGTTGCCGCCAGGTCACCCGCAGTACGCCGGGTCCCCGCCACAGCCGCAGTACCACGGCCAGCACCCCGGCGGCGACCGCGAACCGGGCAGCCGCCGACAACAGCGGTGGCAGCGTCTCCACGGTGACCCGGATGCCGAGGTAGGTGGACCCCCAGACCAGGTAGACGATGCCCAGCGCGATCCAGATCAGCGCCGAGCGGGTCGGCGGGCCCGGAGCGGGTCCGGTCGACACGGCGGGCTGGTCCACCGGACCGAAAGCCGTCTCCGACCGGTCGCCTGGAGTGGCGCGTTCCGAGTCGCCTGGAGTAACGCGTTCCGAGCCGACCGGGGTGGCGCGCTCCGGGCCGATCGGGGCGGCCCCGGTCGGCGAGGTTGGCGCACTTCCGGGAGGTGGACTCATCGGGGGGTCACGCTACGGTGGCCACAGCAGGCTCGTCCCAGGCGAGTGTCGAGCCTCTCACCGATCCGTACCAGGAGGACAGTCGATGGCCAACTACGGACCGCCCGGCGGACCGTACCCCGGTCCGTCGCAGCCGTGGAACGACCCGGACCGGCAGACCACCGACGAGTACGGCCAGCCCGTCGACCCCTGGGGCGATCAGGACCCGGCGGGCGGCGCGGGGCACTGGGGCGGCGCGCAGCCGTCGGCGCCGCCCGGCGGCCCCGGTTCCCCGGTCAGCCACCCCGGCTATCCGGCCGGATATCCCGAGCCGGCCGGTCCCGGCGCGGCGCCGACCTCGGGCGCGCCCGGCGCCGGCTATCCACCGACCCGGCGACACGACGTCGGCCACGCTCCGGCACCGCACCACTCCGGCGGGCCCACGCCGTACGCCGCGCCGGCCGGCGGCTGGACCACGTCCGACGCCGACCCGGTGTGGGCGACGCCGGCCCCGGACCCGTCGTGGTCCACCTCGACACCGGACCCGATGCCGAAGGGTGGCGGCAACCGGGCGTTCGTCGCCGTCCTGGTCGGGCTGGCGGTGCTGGTCCTCGGCGGCGCGGCGGTCGGCGTCTACCTCTTCGGCCGCGACGAGACGCCGTCGGACGCCCAGCCACCGGCCACCGAACAGACCGAAGAGCCGACCGGCCAGGCCAACGTGCCGGACGAGCAGGCGCCGACGACCGCGCCCGCGACACCGGACTCGCCGTCCACCGACGCGCGGTTCGTCAAGGCCGGTCAGTGCGTCCGAAACGAGGGTACGGAGGCGGCGCCGAAGCTGGCGATCACGAGTTGTGCGCCGCAGACCTACGAGGTACTCGCCCGCTACAACGGCGTCACCACCGGTGCCCCGGACGCGAAGGCCAAATGCGCCCAGGTGCAGAACTACACGAACTTCTACTTCTTCAATAGCGAGCTGGACGAACTGGACTTCGTGCTCTGTCTTCGGAAACGATAGCTTTCGGGGTGCCGCCACCCGGTACTCCGACGAGATGAGCGGAGGTTCGAGCGACCTACCGCGTACGACCCGCGCCCACCCCGACCCCTGCGCCAGCCATCCCAGGTTCCGTACCGCAGTCGGAGCGCGCGCCCGACCCTGGAGAAGTATGTCGATCTACGGAACGCCTGCCGGACGGCAGCCCGAAGACCCGGACCGGTCCCCCTCGTCCGGCCCGCCGGCCGGTGGCAATCCGCCTCCACCACCGGGAACCCCGCCCCCGGGCCCCGGCTATCCGCCGCCCCCGGACACCGGCTATCCGCCGCCGCCATCGCCGCCATCGCCATCGCCGACTCCGGGCTACCCGCCTGCCGGCTATCCGCCGCCGGTCGGCACGGGGCACGGACAGCCGAGCGACGCGCCGAATCCGGCGTGGGGCCAACCGCCGTCCAGCGGCGGACCGAGTCCCGAGTGGGGGCAGACACCGTCGAGCGGCGGACCGAATCCGGCATGGGGACAGCCGCCCTCCACCGGCGGTGCGGGTCCGGAGTGGGGACAGCCGCCATCCAGCGGCGGACCGAATCCGGCATGGGGCCAACCGCCATCCAGCGGCGGACCGAGCCCCGAGTGGGGGCAGCCGCCGTCCAGCGGTGGGGCGGCCCACCAGCCCGGGTACCCGGGCGCGACCGACCAACCGCAGTCGGGCCCACCCGGCGCCCCGTACGGCGGCGGTCCGTACCAGCCCCCAGGCACTTCGTACGGGACTCCCGGTGCGCCCGGTGCGCCGTACGGACCGCCGGGTGCGCCGCTCGGCCCGCCCGGTGCCCCGCCGAAGTCCGGTGGTGGGCTGAAGATCGCCCTCATCGTCGGCGGCATCGTGTTGCTGCTGCTCTGCGTGTGCGTGGGTGGCGGGATCTGGTGGCTGGTCGACCAGTCCGGCGACGACTCCGGCCCGGACATCGGGGCTCCCGGTCCGGCTCCGACCAGTTCGGTGCAGTCGACCCCGAGTGGCCCCGCCAGCACGCCGTCGAGTTCGTCGGACCGGTTCGTCAAGGGTGACTGCGTGGTCAACGACGGTACCGACGACGACCCGGAGCTCCGCAAGGTGCCGTGTGGACCGAACACCTACGAGGTGCTGTCCCGGATCCCGTTCACCACCGACCCGAAGCAGTGCAAGGACGACCCGATCTTCGGCTCGCCGGAGGCGGACGCCAACTACGTCGAGGACGGCCCGGTGGACCTGGGCGACTTCGTACTCTGCCTGAAGCGGCGCTGACCAGCACCGATCGGCTTCGGTAGGCAAAACTAGGACTGTCTAGCATCCACGCTAGACAGTCCTAGTTTCTGCTCGACGGCCCACGACCAGCAAACAACGACCCACGACCAGCAAACAACGACCCACAACCAGCCACGACGACCCGCGACGGACGACTCAGCCGAACCCCGGCCCCGCGACCACGACAGCGCCACCAGTCCGCCTCCGCCACCGGGGCGCGACACGAATACACCGGTCTACGGATGTCTAGCGCCCTGGCTAGAAGGCCCGATAGCGTGCGATACGTGGATCCGGTCCGCAACCCGTACGCGCCGGGAGCCGGCCAGCGCCCGCCCGAACTCGCCGGGCGGGGGCGCGAACTCGAGGTCTTCGACATCGTGCTGGAGCGGATCGCCCGAGGTCGCCCGGAACGCAGTCTCGTCCTCACCGGCCTGCGCGGAGTCGGCAAGACCGTACTGCTCAACACGCTCCGCTCCCAGGCGATCAACCGGCTGTGGGGTACCGGCAAGATCGAGGCCCGGCCGGACCAGTCGATCCGCCGCCCGGTGGCCGCCGCCCTGCACATGGCGATCCGGGAGCTGGCGCCCCGGCACCGGGCACCCGACCGGATCGACGACTTCCTCGGCGTACTCAAGGCGTTCGCGCTGCGCTCGGCGCCGGCCGGAGCGGGGCGGGGCGCCGGGGCGACCCGGCTGCGGGACCGCTGGCAACCCGGCATCGACGTACCGGCGGCGAGCGGGCGGGCGGACTCCGGCGACATCGAGATCGACCTGGTCGAACTCTTCACCGACGCGGCCGAGGTCGCCGCCGATGTCGGCACCGGGGTCGCGGTCTTCCTCGACGAGATGCAGGATCTCGGCCCCGAGGACGTCTCCGGGCTCTGCGCGGCCTGCCACGAGTTGTCCCAGCTCGGCGCGCCGCTGATCGTGGTCGGCGCCGGGCTGCCGCACCTGCCGGCCGTACTCTCCGCCGCCAAGTCCTACTCGGAGCGGCTCTTCCGCTACCAGCGGATCGACCGGCTGGACCGGATCGCCGCCGACCAGGCGCTCTGCGCCCCCGCCGCCCGCGAGCAGGTCGACTACGAGCCGAAGGCGCTCGACCTGCTCTACGAGAAGTCGGGCGGCTATCCGTACTTCGTCCAGGCGTACGGGAAGGCCACCTGGGACTCGGCGCCCCGGTCACCGGTGACCGCCGCCGACGTCCGGGTCGCCGCGCCCGAGGCAGAGGCCGAGTTGGCGGTCGGGTTCTTCGGTTCCCGCTTCGAGCGGGCGACTCCGGCCGAGCGGGAATACATGCGGGCGATGGCCGCGCTCTCCCTGGTCGAGGCGCCGGACGGCGACGACGGCACCGGGGGCGGTCCCCGGGACGACATGGACGCCGCCGTCTCCACCGCCGAGATCGCCCGCTCGCTCGGGCGCAAGCCGGCCAGCCTCTCGCCGGCCCGGGACGCGCTGATCAAGAAGGGGCTGATCTACTCGGGCGAGCGCGGCACGGTGGCCTTCACGGTCCCGCACTTCGGCCGGTACCTGCGCACCCAGCCGGCCTGACCGGCACCGCTCGACACCCCGCGACCGGCACCACCCACGGGGCCGGCGGGGCCTCAAACCTGTGACCAGGGCGCCGGGAAGGTCACCTCGCCGCTCGGCACCGGGTCGTCGGAGCCGTCCACCGACGACAGCACCAGCGCCTGCCACGGAGCGCCCAGCCCGGACCAGGGGCTGGTCAGCCCGAACCGGGCGGCCGGCTCGAAGCCGAACCGGCGGTAGTAGGCGGGATTGCCGAGCACCACCACCAGGCGCTCGCCGAGTTCGGCGGCGGCGTCGAGCGCGGCCCGGACGACGTCCTGGCCGTAGCCTCGGCGCTGCCGGGCCGGCCGCACCGCCACCGGGCCGAGCGCCAGCGCAGGGACTCCGCCCGGCCACACTTCGACCCGGCTCAGCAGGGCGTAACCGACCAGCTCGCCGTCGACTTCGGCCACCATGGACAGCTCGGGCAGCCAGGCATCGCTGACCCGGAGCGCCTCGACGAGCTGCACCTCCGGGGGCAGCCGGGTGTCCGGGCTGGCGAACGCCTCGGCCACGACTTGGCGGATCGCCACGGCGTCGGCGGGGCCCTCTGCGCGGAGCCGCACAGTCGTCACAGCTCGCGACGGTACCGCGACCGCGCCGTCCAGTCTCTCACTTCGACGGGTGAAAGACGGCGCGAACGGGTAAGACTTGACCCATGAGACCCGTACGCACCGTGGCCCGTACCCTGTTGAGCACGATGTTCGTGGTCAGCGGCGCCCGCGCCGTGGCGAACCCCGAACCGTACGTGGACCGGGCGAAGCCGGTGACGGACCGGGTCGCGCCGCTGTTGCGAAGCATCCACGAGGACATCCCCACCGATCCGGCGAGTCTGGTCCGGGCCAACGGGGCCGCCCAGCTCCTCGGTGGGCTGCTGCTGGCCACCGGGCACTTCACCCGGCCGGCCGCGGCGCTGCTGGCCGGTACGCTGGTGCCGACCACCATCGCCGGGCACCCGTTCTGGGATCAGGACGACCCGGCGCAGCGGCAGGCACACCAGATCCATTTCATGAAGAATCTCGGGCTGATGGGCGGGTTGCTGCTCGCGGCGGCCGACACCGAGGGCCGGCCCGGCCTGGGCTGGCGGACCAGCCGCGCCGTGGGCGGCGGCCGTCGACGGGTACGCCGGGCGGTGCGCAGCGCCCGCCGGGACGCGCGGATTGCCGTACGCTCCGCGACGGCGGCTCGGAAACTGCCTGGTTGAGTCGCTGATCGGCCCCGCTGGGCGCGGTCGGGGAGGGTCGGTTCCGGGGTTGCGGGGCGGTGTCGGGATCGCCGATCGGCCCACGGTCCATGCCGGACATATGCTAGTTTCACCTGACTGAGCGGCTGTGAATCACCTGAACCGCACTCCCTGCGTTAACGCGGTGGAAATGTCGCGAACCAGTGTGGGATCGGACACGGTCGCATAACGCAGGAGGCATTCGAGTGACCCACCGTTCTAGGCTCCTCGGAGGACCTGGGCGGAAGACCGACATTGGTACGGGGGTGGCCACGCCATGCCGGCGACCGTCGAAAGACGGCTAGGCCGCCTCGCCCCAGTCCGCCGCTTTGCTCGTGGAATCGACCGTCGAGCAGTCGTACGGATCGGCATTGTCGCCGTCGTCTGCTACGCCGCGTGGCTTGCCATCGCCACGTTCGGACGGCCGTACAACTTCTTCGACATGAAGATCTACCACGGCGCGGTGGTCTGGTGGGCGGGCGGACACGAGCTATACGACTTCATCGCACCCAGGACCACCCTCGGCTTCACCTATCCACCGTTCGCCGGCCTGGTCATGTTGCCGATGGCGGCCATCCCGCTCGGCCTCGCCGGCTGGCTCAACATCGTCGCCAGCGTCGCGACCCTGGCGATCGTGCTCGCCGCGCTACTCAAGCCGATCACCGACCGGCTCGGCTGGTCGCTCTGGTTCACCCTGGGCCTCGCCGTACCGATGGCGGTCGCCCTCGAGCCGGCCCGGGAGACGCTCGGCTACGGCCAGGTCAACCTGCTGCTCTTCGGTCTCGTCATGGCCGACCTGGTGGCGCTGCGCTGGCGGGCCCGGCGCGGCAGCCGGATCACCGCCGGTGACGGGCCGCTGCGCCGGCTCTTCTTCAGCGGCGCCTGGGCCGGAGTCGGGATCGGCCTGGCCACCTCGATCAAGCTCACTCCGGCGCTCTTCGTCGTCTACCTGCTGATCACCCGGCAGTGGCGGGCCGCGATGACCGCGGTGGGCACCGGCATCGCCGTCACCGTCGGCACCTTCGCGATCGCCGGTCGCGAGTCGACCACCTACTTCATGTCGGTGCTCTGGCAGACCGAGCGGGTCGGCGCGGCCGACATGACGCCGAACCAGTCGCTGGCCGGGGTGCTCGCCCGACTGTACGACTCGATCGAGACCCCCACCCTGCTCTGGCTCGCGTTCGCGATGCTGCTGCTGGCGCTCGGGCTCTCCCGCGCCTCGCACTCGCACGCCGACGGCGACGAGCTGACCGCCTTCACCCTGGTCGGGCTCACCACCAGCGTGATCAGTCCGATCTCCTGGTCGCACCACCTGGTCTGGGTGATCCCGGCGATCGTGATCCTCGCCGACGCCGCGAGTCGACGCCGGGCGGCCAGCCGGGGGCCGGGGCCACGCGGTCCACTCTCGACGGCCGGCGCCGGCCCGATCGGGACGAGCGGGCTGCGCACGCCGATCTGGTTCCCCACCCTGACCGGTCTGCGGCACGGCGTAGCGGCGGTCGGGCTCTACCTGCTCTTCCTGATCTCACCGATCTGGCCGTACGAGCACCAGTTGCCGGAGGTGTCGCACTACCAGGACGGCTTCTTCGGCGCCCTGATGGAGAACTCCCTGGCCCTGGCGATCATCCTGCTGGTCGCCGCACTTCCGTGGCGGCCCGGTGCGGAGCCGGCGTTCTACGTCGAACACACCCGGTTCGACCGCCGGCTCGCCAGCCAGCGCTGACGGAGCGGTCCGTCGGTCGTCCGAGTGACGGCCGGCGGGCCGCCACGGCGTTCTCGCGCCGCAACCGCCCCCGCCCCCGGTCAGGGGCAGTTCACCCACTCCTCGGTACCGTCGGCGAAGAGCTGCCGCTTCCACACCGGTAGCCGGGCCTTGACCTCGTCGACCAGTCGCGCGCAGGCCGCGAAGGCCGCCGCCCGGTGCGCGGTACTCACCGCCGCCACCAGGGCCACGTCGCCGATCTCCAGCGGGCCGAGCCGGTGCGAGACCGCCACCGCGTGTACGTCCGGATCGGCCGCGATCTCGGCGGCCACCTCCCGGAGCACCTCGGCCGCGCTCGGGTGGCCCTCGTATTCCAGCCGGAGCACCGAGCGACCGTGGTCGTGGTCGCGTACGACGCCCTGGAAGGAGACCACCGCACCGGCGGCGGCGTCGGCGACCACGGACTCGTGGAAGGCCACGTCCAGCGGGGCGGTGCCGACCGCGGTGTGCAGCCGGCCGGTGGGCGGCACGACTCCGCCGTCGACGGGCGACACAGTTCCGCTGTCCACGGCCGGCACGACTCCGCTGTCCACGGCCGGCTCGCTGCGTACGCTCATCTCACACTCCTCGCTGGGGGCGCTCGCCGGGCAGCAACGGCAGCGGTACGACCGGCACCCGGTCCCCCGGCTCGCCCTTGCCGCCCGGGGCGATCACGGCGAACCCAGCCGCCCCGGCGAGCCCGCGCAGCATCGCCGAGCCGACGTGCCGGACCGGGGTGGCGGTGTTGTCGGCGGGGTCGACCCGGACCAGCGCCAGATGGGTGTAGTCGCCCCGCCCGGCCACCGGCTCGGCGAGCGTCACCCGGGGCAGCTCCGGCATCACCCGGCCGCGCAGCCCGGCCAGCAGCGGGGCGACCAGCGAGACGATCGCGACGATCGCCGACTGTGGATTACCCGGCAGCCCGGCGACGAACCGGACCCGGCCGTCCGGCCCGGTCACCCGGGCGAGCAGCATCGGAAAGCCCGGGCGTACGGCCACGGTGTTGACGACGTATTCGGCGCCCAACTCGCGCAGCGCCGGGTGCAGGTGGTCGACCGGTCCGTGCATGGTGCCGCCGGTGGTGCAGACCAGGTCGGCGGTGCCGAGCCCCTGGCGGAGCGCCTCGACGTGCGCCTCCAGGGTGTCGGCCACCGGCCCGACCACGTCGGCGGCGCTGATGGTGCAGCCGTACCGGCGCAGCCAGGCGGGGACGGCCGGGCCGAGCGAGTCGCGTACCCGGCCGGCGCCGGGACGGCCGGCGGTGAGCAGCTCGTCACCGAAGATGATCAGAGCGGCCCGGGGCGCCCGCTGGACCCGTAGGGCGTCATAGCCGCAGGACGCGGCCAGCCCGAGCACACCGGGGTCGACCGGGGTACCGGCCGGCAACAGTTCCTCACCGGCCCGCGCCTCCTCGCCCGGGGCACGCCACTCCGGCGCCGCCCGCAGCGTGCCGGCGACCAACCCGTCGGCGGTACGCGTCGACTCCTCCACCCGGAGCACCCCGGCCGCACCCTCCGGCAGCATGGCGCCGGTGGCGATCTCGACGGCGGTGCCGTCCCCGGTGAGCGGCGGTGGCGTGCTCCCGGCGAGGACCCGGCCGACGATCCGCCACGGCCCGGCGCCGCGTACGGCCCAGCCGTCCACGCTCGACGTCGGAAAGGCGGGCAGGTCGGTGAGGGTGGTCAACGGCTCGGCCAGGGTCTGGCCGTCCGCCTCGGAGACCGGTAGCTCGACGGGCTCGGGTGCGGCGGCCACGCCGGCCTCGTAGACCCGGGACCGGGCCTGCACCCAGCCCAGCGTCGGCGGTACGGTCGACGAATCGGTCGCCACGACGGTCTCGGTGCTCACGTCGACCCACCCGCCGCGCGTCCGGCCCGCTGCTGCACGCTCCTCACGTTCACCATACGAGCCTATCGTCGCGACCCGACGCTCCGCCGTGCAGTTCAGCCGGTACGCGTCCCTCGCCGCTCAGTCGGTGCGCTCAGTCGGTGCGCGGGTGGTCGCCACCGCGGAGCTGGTCGACCGCGTGCCCCAGGATCGGCCCGAGTACGGCGAGTCCGTCCCTGGCGCCGCCGGTGGAGCCGGGCAGATTGACCACCAGCATCCGGCCGAGTACGCCGGCCAGGCCACGGGAGAGCGCCGCCGTCGGCACCTTGTCCCGGCTGTGCGCCCGGATCGCCTCGGCGATGCCCGGGATCTCGTAGTCGAGCAGTGCCCGGGTCACCTCGGGAGTCCGGTCGGTCGGGTTGATGCCCGTACCGCCGCTGGTCAGTACCACGTCGACGCCCTCGGCCGCCGCGCGGCGCAGCTCGGCGCCGACCGGGTCGCCGTCGGGTACCACCACCGGCTCGTCGACCTGGCAGCCGAGCTTCGTCAGGCCCTCGACCAGCAGCGGGCCACTGGTGTCGGCGTAGACGCCGGTGGCCGCCCGGTTGGAGGCGACCACCACCCTCGCCCGGATCACGGCCGGTCCGCCGGTCGGGTCCAGTCGCCGGTCTTGCCGCCTTCCTTGCGCAGCACGCGTACCCCCTCGATCGAGGCCGCCGGGTCGACGGCCTTGACCATGTCGATCAGCGCGAGCCCGGCGGTGGCCACGGCGGTCAGCGCCTCCATCTCGACGCCGGTCCGGTCGGCGGTCCGGACCGTCGCGGTGATCTCGACGGTGTCGTCGCCGGGCGCCAGGTCGACGGTCACCCCGTGCAGGGCGATCGGATGGCAGAGCGGAATCAGGTCCGGGGTGCGTTTCGCGCCCATGATGCCGGCGATCCGGCCGACGGCCAGGGCGTCGCCCTTGGGCAGCCCGTCCCGGCGCAACAACTCGACCACCTCGGCCGTGGTACGCAGCCGGCCGGCGGCGACGGCCCGGCGCACCGAGACCGGCTTGGCGGAGACGTCGACCATCCGGGCCGCCCCGGCAGAGTCGACGTGGGTGAGGTGCGCGGGGTCGGCGCGCGTATCAGGTGCGGGGTCGGTCACCTCCGCGAGCCTAGCGGGCAGTGCACCGGGGCGCGGTGAAGGGCGCCCGCACCGGCGGTACGCACGCAGACATGCCGGCGAGGAACCAGCCCGAAACGCGTCTCCCCGCCGACGTAGCCGCGAGCCGGAGTGGCCGGTACGACGGTCTGCGCGATCCCCATCCGCCGGGACACCGGCCGTGGCACGCCAGACCATCAGCCGGGCACGGTCACCCGCGCCCCACGCGGACGGCAGCCCGGGGCAGGGCCGACGAAAGGCCGCCAGGTCGGGGGAGCAGGTAGGTCAACAGCCCCACGGAGAAAACGCAACCGACCCCGACCAGTTGCCCGACGGTCGCATGCTCTTGCATGACCACCGCCCACCAGTAGTAGCGCGGTTCGCCGGACGGGTAGCCGAACACCATGCACACGACGGTGTACGCCACGACGGGGAGCCAGATCAGGTGCGCCCGCCCGAACCGGATCATCGCCAGCCCCACGGCCAGGTAGAGCAGGGCGTTCCGGGTCACCGCCGACCACTGCGCGTCCGCGCCGGCGAACTGGCCGAGGTTCGCGGCCAGGATCGCGAGCCCCGCCCAGCCGACCGCCCACGTCAGGCGGGCCGCCACCGCCCGGGGCGGATCGGGCAGCGGGAGCTGGGCGGCGTTGACGCAGCCAATCGCGGCGCCGACTGCGGCGATCGCTGGCAGCAGCAGCATCACCGACACCGGGGTGAGCAGCCGGATCAGCCCGAAATCCTCGATCGTCGTACGGGCGAAGAAGATCGAGGCCGATGCCACGAGGACCGTAACCCCCGACGCGGGTCGGGTGCGGTGCACCGCCGCCCAGGCCCGTACCGCCAGCCAACTGCTCACGTCAACGGCACCACCTCACACCGTTCAAACGCCGCCAAGGCGGTCCGCACCTCCTCGGGGCTGAGGATCCGGTGCTCGACGGGGACGTAGTCGAGTTTGTCACCCGCGATGTGCAGCCAGGTATCGAGCAGGGAGAAGAAGACCTCCCAGAAGCCTTCGGGCGTGAGTCCCCCGGTCATCCACTCGCAGTGTCCGGGCTCGATGAGGAAATAGGCCGCATCCTCGATCGAGTACCGCCCCTTTTCGTAGATATCGGCCGGCAACCACAACGACCTGACACCCCCGCCGCTCGCTCGATAGCTCTGGCTCTGCTCCACGATCCGCTCCGGGACGTACGCCGGATACCCGCTGCGTAACGCGGCCTGGGTGAGGGTGCGGATGCGGGAGTTGACAAGGTCGGCGTATCGGCGGTGCTCGTCGTACATGCAGACCTGCGGCCCGGTGCCCTCGCAGAGCGTGGGCGGCTGTGCGTCAGCCAGTTTCCGGTTCGCCGGCAGCACTGTCGGCGCTACCGCGATCATTACCACCGCCACCGCTGCGGCGGTTGCGCCGACTCCGGTCGGCCGACGCCATCCGGAGCGCATCGTCACAGGCACGACCAGGAACAGCAGCGCCGTTGCCAGCAGTACGACCGCCTGACCGCTGAGGTAGTCGGGGTTGTAGACCCGGCCGAGCTGGGTCACAGTGGCACCACCCAGAGCCAGCAACCGGAACCTCGGCTCGGCGTCGAAGGCATTACTGACCACGTAGTTCAGTACGTAGCCGGCGCCGGCACCGGCGATTCCCGCGAGGAGCGGGGTGGAGAAGCGCCCGATCGCCGAGCCGATCGCGGTGAACCACAGAATCGCGGCGCACTGCACCAACGCGGCTCCGACCAGCGCCATCCAACCGGTACTGGGCCGCCATACCTCCCCTATCAGGATGCCGATGACGATCACCAGCAGGTGCAGGGCGATCAGCGGACCCGCACACCAGAGAGCGGTCCGCAGGTAAACCCGCTCCGGCCGCGGAACCGAGACCACCAGATGGATGTTGCCGGGGCGGGACAACCGCGCGGCGTCCACGGCCGCCGCGCCGGCTGCGAGTGGCCCGAGAAGAAACAGCGAGATAGCGAACCAGTCAACCGTCCACAGGCCCTCGCCCCGCCAGGGCACGCCCCGCATGAGAAAGATGGCCACCTCAAGACCAATCGCCGGAAGCAGCAACCACGGCCCGACGAGCGTACGCAGGGCGTACCTCACGTTGGCTGTCATTCCGAGTCCCCCATCAGGCCCGCGATCGCCCGTTCCAGGTCGGTGTCGCCCGCGGCGTCCGGCTCGGCCAACCGCTCCAACCCGGGTACGTCGCCGTCGTACACCACGGCACCCTCGTTGAGCACGATCACCCGGTCGGCCAGCCCACGTACGTCCTCCACCAGATGTGTCGCGACAAGGACGATCCTGTTCTGACTGACCTGGCCGACGGTCTGACGCAGCCCGATCCGCTGCTTCGGGTCGAGGCCGACGGTCGGTTCGTCCAGCAGCACGAGCGCCGGACCGTGCACGAGGGCGTGCCCGATGCCGAGCCTGCGACGCATGCCGCCGGACAATTCACGTATCCGGCTGGACCGGCGATCACTGAGCCCGACCTGGTCGAGCACGAGTTCCACCGCCTCGGATCGGCGCTGCCGGGGGATCCGTTGCAGCCATGCCACGTAGTGCAGGAACTCCTCGCAGGTCGCAGAGCCGGGTAACTGCGGCTCCTGCGGCAGGTATCCCAGTCCCTGCCCAGCATCGTCGGTCTCCAGCCTGACCGACCCCGATGTCGGCCGATCCACGCCGGCCGCCAGCCGGAACAGCGTCGACTTTCCGGCTCCGTTGGGACCGACCAGGCAGGTCACGCCCTCGGTCACGGTCAGGGAGATCGGGCCGAGCGTGAACGCCCGCCGGTAGGTCTTGCACATGTCGGCAAGGACCAGACGAGTAGCACCCATGTGGAGAGTCTCCAGACATGTTCACGTCAGCGCCGACTGCCGCGCCGCAGGGGGCGACGACGGCCGATCGGCGCCGACAGGCCACGGAGGAGGGCAGGAGCAGACCGCAGGTTCGCAGACCGTACAGCCTGGCCCGTGCCGTCGAACCGACTAGTAGATGGTGCTGGCGGTGCCGAGCGGCACCGGCACCCCGCCGGTGAGTACCTGCATCGGCCCCAGAAGCCGAACCTCGATCATCTACGACCCCAAGATGTACAAAAAGGACGAGTTGAGCAGGTCACCCCTCGCAGTGTATCGACGGACGCAGGGATACATTCACCGACGTCATTCGGAACCACGCTGGTCGAGCTGCACATGGTTCGTCGGTAATGACGCAATTTTCCGAGATCACCGATGCGTCGCAGCAACCGAAAACCCAGGGTCAGCAGGTCGACACGAAGCGAGTTCTACCAGGTCATCCGATGGATTAAGGCACCCAGTACACCAAGACTGGCCCTGATCGAGTCGGCGGAACTCCTTCAGCCAATCGCAGCACAGTCATATCCGGAGGCGGTCTGCCGATCGCGGCCCAGAGCAATGCAACCAGGCCCGGCACCAGCGCCGGGAGCACCAGGCCATCGGCCCTGAACCGCAGGCAAGCATGTCGATCATCGCCACTCAGTTTCCATACATGGACAGAACGTAGCGAATGTGTCGACCCTTGGCTAATAGTGAGCATAGCGACATTTTTTGTCTCTATCTGCACCACTCTCCGCTTAAGCTCCTTCCATCAAGCAAACGGGATTGGCAGCAACGGATTACCGGAGGCCGGTAGCCCAGAAGCAGCCACGGGCTGAATGGAGAGCGATCATGCGCGGGCACAGCTGGGAGTGACACAGGTGTCGCCGGAAGGCGACTCACCGTAGTCTGGCGAGACGCACCCTCCGCATACCCTGGGAACGGTTGTGACTCGTCCTGATGAACATGACACTGGGACCGACCGGCTGTGGCTGGCTGTCGGTCCCGTCGTCGTCTTCGCGGCCGTCTCGGCTGCGGTCTGCGTACATGCGATCATCCGTAGTGGCTCCACGACGGGCTCCAACCTTCAGATGGCAGCGACCCTGGTCGCACTGGTCGCGGTCGGCACCGCCGCCTCGGTGAAGATCCGCATCCGGTCGACCACGCACGGCTTCACCTGGATCGAGAGCGCCTTCATGGTCGGCCTGGCGGTGGCTCCCGCTCCGTGGGTCGTGCTGAGTACGGGGCTCGGCGTCGGCATCACCTGCGCCATCGTCAAGCGAGCCAAGATCAGGAGCGTGTTCTCGGTCGCGAAGGAGATGGTCCTGGTCAGCGCCAGCGCGTTGACGTTGCTCCTCCTCGGCCACCATGGAGGATCATCACTCTCCGTCGCCGACCTGATCGGTCCACTCGCGGTTGCGTACCTGGTGAACGTGGTGTTGGACGAGCTGCTGACGCTGCCGATCATCGGCCTGGCCACGGGCACGAAGGTCAGCTACCTCTTCAGGGAGAACTGGAATCTGCGTTTGGCCACCGTTGTCGCCCGTTTTTTCCTGATCCTGGGCACCCTGGTGATCCTCCAGGCGGACAGCCGGCTGCTCGCGGCGATCCCACCACTGATCCTCAGTCTCCACCTGGCGTACTCGGGACGCATCCGGGCACGTACCGAGCAGCAGGCATGGCAGCGCCTGGCCCGGGCGACCGACGCCCTCAACGCCGTGGACCTCAACACCGTACTGAGGACAGCGGTGACGGGCGGCGCGGAACTCTTCTCCGCCGACGAGGTGGAGATCGAGTTGACCGGGACGGGTCGGCTGGTCAGGGGAACGGCCAAGGCGCTCAGCTACGACGGACCGCCCGGCGCGGTCGCCGACGGTGCCGGCCTGGTCATCCCGGTACCCCTCGAGGGACACAACACGGGCGATATCGGGATGCTGCGGTTGCGCTTCCGGGGGCCGGTCAAGCTTTCCGAGCGGGAGCAGTACACCCTGCGTACCTTTGCCTCGGCGCTCTGCACGGCGGTCCGCAACGCGTCCGCGTACGCCGAGTTGAACCGGGTGGCCGAGGAGCACGCGCACGCTGCCGCGCACGACGCGCTGACCGGCCTGGCCAACCGGCGACACCTGCTCGACCGGGGCGCCGAGCAGCTCGGCCAGCGCCGCACCGAGGGGGTGGTCGCACTGCTGCTGATCGACCTCAACCACTTCAAGGAGGTCAACGACACTCTCGGCCACGCGGCCGGTGACCGGGTGTTGATCCAGGTGGCCGAGCGGCTGCGCGGTGCCGTACACGGCGAGGACCTGGTCGCCCGGCTCGGCGGGGACGAGTTCGCGGTGCTCTTCCACGGCCTGCCCGCCCCGGCGGTCGCCGCGCACCGGGCCGAGGCGCTGCTCACCGCACTGCACGAGCCGATCGAACTGGACGGGATGCGGATCAGTGTCGAGGCCAGCGGCGGCATCGCGGTCGCGCCCAGCAGCGGCGGGATGACCGAGCTGCTGCGCCGCGCCGACGTGGCGATGTACCAGGCCAAGCGGGCCGGACGGCGGATCTCCACGTACGCCCCGGCCCGGGACACCGCCGACCTCGGGCGGCTCTCGCTCGGCGGCGACCTGCCCCGGGCGGTGGCCGACCACGAGTTCACGGTCAACTTCCAGCCGATCGTGGACCTCGGCAGTGGCGAGGTGGTGGCCGCCGAGGCGCTGGCCCGGTGGCGGCATCCGGCCCGGGGCACCATCGATCCGCTCCGGTTCCTGGAGACGGTGGAGCGGTCCGGGCTGCTGCCGGCGTTCGCCGAGGCCGTACTCGACCAGTCGCTGATCGCCGTCAACACCTGGCGGGAGGCCGGCTTCGACCTGCCGGTGGCGGTCAACGTCTCGCCGCGCAGCCTGCTGGACGCCCGGTTCCCCGGCTCCGTACTGGCCCGGCTGCGGGCGCACGATCTGCCGCCAGACCGACTGGTGCTGGAGCTGACCGAGACGCTGACGCTCAGCCAGCTCGAGGTGGTCGACCAGGTGCTCGGGCAGCTCCGGGACGCGGGGATCCAGCTCGCGCTGGACGACTTCGGCACCGGTTACTCGTCGCTGTCGGTGCTGTCCCGGATCCCCGTACACGAATTGAAGATCGACCGGGGTTTTGTCACCGCGATGGAGACCTCGGCCGAGGCGGCTGCGGTGATCCGGTCCACCGTCGACCTGGGCCGCAGCCTCAACCTGAGCGTGGTGGCCGAGGGTGTGGAGAGCGAACCGCAGCGCCGCGCGCTCTGGGAACTGGGCTGCGCCGCCGGGCAGGGCCACCTCTTCGCCCGACCGATGCCGGCCGCCCGGCTGCTCGCCGCCCTGCACCAGGGCGCGGGCGGTCGCCCCGGCACGCTGGCCCCGGCGTTGCACGACGAGGGCGCCGTGGTCCGGCTCTCCCCCGGCCGCCGGCCCGGCCCGCGCCGCGCCGAGCGCCTGCCACATCTGCCCGCATAGAACGCCAGGCACGGCACGGCACGGCACGGCACGGAGCCGCTGCCGCACCTGCCAGCGCAATAGACGCACCCATCGCCGAGAGCATGCCGGCGTAACGGACGTACCCATCGCCGAGAGCATGCCGGAGTAACGGACGTACCCATCGCCGAGCGCCTGCCGGAGTAACGGACGCACCCGCCTCAGGCCGTCTGCCACACTTGCCCGCGTGAGTGCCACGGACGAACTGGAGACCTCCTCGGCCAACGGCCGGAGATACTGGCGCCGGGCCGACCGGGCCGCCGGTGGTCTCGCCGCCGACCTGGTGCTCTATCTCCTCTCCACCGGCTTCGCCGCCGTCACCGCCGCCACCTCCACTCTGCTGCCGCACCGGGCCTGGGGCAGCGTCGCCGCCGTCGGCTACCTGCTCGGCACGATTGTGGTGCTCGGTCAACTCCTGGTCCGGCGCCGCCGGCCCGACTCCCGGCTGGCCGGTACCGCCGCCCGGGGCGGGTTGACCGTCGTCACCTGGGCCGCCACCGCGCTGCTGCCGCTGGTCTGGCAGGCGGTCGAGCGGGTCGGCGGGCGGCTCGACCGGGCCCAGGAGGAGGTGGTGGTGGTCGAGCACTCCGGCGCCCGGCTGCTCGACCACGGCACGCCGTACCTGACCCGGGACGCCATCGCCGCACTGCCCGGCGGAGAGCAACTGCTCGGCTACACCCCGTACCAGCCGGGCATGGCGCTCTTCGGGCTGCCCCGCGCCGTCGCCGGCACCGTGTGGTGGACGGACGCCCGGATCTGGTTCGCCGTCGCCACCGCCGTCGCACTCGGCCTGGCCGTGCTGCTGCTCCGCCGCCCGGCGGCGACGATCGCCGCTGCCGACCGGTCCGGCGCGGCCGTCTCCGGTGTCGACCGGGCCGGCGCGGTGTCGGCGCGGTGGGCCGGTGCCCGGGACGCGGCGCTGGTCCGGGCGGTGCAGCTTGCGACGGTACTGCCGGTCTGCGCGCTGACCCTGGCGACCGGCGGCGACGACCTGCCGGTCCTCGCCCTCTGCCTGCTCGCCCTCGCCTGCGCCGCCCGGGACCGCTTCGTCGCCGCCGGGCTGGCGGTCGGGCTGGCGGCGGCACTGAAACTCTTCGCCTGGCCGGTCGCGCTGGTCCTGCTGGTGCACGCCGTCGTCCGGGGGCGCCGGACCGGGCTGCGGCTGGCCGCCGGGGCGGTCGGCCTGCCACTCGTCGCGCTCGTCCCGGCCCAACTCGTCGACTCGGCGGCGCTGGTCGAGAACGTGCTGCGCTTCCCGCTCGGCCACGGCCTGGTCAGCAGCCCGGCCGCGTCACCGTTCCCCGGATACCTGATCGCGCAGGCGCTGCCGGCCGGCCGGGTGGTCGCCGCCGCGCTGCTGGTCGCGGCCGGACTGCTGATCGCCGTCCTGCTGCTGCGCCGCCCGCCCCGCACGGCCGCCTCCGCCGCGCTGTTCTGCGGGTACGGGCTGCTCGCCGCGATCCTGCTGATGCCGTCGACCCGGTTCGGGTACCTGCTCTATCCGGTCGCCTTCCTGGCCTGGGTCCCCGCGCTCCGGCTCGCCCGTACCCCGCACGACACCCCCGAATCCGATCGCGCACCGGTGCCGACGGCCATCCCGTGAACGCCGACGGCGATCCGGTGAACCCGCCCCGCTCCGTCGAGCCCCACGAGCCCGACGAACCCGACGAGCCCCCTGCGCTGCCGGGCCGGCCCGGCTGGGACGTCTTCGCCGTGGTCGCCCTCGGCGGGGCGCTCGGCTCGGCCGGCCGGTACGGGCTGGCGGTGCTCTGGCCTCACGCCGCGACCGGCGTACCGTGGGCGACCCTGGTCACCAACCTCTCCGGCTGTGCCCTGATCGGCCTGCTGATGCGGCTGGTCACCACCGCCGTCGCCCCGCACCGGCTGGTCCGGCCGTTCCTCGGCACCGGGATCCTCGGCGGCTTCACCACGTTCTCCACCTACGCGGTGGAGACCCGGGGACTGCTCGCCGCCGGGCGCCCGGGTGTCGCCGTCGGCTACCTGCTCGGCACGCTCGCCGGAGCACTGGTCGCGGTACGCCTGGGAATGTGGGCGGCGGATCGGGTGCGGTCGTGACCGGACGTGCGGGCCGACGATGCTGACCTGGGCGGCGATACTCGGCGGCGGTGCCGTCGGCGCGGTCTGCCGGTTCACGGTCAACTGGCTGGTCGAGCGCCGGTCCGGCCCCGCGCCGTGGGCGACGTTCATGGTCAACGTCGCCGGCTCACTGGTGCTGGGCCTGCTCGCCGGCGCGGGTGCCGCCCTGCCGGGCTGGGTCGGCGCGCTGGTCGGCACCGGCTTCTGCGGCGCCCTGACCACGTACTCGACGTTCGGCTACGAGACCGTGCAGTTGCTCCGGAGCGGGCCGGGCGGGCGTGGCTGGGCGGTGCTGAACGTGCTGGCCAGCCTCGTCGTCGGGCTCGGCGCCGCCGCCCTGGGCTGGCAGCTCGGGAGCCTCCGATGACCCAGTCACCGCCCGTGCCGTTGCCGCGGGTGGACGGCCGCCCGGTCGGGCGCGTCGGCCCGGTCGCCCCCGACAGGCCGAGACGGTGACGCACCGGGATCGTCGGCCTCCCCGGGGCACGAGCCCATACTGACGGGGCCCGCCCGGCGGACATGTCGCGCTCTCCTGACCGCTTTCTGCGGCATCTGCCGAGCAGAGTCGGCCGACGGGGCGTAAACCTGAGGCGTGGCTCCTCCGATGCCTGAAGGCACCAGCATCCGGCATCACACAACCAACGGTGAAGGGAGGGAGCGCGGGATTCCCCGACGCCGAGAGACGCCGGTCCCCTCCGCGCAAATCTGATGGACGCGACCTATCGGGATCGGGCGGAGGCCGGCGCCGTACTCGCCGACCGGCTCGCCACGATCGCCGGCGACCCCGACGTGGTCGTCCTCGGGCTGGTCCGGGGCGGCGTACCGGTGGCGGCGGCGGTGGCGGAACGGCTCGGCGCCCCGCTGGACGTACTGGTGGTCCGGAAACTGGGCCTGCCGGAGGCGCCCGAGGTGGCCTTCGGCGCCGTCGGACCGGGCGGGCTGCGGGTACTCAACGAGGAGATCGCCGGCACGCTGGCCCCGGAAGAGGTGGACACGGTGGTCCGGGCCGAGACCGCCGAGTTGGAGCGGCGCGAGTCGCTCTACCGGGAGGGCCGGCCGCCGTTGCGGCTGGACGGCCGGATCGCGGTGATCGTCGACGACGGGCTGGCCACCGGCGCCACCGCGCGGGCCGCCGTGGGGGTCGCCCGGCAACTGGGCGCCCGGCGGGTGGTGGTCGCCGTGCCGGTCGGCGCGCCACAGTCGTACGACCTGCTCAGCCGCGCCGCCGACGAGGTGGTCTGCCCAGAGCGCCCGGCCGACTTCGGCGCCGTCAGCCGCTACTACGACGACTTCCATGAGGTGTCGGATGCCGAAGTGGTGGCCGCGCTGACAGGAACTCGGTGATTCGACCGGGTACCGTCGAGTGATGCAGATGACCTGTCCCAAGTGTCGTGGCGACATGCGCCAGTACGAGCGCAGCGGCGTCACGGTTGACCAGTGCACCGAATGCCGTGGCATCTTCCTCGACCGGGGCGAGTTGGAGAAGCTGTTCGAGGCCGAGGCCAACTGGAGCCAGCAGCAGTCGTCGGCGTCGCAGCATGCCCCCGCCCCGGGTGCCGGATACGCGCCGCCTCCGCCTCCGCCGGCACCGCACCAGCCCGCCTACGGGGGCCCGAGCCACGTACCGCCACCGCCGCCGCCACCGCCCGGACACGGCTACCCGCCGGCACCGGCCCCGGCGTACGGGCATCACGGGCAGCCGCACCACGGCTACCACGGGCACTACCGGCACAAGAAGCGGAAGGGCTTCCTGAACGACTTCTTCGACTGATCGGCCCCGTCGGCAGGACGGCACCGGTCCCCGCTGCGAGACCGGTTACCGGATCGGCCGGCTGACCGGAGTCTTCGCGGATCCCCGTGCCCGGCAACGAACCTCCGCGCGTCGTCGACGGGCGGGCGTACGTACGGTGCTGAGCGCGGGGATCTTGCCATTGGCGGAGGTGGGTCGGCTGGACGGCGTACACGCGTACCGGCCTGCGGGCGGCCCGGCTTCCCGGGCGGCGGAGCCGCGGCGTGCGCTCGGTGCGGCGTACGACCGGATCACCGCGACCGTCGACGGCCTCGCCGACGCCGACCTGCTCCGGCCGACCCGCTGCCGGGGTTGGCTCGTCGTCGACCTGCTCCTGCATCTCGTCCTCGACGCCCAGCGGGCCCTGGTCACGCTCGCCAGCCCGGCGGTCGGGCCGGCCGACGTGGACGGCGTCAGCTACTGGCTGTCGCCGAGCGGTCCGGAAGAGGGGCTCCACGCCGGCTGGGTACGCCGGTCCGCGGCCGCCTTCGACCGGCCGCGCGGGGTGGTCCGGCTCTGGACCGACACCGCACCGGCGGCGGTGCGGGCCGCCGCCGCGGCCGACCCGCTCGGGTACGTCACCACCCAGGGCCACGTGCTGGCGGTGCCGGAGTTCCTCGCCACCCTGGTCACCGAGGCGGTCGTGCACCATCTCGACCTGACGGTGGACCTTCCCGGCGGGCCGGAGCGGGGCGGCGTCGCCATCGCGGTGGCGACCCTGGACGGGCTGCTCAGCGACGAGGCGATCCGCCCGGCCGACTGGTCGGACACCGACTATCTGCTGAAGGGGACCGGGCGGCTCCCGCTGACCGCGCACGACCGGTTGGTACTCGGCGAGGCCGCCGGCTGGTTCCCACTGCTCGGCTGAGCCGACCGCGCCGGGGCCGCGCGGGGTGGGGCTCAGACGATGGCCATGTCCACGAACCGGGACAGGTGGAGTTGGGCGGCGACAGTGACGGTGTCCGTCGGCCCATTCCTGTGCTTGGCAACAATGAAATCCGCCTCGCCGGCCCGGGGCGACTCCTTGTCGTAGTAGTCGTCGCGGTGCAGCAATATGACAACGTCCGCATCTTGCTCAATTGACCCAGATTCACGCAAGTCGGACAGTTGGGGGCGCTTGTCGGTACGTTGCTCCGGGCCACGGTTCAGCTGGCTGACCGCGATCACCGGGCACTCGACCTCCTTGGCCAGCAGCTTCAGCCCCCGGGACAGCTCGGCGACCTCCTGCTGGCGGCTCTCGGTGCGCTTCGGCGAACTCATCAGCTGGAGATAGTCCACCACGATCATCTTGAGGTCGTGCCGCTGCTTGAGCCGGCGGGCCTTGGCCCGGATCTCCATTAGGTTCATGTTGGGGGTGTCGTCGACGAAGAGTGGCGCCTCGCTGATCTCGCCCATCCGGCGGGCCAGCTTGGTCCAGTCGTCGTCCGAGAGCTGCCCGCTGCGCAGCACGTGCAGCGGCACCCGGGCCTCGGCCGAGAGGAGCCGCATCACGATCTCGACCTTGCTCATTTCCAGCGAGAAGATGGCGCTCGCACAGTTGTGGCGAATTGCGGCATTTCTGGCGAAATCCATGGAAGCTGTTGATTTTCCCAAACCAGGTCTGCCGGCCACGATAACCAACTGCCCCGGGTGCAGCCCGTTGAGCAGCCGGTCCAGGTCGGTGAAGCCGGTCGGTACCCCGGTCATCACGCCGCCCTGCGCACCGACCGCCTCGATCTCGTCCAGCGTCGGCTGGAGCATGTCGGCGAGCACCGCGAAGTCCTCGCTGACCCGCTTCTCGGTGACGTCGTAGACCGCCTGCTGGGCCAGGTCCACCACGTCGTCGACGTCCCGCCCGCCGCCACCGGCCGAGCCGTAGCCGAGCTGGACGATCCGGGTACCCGCCTCGACCAGGCGGCGCAGCACCGCGCGCTCGCCGACGATCCGGGCGTAGTAGGCGGCGTTGGCGGCCGTCGGCACGCTGGCGATCAGCGTGTGCAGATAGGGTGCGCCGCCGACCCGGGCCAGGTCGCCGGAGTCGGCGAGCGCGGCGGCGACGGTGATCGCGTCGGCCGGCTCACCCCGACCGTAGAGATCCAGGATCGCGTCGAAGACCGTCGAGTGCACCGGCCGGTAGAAGTCGTTGGTCCGGAGGATCTCGACGACGTCGGCGATCGCGTCCTTGGAGAGCAGCATCCCGCCGAGCACGCACTGCTCGGCCGCGATGTCCTGCGGCGGGGTCTTGTCGAACTGCCCGTCGCGCGGCGCCGGGACGTCCGTCGACGGCGCCGACGGTCGCGACTCTCCACGCGGCGGGCGCGGCTCCCCACGGACGTCGTCGGTGACCGACACGGGCATCCCCCTCCGCCACACCGGCTGGCTCCCAGCGAACCGCCGACGTACGACATTTCTCGGCTGACCCACGGCTCCGGTCGGCCGTCGGGCCGGACCGGCCCTGGCCAGCCGGCTTGACCGGGGGATGTCGGCACGGGTGGCAGGGTCAGGGCGCAACGATACGGACGTCGAGGTCGGGGACTCAAGCACGGCGGTGGACGGAGTTCGGGACAACCTGTGGACGGTTCCCGACGGGGTGTGTGCGGCCCTGTGCACAGGCTGTGGATAACGATTGGGGAAGATAGCCTGGAGCGCGGCTGACCTGCGCCGACTCGATCCCCACCTTGTGGAGGAAAGAAACAGGCCAAATTCGGGCTACCGGGACGGCGTATCATCGGGCGACGGCAATCTTGCGTACGGCTACTCGCGAACGACCTACCAGATCCTCTCGATCGACCAACCAGAAAGGTCACGCCTCGGCTGTGGACCATCGGGATCGGGGGCGGGGTGAGCTCGCCCGAGATGAGTGGCAGGACAGCGCCGGCCGGAGCGACCCGGTGACGCCCTGGCCGGATGATCCTTATTCGCGTCCGGACGGCGGTTATCGCACCCCGAGTCGGCAGCGGGCCCGGCACCGTGGCGCGCCGGACCCGGTCGACAGCTACACGCCGTCCTGGGCCCGGGAGTCCACCGAGCCGCTCCAGTCCAGCGCCCCCGTGGCATACTCCGACTCCTCCGGCTGGACCTCCGACCCCGAGCCGGACCGTGCCGACGGGGGCCGGCACCATCGTGCCGATGCGGCAGCCGGGCCGGCCAGCGGGAGCGACCGGCCCGGGCGTCGGCGGGTCGCCCCGGAGGTGACCTGGGACAGCACCGGGGAATACTGGCGCGGCCCGGGCGGCGCGGCCGACGAGGCAGCGGGCGGCGAGAGCAGCGACGACGGCTGGCGCAGTGCCGGCGGCACCGCCGGTTGGCGGCGCGACGACGCGACCGGGGGCACACGGAGCGGAGGCACGCGGAGCGGGGCCACCGACACCGGGGCGACCGGCGGGCGCGGCAGGCGTCGCGCCGCCGACCGGCACTCGGACGAGGTCGACGACTGGGCCGCCGCCGCGCCGACCAGCGGTTGGGTCGGTGCCGCACCCACCAGTGGCTGGATCGGCGCGGCACCCACCACCGGGGCCGGCGCCGCCCCGACCAGCGGCGGATGGATCTCCGAGGCACCCACCTCGGGCGGTTGGGCCGCCGCCGCGCCCACCACCGGGGCCGGCGCCAACAGCGGGCTGCTCGGCGACCGTTCCACGACGTCCAGGCAGGGCCGACGGCGTCGCGCCGACCCGGACGACGACCCGACCGCGACACCCCGCTCGGGCTGGGGCGTCGGAGCCGCCGATGCGCCGTCCGGCGAGACCGGCCGGTGGGGCCGGGCCGACACCCCGGTCGGTTGGCGGGAGCGGGCCGACGAGGCGGGGTCCGGCCGATGGGGCCGGGCCGACGACCGGGAGCCCGGCCCGCCGGTCGACCCGCCGCAGCGTGCGCCGGGCCGTCGACGCCGCGCCGAGCCGGCCGGATGGGAGCCCGGCGATCCGAGCGGCTCGGTGCCGCCCGCCGGGCGGCGGCGCTCCCGGCACAGCGCCGCGGAGGACCCGACGGAGGTCGCGGAGCGGCCGGACGCCATCCCGTCGAGCGGGCCGGGCCAGGGGACCGAACAGTCGGGAGCGACGGCCCGCTGGGTACGGTCGCCCGGCGAGGCCGACTCCGGCGGCGGTACCGGCCGCCGGTCCCGGAGCGCCGACCCGCTGCCGGGTCCGGCCGGCCCCGGTGCCCGCCGACGGCAACGCGAGCCGGACGCCGAGCCCGTGCGCCGCTCCCGGGACGCCGGTCCGGTACGCCGGGTCGGCGAGGAGCGGGGTGCCCCGGGTCGACACTCCGATCCGGGACCGGAGCGGCGCGGAGACGCCGGCAGCGCCGGTTGGCATGCCGATGCCGGGCCGTGGGACCGGCTCACCGACACCGGGATGCTGGACCGGGTCACCGACTCCGAGCCGCCGGGCGGTCCCGCCACCGGCCGTCGCCGCGACCGGAGTACCGACACCGGTCAGTGGGACGGGTTCACGGACACCGGCCAGTGGGACAGGTTCACCGACACCACCGAGTGGCGGCACGGCGAACTCGCCGGGTTGGCCCGGGGCGCCGAAACCGGGCGCGACGACCCGACCGACGGCGGTTCCCGGGACCCGGGCCGTACCGAGGCGGACGGTGCCGACACGTTCTGGTCCGGCACCCGGCTGGCCGGCGACGACCCTCGCTGGATGGGCATCCCGGACTCGGCTCCGCGTTCTCCGGCAGTCGCGTACCCGCCACCGGCCCGACCGGTGTCGCCGGCACGCTCGGCACCCACCCGACGGCCGGCAGCGGCGCCGGGTGGCGGTCGCGCCGGTACGACGAACCCCGCCCGCAGTGCCGGTACGGCGGGCTCCGCCCGCAGTGTCAGCGGAGCGGGTATGCCCACCCGACGCGCACCGAGCGGCACCCTGCTGACCTCGGCGACCAGGACAGGCCGACCGAGCCCGCTGAGTCGACGACTCGAAGACGACCTGCTCGATCCGCAGCCCAGCGGCCCGCTCACCGCCGTCCTCTACACCGCCGCCTGGTACGCGGTCGCCGTACTGGCCGTCTTCGTCTGGATACTCACGCTCGACGCCAGTGTGCCGGTCGACTGCGTACCCGGGGTCTCCGGCGCCTGCGAGTCGGAGCGCGGTCAGGCGATGTCCGCGCTGCTGGCCGCGGTGCCCCGGTTCCTCGCCGCGCTGGCGACCGGCCTGGTGGTCGCCGCTCTGATGCGCTGGTTCAACCGCACCTGGCGGGCGGTGACCATCGGGCTCTCGGCCGCGGTCGTCGGTGGTGGGCTCTCCACCGTCATCTTCAGCGCGCTCAGTGGTCAACCGATCGGCTGAGTTCTGGTCCGCTGCCGGACACCTGACGACTCCGGGGTGCCGTCCGATCGGACGGCACCCCGGAACTCTCTATGTCGCCTGGCCGGCTACTTGCCCGGTACGACCTTCAGGTCGAACCGCGCGGTGACCTCCGGGTGCAGCTTGACCCGCACCTGGTGGCTGCCGATCGACTTGATGGCGCCCGGCAGTTCCAGCCGACGCCGGTCGAGGGACGGCCCACCGGCCGCCTTCACCGCGTCCACCACGTCGCCGGGGGTCACCGAGCCGAAGAGCCGCCCGCCGTTACCGGCGCGCGCGGTCAGGTTGACCTTGAGGCCCTCGATCTGGGCCTTCACCTCGTTGGCGTGACCGAGGTCCCGGATCTCCCGGGCCGCGCGGGCCCGCCGGATGACCGTGACCTGCTTCTCCGCGCCCTTGGTCCAGCTGATCGCGAAGCCCTGCGGCAGCAGGTAGTTACGGCCGTAGCCGTCCTTCACCTCGACGATGTCGCCGGGGCCGCCGAGGCCCGACACCTCCTGGGTCAGGATGATCTTCATGTCGGTGCCTCCTCTCAGCGGGCCGTGGCCGTGTATGGCAGCAGTGCCATCTCGCGGGCGTTCTTGACCGCACGTGCGATCTGCCGCTGCTGCTGGGAGGTGACCCCGGTCACCCGCCGAGCGCGGATCTTGCCGCGGTCGGAGATGAACTTGCGCAGCAGCGCCGTGTCCTTGTAGTCGATGTAGGTGATCCCGTCCTTGTCGAGCGGGTTCACCTTCTTCTTCGGCTTGCGCAGTGCCGCAGCCTTTGCCATTGCTCTTGCTCCTGGTTTGCGATCCCGGGTGCTCCGCACCCGAATCAGAACGGGGGCTCGTCGTCGAAGTTGCCGCCGCCCGAACCGGACGAACGCGAGGAGGCCGGAGCCGCCGTGGCCCACGGGTCGTCGAAGTTGCCTCCGCCACCACCCTGGCCGCCGCCGCCACCGCCACCGCCACCGCCACCGGAGGCGCCGAACCCGCCGCCGCCGGAGCGCGACATCTTCTGCACCTTCGCCGTGGCATACCGCAGCGACGGGCCGATCTCGTCGACCTCCAGCTCGATGACGGTGCGCTTCTCGCCCTCACGGGTCTCGTAGGACCGCTGCCGGAGCCGGCCCGACACGATCACCCGAGCACCGCGCTGCAACGACTCGGCGACGTGCTCGGCTGCCTGGCGCCACACGGTGCACGCGAGGAAGAGCGGCTCGCCGTCCTTCCACTCGTTCGTCGTCCGGTCCATGAACCGGGGCGTCGAGGCGACCCGGAACTTGGCGACCGCAGCGCCGGACGGGGTGAAACGCAACTCGGGGTCGTCGGTCAGGTTGCCGATGACCGTGATGGTGGTATCTCCTGCCATGACCATCTCCTCGCGCACTCATCAGTCCCTGAAGACTGCCAGAGCAGTACGACAGGGCGGATGAGGCTGATCCGGGCGTGCCGGAAACGCGTCAGCGCGTCTCCGGCCGGATGACCTTGGTGCGCAGCACGGACTCGTTGAGTCGGAGCTGCCGGTCCAGCTCGGCCACCGCCGCAGGCGTCGCCTGTAGGTCGATGACGGCGTAGATTCCCTCGGCCTTCTTGTCGATCTCGAACGCGAGGCGCCGACGACCCCACACGTCGAGCTTCTCCACCGAGCCACCCGCGGTCCGGATCACGTTGAGGTACGTGTCGAGCGACGGGGCGACGGTGCGCTCCTCGAGGCTTGGGTCGAGGATGACCATGATCTCGTAATGACGCAAGACGTGCTCACCTCCTCTGGGCTAGCGGCCACGGTCCTTCCGTGGCAGGAGGTCATGCGTCGTTGCCGCGCGGTCTCGGGAGGGATCCCGTCGCGCTCACGGACAACCTGAGCAGGATACCCGGTCCACCGGCGTCGGGCGTCGTCGGACCCCGTCCCCGGACCGGCACCCAAGAGCCTCCTCCGGTCACGGCGACCGGAGGAGGCTCTTGGACGTAGAGCCGCGGGGCGCATCCCGTCCGCATTCTTTGGGTGGGACCTGGGGAGGAACGACCACACCGATGAGTTGGACGGAAGGCGCCCCGCGGAGCCTATTGTATTGTCATCTTACGCGATAACAGTCTGTGTTGTGCGTTGAGCGAGAATTGCCCGAATTGCTCCTGCCGAGACGCCGACCACACAGACTGTGGCCACCAGCGCCAGCAGCGATACCTGCCCGGCGGGCCGGACCGGGTCGACCGGACGTACCTGGACGGCGGCAGCCCCGCCGAGTCGGTCGGGCGGCGGAGGGTAGCTGCCCGGCGCCGCGTCCTGCGGCGCCCTGGCGCTCCGTGGGCCGGCCACATCGGGACCATGCGGCACCGACCCCACCTCGACTCGCCCGACCGACCCGGCGAGGAAAACCCGGACCGGCGTTTCACCGGCCCCGGAGAGTGAATCTTTCTCAACCTCCCCTTGCGGTCCGGCGGACCGTAGGGTCGGAGGCGGTGCGTGAGCGCCGCGCCATTCAGGTTGAAAAAGGTTCAGTGGTCCCGACACCTCGACCGCGACGCCCGACAGCAGCGGCGGTGCGCCCGCGACAAGCGCGGCGACCGCCACGGTGGCTCGGCGGCGACGGAGCGACAGGGCCACGTCTTCCCTCTTCCGGCACAATTCGTGGATCGATCCGGCCCGGACGCCGGGCGAACGGATCTCACCTGGAGAAACGATCCATCCGCCGCGCGGTGACGCGTACCGCCCGGAGACCGTACGGCGCCGACCGGCCGGCCCGGAGGGGTACGCCCGTCCCCGCCCGACCGGCCGGCGCGACGTAGGCTCGCCTTCATGCGTATCGGAGCCCATGTCGACCCCACGGATCCGTTGGACGAGGCGGCCCTCCGGAAAGCGGACGCGGTCCAGTTCTTCCTCGCCGATCCACAGAAGGACTGGAACACCCCGCAGCCACGGGCCGACGCGGCCAGGCTGCGCGAATCCGAGGTGGACATCTACATCCACGCGCCGTACGTCATCAACCTCGCCACCACCAACAACCGGATCCGCATCCCCAGCCGGAAGCTGTTGCTCGGGCACGCCACCGCCGCCGCCGCGGTCGGTGCCAAGGGCCTGATCGTGCACGGCGGGCACGTGAACGCGGGCGACGACATCGCCAGGGGCTTCGACAACTGGCGCAAAGCGTTCGCCCAGGCCGCCGAGTCCGGCGGGCACGACGTCCCTGTGCTGATCGAGAACACGGCCGGCGGCGACAACGCCTGCGCCCGCCGGTTCGACAACCTGGCCCGGCTCTGGGACGCGGTGGGGGAATACGACGTGGGCTTCTGTCTGGACACCTGCCACGCGCACGCGGGCGGCGAGGACCTGCTGGACATCGTCGACCGGGTACTGGCGATCACCGGCCGGATCGACCTGATCCACGCCAACGGCTCCAAGGACGCCTTCGGCTCCGGCCGGGACCGCCACGAGAACCTGGCCAGCGGCACCATCGATCCGCAACTGGTGGTGGCGGTGGTCCGGGCGGCCGGCGCGCCGGTCATCGTCGAGACACCTGGCGGGGTCGACGGCCAGGCCACGGATATCGGCTATCTCCGCGACCACGTAGGCCGGTAGGGGCGAGGACCCGATGTCGACGGACCAGTCCAACGCCAACGAGACCACCCGGTCCAGCGCGCCGACCGGCACCGCCGCCCCGGACCCGACCCCGGACGCCGCGGCCACGACCGGGCCGGCGGCCACGCCGGCCGCATCGGGTGCCCCCACCAGCTCGGATTCCGGCGCCACCGGCCCGGGACCGAGCGCGGACCGGACCGAGACCTCCGACCCGGTGCCGGCCGGCAAGACCGACACCGGGCCCGAGCAGCCGCCGGAGTCCGGCAGCGCCGGAGGCGACGACGCCGAGGGCGGCAAGACCGAGGGCGGCGAGGGCGGGCCGGCGAAGGACGGGGCGGCGAAGGACGGCCCGGAGCAGAACGGCAAGGACGGCGGCCCGGAGCAGAACGGCAAGGACGGGAAGGACGGCGGCGCGGAGCAGGAGAGCGGCAAGGACGGGAAGGACAAGGCGGCCGGTGACGCGAAGCCGGCGAAGCCCGCCGACCCGTTCGCCGCGTTCGCGCCGGCTCCCGAGGTGGTACCGGGGCGGGCCCGACGGATCGGCCGGGCGGTCGGTCGTCGGCTGGTACACGAGTGGACCCTGGCCGGACTCGGCGCGCTGGCCCTGGCGGTCCTGATGACCTGGCCGACCCTGCGCTATCCACGGCACACCCTGCCGCAGGACACCTGGGACCCGACGCTACAGGCCTGGCAGGTCGCCTGGTCCGGGCACATCCTGCTGACCAAGCCGGCCCAGCTCTGGCAGAGCAACGCCTTCTTCCCGGAGACCTGGACCTTCGCCTTCTCCGACACGCTGCTCGGGTACGCCCCGGCGGGCATGATCGGTCAGGGCCCGGAGGCGGCGATCCTCCGCTACAACATCCTCTTCGTGCTGGCCCACGCGCTCGCCACGGTCGGGGCGTACGCGCTGGTGCGGCAGCTCGGGGCGGGACGGATCGGCGCCGTGGTGGCGGGGATCAGCTTCGCGTACGCGCCGTGGCTGCTCGGCCAGGCCGGCCACCTGCACGTACTCTCCAACGGCGGCATCCCGCTCGCGCTGGCCATGCTGGCACGGGGACACGGCTGGTCGCTGCGGCACGGCTACCGCCCCGAACGTCGACGTTCCGGCTGGGCGTTCGCCGGCTGGCTGGTCGCCGCCTGGCAGCTCAGCCTCGGCTTCGGCATCGGCCTCGTCTTCGCGTACGTGCTGGGTCTGATCGCGGTCGTGGTGCTGCTGGGCTGGCTGGTCCGGCGGATCCTGCGCCGGCCACGGCAGCAGTGGTTCGGGTTCCGGCTGTTGCTGGCCGACTTCTGGGGCGGCGCGGTCTTCGCGGCGACCGGTGCCCTGCTGGCGATCCCGTACTTCAAGGTCGCCGAGTTGCACCCGGGCGCCCGGCGCACCGCCGAGGAGCTACAGAACTACTCCCCGCCGCCGGGTGGGTTCCTCACCGCACCGCCGGAGTCGCTGATCTGGGGCGACCTGCACGAGCCGGTCCGGTCCGGGTTGCCCGGGCTGCCGGAGACCACCCTGCTGCCGGGGTACGTCCTCTTCGCGCTCGCCCTGGCCGGCCTCTTCCTCTCGATCTGGACGGTACGCCAGCGCCTGGCGCTGCTGGCGGCCGTACTCGCCGCCGGGGTGCTGGCGATGGGCAGCCGGTTCTTCGGCGGCACCTGGACCTATCTCCCGCTCTTCGAGCACCTGCCCGGCTGGGAAGCCCTGCGTACGCCGGGCCGGCTGATGATCTGGGTCACCCTGCTGCTCGGCGTCCTCGCCGCCGGCTCGGTCAGCGCGTACACGGAACGGGCCCGGCAGATCTCGGCCGCCGAACGGGTGCCGCCCCGCCCCGGGCCGTTCCTCCGGCTGGTCACGCTGCTGCCGATCGTGCTGGTACTGGCCGAGGGACTCAACACCACACCGCACCCGGTGGTACCGGTGCAGCCGGTGTCGATGCGGGTCGCCAACGGCCCGATCCTCGTGCTCCCGTCGGACCAGAAGACCGACCAGAACGTGATGCTCTGGTCGACCAGCCGGTTCCAGGACATCGTCAACGGCGGCAGCGGGTTCACCCCGGACCGGCTCGCCGAGGTACGCGAGGCCACCGCGAACTTCCCCGACCAGGCGAGCATCGACTTCCTGCGCAACATGGGCGTACGTACGGTGATCGTGCTCCGGGACCGGGTGGCCGGTACCCCGTTGCAGGCCACCGTCGACCTGCCGGTCGACACCCTGGGGATCAGCCGGGAGGACGTTGGGGAAACGATCGTCTACCGGCTCTGACATCCCCGCCGCCCGTCGGCGGTTCCGGCTCCCGCCGGGCGGGTCAGGTCGTGGCCGGCACCGGTTCGACCGGTGCCGGCCGGCCGCGGAGTCGGGAGAGCCAGGAGGCGTCCGGGGCGCCGTCGTAGATCCCGCCGTCGGGGTCGTCGAGGTAGGTGCTCCGGACCGGGTCGCCCTCGGGCCGCAGGATGTCCCGGACGACCAGCACGCAGAGCAGCACGACCGTGCTCAGCCGCAGCGTGGCGGCGAGCACGAAGACGCCCTCCGGGACGACCTGCTTGCCGCCGGCCAGGAGCAGTTCGCCGTAGAACGCGACGAAGTAGCCGACCTCGGCGAACTGCCAGGCGAGGAAGGCACCCCAGCGCGGTCGGGCCAGCACCAGCAGCGGCAGCAGCCAGAGGTTGAACTGCTGCGACCACACCTTGCTGAAGATCAGGAACGCCGCGACCATCAGGAAGACCAGCGCGGCCAGCCGGGGCCGACGCTTGGCGAACAGCGCCAGCGCGCCGATGGCGAGGAACGCGACGGTGATCAGGGCGTACGACAGGGTGTTCAGGGTCGGGATGTTGTCGCTGAGCCACTGGAACGGCCCCTGGTCGCCGGGGCTGCCACTGTTCCACTTGCCGTCCAGGTAGCGGCCGATATACCAGAGCGTGCCCCAGTCGACCGCCCGCTCGCTGTTCAGGTCGAAGAAGCGTCGCCAGTTGTCCGGATAGAGGATCGCGACCGGTAGGTTCACCGCCACGATGGTGACGATGGCCGAGCCGATCGTCACCAGCATCTCCTTCACCCGTGCGGTACGCAGCCCGAGCAGGAAGAGCGGCCAGAGCACGAAGAGCGGCCAGAGTTTCGCGGAGGTGGCCAGCCCGAGCAGGATCCCGGCGGCCAGGGGTTGTCGTTTCGCCCAGGCGTACATGCCGATCGCGGCCAGCCCGATGGCGAGCAGGTCCCAGTTGACGGTGGCGGTGACCAGCAGCGCGGGGGAGAGCGCGAACATCGCCGCGTCCCACGGTCGGCGGCGGCGCAGCGCCAGGATCATCGCCACGGTGGCCACCGCGAGCGCCCCGAGGACCAGCGCGTTGAGGTTGTAGAACCACTGCGCCTGGTTGATCTCGGGCCGGTCCACCCCGATGTTGTGCACCGGCAGACCGAGCGCGCCCATGAAGTATCCGGTGACCACCGGGTATTCCACCGGGTGGTCCCGGTAGGGGACCTTGCCCTCGTTGAGCCCCTCGGCGTAGTAGAGGGCGAGCACGTCGGTATAGCAGAACCGGGTGTACTGGATGTTGTTCTGCCAGGCGCCGTCCTGGCAGGGCGACTTCTGCACCCAGTGCAGCGCCAGGGTGAGGCAGGTCAGCGCCAGCACGATCCGGGCGGCCGTCCAGAACCGGCCGCTGGCCTGGGTGCCCCGGCGTTCGACGCCGCTGGCGTGTGCGCCGATCGGGCCGCCGATGGCCTCGGAGAGCCCTCGGACGAAGCCGTCCGACCGGGAGGGGTGGTCGGCCTTCTCAGGTTCGTCGATGCCAGCCGGCGACTGCGCGCTCATGAACAGGCATCCTGCCGTACCGGGCCGGGTTACGTCCGGCCCGGTCCACCCGTGTCGGCGGATGGCGTCGAAAACGCGGCCGGCGGCCGGGTCGTGGGACCCGGCCGCCGACCGAATAAATCGATGATTCTCAGTGCCCTGAGGTCACGGGCGCGGGTCGGCGGCTAGCCGCCACCGCCGCCTCGACCGTTTCCGCCGCCACCGCCGTCGTCCGGCGGAAGGTCCGGATCACCACCAGTACCGGGGTCACCACCGGCCGGCGGGCAGATCAGCGGGGGCGGGTTCGGCCCCTGGCAGATGGGGTTGCCCCCGCCGTTGTTGCCGCCGCCGTTGTTGCCGCCGCCCTGATCCGGGAAGGTCGGCGGAGGCAGCTCCTTCTTCTTGCCGTTGCCGGCCTCCTTGTCACCGATGTCCTTGGAGTCCGGCAGGGACATCGCCGTCTTGCCGGCAAGGGCCTTGCTCATGTACTGCTGCCAGATCTCGGCCGGCAGTCCGCTACCGCCGATGTTGCCGCCATCCTTGGTCTTGATCTCGGGCTTCTTCGAGTCCTTGCTGCCCACCCAGACCGCGGTGGCGTACTGCGGGGTGTAGCCGACCATCCAGGCATGGGCGTTGAACTCGGTCTTGGCGTATTCCCAGGTGCCGGTCTTGCCGGCCTCTTCGCGGCCCTCGATGTTGCCGTTGTTCTCCTTGGGAATGTTCTTCAGCACCGAGGTGACCTCGTCGGCCACGTCCTTCCGGATCCGCTGCTTCGGATCGGCCTTGGCGCCGCCGATCTTCTTCCACTGACCCGTCTCCGGGTCCTGCTGCTCGATCAACTCGATGAAGTGGGCCTTGTTGTAGACCCCGCCGTTGGCGAGCGTGGCCAGCCCGTTGGCGTGGTCGAGCACGGTGATCGGGTACTGCCCGTACGCCACCACGTTGAAGAACGGGTCCGGCGCCAACTCCTCCGGCTTCTCCTTGGCGAGGTCGTGCCACTTCGGCGGGATGTCCTTGGTCTCCCACATGGTCCGGACGCCGGCCTGCCGAGCCATCGACAGCACCTTGTCCGCGCCGATCTTCTCGGTCACGTGGTAGAAGGGCACGTTGTACGACTTGATCGTGGATTCCTTGAGCGTGCAGGACTGGTCACAGGTCCTACGCACGTCCCGACCGGCGTTCTGCACCCTGATCTCGGTGTCCTTGACGGTGAACGGCCGGGCATCCCAGATCGAGTCGATCGAGATACCCGCCTCGATCGCGGCGGCCAGGGTGTAGACCTTGAAACTCGAGCCCGGCGGGTGCCCACCGCTCACGACCCCGTCGTTGGTGTTCAGGCCGGCGTAGTCGTAGTCCGCCCCGCTGTCGCCGCCGTAGTAGGCCAGCACCTTGCCGGTCTTCGGCTCGACCGAGACCAGCGCGGCCATCAGGTTCTTGGGCTCGTCGTAAATCGGCGAGCCCTTCTTGCGCTGGGCCGCGTTCTCGGCCTCCTTCTGGAGCTTCCAGTCGATGGTGGTCGTGATCTTGTAACCACGGTCCCGGAGCGCCGTGGAGCAGTCGAGCTTGCCGGCCGTCGGCGCGCCGAGGGTGCAGAGGCCGCGCTCCGCCATCTCAGCCTTGACGTAGTTGACCACGTTGCCGCGCGGGGTCTTCACCCCGAATGCCTCGTTGGCGCTCTTGCGGGGCAGCACCTTCGGATAGGTGAGCTTGGCCCGCTCCTCTGCCGACAGCCACGTCTTCTCGACCATGCCGTTGAGGACGTAATCCCAGCGGCCCTTGGCCTCCTCGAGGTTGTCCGCCGGGTCGAAGCCCTTGTGCCCGGTGGCCTCGTCGATCTGCGGCTGCTTGATCACCGCCGCCAGCACCGCGCCCTCGGCCACGTTGAGCTTGCTCGCCGACTTGCCGAAGTAGGTCTGCGCCGCGATCTCGATGCCGTACGCACCCCGACCGAAGTAGATCGTGTTGAGGTAGTGCTGCATGATCTCGTCTTTGTCGAACTGGTCGTTCAGCTTGGAGGCGAGGATCGCTTCCTTGACCTTGCGCTGGTAGCTGTCGTCCTTGAGGTTCTCGTACGCGTTCCGGGCGTACTGCTGGGTGATGGTCGAGGCACCCTGCTTGCTACCGCCGGTGAAGTTGTTCCAGGCGGCCCGGGCGATACCTGCGTAGTCGATACCGTCGTGCGTGTAGAAGTTGCGGTCCTCGGCCGAGGCGACCGCACGCTGTACGTGCTGCGGGATCTGCTTGCTCGTGACGATCTGCCGGTTCTCGTCGCCCAGCTTGGCGACGACGTCCTTCTTGTTGGCGGCGTAGATCGTGGTCGACAGCGGCAGTTCGAGTTGGTCCGGCATCGGGACGCTTGTCGAATACCAGGTCGCGGCGACCACGCCGCCGCCGGCCAGCATGATGAAGACCGCGAAGGCCGCGATCAGCATGTTGACCCGCTTGCGCTTCTTGGCCCGCTTCTGCGCCGCCGGGTCGAGGTCACCCGAGCCCCGACGACCCCGGCGGCCACCGGGTCCGTTCGGGTCGTCCGGTCCACCCGGACCGGCCGGCGAGACGGGCACCACGGCCCGGCCCACCCGGGCCCGGCCGGCAGCGCCATTCGCGCCACCACCGCTGACCGAGGCCGTGCCGACGCTGGCCCGGCCGGCTCCGTAGCCACCACCGGAGCCGGGCGCGTCGGGAACCGAGGCGCTGCCGACGCCGGCCCGGCCACCGACCCGGGCCCGCCCGGGGGAGGCCGAGCCGACCGAGGCGGAACCGGAGGCGGGCGACACGGGCGCGGCCCAGCCGCCGTCGGCGGAGGCCCGCCCCGGCGGTGTGGCCCGGCCGGACGAGGCCCGGCCGCTGACGCTGGCCCGGGCCGACGTGCCGCCGGCCCGGCCGTGGTTGGCGGGCCAGCCGCCCCGGTCACCGTCGGACGAGCGGCTAGCGGCTCCCGGATCGTCCCGGGACGGGCGCTGGTATGGATCGTCCGCTGCTCCGTGGTCGCCGTTCGCGCCCGGGTACTGGGCCCGACCGCGCGCGGAACTAGGATCGCCGTACGAGTTCATTCGTCACACCCTGCCGGTCGCGGTGATGGCCATGCGCGCCACCACCGGGTTGCCGTGAGTTGGAACACGCTCCACCCGGTATCGGAGATGCCGATCTACGGATGGTGCGACATCGGAAAAAACCGGACTTATCCGGTTTGCGAGATAAGACTCGTCCCGTCGGCGGGGGAAGATCCCGCAGGCCGGGGAACGAGTCGTGGTCACCGGCGCGCCTCACGCCTTCGTCTGACCGAGGTGCCCGTCGACACGGCCACGGCCGCACCGGCGACCGGCTCGGCGGCACCGACGCTGTCGTCGGCGGACAGGCCGTCCCGGCCGAGCAGGAACTGCTCGACGAGATGGTTCCAGTCGCAGCCGCGGCACACCTCCACCACGTACACCTGGAACTCACGCAGGGTCATCGCCAGCACCGACAACTCCGCTCGGGTGCGGGCCTGACCGGCCGACTGCTTGAGTTCATCGCCGTAAATGTAGTGGACGTGGGTCAGATTTTCTCGCCGGCAGACCGGACAGAGCGTCTCGGTCGGCTCGCCGTGGAACCGGGCAGCGTTCTTGAGGTAGGGCGAGGCGTCGCACACCTCGTGCGTCCCCACCCGGCCCGAATGCACCTCACGCAGCACCGCTCGCTTCTGTAGCGAGTAGTCGACGACCTGGCGCTGCGAACGCATGGGCAGAAGAGTACTGGGTCCGGCCGGACGAGGCGACCACCGTCACTTACTGTAATCGAGCCCGTGGCGTAGCGGAGTTTGCCTCGACGCGTCGGAGGGTCTACGGTGCGATGTATCGGGCCGATACATCGGCCTGGTGAATGGGCTCCCAACGGCGGGAAGCCACTGGGGTCCGGCGGAGACACTGAGAGGGGTGCTCGTGTTCGAGCTCGCCATCCTCGGTCTCCTACAGGAGTCCCCGATGCACGGCTACGAACTCCGCAAGGAGCTCACCGCCAAGCTCGGGGCGATCCGGGCGGCGATCAGCTACGGCTCGCTCTATCCGACCCTGCGTCGGTTGCAGGCGGCCGGCTGGATCACCGAGGCGGCCGAGACACCGGCCACCGCGGAGGAGATCCCGGCGCTGACCAGCCGTCGAGGCCGGGTCGTCTACAAAATCACCGCGGAGGGCAAGGAACGGTTCGCTGAACTGATCGCCCAGACCGGTCCAGAGAGTTACGAGGACACCGGGTTCGGGGTGCATTTCGCATTCTTCGCCCGTACCGACCGAGCGACCCGACTCCGGATCCTGGAGGGCCGGCGCCGCAAGGTGGAGGAGCGCCGCGAGGGCCTGCGCGACGTGTTGGGCCGAGCGGCCGAACGGCTCGACGCGTACACGCTCGAACTTCAGCGTCACGGCCTCGACGCCTGTGAGCGCGAGGTCCGCTGGTTGGAGGAGCTCATCGCCAACGAGCGCTCCGGCCGGACCCCGGATGGGTCCACCCCGGGCACCGCCCCGGGTCCGTCAGAAGAGAACATCCCGCCTCCGCCTGGGTAGTCCAGGAATGAGTCGGAACGGCCGTGATGAACACAAAGGAGGCAAACGCGATGGGCTCCGTCCGCGTCGCCATCGTCGGTGTGGGTAACTGCGCCTCGTCCCTGGTCCAGGGCGTCGAGTACTACCGCAATGCCGACCCCAACGACCGCGTCCCGGGTCTCATGCACGTCACCTTCGGCGAGTACCACGTCTCCGACGTGGAGTTCGTCGCGGCGTTCGATGTTGACGCCAAGAAGGTGGGCATGGACCTCGCGGAGGCGATCGTCGCCAGCGAGAACAACACCATCAAGCTCTGCGACGTGGCGCCGACCGGCGTGCTCGTGCAGCGCGGTCCGACCCTGGACGGGCTGGGCCAGTACTACCGGGAGATCGTCGAGGAGTCCGACCGCGAACCGGCCGACGTCGTCGCGGCGCTGCGCGAGGCCCGGGTCGACGTGGTGGTCTGCTACCTGCCGGTCGGCTCCGAGGAGGCCGCGAAGTTCTACGCCACGGCCGCGATCGAGGCGGGCTGCGCCTTCGTGAACGCGCTGCCGGTCTTCATCGCCTCCGACCCCGCCTGGGCGCAGAAGTTCGTCGACGCCGGGCTGCCGATCGTCGGTGACGACATCAAGAGCCAGGTCGGCGCGACCATCGTGCACCGGGCGCTGGCGAAGCTCTTCGAGGACCGGGGTGTCGAGCTGCTCCGCACGTACCAGCTCAACTTCGGCGGCAACATGGACTTCATGAACATGCTGGAGCGCAGCCGCCTGGTCTCCAAGAAGATCTCCAAGACCCAGTCGGTGACCTCGCAGATCCCGCACGAGATCAACAAGGGTGACGTACACATCGGACCGTCGGACCACGTGCCGTGGCTGGACGACCGCAAGTGGGCGTACATCCGGCTGGAGGGGCGCTCCTTCGGCGACGTACCGCTGAACGCGGAACTGAAGCTGGAGGTCTGGGACTCGCCGAACTCGGCCGGCGTCATCATCGACGCGGTCCGGGCCGCGAAGATCGCCCTCGACCGGGGCATCGGCGGACCGATCCTCTCGGCGTCGAGCTACTTCATGAAGTCGCCGCCCGAGCAGTACGCCGACCACGACGCCCACCAGGCCGTCGAGAACTTCATCGCCGGCACCATCGAGCGCTGACGACGACGCTCGGCAGGCGGGGTCGGACCGGAGAGGGTCCGGCCCCGCCTTCTGTTTCCCGGCCGGCTTGCGTCGTTACCGCCGGCGTGCTCGCCTGGACCGGCATCGTGCGGTGGCACCTAAATATAGAGTGCGGTGGCACCTATATAGGGCGGGCACGGGTATGGCGCGGTCGAGCCGTTGGCGGCGCGGCCATATCCGGACACCGCCGCGGTGATCGCCGCCGACGGCCACCCCACCGCCAGCCGGGATCAGGCCCAGGCGCGCTCGAAGGCGACCCGCGCCTCCAACTCCAGCAACTGGCGCTTGCGGGGCAGGCCGCCGCCGAAGCCGACCAGCTTGCCGCCGGCACCGACGATCCGGTGACAGGGCACGATCACCGGGATCGGGTTGCGGTTGCAGGCCACCCCGACCGCCCGGGCCGCAGCGGGATCGCCGACCGCCGCCGCCACCTCGCCGTAGGTGCGTGTCTCGCCGTACGGGATCTTCGACATCTCGGTCCAGACCGCCCGCTCGAACTCCGAACCCCGGCGCACCGAGAGCGGCACGGCGAACTCCGTCAACTCCCCGGCGAAGTACGCCCGAAGCTGCTCGACCGCCGTCGTCAGCCGGGCGGCGTCCTGGCCCTGGCCGGGTGGGCCGGGCAGGGCGGTGGCGGGCAGCGCCCCTTCCACCGGCCCGAAGTGCACGCCACAGACGCCGACGTCGTCGACTCCGACGGAAAGCTCCCCGATCGGGGAGTCGAGCACGATCCAGCGCATCCCGCCATTCTCTCCCCCGCGCCCACCCAGGCGCACGGTGCCGCCCGCGCCCGGCTGGCTGGCCCGACCCCCGGATCCCGATCCGAGAGTGGCTCAGGTCACATCCTGACCGATCGGTCAACTCTCTGACCGATCGGTCAGGCATGCTCGAATCCGGAGGTGTGGCGATGGCACGCAGCAACAGCCGGACCCGGGACGAGATCCTGGTCGTCGCGGCCCGGCAGTTCGCCCGGATGGGCTTCAAGGGCACCTCGCTGCACGACATCGCGGTCGAGGTGGGCTGTTCGAAGGCCACCCTGCTGTACCACTTCGACAGCAAGGAGGCGATCCTGCTGGCCCTGGTCGCGCCCGCCGCCCGGGACCTGGCCGCCCTCGACGCCCGGCTCGACGGGCTCGCCGCGGACGAGGCCCGGGAGACCGCCGTCGACGGCTTCCTCGACCTCGTGCTCACCTACCGGCGGGAGGTCGCGCTGATCTACGACGACCCGGCGCACCTGCTCGAACAGCCGGCATTCGCCGACCTCGCCCCCGTCACCGCCCGCCTGGTCGACGCCGTCGCCGGGCGTTCCACCGACCCGGCCGACCGGATCGCCGCCGAGGTACTGCTCGCCGGCATCTCGGCGGTCGTCATCGAGCACACCGACGACGACGAGGCCGACCTCCGCTCGGCGCTCCTCCGGGTGGCCCGCCGCGCGCTGCGCCCCGAGGCCGGCGTACCCGCCGTGGACCTCCGCGCGCAGCCCTGAACGCACACCGGTCCCACCACCACACCCGATCCTCGACCGAAGGAACCGACATGGCGACCCTCCTCTACCGACTAGGCCGGGCATCGTTCCGGCGCCGCCGGCTCGTGGTGGTCCTCTGGCTCGTCCTGCTGGCCGCGCTCGGCGGGGCAGCGGTGGCGTTCATGGGCCCGACCTCGACCAACTTCTCGATCCCGGGTACCGAGTCGCAGCGGGCGATCGACGCGCTGAAGCGGGAGTTCCCCGAGGCGAGCGGCGCGACCGGCACCATCGTGGTGGCCGCGCCCGAAGGCCAGCAACTCGGCACCCCGGACCGCCGGGCGGCAGTGACCGAGCTGGTACGCGAGGCCGGCACCCTGCCCGGTGTGGTCGGCGCGCTCGACCCGTTCACCACCGGGGCGCTCTCCCAGGACGGCCGGCACGCGCTCGTGCAGGTCCAGTTCGCCGAGCAGGCCGACGAGATCACCGAGGCGCAGCGCGAGGCGTACGAGCACAGCGGCTCGGCCGCGACGGCGGCGGGGCTGCGGGTGGAACACGGTGGCGAGGTGATGTCCAGCGTGCCCGAGGTGGGCGGCACCGAGGGCATCGGCGTACTGATCGCGCTGGTCGTACTGGTCGTGACGCTCGGTTCACTGGTCGCGGCCGGGATGACGATGCTGAACGCACTGATCGGGGTCGGCGCCGGAATGGCCGGCCTCTACGCGCTCAGCAACGCCATCGAGCTGACCAGCACCGCACCCGTACTCGCCCTGATGCTCGGCCTCGCGGTCGGGATCGACTACTCACTCTTCATCACCTCGCGCTACCGGCAGAACCTGCTGGAGGGGTTGGAACCGGAGGAGGCGGCCGGGCGGGCGATCGGCACGGCCGGCTCGGCGGTGCTCTTCGCCGGGGTCACCGTGGTCATCGCGCTCGCCGGGCTGGCCGTGGTCAGCATTCCGTTCCTGACGATCATGGGACTCGCCGCCGCCGGCACCGTCGCGGTCGCCGTACTCGTGGCGTTGACGCTGCTGCCCGCGCTGCTCGGCTTCGCCGGCCGGCGGATCCTGCCGCGCCGGCTGCGGCGCACCGCGACCGGCGCGGAGCCGGCCGCCGGCGCCGAGGGGTTCGGGTTCCGCTGGGCCCGGCTGGTCATCCGGCTGCGGGTACCGCTGATCCTGGTCGCCGTGCTCGGGCTCGGGGCGCTCGCGCTGCCCGCCGCCGACATGCGGGTCGCGCTGCCGGACCACGGCACCGCCCCGCAGGGAACGCCGCAGCGCGAGGCCGCCGACCTGATCACCGAGGGGTTCGGGCCCGGGTTCAACAACCGACTCGCGCTGGTGGTCTCCAGCGACTCGCCCGAACGGACCGGCACGGTCGCCCAGGAGGTGACCGCCGTACTCCAGGGCACCGAGAACCTGCTCGCGGTCAGCCCGCCGAACCTGAGCCGGGATCGGCTGACCGCGCTGCTGGCGGTGATCCCGACGACCGGTCCGACCGACCCGGCGACCGAAACCCTGGTGCACCAGATCCGGGAGAAGGTCGCCCCGATCGACGGGACCGCCGGCACCGAGGTGGCGCTGACCGGCCAGACGGCGGTCGGGATCGACGTCTCGGAGAAGCTCGCCGACGCGATGCCGTGGTATCTGCTGCTCGTGGTGGGCCTGTCGGTACTGCTGCTGATGCTGGTGTTCCGGTCCCTGCTGGTACCGCTGAAGGCGGCGCTGGGCTTCCTGCTCACCGTCGGGGCCACCTTCGGGCTCACCGTACTGGTCTTCCAGCAGGGTCACCTCAGTGAGCTGGTCGGGCTGGACACCCCGGGACCGCTGGTCAGCTTCCTGCCGATCCTGCTGATCGGCATCCTGTTCGGCCTGGCCATGGACTACGAGGTGTTCCTGGTCTCCCGGATGCGGGAGGACTTCGTGCACGGCGACACCCCGACCCAGGCCACCATCAACGGCATGGGGCACGGTGCCCGGGTGGTGACCGCCGCCGCGCTCATCATGACCTCGGTCTTCGCCGGCTTCGTACTGCTCGACGACCCGGTGATCAAGTCGATGGGCTTCGCCCTCGCCATCGGGGTGGCGATCGACGCGTTCGTGGTCCGGATGACGATCGTGCCGGCGGTGATCTCGCTGCTCGGCCGGAGCGCCTGGTGGCTGCCGGGCTGGCTGTCGAAGCTGCTGCCCAACGTCGACATCGAGGGCGAACGCCTGCGCCAGCACCTCGCCACCGACCCCGAACCCGCACGGGTCCCCGCCGGGGTCTGAGCAACGCCCGATCGTGGGCTGTTACTCCCCCTCTGGGGGTAGTAGCAGCCCAGGATCCGTTTGCGGAAGCCAGCCCGCGGCCGGGGAGGGGGAGGGAGGCAAACTTTTCTCGGTCCCTGGCGTCTGAGGGGGCGGGAGGTGTGCCGTGGGTCGGGCGTCCGAGCGGGAATTCACCGCGTTCGTGCACGAGCGGGGCGATGTGCTGCTCCGCGTCGCCCAGGCACTCGCCGGTGACCGCTACGCCGCCGAGGACCTGTTGCAGAACGCGCTGGCGAAGGCGTACGCCCGGTGGCCCCGGATCCGGGGCGACGCGGAGCCGTACGTCCGGCAGATCCTCTACCACGACCAGGTCTCGGTCTGGCGGCGGCGCGGGCGGCGGGCCGAGGTGCCGCATGCCGAGGTGCCGGAACCACCCGCCGCCGACACCCAGCACGACCACGACACGGCGGTCCGGATGATGCTCCGGGACGCGCTGATGATGCTGCCACCCCGACAGCGGGCGGTACTGGTGCTGCGCTATCTGGAGGACCAGACGGTGGAGCAGACCGCCGCCGCGCTCGGCTGCCGCCCCGGCACCGTGGCCAGCCAGGCATCCCGGGCACTGAGCAAACTCCGCGAACTCGTGCCGGAGTTCGCGGAGCTGACCCAACGGGCGGAGGCGCTGCGATGAGCGAGCGCGCGGAGGTACTGCGATGAGCGAGCGCGCGGATCGGCTGCTGCGGGAGGCCGTGGCCGAGTTGGCCGGTACCCCGCACCAGCCGCCGGACTTCGCGGCCACCGCCGTCGTCCAGGGGCGGCGGATGCGCCGACGCCGGCAGACGATCGCGGCGGCAGCGGCGATCGTCGCGGTCGGTGCGATCGTGGCACCGTACGTCTGGCTCCGGCCCGACCCGCAGCCACCGGCCGAGGCGATCGGCGGGCCACCGGCGGCGACCACTCCGGCGGTCACGCCGACGGGTGCGCCGTCCCCCCGGCCCACGCCCTCGGACGCCTGGCCCAACGGGCCGGTGGAGCTGCCCGGCGATGCCCTGGTGCTCAGCGCGGGCTCGACCAGACAAGGGGGCCCGACCTGGGCTTACGACGCCACCCGGCGCCGCTATGTCAGCATCCCGGCGATCTACACCTCGGTCCGGATGGCTCCGCACCGCCCGGTGGCCGCGGTACGCCGCACCGACCGACCGACCGACGTCGGGCTGTACGACCTGGCGACCGGCAAGCCGGAGTGGTTTCGGACCGACGGCGTCGTCACGGCCATGGAGTGGTCGCCGGACGGAAGCCGACTGCTGGCCACCGTCCAGGACAAGAAGAGCGCGATCTACTCGATCGGACTGCTCATCCCCGACGACGGACCCATCCGGTACCACCCGGTAAAGACGCGTCCAATGACCTGCACCGCTCTCTGCCGCTTCACCTGGCTGCCGAACGGCCGGGAGGTGGCACTGCCGCAGGCCGACCCCGTCGTCGACCGTCCGGGGTCAGACGCGTCCCGTCGATCCGGGCTGCAACTCTTCACCGCCGACGACGGCACGCCGACCCGGTTCCTGCCGGTCCAGGGCGACGTCTCCAGTTCGGCGGCGTGGTCTCCTGACGGCTCGCTGGTGGTGGTCTCCTCGTGGTCGGGGTCATCGGCCCCGGGCACCCCGGGCCCGCCGGCCAGCGGGAAGCCGACCGCGCAGCTCGTCTCGGCGCAGACCGGGGAGGTGGTACGGCAACTTCCGAGCGCCGACGTAACGTGGGTCACGTCCGGCCAGTTCCTCTATCTGGAAACGGTCCAGCCCGGCCGGCTCACCGCGGTGCTGGTCGATTCGACCGGTGTCGAGCAGGAGCGGGCCGAACTCCCGCGCGAACTGCTCAGGAGCGACGACGTCACGGTCGCGGGCATCACGGTCGCGGGCAGGTGATCGTCGGGTAACGATCCGGTACGCAGCACGCCGGAACCGGGAAGTTTTGCCCCCATTCGGGACTGCGAACGGCTAGTGTCGCACGGACGTCCGGCCGGGGTGGGTGCGGTGAACCAGGCCCCGATCCGCTGCCCACCGGCCGGCGTCCGAGCCTTCCCGACCGGGGGTCCAAGCCGTCCCGATCGGGGACCGCCGCATCGGATCCGGCGCCTCCGACCGACACCGTCCAATCTGGATTCACCTGCCGGGACGCAGGCACGGTCAACTCACGGGTTGCCCGGGCAGGTTACCTTTCAGTCGTGGCAGCGGGGACTCTGATCTTCCTCATCATCGGCGGCGCCGGAGTCGCGGTGCTGGTGCTCGCCCTGCTCGGCACCGAGTTGGCGCACATCGGCAACCCGAACATCGACGGCCCGATCAGCCTGGAGACGATCGCCGGGTTCGCCGGCGTACTCGGCTTCGGCGGGGCCATCGCCAACGAGGTACTCGGCGGGCGTACCCTCGGCCAGGTCGTCGCCGCCGCTGGCCTGGGCGCGCTGGCGGCGCTGCCGGCCGGCTGGCTCGCGGCCCGGCTCTCCCGGGCGGCCCGCAACATGCGGACCGACGCCACCCCGACCCGCAACGACCTGGTCGGGGCCCTCGGGGTGGTGGTCACCCCGATCCCCGACGCCGGCTATGGCGAGGTGCGGGTCCGGGTGGGTGGCCAGCCGGTGAAACTCAACGCCCGAGCCGAGCGACCGATAGCGCTCGGCGCGCAGATCTTCGTCGTCGAGGCGCTGACCGAAACCAGCGTCCTCGTCGAGACCTACTGACCCCGGGCCGGTCCGCCCGCCGAGCGCCACCGCCCGGACACCGGCGCCACCCACCCGGTACACCCGTCCACCACCCACGAACCCCGACAGTCGACCGCGCACGTCAAACCCCCAATCCGAAACGGACGGTGCAATGCTGATCCTCATCGCCATCGGCGGAGCAGTGCTCCTGGCCCTCATCCTCGTCATGTTCGTGCTCTCCCGGATCAAGGTCGCCGGGCCGAACGAGGCATTCATCGTCACCGGCCGCAAGGGCCGTACGACGCAGAGCGCCGACGGCAGCCGCTCCACCGACATGTCCGGGCAGAAGGTCGTACTCGGCGCCTCGGTCTTCGTCCTGCCGGTGGTGCAGAAGCTCCAGTCGCTCGACCTGTCCAGCCGGCGGATCGACGTCAGCATCAAGGGCGCGGTCAGCAAGCAGGGCATCCGGGCCGAGCTGCACGGCGTCGCGATCGTCAAGGTCGGCGGTACCGAGGACGCGATCCGCGCGGCGGCGCAGCGGTTCCTGCACCAGCAGGACGAGATCGAGAGCTTCACCCGCGAGGTACTGGCCGGTGCGCTCCGCTCGATCGTCGGCCGGCTCACCGTCGAGGAGATCATCCGGGACCGGGCGGCCTTCGCCAGCGCGGTCGCCGAGGAGGCCGAGCACTCGATGACCAACCAGGGTCTGGTGCTCGACACCTTCCAACTCCAGGACATCCTGGCCGAGGGCTCCTACCTCCAGGACCTCGGCCGGCCCGAGGCGGCCCGGGTGCTCAAGGACGCGGCCATCGCCGAGGCGCGGGCCCGGCAGGTCGCCGAGACGGAGCGGCTGCTCGCCGAGGAGGCGATCGCCGAGGCGAACCGGAACCTGGCGCTGAAGCAGGCCGGCATCCAGGCCGAGATCGACGCGGCCAAGGCCAAGTCCGCCGCCGCCGGCCCGCTGGCCCAGGCCGAGCGGGACCAGGCGATCCTGACCGAGCAGCAGAAGGTCGCCGAGCGCAACGCCGAGCTGAAGCAGCGCCAGCTCGACACCGAGGTCCGCAAGCCGGCCGACGCGGCCCGGTACAAGGTGGAGCAGGAGGCCGAGGCGTCCCGCAACGCGGCGGTGCTGGGCGCCGACGCCGAGCGGCAAGCCACCATCGCCGCCGCACAGGCGCACGCCGAGCAGGCCCGACTGACCGGTGAGGGCGAGCGGGCCCGCCGGGCGGCCCTGGCCGAGGCGAACGCGATCGAGGGTGCCAAGGAGGGTGAGGCCGAGCAGCGCCGGCGTACCGCGATCGCGGACGCGGTCGAGCGGGAGGGCCAGGCGGAGGCCGCGGCGATCCTCGCCCGGGGCCAGGCCGAGGCCGAGGCGATGTCCCGCAAGGCCGAGGCCTTCGCGTCGTACGGCGAGGCCGCCGTGCTCGACCTGCTGGTCAAGGTACTGCCGCAGGTGGTCGAGGCGGCGAGCGCTCCGGTCGGCGCGATCGACAAGATCACGGTGATCTCGACCGACGGCGCCTCCTCGCTGACCAAGTCGGTGGCGGCCAACGTGGCCCAGGGCCTCCAGCTCGGCAGCGACCTGACCGGGGTCGACCTGACCGGGCTGCTCGCCCGGCTCGGCGCGGCCCGGGGCGGCGCCGACCAGGTCGTCGACGGCACGCTGACCAACGGCGGCAAGGCGGTCGAGCCGACGAGCTGACCCGAGGACGTTCCACCCGCGGCCCGGCCCCGGAGTTGCCGCTCCGGTGCCGGGCCGCCTGCCGTCCCCGGCGGGGAGTCTCGCGCGGCCGTTCGTTCCGGCAGGGCGGGGCGGGGTTGCTACTGGAGGTCGAGCAGGAACGGCGTACCGGGGCAGGTGGGGCAGACGAAGATCCGGAGCGAGCCCCACCGTCCGACGGTCACGCCCGTGGGGCCCGGCGCGTACCGGTCCGGCGGCTCGTCGTCCGGCCGGGGCCGTTCGACCGGGCGCCACCGGTCCCGCGTGCCGCCGTCGTACTCGCTGGAGGCGACGACCAGGGCCAGCGCCGTCGGGCCGGCGCACTCCGGGCACGGGGTCGGGATCAGGTCGGTGAGGCTCCAGTTGGCGTACCCGCCGACCTTCCAGCCCGGCGCCATGAAGGTGGCGACGTAGTCGGCGCCGGACTCCTGCTCCCAGTCGTCCACCCGGGCGCGCAGCTCGGCGGGGAGTTCGTCCGGAAAGGGGTACTCGACGACCTGCTCCGGGAAGACCCGGCACGACCTCGGCAGGTATCCCTCGTTACCGACCTCGCCGGATGGCGGCGGCCCGGGGCGTACCCGGGTCAGCCCGGCCTCCCGCCGCCAGTGCAGCCGTACGGTCGGGCCCCAGAGGCGGTCCTGCTCGTGTTCGAACGGGCACCAGAGCACCTGCAACAGGTCGGCACCGCCCGGCCGGGGCAGGTCCGGTACGTCGTCCGCCCGCAACTGCGCCAGCACCGTCATCGGGTTCGGCACCGGGTGCGGTCGGGGCCGGTAGCGGTGCCCGAGCACCCGACCGCCGCCCTCGGAGCCCCAGCCGGTGAAGCCGTCCCCCACCAGCCGGCGGATCTCGTCGTGCAGCTCCCGTTCCCCGTCGGCGAGCACGTGCCGTGCGGTCCGCCGGGCCTCGGCCGCCCGCAACCGCTCGACCAACTCGACCGGGATCGGCACCTCCTCCCGCACCTGGTGCGGCGCGTCGCAGGTCGGCCACGGCTCGTCCGCCGGCCACCGCAGCGGCCCGCCGACGTGGCTGCCGGTCGCGGTCACCGGCCCCGGTCGCGGGTGCAGCCGGGTGGTGGTCCGGCCGACCGCCGCGAGCCCCGGAAACCGGTCCAGCAGGTTGGCCGGCAGTGCCGGCGTGGTGATCACGGTTCTGTGCTCCCTACTCCGAGCGGGCGTACAGGGTGGTGGAGGCCAGGGACTCCAGGGTCAGCTTGTCGCCGGCACAGGTGTGGCTGGACGGGGCGGTCGAGGCGGTGAAGGGCCGCCAGCGTCCGGGGGTACCGGCACCGACCCGAAGCCGTACCTCGGCGGCGGAGCGTACGTCCCGCAGCTCGATCCGGTCACCGGCGAGCGTGTAGCGGTAGTCGACCCGTCCCCGCAGTTCGAGCACGACCTCCTGGCCGGCGTGACTGCTGGCGAAGACCGTGCCGCTGCCGTAGTCGACGATCCCGACGCCCTCGGCGCTGAGCGAGAGCGTCGACCCAATGCCACCGGTGAAGCTCAGCCGGCCCACCTCGGGTACGTCCACCTGCTCTCGATGCGAGGTGACCCGCCAGGTGCCGGCCAGACAGCCGGCGGCGACCGGTGCACCGCTCGGGATATTCCCCGGCGTGGGGGTGCCGCCGGTGGACGGGCCGGTGCCGGTCGGGTCCACCGGCCCGCCGTCCCGGAGCACGAGTACGAGCACTGTCGCGACGACGAGGGCCACCAGCGTCGACCCCAGCGCCACCATCGGCACCAGGAAGGAGCGGTTGTCGGGCCGACCCGAGACGGCCACGATCACCTCCCCGCCGGTCGTACGCCGGATAGCACGGTAGCGGAGTGGGCGCGGCGGGCGAACCGGCCGTTCCGGCATTGACATCCCGCCGGCTGTAACAGAGGCTGTTACAGCGAACCAGATCTGTTACAGCTAACGGACGGCGGTGCGGCACGGTGGCGGCGAACAGTCGACTGACGATCGCGGTGCACGCGCTGACCTGGATGGCGCTCGCCGAGCGGCGTGGCCGGCAGGTGCTCACCTCCGAGCAGGTCGCCGCGAGCGTGCGGACCAACCCGGTGGTCGTCCGGCGCAGTCTCGGGCAGCTTCGGCAGGCGGGCCTGGTCACCGTGCGGCACGGCGTCGGCGCGGGCTGGAGCCTGGCCCGGCCGCCCGACGAGATCACCCTGCTCGACGTGTACGCCGCGGTCGAGCGGGAGCCCCTGTTCGCCCTGCACCACAGCGAGCCGAACCTGGCGTGCCCGGTCGGCAGGGGCATCCGACCGGCCCTCGGACGGTTCTACGGCGACGTCGACCAGGCGCTGCGCCGGGAACTCGCGCGGACGTCGATCACCGACGTGCTGGACGAGACCGTCACCGACGTGCGGGACGAAACCCTGGAGACGGGACAGGAGCCGGGACTGGAATGAACGACGTACGCCACCCGGTCGTCGAACTCCGGCAGTACACCCTGCACGGGGGCGCGCGGGACGTGCTGGTCGACCTCTTCGACCGCGAGTTCGTCGAATCGCAGGAGGCGGCCGGGATGGCGGTCGTCGGGCAGTTCCACGACCTGGCCGACCCGGACCGCTTCGTCTGGCTCCGGGGGTTCCCCGACATGCCCCGCCGGGCCGCGGCACTGCACGAGTTCTACGGCGGCCCGGTCTGGCGCCACACCCGTCGCCTGCCTGTCGACCGAGTACGCCGAGAACACCTTCCCGGCCCTGCCGGTACGTACCGGGGAACACGTCGTCTGCTGGCTCAGCCGGTTCGCCGACGCCGCGCGGCTCGACGACCACCTCCGGCGCCTGGACCGGTTTCCCCGCTGGCGGGACGAGGTGCTGCCCGAGCTGTCCGCCACGCTCACCGCGCCACCGCGACAGTTGCGGCTGGCACCGACGGCCCGCTCGGCGCTGCGCTGACAGTGCGGATGTACGTGAGTCCCGTACCGGCCGGTCTGACCCTCGCTCTGACGGTGCGGCTGGCCGGGTCGGTCCCGCAGGTGCCGGTCAGCCGGTGACACCCTGTTCCCGGGCCCAGCGCCGCAACTCGGCCTCGGCCTCGTCCCGGTCCAGCGGGCCCCGCTCCAGGCGCAGTTCCTTCAGGTGCCGCCAGGCCCGACCCACGATCGGTCCGGGTGGTACCCCGAGCAGCTCCATGATGGCGTTGCCGTCGAGGTCCGGGCGTACCCGGGCGAGGTCCTCCTCCGCCGCCAGGCGCGTAATCCGCTCCTCCAGCGCGTCGTAGTCGGCGGCCAGCGCGGCGGCCTTGCGGCGATTCCGGGTGGTGCAGTCGGAGCGGGTCAGCTTGTGCAGCCGGGGCAGCAGCTCACCGGCGTCGGTGACATACCGGCGCACCGCCGAGTCGGTCCACTCGCCCCGCCCGTACCCGTAGAACCGCAGGTGCAGCCCGACCAGCCCGACCACCTGGCCGATCACGTCCTTGGGATAGCGCAGCGCCTTCATCCGCTGCCTGGTCAGCCGGGCGCCGACCACCTCGTGGTGGTGAAAACTGACCCGGCCGTCCGGCCCGACCGCCTTGGTGGCCGGCTTGCCGACGTCGTGCATCAGCGCGGCCAGCCGAAGTACGAAGTCGCAGCCGGCCTCCTCCAGCCGGACCGCGTTGCCGACCACCGTCAGGGTGTGCTCGTAGACGTCCTTGTGCTGTGCGTGCTCGTCGATCTCCAGCTTCAGCCCGGACAGCTCCGGCAGGAACCGGTCGGCGAGGCCGGTGTCGACCAGCAGCCGCAGCCCGGTGATCGGGTCGACCCCGCAGAGCAGCTTGGTGAACTCGTCCCGGATCCGCTCGGCGGTGATCCGGTCGAGATCGGCCGCCATCGCCCGCATCGCCGCCCGGACCTCCGGCGCGACGGCGAAGCGCAGTTGCGCGGCGAACCGGGCCGCCCGGAGCATCCGCAGCGGATCGTCCCCGAACGACTCGGCGGGGGTACCCGGGGTCCGGATCACCTTGTCCGCGAGGTCGTCCAGCCCGCCGTGCGGGTCGGTGAAGTCGTGCGCCGGCAGGCTGACCGCCATCGCGTTGACGGTGAAGTCGCGGCGCCGCAGGTCGTCGGCGAGGTTGGTGCCGTACCGGACGACCGGGTTCCGGCTCACCTGGTCGTACGACTCGGCCCGGAAGGTGGTGATCTCCAGCCGCAGCCCGTCCCGCTGTGCCCCGATCGTGCCGAACTCCCGCCCGGTCTCCCAGGTCGCCTCGGCCCAGCCCTTCAGCAGCCGCAGCGTCTCGTCCGGATGCGCGTCGGTGGCGAAGTCGAGGTCCTCGCCGAGCCGGCCGAGCAGGGCGTCCCGGACCGAACCGCCGACCAGGTGCAGCTCGTGACCGGCCCGGGTGAACCGGCGGCCCAACTCGTCGGCGACCGGCGAGACCCGGAGCAGTTCGGCGACGGCGTTGCGCTGGGCAGCGGTCAGGGCCGACCGGTTGGCGGACGGCGTCGAAGGGGCGCTGTTCGGGGCGGATGTTTCGGACATGGGAACGCCAGCCTACTGAACCCTCCGGCACCGACTGGCGCCGGGCACGCCAACCGGCGACGCGGCCGGACGAGCGGGTGACCGGGTTGACTATGGTTCCAACAGTGCCGGCGGGCGCCCTGCCCGCCGTACCCCTTGGGAGGCTGACATGGCTGGCGGGCTGTACCGCAGCGCGAACGCCATGCCGGACGGCGTCCCGCCGCCCCTGGACGGCGCCACGCTGATCGGCGCGTCGCCGGCCCTGGAGGGCACCAGCCCGCCGCCGGAGACCGAGGGCAGCGCCGCCGGCAACAGCGCGATCATGGCGATCGGCAGCCTGGTGAGCCGGGGTACCGGCTTCCTGCGCACCCTGATGGTGACGGCCGCGCTGGGCGCCTTCGCCGTCAACGACGCGTACACCACCGCGTTGATCATCCCGCAGATGGTCTACGAGCTCCTGCTCGGCGGCATCCTGACCAGCGTGCTGGTGCCGGTGCTGGTACGCCGGCGCCGGGTCGACGCCGACGGCGGCCAGGCGTACGCCCAACGCCTGCTCACCCTGGCCGTGCTGACCCTCGGCGTGGCCGCGGTACTCGCCATCCTGGCCGCCCCGCTGCTGACCGAGATCTACGCCGGTGGGCGTGGCGACGACTACCAGGGCCTGGTCACCGCACTCTCCCGCCTGCTGCTGCCGATCATCTTCTTCTCCGGGCTGAGCGCGCTGGTCGCCGCGATCCTCAACACCCGTGGGCACTTCGCGGCGCCGATGTGGACACCGATCCTCAACAACCTCGTGATCATCGCCGCCTGCGCGCTCTACATCGCGGTCTACGGCGCCGAGATCATCGACCCGGCGCAGATGAGCCCGGGTCGGATCCTGCTGCTCGGCGGCGCCACCCTGCTCGGCATCGTCGTCCAGGCCGTCGGCCTGCTGCCGGCGCTGCGCCGGGTCGGCTTCCGGTGGAAGTGGCGGTTCGACTTCCGGGCGCTGGGCCTGCGCGAGCTGGGCCGGCTCGGCGGCTGGATGTTCTGCTACGTCGCGGTCAACTCGGTCGGCCTGTTCGTGCTCTTCCGCCTGCTCAACCAGGTGAAGGGCGAGTCGGCCGGCCCGGCCATCTACAACAACGTCTTCCTGCTGCTGATGATGGCGCACGGCATCATCTCGGTCTCGATCATCACCGCCCTGATGCCCCGGATGAGCGCCGCCGCCGCCGATGGCCGGTTCGAGGACATGGCGAGCGACCTGTCCCGTACGGTCCGGACCGTCACCGCCGTACTCGCGCCGATCGCGGTCTGCTACGCCGTACTCGCCGAGCCGATCGCGGTGAGCCTCTTCGACTACGGGGCGGCCCGGGGGGACGCGGGTGCCATCTCGCCGGTACTGCTGGTCGCCGCGCTGGCGCTGATCCCGTTCGCGGTCAGTCAGGTATTCACCTTCGCGTTCTGGGCGCTGCCCGACACCCGGATGCCGGCGCTGATCAACATCCCGGTCGTACTGCTCCGGATCCTGGTACAGGTGCTCGTCTTCGCCGCCTTCTCCACCTCGGTACTCGCCTCCGGGATGATGGTCGGCAACGCGATCTCGTACGTCGCCGCGGCGGTGATCTCCGCCTGGCTGCTGCGGCCCCGGATCGGCCGGATCGGACTCGGCAGGATGTTCAACACCTTCGGCCGGGTACTCGTGGCCGCCCTCGGCGCGACCCTGGTCGGCCTGCTGGTGGTGACCCTGCTGCCCGGTCAGGCGACCGAGAACCGCTGGCTGGGCTTCCTGGAGGTGGCGATCGGCGGGGCGGCGATCGGAGCCACGTACCTCGGACTGGCCCTGCTGCTGCGGATCCGGGAGATAACCGCGGTGGTCGGCATGGTCCGGCGCCGGCTGGGCCGGTGAGCCGCCGACCCCGCCGGGCCACCGTTCCGATGTGACCGACGCGACCGCCGCTGCGGCAACCACCCGGATGCTCTCGACCTCACGCGTCCGGCATACTTCCGGCGCACGGGGGAAGGTGCCGGGTGCACGCCGACGCCCCGGACGACGAGGGTGCCGGGCGGGGGCGGGCGGGCCGGCACACCTACCAGGTAGCAAACTGTTGAAATTAACCTATAGATTGCTAAAAGCACGGGCCATCACGCTGGCTGACAGCGGGCGATCCAGCACGCTTCCCGACACATCCGCACAACAGGTCGGCGCACGGCCGCAAGATGACGTGTCGGGGATCAGTCAGACCCGGGTAAGGTCGCTCTCGACGGGTGCGGCGAGCGCCTAGGCTAGGGGTGCCGGTGGCCGTCCGATTTCCTTCAGAGGCGGAGCGGGAAGCCAGATGCCCAGCAGCACGGGTCCATCGATCGACACGATCACCGAGGGAGGACGGGTGACCCAGGTCGGCGAAGGTCAGGAGGCGGACGAGGCAGCTCCGTCCGTGATGACCTTCGGTGCCCCCGCCGTCGGTGAGATCCTGGCCGATCGGTACGAGCTTGCCGAACACATCAACGACGACAGCGCCGGCCGGCAGGTCTGGCGCGGTGTCGACGTCATCCTGCGCCGACCGGTCGCCGTGGTGCTGCGCTATCCCGGCGGCGACTCGGCGAAGGAGATGCTCCAGGCCGCGGTGGCGGCCAGCCGGGTGATCCACCCCAACCTGGTCGGCGTCTACGACGCGATCGACGAGGAGGACCGGGCGTACGTCGTCCGCGAGTGGGTGGACGGCCACTCCCTGCGTGAACTCGTCGCCGAGGGCGTACTCGACCCGGCCCGGGCCACCAGCATCGCGCACGCCGTATCCGGGGCGATCGCCGCCATCCACGCCACCGGCATGGTGCACGGCAACCTGCACCCCGGCACCGTGATGGTCGGCGACGACGGCCGGGTGGTGCTCGCCGACGCGCGTACCGACGGCGCGGACACCCCCGAGACCGACGTACGGGCGGTCGGCGGCATCCTCTACTTCGCGCTGACCGGCCACTGGCCCCACACCGAGGCGTCCCTCACCGCCGGCTCGACCCGGCGGTCCCGCTCGCCGCTGCCGGACGCCGTACGCGACGCGAGCGGCACCATCGCGGCCCCCCGGCAGGTCCGGGCCGGCGTCCCCGCCTACCTCGACGACCTGACCATGGACCTGCTCGACTCGCAGCTCGCGGTGCCGTCCTCGGACGTGCTCGCCGCCGAGTTGGGCCGGCTCGACGCCGCCTCCGAGGAGCACTACCTCGACAGCGGGCCGCTCCGCTTCACCTCCGGCGACGACGGCGGCCCCGACCTGCCGACGCCCAGCAACCGCAGGATGCTGATCGGGATCGCCGCCCTGCTGGTGATCGCGCTGGTCGGGCTCTCGCTCGGCATCAACGCGCTGGTCGGCGATGGCGACCCGACCGACGACCAGGGCGGGCCGACGCCGAGCACGGGGGCCAGCACCCAGCCCGCGGTCGCCGGCGACCCGGAGCCACCGGCCGCCACCCCGCGAAAGGTCAACCTCCGGGGCGACCAGGTCCGGGTGATCGACCCGGACGGTACCCGAAGCGAGCTGGACGACGTGGAGAAGGCGGTCGACGGCGACGCCAACGAGGGCTGGAAGACCGAGACCTACCGAAACGGGTCGAAGTTCGGCAACAAGAAGTCCGGGATGGGCATCCTGATCAACCTGGGCGAGCCCCGCGAGGTCACCAGTGTGCAGGTGGACTTCTCCGAGAGCGGTGTCGCCGCCGAACTGCGCTCGGGCCCCCGGGACTTCCCGGCGAATTCCAACGGCGACCGGGCCCTCGTCGACGCGTTCAGCAGCCGGATCGGCAACGCCTACGAGAAGACCGACAGCACGAAGGTCTCGTTCAGCCAGTTCGTGCCGGGCCAGAAGCACCAGTACCTGATGCTGTGGATCACCGACCTGCCGGAGACCGAGCCGGGTTCCGGCCGGTGGGCGATCGGCGTTCAGGAGATCACGGTCCAGAGCCGGTGAGCCACCGGCTGTCCCAGCGCGTGCGTGACTCGGTTATCGTGCGGCCATGACCGGCGGGTTGGGTTCCGACGCTGCCGGCCGGGCCGGCTCGCCCTCCGTCCGCCCCTGGGCGCCGACCGATCCGGCCCGGCCGACGGGTCCGACCATGGGCAACGTCGAGCCGGCCGGCTCGCAGACCAGCGGCCGGACCGACCGTACGCCCCGGCCGGCAGGCTCGGTCCGGCTCGACCCGACCACCCGCCCCGACGCCCCCACCCCGACCGACGAACTCGCCCCGTCCGACGGAGCCACTCCGACCGATGCGGGATCGCCGACGGGCGAGCCGGGTCCGACCGGAGCGACGCCGAGTGCGGGCACGTCGAATCCGACCGTGGACGCCTCGAACCCGACCGTAGACGCCTCGAACCCGACCGTGGACGCGTCGAAGCCGGCCGACGGGGTCGACTGGCCGGTCGGCAGCGCACCGCCCGGCGCCCCGGAGCGCAGCGACGCCGAGCTGCTCAGGGCACACGTCGACGGTGACCGGGACGCCTTCGCGACCCTCTTCCACCGGCACCGGGACCGGCTCTGGGCGGTGGCGCTGCGTACGGTGACCGACCGCGAAGAGGCGGCGGACGCGCTCCAGGACGCCCTGCTCTCGGCACACCGCTCGGCGGCCCGGTTCCGGGGCGAGGCAGCCGTCACCACCTGGCTGCACCGGATCGTGGTGAACGCCTGCCTCGACCGGATCCGCCGTCGGCAGGCCCACCCGACCGTGCCACTGCCGGACAGCACCCGCCCGCAGGACGCCGCCCGCTGGCAGGGCGGTGTCGAGCCGGCCGCACCGGCCACCGACCACGACACCACGCTCGTCGTACGGCAGGCGCTCGCGCAACTTCCGGTGGAGCAGCGGGCCGCGCTGGTGCTGGTGGACCTACAGGGCTATCCGGTCGCCGAGGTGGCCGAGATCCTCGGCGTCGCCGAGGGCACCGTCAAGAGCCGCTGCGCCCGGGGCCGGGCCCGACTCGCCGTGCTGCTCGGCCACCTCCGACCGGCGGGTGACGGCCGAGGCCCCGCGCCGAGCCCCAGGGTGCCCTCTGTCACCGGCGGGAACCTCGGCTCGGGTGGCGGCGTCCGATCGAAATCGATCCGGCTCGGGGCGGACAAGCAGGTGGCACCGGACCGGCGCGATGGCCGGACCGACCAGGACCAGGAGGAATCGTGACCGGGGGCCAGTTCCGGGAGGTCGATCTCGACCTGCTGGCCGACTATGTCGGTGGCGCGCTGGACGGCACCCCGGACGAGGTCGAGATCGCCCGCCTGGTCGACCAGGACCCGACCTGGGCGGAGGCGTACGCCGACCTCACCGCCGGCCTCGACGCGGTACGCCTCGACCTGGCCGGCTGGGCCGCCGAACCGACCCCGATGCCGTCCCTGGTGGTCGACCGGCTCACCTCGGCGCTGGCAGGTGTGGGAGGTGTGGCCACGGCCGGCACCGCCGACCCGGCCACCGCGACCAGCCCGGCCGACGCTCCCGAGGAGTCCGTCGACCCGCCGGCAAAGCCGGACGACGCCTCGGAGCAGCCGGACGACGCCTCGGCGCCGGCGGAGCCGGACGGCGGCTCGGCACCGGGCGTCGGCACCCGGTCCGGCGCCGTCCCGGACTCCGGGCCCGGTCCGTCGGGCGGATCCGTGCCGGGCGGGCCGACGCATCCGGCCGGCCGGCCCCGCCGACAACCGCCCGCGACGACCGGGCAGCCCGGTGGCGGCGGCCCGCAGCGCCCCGGCCGAGCGGGCCGGCGGCGACGCTGGGCGCGACGGATGGCCGGTCCGATCCTGGTCGCCACCGTGGTCGCCGGCTTCGCCGGGTTCGCCGTCAGCGGTCTGCTCGACAGCGGCGACAACGCCGGTGAACAGACCGCCGGTACGGCGATGAACTCCGGCGAGGACGCCGCCGCGCCGCAGGTCCTCGGCTCCGGCCCGCCCCGGACGGTGGTCGGACCCTCCACCGAGCGGGTGCTCGCCACCGGCACCGACTACACCCCCGACTCGCTGCCCGGCACCGTCTCCGATCTGGCGAAGCAGGCCGCCCCGACCGTGACTCCCCCCCGCTCCTCGCCGCAGGCCCGCAGCTCCGGCCCGGTGCGGGAGGACGCCGCCCCGGAAGCCGAGAACACCAGCCCGACCCCGGCGACCGCCGGGGCGCCGTGCTGCCTGCCGATGCAGGCGGGCAGCCCCCTGGAGCGGCTGGCCGACCCCTCCATACTCGCCGCCTGCCTCGACGCGATCGAGGCGGCGCACGACCAGGGGCCGGTCGCGTTCGACCTGGTGGACTACGCCACCTTCCAGGGCAAGGCCGCGCTCGTCGTCGTCTTCACCGACCGGTCGGGTGCCCGCTGGGCCTGGGTGACCGGGCCGGACTGCGGTTCACCCGCTGCCGGTGCCGACCTCACCTACCAGAGCCGGGTAGGGTGAAACAACGCCTCATCGGCTGTTTCGTCGACGCAGTGACATGACCCACCGGATGACCGGCTCGGGAATCCCCGGTTCGTACGATGACGTTCTGGCTTGCAGGCGCCGGTGCCGTACGTGGCCGGCGCTCGGATCGCCGTCGGCGCCTGGCGTCGGTGGCGCAGAGACACACATCGGGAGACGGCAGTGGACGAGGTCCGCAACCTGATCATCATCGGCTCTGGGCCGGCCGGTTACACCGCGGCGGTCTACGCCGCGCGCGCCAATCTCAAACCGCTGGTCATCGAGGGTGTGCAGTCCGGCGGTGCCCTGATGACCACCACCGAGGTGGAGAACTTCCCCGGCTTCGCGGACGGCATCATGGGTCCCGAGCTGATGGACGCGATGCGCAAGCAGGCCGAGCGGTTCGGGGCCGAGTTCGTCACCGACGACGTGACCCGGGTCGAGCTGGTCGACACCGGCGTGCCCGGCTCCGGGGCGGTGAGCACGGCGTACGTCGGTGAGACGGCATACCAGGCGAAGGCGGTCATCCTGAGCACCGGTTCGGCGTGGCGGCCACTGGGTGTGCCGGGCGAGCAGGAATATCTGGGGCACGGTGTGTCGTCCTGTGCCACCTGTGACGGCTTCTTCTTCCGGGGCCAGGAGATCGTGGTGGTCGGCGGCGGCGACTCGGCGATGGAGGAGGCGACCTTCCTCACCAAGTTCGCCAGCAAGGTGACGATCGTGCACCGCCGCGACGAGTTCCGGGCCAGCAAGATCATGGCGGACCGGGCGCTGGCCAACGACAAGATCCAGGTCGAGTGGAACAGCGTGGTCGAGGAGGTGCTCGGCGACGACGGCAAGGTCTCCGGGGTACGCCTGCGCAACGCGCACACCGGCGAGGCCAAGACGCTCGACGTCAGCGGCGTATTCGTGGCGATCGGCCACGACCCGCGCAGCGAGCTCTTCCGGGGCCAGGTGGAGCTGGACGACAGCGGCTACGTCAAGGTCGAGGCACCGAGCACTCGGACCAACATCCCCGGCGTGTTCGCCGCCGGTGACCTGGTCGACCACACCTACCGCCAGGCGATCACCGCGGCCGGCACCGGCTGTGCCGCCGCCCTCGACGCCGAGCGGTTCCTCGCGACGCTCGAAGAAGACTGAATCCCAACGCACGAAGTAACCCCCGAGGAGGACTAGTGGGAGCAACAAGCGCCGTCACGGACGCCAACTTCACCAGTGACGTGCTTCAGTCCGATACGCCGGTACTGGTGGACTTCTGGGCCGAGTGGTGCGGGCCGTGCCGCAAGGTCGACACCCTGCTGGAAGAGATCGCCGGCGAACTGGGGGACAAGGTCCGGATCGTCAAGCTCAACATCGACGACAACCCGGAGACGGCCCGCGCCTACCGGGTGCTGTCGGTGCCGACCCTGACGATGTTCAAGGGCGGCGAGCCCGTCCAGTCCATCGCCGGAGCCCGGCCCAAGAGCGATCTGATCAAGCTGATCGAAACGGCGCTGTAGCGCACGCCACAGCCACGCCGACGCGCCCGACCTCCGGATCACCCGGACGCGGGCGCGTCGGCGTTTCCGGCCGTGCCGGGAACCGGGTGCCGACCGCCGCTCGCGACGGACCTCCCACAATCGCCGGCCGGCACGCGTCGGGCACCGGTCGAGCGGGTATATCCGCAGCTCGTCGGCGGGGTTGGCCGGATGCCGTACGGTCAACCACGGGCGAGGGCCGGAGCGCCACGGTACGCTCCGGAAGCGTTCCTCCTCGCGAAGAGGGCTCGGCGCCAGCGGGCCGGGATCCTGCCGAGCGCTCCACCGGGCCGCCCGGAGGAACCACGAACCGTCCGTCGCCGGACCGGTCGCAGGGCCGATCCGGCACAGGGCCCGACAACCGGGCAGCCCCGACAACCGGGCAGTCAGCCGAAGGCACGCAGAGGAGGTCGTCCGTGCGTCCGATCCGACGTGGTGACCGGGGACGTGCGGTCACCGAGATCCGAGCCGTCCTGGTCGGGTTGAGCCTGCTGCCCGCCGGTGGGCCGCCCGGCGCCGACGAGTTCGAGGCGGAGACCGAACGTGCCGTACGCGCCTTCCAGCAGGACCGTGGGCTCAGCGTCGACGGTCAGGTCGGCCCGGAGACCTGGCGGGCACTGGACGCTGCCCGCTGGCACCTCGGTGCCCGTACCCTCTACCAGGCGATTCCCGACCCGCTGATCGGCGAGGACGTGCGTACCCTCCAGGAGCGCCTGCTGGAGATGGGCTACGACGTCGGCCGCGCCGACGGGGTGTACGGCGCCCGGACGGCCCGCGCGGTCGCCCAGTTCCAGCGCGAGGTCGGGCTCTCCCCGGACGGCGCCTGCGGCCCGCACACCATGAACGCGCTGCGCCGGCTCGGCCGGAAGGTGGTCGGCGGCCGGCCGACCCTGCTCCGCGAGTCCGACGCGTTCCGCCAGTCCGGCCCGAACCTGGTCGGCAAGGTCATCGTGATCGACCCCGGGCACGACCCCTTCGATCCCGGGTTCGTGGTGCAGGACGGCACGGCGCGGTGGACCGAGGCCGACCTCGCCTACGACCTCGCCGCCCGGCTGGAGGGCCGGCTCGCCGCCGCCGGCATGCGGGTGCACCTCACCCGGGGCCCGGCGCCGGCCGCGCCGCTGGCCGACCTCACCCGGGCCGACCTGGCCAACGAACTCGGCGGCGACCTGCTCATCTCGCTGCACATCGACGGGCACGCCAACCCGGAGGCGGACGGGGTCGCCACCTACCACTACGGCACCGCGAACGGGGTGACGTCGAGCGTCGGTGAACGGCTGGCCGGGCTCGTCCAGCGGGAGATCGTGGTCCGGACCGGGCTGCGCAACTGCCAGACCCACGCGAAGACCTGGGAGCTGCTCAGGCTGACCCGGATGCCGGCGGTACGCGTCGATGTCGGCTACCTCACCTCACCCACCGACCGGGCGCGGCTGATCGATCCCCGGTTCCGGGACCGGGTGGTGGACGCCGTCGTCGCCGCCGTGCAGCGGATGTACTTCCCGGTCGAGGAGGACGTGCCGACCGGCTCGATCGACGTCAGCGAGCTGCGGGCGATGGTGGCGGCCGGCGCCGCCACCCGCGACTGACCGGCTGCCACTGGCAGAACCGGCCACCCGCTCGGCCGGTCGACCGTCAGCCAGCGGCCGACCGGGTGGCCGGGCGTACCGGCCGGAGCAGCCCTTCCGGGCTCATCGAGCCGAGCAGCTTCTCCAGCGCGTATTCCACGTCGGACTTCCAGGACAGCGCGGTACGCAGCTCCAGTCGGAGGCGGGGAAAGCGCGGATGTGGCCGTACCGTCTTGAAACCGACGGAGAGGAAGTAGTCGGCCGGGGCGACGCAGCCGCCGGCACCCTCACCGGCGTCGCCGAACTTCGCGTCGCCGAACGCCTCGATCGCCTTGATGCCGCGCTTCGTCAGGTCCCGTGCGACGCCCTGGACGAGCATCCGGCCCAGCCCGCCACCGGCGAAGGTGGTGATGATGTGTGCCGTGGTCAGCAGTGCGGCGTCCGCCGAGACCGGCGAGGTGGGGAACGCCATCGACCGGGGGACGTAGGCCGGCGGGGCGTACATCACGAATCCGGCGGGCATGCCGTCGACGTATGCGAGCTTTCCGCAGGAGCCCCATTCGAGCAGCGTCTGGGAGACCCAGGCTTCCTTCTCCAGGCCGGGATCGCCCGCCTCGCGGGCACGTTCGGCCGCCACCGGATCCAACTCCCAGTAGACGCACCGGCGGCAGGGCCGGGGCAGGTCTTCGAGAGTGTCGAGGGTCAGACTGACCAGACGTCGCGACATCGGCGCATCCCCAAAAATCATCTCGGAGGTCGAAAGACCGCAAATATCGCCATCTCCGGTCCCTACCCCCAACGAGCGATCGTACGCCGGAACCTCCCGGCCCGGGAGAGTACGGGTCGACTACCCACCGTTGCGCCGGGTCAGCCGCTGACCGGGCAGGTCAACCGGTCCGACATGTGGACGGGCCGCTGGGCCGAGGGCCGTACCGGGTGATCCGGATTACGATCGAGCGACGAGCGCCGACCGGCGGAGTTGCCGGCCAGCCCCGCCGACCCGCCCGCACGGGGGTTCCGCGCGGACCGGGACGGAGACGGGCGCGGCGTTCGAGGTGCCGAGGGCGCCCGGGCGGGATCAAACGACCGGTTTCGGGAATGCTGTTCGGTGACGTCCCGGCCAGGACGGGGAGGCACGACGAGCGCGGCGGGAGGCGGGATGAGCGGGCGGGACGCGGCCATCCGCCGGCTCGGTCGCGGACGTCGCGACGAGGAGTCGCGACAAGGAAAGCGCAGCGAGGAGGCGGCATGACCGGCACGACGCTGGACGACTACACGGACCGCTACGCCCGACGGGTACGCGGGATGACGGCATCGGAGATCCGAGCTCTCTTCGCCGTCGCCAGTCGTCCGGAGGTCGTCTCGTTGGCCGGCGGCGCACCCTACATCGCCGCGTTGCCGCTGGACGCGGTCGGCGAGATGCTCAACAAGCTCGCCGCCGACCAGGGCGCGAACACCCTGCAATACGGCATCGGCCAGGGCACCCTCGAACTGCGGGAGCGGATCTGCGAGGTGATGGCGCTCTCCGGCATCGACGTCGGCTGCGGCGCCTCCCCGGAGGACGTGGTGGTGACGGTCGGCGGGCAGCAGGCGCTGGACCTGATCGCCCGACTCTTCCTCGACCCCGGCGACGTCGTACTCGCCGAGGGGCCCACCTACGTCGGCGCGCTCGGCGTCTTCCAGAGCGCCCAGGCCCAGGTGGTGCACGTCCAGATGGACGCCGACGGCCTGATCCCGGAGGCGCTGGAGCTGGCCATCGCCGAGGTCGCCCGCTCGGGCCGGCGGGCGAAGTTCCTCTACACGATCCCGACCTTCCAGAACCCGGCCGGCGTGACGCTGACCGAGGAGCGCCGGGAGCGGGTACTCGACATCTGCGAACGGGCCGGCCTGCTGGTGGTCGAGGACGACCCGTACGGCCAGCTCGGCTTCGACTGCGAGGCGCCGCTGCCGCTGCGGGCGCGCCGCCGGGACGGCGTCTTCTACCTGAGCACCTTCTCCAAGACCTTCGCCCCCGGGCTACGGGTGGGCTGGATCCTCGCCCCGCACGCCGTACGCGACAAGCTGGTGATCGCCAGCGAGGCACAGATCCTCTGCCCGAGCGCCTTCGCCCAGGCCGCCGTCGCCACCTACCTGTCGACGATGCCGTGGCGGCAGCAGCTCAAGATCTACCGTGAGGTCTACCGGGAGCGCCGGGACGCCCTGCTCGGCGCGCTGGCCGACTACATGCCGGCCGGCACGAGCTGGACCGAGCCGGGCGGCGGCCTCTTCGTCTGGGCGACGCTGCCGGACGGCCTGGACGCCAAGGCGATGATGCCGCGGGCCATCGCGGCCCGGGTCGCCTACGTGCCCGGCACCGGCTTCTACGCCGACGGCACCGGCGCCGGGCACATGCGGCTCAACTTCTCCTTCCCGCCGCCGGAGCGGATCCGCGAGGGTGTGCGCCGGCTGGCGACCGTGATGGAGCAGGAGACCGCGATGCGCGAGGTCTTCGGCACCGTCGGCACCCCGTCCCGCCGCCGTGGGCAGGCCGGCGCGGACGTGCCAGGTCCCGACTTGGCATGATCTCCGGCATGGGTACGCACGCTGCCGACGATCCGCTCCAGGCCGCCGAATGGCCTGACCTCGTACCACGGGACGCCACGACGGAGCTGCGCGTCCTGGTGCTGGCCGGCGGTCTCTCCTACGAACGCGACGTGTCGCTGAAGTCCGGCCGCCGGGTGCTCGACGCGCTCCGCTCGGTGGGCGTGGAGGCGGAACTCCGAGACGCCGACGTCACGCTGCTGCCGGCGCTCCGGGACGATCCCCCGGATGCGGTGGTGATCGCCCTGCACGGGTCGACCGGAGAGGACGGCTCGCTGCGCGGCGTACTCGACATCTGCGACGTGCCGTACGTCGGCTGTGACGCCCGGTCGTCCCGACTGGCCTGGGACAAACCGTCGGCGAAGGCGGTACTCCGCGAGGACGGCATCCCCACCCCGGACTGGGTGGCGCTGCCGCACGACCGGTTCTCCGAACTCGGCGCGGTGGCGGTGCTGGACCGGATCGTCGAGCGCCTCGGGTTGCCACTCATGATCAAGCCGGCCCAGGGCGGCTCGGGTCTCGGTGCCGCCGTGGTCCGGGATCCGGCCGCGCTGCCGGCGGCGATGGTCGGCTGCTTCGCGTACGACTCGACGGCGCTCGTCGAGCGCTACGTACCCGGAATGGACGTGGCGGTCTCGGTGGTCGACCTCGGCGACGGCCCGCGTGCCCTGCCCGCCGTCGAGATCGTCCCCCGCAACGGCGTCTACGACTACGCCGCCCGCTACACCGCCGGGCTCACCACGTGGCACGCCCCGGCCCGGTTGTCGGCCGCCGCGGCGGCCCGGGTGGCGGAAACCGCTCTCGCGGCCCACTCCGCGCTCGGGCTGCGCGACCTGTCCCGGGTGGACCTGATCGTCGACGAGGACGACCGGCCGCACGTACTGGAGGTCAACGTCTCGCCGGGCATGACCGAGACCTCGTTGCTCCCGCTCGCCGTCGGTGCCGCCGGCCTCGATTTCGGCGAACTTCTCCGTACCCTGGTCACCCGCGCCACCCAGCGCCGGAACCTCGGCAACTCCTGACCCGCTGACCGGCCCGGTACGCTCGTCCGCTCCGACCATCGGTCCCGCCCGCTGCCAAGCCCGCTGGTCGAGGAGCGGCGTTGGTCGAGGAGCGGCGTTGGTCTAGAAGCGTGGTGGTCTAGAAGCGTGCTGGTCGACGCAGCTACCACCCACGAACTCGCCGCCCAGTTCGTCGAGGGGCGGTGCTGGTCGCCGTCCGGATCACCGACTCGATCCGGGCTTCCCCGGCGCCTCGGCCTGTGCATGTCCGGCCTGTGTGCGTCTGGCTTGTGCGCGGTGTCCGACCCAGATGCGGTGCGCGGCCTGGGTGGCACGCCCGGACCCGGGCGCTGCCATCGGGTCCGGGTCGCGGCGCGGCGGTTCGTTCGGTCGGGTCCGGGACGCGGCGGTTCGAGCTCGAGCCGGTCCGTCGTCCGGTCCGTCGTCCGGTCCGTCGTCCGGTCCGTCGTCCGGTCGGTCGTCGGGTTCCTCGTCCGGTTCCCCCGGCTGGCTCGTCGCGGCGGTTCCGAGCCGGGGTCGACTGTCGTCCGGCCGGCTTCTTGGCTCGACTACCGTGTGGGCCCGGTTGGCTGGTAGGCCCGCTTCGCTAGTAGGCCCGGGTGGCCGGATCGCCGTGGGATTCGCGGCGGTCGGTCGGGGCGGAAGCCTCCGTCGGGTGCGCCGTCTCCGTTCCCCCCGGTCCTTCCTCCGCCTCCGCCTCCGTCACCCTCGGCATAGCCAGGGCCGGGGAAGCGACGGCCGGCCCGGTCGACGCCGCCGAGCTGGCAGCCGGTGCGGTCGCGGGGGACGCCGTGCTGCCCTGCTGAGCCAGGCTCGACGGCGCTTGCCACTGGATGCGGGGCGGCTCGGCCAGCGGACGTCCGCCGAACTCGGCGAGCCAGGCGGCAACGAGCGCCAGATTCTCCCGCCACTGTGATTCGGGGATCGGGGGCAGGATGTCGTCCCACAGGGACAGGAAGGTACCGCGCAACTGGAGCCGCCCGTACGGCCGCGCCAGGAACCACAGGTGCAGGTGCGCGGCACCGTCACCCCAGCGGTTGACGTGCACCCGGGCAACTCCGTCCAGGGACCGTACGGCCCGCTCGAGCCGTACCGTCATCACCCCGAGTTCGGCAGCGAGCAGGTTGGGCAGGTCACCCAGGTCCAGATGCGAGCGTGATTCGAGGATCAGCACCATCGGCAGCCCGGTCGGCCGATCCATGGCGCGTACCCGCCAGCGTTCGCTGACCCAGATGTAGGCGTCGTCGGGAGCATTGCAGGAGTGGCATTCGCCGGAACCCTCGCCCTTGCGCAGCGGCTCGACCGCTACGGGCTCGTCGAGTTGCTTGACGCGGAACTCGCCTTCGAAGGGGAACGAAGGCCACCTGGTGAAGTCTGGTACAGCGGGAGGGGTGTGGGGCACGACGCTGACCCTAACCGAGTTCGGGACCGCTGTCCCTACCCTGTTTCGGCCGCCGATCATCGGGCTCACGCACGGCATCGGGCCATTTCGGCCGTTCCCTGAACGATGGCCGAGTGGGCTCGAATCGCTCCGGGACGTGGACACCGGGCCGACTCGCGAGGGCCGACGACTCTGTCCGCAGGTGGCCTTCGCGCCAGTCCGGGTGGGCCGCCTGCCGGTTCGGTCCGGGCTGCGTCGGCCCGGAGACCGCCCGGGTTCATGAACGCGATCTGCGCCCCGCCCCGGCCGGCCGCCGTTCAGGCTCCAGCTACCGGGTCCTCCCGGCGTCGCCATTCGTGGGCTTGCCGGCGTCGGGCGGCTCCGGGGTTGCCTGCCCTTGAGGGGTCCCGGGTTGACCGGCGTCGGGCGTCCGGCGGCTCGTTATATGTCCGCCGCGCCGAACGCCCGGGCCAGAGCAACCCCCATCTGGAAGCCGTCTCGTACGGATTCCACCGCCGTCATCCACAGGCCGATACCGCGTTTCACGCGCTGTTTCACGTGAAACAGGGGGAGCCTGTGGACAACCCCTGTGGATTACTCTCGCCGCTTCCGGGCACCGCTTCGTAGCCACGTAACGGGGTCAGGCCCGGCACGCCGACCACCGAGCGGGCGGTGGTGGTGAACGAGGATGAAGCGCCGCTCGTCGGAGCATCGCGGCGGACACCGCCGAGCTAGCTACTTGGGACAGATTCGGCTCTCGGCGCGCGACCGGCACCGGAGCGTCCCCTCAGGACCGCTGAGATCTCCGCTGGAGCGACAACTCCTCCGCGCGAGCCCCCGGGGGCAGAACGGTGACTGCCCGGCGCAGCCGACATCTGGCGGCGGTACGACCCCATGGCAAGCGGACCTTGAACCAGCAACCGCGCGAACCATCTCCCTGGCCGTGAAAGACGGTGGCCGTGGGAGGCGGCGGCCGTGGGGGGCGGCGGCCGTTTCACGTGAAACCAGCGCATCGCGCGGTCGGCCCCGGCAACGTGAATGGCCACGCCCCCCGGTCCATTCGGGGGCGTGGCCATTCGCACGCTGTAGAGGTAGGCCGTCCACCGCCCGCCGAACGCGCGGATGGCGACCTGCGGATCAGACCGACTCGTCGGGCTCGGCGTCCGTGCCCGTCATCCCGATCACGCCGACGATCCGTTCGAGATCGTCCACCGAGGCGAACTCGATGGTGATCTTCCCCTTGCTACGCCCGATGTCGACCTTGACGCGGGTGTCGAACCGATCCGACAGCCGATCCGCAAGATCGGTCAGCCCTGGGGCATGCACCTTGGCCCGCCGCTTGGCCGGGCTGGGGCGGCTGGGGGAGATCTCGGTCAGCTTCACGACCTCTTCGGTGGCCCGTACCGACAGCCCTTCGGCGACGATCCGTCGGGCGAGTTCCTCCTGTGCGGCCGAACTCTCCAGGCTGAGCAGCGCCCGGGCATGTCCGGCGGAGAGCACTCCGGCGGCAACCCGCTTCTGTACCTCGGCCGGGAGGTTCAGCAGCCGGATGGTGTTCGAGATCTGCGGGCGACTGCGGCCGATCCGCCGAGCCAGCTCCTCGTGCGTCGCGCCGAACTCCTCCAGCAGTTGCTGGTAGGCCGCCGCCTCTTCGAGCGGGTTGAGGTTGGCCCGGTGGATGTTCTCCAACAACGCATCCCGGAGCATCGCGTCGTCCCGGGTGTCCCGGACGATCGCCGGGATCGACTCCCGGCCGACCGCCTGGGCTGCCCGCCAGCGCCGTTCACCCATCACGAGTTCGAACCGGTCGCCGGGAAGCTGGCGTACCACGATCGGCTGGAGGAACCCGACCTCCTGGATCGAGAGCTTGAGTTCCTCCAGGGCCTCCTCGTCGAAGACCTGCCGTGGCTGCTTCGGGTTGGGCACGATCGCGTCGAGCGGAATCTCGGCAAACCGTGCCCCGGGAACGGGTGCCAGTTCCGGCCCGGCCGGCTGGACCGGAGCGGGGGGCGTCGACGACGGCCAGGAGGAGTCACCGGGCTGCGTTGCCGCGACCTCCGGTCGGCCGACGGGAGGCTCCGCCGTCACCACCCCGGCGGCCGGTTCCGATGTGGTGGGAATCAGCGCGCCCAATCCCCGACCCAGCCCGCCCCGCGGACGGTTCTTCATGCCACGCCTCCCGACGCATCAACCGAGCTATGCATTGCGGCCAACAGACTCTTTGACCCCGCGCATCGCGATCTCCTGGGCCGCCTCGAAATAGCTCGTGGCGCCCCGCGAACCGGGATCGTAGGTCATCACCGACTGGCCGTAGCTCGGAGCCTCCGATACCCGCACGTTGCGGGGAATCACCGCTTGGAGCACCTTGTCGCCGAAATGGTTCCGGACATCCTGCTCGACCGCGTCCGCCAGCCGGGTCCGCCGGTCGTACATGGTGAGCAGGATCGTCGAGACTTCGAGGGTCGGGTTCAGGTGCTGCCGTACCAGGTTGATGTTGTTGATCAGCTGGTTGAGGCCCTCCAGCGCGTAGTACTCGCACTGGATCGGGATCAGGACCTCCTGGGCGGCGCAGAGCGCGTTGACCGTCAGCAGGCCGAGCGAGGGCGGGCAGTCGATGAAGACGTAGTCGAACTCCGACGGGTGGCCGGCGATGGCCCGGGCGAGCCGGGACTCCCGGGCTACCACGGAGACCAACTCGATCTCGGCACCGGCCAGGTCGATGGTGGCCGGTACGCACCACAGGTCGGGGATCCCCTCGACCCCCTGGGCCACCTCGGCCAGCGGCACGTTGTCGATCAGGCAGTCGTAGACGTCCGGGACGCCGGCGTGGTGCGGCACGTTCAGCCCGGTCGAGGCGTTCCCCTGCGGGTCGAGGTCCACGACGAGGACACGGTTGCCGTGCAGCGCCAGGGCCACCGCCAGGTTGACCGTCGTGGTGGTCTTGCCGACGCCCCCCTTCTGGTTCGCGACACACATGATCCGTGGCCGGTCCGGACGCGGCATCGTCACCTCGCCGCTCGGGTTCAGGATTTGCACAGCGCGCATTGCCTCCATTGCCAACGGGGGATCGTCCTGTTCGCGCGACGGGGTTTCACGTGAAACGTACGCGTCGGATGCGGTGTCCTCGGGGAAGGTCTCCGGTACGGCCGGCGGCGTGTCGGCCGGCGGCTTTGGCTCCGCGCCCCGGCGGGAGGGCGGACCCGCCCCGTCCACCCGTGCAGGCTCGGGCGACCCGACCGGCGCCGCCGGAGCCTGAGTGCTGACGGGCGGAGCAACCGGGGCCTGGGCGCCGGGGTGCGGGGCCACCGGCTGGGGTACGTCCGCTGGCGCCGAGAACGTCGGTGCCGTCGCCCGTCCAGCCGGCCTAGGGTTCTCCGGGCCGCCCCCGGAGTGCTCCGGACCCGGTCCGCGTACCGGCTGGCGGGGCAGATCCGGCACCGACCCCTGGCCGGACGTCTCCGCCGCGAACGGCGAACCCACCGGGGGGTACCCCGGCCCGCCATGCTCGGGCGAGCCCGGCGGCGGCCCGACCCGAGCGGTACCGCGACTCGGACCGTGCGGCGGCGCGGGGTCGTATCCCGTCGGTTGGCCGTCGGGGCCGTCGCCCTGCTCTGGCGGCCGAGCCCGGCCGCTGGCAGACCAACCTTCGTAGTCGGTTTCACGTGAAACATCGGCGCCCCCGGAGTGGTAGCCCCCGGAGTCCGTCATCTCTGGATCGTCATACCTACCGTTGTCATGCACCGTGTCATCCCTGCCAGCTTCGGATGGTGTCGGCCCGGTCAGCGCCCATGCCCGCGCCTTGGGGCTTAGCGTGCGGTCCGGCAAGAAGCAGCGAAGGCCCGATGCGCCACCCGCTGCCCGGTCTACACTATCGACGCGCGGTCAGCCTACGGCCGCTGGGCAAATAGGGCCACGGCTGTCCGTAGGATGAAAGCTCGTCGTTCCGGAGTTCCGTCCCTGAGGACCGGCTCTGATCAGCGGATTCGACGCCTCGGCCCGACTGCCAACAATTGTGCCTGCCACACCCGCCTTGTTGGGTACGCCACGTCGCGCCCGCCCTTCCGAGAATCGCAACCGCTGCGACGGCCCGCCCCGCCGCCACCTTCCACACAGCGGCCGGCACGGCCGACAAGGCCGCCGAAAGCCGCTGGACATAAACATCGACCTCGATCGAAACAAGCTTGCCCTGCTCACTAAGCCGCCGCTATCACCGCAGCCTGCGAAAACGTTTCCGTCAGAACGCCGCCGACGCCTCACCGATACGATCCCGCTGGCGACCAACCGTCCGGCGCTGCCCGGCCTCCGGTACGCGTACCGACGCCATCCCCGCCGCCGTCGCCGCCCGGATGCCCAACTCGGTGTCCTCGAACACCAGACAGGACTCCGGGGGTACGCCCAACAGGCGGGCGGCGAGCAGGAAGCCCTCCGGATCGGGCTTGGCCATCGTGTAGTCCTCGGCGCAGACCAGTACGTCGAACTTCTCCAGCAGGCCGAGCGTCTCCAGCGAGGCGGTGACCGACTCCCTCGTACTGCCGGACACCACGGCGAACGGAAGTCGCCGGTGGGCCTGGTCGATGTGCTGCCGCACCTCGGGTACGGCGGTGAGACGCGGCAGCAGCTCGCGATAGAGATCCTCCCGACGTCGGGCAACCGCCGCCGGCGGCATGGCGAGACCCTGCCGCTCGTTGAGGGCGGCGATGATGTCGACCACCGTCCGGCCGCCCCAGGCGTAGAAGACGTCCTCCGGAAAGTCGCAGTTCCACTCCGCCAACGCCTGCTGCCAGGCGAGGTAGTGCAGCGGCATGGAGTCGACGATGGTGCCGTCGCAGTCGAAGAGGTATGCCTGGAACTCGCCGGACGGCAGGGGCAGCATCACCGGCCCAGGGTATCGCCGGAGCGCCCTGCCCAACGCACCCGACCGGTGTGACCAAAGCCGCCCGCAACAGCGCCACGCCCGGCGAGACACGACAGTCAGCCGCCCGACACACAACAAAGAAGCCGACACCCCAGGCATCCGGCCCGGAGGGTCGCGGCGGAGCCGACCGGCACAGACCCGGCCCGTCGAGCAACCCGCTACCGGGTGGCGCTGCCTCGCCGGCCGCCCGCCGAACCCGGGGCAGTCGTTCGGCCGGCACGCTCCCGGACCACCTCCACCACGGTCGTCGGCGGATCGACCACGCCAAGGCCGGCATGCCGGACGACCGGCGGCGACCCGCCCAGCCGGCGTACCGCTTCGGCGTGTTCTGCCACCTCCTCGGCGGCGCTGGCTCCCTTGAGAGCGAGCAGCCGCCCGCCGGGCCTGGCAAGCGGAAGGCACCAACCGGCGAGCCGGTCGAGCGGGGCGACGGCGCGGGCCGTCACGACGTCGGCCGGTACCCGCAACTCGGCCGGAAGGTTGGCCAGCTCCACCGGTCCGCCGGGCTCGACCGGAAGCGGAGCGGCGGACCGGCCGCTCCTACCGGGACGGCGGCGCCGGCCACCGGCACTCTCGCGCCGGCTCGCGGCGAGTTCCTCCGCCCGGGCCCGGACCACGGTGACGGCGTCCGCGAGGTCGAGCGCGGTGACCACCTCGGCCAGGAAAACGGCCCGTCGGGCCAGCGGCTCGACCAGCGTGACGGCCAGGTCCGGCCGGGCGATCGCGAGGACGATTCCGGGAAGCCCGGCACCGGAGCCGACGTCCACCACGGAGGCACCGACCGGCAGGAGTTCCACCACCGCCGCGCAGTTGAGCAGGTGCCGGTCCCAGATCCGGGGCGTCTCGCGGGGGCCGATCAGGCCGCGCAGCACACCGGGGCCGGCCAGCAGTTCGGCGTACGAGGCGGCGAGCGGAAGCCGGTCCGCGAAGAGGGTACGGGCCGGCTCGGCGAGTTCGGCGGGAAGCGGTACGGCCGGCGAGCTGTCGCCCCCGGCCCGGACAGGCAACGGCCCGGGCGGCGGTTCGCCACCCGGGCCGGATTCGGATCGGTACGTCATCGACCGCTCAGTCGACCGGGCGTACGACGATCCGGCGGTTCGGCTCGACGCCCTCGGACTCGCTCTCCACCCCGGCGATGGCGTTGACCACGTCGTGCACGCACTTCCGTTCGAAGGCGGACATCGGCTCCAGCCGGACGGCCTCGCCGTGCTGCTTGACCTTCTCGACCGCGTTCTTGGCCACCGCGGACAGCTCCTTGCGGCGGGTCGCCCGGTAGCCGCCGACATCCAGCAGCAGCCGGCTGGGCGACCCGGTCTGCCGGAACACGGCGAGCCGGGTCAGCTCCTGGAGCGCCTCCAGGGTGGCACCGCGCTGCCCGACCAGCGCCTGCAACCGCCCGCCGACCACCTCGACCACCGGTCGTCCGGCGGAGACCAGCTCGTCGATGTCGCCGTCGTAGTCGAGGATGTCGAGCAGCCCCTCGACGTAGTCCGCCGCGATCTCGCTCTGCCGGAACAGGTCGGCGTCGCTGGTCGGCGCGGCCGGCTTCGCACCGTTGCTGGCCTGCTCGACCTCGTCGCCGTCCTCCTCGCCGTCCACGTCGTCGTCGTCCGGCTCCGGACCGGCGTCCGCGCTCTCCCCGGCAACCGCAACGGCCTCGGTGGTTTCGGCGTCCGCGGGCGAGCCCGCCGGCAGGACCGGATCGGTGTCCCCGATGGGCTGCTCGGCGCGCGGAATACTGGTGTCGGTCACCGTCTCATCTCCGTACTCTCTCGGCCGGACCGTACGGTCCCGCTGGTTTCCCGGGGCCCGGCGGGAGATCGCCGAGTGCCACGGGCACGTCTGCACGGGCAACAGTGCCCGTCGTCACGGGGCGCGGCGGATTCCGGCCGGCGCCAGCGCTGGTGGCAGCACGGCCCGAAGTCCTACCGGGCCACCGACCGAACAGTTTCGGCCGGTGGCCGGTCGCGTCAACCCTGACGCTTCGCCGGTCGCCCCTTCTTGGGGTTGACCGGCTTGGCGCCCGGCTTGGGAGCGAGCGCCTTGGTGTCGACGGCCGGCTTCTCCGGCTGCACACCGTTGGCCTTGGACCGCCCGAACCGCCCGGCGGGCTTCGCCGGCTTGCCGGGCTGTACCGGGTTGCGGGAGTCGGTGCCGCGCCGGCCACCACCGGATCCGGCTCCGGCGGTACGCCGAGGAGTCGACTCGCCCGGCTTCGGCAGCCGGCCGGCGGTCGGCGGCGGCGGGTACTTGCGCAGCACCCACTGCTGCTGGCCGAGGGTGAAGAGGTTGTTGGTGACCCAGTAGATGACCACACCGATCGGGAAGATCGCGCCGGAGACCAGCAGCGAGGCGGGGATGCCGTAGAGCATCAGCCGCTGGATCATGCGCTGCTGCGGGTCCTCGGCCCAGCCGGTCTTGAGGATCATCTGCCGGCTGGTCAGGTAGGTGGTGGCGATCATGATGGCCACCAGGACACCGGCCAGGATCTTCACCGAGGTGCCGCTGGCGTCCAGCCGGGCCAACTCCGCCGCGGTGGAGCCGAACTTGCCGGCGATCGGCACGTCGAAGAGCCGGGCGTGGGTGGCGCTCTCGAACTGGTCGGCGGTCCAGCCGTACCGGGTCTTGCCCTCGTTTGCCGGGTCGAGCCGGCGGAGCACGTGGAAGAGACCGATGAAGACCGGAGCCTGTAGGAAGATCGGAAGGCAACCCATCAGCGGGTTCGCCTTCTCCTTCCGGTAGAGCTCCATCATTTCCTTCTGGAGCGTCTCCCGGTCACCCTTGTGCTTCTCCTGGAGCGCCTTCAGCTGGGGCTGGAGCGCCTGCATCGCCCGCTGCGACTTGATCTGCTTGACGAAGATCGGGAAGAGGATCACCCGTAGGGTGACCACCAGGAAGATGATCGCCAGGATCCAGGACCAGTTGGTACCCAGGACCGCCCCCGCCGACACCCCGATGGCGTCCCAGGCGGAGTGCCACAGCAGCAGGATCCACGAGATCGCCCAGTAGATCCAGTCGAGACTCAATTCGGGGCTCCAGTCACATCGGCATGGCGGCGTGCGCCCGGCTCCGGTACCGGGTCATATCCACCGGGGTGGAAGGGGTGGCAGCGCAACAGCCGCCGAACCGCCAGGACGGCTCCCCGGAGCGCACCGTGCCGCGTGACCGCCTCCAGGGCGTACGCGCTGCACGACGGGTAGAACCGACAGCGGGCCGGCAGCGCCGGGCTTATCCAACGACGGTACGCGACGACGGCTCCCGCCAGCACTCGGGCACCGAGTGTCATCCCGGACGTACCGTCGGATGACGTCGTCATCGGGGCCGCCGGGAGGACTTCCGGGGGGCGAGTGCCGCCGCGATCGCGGCGTCCAGGTCGGTGCCGAGCCGGGCGTACGAGGCGCCGGCGGCGCCGGGCAGTGCGCGTACGACCAGGGTGGTGTCGGGCGGCAGGCCCGGCAGCCGGTCGCGGACCAGGTGCCGCAGGCGGCGCCGGACCTTGTTCCGGACCACCGCGCCGCCCACCGCCTTGGAGACGACGAAGCCGGCCCGGGCGGGCGCGGGCTCGTGTCCCGCACCGGCGCTCCGAACCGGCTCCAATGCCGTCGTGGTCGTCGGGGAAGAAGGTGCATCCGGGGTACCGGCCGAATCAAGATGGACCACCACGGATCCTCGACTGGCACGGCGCCCACCCCGGATCGCCGCGGCGAAGTCACTGCTGCGCCGCAGTCGCTGCGCGGCCGCCAGCACGACTGCCTACATCCCCCGGACCGGCCTTGCCAGCCGTCAGGCCGACAGGCGGGCGCGACCCTTGCCACGGCGGGCCGAGAGGATGGCGCGACCAGCCCGGGTGCGCATGCGCAGCCGGAAGCCGTGGGTCTTCGCGCGCCGGCGGTTGTTCGGCTGGAAGGTGCGCTTGCTCACGTCAGGCTCTCCGTCGTCGTACGCCCCGGTCGTGCGACAGCGGGGTCGGGTGATTGTCTGGCGTCGACCGCCTGGGACGGCCGGGTGTCGATGCCGTCCAGGCATCAGCCACGGCCCGTGCCGGGTCGCGGTCAACAGTCTCCCATCACCCTAGCAGAGGGCGACAGAGCAACCGTCGGAGCCTACGCAGCCCGACAACGGCCGTCAAACGTCATGATCGGCAACCGGCTCGGCCCGTCGACGAAGCCGCTGACCGCCCGGTCGGCGGGGGTTTTTCGCCGATGTCGACAAGGTCCCGGCGGAGCCGACGGTTGAAGGGTTGTGGACAACGCTGTTAGCGTGCCCGATTGCACGTCAGCGTCAGGGGGTGGGGATGCCGCTGACGGGCAAAACCGGACAAGCTCGTCGATCGTTCGACAGATGAACCCGCGTCAACGCCGGTCGGGCCGGGGCAAGACGACACGGAACGCCCGGCCGAGCGACACAATCGGTCGATACACAGGCTGTGGATAACCTGTGGACGGCGCCGACAACCGTCGGGCGCCGCGCGTGCCTGTTCGAGCACGTCAGCAAGCCTGGAACGGTCGACTGGGACGGCAACGGCGGCCGGAGACGCAGAGGCGATGGGGGTGGCGCGACGGTGGCCGACACGATCGACCTTGGCGCGGTGTGGGCGGCGACGACCGAGGAACTGGCCGACGAGATCATTTCGGCCCAGCAGCGCGCCTACCTCCGGCTGACCCGTCTGCACACCATCATCGAGGACACCGCGCTGCTCTCCGTACCGGACGCCTTCACCCGGGACGTGATCGAGTCACGGCTCCGCCCGGCGATCACCGAGGCGCTCTCCCGCCGGCTGGGCCGGGCGGTCCAGGTGGCGGTCACCGTACGGCCGCCGGAGGATGGCCAGGTGCGCCCGGCCGGTACCGGCTATCCGCCCGGACCCGAACCGGCCGGGCTGGCCGTACCCCCGGGTTATCCGGGGTCCGGCGGCGCGGCCGGTTATTCCGGCGGTGCCGATCCGGCCACTGGATACGAGAACACCGACCCGCCGAGGGGCTACACCGGCCCGGACCCGACCGGTGGATACGGCGACCGCGAGCCCGCGCCCGACCCGGCCGGCGGATACCGGGCCGAGCCGCTCCGCTTTCCCGGTGACGCCGAGCGCGACTACCGGGCGCGGCCGGAGCAGGAGTTTCCGGCCGGCACCGGCCCCGACGTACCCGAACACCGGAACCCGGCGCCGGACCAGGCCGGCGGGCGCAAGCCTCCGCCGTTCACCGGCTCGGCGCAGGTGCCGTCCGGCGGTGCCGGGCGACCGCCCGTGCGACCCGACACCGCCCGGGGCAACCTGATCCCGGCCAGCCGGGACGGCCAGGAGACGTTGTTCAGCGCGCCCTACCCCGAGCCGTACCGGCCGACCGCCCCGCACCAGGATCGGCGGGGCTTCGACGAGCGCGGGACCGACACCGGCGACCTCGGCCAGTTCGGCGACCACCGGTCGGTGGACCGTCGCTACCACGACGCCCGGGACGGTGCCGGACGGCTCGGGCCGGGACGGGACGGCGGTCCGGACAACGGCCCCGGCCGGGGCGGGGGGTTCGCCGAGCACCGGCCGGGTGGCCGGGACGACCGCCGGCCGGGCGGGGTCGGCGGGGCCGGAGACGTCGGCGGCAACCGGCTGAATCCGAAGTACATGTTCGAGACGTTCGTCATCGGCTCGTCCAACCGGTTCGCCCACGCGGCGTCGGTCGCGGTCGCCGAGTCGCCGGCCAAGGCGTACAACCCGCTGTTCATCTACGGCAGTTCGGGGCTGGGCAAGACCCACCTGCTGCACGCCATCGGGCACTACGCGACGACGCTGGGCAACGCCCGCTCGGTCCGGTACGTCTCGACCGAGGAGTTCACCAACGACTTCATCAACTCGCTCCGGGACGACAAGACGAGTGCGTTCCAGCGCCGCTACCGCGACGTCGACATCCTGCTGATCGACGACATCCAGTTCCTGGAGAACCGCGAGCGGACCCAGGAGGAGTTCTTCCACACCTTCAACACCCTGCACAACGCCAACAAGCAGATCGTGATCACCTCGGACCGGAAGCCGAAGGACCTGGCGACGCTGGAGGACCGGCTGCGTACCCGGTTCGAGTGGGGGCTGCTCGCCGACATCCAGCCGCCGGACCTGGAGACCCGGATCGCGATCCTCCAGAAGAAGGCGGCCCAGGAGCGGCTCTTCGCCCCGCCGGACGTGCTGGAGTTCATCGCCTCCCGGATCGCCAACTCGATCCGGGAACTAGAGGGGGCGCTGATCCGGGTCACCGCGTTCGCGTCGCTGACCCGGTCGCCGGTCGAACTCTCGCTGGCCGAGGAGGTGCTCCGGGACTTCATCCCCGACGGCTCCGGTCCGGAGATCACCGCGGACCAGATCATGATCTCCACCGCCGACTACTTCGGGGTGAGCCTGGAGGACCTGCGCGGCCAGTCCCGGTCCCGGGTACTCGTCAACGCCCGACAGGTGGCGATGTATCTGTGCCGGGAGCTGACCGACCTGTCGCTGCCCCGGATCGGCCAGGCGTTCGGCGGGCGTGACCACACCACCGTGATGCACGCCGACCGGAAGATCCGGCAGCAGATGGCGGAACGCCGCTCGCTCTACAACCAGATCGCCGAGCTGACGAACCGGATCAAGCAGAACACCTGACTCCACCGACCGCGCCGGCGAGGGCCGGGTACGGGCCGATCCGGTCCGTACCCGGCCCTCGGTCGTATCCGGCGGGGCGCTGCCGCCGACCGCCCGGTCCCGAGTCGTGCACAGGGCGGCGCGTTGTCCACCGGCTGTCCACAGCCGGTTGTCCACCGTCGGTGGATAACCTCCGGTCGGCTTCGGACGGAGAACCCACAACCTGTGGACAAAGGTTGGGGAAACGTGTGTGGACAGTCACTGACCGTCACGAAGTTGTCCACCGCTCCCGCCGGGCTGTGTACGAGCTGTTGAAGGTTCTGGGGACGGTGCTCGTCGATCTTTCACCGGCTGTACCCACAGATGGGGAAAAGCCGGTGGGTAACCCGGTGGACAACCGGTGGACAAGGGTGGAAAACCTCACCGACGGCGGTGCCTGTGGATCGCGAGCCGGGTTTCGACCCCGGTTGTCCACACCTCGTACACCGGTGGACAACTCGTTGATCAGGGCAGAGGCCGCTCCTCCACAGTTTGCACAGCACCGATGAAGACGATTGAGTTATCTCTAGAAGAGAACAAAAACCAATCATCGGCGTTGGGCATCCTGTGGACTCTTTTGATCCGTCGTACCCATGGGTCAGGATCTGCCGAAGTACCGGGGTCGGGCGCACAGCCGATGCGGCCGGGCCCTAAGGTGCGAGTGAGACCCGCAGGGTTGGCGGGGCCGGAAGGCGGCCGCCGGCATGAGACAGTTGTCGCTGACGTCGATCCGGAGGCATGGCATGAAGTTCCGCGTGGAGCGTGACGCGCTCGCCGACGCCGTGGCGTGGACCGCGAAGAGTCTGCCCAACCGTCCCTCGGTGCCGGTGTTGGCCGGCGTACTGCTCCGGGCCGGCGAGGGCGGGCTGCACGTCTCGGGCTTCGACTACGAGGTCTCCAGCCAGGTGACCGTCGACGTGCAGAGCGAGGCGGAGGGCGCCGCACTGGTCTCCGGCCGGCTGCTGGCGGAGATCACCAAGGCGCTGCCGGCGAAGCCGGTGGACATCGCCGCCGCCGGGGCGCATCTGGAGCTGGTCTGCGGCAGCGCCCGGTTCACCCTGCCGACGATGCCGGTCGAGGACTACCCGACCCTGCCGGAGATGCCGGGCAGCGCCGGCACCATCGACGCGGCCACCTTCGCCGCCGCGGTCGGCCAGGTCGCGATTGCCGCCGGCCGGGACGAGACGCTGCCGATGATGACCGGGGTACGCATCGAGCTGAACGGCTCCACCCTGGCGATGCTGGCCACCGACCGCTACCGGCTGGCGCTGCGCGAGATCGACTGGCGGCCGGACGACCCGGAGGTCAGCATCAACGCGCTGGTGCCGGCCCGGACCCTGCACGACACCGCCAAGGCGCTCGGGCCGCTCGGCGGCGACGTCACGATGGCGCTCTCCCAGGGTGCCGCCGGTGAGGGGCTGATCGGGTTCGCCGGAGGCACCCGCCGGACCACCAGCCGACTGCTGGACGGCGCCAACTACCCGCCGGTGCGTTCGCTCTTCCCGGCCAGTTCCAACGCGGAGGCCCGGGTCTCGGTCGCCGCGCTCGTCGAGGTCGTCAAGCGGGTGTCACTGGTCGGCGGCCGGACCACGCCGGTGCTGCTCAACTTCAGCTCGGACGGCCTGGTCGTCGAGGCCGGCAGCACCGAGGAGGCCCGGGCCAGCGAGGCGATGGACGCCACCTTCACCGGCGAGCCGCTGACCATCGGCTTCAACCCGCAATACCTGATCGACGGACTCCAGAACCTTGGCTCGACGCTGGCGGTCTTCTCCTTCGTCGACGCCTTCAAGCCCGCGGTGATCTCGCCCTCCACCGAGGACGGGGAGATCGTTCCCGGCTATCGCTATCTGATCATGCCGATCCGGGTCACCCGCTGATCGCACCGGTTCTGGAAGGAAAGTTCATGCAACTCGGCCTGGTGGGCCTCGGCCGAATGGGCGGCAACATGCGCGAGCGACTGCGCGCCGCCGGGCACGAGGTGATCGGCTACGACCAGAATCCGGCGCTCAGCGACGTGGCCAGCCTGGCGGAGCTGGCCGAGAAGCTGGCCGCGCCCCGGGCGGTCTGGGTGATGGTGCCGGTGGCGTACACCGAGCCGACCGTCGACGGGCTGATCGAGGTGCTCTCCGCCGGAGACATCGTCGTCGACGGCGGAAACTCCCGGTTCAGCGACGACCTGCCCCGGGCGGAGAAGCTCGACCGACACGGCATCGGCTACATCGACGTCGGCGTCTCCGGCGGCGTCTGGGGGCGGGAGAACGGCTACGGCCTGATGGTCGGCGGCGACGAGCAGCACGTCGGGCGGCTGATGCCGATCTTCGACACGCTCAAGCCGGCGGGCGAGTTCGGCTTCGTGCACGCCGGGCCGGTCGGCGCCGGGCACTACGCCAAGATGGTGCACAACGGCATCGAGTACGGCCTGATGCACGCCTACGCCGAGGGCTACGAGCTGCTCACCGCCTCCGAGCTGGTGACCAACGTGCCGGGGGTGGTCAAGTCCTGGCGGGAAGGGACGGTGGTCCGATCCTGGCTGCTCGACCTGCTCGACCGGGCCCTCGACGAGGACCCGGAGCTGGCCCAGCTCAGCGACTACACCGAGGACACCGGCGAGGGCCGCTGGACGGTCGACGAGGCGGTTCGGCTCGCCGTGCCGTTGAACGTCATCACCGCCGCGCTCTTCGCCCGGTTCGTTTCCCGCCAGGACAGCTCACCGGCGTTGAAGGCCGTCTCCGCGCTGCGCCAGCAGTTCGGCGGGCACGCCGTCCGCAAGCACTGACCGGTGTACGTCCGCCGGCTCGAACTGGTCGACTTCCGTTCGTACGAGCGGGTCGGCGTCGACCTGGAGCCGGGTGGGAACGTACTCGTCGGCCCGAACGGGGTGGGCAAGACCAACCTCGTCGAGGCGCTCGGCTACGTGGCGACGCTGGCCAGTCACCGGGTCGCCACCGACGCCCCGCTGGTCCGGGCCGGCGCGGCGACCGCCGTGCTCCGGTGCGCGATCGTGCACGACGGCCGGGAGCTGCTGGTCGAGCTGGAGATCGCCCCGGGCCGGGCCAACCGGGCCCGACTCAACCGCTCACCGGCCCGCCGCGCCCGGGACGTGCTCGGCGCACTGCGGCTGGTGCTCTTCGCCCCGGAGGACCTGGAACTGGTCCGGGGTGACCCGGCCGAGCGGCGGCGCTACCTCGACGACCTGCTGGTCACCCGGATGCCCCGGTACGCCGCCGTCCGCGCCGACTACGAGCGGGTGGTGAAGCAGCGCAACGCGTTGCTGCGTACCTCCTATCTGGCCCGGAAGACTTCGGGTGGGCGGGGGCGGGCGGCCCGCGCTGACGCCGAGGGACCGGCCGAGGGCGGGGGCGACCTGTCGACCCTGGCGGTCTGGGACACCCACCTGGCCCGGCACGGGGCGGATCTGCTGGCCGGGCGGCTGGAGCTGGTCGCCGCGCTGGGACCGCACGTGACCAAGGCGTACGACGCGGTGGCCGCCGGGCGGGGTGCGGCGTCGATCGCGTACCGGCCGTCGGTGGAGCTGCCCGACCCGGTGCCGGACCGGTCGGCCCTGGAGGGAGCCCTCTCCGCCGCGCTCGCCGAGTCCCGGCCGGCGGAGATCGACCGTGGCATGACCCTGGTCGGCCCGCACCGCGACGAGCTGACCCTGACCCTCGGCACCCTGCCGGCCCGGGGGTACGCGAGTCACGGCGAATCCTGGTCGTACGCGCTGGCGCTCCGGCTCGCCGCCTACGACCTGCTCCGCGCCGACGGTGTCGAACCGGTGCTGATCCTGGACGACGTCTTCGCCGAGCTGGACAGCGGTCGCCGGGAACGCCTCGCCGAACTGGTCGCCGGGGCCAGTCAGCTCCTGGTCACCTGCGCGGTCGCCGACGACGTGCCGAATGCCCTGCGGGGCGCCCGGTACGAGGTCTCCGACGGGCAGGTGTCCCGTGCCGACTGACCCGCAGACGCCCGGACCGCCCCCGGGACAGCGCGGCTCCGGTACCGACTTCGACTCCGGTGGCGGTGCTGGTGCCGGTGGCGGCCGGGCCCGGAACAGGCCGGCGACGCGATCCTCCGCCGAGCCGGCGACCCCGACCGGGCCGACCGCGGTCGAGCCGACATCGGTACCCGCCGGAGCGGCGAGCGATTCGGCACCGACGGCCGGGGACGGTGAGCTGGCCGGTCCGGCGCTGGCCCGGGCGGTACTCGACGCCGCGCTCGCCAAACGGAAGGCGAGCGGCCCGCGTCGGCGTACCCCTGGCGGAGCCGACCTGGACGTGGAGCCGGCGGCCGGCGGGCCCGGCGGTGCCGGCTCGACCGCCGGACGGGGCGGGCAGCGGCGCCGGGCGCGCGGCTACTCCGGCCCCGGGCCCGACCCCCGGGATCCACAACTGCTCGGTACGGTGCTGGCCCGGCTCGTGAAGGCCCGGGGCTGGCAGCAGCCGGCCGCCGAGGCGACCGTCTTCGGTGCCTGGGAGCGGGTGGTCGGCCCGGACGTGGCCGAGCACAGCCGCCCGGTGAAGCTGGAGAACGGCGAACTCACGGTCGAGGCGGAGTCGACGGCGTGGGCGACGCAGCTCCGGCTGCTTGCCGGCTCGCTGCTGCGGCGGATCGCCGCCGAGGTCGGGCACGGCGTGGTTCGTCGGCTGCACGTGCACGGCCCGACGGCGCCGTCCTGGTCCCGAGGTCCCCGGCGGGTGCGAGGACGTGGCCCTCGGGATACGTACGGCTGAGCCGGACCGACGGCACGCGCTGGCCGAGCCGGCTGATCGCGGGCCGGCTGATCGCGGGCCGGCGCCGAGCGGGCCGGCGCTCATGGCCGCCATGGTGACCCGGTAGTCGCGGCCCACTGTCGACCGGCGGCAGGCGGCTGTCGGTCAGGCCGGCGTTCGATCAGGAGTCGGCGTAGACGGCGAAGCCGCGTTCGGCGCAGCGACGGTAGAAGCCGGCCAGCACGCCCAGCTCGGAGCGGGGAAAGCTCCACTGCGGCGGCGCTCCGGAGTCGTCGCGCAGCGCGTCGAGCCGGCTGTCCAGCCAGCGCAGTTGCTGCTCGGCCAGGCGGCCGTCGGCGAGCGCGGCCCGCAGTACGGCGCTGACCGTGTCGAAGGTCACGGACTCGCCGTGCTCGCGGTGCCCGTCCACGAACCGCTCCAGGCCGCCGGCGATCCAGGCACAGCCGTCCGGGTCGATCACCGGATCCTCGTCCTCGGCCGCGGCCTCGGTGGCGTAGAGCACGCCGTCCAGCCCGAGCAGCAGGTCGACGAGTTCGGTGTAGGCGGTCGCCCGGACCGAACCGTTCTTGGCGATGTATCCGGCCAGGGCCGCGGTCGGCGCGGCCATCTCGGGTACGTCGGCCAGCTCGCCGAAGTCGACGAACTCGGCCGGAGCGACCGGGTCGTAGAAGCGGCCGGTCCGCGGCCAGCGCACCGCGACGTTGTCCAGCCCCATCGGGCGTCACCTCTCCATGCACCTGACGAAACCGGTCAGTTGGACCGTCCGATGCGCTTACCGGGCATCCTGGCCACGGAGCTTACTTCCGGCGTCGCAAAGCTACGGCACCGCTCGCCCTCCGCGCGACCCCCGGGTCGGGCGTGCGCCCGGAGTCCGTCCGTCGGCGGCCCGACTGGGCGGCGACGACCAGGCTGGGCGGTGTCGGCTGGCGAGGGTACGACGGTGCCGGAAACCGCCCCCGATTCGATCTCGCGCCTGTGGGGGGAGTCGTGGGCGAGGGGGTACGGCCGCCTACGGGGGTCTCAGGGCGCCGCGCAGGGGTGCCGCATACCCAATATGTCATCTGGGCACAGTAAGCTTGACGGCGAGACGACGACACGGTGTGGAGCGGGGACCCGGGCCCGAAACGGTCCGGCCGGCACCGCACCGGGTCCGAGCCGATCGCGATCCGTGGGCAGCCGCGGCGACCGGCGCGTTCGACCGTACCCGGAGTTCCTCGTGGTGCCGGCCCGCGCGCCTGTCGTTGGCCGCCCACCAAACCCGCGCTCCCGCGCCGCACGGCGTGGACCGCGCGAGAAAGTGGCCAAGGTGGCAGCGCAGAAGAAGCAGGAGTACGGCGCCGAGTCGATCACCGTTCTGGAGGGCCTGGAGGCTGTCCGCAAGCGGCCCGGTATGTACATCGGATCGACTGGTGAGCGCGGTCTGCACCATCTTGTCCAGGAGGTCGTGGACAACGCGGTGGACGAGGCGATGGCCGGCTACTGCGACACCATCGAGGTGGTGCTGCTCGCCGACGGCGGGGTCCGGGTCACCGACAACGGCCGGGGTTTCCCGGTCGACCTGCACCCGAAGCTGAAGAAGCCGGGTGTCGAGGTGGCGCTGACCGTGCTGCACGCGGGCGGCAAGTTCGACGGCAAGGCGTACGCGGTCTCCGGCGGCCTGCACGGCGTCGGCGTCTCGGTGGTCAACGCGCTCTCCACCCGGATGTTCGTGGAGATCCACAAGGACGGCTACGTCTGGCGGCAGAGCTACACCAACTCCAAGCCGTCACCGCTGGAGAAGGGCGAGACCACCAACACCAGCGGTTCGGCGGTCTCCTTCTGGCCCGACGAGACCGTCTTCGAGACCGTCGACTTCTCCTTCGAGACCATCTACCGCCGGCTCCAGGAGATGGCCTTCCTCAACCGGGGGCTGACCATCCAACTCCGCGACGAGCGGGTGCAGGAGGAGGACGGCAAGCCGCGCGAGGTCACCTTCTGCTACAAGAACGGCATCTCCGACTTCGTTCGGCACCTGAACGCCTCCAAGAACCCGATCCACAAGACCGTGGTCGAGTTCGGCGCCGAGGAGGAGGGCGAGGGAATGGCGGTGGAGATCGCCATGCAGTGGAACGAGTCGTACGGCGAGTCGGTCTACACCTTCGCCAACACCATCAACACGCACGAGGGCGGCACCCACGAGGAGGGCTTCCGGGCCGCGCTGACCAGCGTGGTGAACCGGTACGGGGCGGACAAGAAGCTGCTCAAGAACGACGAGAAGCTCTCCGGCGAGGACATCCGGGAAGGGCTCGCGGCGATCATCTCGGTCAAGCTGACCAACCCGCAGTTCGAGGGGCAGACCAAGACCAAGCTCGGCAACACCCCGGTGAAGAGTTTCGTGCAGCGGGTCTGCAACGAGTGGCTGGTCGACTGGTTCGACCGTAACCCGGGCGAGGTCAAGCTGATCATCACCAAGGCGACCCAGGCGGCCCGGGCCCGGATTGCGGCGCAGCAGGCGCGCAAGCTGGCCCGGCGCAAGTCGCTGCTGGAGTCCGGCTCGATGCCGGGCAAGCTGGCCGACTGCCAGTCCACCGACCCGCGCGAGTCCGAGGTGTTCATCGTCGAGGGTGACTCGGCGGGCGGCTCGGCGAAGCAGGGCCGGGATCCGCGTACCCAGGCGATCCTGCCGATCCGGGGCAAGATCCTCAACGTGGAGAAGGCCCGGATCGACCGGGTGCTGAAGAACAACGAGGTCCAGGCGCTGATCACCGCGCTCGGCACCGGCATCCACGACGACTTCGACATCGAGAAGCTGCGCTATCACAAGATCGTGCTGATGGCCGATGCCGACGTCGACGGCCAGCACATCCAGACCCTGCTGCTGACCCTGCTGTTCCGGTTCATGCGGCCACTGGTCGAGCTGGGGCACGTCTACCTGGCCGCACCGCCGCTCTACAAGATCAAGTGGAACCGCAAGGGCGACGACGCCCAGTACGCCTACTCCGACCGGGAGCGGGACGGGCTGATCGCGCTGCGGCAGCAGAAGAAGCCGAACGCCAAGCCGGACGACATCCAGCGGTTCAAGGGTCTGGGCGAGATGAACTACCCGGAGCTGTGGGAAACCACGATGAACCCGGCGACGCGTACGCTCCGCCAGGTCACCCTGGACGACGCGGCGACCGCCGACGAGCTGTTCAGCGTCCTGATGGGCGAGGACGTGGAGGCACGCCGCTCGTTCATTCAGCGCAACGCCAAGGACGTCCGGTTCCTCGACATCTAGCGGCGGTACGGCGCTCCCGACGTTGACCGGCCGGCCGGGTCGAGATCCCCGACCCGGCCGAACGGCCGAGCGGAACCCGCCGTTCCACACAGTTATCCACAGCTTCCACGGTTTCCACAGCCGTTATCCACAGCGGAATGCGGCTTTGAGTCTGATAAGGGTTGACAGTGACGGATACTCCCGAGTCCTCCGCTAACGAGCCGGAGCAGGACGCGGCTGCCGCCAGCGCGGTCGCTCAGCACGACCGGATCGAGCCGGTCGGGCTCGAGGTGGAGATGCAGCGCTCCTACCTCGACTACGCGATGAGCGTGATCGTCGGGCGGGCGCTGCCGGACGTACGGGACGGGTTGAAGCCCGTACACCGGAAGATCCTCTACGCCATGTTCGACTCCGGCTACCGCCCGGACCGGGGCTACGTGAAGTGCTCCCGGGTGGTCGGCGACGTGATGGGTCAGTTCCACCCGCACGGCGACTCGGCGATCTACGACGCGCTGGTCCGGATGGCCCAGACCTGGTCGCTGCGCTACCCGCTGGTCGACGGCAACGGCAACTTTGGGTCGCCCGGAAATGACCCGGCTGCGGCGATGCGTTACTGCTTGTCCGGAGATGCCCGTATTCGTGCTGCTAACGGCACCGTCCGGATCGACCAGATCGTTTCCGGCGCGGCGCCCAGCTCCGAGACGGACATCGACCTCAAGGTCCGGGACCGCAACGGCGACCTCGTCCGCGCCTCGAAGTTCTTCCACTCCGGCGAGCACCCGACCTTGCGGCTGCGCACCCGGGAGGGCTACGAGCTGACCGGTACGCACAACCACCCGGTGCTCTGCCTGGTGCAGGTGGCCGGGGTGCCGACCCTGCTCTGGAAGCTGCTCGCCGAGGTCCGCCCCGGCGACCGGGTGGTGCTCCAGCGGACGGTGCCGGACGAGATCGGCTACCCGATGCTGGAACACGTCGAAGCGGCGGTGCTCGCCGGCGCGTTCGTGAGCGAAGGCTGGGTCTCGGCCGGCCGGGCCGGGTTCAACAACGTCGACCGGGAGTTCTTCGTCCGGGTGCTCGCCGCCTACGACCTCGCGGTCGGCGGCCCTCGATACGTCAATGAGCGGGTGATCGCCTCCGGCAGTGTGCTGCACGAACTCGACGTACAGGATCTCACCGAGCTGCGGAAGAGCCTGCTCGGTGAGATGGTCGGGGCGCGGAGCGCGGCGAAGTTCGTGCCGGAGTTCGTCTGGCAGGGGCTGGCGGCGGTCAAGCGGGCCTTCCTCCAGGCGCTCTTCGAGGGCGACGGGTCGTCGTCCCTGCTGCCCCGCAACACCATGCAGATCTCGTACTCGACCCGGAGCGAGCGGCTGGCCCGCGAGGTCCAGCAACTGCTGCTGGAGTTCGGCGTGATCAGCAAGCAGTGCCGGTACGACGACGGCGAGATCAAGGTCGTGGTGACCAACCGCCGGGACGCCCGGCTGTTCGCGCGGCACGTTGGCTTCCTCGGCCGCAAGCAGGCGAAGCTGGAGTCGGAGCTTGCCAGCGTGCCGGCCAGCAGCACGGCGCTCTCCAGCGACCACGTGCCGTACGTCGGCGACTTCATCCGCGAGCACGGCGCGCAGCGCTGGACCGAGCGGGACTGGCTGCGCCGGCACAACGTCGACCGGATCGAGCGCTGGGAGCGGGACCGGGCCGAGATCGCGGCCCGGATCACCGATCGGGGGGTACTGGACGTCGTCGAGCCGCTGGTCGACGGCCGGTTCTACTACGCCGAGGTGGCCGAGGTCGCCGACGCGGGGGTGCGGCCGGTCTACAGCCTGCGGGTCGACACCGACGACCACTCCTTCGTCAGCAACGGGTTCGTCAGCCACAACACGGAGTGCAAGCTCGACCCGCTGGCGATGGAGATGCTCCGGGACATCGACGAGGACACCGTCGACTTCCAGGACAACTACGACGGCCGGGCCAAGGAGCCGACGATCCTGCCGTCCAGGATTCCCAACCTGCTGGTCAACGGTTCCGAGGGCATCGCGGTCGGCATGGCCACCAAGATCCCGCCGCACAACCTGCGGGAGATCGCCGCCGCCGTGCAGTGGTGCCTGGAGCACCCGGAGGCCGACGAGGCCAGCACGCTCGACGCGCTGATCGGGATCGTGAAGGGGCCGGACTTCCCGACCCACGGGCTGATCGTGGGCACCACCCCGATCCAGGACGCGTACCGGACCGGGCGCGGTTCGATCCGGATGCGCGCGGTGGTGGAGGTCGAGGAGGACAAGAAGGGCCGGACGAGCCTCGTCGTCACCGAGCTGCCGTACCAGGTCAACCCCGACAACCTGGCCGAGCGGATCGCCGAGCTAATCAAGGAGGGGAAGCTCGCCGGGATCGCCGACATCCGGGACGAGTCCTCCGGGCGTACCGGCATGCGGATCGTGCTGGTGCTCAAGCGCGACGCGGTCGCGAAGGTGGTGCTGAACAACCTCTACAAGCACACCCAGCTCCAGGAGACCTTCGGCGCGAACATGCTGGCCCTGGTCGACGGGGTGCCGCGCACGCTCAACCTTGCCCAGTTCATCCGGCACTACGTGGCACACCAGATCGACGTGATCCGGCGTCGGACCGCGTACCGGTTGCGCAAGGCCGAGGAGCGGGCGCACATCCTGCGCGGTCTGGTCAAGGCGCTGGACGCGCTCGACGAGGTCATCGCGTTGATCCGGCGGTCGCCGACGGTGGAGGAGGCCCGGCAGGGCCTGATCCAGCTCCTCGACATCGACGAGGTGCAGGCCACCGCGATCCTGGATATGCAGCTCCGCCGGCTCGCCGCGCTGGAGCGTCAGAAAATCATTGACGAGCTGGCCAAGATCGAGCTGGAGATCGCCGACCTCAAGGACATTCTGGCCAAGCCGGAGCGGCAGCGGAAGATCATCTCCGAGGAACTCGGCGAGATCGTCGCCAAGTGGGGCGACGAACGCCGGACCAAGATCGTGCCTTTCGAGGGCGAGGTCTCGATGGAGGACCTTATCGCCCGCGAGGACGTGGTCGTCACCATCACCCGCACCGGGTACGCCAAGCGGACCAAGGTCGACCTCTACCGTTCACAGCGTCGGGGCGGCAAGGGGGTCAGTGGCGCGACGCTGCGCCAGGACGATATCGTCAGCAACTTCTTCGTCTGCTCCACGCACGACTGGATGCTCTTCTTCACCAATAAGGGGAGGGTCTACCGGGCCAAGGCGTACGAGTTGCCGGAGGCCAGTAGGGTGGCGAGAGGCCAACACGTGGCCAATCTGCTCGCCTTCCAGCCTGACGAGCAGATCGCCCAGGTGATCGAAATCCCGGACTACCAGGTCGCGCCGTACCTGGTCCTGGCCACCAGGAACGGTCTGGTGAAGAAGACGAGGTTGGAGGAGTTCGATTCCAACCGCTCCGGCGGCATCATCGCGATCAACCTCCGCGACGAGGACGAGCTGGTCGGAGCGGCGCTGGCGGGACCCGGGGACGACCTCCTGCTGGTGTCCAAGAAGGCGCAGGCGATCCGGTTCAACGCCACCGACGAGGCGCTCCGGCCGATGGGGCGGGCCACCTCGGGCGTGATCGGGATGCGGTTCACCGACGACGACGTGCTGTTGGCGATGGAGGTGGTCCGCGAGGGCATGGACCTGGATGTCCTCGTGGCGACGAACGGGGGTTACGCGAAACGTACCCCGATCGAGGAATACCCCGTGCAGGGTAGGGGAGGTAAAGGGGTGCTGACCGCAAAGATCACAGAGCGCCGTGGCGGTCTGGTCGGTGCGGTCGTCATCAGCCCGGACGACGAGCTGTTTGCCATCACCAGCAACGGCGGCGTGATCCGGACTCCGGTGAAGCCTGTACGCCGAACGCGTGATCGGAACACAATGGGGGTCAAACTGATGGACCTACCAGACGGCGTGACTATTGTGGCGATTGCTCGCAATGCCGACGAGCCTGACGAACAGGACTAGTTGATGACGGAGACACAGGCGAAGTCGGGGGCTGCGGGGACCTCGACCAACCCGGTCGACGAGGAGGCCGCCGCCGGCGGTGCACCAGCGACCGGCCGCGCGGCCGTTGGCCGGGCGATGGTCAGCGCCGACACGCCGTCCCCCAAGTTCACCCGGGCGCCGGGCATGCCGCCGCCACCCGACCAACTGCCCGAGGAGTCGACCACGCCGTCGGCCGGGGCGGCCGAGGGTGGAAAACCGGCGCCTGCCACGACGGAAGCCGCGACTGCCGCGACGTCTCCGGCGGCGACCGCCGCGGCTTCCAGAGGCAACACCGGGGTGAACCGGTCCGATCAGGCGGGCAACAGCGATTCGACCGTGACGAGCCGGCTGGAGCAGCCCGGCGACGCGTTCCGTACCGAGCGGATCCCCGGCCGGACCGATCGGCCGGGTGCCCCAGGTGTCGTCCCCGGCGCCGAAGCGACCCAGCCGATCTCCGGCGGTGCGCCGCAGAGCGCGTTCCGGCCGGGGCGGGCCGGTGGAAGCGCCCAGACATCGGGTACCAGCCGGTTCGGGCTCGGCGGTTCGGCGGCACGTACCGCGACCGGAGTTTCCGGGGCTGGGGCTGGGGCCGCCGGTGTCGCCGGCCCGGGCGGGCCCGGTGGCGCCGGTGCGGTCGGCGCGGCCCGGGTGACCGAGGCGGTCCGCGCCGCCCGCAGTACCGTCAGCTCCGCCGCCTCGCGTGGTCCCCGGCGGGCCCGGCTGAACCTCAAGCGGATCGACCCCTGGTCCGTGATGAAGTTCTCGTTCGCGGTCTCGCTGGTGCTCTTCATCGTGGTGATCGTCGCGACCTCCGTGCTCTACCTGGCGCTCGACGCGATGGGCGTCTTCGACAGCGTGAACGGCACGTTGACCGACATGATCAGCGCGAGTGGCGGGCAGGGCGGCAACACGTTCCAGATCACCGCCAAGGGCGTCATCCTCACCTCGGGTCTGATCGGGCTGGTCAACGTGGTGCTGTTCACCGCGCTCGCCACCCTCGCCGCGTTCATCTACAACGTCTGCGCCGACCTGGTCGGCGGCGTCGAGCTGACCCTCGCCGAGCGCGACTGAACGGTACGACAGCAGCTTCGCCGACGCCGGGGCGCCGCAAAGCGGTGGCCCCGGCGTTCTTCGTTCCGGTACGGTCTGCGTCATAGCTGGTCGACGGGCCGGGTCCCGTATCGCCGCCCCCGAGTTGGGATCGGCGTCGGAGGTACGGTAACCTTGCTCGTCGCAACGGGGGGCTATAGCTCAGTCGGTTAGAGCGCAGAGCTGATAACTCTGAGGTCGATGGTTCGATTCCATCTAGCCCCACTTCATACCGTCCGACGGCTCGTCGAGCGTGAGGATACGTCCATGTTGAAGAAGATCCTTCTCGTTGTCGGCGTGGTGGGCGTCGCGGCCCTCGTCTACAAGAAGGTCAAGGAATCCAACGACGAGCGTGCCCTCTGGCACGAGGCCACCACCGCACCCGACCTGCGGTAGGGCGTCGAGCGGATTGGCAGCATCCCCGGAGGCGGCATCGTCCCGCCCGGGGCCGTAGCTCAACTGGCAGAGCACTGCCTTTGCAAGGCAGGGGTTAGGGGTTCGAGTCCCCTCGGCTCCACCACACACTGCCCTGAGCAGGCGAAACGCTTGATGCAAGATCATCGAGTACAACGTCGGTACAACCGCTACCTGCGGATGTCGTGGCAGAGCGGGTGCATAGGATCGCCGGCATGGCACCGCGACCTGTTCAGGTGAACATCAAGGCTCTTGATGCCTCGGCGGTCGGCCGATTCTGGGCGGAAGCGCTTGGCTGGAGTGCTTACAGCCCCGGCGTGACCACCTACGTCGGACCCGCCGGCGGCCTCGTCTGGCCGGACCCGGTCGTACTCGGCATCGACGTCGTTCCCGTCCCGGAAGCCAAGACAACAACAAAGAACCGCGTGCACCTCGATCTCGCCACCACCTCCGCGGCCCATCAGGCGGAGTTGGTCGCGCGCCTCCAGGCTCTCGGTGCCACGCCCGCCCAGGTGGGCCAGGGCACAGTGCCGTGGACGGTCCTCGCCGACCCGGAGGGCAACGAGTTCTGCGTACTGGAGCCTCGGGAGATCTACCGGGACACCGGGCCGATCGCCGCGGTGGTGGTCGACTGTACGGACCCGCGGGCCATGGCCCGGTTCTGGGGCGAGGCGATGGACTGGACCCTGCACGAGGTGACCGACGATCAAGCAGCGTTGCGCTCCGCCAAGGGTGTCGGCCCGTACCTCGAGTTCCTCCGTACGCCGGGTGCGAAGACCGTGCCAGACCGCGTCCATCTTGACCTGCTGCCGTACCCGGGTGACGACAGAGCAGCGGAGGTGGATCGGCTGCGGGCGCTCGGCGCCACCGACCTCGACCTCGGGCAGGGAGACGTCCCGTGGACGTGCCTGGCCGACCCGGATGGCCACGAGTTCTGCGTCCTCGCCCTCTCCTGACGCAGAGCCCTGACAACCCCCCCCGGGACAGGTGAGCCTCGTACGCCACGACCCCGGTGATGACATCCGGTGGCGTACCGGCCACCCGCGATGACGTGTTTCCTGGTCCGGCTCGGCCCCGGTCCCTCGGCTCACATCCTGGCGGCGATGCGTTCGGCGCCCCGGCCGGAGAGCGTGGCGAGGCCGGCGGCCCGACCGGTGGCCAGCATGAGCAGGTCGGCGACGGGTCCGCGTACCTCGTCGGGGCCGTCGCCGGCCGACCAGTCCAGGTCGGTGGCGACCAGCCGGGTGCCCCGGAAGCGCTTGCGGGCACCGTAGAAGGAACTGCGTCGGGCGTACTCGAGGCCGGCGAGCGCGGGCTCCAGGGGCATCTCCCGGAGCCGGCCGAGCGGCCGGGCGATGTCCTGGCCGTGCACCAGCGCGTCGACGAGCGGATCCAGCAGCCCGGATCCGGGGGAACGTCGCCGGGAGTCCGCGCTCTCCCGGAACTGGGCGACAAGCTCGGCGGGCCCGAACCGGGCAGCCCGGTCCCGCGCCATCCTGGCCTCCATCCGGTTGAAGTTGCCACCCGAGCGGATCACCCCGACAAGCAGGTCGCGGACGCCTGTCCGGGTGGCGAGTGTCAGGTGCGCCACCACGTCGTGCACCGTCCAATCGGGACAGAGGGACGTCACCTGCCACTCGTGCGCGTCGAGTCCGTCGAGGAAGCCGGCGAGGCTGAGCCGTTCCGCCCGGGTCCACTCGAAGATCTTTTCCGGATCCATCCGCGACTTCCTCCCTCGGTGGCGTACGCCTTTCGCAGAGGTCGGAGCAGGCCGTCCCGTCTCGACATGCCCCACGAATCACACCACCGGATGTTCCCGTCGGGAACTATCGGCCGTCCGAGGTCAGCCGGGCCGCCTGGTTCTGAAGGTACTGCTGTTCCGGCAGGCTGGTGGTCAGCCGGGCGGCGGTCAGATAGCAGGCGCGGGCACCCTCGTGGTCACCGGCCAGCTCCAGCAGGTGTGCCCGGACCGCTGACAGGCGGTGGTGCCGGGCCACCCGCTCGTCGGCGTCGAGCGGTGCGAGCATGGCCAGTCCGGCCTGCGGTCCCTGGACCATCGCCGCCGCCACCGCGTGGTTGAGCGTCACCATCGGGTTCGGCGCCAGGCGTTCGAGGAGTTGGTAGAGCGCGAGGACCTGCCGCCAGTCGGTCTCCTCCGCACGGGCCGCCTCCGCGTGTACGGCGGCGATCGCGGCCTGGACCTGGTACGGCCCGAGCGGCGCGCGGGAGAGCGTACGCGTGATCAGCGCGATCCCCTCGTCGACGTACGCCCGGTTCCACCTGCTCCGGTCCTGCTCGGCCAGCGGCACCAGGCTGCCGTCCGGGCGGGTACGTGCCGGACGCCGCGCGTCGGTGAGCAGCATCAATGCGAGGAGCCCGGCGACCTCCCCGTCGTCGGGCAGTATCCGGGTGACGGTCCGGGTCAGCCGGATCGCCTCGGCGGCCAGGTCGGCCCGGTGCACGTCCGGGCCGGCCGTGGCCGTGTAGCCCTCGTTGAAGATCAGGTACAGCACGTGCAGTACCGCCCGGAACCGCTCCGGCCGCTCCTCCTCCGGCGGCGGTTGGAACCGGGCCCCGGCCGCCTTGATCCGCTGCTTGGCGCGGCTGATCCGCTGCGCCATGGTCGCCTCGGGGACGAGGAACGCCCGGGCGATCTCGGCGGTGGTCAGGCCGCCGACAGCCCGTAGGGTCAGCGCGATCTGGGACGCCGGGCTGAGGCTCGGGTGGCAGCAGAGCACCAGCAGGGTCAGTGTGTCGTCCGTACCCCGCAGGTCGGCGATGTCGGCGGCGGGCGCGAACAGCTCGTCCGGCACGGTGTGGGACGCCACCGTCGCCTCCCTGCGCCGGCGGGCCAGCTCGCTGCGCAGTTCATCGGTGAGCCGGCGGGAGGCGACCCGGATCAACCAGCCGAGCGGACTTTCCGGTACCCCGCTGCCGGGCCACTGTGTCGTGGCGGCCAGCAGCGCCTCCTGGACGGCATCCTCGGCGGCCTCGAAGTTCCCGTAGTGCCGGACGAGCGCGGCGAGGACCCGCGGCGCCAGCCGGCGCAGCAGATCCTCGGTGCCGTTCTCAGGCTGCACAGCCGGGTCCGGTCGTCACATCTCCTGGCCGGACCGTTCCATGAGCGCGCGTACCTCCACGGCACCGCCGAACCGGGTGTCCGGGAACCGCGCGGCGATCTCGGTCGCCCGTTCCAGGCTCTCGCAGTCGACGACGAAGTATCCGGCGAACTGCTCCTTGGCCTCGACGAACGGTCCGTCGGTGACCGCCGGTACGCCGTCGCGTACCCGGACGGTCCGGGTCTGGGCCGGATCCGGCAGCGCCTCCGCGGTCACCAGTTCACCCGACTCGACGATCTCCGTCAGCAACGTCTCGAACTCCCGGGACAGCTCGGCCCGCTCCTCGGACGACATCGCCAGCGCCGCCGCCGTACGCAGGAAGGTCGGATGCCCCCAGTTTTCCGGGTTGCTGTGGATCAGCAGCAGGTACTTCATCGTCGACTCCTCACCTCTCCGGTGCCTCGATGTCGGCCACCGTCACCTCCGAGATCGGAGCGGAGCACCGCGCCTCGACAATTCTGGCCGTTCTGCGCGGGGCGGGCCGCCGTGCGGAGGCCGCGCCGAGCGCGCGAGAGGTCGGGACGACCGGGCTCAGTCGCAGTACTCGAAGGGGCTGTTGTAGCTGGCCCCGCCGGTCGACCCGCCCCACTTGACGCAGGTCCCGGTGGCCTTGGCCCGTACCGGACCCGCGTAGTACTGGAACGCGCCGCTGTCGGTCTGCCGGCTGCCGCCCTGCACCTCCAGGTACGCCGAGACCTGGCTCGCCTTGCCGACGGAACTGGTCTTGAGGGCGACCGTGCAGTTGTTGCCGTTGCCGGCGTTGTAGAGCAGGTACACCCGGGCAAGCTGGGCGCCGTTCGAGCCGTTCAGGGTCGCCGAGTCGATGACCTTGTACCCGCTGCCGCAGACCTCGCCCGGCGTGTACGGGTTCTTCTCGGGCTCGGGGCGGGGCGCGGTGGGCTCCGGGGCCGGCTTCCCGCCACCGCCCGGCTGGGTCGGTTGGGCATCCGCCGAGCGATCCGGGGTGCCGGGCGTGCTCGTCGTCGGATTCGGTCCGGCGGTCGCGGTCGCCTGGGCTGCCGGCTTGGTCTCCTCGACCCCGACCCCCGGCTCCGCGCTGGTCGAGGTGCCGATCCGGGCCTGGTTCTGCGGATCCGCGTTCGTCTCCTCCGGGTCGGGCCGGAGGAACAGCATCGCGACCAGGCCGACCACCGCGACGACGACGATGACCGCCACCCCGGCCAGTACGGCGGTGCCGCGCCGGTTGCCGCCGGTGCCGGTCGGGTCGACCAGGCCGGGTCCGGTGGGCAGGGTTGGTCCGGTGTGGCCGGTCCCGGTCGGCCAGCCCGGTGGCCCGGCCGGCGGTCGCGACCGTCCCGGCGAATAGGCCGCAGCCGGAGACCCCGGAGACCCCGGCGGTACGAAGGCGCCGGCCCCCGGTGCGGGCGACCCCGGCGAACCGAAGGCTCCGGCCGGCGATGCGGCTGGTGACAGCGGCACCGTGGGCAGCGACCCGGCTGGCGGCAGCGGGATGGTCGACTGCGGCATGGTCGACTGCGGGGGCGGGCCGGCGGGCAACGGCACGGTCGAGAAGGACGAGATGGCCAGCTCGGCGGCGTGGGCGGCCTCGGCGAACGCCGCCGCGCTCGGGTACCGGTCGGCCGGCTCCTTGGCCAGGGCCCGGTTGATCAGCATCGCCACCGGGACCGGTACGTCCGGCGGCAGCGCCGGCGGCGCGTCCTGGAGGTGCTGCGTCACGATGTGCAGCGGGTTGGTGCCGGTGAACGGCGGCCGACCGGTCAGGCAGGAGTACGCGACCGCGCCGAGCGCGTACACGTCGGTCGCCGCCGAGACGGGACGGCCGGCGATCTGCTCCGGGGCCATGTAGTGCGCGGAGCCGAGCACGATGTTGCTGGCGGTGATGCTGGTCACGTTTGCCGACCGGGCCACCCCGAAGTCGACCAGTACGACGGAACCGTCCGGCTGGACCAGCAGGTTGCTCGGCTTGACGTCCCGGTGCACGATGCTGGCCTGGTGCGCGACGTGCAGCGCCTGCGCGGCCTGGGTCAGCACGGAGAGGGTCTCGGCGATGCCGAGCCGGCCGAGCTGTCGGATCCGCTTCGACAGCGACATCCCGTCGATGAACTCCATCACCAGGTAGTCCACCCGGCGGCCGTCGACCACCGCGTCCTCGCCGTAGTCGTAGACGCCGACGATGCCGGGGTGCCGCAGCGCCGCCATCAGGTGGGCCTCGGTGCGGAACCGGGTGATGAACTCGGTATCCGAGACCAGCGCCGGCAGCAGTACCTTCACCGCGACCCGCCGCTTCAACAGCGTGTCGGTGGCGGACCAGACGTCTCCCATGCCGCCGGTCGCGATCCGGTTGTCGAGCAGGTAGCGGTCGGTGAGCACGACTCCCGGAGACAGCATTCGATCACCGTACCCGTCGTCGGGCGGCCGGTCGGCGGTGGTCACCGCCGTGACCGGCCGCTGGCGTACGGGTCAGAAGCCTTCCGGGGCGTGCGGTACGTAGTGCTCGGCGAGCCGGCGCAGCTCGTCCTCGCCGAGCGTCAGCTCGACCGCGGCGACCGCGTCGGTGATGTGTCCGGGCTTCGTCGCCCCGACGATCGGGGCGGTCACCGCCGGTTGGTGCAGCAGCCAGGCGAGCGCGACCTGGGCCCGGGGAACGCCGAGTTCACCGGCCACCTCGGCGACCGCGCCGACCACCCGCCGGTCGGCCTCCTCGGCCTGCTTGTAGAGGGTGCCGCCGAAGTTGTCCGTCTCGCTGCGCGCGGTGCTGACCTCCCAGTCCCGGGTCAGCTTCCCCCGGGCCAGCGGGCTCCAGGGCAGTACCCCGACGCCCTGGTCGAGGCAGAACGGAAGCATCTCCCGCTCCTCCTCCCGCATGATCAGGTTGTACTGGTCCTGCATCGACACGAACCGGGTCCAGCCGTTCAGGTCGGCGGTGTACTGCGCCTGCACGAACTGCCAGGTCCACATCGAGGACGCGCCGAGATAGCGCACCTTGCCGGCCCGTACCAGGTCGTGCAGCGCCTCCATCGTCTCCTCGATCGGCACCTCCGGGTCGTACCGGTGGATCTGGTAGAGGTCGATGTAGTCGGTGCCGAGCCGGCGCAGGCTCTCGTCGACCTGGGTGAGGATCGCCGCCCGGGACAGCCCGCCGCCGTTCGGCCCCGGACCCAGCCGGCCGTGCACCTTGGTGGCGATGACCACCTCGTCCCGCCGGGCGAACTCGCCGAGCAGCCTGCCGGTGATCTCCTCGCTGCTGCCGAGGGAGTAGACGTTGGCGGTGTCGAAGGTGGTGATCCCGGCCTCGATCGCCTGCCGGACGAAGGGCCGCGCCTCGTCCAGACCGACCGACCAGGAGTGGGTGCCGCGCTCCGGGTCGCCGAAGCTCATGCAACCGAGGACGACGCTCGACACTTCCAGTCCCGAGCCGCCCAGCCGTACGTACCGCATCAGTACTCCTCGCCTCGTCCGTAGTCGTTCGCGTACTGCACCGGCGAGCCGTCGGCCGCCGGCGTCGAGAGCCGTTCCGCACAGGCGTCGGCCCGCTCCCGCAGCAGAGTCCGCTCCCGGCCGTTGCGGGTCAGCGCGGCGGCGTGGCTGAACTCGGCCCGCGCCTCGGCCAGCCGGCCGATCTTCTCCAGCAGGTCACCCCGGACGCTCGGCAGCAGGTGGTAGCCGGCCAGTGCCGGATCGTCGCGCAGCGCGTCGACCAGGGCCAGCCCGGCGGCCGGCCCGTACGCCATGCCGAGCGCGACCGCCCGGTTCAGTTCGACCACCGGGGAGGGGGTCAACGCGGCCAGCGTCCCGTAGAGCGCGGCCATCCCGACCCAGTCGGTCTGCTCGGCGGTACGCGCCCGGGCGTGGCAGGCGGCGATGGCGGCCTGTACCGCGTACGGGCCGGCTGGGCGGCCGGCGGAGTGTGCCCGGTCCAGCGCGGCCAGGCCACGGCGGATGAAGAGCTGGTTCCACCGGCTCCGGTCCTGGTCGAGCAGGCGGATCGGTGAGCCGTCCGGGCCGGTGCGGGCGGCCGACCGGGACGTCTGGATCTCCATCAACGCGACCAGCCCGTGCACCTCGGGCTCGTCCGGGGCCAGTCCGGCCAGCACCCGGCCGAGCCGCAGCGCCTCGGCACACAACTCCGGCCGCATCCAGTCGTCGCCCTCGGTGGCCGAGTAGCCCTCGTTGAAGATCAGGTAGATGACCTCCAGTACCGAGCCGAGCCGGGCCTCCCGGTCGGCGCCCTCCGGCACCTCGAACGGGACCTTCGCGTCGGCGAGGGTCCGCTTGGCCCGGACGATGCGCTTGGCGACGGTCGGCTCGGGTACCAGGAATCCCCGGGCGATCTCGTCGGTGGTCAGCCCGCCGACCAACCGGAGGGTGAGCGCCACCCGCGCCTCGGCCGAGAGCACCGGATGGCAGGCCACGAAGATCAGCCGCAGGACGTCGTCCTCGATCTGCTCCTCGGCCGCCGCGTCGAGTGCGGAGGTGCCGTCCGCCGCCCCGGTCTCCAGCTCCCGGCCGAGCTGGGCGAGCTTCCGGTCGTACCGTTCCCGGCGGCGCAGCAGGTCGACCAGCCGCCGCTTGGCGACGGTCATCAGCCAGGCACCCGGATTCTCCGGCACCCCGGCCGACGGCCACTGCTCCAGTGCGGCGACCAGCGCGTCCTGGGCCAACTCCTCGGCCAGGCCGACGTCCCGGACCAGCCGGCCGAGCCCGGCGACCAGCCGCGCCGACTCGATCCGCCAGACGGCTTCCACAGCACGCTGGGTCTCGGTCGCCGGCACAGCTACCCATCTAACACCCGTCCCCGGACGCCGGGCCAACTCCGACCGGGGCCGGCCGGGCCGCCGGCGCCACCTCCGCCGGCCCGCCCGGCCCACCGCCGGTCACCCGATCTCCCGGGTACGCCGGTCAGCCCGCCTCGGCGACCTCCCGTACCTCGACCACCGCCTCCTGGTCGCCGGTGACGGCGTACTCGACCGGGCAGCGCTTCGCCCACTCGATCGCCTCCTCCCGCGAGGCCACCTGGATCAGGTAGAAGCCGGCGACCAGCTCCTTCGCCTCGGCGAACGGGCCGTCGAGTACGGTGCGCCGGCCCTTGGCGTAGACCACCCGGGCGCCGGTCGCGCTCGGGTACAGCCCCTCGGCGGCGAGCAGCACGCCGGCCTTGGTCAGCTCCTCGCCGTACCGGTGCATCGCGGCCATCACGTCCTCGACCTTCGGCGCGTCCGGGGCCGGCGGAGTGTCGAGGGACGGGTCGCCCTTGAGCAGCAGCATGAATCGCATCGTCGTACTCCTTCGATCCTGGTTGGTGCCTGTCTACCAACGCGTCGAAGAGCCGGCCGCCGGGAGGACAGACGCGGCCGGAAATCTTTCCGCCGGCCGGGCGTGCCGGTCGGGCCGAGCCCGGACAGCCGGCGGCCCCTCCCGGTCGGGTGCGACCGGAAGGGGCCGTGGTGAACGGTCGACGGGCTAGCGCCCGGTCATCGGGTGACGCCGAAGGCGATCCGGCTGAGGGTGTCCTCGGTGCCGGTGAAGCCCTCGCCCGGGTTGAAGGTGTCCTCGCCGAAGTCGACGTCGGGGTCGTCGGCGGTGCCGCCGACGCCGTCCGGGCCGACCCCGAACATGAGCGGGAAGTTGCCGCCCTGGTCCATCAGGTTGGCCTGGTCGTTGAACTGGTCGACGTGCCAGTCGCCGAAGAAGTGCCCGGCCTCGTGCGCGGTCACGTTGCCCACCGCCTGGCCGACGAAGCCGATCCGGTTACTGGCCCCGGTGAGGTACGAGTTCAGCGACGCCGGGTCACCGGCCGGGTCGCTCAGCACGTCCAGCAGCACCAGCGCGGAATCCTGGGTGCCGAAGTTGCCCGGGTCGATGAACTGGGCGACCCCGATGGTGGGTACGCCCGACTCCGCGATGCTGCCGCCGATGATGATCCGGCTGACGTTCGCCTGCCCGAACGGGTCCGCGTGGTCCCGGCTGTTCAGGATCCGGATGTCGAAGCGCTGGTTCAGGCCACTCTCGATCATGTCCTGGCGGAGGTTCTCCCGGACCTCGGCGACGATCCCGTCGATCACCGCGTCCTCGTCGGCGGCGGTCAGCCCCCAGCGGCCGAGGAAGGCCCGCATCGGGCTGAGGGTGCGTACGCCGGGACCGCCGAAGATGGCGGTGTTGATTCGCGCGCCGTCGAAGTCGAGGAAGAGGGTCTGCCGTGGCTGCTGGCTCGACCGGTACGCCTCGACCGTGATGTCGTACATGCCGTCGCCGAGGCTGACGCCGATGTAGTGCCAGCCGGCCTTGTCCGCCACGTGCTCGGTGACCGCGTTTCCGCCGCCCGGCAGCGGGCTGTTCGGCGGGTAGAGGGCGGAGCCGTCCTGGGCGGAGCCGTGCACCTCCCGACCGTCCGGGTCGTAGACCGTGATGTTGGCGGCCGAGCCCTCGACCGAGGCACCGAGTACGTCACCCGGCCGGAGCTTCACCGCGAAGAAGTCGGTGTCCTGCTCGGCGGTCCCGATGGTGACCCGGTACGGCCCCTCGCTGCCGGTACCCGCACCGCTGGCCGAGTCGAACGGGTCCGCCGGGATCGTCGGGAACCCGGTCACCGCCACGTAGTAGGTACCGTCGGCGGCGAACTGGTGCACCAGCAGGCTGTCCAGTCCCTCCGGGCTGTCGTCGTTGAGCGCGATCAACTCGCCCTCGGCGTCGTAGAGCAGGACGACCGAGTCGAGTTCCTCGGTCGAGGTGTCGATGTCGACCGTCAGGGTCCCGCCTGCGGTGCCGGTGACCTGGTAGAAGTCGAAGTCACCGCTGCCGCTGCCCGTACTGCCGTGCGGGCCGTCCCCGATCGTCCCAAGGGCGCTGACGGCCTGCTGGGTCGTACCGACCCCGGTCTCGCGGGCCAGCGGGATGGCGCCGTCGTCCTCCGGGTTCGGTGACATCTCCCTCGCGTCCACCGCCTCCGGAGAGAGGGTGCCGAGGATCCGCAGCCGGGGATTGTCCTTGCCGGCCGTACCGAATCCGGTGATCCGCTGCGCGGTGGCCGGGGTGTCGTTGCCGCCCCGGATGCCGGCCGGTTCCTCCTCGTCGGCCAGCACCGGCGCGGCGGCTGCCGCCCGCTGCTGCGCCCGGAGTCCGGCCCGCTGGTCGCCCTGCTTCGCCAGCCAGTTCTTCCACCCGACGTAGTCCGCCTTGGCCGGGTCCGGCAGCAGCGCGAGGAACGGGTTCGGTCCGGCCGGCTGCTTCGCCGCGCTCGGCTTCACCTTGGCGAGGCCGAGCGGTGCGGCGGTGGCAGCGCCGGTGGCCCGCTCCTCGGCACCTGGCCGGGCCTGGGCGGTGGCGGGTGTCAACCCTGCGGCCACCAACGTTCCGGCGGCCAGGATGGCGATCGTTCGACGCATATGTCCCCCTCCGTGGGCCATCACTCGGTGGCCCCCGCCACCGATGGCTACCGTGACGCTACTGATATGCAAGGGAAATTAATAGAAGTAGTGAGATATCTAAGTGCGCCGCCATGTGCGTCTCGGGTTTCGGTTCCAACCTGTCGCGGTCCGCCGGCATGTAACCGGCAGAGCGAGTTTTCGTGGGCGGGATCGAGTTTCGTGGGAGGGATCGTGGAGGACGACGTCGGCTTCCGGGAGTTCGTCGAGGCGCGGCTGGTCCGACTGTCCCGGGTGGCCTACCTGCTGACCGGGCGGCACCACGACGCCGAGGACCTGTTGCAGGCCGCGCTGGTCAAGGTCGCCGCACGGTGGCGGCGCGTCGCCGCGACCGGCGACCCCGAGGCGTACGTCCGGCGGGTGATGTACAACGAGCGGATCCTCTCCTGGCGCCGGTGGCGCCGGCAGGTGGTACAGCCCGCCGAAGGCGTACCCGAGATCGGGCCGGCCGGGGACGGCGCCGACGGCGTGGTCTCCCGGATCGTCCTGGAGCGGGCACTGGCCCGACTCACCTGGCGGCAGCGGGCGGTGCTGGTGCTGCGGTTCTTCGAGGACCTCTCGGTCGCCGAGACCGCGGCGGTACTGGGCTGCTCGGTCGGCACCGTGAAGAGCCAGACCAGCCATGCCCTCGGCCGGCTGCGCACGCTCGCCCCCGAACTCGCCGAACTGATGAGAGAACCGACGGAGGTGGCAGATGAGCGAGTTGCGGGACATGCTCGGTGAGGTCGCCGAGCAGGCGAAGGTGTACGACGTGACCGGGCGTGCGGTCCGGGTCGCCCGGCGACGTCGGCGGGCCGCCCGGCTCGCCCCGGTGGCCGCGGCGGTGGCCGTGGTCGCCCTCGGCACGGTCGCGGTCGTCGGGTTGCGCCCGGACCCGCCGGTCGGGCCGGCGGCCGTCGCGGTGCCGGCGGTCGACTGGCTGCCGGACCGGCTCGACGTACCGGCCTCGGGCCCGGATCCGTTGCCGGCCAGCGGCCCGGTCGACCGGGGCGTACTCGTCTACGCCGATCTGCGGCCGGGCGGGCCCGCGCCGGTGCTGCTCACCGAGGACGGTCGGCAGTACCGGCTGGCCGAGCCGGTCACCTCGGCGCAGGGATATTCGCACACCCGGCCGACCCTCTCCCCGGACGGCCGCTGGCTCGGTGAACAGCGCGACGGCCGGTACGTCCTCCGGGACCTGACCGGCACCGCCCGACACCAGCTCGCGGACGGGTTCTCCCCGGTCGCCTGGTCGCCGGAGAGCCGCTGGCTGCTGCTCACCGACAACCTCGACGAGAACGCCCCGCCGGTCCGGCTCGACGTCACCACCGGAGAGCGGCGGCCGGTCACCGGCGCGGACAGCGAGCGCTGGACGCCGGTCGCGGTGCTGCCCGGCGGCGACGCGGTGTTCCTCGGAATTCCGAAGGAGCCGACCCGGCGGACGAACCTCGAACTCCGGCTCGTCGATCCGGCGGGCGACGCCGAGCCCACCCCGGTCCAGCTCAACCTGCGCTGGCATCTCCGGCCGATGGAGAGTGTGGGCACGGAACGGCCGAGGCTCTCCCCGGACGGGCGGGCGCTGCTGTTCAGCGTGGTCGAGGTGGCGGATCCGGAGCAGGGCATGCCGGGGCTGGACCACGGTGGCGAGCTGATCCGGGTCGACCTGACCACCAACGAGGTACGGCGGATCGCCCTGCCGTACGCCGACCGGCCCGGCCAGCCGGTGCCGAGCCCGAGCCGGGCGGCCGTTCGTGCCTGGTGGACCGAGCCGCTCGGGTACCTGCCGGAGGGGGTGCTGCTGCGGCTGCATACTGCCGACGGAGCGGGTGACGCGCTCCAGGTGCTCGACCCGGCGACCGGCGTGGTTGGCACGGTCACCGAACTGCCGGCACGGGGCCCGACGGTCGAGTTCGTCTGGCCCCGGGGCTCCTGACCGGCGGCCTGCGGGGAACGCACCGGTCCAACTCCCGGACCGGTGCGCCTGCTTTGAAACGCGCCGGTTCAGCTTCCGGACTGGTGCGCCTGCTTCAAACGCGCCGGTTCAGCTTCCGGAGCGGCGGCTTCCGGGAACGCGTCGGTTCAGCTTCCGGGCTGGCTGGAGTCGGTGGTGCTGCCGTGGTTCGCGGCGGCGCCACCGGCCGGTGGCGTACCGCCGATCCCGTTGGTGTTGCCGGCCCCGTCGGGGTGGCCGGGCACCTCGGGGGGACCGGGCAGGTCGGGGTGGCCGTCGGCGGTCGGTGGGGTGATGAGCCAGTCGACGGCGGTGTTGGTGAGGGTGGCGCTCAGCGCGCTGCCGGCGGCGATCCCCCAGCCGACCGGCCCGAGCGGGGTACAGCCGAAGAACTGGCTCAGCCCCGGTGTCTGGATCACCCCGGCGAGCACCACCATCGAGACGGCGGTCGAGGCCAGCACGCTCGGGCTCGCTCCGCCGTCCATCAGGGTCTGGCCGAGCTGGGTACCGACCAGCGAGGCGAGCGCGACCGTACCGGCCCGGCGCCGGGTGCCGGTGTAGCGGGCCAGCGTCCAGCCGGTGGTCGCACCGAGGGTCGTGGTACCGGCCCGGAGCGCGATCTCCCGGCTGAGGGTGGTGCCGAGCGAGGTCTCCGGCCCCTCGGTGAGCAGGGTGTCCATGCTGTCCTGCCGGGGCGCCCGGACCGCGATCGCCATCGCCGGGGCCAGGTCGGTGAGCAGGTTGACCAGCAGCATCTGCCGGCCGTTCAGCGCGGACCGGCCGGTCAGTGCGGCGGTGAGCACGCTGAACGCGATCTCGCCGAGGTTGCCGCCGACCAGGATGCTCAGCGCGTGCCGTACCGAGGACCACATCGCCCGCCCCTCGACCAGGGTCGCGATGATCGTTTCGAGTCGGTCGTCGGTGACCACCAGGTCGGCGGCGGCGCGGGCGGCTGGGGTACCCCGCTGGCCGAGCGCGATGCCGACGTCGGCGAGCCGGATCGCGGGCGCGTCATTGGCGCCGTCCCCGGTCATCGCCACCGTACGGCCGCACTTCTGCAACGCGCGGATGATCCGTACCTTGTGTGTCGGCGTACACCGGGCCACCACGTCGGTCCGGGCCAGTCGCTCGGCGAGGGCGTCGTCGTCGAGCCGGTCGAGTTCGGTGGCGGTGACCACCCGCTGGTCGGTGCCGTCGGTGCTGATGATCGCGGCGATCGCCTCGGCGGTGGCCGGATGGTCGCCGGTGATCATGATGGTGTGCACTCCGGCCTGCCGGATCCGGCGCACCGCCGGGGCGGCGCTCTCGCGTACCCCGTCGGAGAGGGCCAGGAAGCCGACGAAGGCCAGGTCCCGGACGTCGTCCTCGGCGACGGTGTCGGCCGGCAGTTCCCGCTCGGCGACCGCGAGCACCCGTTGGCCGGCCCCGGCGTGCCGGTCCAGTGTCTCCTGGAGAGCCTGCCGGCCGGCCTCGTCCAGGCTCCGGTCGCCGTGCCGGGTACACCGGGGCAGGATCGTCTCCGGTGCGCCCTTCACGCTGAGCAGGTGCCTGCCCCGGTACCGGCCGACCGTGGCGTGGTAGCCCCGGGACGGCTCGAACGGCAGCGAGTTCTCCTGGTGCCAGGGGTGTGTCCGGGTGCCGGTGCCGACGTCGGCCCGTCGGGCACCGGTCAGTACCGCCCGGTCGGTCTGCTGGGGGACGTCCTCCGGACGCTCGGCCGCCGGGGTGGCCCGGAGCGCCGCCCCGAGTACGGCACGCAGCGGCTTGTCCAGGGTATCGAGGTCGGCGTACCGCTCGCCGTCGCCGATCCCGGCCAGCATCAGTTCGCCCTCGGTCAGGGTGCCGGTCTTGTCGAAGCAGAGCACGTCCACCCGGCCGAGCGCCTCGATGGTGCGCGGGTTGCGGACCAGCGCGCCGTGTTCGGCCAGCCGGCGTGCCGCCGCCAACTGCGCGGCGCTGACCAGGAACGGCAACCCCTCCGGTACGGAGGCGACCGCCAGGTTGGCGGCGGTGCCGGCCGACTGCACCAGCGGTACGCCCCGGAGCAGCCCGGCCCCGGCGACCGCCACCGCCGAACTGGCGGCGAGCGGGATGGACATCTTGGTCAGCCGGCCGAGCCGGGCCTCCACCCCGCTGGTCGGGGCGGCCTCGCCGGCCAGCGCCATGCCCCGGCCGACCTCGGTGTTCGCCCCGGTCGCCACCACCACGGCGAGGCCCCGCCCGGCGGCGACCGTGGTCCCCTCGTAGAGCATCGACCGGCGGTCCGCCACCGCGGCGGCCACCACCGGCTGGCTGGTCTTCGCCACCGGCAGCGACTCGCCGGTCAGTGACGACTCGTCGGTCTCCAGGCCGACCGCCTCGATCACCCGACAGTCCGCCGGTACGGCGTCGCCCGGGTCCAGCGCCACGACGTCGCCGGGGACCAGTTCGTCGGCGGCGACCACCCGCTCGGTGCCGTCCCGCCGGACCCGGGCGGTCACCGCCGAACGGGACAGCAGTTCGGCCAGCGACCGTTCGGTGGAGACCCGGTGTGCGGCGCCGATCAGCGCGGTCAGCCCGATCACCCCGCCGACCAGCGCGGCGTCCGCCACCGAGCCGACCGCGGCGGAGAGCCCGGCGCCGCCGGCCAGCACCGGGGTGAGCGGGTTCGCCAGCTCCTCGACGAACGCCCGGGGCAGGTCGAGGCTGTCGCTCGGGCCGGTCGAGGCCGTCCGGCCGCGCTTCCCGACCTTCTCGGTGGAGAGTCCCGCCTCGTCGGTGTCGAGCCGCTCCAGCACGGTCCGTACCGGCATCAGGTGCCACGGCGTCGAGGGGGCGGCGGCCGAGGTACGCCGCTGCGGCAGCCGGCCCGCGCGCCAGACCGCGTTCCCGATCGCCAGTCCGGCGGCGGTGTTCACCGCTGCCATGGTCCGGCCGGGCAGTCGCGCCGGTGCCGAGGTGAACGCCGCCAGCGCGCCGAGCCCGGTCCCGCCGGCAGCCAGCGCGATGCTCTGCCGGGCCACCGTACGGGCCATCCCGGCGGCCTCGACCACCAGCGCCGCCACCGCCAGGTCGGAGCCGACCAGCAGGTGCGCGCCCCACGGCGGCGGCTGGTCGGCGTGCCACACCCCGAGTCCGCAGTCGGCGGCGGCCAGCGCGCGCGGATCGCTGGAGACCAGCGCGACCATCGCCCCGTCGGACTGCAACGACCGGATCGACGCGGCGAGTCGGGGCCCGCCGGGCAGATGCCCGTCCGCGAAGTCGTGCTCGTCGTTGGAGTTGCCGTTGCCGTTGCCGTTGCCGTTGCCGTTGCCGTTGCCGTTGCCGTTGGAGTTGCCGTTGCCGTTGCCGTTGCCGTTGCCGCC
>NZ_BONX01000032.1 GCF_016862935.1 Plantactinospora mayteni
GGAGTTGCCGTTGCCGTTGCCGTTGCCGTTGCCGTTGCCGTTGCCGTTGCCGTTGGAGTTGCCGTTGCCGTTGCCGTTGCCGTTGCCGCCGACGTCGGCGCCGTCGCGGTCGTCGGCGATCAGCAGGCGCAGTCCGGCCCGCCGGGCCGCCGCAGGTAGCGCGTCGATGCCGGGGGCGGGCTCGGCGGCCACCCGTACCACCGCGGTGAGCCGGCCGTCGGCGGTCAGCCCGAGCAGGGTGCCACCGTCCGGGCGGAGCCGGTCTACCTGCTCGGCGCCCACCCCGTCGGGCAGCCGCAGCGCGTCGAGCGGGCCGAGGGTCCAGCCGTCGGCGTCGCGTACCCGGTCCGGGGTTTCCGGGTCGAAGAGGTCGAATGCCCGGGCCGCCACCTGCTCGGCGTCGGCGTCGGGCAGTGGTACCAGGTCGGTGAGGGCGCCCCGGGCGGAACGCAGCGCGGCGGCGTCCAGTACCAGCACGTCGAGGCGCTCCAGTTCGCGCAGCACCGTACGGTCCATGGCGATCACGCCCCGGCGGGCGAGCAGCCAGCCGAGCCGGGCAGCGTACCCCTCCCGGCCGGCGACGGCGGCGCTCGGGATGCTGGCCAGGGCCAGTGAGGCGGCCCGCTTACGGCCGGCCAGGGAGAGCAGGGCGGCCCCGGCGACGGTGCCGGACTCCAGTACCCGGGCCAGGTACCGCTCGACCGGGCCGTCCGGCTTCGGGCGCGGTCGCTCGTCCCTCGGCGGTGCCGCCCCGGCCCGTTCCGGAGTACCGGCCAGCAGCGGTTCGGCCTGTTCCCAGGCGGCCAACTGGGCCCGGGCCTCGCCCCATTGCAGCACCCGTTGGGCGCCGTCGAGCAGGATCCCGGCCCAGCCGCCGGTCAGGCCCTGCGCCAGTACGGTGGCGAGCGGCAGCCAGGAGTCGGCCCGATGGTCGCCGCGTAGCCCCCGTCCGGCCAGCGCGTGCAGCCTCGGGTGCAGGTCCACCGCGCGCAGCAGGCCGGCGAGTTCGCCCGGTGCCCGGGTGAACGGCAGGATCCGCACCGCCGCCGAGAGGCCGAGCCCGAACGCGTCCGTCGCGATCCGGGTCATCGCCCGCCGGGTCCGTGGGCCCTCCTCCGGGGGATGCGGTTCCGCGCAGTCCGGGTCGCGGTCCCGTCCGTCGGTACGCTCCACCGCGCCGATCACCGCGATCAGCTCCCGTACGCGGGGCGCGGGCGTACCGACCGCCACCACCACCCGCCCGGAGGGGGCGTTCACCCGGGCCCACTCGACCCCGGGCAGCTCCTCCAGCGCCCGTTCGATCTGCGCGGCCAGCCGTTCGCCGCCGGGCTGGGCGATTCCGTGCACCTCGATGTGGTGCCGGCCGGGCCGGGACCAGACCGCACGGCGCTTGAGTCCGGCGGCCCGGGCCGCCCGGGTCACCATCGACTCGGCGTTCTGCGCGACTCCGGCGACGAGCTGCGGCACGCTGCGCGGCGACAGGGCTTCGGGCAGGGCGGGCAGGTGGACGCGGCGCAGGTCCACGCCGGGAAGTCGCAGCCCGAGTGGCGTCATCGACCGGAGCCGCCGGCCGGCCGGCCGCTGCGCCCCGAGTCGGGTACGGTCGGCGCGACCAGGGTGGCCAGGATGGCGGGACGGCTGTCGCTGGCCGCACTCGGGTACCGCATCTCGCCCTCCCAGAGCCGTAGATCGGCCCTGCGTTCCCGGTCGGCGCGGCCCTATGCCCTCTTCCGGCGTTAAATCTCCCTGCCGTCAGACCCCGGCCAGGGCGGGATCGGCCGAGCCGTCCGGGGTGCAGACGTCCGGTCCGCCGCAGTCACCGGACCGGTCGTCCGCCGGACTTTCGGGCGCGGCTGCCGGCCCGGTGAGGCCGGCGAGCAGGTGGCGCGGCCCCGGCCCGGTGCTGGCCATCACGTCGTCGGGATTGGAGAGCGCGCACCGGTCCAGCGACAGGCAGCCGCAGCCGATGCAGTCGGCGAGGTCGTCGCGGAGCCGTTGCAGGGCGACGATCCGCTCGTCGAGCTGGCCGCGCCAGTTCGCCGACAGTCGGGCCCAGTCCGCCCGGGTCGGTGTGCGCTCCTCGGGGAGGCTGGCCAGGGCCTCCCGGATCTGGGCCAGCGGCACGCCGACCCGCTGGGCGAACCGGACGAAGGCGACCCGGCGCAGGATGTCGCGGCCGTAGCGGCGCTGGTTGCCGCTGGTCCGGGTACTGGTGATCAGCCCCTTGGCCTCGTAGAAGTGCAGGGCCGAGACGGCGACACCACTGCGCTCGGCGAGCTGTCCCACGGTGAGAGTGTGTGCGGGTTCGGTCACCGGTCGAGGGTATCCCGAATAGCTCAACTAATGTTCAGGTGTGGCGTACCCCGCAGCCGGGCCGGCGGGGCGGAATTCGGTGGACCGGGTCGGCACCGCACCGCAAGCTGATCCCGTGGCTGATCTTCCGGAGCTGTACGTCGCGGTCGACGTCGAGGCGGACGGGCCGATCCCCGGGCCGTACAGCATGATCTCGTTGGGCATGGCGGTGGCCGGGCGGCCCGAGCTGGCCTTCTACACCGAGCTGCGCCCGATCTCCGACGAGTTCGTGCCGCAGGCGCTGGCCGTCTCCGGGCTGGACCGGGAACGCCTGCTCCGCGAGGCGCCGCCGGCTGAGGTGGCGATGGCCGCCGCGGCCAGGTGGGTGAACGGGCTGCGCAAGCAGGGCCGGCCGGTCTTCCTGGCCGCTCCCGCCGTCTGGGACGGGATGTTCGTGCACTGGTACTTCGTCCGGTTCACCGGCCGGAGTCCGTTCGGGGCGACCGGCTCCGGGGTGGACCTGCGCAGCTACTGGATGGGGCGGACCGGTGCCGAGTGGGTCGGTACGCACAAAGGCAAGATCAAGCACGCGCTCGGCCTGACCGGGATCCCGCACACCCACCACGCGGGCGAGGACGCGGCGGAGCTGGCCCAGGTCTTCGACGCCGTACTGCGGCACCCGGCACCGGAGCCGTCCACCCGGTCCGACTGATCCGCGCGCCGGGGTCGGCGCCTCGCCCCTCGCCCCTCGCCCCTCGCCCCTCGCCCCTCGCCACCCGACCGGGCGACCCGCGCCCAGTACGCGAAAAATTTCCAGATTTGGCGCCTAGCCTCGAACGCATGATCTACATGGCTCTGGCCGCGATGTTCTACGTCTGCGGCTTCGTCTTCCTCTACGGCGTGGTCCGGTTCGCCGTCCGGCACGCGATCGAGGATGTCGAACTGCGGCGGGAGCGGGCCGCCCAGGCGCCCGAACTGGACCGGCTCCGGGAGCGCACCCTGGTACCGGACAACGCCTTCCTCGCCGGTAGCTGACCGCCTCCGCCCGGCACTGCATCTTTCGCCCGGCACTCCGCCGTCGCTCGGCACTCCTCACTCGCCCTCGCCGTCCCGGCTGCGGTCGAGGTCGCCGCGACCCCGGCTGCGGTCGACGGGTCTCGGCCGCAGCCGAGGCGCCCCCGGATCGCGGTCGGTGTGCTCGGCCGGTGCGGTCGGTGCGAGGATCACGGGCGTGATGGGAACGCTGAAGACGGAGCCGGCCCGGACCCGCCAGGATCTGCTCGCGCCGCCGGTGACCGAGGCCCTGCACCGCTGGCCCGCCGACTCCCCGGTCGGCGTCGACGACATCCTGGTCGCGCCGATCGACGCCACCCTGGCCGACACCGCCGCCTTCTGCGCGGCCTACGACGTCGGGCTGGACGTGTCGGCGAACTGCGTGGTGGTGGCCGGCAAGCGGGAGGGCACGGTCCGGTACGCGGCCTGCGTCGTACTGGCCACCACCCGGGCCGACGTGAACGGGGTGGTCCGCCGCCACCTCGACGTACGCAAGGCGAGCTTCGCCCCGATGGCCGAGGCCGTCGAGCTGACCAGCATGGAGTACGGCGGCATCACCCCGATCGGGTTGCCCGGCTCGTGGCCGATCCTGGTCGACTCACGGGTGGTCGGCACGCCGTACGTGATCGTCGGGTCCGGCGTCCGGCACAGCAAGATCGCGCTACCCGGCGCCGCCCTCGGGCTCCTGCCGAACGCCGAGGTCGTCGAGGGACTCGCCCGCGAGGTCGGCTGACGAGTCGCCCGGGAGGTCGGCTGACGAGTCGTCCGGGAGGTCGGCCGAGGATCGGCTCGATCGGCCGGTCAACTGCCGCTCTGACGATCCGGTCGCGCGGTCCGGCCAGCAGATCCGGCATCCGCAGAGGACCACCCGGACCTGACCGGTGCCGGAGACCAGGCGTACCTGCCCGGGGCAGTGGTGCGGCGGCTCGGTCACCGGCGGGCGCAGGGCGAGCGCGCACGGCAGGCACAGCGTCGTCTCGCTCATCCGGGACACTCTCCTTCGCCCCCGCCGACCGGCTCGCCGCCGGTCACCCCGCCGAGGGGCCAGCGCAACCGTCGATGTCTACCACATTGGCAACCGGCTGTGCGGGTACGAATTGATCGTTCACCATTTCTCAATAAGACGCGTGCCGTCGCCAGTGGGCGGCAACCCGGCGGTTTACGGATAGGGCAAGGGCCGTCGTGGCGCGGCCCGTGTTCTCTCACGATGAGTGAAGGCTTTTCCACCTGAACCGCGCGGTGCGGGCGCCCGGCTCACACCTGGGGCCACGGCGGGTCCGCAAGGGAAGGTTGAAAAGGGTTGCCGGGAGGTGCGGCGGTCGCCGGCACGACCGCCGCACCCGGTGGGGCGCTGCCCGCCTCCCAGGGGGAAGACAGCGGGTACGCGCCCCGGCACCGCGCGGACCGATCACGAGCCGACCTGGAGGCCGATGAGGTCGAGCCGTGTCATACCCGCGGGCCGTGGAACTTCCGTCCCGGCACCGATCCCGAGGTCATCCCAGGCTTACGTTCTGCGCCCGGAAGCGGTAAAACATTGACCGGTGCCACATTGAACTGGAGCGATCCACATCCCCACGTTCTCGTAACCAGAGAACTACCGATAGTAGGCGCGGTTTTCAGGTGTTTTCCGGAGCGCACAGGCGGTAGACGGATGGATCACGTCGGCGCAAGGCTGAGGGTGGCACGTACGGACGCCCAGGTCACCCTGACCCAGATGGCGGCCCGCACCAACTACAGCAAGAGCCATCTGTGCAACGTCGAGCTCGGCAAGCGGCCGGCCACCCTGGACCTGGTCCTCGCCTACGAGCGGGTGTTGGGAGACAGCGTGAACCGTAGAGGTGCCCTCGCGCTCGCCGCGACCGTCGTTGCCTCCTCTGCCGTGGCCGAGCTGGTCCAGCACGGGTTCGCCGCCGCCATCGGGCCACGGCGGGACGTCGACGAGTGGGTTGCCCGGGCCGAGGCGTACGGGCAGGACTACATGTCGCTCGGTGCCGCACAGGTGCAGGCCCGGCTCGCCGCCGACCTCGTGGTACTGCAACAGGAGCTGGACAGTCCACACCTGTGGGGGGTCGCCGCCCGGTTGATGACGGTGCACGGCAAGACCCTGCCCGGAAACGACGGTGGCCGGGGAGCGATCCGGTCGTACGAGATGGCCGCGGTCGCGGCGGATCGCTCCGGTGACCTGGCGACCCGGGTCTGGGTACGCGGCCGGGCCGCCCTGGCGCTGGCGTACGAGGGGGCGCACCTGCCGGTCGCCGCCCGCCTCGCCGAGCAGGCCGTCGCGCTCTCCGACCGGCCGACCCTGGGCCGGTTGAACGCGCTGGCCGCGCAGGCGCACGTCGCCGCCTGCCGGGGCGAGACCGGCACCGGTCTGGCCAGGTTGGACGACGCCCGCCGGGTCTTCGACACGGCCGGCAGTTCGGAGCAGATCTCCGACTTCGCGGTGCCGCAGTGGCGGTTCCACACCTTCGAGTCGATGCTGCTGTCCCGGCTCGGCCACCCCGGGGCGGTGGCCGCACAGGACGCGGCGGACCGGACCCGGCCGGACACCCTGCCCCGGTTCGCCACCCACATCGAACTGCACCGGGGGCTGATGATGGCCTCCGCCGGAGACGCGGCCGGCGGCCTCGGCTACGCCCGGCGGGCGCTCGACCGGTTGCCACCCGAGCGGCACAGCCTGTCGTTGCGGCTGATGCTGGCCGAGGTGGAACGGGCGGCCGGAGCGGTGCTCTGACAGTGCCGCCGCTGACGGCAGCAGAGCGACACCTGTCGATACTGTTGCACGTGAAACGTTGCCCGGCCTTGGGTTTCGGCCCGGCGCGGCCCTCGTCGAGCCCGACCCCGACTCCGACCCCGACCCCGCGACCGCCGTCGGTTGGCTCAGTCGAGCTGCTCCCGGACCTGTCGCTTGAGCCGGGCCAGGACGGCGTTGCCGCCGCGTACCCGCAAGGGGCTGATCGCCTGGGCCAGCCCCATCCGCTGGTAGAGGTCGTCCGGTACGGCCAGCACCTGGTCGGCGCTCGCCCCGGCCAGTCCCTCGGCCAGGATCCCGGCGAAGGCCCGGGTGGTGGGCGCCTCCGGCGGGCAGTCGAACCAGGTGGTGACGGTGCGGTCGGCGGCCACCTCGGCACGCAGGAAGAATGCGGTCTGGCACTCCGGGACCTGCTCCATCCCGGCGTGGCCGGTCAACTCCGCCGGCAGCGGCGGCACCGCGTCGGAGAACTCCAGCAGCATTTCGAGGACCACGTCCCGGGGTGCGGCGGCGAACTCCGCCACGATCTCGGCGAGCTTCGGTGGCATCGACTGCGGCATGGGCCCCAGGTTACCGAGGTGCCTCACCGGCGCGGGCTGGCCTCGCTGACCTTGCTGAGCGCCGACGACGGGTCCAGGCGTGGCGCCAGGTCGCCCAGGGAGACGATGCCGACCAGTTGCCGGTCGTTGTCGCAGACCAGGATCCGGCGTACGGACCGGTCCCGCATCAGGGTCGCGGCCTCGGCGGCGGTGGAGTTCTGTTCGATCATCACGATGTCCCGGGGGGTCACCGAGCCGATGGTGGTCCGCCGGGCGTCCCGGCCCTCGGCGACGGCCCGGATCACGATGTCCCGGTCGGTCACCATGCCGAACAGGCTCGACCCGTCCGTCACCACCACGTCGCCGATGTCGGCGTCCCGCATGGCCCGGGCGGCCTCGTCCAGGGTGGTGGCCGCGGGCAGATAGACGATCCTCCTGGTCATGACGTCGCGGACTCTGACCTCGGTCACGATGTTCCTCCGTACCCCCGGTTTCCCGATAGCACCTGCTACCCCCTGGCCGGCACGCTAACACCCTGTCGGGTTTCCGATCGGCCACTCTCGGTTGTTGGACGGTATGGTGCGGTTGGCCCCGATAAGCCGGATGATCCGAGCGACTCTGTGAGGTGCGAGTGAAGGCCACCGAGCTGTCCGTTTCCGGCGCCTGGGAGTTCCTTCCGCAGCAGTTCTCCGACGACCGGGGCCGGCTCGTCGTCTGGTACGACGCGGAGGTCTTTGCCGACGCGCTCGGCTTTGAGTTGTCGGTGGCACAGGCCAACCAGAGTGTCTCCCGGCGGGGCGTCATCCGGGGTGTGCACTGGGCCGACGTGCCGATCGGCCAGGCCAAGTACGTCTACTGCCCGCGCGGCGCCGTACTCGACATGATGGTCGACCTGCGGGTCGGTTCGCCGACCTTCGGCCGGTACGAGGTGACTCGGCTGGACACCATCGACAACCGTGCCGTCTATCTGCCCGAGGGGCTCGGCCACGCCTTCGTCGCGTTGGAGGACGACAGCACCGTCAGCTACCTCTGCTCCGCCCGGTACGCCCCGGCCCGGGAGCGGATCGTGCACGTCCGGGACCCGGAGTTGGCGCTGCCCTGGCCGGCCGACCTCGACCCGATCCTCTCCGAGCGCGACGCCAGCGCGCCGAGCCTGGCCGAGCTGCGCGCCGCCGACCTGCTGCCCCGGTACGACGAGTGCCAGCGGCTCTACCAGGCATTGCGGGCAGGCCGGGTCAGCGGTTAGCCGGCCGCTGGACCGGTCAGCCGCGCCAGCAGCTCCGGCGCCGACAGTTCGGTGCGCTCGCCGGTGGCGCGGTCGCGCAGTTCGACGTACCCGTCGGCCCAGCGGCGGCCGACCACGACGGCGCGCGGGATGCCGATCAGCTCGGCGTCGGCGAACTTGACCCCGGCCGAGACGTGCGTCCGATCGTCGACCAGCACCCGCAGGCCACGCCCGGCGAGCTGCCCGCCGAGCTCCAGCGCCGCCTCCGCCTGCGGCCCCTTCCCGGCCGCCACCAGGTGTACGTCGCACGGCGCCACCGCCGCCGGCCAGACCAGTCCCCGCTCGTCGTGGTGCTGCTCGGCGATTGCCGCCACCGCCCGGGACACCCCGATGCCGTAGCAGCCCATCGTCAGCCGGACCGGTTTGCCGTCCTGACCCAGCACGTCGACCCGGAACGCGTCGGTGTAGCGGCGGCCGAGCTGGAAGACGTGCCCGATCTCGACGCCCCGGCGGATCGTCAGCACTCCCGGCCGGCAGGCCGGACAGCGGTCGCCGGCCCGGACCTCGGCCGCCTCGATCGTCCCGTCCGGGGTGAAGTCCCGCCCGCAGACCACGTCGGTGGCGTGCCGACCCGGCTCGTTGGCGCCGGTCAGCCAGGCCGTGCCCGGCGCCACCCGGGGATCGACCAGATAGCGGATGCCGAGCTTGGCCAGCAGTTGCGGGCCGATGTAGCCCCGGACCAGCTCGGGCCGGTCGGCGAAGCCGTCGAACATCGACACGGTGGCTGGGCTCAGCACTGCGGCGAGCCGCTTGAGATCGACCTCGCGGTCCCCCGGTATGCCGATGACCAGCAGCTCCGGCTCGTCCAAGCCGGGCCGGCGCAGCTCGACCACGACGTTCTTCAGGGTGTCGGCGGCCGTCCAGTCGGTCCGGCCGGTGAGCTGCCGGTCGTTGGCGAGCGCGACCAGGGACTCGATGGTCGGCGTCTCCGGGGTGTCGTGCCCCTGCGCCGGAGGGTGGGCGTGCGGGTCGCCGGCCGAGGCCGGCGGGGTGGTCACCGCCTCGGTGTTGGCGGCGTAGTCGCAGGCCGTACAGCCGACGAAGGTGTCCTCGCCGACCGGGGTGGTGGCGAGGAACTCCTCCGAGGCCGAGCCGCCCATCGCGCCGGAGGTCGCCGCCACGATCGTGTACGCCAACCCGAGCCGGTCGAAGATCCGCTGGTACGCCGCCCGGTGCCGGTCGTACGCCGCCGCCAGCCCGGCCCGGTCCAGGTCGAACGAGTAGGAGTCCTTCATCAGGAACTCGCGCGTGCGCAGCAGCCCGGCCCGGGGGCGCGCCTCGTCGCGGTACTTCGTCTGCACCTGGAAGATCGAGACCGGGAAGTCGCGGTACGAGGTGAAGGTGTCCCGGACCAGCAGCGCGGCCATCTCCTCGTGGGTCGGACCGAGCAGATAGTCGGCGCCCCGCCGATCCTTCAGGGTGAAGATGTCCTCGCCGTACTCGGTCCACCGGCCGGTCGTCTCGTACGGCTCCCGGGGCAGCAGAGCCGGGAAGAGCACCTCCTGGCCGCCGATCGCGACCATCTCCGCCCGGACCACCTCGGTGACCCGGTCCAGCACCAGTCGGCCGAGCGGCAGCCAGGTGTAGCCGCCCGGGGCGGCGCGACGGATGTAACCGGCCCGGACCAGCAGCCGATGGCTCGGCACCTCCGCGTCGGCCGGGTCCTCGCGCAGCGTACGCAGAAACAGCGTGGACATCCGTAGCAGCATCCGGGCAGCCTAGACCCGGTACGGGGACGAAGCATCCGGATTGTCTGGTCGGTCGGAGCGGGTGTCGTACCGATCCGAGCCCGATCCGGGTGGCCGGATCCGGGCGTGCGGTGCCGGTCACCTTCGCCCGGCGGGCGTACCCGGGACGGGTGCCGGCTGGAAGACTTGCCCGGGCCGGCGGGGGCCGGCACCGGTGGGAGTCGGAAGTAGTGCAGGGGAGGCGCGACATGCGCTGGCGCAACTTCGTGGCGGTGGGCGACAGCTTCACCGAGGGACTGGACGACGCGTACCCGGACGGCAGTTTCCGGGGTTGGGCCGACCTGGTGGCCGCGACGCTGGCAGCCGAGGCCGGGCCGGATTTCGGGTACGCCAACCTGGCGATCAGGGGCCGGCTGTTCGGCAACATCGTGGCCGAGCAGGTGCCCGCCGCGCTGGAGATGCGCCCCGACCTGGTCAGTTTCGCGGCCGGCGGCAACGACGTACTGCGCCGCAACTTCGACCCGGAGGCTCTGGTCGCGCGCTTCGACCAGGTGGTCGCCGAGTTCCGGGCCGCCGGGGCGGACGTGCTGCTGTTCCGGTTCGCCGACGTGATGTCCCGGCTCCCCGGGCAGCGGCTCGTCGCGCCCCGGGTGGCGATGTTGAACCGGGCGGTTGGCGAGACGGCGGAGCGGCACGGGGCGAAGCTGGTGGACCTCTACGGCGACGAGGTGTTCCTCAACCCGGTGCTCTGGAGCCCCGACCGGCTGCACCTGTCGGCGGCCGGACACCGCCGGGTCGCCGGCCGGGTACTGGCCACCCTCGGCGTGGCGCCGGACGAGGGCTGGCTGGTGGTGCCGCCCCGGCCGGCGCCGACGCCGTGGCTGGCGGCCCGGGGCGCCGACCTGCGCTGGGTGGGGCAGCACTTCGCACCCTGGATCAGGCGCCGACTCACCGGCCGGTCGTCCGGCGACACCATCACCGCCAAGCGCCCGCTGCTGGCGCCGTACGCCCAGCGACGGCCCTTCGTGGACTGACCCCTCCGTGGACTGAATCTCGAAGCGAGGCGGTCGGCCTTCCTGGCTAGGTGGTCAGCCGACCTGGAAGCCGAGGGCCTGGGCGAGCACGATTGTCTGGGTGGCGTCGACGATCGCGCCGGAGCGTTCGACGGTGGTCGGGTCGAGCGTGCTGAGATCGCTGCCGCGCAGGTCGCACCGGACGAACCGGGCCGCGCGCAGTTGCGCGCCGGAGAGGTCGACGTTGGTCAGGATCGCGTCGGTGCAGTTCGCGCCGGTCAGGTCCGCCTCGCGCATCCGTACCCCCTGGATCGTCACCCCGCGCAGGTCGGCGCCGGAGAGACCGACGAACGACCAGTCCCCGCCGAGTACGGTGAGCGGCCGGACCGCCGAGTCGACGAACGTACTGCCGACCAGCTTGCAGCCGGCGAACTCGGCCTCGAAGAAGTTGCACCGGGTGAAGGTGCAGCGCAGGTACGCCGAGTCGGTGTGCCGGGAGGCGTTGAACCGTACGTTGCCGAAGACGCAGTTGGTGAAGCTGACCCGGTCCAGGGTCGCCTCGGTCAGGTCGACGTCGAAGAACTCGCAGTCGACGTACTCGTGTTCGACGAGCTCGTCGCCGTACCAGTCGTCGCGTCGGAAGGTCCGACCCTCGTGTCGCACGCCCGTTTGGGTCGGCTCGGTCACGTGACGACGCTAACCGAAGAGAGCCGGCCTCCTCCAGCAGGCGCCCGGCGTACGGTGGAGATCATGCCGATCCCGAGCGATCCCGCGCCCAGCCTCCAGGGCTACGCCGACCCGGAGCGCCTGGTCACCACCGAGTGGCTGGCCGAGCACCTGGGCCAGCGCGGGCTGGTGGTGATCGAGTCGGACGAGGACGTGCTGCTCTACGAGACCGGGCACATCCCCGGCGCGGTCAAGGTCGACTGGCACCTGGAACTCAACGACCAGGTGACCCGGGACTACCTCGACGCCGAGTCGTTCGCCCGGCTCTGCGCGGCCAAGGGGATCGGCCGGGACGACACGATCGTCTTCTACGGCGACAACTTCAACTGGTGGGCCACGTACGCGCTCTGGGTCTTCACCCTCTTCGGCCATCCTGATGTGCGGCTGCTCGACGGCGGCCGGCAGAAGTGGGTCGCCGAGGGGCGGGAGCTGACCCGGGAGCGGACCGAGCGGCCTCCGGCGGGCTATCCGACGCCGCAGCGGGACGACGCGCCGATCCGGGCGTACCGGGACCAGGTGCTGGCGCACATCGCGGCGGCCCGGCCGCTGGTCGACGTCCGCTCTCCGAAGGAGTACACCGGGGAGCTGACGCACATGCCGGAATACCCGCAGGAGGGTGCGCTGCGCGGCGGGCACATCCCGGGCGCGCTGAGCAAGCCGTGGAAGTCGGCGGCGAACGACGACGGCACCTTCAAGGGCCCCGACGAGCTGCGGGCGATCTACGCCGACCAGCTCGGGTTGTCGCCGGACGACGACGTGATCGCGTACTGCCGGATCGGCGAGCGGTCCAGCCACACCTGGTTCGTGCTGCGGCACCTGCTCGGCTACCCGAGGGTGCGCAACTACGACGGCTCGTGGACCGAGTGGGGCAACCTGGTCCGGGCACCTGTGGTCAAGGGCGACCAGCCGGGCGGCCTCGGCTAGCTACCCGGTCCGGCGCAGGTGAGCGCCGGGCCTGGCGCCACAAGTCGGCGTCGGGGGAACGAGTCGCTCGTGAAAGCTGTTTGAAAGACAAGATCTCTAGCTTTCTCCCGGAACGCGCTGGTGGTCCGGAAAACCACCAACCTGACGTGTCCCGTCGGGTTGTCGCGTCCGCCTGAACACAGGAGTTGGAGAGAAGATGAAGATCACCCCTGTCAAGCCGGCGATCGTACTCGTCGCTGCCGCCGGGATGTTCCTCGTCGGCGCCGCACCGGCGACGGCGCAGCCGACCACGACCACGACCAAGGCCACGACGACGACCACGACGACGGCCTCAGCCACGGCCCAGGATCCGGTCCAGATTCTTCAGATGTGCACCTACGAGGTCACCGGTGACGGGGTCCGGCTCCGGACTCAGCCCAACAACACGTCGACCGTGCTGGGCCTGCTCTACCGTGGTGACCGCGTGAACGGGCACTGGGAGGAGAACCAGAACGGCTTCCACCTGGTGTACAGCTCTCGGCACGGCAAGAGTGGCTGGGTGGCAACCGCGTACCTGAGCCTGGTGAGCTGCGTTCCAGGGCGGTAAACCCGGACGCCGTCGCTGGTCAACAGCCCGCAGGGGCGGTTCGCCGACGAACTAGGATTCGGTGGCGACGACGTGGCGCAGAGCCACCAACCCGGGTACGTCGATACGGTGCCGTACCGCCCCGGTGCCGGGGTCGACCCGGAGTACGGCGTCGGGCTGGCCGACGTACAGCCGGGAGCCGTCGGGCGGGCCGGCGAGTCCGCGTACCTCGGCCGGGGTGGACCAGCGCGGCACCGTGCCCCCGCCCGAGGTGGCCGCCATCCCGGCCACCTCGCGGCCGGCCCCGACCAGCAGCGTCCCGGCGGCGTCGAAGCTCGCGGCGGCGGTGGCCGGTACGGCGGCGGTGGCCGGTACGGCGTCGCCCGGCCCGGTGGTGCCGGCCAGCGCGTCGAACCGGACACTGTCCAGCACGGTCAACCCCTCGGGATCGATCGTGGCCAGTGCGCCGGAGCTGGTGTCCGCCACGTAGAGCCGGCCGCCGTCCGGGCTCAACGCGATCGTGTGCCCGGCCGCCGGCCGCTCACCGAACGGCGCCGGCAGGTCGACGCAGTACGCCCAGCGTTCGGTCAGGTCGAGGGTGTGCACGAAGGCGTGCACGTGCGGAGCGTCGTCCCGGGCCCCGGCGGCGTCCTGGCCGGCTGCGGCTGCGGCTGCGGCAATCCGGTCCCGGGTGTGTACGTGGTCCGGCTGGTGGGTGTAGAGGGTGAACAGCCGGCTGCGCCGCGAGTCGTACACCGCCTGCCGGCCCTCGCCGCGCATCTCCTCCTCGGCACCGGCCGGCACGACCGCCTTGACCCGGGTCAGCAACGGCTGCACCTGCCCGGACGCGAGATCGACGACCCGGACCCGATAGCGGTCCGGCGCGGTCGGCGGCAGGTAGTCGAGCACGAACAGTGACGTGCGGGACGCGTCGAACGCCTCCGGTTCGAGATTGCCGGGCAGGTCCAGCCGACGGCGTTGGCCAGCCCCGTCGGCGACCACGATCGTCGTCCGCTCCCGTGGCCCCGGCCGGTAGGGCGTGTGCCCCGGCCCAACATCGTCGGCGAGTGCCACCAGGTCGCCGTCGGCCGACGTGGTGCGGACCGCGAGCGCGCCGGTCAGGGTACCGGCGCTGACCGCCGCGCCGTCCGGCAGCCGATGACTCGTCAACCGGGTACCCCCGTCCGGGCGCTCGACCCGGACCAGCCGGCGGCCGTCACCGCTGATCACCGCCAGGGCGGGCTGGACCAGCATCCGCCCGGTCGCCGCGTCGACCACCGCCAGCTTGCCGTCGGCCAACTCCACCACCAGCGCCTCAGCCGCACCCAGCTTGCGGCGGGTGGCCTCCTGGTCGGCCCGGTCGCCGTCCCCGTCGTCCCCGTCACCGGATCGGAACTGGCAGCCGGCGCTGGCCGCGACCGCCCCGATCCCGGCGGTCCCGGCCAGCAGCGCGCCGGTCAGCCGCAACACGTCACGCCTCGTCGTCGTCATGCCCGGTAGAGGCATGACGCCCGCCGCCGGTTCCGCCCCGCCACGCCCCCGCCGCCCCCTCCGCCCTCTCCCCTCCGCGCCGTCGCCCCACCGTCGCCCCACCGTCGCCCCGCCCCGCCGCCGCCCCGCTGGGGCGGTTTTCAAGATTCTTGGCGACTTGGGGTTAGCAGCTCGCCATAACTCTCCAAGAATCTTGGTGGTCCCGGGTTGTGGGTGGCTTTTCAGCGGGAGCGGGGAGCCAGTAGACGATCCGGGCGGCGAGTTCGCGGGGGTCGGTGGTGGGCAGGTCCTGTAGCGCGCGTTGGAGTTGGCTGGCGAGGTAGACCAGCAGTCCGATCCGGTCGTTGCGGTAGGCGCGCAGCAGGCTGAGCCGGGCGGGTTGGCACGGCCAGGGCGCGCCGCAGGTTCGGCACCGGAACGACGGGCGTGCGGGTGTGTGCGGGCGGAACCGCGCGTGCGGGCCGTACATCGGGGTTTCCCGGTCACCGGTACTCGACCTGTCGGGTGCGCCCGGCCCGGTGCTGGTGGTGTCCGGTTCGGATGGGCGTCTCCCAGGTCGGGTGGCTGTTGGTGTGTCGGGCACGGGCCGGTGGTGGTGGCGGGTCCGGCGGGACCCGGACCAGCGCCGGACGAGGGGCCGGCGGTGGCCCGAGCCGGCGCGGTGTCGGGATGCTACGCGGGCAGCGCCAGCGGCGACCGCAGGAACAGAAGATCCAGAGGAAGTACCAGGCACGGTAATGCCGAAAGGGTAGGCGATGGCGTCTGGACATTGATCATCCTTTCTTCTCGTTCTCCCGTTGCGAACTGGATGCGGGGTCGTTCCGATGGCGGACGGAACGACCCCGCCCGGTTCCGCCCGTCCTATTCCGACCCCGAGCGGTCCCGCTGCCTTCCACTCTGGACGGCTATCCCCTAAATTCGTTAGGCGTCGATCGCCGTTGCGATTAACCGGCGCTTCGGCGATCCGTCCTGGGCTGCATTGAGTAGCACTGAATAGTTGATCAATTGTTCGAGGGGACTGAAATGTTGACGGCGCTTCAGCAATCCATGATCGCGTTTATCGCCGACGAGATCCGGCGGGCCCGGGTGGTCGCCAACCAGACCCAGGACGCCTTCGGCCGGGTCGCCAACTTCTCCGCGTCACACGTGAGTGCGGTGGAGAACGGCACTCGGGCGCTGACCCGGGAGTTCGTCCAGGGTGCCGACCGTGCCTTGGCGACGGGCGGGCTCTTCGAGCGGATGCTCATCAAGCTCAGCCTGGACAGCGAGCCGAGCTGGCTGCGGGAGTGGATCGAGATCGAGCGAAAGGCCGAAACCCTCCGCTGGTACGAGTACGCCCTCATCCCGGCCCTGCTACAGACCGAAGCGTATGCACGGGCTGTTTTCGCCGGAACTGGCGTGCTGAGCGCCGACGAGATTACTACTCGGGTCACCGCTCGGATGGAGCGGAAGGCGCTGCTCGGCTCGGAGAAGCCGCCGCAGCTCATCGCCGTGCTGGACGAAGGGCTGCTGCACCGGCCCGTCGGCGGCCCGGCAGTGATGCGCGACCAGTTGATGCACCTGACAAAGGTGGTAGCCGAGATGCCGCACGTCCGGTTGCAGGTCGTGCCCACCTCGGTCGGCGCCTATGCCGGGCTGACTGGACCCTTCGTGGTCGCCACCCTTCCTGGCGACGAGAACCTCGCCTTTCTGGACAACTACCTGACGGGTGTGGTGGTGCAGGAACCGTCGGACGTAGTGTCGATGGGCAAGGCGTGGGAGGTCGTCCGAAGCGAGGCACTGCCACACCAGCAGTCCTCCAAGTTGATATTGGAAGCGGCGGAGAGATGGATCTGACCGGGGCAACCTGGCGCAAGAGCACCCGCAGCAACGGGCACAGCGGCAACTGTGTGGAGGTGGCGGACAACCTGCCGGAGGTCGTCGGGGTGCGGGACAGTAAGGACCCGCACGGGCCCGCGCTCACCTTCGCACCGCAGGCGTGGCGGTTGTTCGTCCGGGGCGTCGCCGCCCGCTGACCCGCCCGCACTGACCATGCCGCCAGCGACGAGCGACGCGGCGTGTCACGCGAGGTCGGACGGCGGCATCCGGCGCCAGGAGACGCAGGTGGGACGCTGCCCGCCGGTGACCAGGAACTCCTGAGCGGCCCGCCGGACCAGGTCGAGTGGAATCTCTGAGTCGTGCGGAAAGTCCCGCTCGCTCTCCATGTAGTAGTAGAAGACCTGGGCGTGCCTGCTCGGGGCGCCCAGCGTGTACCAGTTCGCGCCGTCGCCGTTGAACCAGAGGCCGCCGACGGCGTCCTCCATGTTGACGGCGACCGCGAACTCGTGATCGGGGAAGCCGTTCGCCCGGTCGGGGCGGGCCGAGGAATACATCGTGCAGACGCTGTTGTCGAAGGGCTGCGCCAACAGGTCGTCGATCAGCCGGTCCATCTCGCCAGGAGTCCGGATCACGACCGGCCCGTCGCCGTGCTCGTGTAGGTAGTACGCGGTCACCTCGCCCGTCATCCCTACTCAACTCCCCGGTAGGTCTTGTACCGATAGGTCGTCTCCGGATCGGGCCAGTAGACGGTCAACGTCGCGCGTGGTGGCAGGAATCGACTCAGCAGGCTGTCGCAGCCGAGCCGTCCTTTACAGGGTGCTCGGTTGAGCAGGATCGTCGCCGAGTCGATCTTTTCCTCGTGCATCCGCATGGCAAACCGCAGCTCCACGTCGCCGGCTGTCCGTAACCCCTCGCCCGACTCAACGAGGCCAAGCCGGCGGGCGTGCTGGTCCACCTGCGTCGAATAGTCGTCGTGTTCGCCGCTCACCAACTCCTCGACCCGATTCCCGCGCACGTAGTTGCCGCGAGTCTTGGTGTAGGTGCCACCCCGGGTACGCGGCGGTGCGGCCGGTGGCAGGTAGGGGACCGGGTCGAAGCCCGGTGGATCGGCCGGTGGATGCGACGAACTGCTCGCGCTGCGATGATCCGTCTGCGCGGGTAGCGGCTGCGCGGGCCGCCCGTCGATGCGGCTCGCGTACGTCTCGATGCCCTCGCCGGCCGCCCGTAGCCGCTGAATCGCCTCGTCGACCAGCCTGCGGGCCAGGCGCATCTCGGTCAGCGCGTCGAGTGGCTCCTGCCTCGCCGACCCTCTCGTGGTCCGGTGCCAGCGGAGGTAGCTGGTCTGGATCTCCTGCCGGACGCCGACCAGCGTCCTGATGGGCAGTGCGGCCAGCGCGCGACGCAGTTCGCTCATGATCGCCCCGATCACAGTGACTCCGCGAACCGGCGACCGACCGAAGCGGAGCGGCTGAGTCGTTGAACCGCCTCGACGAGTGCGGCCACCGCCGCGTCCACCTCCCGCACTGCGTCGCGGGCACTGTCGTGATCGGTGCCATGCAGGACGGCGGCCAACTGTTGGCTGGTCGCCTGCAATTCGGTTGCCGTCCGGGCGAGCGCGGAGGTAGGCAACCGGTCGAGGATATCCTCGCATTCCTTGCGGAGCGTCGCCATAGATCATCCTCGCGGAAGGGTTCCGGCCCGGTTGGTGCCGGAAGTGCCAACTGTGCGGGTTGAGCTGTGGGGAACGTTCTGACGTGCCAGTCAGACAACTCTATCGAGGTGGCTGGATGCAGTTGTGTCCTTTACCGCGCCTCTGCATATGCCGCAAAATCGATGTCGTACGTGCCTAGGAGTTGATATTGGCAGTGGAGGAGAAATGGACCTGACCGGGGCGGCCTGGCGCAAGAGCACCCGCAGCAACGGAGCCAGCGGTGCGTGCGTGGAGGTGGCGGACAACCTGCCGGAGGTCGTCGGGGTGCGGGACAGCAAGGACCCGAGCGGGCCCGCGCTCACCTTCGCACCGCAGGCGTGGCGCTCGTTCGTCCGGGGCGTCGCCACCCGCTGACCGCTCGCACCGCATCGGCACGCCGCCGACGAGCGGCGCGACATGTTATGTGAGGTCGGGTGGCGGCATCCGTTGTCCGCAGACGCAGGTGGGACGCTTCCCGCCTGCGACCAGGAACTCCTGAGCGGTCTGCCGGATGAGGTCGAGCGGGATCTCCGAATCGTGCGGGAAGTCCCGCTCGCTGCCCGCGTGGTAGTAGAACACCTGGTCGTGCCTGCTCGGGGTGCTCTACTACCACGGCTGTGGCCCTTTTCAAGACACGGCGGGCTTGTAGTACCGGGTGCCCATCATGCGACGGGCACCCTGGTGCTGGGGTGTCAGGGGCGGGCTAGCCGATCCATTCGAGGTCGTATGGCCTGAGGTGGACGCTGCACATCTTGCTGGAGTTGCCGTCGAACCACACCTGGATCTGGACCGAGACGGGCTTGCCGTCGGACCGGTAGCCGATCTCCATCGGGCGGCCGGTCTCGAAGGGGCCATTGTGATAAGCGTTGTCCTCGATGCCGTTCTCGACCCAGCCGATCCCCTGGAAATGCTGCCAGGCGTTGCCGTTCCAGTACGCCAGCGCGGCGATGACGTCGCTGTTGCGGGTGTCTCCGCCGGCGGACTCGATCTTGTATCCCCAGAGCTGGACCTCGGTCCACGTGTTCGGTTGGGTCGGCTTGCCGTAGGTGTGGATGTCGGCGCGGAACTCCCGTCCGTCGACGAAGCAGGATTTGGCTGCTCGGTACCGCACGTTGGCCGCGCTGGCCGGGACGGCACCGGTCACCGTGGCCACCACGGCGCCGAGCAGTAGGGCGGCAGTCACCTTCATCGAAGCTCTTCGCATGCCTTTTCCCGCTTTCGTCGATGTCGATCCAACCGGCTAGTCGCTCATGGAAATGCTGATCTCCATCAGGACAGGGAGCACGGTATGACGCGGCATCCTGCCGGAGCTACCGTGCACGATGCTCAGATTCCTCCGCGGGGTGTGCACGGTGCCCAGTCACGCGATACAAGCCCCGAACGCGCCCGGCTCGGTGGGGCGGGTGTGATCTGTGGTATCGCCGCCGCCCCGTGATGGCCACGAATCTGTCACACCGCCCGGGAAGCCCTACGTCAGCGGAGACCTAACGGGTTGCCCGGTTGCGGAGAGCGGGCCACGAGGCGACGGTGACGAGGGCGAAGACGGCGGTGGCGGCGTACGACACCGAGGGCAGGCCGGCGGCGGAGCCGAGGAGGCCGGCACCGATCGCGCCGACCGGGGCGGCCAGCGATCCGACCGTACGCTGGGCGCCGCCGACCCGGCCGAGCAGTTCGGCGGGGACGTTCCGCTGCCCGTACGCCGACCAGAGCGCGTTCCAGGTCGCGGTGCCGGCGGAGAAGACGGCGAGTGCGATGGCGCCCGGCACCGGATGTCGGGCCACCGCCAGCGTGGCCACCGCCAACGTCTCGGCGACCAGCACCCAGCGTAGGGCAGGCAGGGTGCCGAGCCGGGCGGCGACCCGGCCCGCGCAGAGTCCACCCGCCAGCGCGCCGACGATCGCCGCCGACATGAAGAGCCCGTAACCGGCGGCGGGCACCCCCAGCACCTCCAGTGCGTAGAGCACGGTGACCGCGATCAGGCCGCTGGTGGCCAGGTTGGTGACCACGGTCAGACCGGTGATCAGGCGCAGCGTGCCGTCCCGCCAGATCCAGCGCAGCCCGTCCCCGGACTCCCGCCAGATCCGCCGCATCCGGTGCACCCGGCGACCGGCCACCGATGCACCTGGTGCACGTGCTCTCCCGGGCGAGCCGACAGCAGGTCGATCACCAGCGGCGGAGGGCAGAGCCAGGCTGTCGGGCCTGGCCGGTGATGAGCCACCGGGTCGTCGATCCGGAAGAACGCCGGCAGATCCTGACGAGCAGCCGGGCGGCCGCGACTTCGCCGCGCTGCGGGGCGAACCCAGCGGCGGCCTGCCCGGGGTGGCCGACGTCGACGGTCGCAGGGTCAGTGCCAGCAGGGCGGCGACGGCGAACGTTGCCGCGTCGACGGCGAACGGCAGGGCCGCCGCCAGCGCGAAGAGCACCCCGGCCAGTGGGGCGCCGACGAATCCACCGGCCACCGCCGTACCCGCCTGGAGCCGGCCGTTCGCCGTGGCCAGTCGGTCGGCGGGGACGATGTCGGGCAGTACCGCGAACGCGGCAGCGTCGAACGCGACACCGAGGCTGGCGAGCAGGAAGGCGCAGCCGAGGAGCGTGCCGATCCCGGCGTCGCCGGTGGCGACCAGCAGTGCGAAGCCGGCGACCAGGACGGCCCGCAGCCCGTCCACTGTGGCCATGGTGCGCCGCCGGTCCCACCGGTCGGCGTAGACGCCGCCGACCAGGCCGAACAGCAGCGGTGGAAGCTGCCCTGCGACCACCACCGCCGCGACGGCGCGCGGGTCCCGGCTCAGTGACGCGGCCAGCAGGGCCAGGGCGGGGACCCGCAGCGCGTCGCCGAGTCGGGAGAACACCGCCGCCGTCCACAGTGTCCAGAAGCTGCCGTACCGTGGCCAGGAACTCATCCGCGCACCCTGCTGGCTCGACCAGGTGGAGAGTCAACAGGTGGAGAGTCAAGCCGTCGGACACCGGCCATCCGGGTGTCGGACCCGACCCATCGAGGCGGAGGAATGCGCAGCGGCTTCGGGGCCGATACGGTGGGCGCCGAGCACGACGGCAGGCCGGTCCGGCAGGGGCCGGAATCCAGGAAGCGCAAGGAACGATCCAGGAAGCAAGGAACGCGAGGTTGGCCAGTGGGTGCCGTTCGACCGCGTCGCGTCGCACCGGTGTACGTGATCGGCGCCGGTCCCGGCGGGCTCGCCGTGGCAGCCCTGCTGGGACGACGCGGAGTGCCCGCCACCGTGCTGGAACGCGGAGACGCGGTCGCGACGAGTTGGCGCTCCCACTATGACCGGTTGCACCTGCACACGATCCGCCGGTGGTCGGGCCAGCCCGGCCTGGCGATCCCGCGCAGTTACGGCCGCTGGGTCGCCCGGGACGACCTCGTCCGATATCTGGAGCAGTACGCGGCCCACCACGACCTCGACGTGCGCACCGGTACGGAGGTGTGTCGCGTCGACACCGGGGACGACACCGGACCGGACGGTACGCGGTGGGTGCTGGGCACCGTCGGCGGCGACGAACTGCCGGCCGGAACGGTCGTCATCGCCACCGGATACAACCACACTCCGTACGTGCCGCCGTGGCAGGGCCGGGAGACGTTCACCGGCGAGTTGCGCCACGCGAAGGACTACCGCAACCTGGCGCCGTACGTCGGCCGCGACGTGCTCGTCGTCGGAACCGGCAACACGGGTGCGGAGATAGCGGTCGACCTCGCCGAGGGCGGCGCGGGTCGGGTCCGTCTCGCGGTCCGGACGCCACCGCACATCGTCCGGCGGGACGTGGCGGGCTGGCCCAGCCAGGGCAGTGGAATCCTGTTGCGTCGTCTGCCTACGACCATTGTGGACCGACTGTCCGCGCGGGTGGCCTCGCGTACCGTGCCCGACCTCGCCGACCACGGCCTGCCCCGGCCGCAGGACGGTCTCTACACGCGGCTCCTGCGCGACCACGCGTCGCCGGTCCAGGATGTCGGCCTCATCGACGCGGTGCTGTCCGGCAGGGTCCGGCCCGTGGTCGCGGTCGCGGGCTTCGACCATGCCGAGGTGCGGTTGGTCGACGGGTCGGTGATCACCCCCGAGGTCATCATCGCCGCGACCGGATACCGGCGTGGCCTGGAGAAGATGGTCGGCCACCTGGACGTCCTCGACGAGCGGGGAATGCCGAGGGTCAGCGGGGGCAGCGCGGTGGCGCCGGGACTGTACTTCGCGGGTTACCGGATCTCCCTCGGCGGGTCGCTCCGCGAAGCCGGTATCGAAGCCCGCCGCATCGGTCGGGCGGTGCGGGCGGAGATCCGTAGCCGCCAGCCACACTGAACCCGCCGAACCGCCAACCACAGTGAACCCTGCCGAGCCGTCGGACGGGTACGGGCACAGGGTCGGGATCGGGTCGTCGGGCGCTAACGGGAATGCCAAGCGTCGCCCCGGCCCGGTACGGTGAGCGCCGGCATCGGACCAGGGAGTGGACAGGACGTGGACCGCGCTTTCCAGGTCGACCTCCGTGGCGTGGTCGACCTGCTCAGCCATCACCTATACGGCAGTCCCCGGGTCTACGTCCGGGAGCTGTTGCAGAACGCGGTGGACGCCATCACCGCCCGCCGGGCCACCGACCCGGGCGCACCGGCCGTGGTCCGGATCGAGCCACCGGAGCTGACCGGCGACGGCACGCTGCGGGTGCACGACACCGGCATCGGGCTGACCGAGTCCCAGGTGCACGAGTTGCTGGCCACCATCGGCCGCAGCTCCAAGCGGGACGAGCTGGGCTTCGCCCGCCACGAGTTCCTCGGCCAGTTCGGCATCGGCCTGCTCTCCTGCTTCCTGGTCGCCGACGAGGTCCGGGTCCGCACCCGGCACGGCGACGAGCCCACCGTGCTCTGGACCGGGTTCGCGGACGGCCGCTACCGGGTCGAGCTGGCCGCCGTCGACGCGCAGCGCGCCGAGCCGGGTACCAGCGTCACGCTGGTCCCGCGCCGCGACGCCGACCAGTGGCTGACCAGGCCGACCGTGACCGAGCTGGCCCGGCTGTTCGGCTCGCTGCTGCCCGTTAAGGTGCTGGTCGGCGAGGTCGAGACCACCACCGGGCCGCCGCCGTGGTCGGCCCCCGCCGGCACGTCGCCGTCCGACCGCCGGGAGAACCTCGTCCGGTACGCCCGCGAGGTGCTTGACTTCACCCCGTTCGACGTCGTACCGCTGTCGGTGCCGGAGGCGGGGCTGACCGGTGCGGCCTTCGTGCTGCCGACCCCGGTCAACCCGGCGGCTCGGGCCGGTCACCGGGTCTACCTGAAGCGGATGCTGCTCACCGAGGGCGCCGAGGGGCTGCTGCCGGACTGGGCGTTCTTCGCCCGCTGCGTGGTCGACTCCACCGAGTTGCGCCCCACCGCCAGCCGCGAGGCCCTCTACGAGGACAGTCTGCTGGAGGCGACCCGGGAGGCGCTCGGCGACCAGCTCCGGGGCTGGCTGGTCCGGTTGGCCGGCAGCGCGCCGCGCCGGCTCGCCGAGTTCCTCCAGGTGCACCACCTCGGGGTGAAGGCGCTGGCCCTGCACGACGACGAGATGCTCCGGCTGGTCGAGCGCTGGTGGCCGATGGAGACCAACACCGGGCAGACCACGCTGGCCGAGTTCCGCGAGCGGCACGGCCTGATCCGCTACGCGGCCAGTATCGACGAGTTCCGCCAGCTCGCCGGGGTCGCGGCGGCGCAGGACCTGCCGGTGGTCAACGCCGGCTACACGTACGACACCGAGATCATCGAGCGGTTGCCGACCGTGGACCGGTCGGTGCTGGTCGAACGGCTGGAGCCGAACGACCTGACCACCCGGTTCGACGCCCTCGACCCGGGTGCGGAGCTGGCGCTGCGGCCGTTCGTCGTCGCCGCCCAGCGTGCCCTGGACCGGCTCGGTGTCGAGGTGGTGCTCCGGTCGTACGCCCCGGCGTCACTTCCGGCGCTCTATCTGGTGAGCCGGTCGGCGGCCTTCGAGGAGCAACTCCGGGCGACCCGGGAGCGGGCCGACGAGACCTGGGCCGGGGTACTCGACGCGCTCGCCGCCTCCGGCCCGGCCGAGCGCCCACAGTTGGTGCTCAACCACCGTAACCCGCTGGTCCGCCGGGTCAGCGCGCTCGGCGACCCGGCGCTGGTCGGGCTCGCCGTCGAGGCCCTCTACGGCCAGGCGCTGCTGCTCGGCTACCACCCGATCCGCCCCGCCGACGCCGCCCTGCTGAACAGCTCGTTCCTCGGCCTGCTCGGTCGGGCCGTCCCAGAACAGGAGTGACCATGGGCGGGGAAACCGACGACCTCTGGCGGACGATCGACCGGGTCGGTGAGATGCCGTACGGCAGCGGCCAGATCGCCGCCGCCGAACAGCTCCTCCGGCAGGTGGACGCCACCGGTGACGAGCAGCTCGCCTTCGCGGCCCGGATGCTCGGCACCGCCGCCTACTACTACGGTGGCGAGCCGGCCCGGTCGTTCGTCACCTTCTCCTGGTGCCTGGCCGAGTTCGACCGCGACCCGAAGCCCTACCACCAGCGACACCTGCACACCCTGCTCTGGTATTTCAAGCACATGGTCAGCGGGCTGTTGGAGTTTCCCGAGGTGCCGCTGGACCGCACCATGGCGGTACTCGACGACATGGAGCGGCGCTACCGCGACAGCGGCCACAGCCTCCAGATGGTCTACAAATACCGGCACCAGGTGGCGGTGCACGTCGGTGCGGCGGAGGAGGCCGCCGAGTGGTACCGCCGGTGGACCACCGCACCCCGGGACGAGCTCTCCGACTGTGCCGGCTGCGACCCGACGGACCGGATCGAATACCTCGGCTCACTCGGCCGGTACGAGGAGGCGGTGGCGCTGGCCGAGCCGGTGCTCGCGGGCCGGCTGGGCTGTGTCGAGCAGCCACAGTGCGTCCTCAGCGCGCTGCTGCTGCCGTACCTGCACACCGGCCGGCGGGAGCAGGCCCGGGACGCGCACCTGCGGGCGTACCGCCGGCACCGGACCAACATCGCGGACATGTCGCTGGTCGGTGACCACCTGGCGTTCTGCGCGTCGACCGGCAACGAGGCGCGCGGGCTGGAGTTGCTGGAACGGCACCTGGGCTGGCTGGACGAGGCACCCTCGCCGGGCGACGCGATGGCCTTCGCCGCCAGCGGGGCGCTGCTGCTGCACCGGCTCGCCGCCGACGGCCACGGGGAGTTGCCGGTACGGCGCCCTGCTCACCTGGACCGGCCGGCGGCCGAGGTACCGGTGACGGTGCTGGCGGACGAGCTGGCCGGTACGGCCCGGGAGCTGGCCGCCCGGTTCGACGCCCGGAACGGCACCGGGGCGCAGTCGGCGATCGTCGCGGAGGTGCTCGCCCGGCAACCGGTCGGCGACTATCTGCCGCTGTCGCCGACCGCCCGCCGCCGCCCGGCTCCCGCCGCCAGTGCGGGCACGTCCACCAGCGTCGCCCGGCCCGGCGGCGATGGCACCGACGAGTCTGCTCCGGCCGGGTCCGGCCCAGACACCGGGGCCGGCGGAGCGTCCGAGGGGTCGGGTGGAGCGTCCAGCGGGTCGGCGTCCGTTCACCGACCGGCCCCGCTCGACGTACCGGCGGACGCCGGCCCGGAGCGGTTGCTCGACCTGGCCGAGGCGGCCTGGCGTACCGAGCGGGACGACGACCTGTTCGGGATACTGGCGGTCTTCGACGAACGGTTCGGCGGGCAGCCGCAGCAGCAGTCCGTCGTCGCCCGCCGAGCCGAGTTCCGGGCGGTCGAGCGGCAGGTGGCCGGCGACGTGGCCGGAGCGGTGGCGGCGAACCGGGAGGCGCTGGCGCTGCACCGGCAGGTCCCGGATCCGCTCCGCGCCCAGGTGGTGGCCGGCCGGCTGGGCGTACTGCTGGTGATGTCGGGCGAGCCGGACGAGGGCGTGCCGCTGGTCGAGGAGTCCGCCGACCACCTGATGGCGCACGGTGACGTCTGGCATCGGGCCGCCGCGCAGGACCGGCTGGCGATCACGTTTGCCGAGCAGGGGCGGGGTGCCGAGGCGCTGGCGGCGGTGGACCGGGCGTCGACCGAGGCGGCCGGTTCCGACGACCGGTATCTGGTGGCGCGGGTCGCGTTGACCAGGGTCCGGGTCCTGGAGCTGCTGGACCGGGGTGCCGAGGTCGGCGAGGCGGCACTGCGGGCCCGGGACCTCTACGAGGAACTCGGCCTGCCCGAGCATCGGGCGGTTGCCACCCTCGGCTACGCCAACTCGCTCGACGACCCGGAGCAGGCGGTTTCGGCGTACGACGAGGCGGTACGGCTGGCCACCGACAAGCTGGCGCTGCCGGCCCGGACCGGGCGGGCCCGGGCGCTGGTCGCCGCCGGCCGCCCGGACGAGGCGGTCGACGACCTGGTGGAGGCGGTCGCGCTCTGCGTCGAGCGGGGCATCGTGGACGGCGCCGCCTACCTGCGTTGGGAGCTGGCCGACGCCTACCGGCGGGCCGACCGGGCGGTGGAGGCGGCCGAGGCGGCGGAGGAGGCGGTCGGCGAGCTGGACCGGCTCGGACGACAGGCCGACGCGGACCAGTGCCGGCACCTGCTCGCCACCGTCTACCGGTCGCTCGGCGAGGACGGCCCGGCCCTGACCCTGCTGGACGAACTCGCCGACAACCTCGACGGACCCGACAACCTGCCCGCCCGGGCCGGAGTGCTGGAGGAGGCCGGCGAGCTGCTCTACGCCCAGGATCGGGACAATCTCGCGGCGCAGCGGTTCGGCGCCGCCGCGACCGCGTTCCGGCTCGCCGGGCTGCCCCTCGACGAGCTGCGGGTCCGGCGCCGGGAGGTAGCCGCCCAGCACTGGGCCGGCGACCCGGCGGCGGCGCTGGCCGCGCTGGAGGTGGCCGACCGGGTGGCGGCGGCCCTGCCGAACGGCTCCGGTACGCCGGATTCCGACGACGCCGACGACGAGGCGGCGGCGGCGCACTGGGAGCGGGCGATGCTGGCCGACGTCGCGGCCCGGGCGTTCCTCGGCGCGGAGCGGCCGGACGAGGCGCTGGCCCGGCTGGACGGCGCCGCCGACACACTGCGGTCGATCCAGGCATTCGGCGAGGCGCTCCTCGTGGACCTGCTCACCGGGGAGATACTGCTCCGGCTGGACCGCCCGGCCGAGGCCGAACCGCTGCTCCGGGCCACCCTGAACAGCCTGCCCGCGCACTCCGAGCCGGTACGCCGGGCAGCCTGGCTGCTCACCGTCGCGCTCGCCGCGCTCGGCCGTACGGCGGAGGCCGACGCCCTACGCGCCAGCTACGACCTCGACTCCGACGACGATTAGCCGGCCCTACCCCGGCCCGCCCCGGCCCGATCCTTGCCCGGCCGAGCACCAGCCGGGTCCGATCCTCGCCCGGCCGAGCACCAGCCCGGCCCGATCCACGTCCGGCCGAGCACCAGGCTGGCCGGACCCCGCACGTCCGAGCACCAGGCTGGCCCGGCCGGCCCGGTAATGGTGGTGGCTGTACGGACCTGCCCGCGCCGGTCGGACGGAGCTGCCCGCGACGTGGCGGCCGACACTCGGCGGAGAGTCAGCGATTGACAACTGACTAGGCTGGTCGGGTGACGGTGGAGGAGCAGGTGATGGCGACGGGGGCCGGCGCACCCGCCAGCGGCGTGCGGCGACGGCGGTCCCGGCGCGAGGAGATTCTGGAGATCGCGGTCGGCCTCTTCGCGGCCCGCGGCTATCACGGGGTCTCGATGGACGATATCGGTTCGGCCGCCGGGGTGACCGGCCCGGCGCTTTACCATCACTTCGCCGGCAAGGAGGCGATGCTCGTCGCCGCGCTGATGCCGGTGAGTGACGGGCTGCTGGCCGGTGGCCGGCAGCGGGTCGCGGAGCATCCGGACAGCGCCCGGACGGCCCTCGAATCCCTGATCGACTTCCACGTCGAGTTCGCCCTGGCCAACCCGGCGGTCATCGCGCTGCACCTGCACGAGCTGGACCGGCTGCCGGAGGAGCCCCGCCGACAGATCCGCCGGCTCCAGCGGCTCTACGTCGAGGAGTGGGTGGGGGTGCTGACCGCGCTGCACCCGAAGCTGTCGGCGGGCGAGGCGCGGGTGCTGGCCCATGCCGCGTTCGGTCTGATGAACTCCACGCCGTTCCTCGGTGGCGAGGTGGACCGCCAGCGCCGGGCGGCGCTGCTCCGGGCCGCTACCCTGGCCGCACTGCTCGCCGACCCGGACGACTGAACCTTTCTCGACCCGAATCGCGTGGCGCTCGGGCGCCGCGTCCGACCTTGCGGTCCGCCCGACCGCAGGGGGAGGTTGAAGAAGGCTCACTGAGGCGGGTCGCGGACGGCCGTACAACGAGGTGCGGCCGGTCGAGTACTGAGAGGCGGAGCACCAGCATGATCGAGTCCCTGCTCGTCGCGAACCGTGGCGAGATCGCCCGCCGGATCATCCGGACCGCCCGGCGACTCGGCGTACGGACTGTCGCGGTCTACTCCGAGGCAGATGCCGACCTGCCGTTCGTCCGCGAGGCCGACGAGGCGGTCTGTGTCGGGCCGGCGAACCCGGCGCAGAGCTACCGGAACTCCGAGGCGATCCTCGCCGCCGCCAAGTCGACCGGCGCACGGGCGATCCACCCCGGCTACGGCTTCCTGTCGGAAAATGCGGACTTCGCCCGTACCGTCGAGGCGAACGGCCTGGTCTGGGTCGGACCCGGCGCCGACGCGATCACCGCGATGGGCGACAAGATCAATGCTCGGAACCTGATGGCCGCCGCGGGTGTGCCGGTCGCGCCCGGCAGCACCGACCCGGCCGGCACGGTCGAGGCCGCGCTCGCCGCCGCCGAGGAGATCGGCTTCCCGGTCATGGTCAAGGCCGCCGCCGGGGGCGGCGGGATGGGCATGGCGGTCGCCGCCGACGAGGCCAGCCTGCGCACCGAGTACGACAAGGTGCGCGCCTTCGCCGAGCGGATGTTCGGGGACGGTTCGGTGCTGATCGAGCGATACTTCCCCCGGGTACGGCACGTCGAGGTGCAGATCCTCGGCCTGGCCGACGGCCGGGTGGTGGCGCTCGGCGAGCGGGAGTGCTCGGTGCAGCGGCGCAACCAGAAGCTGGTCGAGGAGTCCCCGTCCCCGGCGGTCTCGGCGGAGCTGCGGGCGCGGCTGCTGGCGGCGGCGGTCCGGGCCGGCGAGGCGGTCGGCTACCGCAACGCGGGCACCGTCGAGTGCCTGCTCGACCCGACGACCGGGGAGTTCTTCTTCCTGGAGATGAACACCCGGCTCCAGGTCGAGCACCCGGTGACCGAGCTGGTCCACGGCCTCGACCTCGTCGAGGAGCAGCTCCGGGTGGCCGCCGGGCTGGCCCCGAACTTCGACCCGGACGCGCTCGCCCCGCGCGGACACGCGATCGAGCTGCGGATCAACGCCGAGGACCCGAAGCGGTTCCTGCCCGGCCCGGGTGCGGTGACCGCGTGGACGGAGCCGACCGGTGACGGGGTGCGGGTCGACTCCGGATATTCCCTCGGCACCACCGTCACCCCGTTCTACGACTCGCTGATGGCAAAACTGATCGTGTACGGCGCCGACCGCGCCGAGGCGATCGACCGGGCCCGGGTGGCGGTGGCCGGATTCGAGATCGCCGGACCGAAGTGCAACCTGCCGTTCTTCGCCGAACTGCTCGACAACCCCGAGTTCCTCGGCGGCGACTACGACACCGGCATCGTCGCCCGGATGCGGGCCAAGAAGTGAGTGGACGGAACGAGGTGACGGCATGACGACCGACCTGCCGGGCGCGGTCTCGATCCGGGAGGTCGGACCGCGCGACGGCCTACAGAACGAGGAGGTGGTACCGACCGACGGCAAGGTACGCCTGCTCGACCTGCTCGGCACCACCGGCGTACGCCGGATCGAGGCGGTCTCCTTCGTGCACCCGAAGGCGATCCCGCAGATGGCCGACGCCGACGAGGTGTGGAGCCGGGCGAGGAAGGCGCCGGAGGTGCGCTATTCGGCGCTGGTGCCGAACTCGAAGGGCGCCCAGCGGGCCCTGGCCGCCGGCTTCACCGAGATCGAGGTGGTGGTCTCGGCCAGCGACACGCACAACCGGCGCAACGTCAACCGCTCCACCGCCGAGTCGCTGGACGACATCGCCGGGCTGATCTCGCTGTTGCACGATGCCGGGGCGACCGCCGAGGTGATCGTGGCGACCAGCTTCGGCTGCCCGTACGAGGGGGATGTCGACCCGTCCCGGGTGGCCGGCATCGTCAACCGGGTGGTGGCCGACGGGGCGGACCGGGTCGCCTTCGGTGACACCACCGGGATGGCCACCCCGCGCCGGGTCCGGGAACTCGTCACCGCGGTCCGGAACCGCCAGCCCGACATCCCGATGCTGCTGCACTTCCACAACACCCGGGGTACGGCGCTGGCGAACCTGCTGACCGCGCTCGAACTCGGCGTCACCGAGTACGACGCCAGCGTCGGCGGGCTCGGCGGCTGCCCGTACGCCCCGGGGGCGAGCGGGAACGTGGCCACCGAGGAGGTGGTGCACATGCTGCACGACATGGGCATCGAGACCGGTGTCGACCTGGACGCGCTGCTGGAGGTGGCGGCCTACGCCGAGCAGCTCGTCGGCCGGGAGCTGCCCTCCGGGGTGCTCCGGGCCGGCCCGCGCAGCAGACTGGCGGCGTAAGCAGCAGACTGGCGGCGTAACCGGAGTAACCACCGACGAACCGGGATAGGCTCGGCAAATGCGGATGATCAAGTACACCCACGCCTGCGTACGCCTGGAGGCGGACGGACGGTCACTGCTGATCGATCCGGGCATCTGGGCCGAGGCCGAGGCGCTGGACTCCGTCGACCACGTGCTGGTCACGCACGAGCATTTCGACCACCTCGACACCGAGCGGATCAGCGCGGCGGTGGCCACCAACCCGGCGCTGCGGATCTACACCCACGCGGACGTGGCCCGGCAACTGGCCGACCTCGGTCCGGCGGTGGTTCCGGTCGCCTCCGGTGACGAGTTCGACGCGGGCGGCTTCCGGGTGCGGGCGGTCGGTCGGGACCACGCCGAGATCTACCAGGGGCTGCCCGGAATTCCGAACCTCGGCTTCGTGGTCGACGTCGGGACGACGGGTGGCGGGCTCTACCACCCCGGCGACGCGTTCTTCGTACCCGATCTGCCGGTGGCGACCCTGCTGGTGCCGACCAGCGCGCCGTGGCTGAAGGTCGCCGAGTCGCTCGACTTCGTCCGGGCGGTCAAGCCCCGGCGGGCGTACTCGATCCACGACGCGGTGGTCAGCGAGCGCGGGGCGCCGATCGTGGACCGCTGGTTCGAGCAGAAGGCCGAGACCGAATACTCCCGGATCCCGCCCGGCCAGTCGGTGACCTTCGACTGACCCGCCCCCGCCCCGCCCCTGTCCCGCACCGCACCGCACTGCCCCATCAGTGTCGATGTGGACGGCGGGAGGGGCCGGCGGTTCCGCCGGCCCCTCCGTCACGTGCTGGTCCTCGTCCGGCAGTTCAGCCGATCGGGGCGAGCATCGTCGAGGGCCAGCTGTCCCGGAAGACCTGGCCACCGACGCTGTCGGCCCGGTCCGGCCCGACCCGGGTACCGGCGAAGAGCTGGGTGACCCGGCTGGCCTCGGCGCTGCTCGGGTACGGGTTGGTGCAGCTCGTGCCGGCGCTGCCACCCGACATCAGCAGTGCGCAGTTGCCGTTGTAGTTGTCCGGCAGCCCGAGGATGTGCCCGATCTCGTGACTCATGATCCGCAGCGGGCTGTACTGCTGCGCCTGCTGGGTGTCGATGTAGACCCGACCGTTGCCCAGACTGGTCCGGACCGCGTACGAGCCACCACCGGTGATCGAGTAGATCCGGAGGTTCGAGCCGCAGTTCGCCGTGAGGGTCAGGTTCGAGGTGGCGTTGTTCCAGATCGTGGCGGCCTGGCCGGCGACGCCGACGAAGCTGCCCGCCTGGCTGGTGTTGTAGCAGATGGTCATGGCGGCGGACGCGGGAGACGGGTTGGCCAGCGTGACGCCGAGGGTGGCACCTGCCGTCGCGACGACCGCGACCAGTAGCCGGCTGATTCGTGAGGTCATGACTCACTCTCCGATCCGGTGGGCGTAGGGGGTGCCAGCAGCCTAGTTATAGACAAATGTCAATTACAACATCCTGTCCGGATACGTGGTCGTTCGGTATGGCGGGCCGGTCGGGTGGCCCGGGGCTGACCGGATGCAGTAGCCTAACGATCGTTCAGGTCGGTTGGCGCGGGGTCACGGACCCCGGTCCGGACGAGGGGGTCGGCGTGACACTTGACGGTGCGGCGCTGGAGCGACTCGGCAAGCGGGTCCGAGCCGGCGGCGCGGAGAAATACCACGCCGCCAACGCGGCCAAGGGCAAGCTCTTCGCCCGGGAACGGATCGCGCTGCTGGTCGACGAGGGCTCCTTCGTCGAGGACGGGCTCCACGCGAACGCGCTCGCCGACGGGCTGCCCGCCGACGGCGTGGTCACCGGCCAGGCCAGCATCGACGGCCGACCCGTCTGCCTGATGGCCAACGACTCCACGGTCAAGGCCGGAAGCTGGGGCGCCCGTACGGTCGAGAAGATCATCCGGATCATCGAGCGGGCGTACGCCAACGGCCAGCCGATGGTCTATCTGGTCGACTCGGCCGGTGCCCGGATCACCGACCAGGTCGACCTCTTCCCCGGGCGCCGTGGCGCCGGAAAGATCTTCTGGAACCAGGTACGCGCCTCCGGCTCGATCCCGCAGGTCTGCGCGCTGTTCGGGCCGAGCGCGGCCGGCGGGGCGTACATTCCGGCGTTCTGCGACGTGGTGGCGATGGTGGACGGCAACGCCAGCATGTATCTCGGCTCCGACCGGATGGTCGAGATGGTCACCGGGGAGAAGACCACGCTGGAGGAGATGGGCGGGGCCCGGGTGCACTGCGCCGAGTCCGGCGTCGGGCACTTCCTCTGCAAGACCGAGGCGGACGCGCTCGACGTGGTCCGGCGCTACCTGTCGTACCTGCCGGCGAACTGGACGTCTCCGCCGCCCGCCGCGCCGGCCGTCGCCGCCCCCGAGAAGGTCGACCTGGCCGGGCTGGTACCGGCGAGCGAGCGACAGGCGTTCGACATGCGCCGGTACGTCAAGGGCCTGCTCGACGCCGACTCCTTCCTGGAGATCCAGGCGCTCTGGGCCAAGGAGCTGACGATCGGCTTCGGCCGGCTGGACGGCCAGGTCGTCGGCGTGGTGGCGAACAACTCGATGTTCAAGGGCGGCGTGCTCTTCGTCGACTCGGCCGACAAGGCGACCCGGTTCGTGCAGCTCTGCGACGCCTTCAACGTGCCGCTGCTCTTCCTCTCCGACGTGCCCGGGTTCATGGTCGGTACGGCGGTGGAGAAGCAGGGCATCATCCGGCACGGCGCCAAGATGATCACGGCGATCAGCGAGGCGACCGTACCGAAGATCTGCGTGGTGGTCCGCAAGGCGTACGGTGCCGGGCTCTACGCGATGGCCGGTCCCGGCTTCGAGCCGGACGCCACGATCGCGCTGCCCACCGCGAAGATCGCGGTGATGGGCGCCGAGGCGGCGGTGAACGCCGTCTACGCCAACAAGATCGCCGCGATCGAGGACCCGGACGAGCGGGCGGCCTTCGTCGCGGAGCGGCGCGCCGACTACGAGCAGGACATCGACATCGTCCGGCTGGCCAGCGAGCTGGTCGTGGACGCGATCGTCGAGCCGGCCGACCTGCGGACCGAACTGGTCCGGCGGTTCGCCGCCGCCCGACACAAGGACCGCACGTTCTCCCGCCGACGGCACGGCGTCACACCCGTCTAGCAGCCCGACCCCCCCGGGCCCGACGTTCCGCCCGTCGCGGATCCCGGAACCCGGAACCCGGAACCCGGAACGCAGAACCCGGAACCCGGAACGCAGAACCCGGAACGCAGAACCCGGAACCGGAACGCGGAACCGGAACGCGGAACCGTCCACCCCGCAGCAGCAGCCCCGCCCGTAGCGCCACAAGCGTTTCCGGCGGACCGACCCGATGGAGGAACCCATGGACTTCCGGCTCAGCGAGGAATACGAGGCGCTGCGATCGAGCGTACGGTCCTTCGCTCGCGAGGTCGTCGCACCGGTCATCGCCGAACACTACGAGCGGCACACCTTCCCGTACGAGATCGTCGCGCAGATGGGCAAGATGGGCCTGTTCGGCCTGCCGTTCCCGGAGGAGCACGGCGGGATGGGCGGCGACTACTTCGCGCTCTGCCTCGCCCTGGAGGAACTGGCCCGGGTCGACTCCAGTGTGGCGATCACCCTGGAGGCGGCGGTCTCGCTCGGCGCGATGCCGATCTACCGGTTCGGCACCGCCGAGCAGCGCGCCCGGTGGCTGCCGAAGCTGGTCACCGGCGAGGCGCTGGCCGGGTTCGGGCTGACCGAGCCGGGCTTCGGCTCCGACGCGGGCGGCACCGCCACCCGGGCGGTACTGGACGGCGACGAGTGGGTGATCAACGGCTCGAAGGCGTTCATCACCAACTCCGGTACCGAGATCACCGCCCTGGTCACGGTCACCGCGGTCACCGGCACCAACCCGGACGGCTCCAAGGAACTCTCCACCATCATCGTGCCGTCCGGTACGCCGGGCTTCACCGTCGCGCCGGGCTACTCGAAGGTCGGCTGGTGCGCCTCGGACACCCACGAGCTGACCTTCGACGACTGCCGGGTGCCGGCGGAGAACCTGCTCGGCCAGCGCGGCCGGGGCTTCGCCCAGTTCCTGCGGATCCTCGACGAGGGGCGGATCGCCATCGCGGCGCTCTCGGTCGGCCTCGCCCAGGGCTGCGTCGACGAGTCCGTCCGGTACGCCAAGGACCGGCACGCCTTCGGCCAGCCGATCGGCAACTTCCAAGCCATCCAGTTCAAGATCGCTGACATGGAACGGCGGGCGCACACCTCCCGGCTGGCGTACTACGACGCGGCGGCCCGGATGCTGGCCGGCGAGGACTTCAAGCGGCACGCCGCCATCGCCAAGTTGCACGCCAGCGAGTGCGCGGTGGACAACGCCCGGGAGGCCACCCAGATCCACGGCGGGTACGGGTTCATGAACGAGTTCGCGGTGGCCCGGTTCTGGCGGGACTCGAAGATCCTGGAGATCGGCGAGGGTACCTCCGAGGTGCAGCGGATGATCATCGCCCGCGACCTGGGACTGTAGCCGGGAATGCTCCGGCCGGCCGACTCAGGCTCGCTCGGCCGGCCGGTCAACCCGGGGCACCTTGCCGAGCTGTCGACCTGCCGAGCTGCTGCCCGGTCGCCGAGACTCCCCGCTCAGTCGGTGGCGGTCAGCTCGGCCAGGGCACGGACGGTCTTCCAGTTCCGGGTGGTCGAGGCGACCGCGAGCCGCTTCTCCAGGTAGGCGTTGCTGAACCTGCTCCGGCCGTACCCGTCCGGGTAGTGCAGGTAGAGGTCCCGGCCGGTGCCGGCGAAGCTGAACTCGGAGGTCTCGCCGCCCGGCACGGACAGCTCGGCCGCCCGGTCGGCGTCGGGCGGCTCGGCGAGGAACGCCACCAGCAACTTGACCTCGTCCGGCTCGGCGGGTGCGTACGGGTTGCCGCCGGTCAGCTCCGCCAACTCCGGTCCGGAACGGACCAGTACCGCCACGTCCATGCTCAACCGGTCGGCGAGGGCCCGCCGGATGTCGCCGGCCAGCCGTTCCGGATCGGCGTCCCCGTCCCCGTCCCCGTCCCCGTCCCCGTCCCCCGCCCCGGCTCCGAAGACGACGTTCCCGCTCTGTAGGTAGGTCTTGACGTCGTGATGGCCGAGGTCGGTGACGATCCGGCGCAGGTCGGCCATGCCGATCCGGTTGTACGAGCCGAGGTTGACGCCACGGAGCAGTGCCGCGTACCGACCCATCCCGCCTCCTCGGTCGACCCTGCCCGCCGGTGAGCAGCCTATCCCCGCCCTGTTGGTGCCTTGGGAATGTCTAGAGGTGCCCGGAGAGATGGGACGCGCCGGTGATCATCGTTGCGCATACTTCGCGGATGACGACGGAATCTGACGCCCCGCTCGCGGTCGCGGTCGGCGGGGACGACCCGGAGTTGTCCAAGCGGCTCAACGCGGAGCTGAGTGCGTTCAACAACCGGGCGACCGGCGCCGCCGACGAGGCCGACCTCTCGGTCCGGCTGACCGACGGGGCGGGTGAGCTGGTCGGCGGCCTGACCGGCTGGACCTGGGGCGGCTGCGGCGGGATCAGCATGCTCTGGGTCCGCGAGGAGCACCGGCGGCACGGCTGGGGCGGCCGGCTGCTGCGGGCCGCCGAGGACGCGGCGCGGCGGCGCGGCTGTGACCGAATGATCGTCTCGTCCTTCGAGTTCCAGGCACCGCCGTTCTACCGCCGGCACGGCTACGTCCAGGTCGGCCGCAGCGAGGGCTTTCCCGGCGGGTACGCCGACCTGCACTTCATCAAGCGGTTGGACGGCTCGGAACCCCGGTCGCGGGTACGGGTGGTCGTGCTGCTCGACGTCCCCGAGGAGCACCTGACCGCCTTCGGCCGCTACGAGGACCGGGTACTGCCGCTGCTGGCCGAGCACGGCGGCCGGCTGGAGCAGCGGCTGCGTACCGGGGACGGCCGGACCGAGGTGCACCTGCTGTCGTTCACCGGGCGGGACGGGTACCAGTCCTATCTGGACGATCCGCGCCGGGCGGCGTACCGGGACGAGGAGCTGCCGGGCGTCGCGCTCGCCGGCCGGGTCCTGGAGGTCTCCGAGGTCGACCCGGCGGCCCGTCCGACGCACTAGCCGGACCCCGGGTCAGCGGCCGTTCTGTCAGCGGCCGTCCCGTCAGCGGCCGTCCCGTCAGCGGCCGTCCCGGCGGCGGGCGGCCCGGCGCCGCTGGAGGAGCAGGAGCACGAGAAGGGTACCGACCAGGATCACCGGGGCGACCGTGCCGAGCAGCCAGTCGGTGCGGAAGCCCCGCTCCGGACGTACCCGGGTGGCGCCGCCCGCCGCCGACGAGACCTGGTTCCGGGAGTCGGCCTGAGCCGGCGGGACGAGCTGGCCGACGGTCGCGTCGGCGGGCAGCCCGAATCCCCAGTCGAGCAGCGCCGCGCCCTGCTGCCAGCCGGGTGCCGGCTGCGACTCCGCGCCGAGCAGGGTGACCAGCAGGGTACGCCCGTTCCGCTCGGCCGCCCCGACGAAGCTGTGCCGGGCCAGGTCGGTGTAGCCGGTCTTGCCGCCCAGCGCACCCGGATAGCGGTGCAGGAGCTGGTTGTCGTTCCAGATCGGGTAACCCTTGGTGTTGTTCGCCGCCTGCGCCGGCACCTCCGCCATCTTCGCGCCGGCGTACCGCCGGAAGTCGGCGTGCGCGAAGCAGGCGCGGGCGATCAGCGCCAGGTCGTACGCGCTGGTGTACTGCCCAGGTCCGTCCAGTCCGGACGGTGTGGCAGCGTGCGTCTGGTACGCGCCGAGCCGGGCCGCCTCGGCGTTCATCGCCGCGACCCCGCCGGCCTGGCCACCGATCCCCCCGCCGAGCCGGGCCAGCACGTTCGCCGCGTCGTTGCCGGAGTTGAGCATCAGGCCGAGCCAGAGCGTCTCGACCGAGTACCGGCCGCCGCGTACCAGCCCCACCGCCGAGCTGCCCGGCTCGAAGTCGAGATCCGACTCGGTCACCTCGATGATCTGGTGCGGGTCGAGGTGTGGCAGCACCGCCGCCGCCAGCAGCAGCTTCTGCACACTCGCCGGTACGCCGTACTCGTGCGGGCCGCAGCCGCCGAGTACCGCGCCGCTGGTCAGATCGGCGACCAGCCACGAGGTGGCGGTGACCTCGGGAGGCTCGGCGACGCCGGACGTGGTGACCAGACCGGCGGTGGCCAGCGCCGGACCGCCGACCGCTGCCCTTGCCGGGTCGAGTGGTGGCGGGGCGGGGTGGGTCGGCCGGGCCACCGGCGGGTTCGGCGCCGGACAGGGCCGGGACGGCGTACCCGCTCGGGCCTGGGCCGGAGTTCTCGCCATCGCGGCTCCGGGTGCGCCGGCCATTGTCACCGACGGCAGCACCAGGACGGCGCTGGCTACTCTGAGTATGAGCAAACCTCGCGTCATACTCCGGAGAGTAACTTCCGTCATCCGTACGGGTGGCAGATTCGGATATCGGGCCGCCACGCCCGGCGAGGTACCTCGGGCGCTGGTATACCGTCGGTATACTTCCGCCGTGGACACGACGATCAAGGTGGACGCGGTGGTCCGGGACCGGCTCGCCACGATCGCACGGGAGCGGGGCATGACCGTGCGGGATCTGGTCGCCGAGCTGTCCAACGGCACACCGACCGCCGCCGAGCTGCGGGAACGCGCGGCCAGCGCGGCCCGATACCTGCGCTCACGGATCGGTGTCGACCTCGACGGTGACGACGTCTCCGCCGGTGAAGACTTCTGGCGGGACGTCGAGTCGGGAGCCGTACCGTCCACTCTCGACCGCGCCGCCTCGTCCGACGATCCGCGAGCGTGACCGCTCCGCTCGCGGCGGCGGTCGTCTTCGACCACACCGCCCTGCTCGCGCTCGGCGCCGGCCACCGGCTGCTCTCCGGCCTGGTCGCGGCGGCGCACCAGGAGGCGGGGCGGCACATCTACGTCCCCGCACTCTGCCTGGCGGCGGCCTCGGCCGACCGTCCGGCGCTCGGTGAGCACGTCGGGGCGCTACCGGCGATGGAGGTCGTCGAACTCGGCTATTCGGCGGCGACCATGGTCGGACGGCTCGTCGCCGGTGCGGTGGACTGGCGGACCGCACACGCGGTCGTCGTCGCGTGGCCGGATGCCGAGTGGCCGACCGGCCGCTCCGTGCTCACCGGACATCCCGACGTCTACCGGCGACGCGGCCTGACCGCGATCGAGCTACCCCCACCCCGCTGACCAACCGCGAGGTGGCTTGCCCGGCTGCCATGATTCTTGGCGAGTTGTGGCGCGTGGCGAACCACAACTCGCCAAGAATCATGCTGCGTTTTGCTGGTTGGCGCGGGTGAGTAGTAGGGCTAGGCAGGCGATGGTGACGCAGATGGTCATGCCCAGGAACAGCGCAATGGCGTTGTTCCGTCCGCCGAGGCCCATCAGTGGGGCGGCCACGGCGGCCAGTACGCCCTGAAGGGTGCCGAGCACCGCCGACCCGCTGCCGGCCGCCTTCGGTACGCGTTGGATCGCGAGCGCGGTCGCGTTCCCCATGATCATGCCCAGTCCGACGAAGAAGGGCAGCAGTGCGACCGCCACCGCCCGGTCGAGCTGGCCGGCGAGGGTGGCGGCGAGCAGGCCGCCGGTGGTGGCCAGCATGATGGCCAGGCCGATCCGGAGCAGGATCGCCGGTGAGGCGCCCCGGCCGACGACCCGGGCGTTGACCGCGCTGCTCAGGGTGGCGAGCAACGCGCCGGCGGCGAAGGCGACGGCGGCCTGCCGGACGGAGAGGCCCAGGACGTACTGGAGGAAGAAGGGCGAGGCGGCGATGTAGCAGAACAGCGCCGCGAACCCGAAGCCGAACGCGAAGGTGTAGCCGAGATAGACCCGGTCGGTCAGCAACGACCGCGCGGTGGCCAGGGTGGCGCGCAACCCGCCGGCATGCCGGCGCTCCGGCGGCAGACTTTCGGGTACGCCGACCAGCGCGACCAGCAGCGTGAGCAGCAGTCCGACCGCGAGGGTGTACCACACCGCGCGCCAGCCGGCGGCACTGGTCACCACGCCGCCGATCAGCGGTGCGGTGATCGGGGCGATGCCGCTGAGCGCCATCAGGATGCCGAACATCCGGGCGGCGGCCGGCCCCTGGGCGGTGTCGGAGATGACGGCCCGACCGACCACCACTCCGGCTGCCGCACTGAATCCCATCACGAACCGGAGTGCGGTGAGGGTCTCCAGGGTCGGGGCAAAGGCGCAGGCTGCGGCGGAGGCTGCGCAGACCGCCGTACCGGCGAGGATCAGCAGCCGGCGGCCGTACCGGTCGGAGAGCGGGCCGAGCACGAGTTGACCGAGTGCCAGCCCGATCACGAACGCGGTGAGGGTGAGTTGGACCCCGGAGGGATCGGTGCGGAACTCGTCGGCGATCCGGGGGAAGGCCGGCAGGTACATGTCGATGCCCATCGGTGGCACGAAGGCCAGCAGCACCAGGGCGGGAAGCAGCAGCCGGGGCCGCCTGACCGGCGGCTCCTCCGACTCCGACTCCGACTCCGACTCGGGCTGCTCGGCGAGGCCGGAGCGCTCGGCGGGCTCGGGCGGCTCGGGCGGCTCAGGCTGCTCGGCGGGAGACGGCGGGCTGGACTCTTCGCTTCGCGAGGGGGCGGAAGTCACCACGGCAAATTACTATACCTATATAACTATGTCTAGCGTTATCCTCGTGAAGTGAAACGAGTGATCGTGGCGGACGAGACGGTCCTCCGGCAGGCGAGGACACTCGTACCGGTTCTGTACCAACTGAGCCGGGTGATGCGGATGCAAGGCGTCGACGAGGCCGGGCTGGGCCAGTTGCCGCCCTCCGAGCTGGAGGTGCTCCGGTACGTCGCCGACGCCCCCGGCGTCTCGGTGAGCACCCTCGCCCGTGACCTCGGCCTGCACGCCAGCAACGTCAGCGCGACCGTCCGCGCCCTGGTGGCCCGCAACCTGGTACGCCGCGAGCCCGACCCGAACGACCGGCGGGCCGTACGACTGCACGCGACGCTCGACGCGGCGCACGGCTCGGCCCGGATCGAGGACGCCTGGGCCCGGATCTTCGCCGACGCGATGGCCGACATCAGCGACGAGCAGCGGGCCGAGCTGGCCGACGCCGCTCCAGCACTCGGCGCCCTCGCCGAACGCCTCCGCGCCCGCCGTGCCTCCGAACGAGGCTGACCGCGCCCGCCGCGCCTCCGAACGAGGCTGACCGCGCCCGCCGCGGCACAGAACGCGGCTGACCAGGCCGGCTGCGCCATCGAACGCGGCTGACCGGTCCGGTCGTGCCACCGAGCGCGGCTGGCCGCTCCCCGCGAGTGGGACCCGTCCCGACCGGACCCGACACACCGGACAGTCAGTTCTGACCGGATAGCGGCTGACGGTTGACTGCTCAGGGTGTTTGCATGTGCGCCGAGGGCGACGAGCAGGCGTCGCGCCGGGGAGGTTCGGGGCATGTTCGCTGCGTTCGGGCGGTCGCTGTGGCGATGGCGCTGGCCGGTACTGGTCGGCTGGCTGGGACTCGTGCTGGCCGGAGCCACCCTCGGCGGGCAGGTCTTCGACCGGCTGGTCGACACCGACAACCTCCGCCCGGACGCCGAGTCGCAGCGGGCCGACCGCCGGGTCGCCGAACTCCTCCCCGAGGGCCCGACCGTGGTCGCGATCGTCCGGGACCGGGACCCGTACGACCCGGCGCTGGTGGCCAGCGTCAACCGGGTACGCACCGACGTGCGGGCCGTACCGGGGGTGAAGGAGGTCGAGGACCTCTACAACGCGGCGGGTGGCCGGATCGGCGCCGACAACCGCAGCACGCTGGTCCGGGTCGAGTTGGCCGACGGGCTGCCGACGGCCGAGCGGGAGGCCGCCGAGGACCGGGTCGCCGCCCTGCTGCGCGGCATCGACGCCCCGCAGGTACTGGTCGGCGGCGAGGAGTTGGCCGAGCGGGCCTTCGCCGAACAGGCGATCGACGACGCGGCCGTCGGAGAGTCGATCGCGCTCGGAGTACTCCTGGTGGCGCTGGTGGTGATCCTCGGCGGCCTGCTGGTCGGGGTGCTTCCGCTGCTCGCCGCGCTCGCCGCCGTCGCGGTGACCCTGCTCGGCCTCTACGGCCTGACCGCCGTCACCGGAGTCGGCGAGTTCACCGTCAACGTGGTCACGCTGCTCGGCATCGGCCTGACCGTGGACTACGCGCTGCTGCTGATCGCCCGGTTCCGCGAGGAACGCGGCGACGGATCGGAGCCCGCCGATCCCAGCGATACCGGCGATCCCAGCCATCCCGTCGAGGCGCTGGCTCGGACGATGGCGACCGCCGGTCGTACCGTGTTGATCTCCGGTCTGGCGGTCGCGGCGGCGATGGTCGGCCTCTACGCGTTCGCCGAGCCGCTGCTCGCCGCGATGGCCCTGGGCGGCGCGCTCGCGGTGGCGCTGGCCACCCTCGCCGGGCTGACCCTGCTGCCGGCGCTGATCGCCGTCGCGCACCGGCACGTCCCGGCACCCGGTGCCCGGACCTGGGTGCGCCGGGCCCTGGCCACCGCCACCCGCCCGCTCCCCCGGATCGTCCCGACCCGCCCGGGATCAACGACCCGATCGGGTACGCCGGCCGCCGACCCCGGCCCGCTCGGCCGGCTCGCCGGGTACGCACAGCGCAAGCCCGGCCCGGTGGCGTTCGGCGTCTCCGCCGCTCTGCTGTTGCTCGCCCTGCCGTTCCTGGCCGGCGCCAATCTGGCCAACTCCGATGCCCGGGCGCTGCCCCGGTCGATGGAGGCCCGGCAGGTGCACGACGTACTGCTGCGCGACTTCGAGGCGGGCCGGGCCACCCCGGTCACCGTCGTCGTGGAGGCGGACCCGGCCAGTGCCGAGGTGCGGGACCTGATGAACCAGCTCAACACCCTGCCCCAGGTGATCCGGATGCAGCCCCGCCCCGACGTGCCGGGTCCGGCGGTGGTGATCGACCTGACCCCGCGTGGCGCGACCGGCGGCCCCGAGTCCCGTGACCTGGTACGCGCGGTCCGCGCCCTCGACCAGCCACTGCCACTGCTGGTCGGCGGGCCCGCCGCCGAGGTGGTCGACTACCGGTCCTCGCTCGCCGACCGGCTCCCGTACGCCGCACTCGTGTTGCTGCTGGTCACCACCGGGCTGCTCTTCGTACTCACCGGTTCGCTGGTCATCCCGGTCAAGGCGCTGGTGATGAACGTGCTGACCCTGCTCGCCACGCTCGGCGTACTGGTGGTGGTCTTCCAGTGGGGTGTGGGGGCTGCCCTGCTCGGAGTGGAGTCCTGGGGGGCGATCGACCTCACCACCCCGGTACTGCTCTTCGTCTTCGTCTTCGGACTGTCGATGGACTACGAGGTGTTCCTGTTGGCCCGGATCCGCGAGGAGTGGCGCCGCCGGTCGGGTCTGCGTACCCCGGCGGCCCGTACCCGGGCCGGGCAGCGGGCGGTGTTGGCCGGGATCACCCGTACCGGCCCGGTGGTGACCTCGGCGGCGGTCTGCATCACCATCGTCTTCCTGGGTTTCCTGCTCGGCGACCTGACCGCCGTCAAGGAGATCGGCTTCGGCATGGCAGTGGCCGTACTGCTCGACGTCACGGTGGTCCGTGGATTGCTGATGCCGGCGGTGATGAGTCTGCTCGGCGAGTGGAACTGGTGGGCGCCGGCCCCGCTGCGCCGGCTGCACCAGCGGTTCTCCGGCGACTCGGAGCGGCCGGCCGGCGCACCGGTTCCGCCCGCTCCGGTACCCGCTTCGGCGACCTGGGCCGGGGTGGCGCCGACGGCACCACGCCCTGAAAGACCGACTTCCACCGCGCCCTGAAGGACCGGTTTCCCGCACGCCTGAAGGCTGGCCTCCGTCACGTCTGAAGGGCTGGTTTGTGGCGAACCGTGAGGGTTCGGTTACGGGCCGGATCGCCCCATCAGTGATCTGTCGGATATCTATGTCCTCTTCCGTCGGTAGCGCGACGTATCTATGCCCGGGCCGTACCCGGCTGCGTAGTCTTCCTGCCCATGACTCCGGATCATGGCTCTGACCGGGTTCCGGGTGGCTTCGCCGAGTTGCTCCGTCGGTGCCGGCTGGCGGCCGGGCTGACCCAGGCCGAACTCGCCGAACGGGCCGCCGTCGGGATCCGTACAGTCCGTGACCTCGAACGGGGGCGGGCGTCCCGGCCACAGCGGACGACCGTCGAGCTGCTCGCCGCCGCGCTCGGTCTGGCCGGGCAGGACCGGGCTGACTTCGTCGCGCTGGCCCGGGGCCAGGCCGGGCCGGTGCTGGAGGTGGGCAGCCTCGCGGTGCCGACGTCCTGGCGCCTGCCGGCGCGCGGCTTCGGGCTGCCGGATCCGGGTGAGCTGATCGGCCGGGACCGGGACGTGGCCGACCTGGCCGCGATGCTGACCGAGCAGCCGAGGGTGGCGCGCGGGGTGGTCAGCCTGGTCGGCCTCGCCGGAGTCGGCAAGACCGGGCTGGCCCTCAAGGTCGCCCGCGAGGTGACCGACGACTTTCCCGGCGGTGCCAGCGGGATCGTGATGATCGAGGGTTCCACCGAGGGCGACTTCCTGTCGGTCGTCGCCACGGTCTTCGGCGTCGGCCGGGCCAGTGACCTCGCCGGCCGGTTCTCGGACGCGCCTTCGTTGCTGCTGGTGGACGCAGTCGAGCGGGCACCCGGTGCGGCTGCCGAGGGGCTGAACCGGCTCGCCGAGATCGCGCCGACGCTGCGGGTGCTGACCACCGGCCGGCACCCGGTCGGGCTCTCCGGCGAACGGGTCCGCCCGGTCACCCCGCTGGAGGTGCCGCCGGCCGACGTCCCGGCCGAGCTCGCGGCGGTGGCGGACTATCCGGCCGTCGCGCTGCTGCTCGCCCGGCTGCGCCAGATCGGCCGCGAGCCCCCGCAGCCCGACGAGGTGGTCGCGCTCGTCGAGCTGGTACGCCGGCTCGGCGGACTGCCCCTCGCCATCGAGCTGGCCGCCGCGCACGGCCGGGTACTCAACCTGCCCGAACTCCTCGACCGGTACGGCAACCGCCTGCTCGACCTCGGTGCTCCATCGGTGGCCCGTGAGGCGGTGGTGACGCTGCGGGACGCGGTGGCGGCGAGTTACCGTCTGCTCGACGCCGACGAGCGTGCCGCGCTGCGCCGCCTCTCGGTGCTGCGCAACCGCTGGTCGGTGGAGCTGGCCGAGGCGATGCTCGCCCCCGAACCGGCCCCGTCCGACGCTCCGACCTCGCCCGCTGACCCGGAGTTCACCGACGGCGACGCGCCACCCGGCGACGGGAGCGATGCCGCGCTTCTCCGGGATCGTGGTCACGGTGCCGGCCACGATCCGGTCGGCCCGGTCGATCCGGTCCGGTTGCTGGACCGTCTGCTGGCACACGGGATGATCGGCGCCAGGGGCACCGGACCGCTCCGGTTCCGGGTACTGGACGTGGTGCGGGACTTCGCCGCCGAACGCGCCACCGCCAACGGCGAACTCGCCGGGATCCGCCGACGACACGCGTCGGTATTCGCCGGGCTGGCCGCCCGGGTCGCGCCAGATCTGGCCGGCGCGCGGCTCGTCGAGGCGGTCGGCCGGCTCGACGAGGTGGCCGGTGACCTGTGGACCGCCCTGGCGTACTCGGCGAACGACGATCCGCAGACCGCGCTGCGGCTGGCCGGGTACCTCGCCCGCTGGTGGCGCTACCGGGGGCGGGACGTGGCCGGCCGGCAGTGGCTGCGCCGGCTGCTGGACGATCCGCGTACCGCTGACGCCGAACCGGCGGCCCGGGCGTGGGCTCAGGTCGGTGTCGCGCAACTCGCCCAGGAGCACGGTGCCGGGCCGCAGGAGTTGCCGGCGGCCGAGGCGGCGGTGGCGGCGTTCCAACGGCTGGCCGACGTACCCGGTGAACTGGCGGCCCGGAACGTGCTCTGTGGACTGTGGACCGCGATCGGCGGCCACGACGAGGCGCGGAAGCACGGCGAGGCGGCCCTGGAGCTGGCCACCCGTACCGGACGGATCCGGGACATGGCGGTGGCGCAGAACAATCTGACCTGGCACGAGATCCGGGTCGGCGACCTGGCCGCAGCCCGACGCCGGCTGGCGGCGGTGGACCGGCTCGCCGGAGAGTGTGGCGAGGAGCGGCTCCGGGTGCTGGCCCGGGCGAACCTGGCCGAGGTGGCCCGCCTGGAGGGCCGGTACGCGGACGCGGTCCGGCACGGTCGTCGGGTGGTGGCGGCACTGGCCGACCTCGGTGACCCGGGGCACCGTCGGCGGGTACTCGGCACGGTCGCTCTGGCGCTCGCCCAGGACGGCCGGATCGACGAGGCGACGGCGGTACTCGCCGAGTTGCGTGCCCGGAAGGCGGGTGACGGGACCGGCCCGGTCGAGTGGGAGCCCGGGGGTTCCCGGACGGACGAGACCGCTCCCCGGGGCGACGGGATCTGTGCCCTGATCGAGGCGAGCCTGGCGGTGCAGCGGGGCGACCGGGAGTGGGCGGCCGAGTGGTACGCGGCGGCCGTGCGGGCCTGCGAAGGGTCCCGTGACCTGCGGGACGTGGCCGAGGCGCTGGTCGGGCTGGTGGCGAGCACCGACGACCCGGCGGCCCGGGAGGCGGCGGTCAAGCGCCTCGACCAGGTGTGCCGGGAGGGCGGGATCGTCCTGCTGCCTCGGGAGCGGGCGCTGGTCGACGCGGCGGACGTTGCCCGGGCCGAGCCGGACGTGGAGCGGACCGAGCCGGACGTGGAACGGGCCGAGAGCTGACTGCCTGGGCGGCTCTTCCGCCACACCCTGGATCCCCGGCCGGCTCCTTCACCAGTTCGGGGCCGCGTCGGCTTCTGCCACCGGGACCGCGTCGCCTGGGCGGTGGCGCGGCTTTCGCCACTGGGGCCGTGGCGCGAGCGGGACAGCCCCCCGACAGAGCCCCTCACTGATACCCGCCCGCGCCACGTCCCCAGAGCCCCCCGGCTGCCTGAAGGTTAACCAGCAGCAGGCGCCCGTTTTTTCCGATTAATGGATGAACTGGCGATACGTGCGTGACTTCTGCCGGTCTTTCTGCCGGTGGTCCCTGGAGGTATCCGTCGTCCCCTCCGGGGTGATAAGCAGGATCCGTGGCGATTGTCGGCACTCCGTGCCCGGAGTTCAACAGGCAGTGTTCGCCCCGGCGGCGGCGCCGGTGCTGCCGGCGGTGGCCCCGGGATGGACCGCGTCCCGGACGATCCGCAGCGAGTCGAGCAGGCTCGCCAGGTCGGCCGGTTCGAGTTGACCGATGAACCAGTCCTGGATGAGCTGGATGTGGCCGGGGAGCGTCTCGTCGAGCCGTGCCATGCCGGACTCCGTCACCACCGCGTACGCGCTGCGCCGGTCCGAGGGGCAGGCGCGGCGGCCGAGCAGGCCGTCCCGCTCCATCCGGTCGACGACCCGGGTCACGCCGCTGGTGGAGAGCGAGGTCTGCGCCGCGAGATCGGTCATCCGGAGTTGGTGCTCGGGCGAGCGGGCCAGCCGCATCAGGACCTCGAACTCCACCGTCGACAGCCCGTGCTCCTCGAACTGGGCGGCAAATCTGGCGGCGAGCCCGGCGTACACCTCCATCACCAGCCCCACGGCCGTGATCCGGGCGTCGTCGTAGAGGTTCTTGGTCACGCCGCCATCGTAGCAGTCGTTGACACAGGGAATATTGCTACGACTATAGTTGCTCCGTCAGTCATCGGCTATACAACCTATTCCTGGGAAGGCATACCATGACCAGCAGCGCCGAGCCCGCCACCACCCGTACGTGGGAAGGGCTGACGATCCCCACCGCCGGCACCTACCTGCTCGACCAGGCGCACAAGCGCGTCGGGTTCGTGGCCCGGCACATGATGGTGAGCAAGGTCCGCGGCCAGTTCCGCGAGGCGGAGGCGACGGTCACCGTCTCCGAGAACCCGCTGGAGTCCGCGGTGACCGCGACCATCCAGGCCGGCAGCATCGACACCGGCCAGACCGACCGGGACAACCACCTGCGCAGCGGTGACTTCCTGGAGTCGGAGAAGTACCCGACCCTGGAGTTCCGCAGCACCGGGGTCAAGTCGCACAGCGGCAACGAGTTCGTGCTCACCGGTGACCTCACGATCAAGGACGTCACCAAGCAGGTCGACCTGGAGGTCGAGTTCGAGGGCGCCGGCCGCAGCCCGTTCGGCCAGGACATCTTCGGCTTCACCGCGACCACCGAGATCGACCGCGAGGAGTTCGGGCTGACCTGGAACGTCGCGCTGGAGACCGGCGGCGTACTGGTCGGCAAGAAGATCAAGATTGAGATCGAGGGCGAGGCCATCCGCCAGGGCTGACTTCCGCCGCCCGACCGCGGGTCGGGTCGAGACGAGGATGCCCCGGTCGCCGATCAGATGGTGACCGGGGCGCCTCATTGGGTAATCCGCCCGGTGGAGAGAGCAGCTCGATCGTGTGCGATGGTGGACGCAGCGCTGCCGTTCGCTCACCCTGGGCCGGCGGGCGCCGTGGCTGTGGCCATGTGTGCGCGGCGCTCCTACGGTAATGATCCGGACGCGCTTCCGCTGGACACGGCCCTGCGGAACTGCGCAGACAGCGCCTCGCGGCGGGAGGGTTGATGGGCCAGGACGTGTCGGAGGTCCCCTTCACCCGGGAGGACCGGATCCGATACCGCCAGAAGGTACGCCGCTGTCTGGACGTCTTCGCGCTCATGCTGGACGACTTCGGCTTCGACGCCGACCGGCCGACCACCGGCCTGGAGATCGAACTGAACCTGGTGGACGCGAACGCCGAGCCGGCGATGCGCAACGCGGAGGTGCTGGACAATCTCGCCGACCCGAGCTTCCAGACCGAGCTGGGCCAGTTCAACCTGGAACTCAACGCCCGGCCCCGGCTGATCGAGGGAGCCGGCTTCGCCGACTACGAGCAGGACCTGCGGGCCAGCCTCGGCCGGGCGGAGGAGTTGGCGGTCAAGTCCGACGCCAACATCATCCTGATCGGCATCCTGCCCACCCTCACCCCCCGGCACCTGGTCCGGGACAACCTCTCCAGCAACGAGCGCTACCAGGTGCTCAACGACCAGATCGTCGCCGCCCGGGGCGAGGACATCGAACTGGACATCCGGGGCGTCGAGCGGTTGCAGACCCACACCGACTCGATCGTCTCCGAGGCCGCCTGCACCAGTCTCCAGTTCCACCTCCAGGTCGCGCCGGACAGCTTCGCCGACTACTGGAACGCCTCGCAGGCGATCGCCGGAGTCCAGGTCGCGCTCGGCGCCAACTCGCCGTTCCTGCACGGCCGGCAGCTCTGGGCCGAGACCCGGGTCGCCCTCTTCGAGCAGGCCACCGACACCCGGCCGGACGAACTCAAGGCCCAGGGGGTACGCCCCCGGGTCTGGTTCGGCGAGCGGTGGATCACCTCGATCTTCGACCTCTTCGAGGAGAACGTCCGATACTTCCCGCCGCTGCTGCCGATCTGCGACGACGAGGACCCGGTCGAGGTGCTGCACAACGGCGGCATTCCCCGCCTACCCGAACTGCGGCTGCACAACGGCACCGTCTACCGGTGGAACCGGCCGGTCTACGACATCATGAACGGCCGCCCGCACCTGCGGGTGGAGAACCGGGTACTCCCGGCCGGGCCGACCGTGCTCGACATGCTGGCCAACGCCGCCTTCTACTTCGGGCTGGCCCGTGACCTGGCCGAGGGCGAACGGCCGATCTGGAGTCAACTGACGTTCAGCGCGGCCGAGGAGAACTTCCACTCGGCTTCCCGGCGCGGAATCGACGCCCACGTCGCCTGGCCCCGGCTCGGTGAGGTGAAGGTGACCGAGCTGGTACTCGACGTACTGCTGCCGAGGGCGGCGGCCGGGCTGGACCGGTTCGGGGTCGGTGCCGACCACCGGGACCGGCTGCTCGGCATCATCGAGCAGCGCTGCCGTACCGGCCGCAACGGGGCGGTGTGGCAGGTCGAGGCGGTGCAGTCCGCCGAACGTGGTCGAGGGATGGACCGGTCCCAGGCCCTGCACCACATGCTGCGCCGGTACGGCGAACTCCAGCGGACCGCCCAGCCCGTGCACACCTGGCCGGTCGACTGACTCCGCGTGTCGGCGTACCACCCGCTTGACGACCTCGACGAGCACGGCGACCACAGAGCGGCCACCGTCAGCGGGAGCGGCGACCCAACCGGCCCAGCCTGCCCTTCAGACCGCCCCCGGCGACCGGCTCGGCGGACTCCTCCGGCCCGGTCGCCCCGTCGGTGGCACCCTCCGGCTTGGCGCCGACCGGCGCGGGTACGCCGTCGGACCCGGAGTCCTGGCGCTGGGCGGGGGCGGCGGCGGTCGACGGTACCCCGGAGGTGTCGGCCTGGTCGGCGCCGCGCCGCGCCTTGCGGCCGGGCTGACCCGGCAGCCGCGCGGATCGGCCGGCACCGCCCGACGGACCGCTCCCAGGATCGCCGCTGCGGTCGGTTTCCTGCCCAGGGTCGGTGGACGGGACGGGGGCGTCGATCGGCCGGGCCTTCCGGTCGGCCTTCCCCGACCGGGTGCCCGTGCCGGGCGGTGGGGTCGCCGGGCTGCCGCCGGCGGCCGGTGGTGCGTCCGTCCCGGTCCCGGGCGGGAGCGGCACGGCGGGGGAGTCGACGGATTCCGCCCGTCGGGCCATCGTCTCCGATCGCTGTGCCAGCGCCGCCACCAGCGCGGACCCGGCGAGACCGGCGACCACCGCGTACGGTGCCATCAGGTGCGCCGACACCTGCTCGGGACGGATGCCCACCAGCCGGGGTGCGGCGAGGAAGTAGGCGATCGCCACCAGCAACGGCCCGCTGATGCCGGAGATGGCGGCACCGACCCGGGCCGCCGGCCGGCGGGCCGCCGAGCGGGCGGCGAGCGCACCGATCAGCAGCGCCGAACCGAGCGACAGCGCGGCACCGGGCCAGTAGAAGTATTCGCGGAACCAGAAGCGTTCGCCGTCGGAGGTCAACTGCCAGACCCCGAGCTGGGCGGCGGAGAGCCCGCGCCCGGAGAGTACGCCGTCGACGACCGCGATCACCGCGAGTGCCCAGAGCCAGCAGACCGTACCGAGCACGTTGCTGGCGACCGCCGGTGACGAGATCGCCCAGAGCGCCGCCACCAGCCCGAGCAGGATGCCGAGGATGGCGTAGCCGGCCGCGACGGTCTGTGGCGCGGAGGTGTCGGCCCGTACCGCCGCCCGGGCGGGTACGGCGACCAGCACCACGGTGACCAACGCGCCGATCGCACTGGAGACGGCGAGCGCGGCCCGCCACAGGAAGGTGGCCAGGGTCGGCGGCGGATCCCCGGCGCGGCCGGCGGAACGTCGGCCACCTCCGCCGAGCCGGTGCGCGCAGACCGCACCGGCGACGGTCGAGGTGGCGGCTATCCAGGCGGCCCAGGTGAGGCTGGCGACCCAGGCCGCCTCGCTCGTGCCGCCGGCCGACGGCAGCCAGGCGATGATGCCGAGCCCGTAGCCGAAGCCCAGTTGAGCGGCGCCGGCGCCGGCGGCAACGCCGACCGCCGTCGCGACGGATCCTCCCCAGCCTCGTGCGGCCATGCGGGGCAGCGTAGCGTCCATCCGGCGCTGGGGGCGAGCCGCGAACCGGGGGCAGTCGCACCGACACGAACCGTGGCCGGTTGCGCTCCGAGGGCCGGGCCACCGATGCTGTCGGGCAACACACTTCCACCGGGCGGGTCGGAACAACGGCGTGGCTTTCGTACGCCGGATGGTGAGGCAGGGTCGGCATGACGGATGAGGCTGTGGCGAGGCACCCGGACCTGGACGGCGATCCCTCGAACCGGACGGGTCTGTTCGCGGGCGCGGCGGTCGGGCTGGTCATCTGCGCCGTCGTCGGTGCCCTCGGCGGCTACCTGCTGGCCGGCGGCGGCGACCCGGAGCCGCCCTTCGACGCCGGGCGTACCACCCCGACGGTGGAGGCGACGGAGCAGTCGCCCCGGAGTACGCCGAGCCGGACCCCCAGCCGCCGGCCGAGCAGCACCCCGCCGCCGATCGGCCAGATGATCCTGCCCGACCTGGTCGGCAAGGACTTCCAGCGAGCCCGGGAGGAGTTGCGCGGGCTCGGCCTCGGGGTGCAGTTCGTCTTCGGCAGCGCGGGTGACGACCCGAGTGTCGCCAGTACCAACCCGAGGGGTGGCACCGCGGTGAAGCGGGGCATCACCGTACGGGTCACCGTGGTGGGCGCGGCACCGGAGGTGGTGGTACCGGCACTTGCCGGCGAGTCGTGCAAGCAGGCCGCACGGCGACTGGTCGACGACGGCCTCTATCCCAACTATCCGACCGGTGAGCGGGGCGAGGTACGCGACCAGGAGCCGCCCGGCGGTACGGTGCTGCGCTGGAACGACCGGGTCCGGCTCTACTGCTCCGACGGTCCCGTCTCCGGCGCAACGCCGACGCCGTAGCCCGGCTCTACTGCTCCGACGGTCCCGCCTCGGGCGGAACGCCGACGCCGTAACCCGGCTACCCAGCGTCGAACGGGCAGACACGCCCGGACTCGCGACGATGGTCGGCAGCACGTCCGGCCGGATAGGTTTGACGCGGTTCGCCTGGTCCGATGGCGAGAGGACGTGGCATGGCCGACGATCCGCGGCAGCCTCCGGACGACCGGGGTGTGGACGGAGACCGGGGCGTACCCGACGGCCGGCCGGAGGACGAGAGCCCGAGCGCGCCGCCCACCGACACCGGTGCCGGCCCGGACGACGCCACCCGGCTCGGCGAGACCGCTCAACAGCCCGGCGCCGCAGACGCCACCCGGCGTGGTGAGACTGTCCGGCAGCCCGGTCCGGACGATGCCACCCGGGTCGCTGAGACCGCCCAGCAGCCCGGTACGGCGGACGCCACCGCGCCGATCCCGCCCCGCGAGCCGGCCTGGTCCGGCCGGGCCGGAGTGCCGCCCCGGGGCGCGGATCCGCCCCGCCCGCCGCAGCCGGACTGGAGTTACGGCGCCGAGCCGGACGACCGGCGCTGGTGGATGCCGATCCTGCTCGGGACGGTGGCGGTGATCCTGCTCGGCGTCCTGGTGGTCGCCGGCTGGGCGATCGTCGACTCGGCCCGACGCGACGTACCCAGCTCGCCGTCCCCGGTGGTGACCACCTCGGCGGCGCCCACCACGCCCACCACCGCCCCGCCGACCAGCGCCGCGACGACGCCGAGCGCCACCCCGAGCGTCACGACCGGCGCACCGGTACTGCTGCCTCCGCTCGTCGGACTGTCCCAGCAGGAGGCGGTGGCGGAGCTGGAGCGGCTGGGGCTGGTGCCCCGGATCGTGCCGCGGACCTCCGGCCGGCCGCCGGGGACCGTGCTGGACACGGAGCCATCGACCGGTACCGAGGTCGAGCCGGGTGGCGAGGTCGTCCTCGTGGTCGCCGAGCCGCCGACCCCGCCGCCGAGCACGGCACCCGGTCCCACCGGCCCGACCCAACCCACGCCGGACGGCTGAGCCCTCGGCACCGCCACAGCCCCGGCAGGACCGGACGACCCAGGAACGATCTGGGCGAGGCGGGCATGAGCTAGGCGAGGCGGGCCCGAGCGGTCCGGTCGGGCGGCGTGCGAGAGGTGGCACGGTCGCCGGCCCGGAGACGGGTCCGGACCGGTCACCAGTAGCGGCGTCTGGTACCCACCATGACCAGCCCGACGGCCGAGATGACCAGGCCGAGCAGGCCGGAGTACGCCAGTGAACGCTGATAGCCCGGCGGCGGTCCGTCGGTGGACAGTGGTGGCCCGGCCCGCTGTTCCTCGGCACCGTCCGGTTCTCGGTCCCGACCGGCCGGAGCCGGGTAGGCATCCTGGTTGTCGTCCGGTCCGGTGGCCGGATCGGTGGCCTGGTCGGCGGTGCCGACGGCGTCCGGTGTCTCCCGGGCGCTCTGCGCCGGCAACCGGTGCCACGGCCCGGTGCGGCGGCCCAGCCAGCCCCGCTCGGTGTCGGCGGGGGCTGCCGAGGTGGCCGCCCCGCCGTGCCCGGAGGGGTCGGCGGGGACGGCGGGCCCCCGGTCGGGTTCGGGACGCCCCGCCTCGGCCGGCGGCGTCGGGCTGGCGGCCGGGTGTCGTACGGACGCCGGGCGGCTGATGCCGGTGCCGCTCGCGCAGCCGGGCAGGCCGACGGTGATCAGGATCAGCAACACGCTGACCCGCATGCTCCGACACGTCGTCCGGTGTCGGTCGGAGGTCTCAACGGCCATCGGCGGCTCCCAGGTGAGGGGCCCTCGACGACGTGCGGGTTGGTCAACCCGTGGGGTGGTACGCCCAGTCTAGGGCGGTGACCGGGGCGCCGCCCGGCGTTCGGCGGAGATGCGGCTCAGCCGACCCGGACCCGCGCGGCGAGCGTGCTGGAGTTGGTCCGGACGGGCCGCCGGGCCTGCGGGTAGTTGTGCCGCCCGGCGTTGGTCTGGAGCTGACGTAGCCCGTTGACCTGCACGAATATCGACCGTCGCTCGACCGCGTCGCCGCTCGGGTTGAGTTCGTAGCCGTCGAGCCAGACCCAGCCGTGGTAGGTCTGCCAGTCGTGCACCCGGATCACCCGGAAGTAGATCGGCTCGGCGAACTGGACGCTCGCCGCGCGGGTCACGTGGAGCACATCACCGGAACGGGGAAGGGGCACATCAGCTCCTGTCCGACTGGCGCCGGTCGGGTCCGGCGGGAGTGGCGGGCGGGGGTCTGGTGGATGGTCCTGAGCGGTTGAGGTCACACCAGGGGCCGGTCGGAGTGGGGCGTCGGCCGGGGCGATGCGTCGTTGCCATCACATCGCCCCGGCCAACACCTGTCGACTCCGGGACGCGCCAGCCGCCGTAGCGGCCCTGGCATACAGCGGCGGGGGCTCTTACCCCGGAGCGGGGCTTCTCGCCGTACCGCCGGCACGACCGTCCCCACGGTCAGGCGAGAATGGGGGAGCATTGCGTCGCCTGACCAGAGGGGAACGCTGCGTAGCCCGAGCCATACGGACAGGGTGCATCAAGAACATGATCAATGCAAGTTGCAGTTTGCCCTTTGCTCCGGGATGGCGATAGTGGTCTGTACGGCGCTTGATGCGCCGCGCGTCGAACCGGCAGACTGGACCCGGTTTCGGCCCCTGCGGCCGACAGGGTCATCGCTCCATCCGCCGCGAATGATCCCCCGCCGGTTGGCGGTCGAAGGCGCGGCGGCAATCCGACTCCCTAATTGATCGTCCGGAGGTGACCCGGTGACCGAGCGCCGGAGCCCGACCATCCGCCGCCGCCGGCTCGGAGCCGAGCTGCGCCAGCGCCGGGAGAAGGCCGGAGTCACGATCGAGGCCGTCGCCGAGTTGCTGGAATGTTCCGCGTCCAAGGTGTCCCGGATCGAGACCGGCCACACCACGGCCACCGTCCGGGACGTCCGGGACATGCTCGGCATCTACGGCGTGACGGGCGCCGAGTGCGACGAGCTGATCCAGATCGCCCGAGAGGCCCGACAGAAGGGCTGGTGGCATCCGTACAGCCCGGTGCTCGCCGGGGCGTACGTCGGGATGGAGGCGGCTGCCGCCTCGATCCGGGCGTACGAGCAGCAGACCGTGCCGGGGCTGTTGCAGACCGAGGAGTACGCCCAGGCGATGATCCGGTCCGCCCGGCCGGACTGGGTCGCCGAGGAAGTCGACCAGCGGGTGCGTGTCCGGTTGGGCCGTCAGTCGTTACTTGACCCGGACGATCCGATCGATCTGTGGGTGGTGCTCGATGAGGCGGTGATCAGCCGGCCGGTGGGCGGCGACGCGGTCATGCGGGCCCAGTTGGAGCGGCTGGTAGAGGCCGCTGACCTACCGAACGTCACGCTCCAGGTCCTGCCGTTCGACGCCGGTGCACACGCCGGCATGGACGGCACTTTCACCATCCTCGGCTTCCCCGAACCGGGCGATCCGGACGTGGTGTACGCCGAAAACGCCACGGGTGGGCTTTTTCTGGAGAAGCGGGATGAACTACAGAAGTACATATTTATCTTCGATCATATCCGCGCGGCAGCCCTACGCCCGGAGGAGTCCGTCGCGCTGATTTCGAAGTTGGCAGAGGAGCCATTGTGGAAGTGGAGACAAAGGGGTACCGCGTCGACCTGAGCGGGGCAGCCTGGCACAAGAGTTCGCGTAGCGGACCCAATTGTGACAACTGCGTCGAGGTGGCCTTCGCGGGCGGCGCGATCGCGGTACGCGACTCCAAGAACCCGACCGGGCCTGCCCTGATCTTCACGCCCGACGAGTGGGACGCGTTCGTCGGCGGTGCCAGGGACGGCGAATTCGACCTGACCTGACGGTCACGAGAACCGGCGACCAACCAACCTCTTTCAACTCCCCTTGCGGTCCGCACGTGGCCGCAGGTGAAAGTCGGGGCGTACGCGCCGCGTCGTTCAGGGTGAAGAGGGTTCAACCCAGCGCGGTCACCCGGTCAGCGCCGAAGCTGTCCGGATGGCCGCGCTGGCTGCGTTCCCGGCCCGGTGCACTGCGCCGAACCGGCGACCCGTGACCGGGTGGCCGGTGAGCAGGGACCCGTGACCCGTGAGCGGTCGGCGGAACCGGTGAGCCGTCGCCAGGGACCGGCCGGGTCGTTGTACCAGACGGCGGGAGTCGGCATGACCGACCGCCGCAGGGGGTTCGCAAACCGAGCGAGGCAGGCGAGACGGATGACGATCGGGTCGGAGAATCTGGGCAACGGTTCGGCCAAGCCGGAACGGTTCGGCGGCAAGTACCGGGGCGCCCGCCGGGACACCAGCACCACCGTGGAGGACGTGCCGGTCGACACCGACCTCGGGCCGTCTGAGGGCGTACCGGCGGAGCGGGTCGCCGAGCTGGGTGCCGGCCTGACGTCGGCGAGTCCGCCGGAGCGTACGCCGACGCTCCCGTCGCTGGACATGGGTGGACTGACCGAGCCGGTCTTCCCGCCGGCCGGCTGGCCGGACGTGCCGACCGAGCCGCTCGTCGACCATCCACTGTTGCGTGGACTGCTGCTGGAGCTGCCGCCGAAGGGCAGTGTCCCCGGCTCGCTCTGGCTCGACCGCTGGTTCGAGGCCGCCCGGGCGATCCTCGAACTGCTATACGTGCAGGACGCCAGCCGTACGCGATGAGCGCGACCGTACGGTGATCGCCCGCTCCACCAGCCGGCTGTGCCGCAGCGCGTGCCGTACCCCGATGGTGCCGACGACGAGTACCGCCGCGGTGAGCACCACCCCGATCATGCCCGGACTGGTCAGCGGCACCAGACCGGTGGCGGTGACCAGCGCCGGCAGCATGACCAGGCCGGTCACCTGCACCGGCAACGCGATCATCGGATGAGCGGCGGCGGCGCGCAGCGCGGGCGGGGCCGGGGTCTCCGGCGCCGAGGCGAAGGCGCCGGCACCGATCCAGAGCTGCCGTAGCCGGCGTACGGTCACCGCCGCGACGACCGCCGCGGGCACCGCCGGCAGCGCGAGCCCGACCGCGGTCCGGTCGGCGAGCGTCGGCTCCGCCTCGACCAGACCGGCCAGCAGTACCCCGGCCAGCCCGGCCAGGCCGGACCCGACCAGCGCGAGCAGCACTCCGGTACGCTGACGCAGCGGTCGCGCGGCCGGTAGCCGCGGCAACCCCTCGACGACGAGACCGGCCGCGAGCCAGACGGTGGCGATCGCGAGCAGGATGGCGAGGTCGGTGTCCATGCCAACAGCCTTGCCCGATTTCCGGCCGGGCGAATCCGGGCCCGCCCCCACCGATTCCCGGAGAATGCACCCGTAGGGGTGCGTGCCGGCGGCCCAACGCAGAGACAGTCATCTTTCCATAGAGATAGAACGTTCGGGATCTACTGTTTCGCAAAGGTTCTGACTAGTGTCAGCTCGATCGGTCGTACTGACCCGTCACTCAACGGGACGGGTGGTCGTGTACCGATCGGAGGGGAGGAGGGGAGATGAGTCTCCCTCGTAGGTCCGTTGTCGTCGGAGTGTCCACTCTGGCCATGATCGCCGCTGCCGCCCTGCCGGCCGCCGCGGCTCCACCGGAAGCACCTGTCCGGGGCGTCGGCAGCCCGAACGCCGTCGCCGACAGCTACATCGTGGTGTTCAAGGACACCTCGGTCGCCCGGGCCAACGTGTCGACGACGGCCCGGGGCCTGATCGGCAAGCACGGCGGCAAGGTGGGCCGCACCTACAGCGCCGCGTTGCGGGGCTTCGAGGTCAGCGTGTCCGGGCAGGCCGCGCGGCGGATCGCCGCCGACCCGAGCGTGGCGTACGTCCAGCAGAACCAGACGTTCCAGGTCACCGGCACCCAGCCGAACCCCCCGTCCTGGGGCCTCGATCGGATCGACCAGCGGAACCTGCCGCTGAACAGCTCGTACACCTACCCGAACACGGCGTCGAACGTGAACGCGTACGTCATCGACACCGGTATCCGGTTCAGCCACAGCGACTTCGGTGGCCGGGCGGTGAGCGGGTTCGACGCGATCGACGGCGGTACCGCCGACGACTGCCACGGGCACGGCACGCACGTCGCCGGCACGGTCGCCGGCACGTCGTACGGGGTCGCGAAGGGCCCACGGGTCTACGGCGTACGGGTGCTGAACTGCTCCGGCAGCGGCACCACCGCCCAGGTGGTCGCCGGGATGGACTGGGTCACCGCGAACGCGGTACGCCCGGCGGTGGCCAACATGAGCCTCGGCGGCGGCGCGGACAGCGCGATCGACACCGCGGTCAACAACTCCATCAACGCCGGCATCACCTATGTGGTGGCGGCCGGCAACGGGAACTCGCTGGGCGTGCGGCAGGACGCCTGCAACTACTCCCCGGCCCGGGTGCCAAACGCCATCACGGTCGGCGCGACCCAGAACAACGACGCGGCGGCGAGCTTCTCCAACTTCGGCACCTGCGTCGACATCCTGGCGCCGGGCGTCGGCATCACCTCCGCCTGGTCCACCAGCGACACCGCCACCAACACCATCAGTGGTACCTCGATGGCCTCGCCGCATGTGGCCGGCGCGGCGGCGCTCGTGCTCTCCGCCAACCCGACCTGGTCGCCGCAGCAGGTCCGCGACTACCTGGTCAACAACTCCACCCCCAACGTGGTGACCAACCCCGGCACCGGTACCCCGAACCGGCTGCTCTACGTGGTCAACGACACCCCGGTCAACGACTTCTCGGTCTCGGTCTCGCCGGGCGCCGGGTCGACGACGCCGGGCGGCTCGGTGTCGGCCACCGTCAGCACCGCCACCACGGCCGGTGCGGCGCAGTCGGTGACGCTCTCGGCGAGCGGCCTGCCGAGCGGCGCCACCGCCACGTTCAGCCCGGCCACGGTCACCTCGGGCGGCTCGTCCGCGCTGACCATCGCCACCACCGGCAGCACCACGCCCGGGACGTACCCGTTGACCATCACCGGCACCGGGGCGTCGGCCACCCGCTCCACCCCCTACACGCTGACGGTGACCGGTACCAGCACCGGCTGCACGGGCAGCAACACGACCGACGTGGCCATCCCGGACACCAACGTCAACGTGGTCAGCGGGATCACCCTCTCCGGCTGCAACCGGAACGCCTCCAACACGTCCACGGTGGCCGTGGACATCGTGCACACCTACCGGGGTGACCTGGTCATCGACCTGATCGCTCCGGACGGCAGCGCCTACCGGCTGAAGAACAGCAGCATCTTCGACAGTGCCGACAACGTGAACGCGACGTACACCGTCAACCTCTCCTCGGAGCCCGGCAACGGTCTCTGGCGGTTGCAGGTGCGGGACGTCTACTCCGGGGACACCGGCTACATCAACGCCTGGACCCTGACCCTGTAGTGCGCTGACGCCGCAGCGAGCGGGCCCCTTCCCCACCCGGGAAGGGGCCCGCTTCGTCGTCTCGGTGAACTAGAGGGTACGCAGGTGGAAGCCGCCGTCCACGTCGATCACCTGACCGGTGCTGAACGGCAGCAGGTCGGTGGCGACCGCCACGACGGCCCGGCCGACGTCGTCCGGCTGCCCCCAGCGCCGGATCGGGGTCAGGCCCTGGTTGAAGATCAGATCGTCGTACCGGGCCTTGACCGGGCCGGTCATGTCGGTCTCGACGATGCCGGGCCGGATTTCGTAGACGTTGATCCCGTGCTCGGCGAGCCGGGCGGCGTAGAGCTGGGCGGTCATCGCCAGCCCGGCCTTGGTGACGCAGTAGTCGCCCCGGTTGACGCTGGCCGTGTAGGCGCTGATCGACGAGATCACCACGATCTTCGGCCGTTCGACCCGCCCGGCGGCCTGCTGCGCGACCATCGTGTTGGCGACGAGCTGGATCAGGAAGTACGGCCCCTTGAGGTTGATGTCGACCAGCCGGTCGAAGGACTCCTCGCCGGCCTCCAGCAGGTCCGCCCGGACGCTCGGTGCCACCCCGGCGTTGCTGACCAGCAGGTCGATCCGGCCGAACGCCGCCGTCGTCTCGTCGACCAGGTGCCGCCGGTCGTCGGCCCGGGACACGTCGGCCCGGACCAGGTGCGCCCGGCCGCCCCGCGCCTCGACCTCCTTGCCGACCTCCGCCGCCGCGTCGGCGTTGCTGGCGTAGTTGACCACCACGTCGTACCCGGCGCCGGCCAGCGCCAGCACCACGCCCCGACCGATCCCGCGCGACCCACCGGTCACCACCGCCACCGGACGGCCGCTCATGCCGCCCCTCCGCTGCGCTCCGGGGCGTCATGAGGCTCATTGGCACTGAGCTGGCTGATTCGCTCGCTCCGCTCGCTCATGCGGTCACCGCCGACGGGCCGAAGAAGGTGTAGTACGGCTCGTCCCGGGCGACGCGCTGGAGATAGAGGGCCAGTTCCCGGGCGTGGTAGTCGCCCCACATGCTCGACTCGCCGTTCGGCACCCGCTGCCCGGCCGGTACGTGGTCCCAGCCATTCGGCCGGTGGTAGACCGAGTGCAGCAGCAGACCCTGGTGCCGGACGTCGATGCTCAGGTACGGCTCGCCGAAGAGCGTGTCGGCGACGGTCAGCCCGGCCTGCCAGTATTTCCGGCCCTGCTCGGTCCGGCCGGCCCGGTCCAGATAGCGGCCCAGCCGGAGCAGCCCCTGCGCCCCGATCGCCGCAGCCGAGGAGTCCACCGGCTCGTGCGCGTTGTACGGGTCGGCCGGCCGGTCCAGGTAGTCGCCGAGCCGCACCAGCCCGGGCGCACCGGTGTCCCAGTACGGCACGCCGTCGGTGGGGGTGTGCGCGAGGTAGAAGTCGCAGGTGGCGGTGGCGGCCCGGAGCAGTGTCGCCTCGATCTCGGCCCGGCCGCCGTACGGGGTCAGTTCGTCGTCGGAGAGGACGGCGAGGAACTCCAACTGCTCCGGGAAGCCGAGCATGGCCCAGGCCAGCCCACGGGTCCAGGTGCTGAACGGCGAGTACCCCTGCTGGGTGCTGGGGCAGCGGTAGCTGCCGTCGTTCACGTTGAAGATCGACTCGTGCGCGGTCCGCCCGGGGATGTCGTAGCTGTCCCGGCCCTCGCCGTAGTAGACGTTCCACCGGGCGGTGTTGCCGGCGTGCTCGACCAGCCGGCGCAGCAGCGAGATCCGTTCGTCCCGCTCGCCCATCAGCACGTGCCCGAGCAGGTGCGACACGGCGAGCGCCCGGCAGGACCGGATGGTGTCGACGAAGAGCGACTGCGGCCCGTTGAACGAGTAGACGTAGCCGGTGCCGTCCGCCGTGGTCTTCCAGCGGGCCGCCTGCACCGCACCGGTCAGCTTGAGCGCCAACTCGTAGAAGTCCCGCTCGGCCCGGTCGGCCGGGATCCGCCCCTCGTTCATCAGCCGCCACAGGTTCCCGTACGTGCTGACGTTGTTGAACCCGTGGTCGTGTACCCCGATGTGGCTGACGTGGCTGGCCATCACCGCCACGGTCTGCTCCCGCCCGGAGTCGAGGAACCGCCGCTCGTCGGTGGCGTCGAACTGGAGCAGCGCGGCACCGTACTGGAAGCCCTGGGTCCACTCGGTCCAGCCCCGCGCGGTGTACTGCCCGTCGACGGTGAAGACCGGCGAGGCGGCGCCGGGCGGGCAGGTCTTCTCGATCGAGTCGATCTTCTGGGCGGAAACCTCCCAGAGTCGGTCGAGCTTGGGTCGCAGCGCGGACGGGGTCAGGCCGTGGTCGATCCTCATCATCGGCCCAGCATAGGAAAGCGCTATCCCCTCCGACAGAGGGCATCTGACAGAGGGCAGTCGTGCGGACCGGACCGGTCCCGGGGCGCCCGCCGGCCGACGCCGGACGCCCCGGACCAGGTCGGCTACTCCCGCACCCCGGCGAGCTGGGCGGCCGGGGTACGCAGCGCCAGCACCGCTGGCACCAGACTGGACAGCACGGCGGCGAGCAGACAGCCGGCCGCGATCAGCGTGATCGGCAACCACGGCACGCTGACCTGCGGCTGCGCCACCAACTCGGCCAACCGGGCCTGCAACCCGGCCAGCATCGCCGCGGCCACCAGCGCGGCCAGCGTCGTACCGGCCAGCCCGACCAGCACCGCCTCCAGGCCGATCATCCGCAGCACCTGCCCGGGAGTCGCCCCGGTCAACCGCAGCACCGCCAGCTCCCGGCGCCGGTCGTTGGTCGCCATCACCAGCGTGTTCGCGATGGCGATGGCGGTGTAGAGCAGCGCCATCCCGAGTACCGCCAGCAGCGCCACCCGGTTCCGCTCGTACTGCACCGCGTCCCCCACCACCTGGTGCTCGGCGGTCGGCAGCACCTGACCGCCACCGGCAACGGCCGCCGCGTCGAGCGCCGCCGGATCGCCGCCGTCCAGGTAGACGACGTCGGCGCCGCCACCGGGCTGGTGCGCCCGGCCCAGCTCCCAGGGGAGCAGCAGGGTCCGGTCCAGGTCGATCGAGTCGGCGAGTACGGCCACCACCCGCAGCCGTACCTCGGTGGTGTCGGCGAGCCACACCTGGACCCGCTCGCCGAGCTGCCAGCCCATCGACCGGCTCACCGCCACGGTGTCCGTACCGGTCAACCCGTCGACCGAACCGGCCACGGTCGGCAGCCGCAGCACCCGGTCCAGCCCCGCCCCGACGTACCGGGCGGAGTACCCCTCGGCGTAGTCGTCGCTGTGCACGTACACCTCGGTCTGCCGGCTCGGCACGGCGGCGCGCACCCCGGCGACCCGGCCGAGCGCCGCGACGGTCGGCTCGGCCAGCCCGACCGGGCTGTTCGCGGTCGCCACGGCGCTGGCGGTGACCCGCTCCCGGGCGGAGCGCTGCTCGGCCTCCCAGAGCGTCGCGGTCAGCGACAGTGTGGTGGCCGCGATGCCGACGGTGACCAGGATCGGCGCGGCGGTGGCGGAGGTGCGGCGCAGCGCGCTCATCGCGCTCGACCGGGCGATCGTGCCGGTCTGCCCCCGCAACGGAGCGCCGAGCAGCGGCACGAGCAGCCGGATCAGCACCGGCGCGAGCAGCCCGGCGGCGGCCAGCCCCAACTGGGCGACCAGCATGACCATCGCCAGGCCGTCCGAGACCCCGATGTTCGGCAGCGCGGTGAGCAGCAGCACGGCGCCACCGAGGAAGAGCAGCCCGAACAGCCAGCGTCCCCAGCCCATCACCCGGGTGTCGACCGACGCCTCGCGCAGCGCCTCGATCGGGCGTACCCGGGCCGCCCGCCGGGCGGCGACTCCGGCGCCGAGCAGTGCCACCAGCAGCCCGACCCCGGAGGCGGCGAGCAGTGGCCAGAGGATGAACCGGGCCGTGAAGTCCTCCGGTGCGAAGCCGGACCGGGCCAGCCAGTGCGCGTACGGCGGCGCGGTGACCAGGCTGAGTGCGCTGCCGGCCAGCCCGGCCAGCACGCCGACGAGTACCGCCTCGCCGAGTACCAGCCGGCGGATCTGCCGGGGCGTCGCCCCGGACGTACGCAGCAGCGCGAACTCGCGCCGGCGCTGGGCGACCGCGAACGAGAAGGTACCGGCGACCACGAAGACCGACACGAAGGTGGCCACCCCGGCGGTGGTACCCAGCAGCGACGCCGCGATGGCCAGCTCGTCGCCGTCCGGGTCGGGCTCGGCGGCCCGCCGGTCGTCGCCGGTGAGCACCCGGAACCCGGGGGCGGCGGCGCGGACCCGCCCGGCCAGCGTACCGGCGGAGACCCCGTCGCCGGCCCGGAGCGCCACGGCGGTGATCCGGTCGCCGGCCAGCGCGGCGGCGGCCCGGTCGGTGACGAAGACGACGGCGGACCCATCCTCGTCGGCGGTGCCGGAGACCGGCGTCAGCACCCCGCTGACGGTGAACGTCCGTGGCCCGTCCGGGGTCTGCACCGGGATCCGGTCCCCCGGCCGGTGCCCGCCCGGCTCGGTCAGCACCACCTCGTCGTCCACCGTGGGCGGCCGGCCCACCAGCGGGGCGTACCCACCGAGCGCCGCACCCGACCACGGCCGGGCGATTCCGGCGGTACCGGCCAGGCCGACCGGCACCTGACGGTCGGGTACCGCCGAGGCGACCCCCGGCACCGTGCCGAGCCGGGCCGCCAACTCCGCCGGCACCGGCCGCGAGTACGCGGTACCGGTGGTCGAGGTGTACCGCTCGTCGCCGGTACCCGTGGTGACGCTGACCGACTTCGGCCCGGCCACCACCACGTCGGCGTTCCGGTACCACTGCGGGGCCCGATCCGTGCCGGTGACGCTGGCCGCCAGGGTCAGCCCGGTGGTGGCCAGCAGGCAGACGCCGAGACAGAGCGCGACGAAGGTACCGACGAACGCGGTCCAGCGACTCCGGAACGTCTGGCCGGCGAGCGTCAGCACGGCGCCACCCGCTCCACCCCGACCGCTCCTCGGCGATCCGCTCCGACGCCGTTCGGCACGAGGTGATTCGGTCCGAGGCGGACCGGTCCGAGCGGCGCCGGCTCCGGGGCGGCGGCCTCGGGTGCGGCCGGTTCCAGCGCGGTCATCCGCTCCGCCACCGCCGGTGCGGTCGGTTGCCGCAGTTCGTCCACCACCCGACCGTCGGCGAGGAAGACCACCCGGTCGGCGTACGCGGCGGCCACCGGATCGTGGGTGACCATCACGATCGTCTGCCCGGCCCGGTCCACCTGCCCGCGCAGCAGCCGCAGCACCTCGCGGCCGGCCGTCGAGTCCAGCGCGCCGGTCGGCTCGTCGGCGAAGAGCACCCGGGGCCGGGTGATCAGCGCGCGGGCGATCGCCACCCGCTGCTGCTGACCGCCGGAGAGCTGAGCCGGCCGGTGCCGGGCCCGCCCGGCCAGCCCCACCGCGGCCAGTGCGGCCCGGACGTCGCCCCGACGCGGCCGGCGCCCGGCCAGCCGCAGCGGCAGGGCCACGTTCTGTTCGGCGGTGAGCGCGGAGAGCAGGTTGAAGGACTGGAAGACGAAGCCGATGGTGTCCCGGCGCAGCAGCGTCAGCTTCGTCTCGGAGAGCCCGCCGAGGTCGACGTCGCCGACGGTGACGGTGCCGGCGGTCGGCCGGTCCAGGCCGGCCGCACACTGCAACAGCGTGCTCTTGCCGGAACCCGACGGGCCCATCACCGCCGTGAACGTGCCGTTCTCGAAGCCGAGGGTGACCCGATCCAGCGCGGTGACCGCGCCGTCGCCCGAGCCGTACCGTCTGCTGACCTCCGCCAGTCGCACCGCATCCATGACAGCTCGCACCGCATCCATGGCAGCGAGTCAATCGGACCGGGCAGCCCGAAACACTCCCGGCGACCGGCCTCTCCCGGGTAGGGGCAGCCCTACCCGGGAACGGACGGGCCGGTCAGACCGCGAAGGTGGCCGGGCGATCGCTCGCCGGTGCCGGCGGGGTCGCCTTCCAGATGCCGAGCCGCTGCGCGGTCAGCCGGGCCACGTACGCCGGGTTGAGCACCATGTAGCGGTGGAAGAGCCGCTTCGGCTCCAGGCCGAACCGCCACAGCCACTCCAGGCCGACCCGCTGCATCCACGGTGGTGGCTTGCGGAGCAGGCCGGCGTGGTAGTCGAAGGCCGCCCCGACCGCCATCAGCGGCATGTCGAGCAGCGGTCGCATCGCGTACGCGAAGACCTCCTGCCGGGGGCAGCCGAGCCCGACCAGTACGAGCCGGGCCCCGGAGGCGCGGATCCGGTCGGCGATCTCGGCGTCCTCGCCCAGGCGGGCCGGCCGGAACTTCGACGACTCCACCCCGGCGATCTTGAGGGCCGGGAACATCCGTTCCAACTCCGGGATCAGCCGGGCGAGGGTGTCGTCGGTGGAGCCGTAGAGGTAGACCGGCATTCCCTCGTCGGCGAACCTGGCCAGCACGCTCAGCGTCAGGTCGGGGCCGTAGACCCGTTCGGCCAGGGCGGCGCGGTGCAACAGGTTGAGCGCCCACCGGACGGGCTGCCCGTCCGGGGTGACCATGTCGAAGGCGTTGAGCCGGGCGTTGTGCGCCGGATCGAGCACCCCGGTCATCACCCCGTGCACGGCCAGCGCGGTCAGCGCCATCGGTCGACGCTCCCGCCCGGCGGCCACCACATGCTCGGTCGCGGCCTCGTAGTCGACCGCGTCGACCAGTACGCCGAGCACGTTCCGCTTACCCCGCGAGATCACAGTTTCCCCCTGCCTCGCTGGTCGCCGCCCTCACGGCCGAACCTTTTTCAACCTGGACCGCGCGGCGCCTGCGCCCCGACTTCCACCCGCGGCCACGACGGGCCGCCAGGGGAGGTTGAAAAGGTTCACTGCGGCACCCACTTGTCGACGTTGGCGGCGTGGATCTCCTGGAGGATCATCGGCACGTCGTAGACCTGCTTCCAGTGCGGGTAGTCGCGCTGGAAGGCGGCGTTGGAGCCGATCCACCACTGGTGGTCGCCGACCCGGTTGGCCTCGTGGTATTCCGTGGTCATTTCCTGCCCGGTGATCTGCTCGGCGAGCGCGAACGCCTCCAGGTGCGAGCAGTTCGAGTGCCGCCCGCCGCCGAGGTTGTAGACCGCCGCCGAGCGGGGCTCCCGGAAGAACGCCTCGAAGGCGGCGACCACGTCGTGACTGTGGATCGCGTCCCGGACCATCTTGCCCTTGTACCCGAAGATCTTGTATGTCCGGCGCTCCATGTTGCAGCGCATCAGGTATCCCAGGAACCCGTGCAGCTCGGTGGCGGAGTGCGCCGGACCGGTCAGCGTGCCGCCCCGGAAGCAGGCGGTCCTCATGCCGAAGTAGCGGCCGTATTCCTGCACCATCACGTCGGCGGCGACCTTGGAGGCGCCGAAGACCGAGTGCAGCGAGCCGTCGATCGACATGTCCTCCTTGATGCCGTCGAAGTAGGGGTGGTCCGCCGAGAGCTCCCAGCGGGTCTCCCGCTCGACCAGGGGGAGGCTGTTCGGCCGGTCGCCGTAGACCTTGTTGGTGGAGCAGTGGATGACCGGCGCGTCGATGCAGTGCTCGCGGACGTTCTGGAGGACGTTGAGCGTGCCGCCCGCGTTCACGTCGAAGTCGGTGAACGGGTCGCGCAGGGCCCAGTCGTGCGAGGGCTGCGCGGCGGTGTGGATCACCACGCCGATGTCGCGGCCATACCGCCGGAAGATCTCCGCCAGCGCGTCCCGGTCGCGGATGTCCACGTCGTGATGCGTGTACGCGTCACCGAGGTCGCTGGTGAGCCGCAGTACGTTCCACGCGGTGGACGCCTCCGCGCCGAAGAACCGCCGACGCATGTCGTTGTCGATTCCGACCACGTCCAGGCCGAGCCCGGCGAAGTGCCGGACCGCCTCGGATCCGATCAGGCCGCCGGATCCGGTCACCAACGCGACTGTCACACGTCACTCCTGGTTCGCCCTCGGGTCGGAAACCACCGGAGCATAGCGCGGTGGCGCCTTTGCCCCGATATGAACGAGGGGCCCCGTGTCACCACGGAGCCCCTCGAAGCGGTGGGGAAGGGGGGAGTTGAACCCCCACGCCCTTTCGGGCACACGGACCTGAACCGTGCGCGTCTGCCATTCCGCCACTTCCCCTTGCGAGGCGTGACCCGCGTCGCCCGTGCCCTCTCGACGAGAGACCCGGGACAACCCGACTCATCCCCGAGCGCGCCACAGGACAATAACAATTGTGTCCGGAGCCCGCTCTTCGGCATGTGCCGGGACATACTACGCTGTCCCTACTGCCGCTGTGGGCGTTCCCGCTCGCAGCGGATGGAAGAGTAGCACGACCAAACCCGGCCGCTGAGGAGAGGCCGGTAGCAGGCGGCCGAGCGGCGTGCGAGCCGCACGTGCGGCGGCCGGATACCATCATGTCCTCGGAACCCGAGGAGGAGCCGGTGAGCGTGCTGCAACGCTTTGAGAAGCGTCTGGAGGGCCTGGTCGAGGGGGCCTTCGCAAAGGTGTTCAAAGGGGTCGTGCACCCCGTCGAGATCCTCAACGCGATGCAGCGGGAGGCAGAGGCGCACAAGGCGATCCTCGCCGGTGGGCGCACTCTGGTACCCAACCGCTACGTGATCGATCTCTCGCCGTACGACCACAGTCGGCTGGCGCCGTACGCCGCCGCGCTGGCCCAGGAGCTGGCCCAGTCGCAGGCGGAGTTCATCGGCGAGCAGGCGTGGACGGTCTACGGCGACGTCATCGTCGAGATCGAGCGCGGGGACGGCCTCGACACGGGCATGTTCCGGGTCACCGCCGAGGTCTACACGGGCGGCGACGTGGCTCCGGTGCACTCCTCGCCGTACGACCAGCAGGGCCAGCCGGGCGGCTACCCGCCGTACGACCAGGGTGGCGGCTACGGCCCGCCGCCGGGACACGGCGCCGGTGGTCGCAACATCCGGCTCGTCTCCGGTGACGGTCGCACCTATCCCTTGCAGATGGGCTCGACCGTGATCGGCCGGGGTGACCAGGCGAACCTGCGGCTGCCGGACGTCGGCATCTCCCGCCGGCACGCCCGGCTCGACTTCGACGGTGCCCAGGTGGTGCTGACCGACCTCGGGTCGACCAACGGCACCATGGTCAACGGGCAGCGGGTCTCCGCCGTGGCGCTCAACCCGGGCGACATGATCCAGCTCGGCACCACCACCCTGACCTTCCGCGTGGACGGCTAAGCACCTTGCCCGCACTTGTCATTACCGTTGCCCGGATCGGCTTCATCGTCCTGCTGTGGATCTTCGTCTTCACGGTGGTCGGGGTGATCCGTCGGGACCTCTTCGCCGGCGCGAGGTCCAGTCGCCTCGTCGCCGCGCCGCGCGGGGTGGGGGCCGTGCTGGGACAGAACAAACCGGCGAAGGTCAAGCGGGGCCGGGCGGCGCACCAGTTGGTCGTCACCGCTGGCCAGCTCGCCGGCACGCGAATCACGCTCGGCGAAGCACAGATCACCATCGGCCGGGCGGAGGACTCCACGCTGGTGATCACCGACGACTACGCCTCGGCCCGGCACGCCCGGCTCGTGCCCCGATCCGGGCAGTGGTTCGTCGAAGATCTCGGCTCGACTAACGGGACCTACCTCGATCGCGCTAAGGTCACCGGACCTACCCCCGTCCCCCTCGGCGTGCCGATCCGGATCGGCCGCACTTCTCTCGAATTACGGCCATGACTCTGACCCTGCGTTACGCGGCGCACAGCGACCGCGGGCTGATCCGAGACGGCAACCAGGATTCCGTCTATGCCGGGCCACGGCTTCTCGCCGTGGCCGATGGCATGGGCGGGATGGCCGCCGGTGACGTCGCCAGCAACATCGTCATCGGTGCCATGGCCCCGCTCGACGAGGACGTCCCAGGTGACGCCCTCGTCGACGCGCTGCGGTCGGCCGTGGACACCGCCAACCAACAGTTGCGCGACACCGTGGACGCCAATCCGCATCTCGAGGGGATGGGCACCACGCTCACCGCTCTGCTCTTCTCGGGCAGCAAGATCGGCATGGTGCACATCGGTGACTCCCGCGCCTACCTGCTCCGCGATGGCGAGTTCGCCCAGATCACCAAGGACGACACGTACGTCCAGATGTTGGTCGACGAGGGCCGGATCAGCCTGGAGGAGGCGAGCAGCCACCCGCAGCGGTCGCTGCTCACCCGGGCACTGGACGGTCGCGACATCGACCCCGAATACTCCGTACGCCAGGTGCGTACCGGTGACCGCTACCTGATCTGTAGCGACGGGCTCTCCGGCGTGGTGAGCGCGGAGACCATCGCGGACACCATGCGCGGCCTCCGGGACCCCCAGGCGTGCGTCGAGCGGCTGGTGCAGCTTGCGCTCCGGGGCGGCGGCCCAGACAACATCACCGTGATCATCGCGGACGCCACCGACCAGGACATCCTGGAGGCGGCCCCGATCGTCGGCGGCGCGGCCTCCCGGGACCGGGGCATGGCGACCTCGGCCGACGACTCGACACCGGCCGCCCGGGCCTCGGCGCTCTCCCCACCGCGGCCGGCGAGCCCGGAGCCGGCCGAGCCCGAGCCGGCCGCCGACGACGAGTCGATGCGTCCGCGCCGGCACCCGCTGCGCACCGCCGTACTCGTGGTGGCGCTGCTCGGGGTGGTCGGCGCGGGGTTCTGGTTCGGCTGGGACTACACCCAGCGGCAATATTATGTCGGCGCCACCGACGACGGTCAGCTCGCGGTCTTCCAGGGCGTTCCCGGCCGGATCGCCGGGCTCGACCTGTCGAACGTGCACGCGACCAGCCCGACGAAGCTGGACGACCTGACCGACGCCGCCCAGGAGCAGGTGAAGCAGGGCATCCAGGCCGACGACGAGCCCGACGCGGAACGCCGGCTCGCCGAGCTGACCAACGAGGATCCGGGCAATCCCAACCTGAAGCCGCTCTGCCAGCCGAGCGCCACGCCCGGCCCCACCCCGACGCCGAGCGCCACCACCCCGACCCCGTCCGCGCCCACCCCTACCCCCGGCCAGACCGTGCGGGCGACCGCCACTCCGGCGGACACGCCCGACGCGCCACCGTCCGACCCGATCCCGCCGGTCACCGACCCTGCGGGATGCCGGTCGATCGAGTGAGCGTCAGCTCCGACGATCCGAGGGATATCACGTGACCGCCCCGCCTGGATCGGCATCGACGCCCGCGCCCACGGGCGAGCTGCCACGTGTCCGATTCGCCGCCAGGTCCAGGCGGAATGCTGAGCTGGCGCTGCTGCTGCTGGCCATGGTCGTGGTGGCGGCGTACGCGGCGACGGCCGAGGCGAACCTGCTCGACACGGTGACGTTCGACTTCTGGGTGCCGATCGCGTCGATCACCGCCGTCTTCCTGGCGATCCACGTGGTGGTCCGGTTCCTGGCGCCGTACGCCGATCCGGTGCTGGTGCCGGCGGTCGCCCTGGTCAACGGCCTCGGCGTGGCCTTTCTCCGGCGGCTCGACCTCGGCCGGGCCACCCCGGACGAGCGGGCCGACCTCACCATGTTCTCCGGCACCGGTGGGCGGCAGTTGGCCTGGACGCTGATCTCGGTGGCGCTCGCCGCCGGGCTGCTGGTGCTGATCCGGGACCACCGGGCGATCTCCCGGTACGCCTACACCCTGGTACTGGCCGGCATCGTGCTGGTGATCACCCCGGCGCTGCTGCCCGCCAAATACTCGCAGGTCAACCCGCAGTCGGACGCCAAGCTCTGGATCAGCGTCGGCGGGTTCACGATCCAGCCCGGTGAGTTCGCCAAGCTGGCCCTGCTGGTCTTCTTCGCCTACTACCTGGTCCGCAAGCGCGAGGTGCTCTCGCTGGCCAGCCGGCGTTTCCTCGGCATCGACTTCCCGCGCGGCCGGGACCTCGGCCCGGTCATCGTGGTCTGGCTGATCAGCCTCGCGGTGCTGGTCTTCCAGAAGGACCTCGGCACCTCGCTGCTCTACTTCGGCATGTTCGTGGTCACCCTCTACATCGCCACCGAACGGGTCAGTTGGCTGATCATCGGTCTGCTGCTCTTCTTCGGCGGTGCCGTGCTCGCCTGGTATCTCGGCAGCACTGTCGGCGGGCCGTTTGCCAGCTTCTACACCCGGGTCGACATCTGGCTCGACCCGTACGGCGACCCGTACGGCACGGGCTGGCAGACCCTGCAAGGACTGCTCGGCCTGGGTACCGGTGGGCTCTTCGGGACCGGTCCGGGTGCCGGGCAGCCGACGGAGATTCCCGAGGTGCACACGGACTTCGTCTTCGCCGGGTTGGGTGAGGAGATCGGCCTGTTCGGGCTCTCCGCCCTGCTGGTGATCTACCTGCTGATCATCGAGCGGGGTCTGCGGGCCGCGCTGGCCGTCCGCGACTCGTTCGGCAAGCTGCTCGCCGGAGGCCTCTCCTTCACGGTCTGCCTCCAGCTCTTCGTGATCATCGGTGGCGTCAGCGGCCTGATCCCGCTCACCGGCCAGACCACGCCGTTCCTCTCCGCCGGTGGCTCGTCGCTGATGGCGAACTGGCTGCTGGTCGCGGCCCTGCTCCGGATCTCCGACGCCGCGCGCCGGCCGGTCGACTCCACGTCGCCGGCCCGGCCCAGCGGGGTACCCGCCGGACCGCCGGCCCAGTTGCACGGCGCCACAACGGAGGTGATCAGACCGTGAACGCACCGTTGCGCCGGGTGGGCGTCGTCGTGATGGTCCTGTTCGGCCTGCTCTTCGTCAACCTCAACTACGTACAGGCGTACAAGGCCGACGAATATCGCAACAGCGACTACAACGGCCGGGTCCAGGTTGCCGAGTACGAGCGCAAGCGCGGGATCATCGAGGCCGGCGGTACGCCCCTGGCGACCAGCAAGGAGACGGGCGGAAAACTCAACTTCCTCCGTACCTATCCCAAGGGCGAGGTGTACGCGCACGCGCTCGGGTACAAGCCGGTCAACCTGGCCGACACCGGCATCGAGAAGAGCGAGAACGACTTCCTCGCCGGCACCAGCGACCAGCTCTTCGGCGACCGGGTGCGGGACATCTTCACCGGCAACCAGACCGCCGGCGGGAACATCCTGCTCACCCTCTCACCCCGGGCCCAGGAGACCGCGTTCCGCGAGCTGGCCGACAACCGCAACGGCGTGACCAAGGGCGCGGCGGTGGCGCTCGACCCCACCACCGGGGCGATCCAGGCGCTCGTCTCGATGCCGAGCTTCGACCCGAACCCGCTGGTCGACCACGACACCGAGAATGCCCAGGCCGCGTACGACCGGCTGGACGCCGCCAAGGACGGCCCGCTGAAGAACCGGGCACTCTCCGAGACCTTCCCGCCGGGTTCCACCTTCAAGGTCATCACCTCGGCCGCGGCACTGGAGAACGGATACGACCCGGAGACCCGGATCCCGGCCGGCCCGAGTTACCTGGCCCCGACCGCCGGACAGGAGATCCGCAACGCGGTGCCGAGCATCTGCCCGCAGGCCCAGGTGACCCTGACCACGGCGTTGACCGACTCCTGCAACACCGGCTTCGCCCAGCTCGGCGTCAAGCTCGGCGCCGACAAGCTCAAGGACGAGGCCCGCCAGTTCGGCTTCGAGGACGACGATCTGGCCGCGGGCCGGCTCAACGGGCCGGGCCAGAAGGTGGCGGCCAGCCGTACCGGTGGGATGGTGACGCCGGCCGGCAACGACGATCCGCCGTTGGTGGCCCAGTCCTCCATCGGGCAGAACGACGTCCGGATGACCCCGTTGCAGGGCGCGCTGATCGCGGCCACGGTGGCCAACGACGGGCGCCAGATGCGGCCCTACCTGGTGCAGCAGCAGCTCGGCCCGGACCGCACCACCGACTACTACACCGCGGCCCCCCGGGAGCTGCGCGAGCCGGTCAGCGCCGACGTCGCCCGCCAACTCCAGGACATGATGGTCAGCGTGGTGCAGAACGGCACCGGTACCAACGCGAGGATCAACGGATACCGCGTCGGCGGCAAGACCGGTACCGCCGAGACCGGCGGGAACAGCACCGACCACGGCTGGTTCATCGGGTTCGCGATCAACAGCGCCGGTAAGCCGATCTCCGCGGTCTGCGTCTTCCTGGAGGCCGCCGGGCCGGGTGGCAGCGCCGAGGCGGCGCGGATCAGCCAGCAGATCATGCGGGCGGTCATCGCCGACCGGGGAGGCCGCTGACATGCTGAAGCCCGGAGTGCTGCTCGGTAACCGGTACCGCCTCGACGAGCGGATCGCCGGTGGCGGCATGGGCGACGTGTGGCGGGGCACCGACGAGGTGCTCGGCCGTACGGTGGCGGTCAAGATCCTGCTGCCGGCGCTGCTGGACGAGCCGGGCTTCGCCGAGCGGTTCCGGGGTGAGGCCCGGACCATGGCCACGATCAACCACCCCGGGGTGGTGGACGTCTACGACTACGGCAGCGACCAGCAGATCGCCTTTCTGGTGATGGAATACGTCGAGGGCGACGCGCTGTCCCGGACGCTGGGCCGGGTCGGCCGGCTCACCCCGGCCCGTACCATGGCGTTGGTCGCGCAGGCCGCCGACGCGTTGCAGGCCGCGCACGACAAGGGCATCGTGCACCGGGACGTGAAGCCGGGGAACCTGCTGGTCCGGCCGAACGGCACCCTGGTACTCACCGACTTCGGCATCGCCCGCTCGGCCCTGGTCGGCCAGCTCACCGCCGCCGGTTCGGTGCTCGGCACGGCGTCGTACATCTCGCCGGAGCAGGCGGCCGGCGAGGTCGCCACCGCCACCTCCGACGTGTACGCGCTCGGCGTGGTGGCATACCAGTGCCTTGCCGGCCGGCGGCCGTTCGAGGGCAACAGCGCGATCGAGATCGCCATGAAGCACGTCCGGGACGCTCCCCGGCAGCTTCCCGGCGACATCCCGCCGGCGATCCGGGCGATCGTCGAGCGCTCGATGGCGAAGGACCCCAAGGCCCGCTGGCAGAGCGCCTCCGAGCTGGCCGCGGTGTCCCGGCAGGCCGCCGCCACGATCGGGATGGCGAACCAGCCCGGCCGACCGGTCGCGTCGCTGCCGGTGCCGCCGCAGCGCCCCGCCCCGCTGCCGCCCGCGATGCCGCACGGGCCGACCTCGGTCCCGCCCGCGCCCCGGGTGCCGCCCGGCGCCGCCCGGGTGGGACCCCCCGCGCCACACTCGCCGGCCGTCCCGCCGATGGCCCGCCCGCCGGCCGGTACGGCGCCGGTCGGCCCCGCCGGCTACAACCGGGGTGCGGCCGCGGTGCCGCAGCCGGTCCGGCCCCGGCCGGAGGCCGCATACTCGTATCCGGGGCGTCCGGCCGCACCGCAGCCGTCGCCCGGGAACCGCTCGTTGCTGATCGCGCTTTTTGTCGTGCTGGGCCTGTTGGTACTGATCTGCTCGGGCGTGATTGCCTTCAGGTGGAGACAAGACCAGAACCAGAACAACAGCAGCATGCCAGCGCCCCAGACGGCGATATCGGAACTCCGGTCGGAAGCCGGACGCGACGCATCGCCCGGTGCGCCGTACCGTCTGGTGCAGCGGACCGTGTACCCCGACGGGGTGACCAGATGAGCGAAGGACGACAGACGAGATGACGGCGCAGGCCCGCCTGCTGGGTGGCAGGTACCAGGTCGGCGAGCTGCTCGGATACGGCGGCATGGCCGAGGTGCACCGTGGGCGTGACCTCCGGCTCGGTCGCGATGTCGCGATCAAGATGCTTCGTACCGATCTGGCCCGTGACGACACCTTCCAGATGCGTTTCCGGCGGGAGGCGCAGAACGCCGCCTCGCTGAACCACCCGGCGATCGTCGCCGTCTACGACACCGGCGAGGAGATCGCGCCGACCGGCGAGACGCTGCCGTTCATCGTCATGGAGTTCGTCAACGGCCGGACCCTCAAGGAGGTGCTCGCCGCCGAGGGGCGGTTGATGCCCCGACGGGCCCTGGAGATCACCGCCGACGTCTGCGCCGCGCTGGAGTTCAGCCACCGGCACGGCATCATCCACCGGGACATCAAGCCCGGCAACGTGATGATGACCCAGACCGGCCAGGTCAAGGTGATGGACTTCGGCATCGCCCGGGCGCTGGCCAGCGGTGCCACCACGATGACGCAGACCAGCGCAGTGATCGGTACCGCACAATACCTCTCCCCCGAGCAGGCCCGGGGCGAGGCGGTGGACGCCCGATCCGACGTCTACGCCGCCGGTTGTGTGCTGTTCGAGCTGCTCTGCGGCCATCCGCCGTTCGTGGGCGACAGCCCGGTCAGCGTCGCCTACCAGCACGTACGCGAAGCTCCGCCATCGCCGAGCGACCTCAACCCGGACGTCACCCCGCCGATCGACGCGATCGTGCTCAAGGCGCTGTCGAAGAACCCGCTCAACCGCTACCAGAGCGCTGCGGAGATGCGGGCCGACCTGCTCCGCGCGGCGGCCGGCCGGCCGGTGATGGCCACCCCGGTGCTGCGCGAGGACGAGACGATGGCGATGTCGCACACCGCCACGACTCGCGCGATCCCCACCGCCGGGGGCCGGCCGATGCCGCCGGCCCGGGTCGGCGACGCCCGGCGCCGCAAGGCGTCCGCCTGGGTGATCGCCACGCTGAGCGGTCTCGGGGTGCTCGCGGTGATCGCCCTGGTCGCCGCCCTGTTGCTCAACGGCGACGACGGTGGCGGCCCGACCACCACCGTCGAGGTGCCGAACGTGGTCGGCAGCACCCGGGAGGCCGCCGAGAACACGCTGCGGCAGGCCGAGCTGACCCCCAAGCTCGGCGCCGCGGACAACAGCGAGGACTGCGAGGTGGGGCAGGTCACCACGCAGAGCGAGCCGGCGAAGTCCAAGGTCGATCCGCGTACCGAGGTCGAGATCCGGGTCTGCGAGGGCCCGGCGACGGTGCAGATCCCGGCGAACCTGGTGGGCGGACGGTTCGAGGCGGTCGAAGGCCAGCTCAAGAGCCTCGAACTGAAGGTGCAGCGCAAGGACGTCAACAGCGACGAGCCGAAGGGCATCGTCACCAGGGTCGACCCTGGCGAGGGTAAGAAGGTCGCCCCGGAGAGCACCGTGGTCGTCGAGGTCTCCCGGGGCAACGTCGTCGAGGTGCCTCGGGTCACCGGGCTCCAGGAGGACGAGGCCCGGGATCTGCTGAGGGATGCCGGCTTCGATGTACGGGTCGTCGACGGCGAGCCGGTGCCGCGGGCCGAGGCCGGTGAGGTGACCGGGCAGAACCCGAGGGGCGGGGAGAAGAAGTCGACCGGCACGCTCGTGACGATCACGGTCAGCGTGCCGGAACAGGAGGAACCGACCCCGACCAGCCCCACGCCCACGCCCAGCACCGGGGGCGGCGGCGGGAGCGGGTTGTTCCCACCGTTGAGCCCGCCGGTCACCCGGCCGGAATGACGCTGATCGCACCAGTGCGGAGAGGCTGACCGCTCTCCGCACGCCGACCACCCCGGCCTACCGGGCCAGGGTCAGACCGTGACGAAGGCGGCCCGGCGCCGGGCGTCGACCTCGGCGGCCAGCGCGGGCGCCCGGTCCAGTGCGGCGGGCAGGCCACAGCCGGCGAGCCAGTTGGCGAGCATTAGGTGACCACCCTCGGTCAGTACCGACTCGGGGTGGAACTGCATGCCCTCGATCGGCAGGTCGCGGTGCCGCATCGCCATCACCACGCCCGACTCGGTCCAGCCGGTGACCTCGATCTCCGCCGGCAGGGTCTCCGGGGGTACGGCGAGCGAGTGGTAGCGGGTCGCGGTGAACGGGTCCGGCAGCCCGGCCAGTACGCCCACGTTCCGGTGTCGGACCTCGGACGTCTTGCCGTGCAGCAGTTCGGGTGCCCGCTCGACGGTCGCTCCGAAGGCGGCCCCGATCGCCTGGTGGCCGAGGCAGACGCCGAGGATCGGCAGCCTGCCGGCGTACTCCCGGATCACGTCGAGGCAGACGCCGGCCCGGTCCGGGGTACCTGGGCCGGGGGAGAGCAGCACTCCGGCCACGTCGAGCCGACCCACCTCGGCGAGGTCGATCTCGTCGTTGCGGCGTACCTCGCAGTCGGCGCCGAGCTGGCCGAGGTACTGCACGAGGTTGAAGACGAACGAGTCATAGTTGTCGATCACGAGGACGCGCATCGGGCCTACCTGGTCGGGCTCGGGGGCGGAGTGTTGTTCCGGTCGGTGTCGTACGGCAACTCGTGCTCGTCGCCGGACGGCTCACCGTCGACGCCCGGATCCTCGCCGTCCACTCCCGGGTCACCGGCCGGGTCCCCGGGTACCCCGTTCTCCTGGGTCACCTGGACGTCGTCGAACGGCAGCAGCGGCTCGGCCCACGGGAAGATGACATACCAGAACAGGGCGAGCAGGCTCGCGGTGATCAGCAGCGAGCCGATCAACTTGCCCGGAATCCCGAACGGCAGCTTGCGCCAGATCCACCCGTACATGGCCGGTCAGCCGTCCAACTCGGGTGGGCGGGGCGAGCCGGCCGCCTTCGGCTCGGTACGGATCAGCTCGGCGTGCACGATCAACCGCTGGTAGTTGTCGAACTTCGGGTTGCAGGTGGTGAGGGTCAGCATCGCCTCGGTCGGCTTCTTGCCGGGCTTGCCGGGGACCGGGGCGACCACCTCGACCTGGGACGGCCGGACGATCCGGGTCTGCGACACGTGGTAGACGAACCAGGCGTCCTTGGACTCCACCACGATCGCGTCGCCGTTGTCGAGTTCGTCCAGCCGCCAGAAGGTGGCCCGGTTCCGGTGGCCGGCGACCGAGAAGTTGCCGACCTGGCCGGGTAGCGCGCTGGTCGGGTAGTGGCCGGGGGCGTACCGGATGTCCTTCTGGCTGACGCCTTCCACCACGGTCCAGTGCTTGTCCAGCTTCGGGATGTAGAGCCCGGCGATCGGCTTGCCCGGTACCGGCTTGGCCGGCTTCGGGGTGGCGGTGGGGGTGGGGCCGACCGTCGGGTCGGGCTCGTCCCACTGCTGGGCCAACTGCTGGCTCAGGTCGTCCTGGTGCGCGTTGACGATGGTCGACTTGCCCCACACCTCGTACGCCGCGAAGAGCAGCACGACCAGGCCGAAGGTGATCAGCACCTCGCCGGTGGCCCGGATGCCGGTCCGGATCCGGGAGCCGACCGACGGCCGGGTCAGCTCGGAGTAGACGCTCCTGTAGCCCTCGCCGGTCTGCTCCGGCCGGAGCTGGACGACCCGGTCACCGCGCCGGGGACGCTGCTCGGGGTCCGTTCCGTCGTCCGAGCCGTCCGCGTCGTCGCCGCCGGCCGGTCGGGGCGGGATCGCGCCGATCAGCGCGGTGGACTCGATGTCGTCCCGGCGAGGCTTGGCTGCCGGCCGGACGTGCGGCAGGGCGGTAGTGGCGCCGTCGGCTCCGGTCAGCCCGGTGGACTCGACGTCCTCCCGGCGGGACGTGGCTGCGGGCCGGACGTGCGGCAGCGCGGTGGTGGCGCCACCGGCTCCGGAACCGCGCTGCGCCGTCTGCGGGATCGGCGCGGTGGTCTCCGGGTCCGGCGGCGTGACGGCCGGGATGAGCGCGGTCGGACTGTCGGCGCGACCGTTGCCGTTGACCTGGCCGGTCCCGCTGGTCCCGGAGGCGTGGCCGGTTCCGCTGGTCCCGGAGGTGTGCCCGGTCCCGGGGGCGTGACCGGTGCCGTTCGTGCCGGAGGCGTAGCCGGTCGCGGGGGCGTGACCGGTACCGCTGGTTTCGGGGGTGTGGCCGTTCGCGGTGAACTGGGTGGGCGTGCCGGCGAGCCGGTCGGGCGTACCGCCGGGGGTTGGTGGGGCGACGCCACCGGAAGCCGCAGGCGGTGCCCAGGGGTCCGGGGTGGCCGGCGGGGAGGTCCGTCGGCCCGGGTCACCACCCGGGGGTGGCCCCCAGCGGCCGGGGTCGGCGGCCGAGGTCGGTGCCCAGGCGCCCGGGTCGACGCCCGAGGCCGGCTCCCAGGCGCCCGGTCGGACCGGCGGTGCCGGCTCCCAACGGTCGGGGACGGTGTTCGGTCCCGGCGGCCAGCGCTCGGTGTCTCCGGCCGCGTCCCGCCGACCGGCTGGCGGGGCTGACTCCCGACGGTCCGCCGGAGGGTGGGCGATCCGGAACTCGGGCTCGACCGGCGAGTATGGCTGCGGGCGGTGGCTGTCGGACGGTCCCCGGCGCTCGCCGGGGTGGCCGTGCTCCCCCGGACGCGGCTCGGGCGGCGCGGACGGGCCACGCCCGGCCGGATCGGCGCTCGGATAGCGGCCGGGATCGCCGCCGGGCGGGCCGATGGTGCCGCGCGGGGGCAGGTCCACGCCGTCGTGGGCGGCCGGCGGGGGCGGCTCGGGCGCGCGCGGTGCCCGGCCCGGTGGCGGCGCCACGACGTGGTCGACGGTGATCCGCGGGCGAGGGCCGCCCGGCTCCGCCGACTCGGGGCGGGACGGACGCGCTGCCCGGTCGGCCGTCGGCGGCTCGTCGGCCTCCGGCAGCCGGGGGATGTACATGGTCGCGTCGTCGCCGTCCGGCGCGCGGTGCCGACCGTTGCGGGCGGAGTTCGGGTCGCCGGCCACCGGGCTCACCCGGGAACCTCGGCCGACCGGAGTCCGCCGGGACCGTCGTACGCGGGAACCGTCACGTTGGGCTCCACTGCCTCGTGGTATCCAAGGTGGTAGTGGGTGACCGCGTCCCTGAACAACCGGACCCCCTCGGACGCGGCGAGTGCTCGCTGTAGTGCGGCGGGATCGCCGATGGCGGTGATCTTGAACGGTGGCGAGTACACCTGCCCGTGCAGGAGCAGGGTGTTCCCCACGCAGCGTACCGCGCTGGTGGAGAGGACACGGACACCCATGATTGTCATGGCCTCGGCACCTCCGGCCCAGAGCGCGTTGACCACCGCCTGCACGTCGCCCTGGTGCACCACGAGATCGTCGTTGCTGGCGTCGGCCGGCAGCTTGCCGTCGCCCGGCTGCGGCGCGTCGTCGAGTTCGACGGAGAGCCCCGGGCCGGTCAGCGCGGTGAACCCGGCCGCCTCCCGGCTGCCCGTGGCCCGGTCGCGCTGGGCCGCCACCCGGCCGTCGGAGCCGCCGAGCGCCTCGGTCTGGTTCTCCACCTCGTCGCGGAGCGCGGCGGCCCGCTCCTGTCCCGAGGCCACCTGGTCGCGGCGGTCCTCGATGAGCTGGGCGAGTTCCGGGCGACGGTCCTCGCGCAGCGAGGTGCCGTCGGCGGTGGTGGCCGTGGTGGTGAAGAGCAGCCCGGCGGCGAGCGCGATCAGGGGTACGCCCACCGACCACCCGGGCCGGCGCTCGGCCGAACGCCGGGGCAGCAGCCCCACGGCCGCGCGGCGGAGCACCTTCCGCCAGGACGCGACGCCGGAGGTGTACTCCATCGCGCCTTCCCCCTCACGATCGTGCCGATCTGGTAATTATGTCCTAATCGCGGGAATTACCGAGGCGATCCGGGCGTTCAACAGTCCGTACCCAGGTTGCCGGGTCCGTGGCCTGAACGGGTTCTCGCGACTACGCTAGCTGTCGAACATTATTGGCCATGGACCGTCGCCCTTGCGTCCGGTTGTCAGGCCGGACGAGGATCACCACCCCCTCAGGAGAGCGCCGTGCCCAAGTCTCAGGTACGTAAGAAGAAGGTGTACACCCCGCCGACCGACGTCCGTCCGACGTCCACCGCGGCGACCCGCAAGCCTAGCCCGGTCTGGTTGCCGGCCACGGCGGTCGGGTTGATCGTCTTCGGCATCGGCTGGCTGGTGGTCTTCTACCTGTCCGACATGGAATACCCCGTCGCCACCTGGCGGTACTGGAACCTCGCCATCGGATTCGGGGCGATGGTCAGTTCGCTGGGTCTGCTCTCCCGCTGGCGCTGACTCCGGTCCTACTTTCCCCACCCGTCCCGGCAGCCGGGGCGGGTGACCGTCGTTGCGACGATAGTCACGTTACCAATGAGTAACCTCGCCGCGTAGGCTGCGTACATCGCCGCCGGTGGACGACGCGTCGGCCCGGCGGCGGACGAGGTCAGGCAGCAGGACGGAGAGGCCAAACAGGCATGGGCAGCGTCCAGATCGTGACCACGATCCTCGCCGCCGGCATCACCGCGGTCGCGGTGTGGCTGGCGGTCCGCGCGGTGCTGCGGATGACCGCGGTGATCCGGTTCGGCCAACCCGACCCGGGGCGGTTCACCGACCGGGGCGCCCGGGCCCGGAACATGCTGGTCGAGACGCTCGGGCACACCCGGATGCTCCGCTGGAGCGTGGTGGGCGCCGCGCACTGGTTCGTGATGGTCGCCTTCGTCGTCCTGTCGCTGCTGGTGCTGGAGGCGTACTTCGAGGTGGTCACCCCGACCGGCGGGCTGCCGCTGGTCGGGCAATGGGTCGGCTACGGACTGGTCACCGAACTGATCGGGATCCTCGGGGTGGTCGGGATCCTGGTGTTGATCGGCATCCGGCTGGCGAACCGGCCGGGCAACCCGGCCCGCCGGTCCCGGTTCACCGGCTCGACCATGTGGCAGGGCTACTTCGTCGAGGCCGTGGTGCTGGCCGTGCTGGTCTGCGGGTTCCTGATCCGGGGCTTCAAGGTCGCCACGGACCACTTCGAGTTCCCGGCCTGGGCCACCCCGGTCAGTCACGCCGTCGGCGCGCTGCTGCCGGCCTGGGACGCGGGTACCAGCGTCACCGCCCTGGTGAAGATCGCGATCTCGATGACCTGGGTCATCGTCATCTCGCTGAACGTGACCATGGGTGTCGCCTGGCACCGGTTCGCCGCCTTCCCCAACATCTTCTTCAAGCGTGAGCCCGGCCGGGCCGGCTCCGGGCTCGGCGCGCTGCGCCCGATGACCAGCAACGGCAAGCCGCTCGACTTCGAGGAGGCGGACCCGGAGAAGGACCAGTTCGGGGTCGCCCAGGTCGAGCAGTTCACCTGGAAGGGACTGCTGGACTTCACCACCTGCACCGAGTGCGGGCGGTGCCAGTCGCAGTGCCCGGCCTGGAACACCGGCAAGCCGCTCTCGCCGAAGCTGCTGGTGCTGTCGCTGCGCGACCACGCGTACGCCAAGGCGCCGTACCTGCTGGCTGGTGGGGGTAAGGACCTGACCGGCGAGGAGAAGGCGACCGAGGCCCAACTCGCGCACATGGACGTGCTGGCGCTGGCCGAGGCGAACCGGCCGCTGATCGGCGGCGCCGATGAGTTCGGGGTGATCGACCCGGACGTACTCTGGTCCTGCACCACCTGCGGCGCCTGCGTCGAGCAGTGCCCGGTCGACATCGAGCACGTCGACCACATCGTGGACATGCGCCGCTACCAGGTGCTGATCGAGTCGAGCTTCCCCTCCGAGGCCGGCGTGATGCTGCGCAACCTGGAGAACAAGGGCAACCCGTGGGGTGCCCCGCCGAACACCCGGGAAGACTGGACCAAGGGGCTCGACTTCGAGGTGCCCCGGGTCGGCGAGGTCGAGGACTTCGAATACCTCTTCTGGGTCGGCTGCGCCGGGGCGTTCGAGGACCGGGCCAAGAAGACCACCCGGGCGGTGGCCACCCTGCTGCACGAGGCCGGGGTGAACTTCGCCATCCTCGGCGAGGGCGAGACCTGCACCGGCGACCCGGCCCGGCGGATCGGCAACGAGTTCGTCTTCCAGATGCTCGCCCAGCAGAACGTGGAGACCCTGAACGAGGCGTTCGGCGACCGCGAGCCGGCGAAGCGCAGGATCGTCGCCACCTGCCCGCACTGCTTCAACACCCTCGGCAACGAGTACGGCGAGCTCGGCGGCCAGTTCGAGGTCGTGCACCACACCCAGTTGCTGGCCCACCTGGTCGCCGAGGGCCGGCTCACCCCGGTCCAGCCGGTGGACGGCGGGCTCACCTACCACGACCCGTGCTATCTGGGCCGGCACAACCGGGTTTTCTCCCCGCCCCGCGAGGTGCTCGGCGCGGCGGCCGACGGGATCACCGAGATGCCGCGCAACCAGGAGCGCTCCTTCTGCTGCGGCGCGGGCGGTGCCCGGATGTGGATGGAGGAGCGGATCGGCAAGCGGATCAACGTCGACCGGGTCGAGGAGGCGATGTCGACCGGGGCGAAGACGATCGCGGTCGGCTGCCCGTTCTGCTCGACGATGCTGAACGACGGGGTCAACGGCAAGGAGGCCGGCGACCAGGTCGAGGTGGTCGACGTCGCCACCGTACTGCTCCGCTCGGTCAGGCCGGCCGGCACCGTGGATCCGGAACCGGCAGGCACCGCCGGCTGAGCGCCTCGGCCGTCCGTCGGGGCTTCCCCAGCCCCGTACCTGTGGAAAACCACACCGGTAGCCTCCAGAGGTGTCAGCGGGGCCGGAGGACGTGACCGGGGACGCCGTACCGGCGACCCGGCGGGACGCCGGCCGAGCCCTGCCCGGTCTGCTCCGCCGGTCGCTCCGGCTCGGCGTCGGACTCCTGATCGGCGCGGTGACCGCGACGGTGGAGCTGACGTACCTGCTCGGGCTGGGGTCGATCCTGCTGGTGCTCCGGGTACCGGCCGGGTCCCGCCGGGCGGGGGCGGACCGGATCGTCGAGCGGATCGAGACCGGCGCCCGCGAGCTGGCCGAGGTTGAACGGTGGCGGCTGGCCACCTTCCTGGGCAGCGAGAACGCGGCCGACTACACCGGTCGACGGGCCGTACGCTATCTCGCCCTGCGCTGGGCGGTCGGCGGGCTCGGCGGCTTCGTACTCGCGATCTTCGGCTGGGGCGTACTCTCCGGCGGGGTCTGGATCTGGGAGGCCGTGCGCGGCGAGAGCACTCCGCTGACCTTCGTGGCGCAGCTCGTACTCGGGCTGGTCGGCCTCTTCCTGGTGGTGCAGGGCGCCAGCGGCGTGATCGCGCTGGACCGCCGACTGGCCCGGCGGTTCCTCGGGCCGAGCGGCCGGGAGGTGCTGGAACGCCGGATCACCGAGCTGGCCACCAGCCGGGCCGGGGTGGTGGCGGCGGTCGACGCGGAGCGGCGCCGAATCGAGCGGGACCTGCACGACGGGGTACAGCAGCGGCTGGTCGCGCTCGGCATGCTGGTCGGCCGGGCCCGCCGGACCACCGACCCGACGAAGGCGGCGGAGCTGCTGCGCCAGGCGCACGAGGAGTCCGGCCGGGTCCTCGACGACCTCCGCGAGGTCGCCTGGCGGGTCTACCCGACCGCGCTGGACAACCTGGGGCTGGCCGACGCGCTGGCCCGGGTCGCCGAGCACGCCGGGCTGCCGGTCCGGGTCGACTACCGGCTGACCGGGCGGCCGGCCCGGGCGGTCGAGACGGCCGCGTACTTCGTGGTCTCGGAGGCGGTGACGAACGCCGCCAAGCACGCCCGGGCCGGCCGGGTCGACGTCGAAGTCGCGGTCCGGGACGACCGGCTGGTCGTGACGGTCGTCGACGACGGCGTCGGCGGGGCCGATCCGGCCGGTGTCGGCCTTTCCGGCCTGGCCCGCCGGGTCGCCGCCCTGGACGGCCGATTCCGGGTGGCGAGCCCGGCCGGCGGTCCCACCACCGTCGTCGCGGAGCTGCCATGCGGGTGATGTTGGCCGAGGACTCGATCCTGCTCCGGGAGGGGCTGCTCCGGCTGCTGGCCGAGGAGGGACACCAGGTCACCGCCGCCGTCGGCGACGCGACCGCCCTGGTCACGGCGGTCGCGGCGGACCCACCGGAGGCGGTGGTGGTCGACGTACGGATGCCGCCGACCCACACCGACGAGGGGCTGCGCGCCGCACTGGAGATCCGCCGCCGCTGGCCCGCCGTCGGGGTTCTGGTGCTCTCCCAGTACGTCGAGAAGCGTTACGCCGTCGAGCTGCTGACCAGCCAGAGCGGCGGGGTCGGCTACCTGCTCAAGGACCGGGTGGCCCAGGTCGGCGAGTTCCTCGACGCGCTGACCCGGGTGGGCGCCGGCGGTGCCGCCTTCGACCCGGAGGTGGTACGCCAACTGCTGGCCCGGACCAGTCACACCGACCCGCTGAGCCGGCTGACCGTACGGGAGCGGGCGGTGCTGGACCTGATGGCGCAGGGGCACACCAACGCCGCCATCGCAGCGGTGCTGCACGTCTCGCAGAGCGCCGTCGAGAAGCACGTGAACGCGATCTTCGACAAGCTCGACCTGGCGCACGTCACCGGGTACAGCCGGCGGGTGCTCGCCGTACTCCGCTACCTGGGCGGCTGACCGGAGCCGAGCCGGGCCGTTGACCGGAGTCGAGCCGGGCCGCTGACCGGGACCGAGCCGGGCCGGGCCGCCGCCGTGGGCGGCCCGGCCCGGCGACGGGTCACATCCGGTGGCGGCTGCCCGAACGGTTGCGTCGGGCCAGCCGGGAGAGCACGAACCAGCCGACCACGACCACCACCGCCACGATCACCACCTTCTGGAACACGCCGGCGTACTCCTCGACCCGGTGCCAGTTTTCGCCGAGCAGATAGCCGGCCAGCACGAAGACGGTGTTCCATATCAGGCTGCCGAGGGCGGTACAGAGCAGGAAGGTGCCGAGCCGCATCCGCTCGATGCCGGCCGGGATCGAGATCAGACTGCGGAAGATCGGGATCATCCGGCCGAAGAAGACCGTCTTGACCCCGTGCCGGACGAACCACGCCTCGGTACGGTCCACGTCGGCGAGCTTGACCAGCGGCAGCCGGGCGGCGATCGCCCGGGTACGCTCCCGGCCGAGCAGCGCGCCGATGTAGTAGAGCGCCAGCGCGCCGACCACCGAGCCGAGGGTGGTCCAGAAGATCGCCGACCAGAGGCTCATCTCGCCCCGGCTGGCGGCGAAGCCGGCGAGCGGCAGGATGATCTCGCTGGGCAGCGGCGGGAAGAGGTTCTCCAGCGCCACCGCCAGGCCCGCTCCGGGGGCACCGAGCGTGTCCATCAGGTCGGTCGCCCACTCGGCGATTCCGCCGAGCGGGGTGGGTTCGGCGGCCAGCGGGGCCGTATCATCGATCATGAATTCGACGCTAGCCGGTGCCACCTGTCCACACCCTGTGGAGCGGCGCCCGGTCCTCTGCCGGGCACCACAGTCACGGACTGCGGTGAACCACACACGGCGCTCGTTCGTACCTGTCGATGTCGGACCGCCCTCGGCGGTCTCGACCAGGCGATGGTGGGCCCGACGACGGCCCCAGGACCGCGAGGAGGCGGGCGCCGCGTGGCGGAAAGCGCACCACACCGGATGGCGGCGGAGTCGAGCGGACGACACCGGAAGGCCGGTCCGGTCGACCGGCGCGCCCGGTCCGGACGCCGGCTCCGGCTGATCTCCACGGTGGGGCTCGGGGTCGGGCTGCTGCTCCTCGCGATCCCGTTCGGGGCGGAGACGCTCCGGACGGTGGTCTGGGGCGGCGGGGCCGAGCCGCAGGTGGGCGTACCGGCAGCGGTGGCCAGCCCGCCGGGGCCGGAGTCGACGCCGGTGGCCGAGCCGACCCCGGACGGCGTCCTGCCGACCGGTACGCCCGGGGCGACCCCGACGGCGACCCCGACCCCGACCTCCCGGGCCGACGGTGCTCCGGCGTCCACCCCACCCGCACCGTCGACGTCGTCGCGGCCACCGATCCAGGGCGCGGCGGTACCGACGTCACCCGCGACCACCGGCCCGCCCCCGCCGGCCGCCCCGCCGCCGCCCCCGCAGCCCGTGCTGCTCGGCCCGGACGGCCGGGACGGGCTGGCCCGGATGATGGACCGCTACTGCGACGAGCACGTCGGCGTGACGAGCTGGGCGGACACCCGTGGCGACGGCGGCTGGGAGTGCGACCGCCTGCTGCTGTCGTCCCGCACCGTCGACATCGACCTGGCCTGCCGGGACACCTACGGCGACGGCGCGTTCGCGCAGAATCCGGAGGGCCGGGACCCGTTCGGCTGGCGCTGCTTCCGGCGCTGAGCCACCGGCCGGGATGGCTGCCGCTGGCCCGGGGCGCGGCACCCATGCCGGCCACCCGGGGGCGGCCCCGGCGTGCTCCGGCCACCCGGGGCAGACCGCCCCCGGTCACCGTGGGCACCGGGCAGCCGGCCCCTGGTCGGGCCGGTACTGTGCTCGATAATCGCGGGCCGGACGCGCCCACGGTCGAGGTGAACGCATCATCGACGCCCTACTCCTCACCACCCTGTTGCCGCTGGCCGGCTTCGTCCTGTTGACCGTTGGCAACGCGTTCTTCGTCGCGGCCGAGTTCGCGCTGGTCACCGTCGACCGGGCGGAACTCGACCGGCGGGTGGCCGGCGGCGACCGGCGGGCCGGTACGGTCCGCAAGGCACTCCGGGAACTCTCCTTCCAGCTCTCCGGCGCGCAGCTCGGGATCACCATCACCGCCCTGCTCACCGGCTATCTCGCCGAGCCGGCGCTGGCGAAGCTCTTCGCACCGCTGCTTCGCCCGGTCGCCGGGGACGCCACCGGGCGGGTCACCCCGCTGCTCGCGCTGGCCCTGGCCACGCTGCTGTCGATGCTCTTCGGCGAGCTGGTGCCGAAGAACGCCGCGCTGGCCCGGCCGATGCCGGCCGCGCTGGCCACCGCCGGGCCGATGCGGGCGTTCTCCCGGATCTTCGGCTGGCTGATCCGGGGCCTGAACAACTCGGCGAACTGGCTGGTCCGCCGGCTCGGCGTCGAACCGCAGGAGGAGCTGGCCAGCGCCCGGTCGCCCGAGGAACTCGGCCTGCTGGCGGCGATCTCGGCGCGGGCCGGTGCGCTGCCCCGGGAGACCGCGATGCTGCTGCAACGGACGATCCGGTTCGGCGACAAGCGGGCCGCCGAGGCGATGACGCCCCGGGTCGACGTGGTCGCGCTGCGGGCCACCGCCTCGGTCGCCGAGCTGCTGGCCCTGGCCCAGCAGACCGGCCGGACCCGGTTCCCGGTCTACGAGGAGACCGTCGATCTGGTCACCGGGGTGGCCGGGGTCGTCGACGCGCTCGGCGTACCACCGAACCGCCGGGCGTCCACCACGGTGGCGGCGGTGGCCCGGGAGCCGGTGTACGTGCCGGAGAGCCTGGACCTGGACGGCGTACTCGCGGCGTTGCGCGCGGCCGGCGCGGACCTGGCGATCGTGGTCGACGAGTACGGCGGCACCGACGGTGTGGTGACGGTGGAGGACCTGGTGGAGGAGCTGGTCGGGGAGATCGCCGACGAGTTCGACCCGGTCGCCGAGGAGTCCACCCCGCACGTGCACGAGTTCGCCCCGGACGCCGTCGCGGAGAGCCCGGTCGAGTTGACCGTGCCGGGCGGGGAACGTGTCGTGCTGGTCGACGGGGTGCTGCGCGAGGACGAGCTGGTCGAACAGGCCGGCTTCCGGCTGCCCGAGGGCCCGTACGAGACCCTCGCCGGGTTTCTGCTGGCCCGGCTCGGCCACATTCCGGTGGCCGGCGAGACCGTCGAGGAGCAGGGTTTCGAGTTCACAGTGGTCGAGGTGGTCCGGCACCGGATCGAGCAGGTCCGGGTGGTCCGGTCCGAGGAGGCCGTCGAGTGAAGCTGCTGATCACCCTCGGGCTGCTGCTCGGCAACGCCTTCTTCGTGGGCAGCGAGTTCGCGCTGATCGCGTCCCGGCGTACCGTGATCGAGCCGCTGGCGGTCGGGTCGCAGCGGGCCCGGTGGGCGCTGGCGGCGATGAACCAGATCCCGCTGATGATCGCGGGCGCCCAGCTCGGCATCACCATCTGCTCGCTCGGCCTCGGCGCCATCGCCGAGCCGGCGCTGGCGCACCTGCTGGAGGAGCCGTTCCACGCGCTGGGGCTGCCGGACCGCGCGGTGCATCCGGTCGCCTTCGTGATCGCGCTCGGCGTGGTGGTCTTCCTGCACACCGTGATCGGCGAGATGGTGCCGAAGAACATCACGCTGGCCGGGCCGGAGCCGTCCGCGCTCTGGCTCGGCCCGGCGATGCTGGCGTTCTGCGTGGCCACCAAGCCGCTGCTGCTGGCGATGAAGTGGACGTCGGCGCGGATCCTGCGGCTGTGGCGGGTCGAGGCCACCGACGCGGTGAAGACCGTCTTCACCGCCGAGGAGTTGGCCGGGCTGGTCTCGCAGGCGCGTACCGAGGGGTTGCTCGGCTCCGAGGAGCATGCCCGGATCACCGGCGCGTTGGCGCTGAACCGGCGTACCGCCTCGGACGCGCTGCGACCGTGGGCCACCGTCACCACCGTGGCCGAGGACGTCTCGCCGGCCTCCCTGGAGGTGCTGGCGACCCGCACCGGGCGGTCCCGGTTCCCGGTGGTGCAGCGGGCCACCCGCCGGGTGCTGGGCTTCGTGCACGTCAAGGACATCCTCGGGTACTCCGGTGCGGCCCGCCGGGCGCCGGTGCCGACCGAACTGCTCCGGCCGCTTGCCGTGGTGCCGCCGGACCGGAGCCTCGCCGACCTGCTGCTGTCGATGCGCCGGGAGCGCCGGCACATGGTGCTGGTCAGCGACGGGCGGGTGCCGATGGGGGTGGTCACCCTGGACGACGTGCTCACCGCCGTCGTCGGGACGGCCACCGACCCCACCGGCACCGCTGCACAGCCCGCGCCGACCGTCTAGCCGATCGGCGACGGCAGCAGTTGTACGTCGTCGGCCTTGACGAACATGATCCGGTGACCGAACTGGATCTGGACGTACCTCAGGTCGCCCCGGACCACCGTCCAGTCACCCGGTGACGAGCCGTCGAATGTGGTGGCCCGGTAGTACTCGCCGGGCAGCACGTTGCCGACCGCGTACCGCTGCCCGGCGGCGAGGGTGTACTGCAACGGCGTGACCGCCTGCACCGGTACGCCGGCCGGGTAGGCGTCCGGCTCCGGGTACGCCCTGCCGTACACCGGGATCGTCGCCCGGCCCGGCTTCGGCGTCGCGACCAGCCCGACCGTCCACTTCGCGGTGGGGTTGTTCCTCGGGTTGTGGAACCACGCCCGCTGCCCGAGATACCAGATCGCGGTCCAGTCGCCCTGCCGGCCGGCGAGCGCGTAGGTCTGCCCGGCCGACGCCCGCGCCCCGTGGTCGGAGATGTGCATGGTGTTCGGCGTGCCGTCCGGCCGCAGCGCGATGTCGTTGACCAGCGGCGCGTCGGCGGCCGGCGCGCTGCGCAGGATCACCGACGACGATCCCCGGGCCGGGCACGGCACCCCGGCGGTCTCGCAGCCGGTGAAGGCCGGCCGGTTGGTGGCGAAGTCCGGGTCGATGGTGACCAGGCCGGCGGCCGGCAGGCCGATGCCCCGGAACGGTGCCTTCAGCAGGTCGAAGTAGTGCGACCAGTCCCAGTACGGGCCCGGGTCCCAGTGCATGCCGCGCACGTTCGCCGGCAGGATGCCGGGTACGTTGTCGTGCCCGATGATGTGGTTGCGGTCCAGCGGGATGTCGTACCGGTCGGCGAGGTAGCGGACCAGTTTGGCCGAGGTCCGGTACATCGCCTCGGTGTACCAGGTGCCCTGGGCGGCGAAGCCCTCGTGTTCGAGGCCGATCGCCTTGGCGTTGACATACCAGTTGCCGGCGTGCCAGGCCACGTCCTTGCCCTTGACGTGCTGCGCGATGTGCCCGTCCGCCGAGCGGAGCGTGTACTGCCAGCTCACGTAGGTCGGGTCCTGCACCAGCCGGAGCGTGGTGTCGTAGCTGCCCTCGGTGTCGTGGATGACGATGTACTCGATCTTCTGCCGGCCGGGCCGGTCGGAGAGGTCGTGGTTGCCGTAGTCGCCGTCCCCGAACGCCTGGTAGGGCGCCGGGATCCACTCGCAGGAGATGTCGCGCGGGCACTCCAGCCCGTCCGGGCGGGGCTTGCCGGGCAGGCCGAGCCGGTCCAGCCAGGAGCGCTGCGGGTCGATTCCGGCTCGGCCGGGCAGCGTGATCCGGTGGCCGTCGTCGGTGGTCCGGCTGGCGCCGTCGGCGATGGTCCGGTACACCTCGTCGGCGAAGGCCGCAGCGGCGTCCGCGCGGTCGCTGCCGGCGTACCGGGCCACCGCGCCGTACCAGGCCGCCGGGTCGCTGGCCGGGCCCGTCGGCGCGGCCAGCGATTTCTGGTACGACGCCAGCAGCGCCGCCCCGCCCCGGATGTTCGCCGCCGGCTCGGCGCGGAGCACCTGCGCGTCGACCCCGGTCAGCGCGACGGCGGCGTCCAGGGTCTGCCCGCCGGGCGGCGCGTCGCCGGTCCGGTCGGTGTGCGGGCCGACGAGTCCGGTCGCGGGTCGGGCGGGCCGGGCCGGGTCGCCGCGCCGGTCCTCGCCGTGCTCGGGGTGCTCCGGCCCGCCGGCCAGCCCGGCGACGTCGGTGAGGTGCATCGGGCCGTACCCGCCGCTGGTGCTCGGCGTGCCGGCGTTCGTGTCCCAGCGAGATTCCAGATAGGAGACGCCGAGCAGCACACTCTCGGGTACGCCGAACTCGGCCGCCGCGGCGGTGTACTCCTGTTGTCGGGTGTCGGGGGGTGCGACGGTGGCTGGTGCGGGGCTGGCCGGCAGCAGCGCGGCGGCGCCGACGACTGCGGCCCCGATCGCGATTCTCCTGCTCAGCGGGCGTGTGGTGGGAAGCATCGAACCTCCATGAGCCGGGGGTGGGCTTGAAGATCACCCTCCACCCGGGACCGGCGTCGGTCAATACCTGCCAACCAAGCTCGTCGCTATGTAGAAATCTTTCATCGGTACCGAGCGTGTTCGGCGGGTCCGGGTGGCTCCCACCGTCAGCGACCGCTCCGATACCTAACGAATCGACTCAGATCACGGGGTTGCGTTTGGATAACACCCTTCTCTAGTGTTGGGGACCGTCGAGCCGACGGCAGGCCGCCTAGCCGGGCGGCGACGTCTCGACACCGCCGAATCGTCACACTGAGCGAACCGGGGACCCGAGCTTCATGGGGTGAATCCGCCTCACGCGGTAGGGCGACAATCTTCCCGCCCGAACCCGTCAGCTAACCCGGTAGGCGGGCTACGGAAGAAGGAGTACGGACCCCGGTGGCTCCCCCTGCCCCGTCGCGGTCGCAATCCCCCCAGTCGGCATCCGCCGGCGCCGGGAACGCGAAGCCGCGCTCTCGAAGGTCCATTCTCGCCATCGCGCTTACCGCACTGGCCAGCACTGCCGTGCTGTTCACCGGCACGACGCCAGCGCTCGCCGAACCGTCGGTGGCCGAGATCGAGCAGCAGATCGACACCGAGTGGCGCAAGGTGGAGCCGGTGATCGAGAAGCACAACGCCACCCGGCAGGACCTGGCCGCGAAGAAGAAGCAGGCCGCCGCCCTGCAAAAGAAGATCGCCCCGCTCCAGTCGCAGATCGACACCGCGATGAACCGGGTGAGCGACTTCGCGGTGCAGGCGTACAAGGGTGACAAGGCATCGACGTTCAACGCCCTGCTCACCTCGAAGTCGCCGAGTGCGCTGGTCGGCCAGCTCTCGGTGCTCGACCAGTTCGCGCGGCAGCAGCAGCGCGAGGTGCAGGCGGTCATCGACCTCAAGGACAAGTACGACGCCCAGAAGGCTCCGCTGGACCGGCTGGTCAGCCAGTTGACCAAGACCGAGAAAGAGCTGGCGGCGAAGAAGAAGGAGATCGACGCCGAGATCGACCGGTTGCAGAAGATGCGGCTCCGGGCGTACGGCAACGGCTCCGCCGGCCCGCTCCGGCCGGCGCCCTGCCCGGCGAGCTACCCCGGTGGCGCGGCCGGCGAGGCGGTCAAGTTCGCCTGTGCCCAGATCGGCAAGCCCTACGTGTGGGGCGCGGACGGCCCCGACTCGTACGACTGCTCCGGCCTGACGGGGGCCGCCTGGGCCAAGGGCGGGGTGTCGCTGGCGCACAACGCCCGGTCGCAGCGCGGCCAGACCGCCAGGATCAGCCGCTCCGAACTACGCCCCGGTGACCTGGTCTTCTACTACGCCGACCTCAGCCACGTCGGCATGTACGTCGGCGACGGCTGGATCGTGCACGCCTCCCGGGCCGGCGTACCGGTGAAGATGAAGCGGATGGACGACGGCGAGATCCACAGCTTCGGCAGACCTGGCTGACGTCTCCCGGACCGAGTCAACGGCAGAACCCCCGTCGCGCCACGCGGCGGGGGTTCTGTCCGTTCGGTGTGTGCGGGCGAGCGACTCGTCAGTGCGTCTGGCGGCTCGGGCGGGTGGCCTCAGCGGGTGGGCCAGGTGTGCCAGTTCTGCCAGGAGCGGCTCGGGGTGGGGCCGCGCTGCCCCTGGTAGCGCGAACCGTAGACGGCCGACCCGTACGGGTGGGCGGACGGCGACGAGAGCCGGAAGATGCAGAGCTGGCCGATCTTCATCCCGGGCCAGAGCCGGATCGGCAGGTTGGCCACGTTCGACAGCTCCAGCGTGACGTGACCGGAGAAGCCGGGGTCGATGAAGCCCGCCGTCGAGTGGGTGAGCAGGCCGAGCCGGCCAAGGCTCGACTTGCCCTCCAGCCGCCCGGCGAGCTGGCTGCCCAGCGAGATCACCTCCAGCGTGGAGGCGAGCACGAACTCGCCCGGGTGCAGCACGAACGGCTCGCCGTCCGGCACGTCGACCAGCGAGGTCAGCTCGTCCTGCTGCACCGCCGGGTCGATGTGTGTGTAGAGGTGGTTGTTGAAGACCCGGAACAGCCGGTCCAGGCGTACGTCGATGCTCGACGGCTGCACCAGCGCGGGGTCGAACGGCTCCAGCGCGAGCATGCCCGCCTTGATCTCGATCACTAGGTCGTGGTCGGAGAGCAGCACCGGATCACCTTAGCGAGTCGACCGAAGTCGGCTGGCCGCGACCTCGCCGATGGGTGGGATCGGGATGGGATCGGGGTAGGTGATCGAACAGGTGTTCGATAGAATGTGTTCATGGCATCCTGGTCCGAATTCGCCTCCGACGAGCCCCGACTCGCCGACGCGATCCGCGTCCTCATCCAGCAGTACGGCCCGGGTCTCGGCTACCTGGCGACCGTACGCGCCGACGGTGGGCCGCGGGTGCACCCGGTGTCCCCGGTCATCACCGACGAGGGACTCTTCTGTTTCGTCGTCGACTCTCCGAAGCGGCGCGACCTCGAACGGGACGGCCGCTACGCGCTGCACTCGTTCCCGCCCGAGGAGAGCGACGACGAGGCGTACGTCGCCGGTCGGGCCCGGCCGGTGACCGACCAGGCGCGGGTGGACCGGCTTGCCGGCAACCTGCGGGCCGCACCGCAGGTCGACTGGCGGCTCTTCGAGTTCACCGTCGACGTGGCGATGGTGGCCCGGCACGGCAGCAACGGCGCCACCCCGCTCGCCGGCGGAGAGCGGTCCGAGCGGCCCGCCGTGCAGGTCTGGCTCGACCCGGCCGGCGCCGTCACCGCACCGGACGGCACCGCCGCCGGGGCGGCAAAGCGGCGCGGCCGGCGCCGGGCCGTCGAAGAGCAACCGGTACCCACGTCCTGACCTACGGCTCGCGGAACGCCTTCCACGCCTTGAACATCCGGAACACCTGACCGTACGTGAACTCGTACATGCAGGCGTCGACCGAGTAGTCCATGAAGTTGTGGATCGGGTCGAGGCCCGGCTTCGTCGTGCAGGTGTCCCGTCGCTCCGGGCAGCCGAAGGCCGGTTCCGCCTCGGCGGGCGTGTCGAAGACGTGGTCGCCCTGGCCCTCGCATCCCTCCTGGAAGGTGTGGTAGAGGTTCAGCCAGTGCCCGATCTCGTGCGTCGCCGTGTCACCCGCGTTGTACGGCGTCGCCGTACCGCCCGGCAGCGACTCGGCGAGCACCACCACCCCGTCGTACGAGTCGAGTTCCCGCTTCGGGAAGGTCGCCCAGCCGAGCAACTGGTCCTCCAGCAGTCCGGTGTAGACGTTCAGCGTGTACTTGCCGCCGACCCGCAGCGCACGCTTCATCTGCGCCTCCGCCGGGCTCTCCGGCACGATCGGATACCAGGCCGGGTTCACCACCCGGTTCACCTTCTTCAACCTGAACCGGAACGGCGTCCAGGCTCCACCGGTACGCCCACCGAACGAGTCGTTCAACACCCTCAACTGGGCGTTGATCAGTGACACCGGAATGTCCCCGTCGGCCCGGGTCCGCCGCTCGCTGATCACGTGGAACACCACGTCGACGGTGATCCCGAGCCTGTCCGGTACGCCGAGCGGCGCAACCCCGACCCGCTCCGCGTACGCCGAGTCGACCGCGCGGTCCAACTCGGCTGCCTCGGCCGAGGTCAGCTCGTTCGGTTCGGTGCTGTACGGCGCACCGGGCCTCGCCTTGGCGTTCGGGGCTGCCGCGTTCGGGTGACCTCCGGTCGTCTCGGCACAGCCCGATCCGTCCGACCGCCCGGCCGACCCCGGAGGTGCCGCCACCACCGGACCGGGTCCGAGCAGCAGGACGAGAAGAATGCTCGCCAAGCCGGTCATGCCGGAACGCGCCGACGATCGCAGTCCACGAAACGCCATTGCCACACCCTTTGCCTTCGGAGAGTGGCTCCGCGATGACACAGAGCCATAGTTGCAGGTGGGGCGGACGTTACTCGGCATGGCCGCTGTTGCAAACGAGGCGGTACGGCGTGGTTCACGACCGATCCGACCAGGTGACAGAGCGGCCGCAGCCGTACGCGGGGGAGGATGAGTGCATGATCGGACCCGACCAGGTACAGTGGGGTCCGCTCGCGGGTGTAGTTCAATGGCAGAACATCAGCTTCCCAAGCTGACAGTGCGGGTTCGATTCCCGTCACCCGCTCCAACCCGAAGGCCCTGGTCAGGACATCAGTCCCAGCCAGGGCCTTCGATGTGTTCCGGGCCGCGATCATGCGACGGGCCATCCACGGGCCATTAGCGCCGCCGGGCCACCGCGCCGGCCATCCCGTCGTCCGGGTCGTCGCCGCGCCGCTTGCCCTTGCCCGCCTTTCTCGACCCGTCGCCCTTCTTCGGTGCGTCGCTCTTCTTCGGCTTGCTGCCCTTGGCCTTCGACTTCGTGGGCGCCTCGCTGGCCGCCGCCTTGTTCGCCTTCTTCCGCTCGGCCTTCATCGCGGTGTTGACCGCCTGGGCGATGGCCCGGTCGGCTTCGGCGGTGGCGTGCTGGTAGATCATTGCCGCTTGCGGCGAGTCGTGGCCCATCCGTGCCATCAGTTCGCGGGTGCTGGCGCCGGTCCGGGCGGCGAGGGTGTTCCCGGTGTGTCGGAGGTCGTGGAAGTGCAGCCCTGGCACGCCGAGCTTGCCGACCGCCGCCGACCAGCCGATGAGCTTGTTCAGGTTGCCGCGCCAGATGGGCCGCCCGTTCGGCCCGGTGAAGGCCAGCGCGTTCGGGTTGTCGTCGACGAACGCCGCCAGGTGGTCGCGCAGCGCCGGCAGGACGGCCGCCGGCACCGAGACGGTACGCACGCCGGCCCGGGACTTCGGCGGGCCGAGGACCAGGCCGATGCCCCGAACCTCGGTGTACGCCTGCCGGATGCGGATCAGCCCGGCGTCGGCGTCGATGTCCTGCCGTTGCAGCGCGGAGACCTCACCCCAGCGCAGGCAGGCGAAGGTGGTGACGAGGACCAGGGCGCGGTGGCGCTCTTCCATCAGGTCGGCCAGCTTGAGCGCCTGGGCCATGGTCAGCACCGGCCGTTCCGGCGCCTTCTCCTGGTCGGCGCCGGGGATGCGGCACGGGTTCTTCCGCAGCAGCTCGTCTTCGTTGACCGCCGTCATCAGCACCGCGCGCAGCAGCCGGTACGCCTTCGCCGCCATGCTCTCCGAGACGCCGTTGCCGAGCAGGTCCGCCCGCCACTCCCGGATCAGCGGCGTGTCCAGCCGGCCGAGTTCGGTGTCACCGAGGTACGGCGCGATGTGCTTGCCGAGCAGCCACCGGTAGAGCGCGACCGTGCGGGGACGGAGGTTCGGCCGTTGGGCGATCCACCGTTCCGCGTAGTCGCCAAGGGTGACCTTCGCGCGTTCCGGGTCGATCCACTCCCCGCGCATCATCTGCGCTTCGATCATCGACAGGTACTGGTCGGCGTCCCTCTTCCGGGCGAAGGTGTCGGGCGCATTTCGCTGCCGCCCGTCCGGTCCGGGATAGCGGACCTGGTAGCGGCCGGATTCCCGCTTGCGGATGCTGCCGAAATGCCGACGACCGGCCGCCATCACGCCACCCGTCCGAGGCCGCGCCACACGTCGGTACGGCTGATCGACTCGACCCGACCGGACTCGACATGCGCCGCCAGGTCGACCGCCTTGATGCGGACGCACCGGCCGAGCTTGTGGAACGGGATACGCCGCTCGGCGACGAGCCGCCGCACGTACCGCTCACTCATCTGAAGCCTGGCCGCTGCCTGCTCGATGGTCAGAACCTCATCCACTGTGGTCAGTCCTCCCCGTTGACTGTTGTGCTGCACGCGGTTGCCGAGAGATCGGGAGTGGTTCCCTGGGCTGCTCGGTCCTTCGCGGCGAGGAGTTCGGTTCGCCATCGGGCGCGTTCGGAGATGGCGCGCATGAGCCGGTGTGCCATGGGTCCGACGTCCGGATCGTCCGGTCGGGCGAGTTCCCAGGCGTGGCGTACCGGTTCGGTGGTGGCGCCCTGGGCGTGGTCGACGCCGGCAAGGTCGGTGGTGACGCCGAGCAGCGCGCGTACCCAGGCCCGCGCGTCGTGCTTGTGGTCGGCGAGCGTCTTTCCCGACCAGTCCCGCGAGATGAGGATGCGCCGGCCGCCGATGCCGAGGGTCTCCCGCTGGTGCACCTTGCCTTTGCAGCGGCCGGGCTTGAGCTTGGCGTGCGCCTTCTTCGGTTGGACGCCGTAGAGCAGCCAGTTGGCGCATCGGTCGGTGCATGGGGTGATCTGGAGTTGCTGCCAGAGCCGGTCGAGGTGGCGTTGCTGCCGCTCGGTGGCGATGGTGTGGCAGTCGCCGGTGGCCTTGGTGATGTACTTCGTGATGTAGCGAATCGTCCGGGCCGCGTCGTCGGTACCAGGCATGACGCCGCGTGCGTCGACCTGTTTGCCGAACCGGACGACGTGCACGGGTTCGGCGTCCGGGTCCTGGTCGATAGCGTCGAGCGCTTCGCTCCAGGTAGTCAGTGGTCGCCGGGTGTCGGGATCGACCCAGGCCGCCGCCTCCTCGTCCCAGACCGGTGGACGGTCGCGGGTGTAGAGCTGCACGTCGACGGCAGGCCACCACACCTGGTGATAGGTGGCCGCCGCCACGGTGCGCAGCACGTCACGCGGAATGGTGCCCCGGATGGCGAAGTGCGCGTGTGGGGCGAGTCGGCGTTGCGGCTCGACACAGCCCGCGTACTGGACGTTCCAGCCCTCACAGCGCCGGAGATTCTGCCAGAACCGGTCGAGGAGGCGGGGGAAGTGGACCGCGTCCCAGGCTGCCCGGCGGTAGTCGTACCGGTCGGGGTTGACCGGAGTGCCGTCGGGACGGACCGGGCCGTACGAGTCGAGGGTCAGGGTCAGCCACATCGACGGCTGGTAGGTCGAGCCGTCCGGGGCGGTGTAGACCTTGCCGACCGTGCGGCGCTCGACCTTGCGTCGAGGAAGGTCGGGTGCGTCCTGCCGCCGCCTGGTCGAGCGCTTCCGCCGCCGCCCGGTGTCCTCGTCGTCTTGGCCGTCGTCGCCGGACTGGTGAGGTGGACCCACCCGACCGCGCAGCCCTTCGGCCGTAATCGCCTCTTCCACCTCCCGGATGGCCTCATCGAGGTCTTCGACCTGATCCCACTCGGACGCGCGGGCCGCCTCGTCGCGGCCGTACTCCAGGTGCGCCCGCAGCACGACCAGCGCCTTCTGCTCCTCGGTCGCGGGTTCCGGACCGGGCAGGGGTTCGTCCGAGCGGTGCCAGCCCTCCCGGATCTGCGCCTGCCGTAGCCGGCGGTTCTTCTTCGCGCAAGCCGGGCACTTGTCCTCCCGGGTCGCGCCGCAGGGCAGGTCGATGACCTCGGTCTGCCCGGTGTTCAGGTCGGTGCGGCGCATGGCGAGGGGCCGGATGCAGACGCCGTACTCGGTGGCGACGTCTTTGAGGACGTCGACGGCGCGGGGTAGGCCCATTCGTGCCGCCCGCGACCCCGGCCGAGGTTGCTCCGGAGTCGGGGCGGACGGGCCGAGGCCGGGAAGGGCCGGTGCAGTCATCGGGCGACCCGAGCGGACCGGGTGGGATGGACGACGCCGAGCGGAGGCAGCACCGCCGACGACCCCGGCCGCGATGCCGGCACCGGGGCGTAGACGACCGGCGTACGGTCCTGGACCGGTTCGTGGTCAACGGTGACGGGTTCCGGGTCGGGGTCGTCTACGACGGCCGACGCCTGCTCATCGGTGGTCGGGACGGAGGCGGGTGCGCTGGACAGGACGACCTTGACCAGAGCGAGGAAGGCGAGGGAGGGAACGGCGGCGACGATCCAGCCCCAGACGGACGGTTCGGCTTCGGCGACCTGGGCGGCGAGGGAGAGGATGGCGAAGCCGACCAGGAGCACGGCGACGAACCCGACCGGACGACCGGCACGACGCCGGGCGCGGATCTCCAGGCCGAGGTAGATGGCCATCAGCTCGACGGCAACCGCGTTGGCCCAGCCGATCCAGTCGGGTTGACCGTGCGCGACGGTCAGGTCATGTACATGGGTGAACGCGGCAGCGCCGGCCATCCCGCCGATGGCGAGCAGAATCAGCAGCCGGGCCGCAGCTTCGGCACGTACCCGCATCATCGGCCGGCCCCCGTTCGCTCGGTGCGCAGGTCGCGGACGATGCGAGCACCGTCGATGGTCCAGATGGCGCGGATCGCGTGGTCCTCGCAGGTCCAGGCACGGGCGCCGGTCCTGTCCTCGATCTCGATGAGGCCCAACCGATCGCAGGCCAACTCGCCGGGGTGGAGGGTGCACGAGTTCATCGGTTGCCCTCCTCGTCAGGCCGGATGGTCAGGTCGATGCGGATGCGCCGGTACCGCAGTTCGGTGCGGTGGTGGATGAAGGCAGCCAGGCCGCGCAGAGCAGCCGCAGCCTTGTCGGGTGGGGCGACGAGTCGGATGCGTAGCGGCCGGCGGAGTGCAGCCGCGATCCGGTTGAGGGGTGTCATGGCTGGCTACCTCCGGGCCGGTCGGATGGTGGTGCGGATGTTGTCGGGCGGTTCGCCGAGGGTGGCGACAGCTTCGGAGAGGCACCGCCACAACGCCCACGCCTCGCCCTCGGTCAGGTACATCCGGCGGCGGCCGGCACCGACGGCCAGGTAGACGGGGTACGGGTCCGGCCGGTCCGGGTCGACGCGTACCGAAACGGCGGTGCCTGACCCGGTGTCGTTCGGGGTGCGGAGGCGGAAGAACCGCCGCCCGGTCGAGTCGGTCATGCCTGCTCACCCCCGTCGCGGTTCCGGTCCGGGTCGAGGAGGTTCAGTAGCGCGTCGGGCAGCAGTGGCCCGGACGACCGTTGCCGGGGCAGGGCTGGCCGCGCGGGTTCGTCGGCGGTTTCCCGGCCGACCTGGGCCAAGATGTCCGCCGCATCCACCGGCGCCGGATAGGTCGCGGCCATGGCCCGGATCTCGTCGTCGGAGATGTAGGAGAAGCGGACCCGGGCCGGTTCCGGGGTGCCGTCGAGGATCACGTACCCGACGCCCTTGGCCCAGCGCGGCATCTGGTCAGCCAGAGCACCCCGGTTACGGGCACCGTCACCGAGAACCATGTCAACCTGCGACGCCTCGGTGAGGCCGAGTGCGATGCGGGTGGGGAACAGGTCCCGGAACGGCAGCACCTCTTTGCGCGGGTCCTGCAACGCCGCCACCACCAGCACACCGACCCCGGCGCCCTGGGACAGCAGCAGCCCCAACGAGCCCGCGATCCGCTTCCGCAGCTCAGCGTCCTGTAGGTATGCCGTCAGCGCCGCCATTTCGTCGATGACGACCACGACCAGGGGGTCGGCGACGCTCGGCGTATGGACCCGGACCGCGCCGGCAAGCCGGGCCTGCCGTTCCCGCATCACGGCTACCGCCTCGTCCAAGAGGTCGGCCATGGCCTCGAACGACTTGCAAGCGAACCGGGCGAACATCGGTCGCCCCATGGCGAACTCCATCCCGCCCTTGGGGTCGATGACCCACAGCCGGACCAGCCCCGACGCGACACCTCCACCGAGCGCCCGGACCAGGGACCACAGCACGGAGCCTTTGCCACGTCGGGTAGCACCGCCGACCAGGACGTGAGTCGCCAGCAGGTGCAGGCGCCAGGTGGTCAGGTCCTCTCGCCGGGCGAGAGGCAGCGCGGTGAAGTCCGGCACCGCCGGCACCTCGAACGGCGGAACGGTGGTGCGGAGTGCGTCGGTCCGGACCAGGACCAGGTAGACCACGCTCGGCCGGTCCCGGAACCGCACCCGGTCCACCAGTCGGAGCAGCCACGCCCACCGGCCAACCCGCGTCGGTGGGTCGTCGGGGTGCTCGGAGTACACCCGGGCATGCCGCCGCCCGAACGCGTACGCCAGGTTCGCCGTCACCCGCTGGAAGTCCTCCGGCGTCTGGCCGCGCACCATTCGGATCGTCAGCACGTCCAATGCCGGATCTGAGCGCACGGACAGCAGCCGGGGCAGGACCGTCTGATGGTCGTACTTCGCGGCCAGCCGGCACAGGGTCATCGCCTCGCGCCATATCCGCCGGTAGACGAACACCCGACGGAACCAGCCGAGCAGCGGACCGGCCAGCCAGGTCCACCACGACGATTCGTGCCGCCATCGCCAGACAGCCGACACCCCGGCCACCCCGACCAGCAGTGATACGAGACCCTGCCAGCCGTGGTCGACGTACACGGCGAGCAGGAACACCGTCGAGGCGGTGGCGACCGGGTGACGTAGGCACCACCACACCGCCCGCCAGCCCCACCGCAGCAGCAGGCCGGGAATCACCAGCCACAACGGGAGTTCGAGACGCTTGGGCCGGATCACCATCAGGTCCCCGGCCGAGGTCAGCACCACCTCACCCCGAGGCCGCCGCCCGATCATCGGACGCCCCGCAGCGACACGAACCGGCCCGACGCGTCCCGGACCGCCGGCAGCGGTAGGACGAGCTGGTCGACGCAGAGCGGACACTGACCGTCCGCGCTGCCGGCCGGGTCGAACAAGGACTGACACACACCACACCGCGACCGCGTCTCGGCCGTCCGGCGCCTACGCTTGGACACGTCGAAACCTCTCTCCAGAGGAGCAGGGGGATTGACAAGAGAGGGGCGGGGCTGCCGTCCGCCAAGACCAGACAGCCCCGCCCACCAACCAGCGGTCAGGCCGCCGCCATCGAGTCGCGGTTGACGCCGGCAGGGGCACGCATCCCGGTCGCCCGCAGCGAGTACGCCATCCGGCCGTTGTTGGCCACGTACGGCGTGACCGTCAAGCCCTCGAACTCCACCGCCTCGAACGGCGCACCGGTCGGCGGGACCGGCTGGTAGTCGGCCGAGATCTTGACCGTCGTCTCCCGCGACCGCTTCCCCAACTCGGGGTCAAGGTCCATCACCCGCACCTGCCACACCCGCTGACCCGTCACCTTGTCCTTAGCCGGGCTACGGCGACCCGACTTCTCGTCGTAGTCCTCCACCTCACCCAGCGACTCGGGCACCAACGCGCACCCCGCCGGGAACACGTCCTCACACCGGACCGCGAACCGGGTCCCGCCACGCAGAGCCATCGCTCAAGACCTCCATGGTGTTGTCTGCCAAGTAGTCAACTTGTCTGCCAAGTTGATGCTTTGAAGGTACGGGCGCTTGGCAGACAAGTCAATGTCTTGGTGCCGACGAGATTCGAGGCTCACGTCTACGAGCGGTGGTGATCAGGTTGAACCACTCGAACGACGGCAGGCATCTGTACCGTCAGGAACGGCTGTTTGGTTTGTCTCTCACTGTGGACACAGTGTCGAGCGTCCGACGTTCCCGGCACGTCTGTAGAACTACATAGGGGCTTCCAATCCGTCTATGTAGTCTTCGGGAGTCACCTTTGTGAGCAGGGAAAACGCCGGGTGTGGACGGTGAAATTTCTCGTGGCCCGGGCCGAAGCACCCGTCCTAGGGTTCGATCTGAAGAACCGGCCGGGGCTTCAACGCCGACGAGTGGCGATGGTCAGCGGGCCGACAGCAGCGCGCGGAGCGCGTACGCGCGGGCTTCGATGATCCGCATGCGGGCCGAGTGTTCGGCGGGTTCTCTGTGCGCGGGTTGGCTGGTTGCCTGGCCGGGCCACTTGCGGTAAAGGAGGCCGGTTTCGGCGGTGAAGTAGCCCTCGGTGATGACGCTGGCCGCGATTAGTAGCCCGGTGTCTTCGCTGGCGGGCAGCGCCATCCAGCCGCCAAGAGCGAGGAGAAGGTCCCGGCGCAGGCACAGCGTCGCCGGGTGTACCTGTGCCCGGTGGCCGTTGGCCTTCCAGAAGGCGAGGACCGCACCGCGGCTAATCGGCCCGTCGGGCGGATCCTGGTCGAATCCCTGAGTCGTGCCGTCCGGGAGCAGGTCCAAGACCCGCGACGTGGTCCAGCCGAGGTGCGGATTCTCGGTGAGTACCGCGATGTCGCGGGCGAGCGCACCTAGGGTGAGCTGATCATCGGCGTCGAGGACCTTGACAAGATCACCCTCAGCACGCGCCAGGGCAAGCGTTCGGGCGACGCCGGGACCGCCGGGCCGGCCGCTGCCGGGAAGGATGCGGGGATCGTCGGGGAGTTGGTCGAGCAGTAGCCCGTCCTGCCCGTCCTCCTGGACGAGCCACTGCCAGTCCCAGCCGTCCGGCATCTTCTGCCCGGCCAACGACCCGTAGGCGTCGGCGAGGTAGCCGACACTCGGGCCGTGGACCGGTGTGATGACCGAGACGAGTCGGCTCAAGCGTTCCACCGCTTCAGCTTCGTCGTGAAGCAGAGTTCCGTCCGGTCACCTGGGAAAACGACGTCCGCGACCTCTACCACCCGATCCTGGATGTCGTACGACGTCTTGCGCACGTCCAGGACAGCAACCCCAGCCTCGATGTCGAGTAGTTCGGCCTCGTCCGGCAGCGGCGGCCGGGCCTGTACGACCTCCTCGATCCGGTCCAGCTCGATTCCGACGGTGGAGAGCTGATGTTGGGTACCGCCCGGCCATGGTTCGTAGTCGGCGGACAGCAGTTGCTTGTTGCGCTTCACCAGGTCATACGGCAGGTAGGAGTACGACGCCGACAGCGGCGCGGTTTCGTGCCGGGAACTGGTCCAGTAGACCCGCCGTAGCAGTGGCGCACCGACCGGCAGGCCGAACGCCGCCGCCATCTCCTCGTCCGCCTTCACCTCGGAGTACTCGGCGTGGAACTTGAGGTCATCGACCGTCAGGCCGGTGTCATGCTCGGTTCCGCCGGTCCGCCGCCGTTCGGCCTCGTCGAGGAGTACCCGGTCCTTCTCCCACTGATACCGCTCGGTGTTACGCCGGCGGACCCGCTGCCGAGGCGCCCGTACGTAGGTGCCCCGACCCTGCTCGGCCCGGACCAGGCCCCATTCCCGAAGCTGCCGGATGGCGTTACGCACGCTGGTCCGGGACAGCCCGGACGAGTCGGCTAACTCCGTCTCGCTCGGCATGGCCGTACCCCGGGGAAGCTCGCCGCTCTCGATCCGGGCGCGCAGCTCCTCCGCAAGCTGGAGGTAGCGCGGACGCCAGTCACGAGAGTTCACGGCGCTTACGCTACCGCCTAGACGTTGATACGTCTGCCGGGCCGTCGACCTGTCGCGCCGGTCAGCCACCGCCTTCGTCCCCAAGCAGCGGATCCTCTTGAAGCTGCCAGGCTCCGACCGGATGCGGGAGATGGATGATCTCAGCGATCATCCGCCCTGTCTGCGCGAACGTGAGCAGCACCGTTTCCGTAGACCCGTGGTGCGTGACATCGATCTTCAACAGCGGGGCGTGCGCGGCCCCTCGATCGGCGACGAGTTGGACACTGAGCCAACCACTGCCCTCCCGGCCGACGGTCGCCAGCCGGCTCCGGTGTTTCGGGTCCGTCGCCCGGCAGCCCCGACACCACCCGGGGCACACATCACGCGGAAAAACCCGGACTCGCGTCTTCCCTTCGTCGCCCTGGTCACGCTCGACCATCGTCGCCTCCCTGCGGCGGCGGCTTGAATCCTGCTTGGCGTAGCAGGTCGTCCAGGTGCCGAGACAGCCGCCACACCTCGGCCAGCCGGAGCACCGCCCCGCCGGATCCCCGGAATCGACCAGCAGCGTGGACGCCCAGCATCGGTAGACCGGCCTGCCCAGCGAACAGATACACAGCCACGGCGCCGCCGCCGCGCCGGTCCCCAAGCAACCGAACCGGCCCCTTGTGATGGCGTAGAGCCCGTTCGACCTGAGCAGACAGCATGAACTCACATCGCTGCGGTACGCACCATGGCGGATGCACCACGTCAGGCCGCCGCCGAGGCGTTGCGCTCACTGGGGCCGCCGCCCGCCATGCCCCCGGAACGCCTGCCCGAGAGTCAACAGCGGCACAGACCGCCAACGGGTGTACTCGCACGTTCGGGCGATGGCCCACGACGGGACAGCGGGCGGGGGAGTCGGGTGGGCCACGCCCCGGTGAACAGACGGCGCAGGCTCCGAGTGACGAGCGCGACACCGCGACGACCGCCAGAACGCGAGTCGGATGAGCAAGCGAGCACGAACCATCACGATCTCCTTGCAGGGTGAGGTAGGCCGGTGGCCGGCTCCCGGGGGGAAGGCAGACCGACCACCGGCCCGATGACGGCACGGCGCACCGCCGGATCGGCGGCGTCGGGTATCGCCGTGCCCGGATCAGGCACACGCGGGGACGCGTCGAACCGCTGTCCAGCGCGTCAGTGCTCTCCGGTCGTGCGACCGGGCCGGCGGCGTGCCAACCCCTTGCCAGACCTGCCGTCCCGGCCGCACTTACCGAAAGGTACCTACAAGTAGACAGCTTGTCTAGACGTCCATTCTGACCGTGGATGGCCGCCGAGAATATGGCAGACAGGTACGGTGATGCCCGTGCCAGCCCCGCACAGACAACCCCGTTACCGCGCCATCGCTGACGAGCTCCGACGCCGCATCGCCGCAGGCGCCATCCCAGCCGGCGCCCTCATCCCGTCCGAAAGCGCACTAACCGCAGAGTTCCGCGTCGCCCGAGGAACCATCCGCGAAGCAATCAACGTGCTCCGCGTTGATGGCCTGGTTGTCACCGAACATGGCAGAGGCACCTATGCTCGTCCCAACGTCGCTGTACGCAGGCTCGGCCCAGATCGATATCGCCCTGCCCTAAGCCCGAGTGACGTGGTTCCGAGCTCAGGCGCCAGCGGCTCACCCATTGCCCCGGAAGGGGTTGAAGCCGACTATTCCCAGGTACATGCATCGGCGGAAGTTGCGAGGGCATTCAATGTAGTTCCCGGAACAATGCTCTTGCAGCGGCGTCTAATTGCGAAAGAATCTGGAATCCCGCAACAAATAACTACTTCATACTATTTATTCGACATGGTCGCAGGCACACCTGTAGCTGATCCTGGCCGTGAACCTTGGCGCGGGGGCCATATCTCACAGCTCCGTTCGCTTGGTGTTACAGTTACCAGGATTCGGGAGACAGTACGCTCTCGTATTCCCACTACCGACGAGGCGAGGATCCTTCGGTTGTCAGCAGGCGCTTCGGTTCTTGCTGTGACCCGTCTAACGGAAGCCCAGGACGACGTAGTTGAAGTCGCAATGGAGATCGTTCTTCCTGCTGATCGAACGGAACTCGACTACGAATTACTTCTCTGGGAGGGATAGCGTCGTAGAACAGTTTACAGACGTCTAGTATCAGATTCAGCCTAGGCCTTCCTGAATCCGCAGCCTCTGAACGTGCACATAAGCTAAGTCGACGCTCGTCGGCATGACGCTGCGAGCTACCGCCAGTCTCAGGCCCAAATCAGCGAGCCTAGCCGAATCCTCGGGGTGCTGGGGTTCAAACGCCTCAAATACTTGGAGGATTGTGGCGTAGTAGTAAAGGGCTACGCCAAGTTGCATGGAGACCCTATTAGCAGGCCTGTCCGCATCGGGGCGGAGCGCGGTGTTAGCAGCTGCTAGAACCGATTCCGACTCTAGTTCTGGCCAATCGGGGTCGGCAAGCACCTTAAGTAGATCGAACGCTGCCTCTCCTGTAAGTTCACTATTCACGCGGCCGATTAGCCCCGATTTGAGGCGCCGAATCTCTTGGTGGACAATCTCGTAAGTTAAAGGAACCAGGTCATCCTGGTCGAGCCTCCGGCGGGCGTCGATAAGGGCTCGGGCAGTCCGTATCAAATCTCGTGGAATTCCTCCGCTTAACGCGTGACAAAGGGTAACGAAGGCTTGAGGGAACCCGACAAGCCTGCGACCCAACAGTTCCTTTGCCTGCGATATATTAAGGACAGGCAACCTAACCACCTCGTCAAATGTGCTATCGAGTACCGGTCGGATGCCAACCATGCGACGCTCAAATTGTGCAAGTGCGTCTTCAGAAACCGTCACCAGATAGGTGCAATGCAGAATGCCGAAGATGCCCTTGATGTCGTTAATGAAACGCTCGGCTGATTCAACATCGGTTACCCGGTCTAGCTCATCAATGATTACAACGAGATTTCCATCGTAGAGCGACTCACGCCACCACAATATTGAGTCTGCCGCGAATGACCTATAGGCGCGAATGAGGTCAGGAAGTGACGCGACCTGCTCAATCAGCTGTCTCGTGTTCTTTCTTCCTAGTTCAAATCCGACCTTTGCTTTAAGGCCGCCGCTTCGCTCAACGGAAATGGTTTGCAGAAAGCGGAGGGCCTTTTCTTCCTCTATCGAACGTCGAACCAATTCCGCTGCACCTGTCCGACCCTTGTGGGGCCGTAAACTCCCTGCGAGAGTAAAGACAACGGCGAACAGTGCTAGATAGGAAGCCATTTGCCATATATTTTTTGGTAGCGGTATCGGGTCGACACGTATCGGAAGAATTGATATCGCGTCTGGTCTGACTTGAATAAGAATGAGAAAAATGCTGGCGAGTGCGACTAAAATTCTAATAGCATTCAGTATTCCTCGCGAGACGCGTTTCCACCTTGCGTCGACCATACCGGATAGGCGCTCTCTCACGCGTTCGCATAGCTGCCGATACAGTGCAATCACAAATTCCTTAGCGTCGTAAGAGGCAGGCGCGTCCAGTGAGACGACCAAGTTTCGAGGTGCTGCTTGTGGCGTTGTAAGGCTTCGTAGCAAGGTACTCTTGCCTGCTCCGCGGGGACCACTAATTGCGACTGCTGAAGCGCCAAGCTCGCTAACTAAGGTTTGAATTCGCTTCAGTTCATCTCGATCAATGAGGTACCTATCGTCAGTGGCCGAGCTCAGGGCCGGTGCCTGGTCGAACCGAAGGGCTGTTGGCGAATGCTTGTCCGACCATATGTTCATGGCAACTCTTACATGCGGAAGAATGGCCTCCCTGAGTTCCATTTTGACGCGAACATAGGCCTTACGGTGGTCGATCGCATCTTTGAACAGCCCGGCAGTCATCGAAATGAGCACAAATATTGCTACCAAGGAGGTGGCCACTAGGCCAGGATCACCAAGGGTATCGAGAGTTTTCTGAAGCCATGCGGTAGATGGGAAGGTTCCGGGGGCGCTCCTATCATTCTCATGCCATTTATCTCGCAGAGCATTCCCAAACAGCCAAAGCCCAAGTGCGCCCGGCGGAGTGTAGGCGATGATCTTCTTACTTCCCTGTCGAAGATCTTCGTAAAGCGCCGCGTAGTGCATGAGGATTTCGTCTTCGCGCTCTTTTATATAGGAGAGAACGAATGTTGAAGAGCCGCCGTGGACCCTCATTGAGTGGTAAAACTCCGGTGTTGCTAGGATTCCTGTAACGGCACCGACTACCAGTCTTTCTCGCCTCTCTAGGCGGCGTTCGTTTGCATTCTCTTTCCAATCGGAGTTGAGTCGGATACCCAGCTCAATGAGTTTTTCAAGGCCATCCATTGCCAAGTAGGCAAAGTCAACAAGTAGGCCTTTCGTCTTGGTGCGTAAGCTCGTGCGGGAGGGTCCAGGATCGTCCAAGTCGCCTGCGCCAACTTGGTCCTGTTCCGGCGGATCAGTATCAGGCGTCTCCGCGCGCGTCGTCACGGGTCCTATGTACATGAGCCGATGTCATGTTTGCTAGGGGCGGAGCTGAAAGGTCAGGATGCTGACACTTACCGTCTGCCGAATTTCCCTGTTCTTGGATCAAGGCACCGCGCTCCGCGCGGTGCGGGGCGGCAAGCCCGGCCGGCGGCAAGCCGCCCCGGCCGCCTTCGGCGCCGGGCGGTGAGCCACCGACAGCCGCCGGGACACTCGCCCCACGCGCTGTCGTGAGCCGCCGGGCGCGTAGGTCAGCTCAGGCTGAGATCGTCCGGGTAGCGCTCGCGGAGCGCGGCAACCGCATCGCGCAAGCAGTGGTCAAGGCTGTCGCCGTCGTACCTGATTGACGCCCCGCCGAGCTGCTGGCCGGAGATCACCACGGTCCAGGGCTTGTACGCCCGCTCCCCGTCAATCTTGATGGCGCCCACCAAGCCCAACTCGCCGAGACGCGTCAGCAACTCCGGTACACGCTCATCCCACCCCATCCGAGGATTGGACCACGAACGCCGGAACGGAAGCCGGCGCACCACCCGCCGTCGAGGTCGGGGCTTCCGACTGCCGCGCCAGTCCAACCCCGGGACTGGCTTGCCACCGAGCCGCCGGGTACCGGCCCGTCGACCTCCAGGCGTAGCCCACCCAGATGCGCGATGCTGGATGGATGACGCTGACACCTGGTGACATCGCCATCAGGGCAAGCCGGCCAAGTTTCCGCGCGCTGCTCCTCACCTGCGTCGCCACCGGCCGGGAGATCGATCTGTATGCCGAGACGTTGCCGGACAGTCCGGATCACGACTGGTCTGTTGACCTTAGCGACCTGGAGAACTGGGTGCGGCCGGCTATGGTGCCGATCAGTCGGGAGGAGCGGCGAGCGCTTGCGGCGGCCATCAAGGGCTGGGCCGATGTTGGAGGGTTACGTGTTCGCTGGGATGGCAGACTCGCCGAGTGAACGAAGGTGCTCCTCCCACGGCCGGTGATCTGGGTGCGTCAGCCCCGAAGCCGAGGGCAGGAGGCCGGGCCATCCACGGGCCATAAGCCGGTGTAATTCCAGGCCAAACCAGGCCGCCCGAGACCGCGTCGACCAGGCGAAACGCCGTACCAGGACCCGTCTCGGTCCAATTCCCAAGCTGACAGTGCGGGTTCGATTCCCGTCACCCGCTCCAACAATGAAGGCCCAGGTCAGAGGACATTTCCTGACGCTGGGCCTTCGTTGTATCTGATCTCTCCGGGCGTCGTGCCCGTGCGTGTGTCCCCTCCGGGTCTGCGGGCGCCTGGTCCTGGTCCCCGTTGTGTGACTACTACCGACTAGGAGGCCGAGGCGGGCACTCCTGCCAGGTCTGGGTGGCGGAGACGCCCGAAACTGGCCGAGGGTTGACAGGGTGGGGCGGGGCCTCAACTCTTGATGGCCTTCGCGATCTGTAGGGCGGCCTGGGCGGGCATGAGGTGCGTGGTATCGATGACCTCGGCCTCGTCGCGTAGCCACGTGCGAGCCGCCTCCGCGTAGGGCTCGAGGTATTTGAGGCGGAACGGGGAGGGGGTAGGGTGTTCCCCTTCGATGCGCCTGCGGAGGGTGTCTTGGTCGGCGTGGAGGACGAAGTGCCTTACCGGGATGGCATGGTGGGCGAGGCCCGTGCTGATCTCGCGCCAGTACTGCTCGACTAGGACAGTCATGGGCATCACCAGAGTGCCGCCGGTGTAGTCGAGTACGCGGCGGGCGGTCTCGACGACGAGTTGCCGCCACGGCGGCCAGTGCTGGAAGTTGTCCGTCGCAGGCAGCCCTGGCGTGATGTCCATGAGTGTCTCGCCGACCTTCTCGGCGTCGAACACCCGTGAGTCCGGGATCAGTTGCTGCACGAGTGCGCTGGTCGTCGTCTTGCCTGCGCCGTGGGTGCCGTTGAGCCACACGATCATGGGGACCGACGCTACATGTAGCGCGTCGCCCGGGGGATAGACGTTTGATCTGATGCCATTCGGTTCTAACGACCGTGACCAGGTTTCAGTTACCGGGGCTCGACTCAGGCACCGGAGGCCTCGGGGGCACGATCCTGCCAATCATCGCTGATAACCGCCATCTATCGCTGGCAGTCATACGTTGCCGGTGCCGTCGGTGGGCTTGCGCACGTCCTCGTAGACCTGATTGACGCCTCGCGGAGCTGACAGTGCGCGTTTCGATTCCCGTCACCCGCTCCACGAGCTAAGGCCCAGGTCAAATGCGCCCGTCGTGCCCCCTGCGTGCCCCTCCGGTTCGGCGTGTCCTTCCGTGCCCTCCGTCGTGGCGCTGGCCGGGTCGGACATGCTGCTGTGCATGGGACAGCGCGTTGATCACGAATCGGATGTCGAGCGGCTTCTCTACGAGCTGTGTGTCAAGTTGGGCTTCTGCCTGCCACCTGCCGAGCGCCGCGAACTGTGCGAGGCACCCCCACGCGACGTGGGCAGCTTTACCGATGCGGTGTTCGAAGCGGAGGGTATGGGCGACATGTCTTGCACAGACCTCCGCCAGCAGGTGCGAGAGGTCGTCGATGAGCACATGAGCCGTTGGGCGTAGCGTCGGTGACCTGCCCTGCATCCGTGCGGCGTGTTCGGCCGGGTCGCGGTGTGCGGCTTGGCCGGTCATCTGGCCGGGCCACTTGCGGTAGTACAGGCCGGGGTCGGCGACGAAGTAGCCGTCGCTGATGACGCTGGCGGCGATGAGCAGGCCGGTGTCTTCGGAGGCGGTTACGGCCATCCAGCCGCCCAGAGCGAACAAGGAGATCCCGGCGCACGCACAGAGTCGCCGGGTGTACGGGTGCCCGGTAGTCGTTGGCCTTCCAGAAGGCGAGTACCGCACTGCGGCTGAAAGGGCCGTCCGGCGGGTCCTTGTCCCACCCATGCGTTGACCCGTCCGGGTGCAGGTCCAGAACCCGTGACGTGACCCAGCCGAGGTGCGGGTTGTCGGTGAGTGTGGCGATGTCTCGGGCGAGCGCGCCCGGGGTGAGTTGGTCGTCGGCGTCGAGGACCTTGACGTACTCGCCTTCGGCCCGTGCCAAGGCGAGAGTCCGGGCGACGCCGGGACCGCCGGGCCGGCCGCTGCCGGGGAGGATTCGAGGATCGTCGGGGAGTTGGTCGAGCAGTAGTCCGTCCTGCCCGTCCTCCTGGACGAGCCACTGCCAGTCCCAGCCGTCCGGCATCTTCTGCCTGGCCATCGACCCGTACGCGTCGGCGAGGTAGCCGGCACCGGGCGGATGAACCGGTGTGACGACCGAGACGAGTCGGGTCGAGCGTTCCACGAGTTCAGCTTCGTCGTGAAGCAGAGATCCGTCCGGTCACCTGGGAAAACGACGTCCACGATTTCTACCGCCCGATCCGCGCCCGGCAAGAGGTCGCGCGACGGGCGAAGACGTGCCGGTCCCTCCGACCTCTGCATCCTTCCCGGCGCTGTGCCGGAGGGCCGTGGTGTGATGGTGTGGTGAGTCGCGCCGTGGAAGAGTCCAATCGTCGGATGCTCCGGGCACGAGACGCGATGGACCGGGCGTACGCGCAGCCGCTGGACGTACCGGCGCTGGCTCGGATCGCGCACGTGTCGGAGGCGCACTTCACGCGTACTTTCCGGGCAACGTTCGGTGAGACGCCACACCGCTATCTCCAGCGGCGTCGGGTCGAGCGGGCGATGTTCCTGCTCCGGGAGACCGAACGCAGTGTGACCGATATCTGCTTCAGCGTCGGCTTCAGCAGCCTGGGCACCTTCAGTCGTACGTTCCGGGACATCGTCGGCAGCTCGCCGAGGACGTACCGCAAGGAGCGCCCGGTGGTGGCCCCGAACGTGCCGAACTGCTTCACGATGGCCTGGACGCGGCCGAGCGCCTGAGCCCTGCTGAGCTGCCGATACGGTCGACAGACTGAGCAGTTTTGGATAAGTTTCCGGCCGGCTCGGGCCGTAGCGTGATGGGCATGTTCAACGCCATCACGCACTCGCAGATCTACGTCCTCGACCAGGACGAGGCCCTTGACTTCTACGTCGGCAAGCTCGGCCTGGAGGTCAACACGGACAGCGACCTCGGCTTCATGCGCTGGCTCACGGTCAACGTCCCCGGTGACCCGGTGCGGCAGATCCTGCTGACGACGCCCGGCCCGCCGGCACTGTCCGAGGAGACGGCGCAGCAGGTCCGGGAGCTGGTGACGAAGGGGGCGACGGGCGGATCGCTGATCTTCAGCACCGACGACTGCCGCAAGACGTACGAGACGCTGCTGGGCCGGGGCGTCGAGTTTACCGAGGAGCCGACCGAGCGCCCGTACGGCATCGACTGCGGCCTGCGTGACCCCTTCGGTAACAGCATCCGCTTCACCCAGCCGAAGTCCTGACGGATCCGAGGATTCTCACCCACCGCAGGCCCCGGTCGGGACACGAGTCCCACCCGGGCCTGCGACATGGCAAGACCGAGCCGAGCACGGCCAGCACTGGGCACCACAGAACGACCGGCCAGCACAGAACGACTGGCCGCCACAGCCGCCGGGCGGCTCAGCGGTGTTGGCGGATCCGTTCCCAGTTGCTCGGTGGCTCCAGACGTTCCCCGCTGTGCAGCGCGGCGGTGACCGGTGCGCCGCCACCATCGGTGACCGCGGTGAGCTGGCCGTGTTCGGTCTGGGCCGGTAGTCGGGCCGGTATCGCGGGGATCTCGACGTCGAGGCGTACCCGCATGCCGGGCCAGCCGACCACGGTCAGGTCCTTCCCGGCGTGGATGGTGGTGCCGGTGCCGAGTGGACCGGTCACGGTGGCGACCTGGTCGCCGGTCCGTACCACCGGATGCGCCGTCAACGCGGCGGTAGCGGTCCGGACCAGCGGACGGGTCGCCTTGAACACCCGGTCGAGCTGCACCGGCGTGTTCGCACCAGGCTGCCCGAGAACAGCACCCACGATCGTTACCTTCCGTCCACCGACCTTCACCACGGCGGCGAAGACGAGACACCCACCGGCCTCGTCGGTGGACCCGGTCTTGATCCCCACCACCCCGTCCCGACCGACCAACGAGTTGTAGTTCTTCACCTCACCCGCAACCGGCAGGGTCGCCTTCTTCTGCGCCGCGATCTCCGCGAACGCCGGCAGCCGCATCGCCTTCCGAGCCAGGATCACCTGGTCCACGGCGGTACTCACCGTGCCCGGGTCGAGCCCGGACGGGTCGGTGTAGCGGGTGTCCTTCATCCCCAACTTCTCCGCCGTGGCGTTCATCTTCGCCACGAACGCGTCGATACTGCCGGCGTCCCAGGCGGCCAGGATCCGGGCCATGTTGTTCGCCGACGGCAGCAATACCGCCTGCAACGCCTGCCGCTGGGTGAACACCGCGCCCGCGACCACCGGCACCAACGACTCACCCCGAGCCAACTCTCCCGGGTACGCCGCCGCCTGCGCCGCGCTGACCGTCAACTTCGGCCCGTGCTCACCCCGCTTCAGCGGATGCTCGGTCAGGATCAGATACGCGGTCATCACCTTCGTCACACTCGCGATCGGCACCGGCTCGCTACCACCAGAAGTGCCCAGCGACCCGACTCCCTCGACCGACAGCGCGGCCTGCCCGGTCGCCGGCCACGGCACCACCGGCGCCTTGCCGGGAATGGTCGCCGACCCGGGCAGGGTCCGAGCGACCGCCGCCACCGGCAACGGATTACGCAACGGTGCGATCGCGAACAACGTGACCCCGGCCAACAACACGATCAACAACCCACTGATCAGCAGCCAGCGACTACGCCTGCCACCCCGCTTCCCCGCTGCCGGTGCTGGCGGCACAGGGTCGAGCACCTGAGTCGTCGCGGAATCGAACATCCTGAAAATCCCCCCATGCGACACACCGACCACGCCGCGTGGCGCGGCCGGTGCGCTGATCTCGGTATCGCTGACGTGGACGCTGCCGACGAGCCCAGGCAACACATCTCAGCGAGGTAGTGCATTGTCCCACCGCACGGCAACCGCCGGGACACGCCGGCAACCGGACCGGAGAGCCCCGAACGGCGCCGACCCGACCGGCGTACTCGCCGGATCCGGTCAGCGGTTCCAGTCCTGCTTGGCGGCCCGGACCAGCTTGTCCTTGAGTTCCCGGGTGTGCCGGCGGCTGACCGGCAGCTCGGTGTCGTCGACCACCACGACATAGCCGGAGTTGGCGAGCCGGAGTTCGGCGATCAGCCGGAGCTGCACCAGGTACGACCGGTGGATCCGGACGAACCCGGCGTCGGCCCACCGCTCGGCGAGGGTGGCCAGCGGCACCCGGACCAGGTGTGAGCCGTCGGCGGTGTGCAGCCGGGCGTAGTCGCCCTGCGCCTCGACCCAGCGTACGGCCGAGCGGGGCAGCATCCGGGTGGTGCCGGCCAGCTCGACCGGGATCGTCGGGTCGGGCTCGGCCCGGGCAAGTGCCGCCGGATGGGTGGGTACCACCCGGGAGCCGACCACCCGGCGCAGCGACTCGGCGAGCCGCTCGGCCTGGACCGGCTTGCGTACGTAGTCGGTGGCGCCGAGGTCGAAGGCGTCGACCGCCCCGTCGTCGTACGCGGTGACGAAGACGATCGCCGGTGGCCGGGCGAACCGGCGGAGTACCCGGGCCAGCTCCATGCCGTCGAGACCGGGCATCCGGATGTCGAGGAAGACCACGTCGACGTCGGCGTCCCGGAGCACCCGCAGCGCCTCGGTGGCGTCCCCGGCGGTGTGCAGCCGGGACACCCGTGGATCGGCCCGCAGGTGGTAGGCCAGCTCGTCGAGCGCGGGTGGCTCGTCGTCGACGGCCAGGACGCGCAGGAAACCGGTCACGGATCAGCCCTCCAGGTCGGCCGCCGGCCCCGGTGCACGTGCGGGTCCCCCGTCACGCGCTCGCCCGGACATGACGGTGGAACTTCGGTATCCGCATGCTCACCTTCGTACCCGATCCGAGGTCGGTCTCCACGACCAGGCCGAACTGGTCCCCGAAGACCGACCGGAGCCGTTCGTCCACGTTGGAGAGACCGACGTGCTGGCCGGAGTCGTCGGCCGGGTCGGCGGCGGCCTCGGCGATGCCGGCGGCCAGTACCGCCGGGTCCATCCCGACCCCGTCGTCCTCGACCGTTATGTGGCATTCTGCCCCGGCGTCCCGGGCCTCGATGCTGACCATCCCCACCCCGGGCTTGCGGGACAGCCCGTGCCGGACGGCGTTCTCGACCAGCGGTTGCAGGCAGAGGAACGGCAGGCTGACCGGCAGCACCTCCGGGGCGATCTGCAACTTCACCTGGAGCCGGTCGCCGAACCGGGCCCGCTCGATGGTCAGGTAGCGGTCGATCGAGCGCAGCTCCTCGGCGAGCGTGGTGAACTCGCCGTGCGCCCGGAACGAGTAGCGGGTGAACTCGGCGAACTCCAGGATCAGCTCCCGGGCCCGCTCCGGGTCGGTCCGGACGAACGAGCCGATCGCGGTCAGCGCGTTGTAGATGAAGTGCGGGCTGATCTGGGCCCGCAGGGCGCGTACCTCGGCCCGGGCCAGCCGCTCCCGGGACGAGTCGAGTTCGGCGAGCGCGAGTTGGGCGCCGGCCCAGTGCGCGGTCTCCAGGGCGGCCTGCACCAGGCCGGGCGCCGGCTGGTCGTCGACGATCGCCACCAGCGCCGCGCCGGCCCGGCCGTCGGGGCCGGTCAACGGGGCGATCACGGCTCCGCGTACCGGGCAGTCGACCCGGTCGCAGCGCAGCTCCGACTCGCCGAGCACGGTCGACCGGCGGGTTCTGATGGTGCTGGCGGCGGCGGCGAGGAGCTGCTCGCCGTGGTGGCCGCCGCGCCCGTCGAGGGCGAGCAGCCGGTCCGGGTCGGCCAGCGCGAGTCCGGCGGAGCCGACCAGGGTACGCAGGTGGCGTACCGCCTTCGCCGCACCGGCCGGAGTGAGCCCGGTACGCAGTGGCTCGGCGGCCAGCCCGGCGGTGTGCAGCACGTCGTAGGTGGCCCGCTGGGTGGCGGTGGCGATGCCCTGCCGGGCGCGCAGCCGGACGACGGCGAAGAGGGCAGCCGCCAACGCACTGATCATCGCCACCACGGCGACTGCCGTGGACAGGTTGGGCCACCCCACGCAGAGATCCTGACGGTTGGTCGACCGGTTCGCCAAGCCACCGGTCGGGCGGGATCCCGGCGAGATACGCCTAGTACGCGCCCTTGCGGGCCAACACCACCCCGACGGTCCGCCACAGGATCGCCAGGTCGTACGCCAGTGACCAGTTGTCGACGTAGTAGAGGTCCAGCCGGACGGCCTCGTCCCAGGAGAGGTCGGAGCGGCCGGAGACCTGCCACAGCCCGGTGATGCCGGGCCGGACCAGCAGCCGGCGCCGTACGTCGCCGAGGAAGTCGCCGTCGTCGGCGGGGAGCGGGCGGGGGCCGACCAGGGACATCTCGCCCCAGAGCACGTTGATCAACTGGGGTAGCTCGTCGAGCGAGCTGGCCCGGAGGAACCGGCCGGCCGCGAAGACCCGGGGATCCTGCTTGATCTTGAACAGCATGCCGTCGGTCTCGTTCTGGTCGACCAGGCTGGCGAGCCGCTGCTCGGCGTCGACGTACATGGTCCGGAACTTCCAGACCCGGAACGTCCGGCCCTCGTGCCCCACCCGTGGCTGCCGGAAGAAGACCGGCCCGGGGTCGGAGATCCGGATCGCGATCGCGATCGCGACGAAGAGCGGGACCAGCAGCAGCAGGCCCAGCCCGGCGGCGAACCGGTCGAGCAGGTTCTTGGCCAGCAGCGCCGGCCCGGAGAGCGTCGGCTCCTCGACGTGCAGCAGCGGCAGGCCCTCGATCGGCCGGATGTGCACCCGAGGGCCGGCGATGTCGGTGAGCTGTGGTGCCACGATCAGGTCGACGCCGGAGCCCTCCAGTTGCCAGGCCAGCCGGCGCAGCTCGCCGGGCTCGGTACTGGCCGAGCCGCAGACCGCGATGGTGTCGCCGCCGACCTCGCGGACCAGCGAGAGGATGTCCCGGCCGGCGTAGACCGGGATCGGCGTCTCGATGCCCCGGGCCGCGGCGTAACCGTCGGTGAGGTGGATCGCCACCGGGATCAGCCCGGCCGCCGGGCTGCGGCTGATCGCCGTGTGCACCTCCAGCGCCTCCGGCAGGGTGCCGACCAGCACGATCCGCTGCGCGGCCTGCCCGGCCCGCCGTCGCACGGTGTGCAGGATCAACCGGGCGGCGGAGCGGGCGAACAGGACCAGCAGCAGGGTGCCGAGCAGCGCGGTGCCGACGGTCCACCGGGACAGGTCGGTCTTGGTGGCGAAGGCGAGGAACGAGACGCTGGCCGCGACCGCGACCCCGGCCCGGGTGACCCGCTTGAACTCGTCGGTGCCGAGCCCCAGGTAGCGGCGGTCGTAGGCGCCGTTGGCCCAGAGCACGATCAGCCAACCGAGCGGCAGCAGCAGGTATGACACGGTGTGGAACCAGGTGGGGTCCTTGTCCGCGTCGGTGAAGCCGGCCCGCGCCTGGTCCCACCACTGGATCGCGATCCGGCTCGCCAGCACCGCCGCCGCGAAGTCGAGCAGCAGCAGGATCGCGATGTACGGCCGGTGCCAGCGGGACACCCGCCGCCGCGCCCGCGCCCACGCCGAACGGGGTACCCCGTTCGGTTGCGGAGTGGTCGGTGGCTGGATCTCGAAGCTGTCGACGTGACGCAGAGTACTCGGTCGGCCGTTGCCTACCGGGCGTTGGAGGCTTGTCGTCACCTCACCCACGTCCTCCCGCGTGACACGTGCCGCCCATTTGCCGTAAGGGCTCGGGTCGCCCACCGTCTCAGTCTCTCCCATGCAGGCCCCGATCCTCATTCGGTCCGGAGCGCCACCTCGCGGCGCGGAGGCCGAATTACGATCGCCGGGGACGCCGCCCCGAGGGACAGCACCCCGCCCGCCACGCCGGCAACGAGAGCCGGGCCGCCCACAGCGGAGTCGCAGACCGGGGTCACTATACCGACGGATAGGGGCGGCGGTAGAGCCCGGCGGTTGCCGGTTTCTTGCCCAGTGGGCGTTTTCGACCCGGCGTACCGGCCGGGATCACTTAACGTACAAGCAGAATCGCTCAACATCCACGCATGACCACGCAGCAGCGAACCTCGATCACTCACCGGAGAAGTCTCGGCGCCGGGTCAGCGGACCAGCCGGGAGAGCCGGCGGTCGGCGAGCGGCTTGCCGCCGGTCTGACATTTCGGACAGTACTGGAGGCTGGAGTCGGCGAACGACACCTCACGGATCGTGTCGCCACAGACCGGACAGGGCAGCCCGGTCCGGGCGTGTACCTGCAATCCGGCCCGTTTCTCCCCCTTCAGCTCCGCCGCCCGCTGCCCGAGTGACCGCTGCACCGCATCCCCGAGCACCTCGCGGGTCGCCGCGTGCAGCGCCGCCATCTGCGCGTCGGTCAGCCGGTGCGTCAGCGCGAACGGCGACAGCTTCGCCGCGTGCAGGATCTCGTCCGAGTACGCGTTGCCGACCCCGGAGAGCACCTCCTGCTCGGTCAGTACGCCCTTGACCTGGCCCCGTCGGCCGCGCAGCCGCTCGGCGAAGGTGGACAGGTCGGCGGCGAGCGCGTCCGGCCCGAGCCGGGACACCCCGGGCACCTGGGTCGGATCGGTCACCAGGTAGACAGCGAGCTTCTTCTGCGTACCGGCCTCGGTCAGGTCGAAACCGGACCCGTCGTCGAGGCGTACCCGGAGTGCGATCGGGCCCTTGCCCGGCTTGAGCGGCAGGGCCGAGGTGAACGCCTCCCGGTAGTGCAGCCAGCCTGCCCGGGCCAGGTGCGTCACCAGGTGCAGGTCCGGCACACCGTCGCCGGCCAGCGTCACGTCGAGGAACTTGCCGTGCCGGCCCGCGGTCACGACCTCCCGCCCGGACGCCTCCGACGGCGCCGGGTCGTACGTCTTCAGGGCGCTGATCGCCGCGACCTCGATCCGGTCGACGCGCCGGCCGACCGCCCGCTCGCGCAGGTAGCCGGCGAGCGCCTCCACCTCAGGTAACTCAGGCACGAGGTAAACGGTAGCGTTCAATCCCGGCCACGCGCAGAACGCGCGAACGGGGAGGACGCGATCATGGAGGAGGGGCGACCGGCGTGCAGGTGATCGTCGCGCACAACCGGTACCGCGAGGCACAGCCGTCCGGCGAGAACACCATCGTCGACCAGGAGATCATCCAGCTCCGGGCGGCGGGGGCGGCCGTACAGCCCTTCCTGCGCAGTTCCGACGAGATCGCGGAGTTCTCACCGGCCGCCAAGGCGCTGCTGCCGATCTCGCCGATCTACGCGCCAAAGGCGCAGCAGGAGCTGAGCCGGCTGATCACCGAGCACCGGCCGGACGTACTGCACCTGCACAACCCGTACCCGCTGCTCTCGCCCTGGGTGGTCCGGACCGCGCACAAGCACGGGGTGCCGGTGGTGCAGACGGTGCACAACTACCGGCAGGTCTGCTCCTCCGGGCTCTACTTCCGGGACGGCAGGATCTGCCAGGACTGCCGGGGCCGGGCGCTGGGCGTGCCGGCGATCGTGCACCGCTGCTACCGGGGCTCCCGGGCGCAGAGCGCGCTGATGGCGACCACGCTGGCCGTGCACCGGCCGACCTGGCGCTCGGTGGACCGCTACATCGCGCTCACCTCCGGGATCGCCGCGCACCTGCGCGACTACGGCATCCCGGAGGACCGGATCGTGGTCAAGCCGAACGCGATCCCGGATCCGGGCGCGGCGCCGCCGCTCGGCCAGGGTTTCCTGTTCTTCGGCCGGCTCTCCCCGGAGAAGGGGGTCGGGCTGCTGCTCGACGCCTGGCGCCGGCATCCGGTGGGCGCGCTCGGCCCGCTGCGGATCGCCGGGGACGGCGAGCTGCGACCGCTGGCCGAGGCGGCTGCCGCCGAACGCGCCGACGTCGAGTTCCTCGGTCCGCTGGACCGGGCCGGGGTGGCCGCCGCGCTCCGGGCCACCGCCGTGGTGCTGGCCGTACCGACCTGGCACGACGTGCTGCCCACGGTGGTGATCGAGGCGCTGGCCGCCGGCCGTCCGGTGCTGGGTACCGCGCTCGGCGGTATCCCGTACCTGGTCGGCGCGGACGACCCGGCCGGGCTCGCCGGCTGGCTGGTACCGGCCGATCCGGGCGCGCTGGCCGCGGCGCTGCCCAGTGCCCGGGAGGCCGCCGGCACGGTCGCCCCGCTGGCCCGGGCCCGCTACGAACGCACCTTCCACCCCGACGTGGTCACCAAGCAACTCCTGGACGTCTACGCCGGGCTGCGGCGGTAGCCCCGCACACAGCAGCCCGGCGGACGGAGGACAGCGGCGGGGGTCAGCGGAGCGAGGCGCGGGCCGAGAAGGCGATGCTGGCCAGCAGGAATCCGCCGTTGACCACCGTGAACGCGGCGATCAGCCAGGTGGTCCACTCCGGTACGACGGTCAGCACCAGCCCGGCCACGAAGATCACCGCGCCGTAGTCCCGGATCAGCTTCACCAGGCGTACCGGCAGCGAGGTCGAGCTGACCATGCTGGCCGCGTTCGGGCCGGCCGCCATCACCGAGGTCACCAGGTTGACCATCCAGGTGCCGGCGAACGCCGCGACCAGCCAGATCGGTGCCGACGGCCGCTGCGCCACCGCCATCGCCGACAGCGCGGTGACCAGGGCGATCTGGGCCGCCACGTCACAGAGCACGTCCACCCGGGCGCCGGCCGGGCTGCCCTGGCCGGTGACCCGGGCGAGCTGACCGTCCGCGCAGTCCAGGGCGTACGCCAACTGCCAGCCGAGCAGCGCGGCCAGCCCCACCACCCACGCCGGTACGTCCCCGGCGGCGACCGGCCCGGCCAGGGTCACCACGGTCACCGAGACGGCCAGCCCGAGTACCAGGTTGCCCATGGTCAGCGCGGTCGGCGGCAGCCCCATCCGGTGCGCGGCCAGGGCCAGCGCGGCACCGATCCGCTGGCTGATCGCCTCGCTGAACAGGCCACCGCCCCGGTTGACCCGGTAGAAGTCGGCGGCGGTGGGTGGGGACACCAGGTCAGCCGAGATGTTCACGGAGTGCATCGACGTAGTTTGCCAGCCGTTCACCAATCGCGGCAGGAGGCAGGTCGAGATGTTCCAGAATGGTGTATCGGTCCGGCCGGGTGCTCGGGGCATAGTGGACGGCCGCCACGAACTCCTCGTCGGTCAGCCCCAGCTCGGCCGGGGTGGTGGGCAGCCCGTGCCGGTGCAGGCAGGAGGCGAGCTGGCCGAACCGCTCCAGGTCGCCGCGGAGGAACGTACAGAAGAGTGCGCCGAGCCCGACCTGCTCGCCGTGTGACGCGGCGCCCGGGTTGAGCCGGTCGAGCGCGTGCGAGATCTCGTGGCAGCCGCCGCTGACCGGCCGGGTCGAGCCGCAGATCGAGGAGGCGATCCCGCCCAGGATCAGCGCCTCGGCCAGGGTGGTCAGGAACGCGTCGTCGGTGATCTTCCCGGGGTGGTTGAGCAGTGCCTCGGCCCCGGAGCGGGCCAGCGTGACGGCGAGCCCGTCGATCGGCTCGGCGCGTACCCGATGGGCCAGCTCCCAGTCGGCGACCGCGCTCAGGTTGCTCAGCGCGTCCCCGATCCCGGCCTGGGTCTGCCGGTCCGGGCCGTTCTCCACGAAATCCAGGTCGACCACGATGGCGATCGGGATGTGCACCCCGTAGGAGCCCTTGCCGCCGTCGTGGTCGAGCGAGGCGGTCGGCGAGGCGATCCCGTCGTGCGCCAGGCTGGTCGCCACGGTCACCATCGGGATTCCGTAGCGCGAGGCGGCCCACTTGGCGGTGTCGATGGTCTTGCCGCCGCCGATCCCGACCACCGCGTCGTAGGAGCGGCGGTGCAGGTTCTCGCCGAGTTCCTGGGCCGCGTCCAGGGTGCCGCCGGCCACGGTGAAGACGTCGGCGTTGCCGAGGCCCGGCCGGCACAGCTCCGCGATCCGCTCGCCCTGCCCGGGGCCGACCACCACCGCCACCTCGCCGCCGCCCGAGATCCGCCGGTCGGCGAGCAGCGTGCCGAGGTCCGCGACCGCGCCGCGGCGCACGTCGATCACCAGCGGGGTGTTGACGGTACGGGCTAGTAGCGGCATGCGATCTCCCGGGCTCGGGTCAGGTCCTCGTGGTTGTCGACCTCGACCCAGGGCAGGTCGCCGATGGGTGCCGCCCGCACCTCGCCGCCGCGCTGGGCGAACTCCTGGTAGCCGTCCTCGTAGTAGAGGTGGGGGTCGCGCCGCCAGGTCGCCTCCAGCGCGTCCGCCAGCTCACCGGCGACCGGGGACTCGATCACGGTCGCCCCGATGTACTCCCCGTACGCCTGCGCCGGGTCCAGCAGCTTGCTGATCCGGACGAGCTGGCCGGAGTCGTCGAAGACGGTCTTCATCTCCTCGTCGGCGAGCTTCTTCACGGTGTCGACCGCGAGCAGGATGCCGGGGCCACGCCGGGCGAGCAGGGTCTTCTCCACGTCAACCGGGTGCACGGTGTCGCCGTTGACCAGCAGTGCGCCCTGGCCGAAGTGCTCCCGGGCCAGCCAGAGCGAGTACGCGTTGTTCCACTCCTCGGCCCTCTCGTTGTGCACCAGGCTCAGCTTCACCCCGTACCGGTCCTGGAGGGCGGCCTGCCGGGCCTCGACCGCCTCGGCCGCGTACCCGACCACCACGGTCACGTCGGTCAGCCCCACCTCGGCCAGGTTGCGCAGCGCGATGTCGAGGATCGTGGTCTCGCCGTCGACCGGAATGAGCGCCTTGGGCAGGGTGTCCGTGTACGGCCGCAGCCGGCGACCCGCTCCCGCGGCCAGTACCACACCGATCATCCCGGGTCCCTTTCTCGCGACACGTCCAACGCAGGGAGGATAGCGCCGTGTGTCGGGAGTACGAATTCCCGGCAAACAGCCAGCCAACCCCTGTCGATGGAACGCAGGGTGAACGGGCGGAAACCACCCGTCGAGACAGGTAACGGAACAGGGGCGGACCGGCGAGGAGGCGGCAGCCCTGTCCCCGGGTCGGGGCGGTCGGGGGCTCAGCCGGGCAGTGCGGCCAGGTCGGCGAGCAGGCACAGCCGCTCCGGCGGGGTCAGCACCGCGTACGGGCCGGCTGCCCGGCGATCCGTCTCCAGCTCGATGGCGAGCCGTTCCGGCCCCGGCACGAGTGCGACGATGCTCCGGGCGGTGTGCCCGGCGGCCTGCCAGGCGGCGGCGTGCGCGTCGGCCCGGTGGTAGCGGAGGGTGCCGAGCCGGTTGAGCAGCAGTACGCCCGGCGGGGTGCCGTCCGGCTCGTACGGCGGCGCCACCGCCTCGAACGCCCGCCCGTCGGTCGGCCCCTCGACCGGGCCGCAGTCGACCGGCGCGGGTGGCAGGTGACCGAGCCGGGTGCCCGGGACCGGGGCTTCGGCGGGACGCAGTTCGTCCAGCGCGGCCGAGAGCAGCCGGCCGAGGGTGCCGACGAGCCGGCGTACCCGTTCGGGGTGTGCCGCCCAGAGTTCGCCGGTCACCTCGGCGTGCAGCCCGGCGACCTCGGCCAGGAAGGCCCGGCCGCGCTCGGTGGCCAGGATGCCGCCGTCCGGCCGCCGGTACAGCATCCCGTGCGCGACCTGCTTGTCCAGCACCCGCTGGCACTCGGTCAGGTCGCCGTAGCGGAGCAGGGCGGCCAGCCCGGTGCTGTCGATGGTGCCGCCGGGCGCCCCCAGCCTGGTACGGAAGTCGATCAGGAAGCCGGTCGCGGCCGGACCGCCGTACCCCTGGACCAGCTCGGCGCCGCCCCGGACCCGGGCGGTCGCCATCACGGCGCGGAAGACCCGGTCGACGGCCGGCCAGACCAGCGCGGCGGCCTGGTGCGGGGCGAGCGGGACCAGGTCGTTCACAGGCCGATCAGGTGCAGGGCGCGGAAGCCGTCCTCCGCGATCCGCCGGATCAGCCCGTCGTTGACGTCCCGGTGCTCGTCGAGCAGCGCGATCTCGTCCTCGGCGAGCCACCGGAACTCGGTGTGCTTGCCCGCCTCCAGCCGGGGCCGGGCGAGGTCGCCGTCGACCCGGACCAGGAACTCGGTCTCGATCCGTTCGATGCCGTCGTCGGCGGTGTAGCGGTATTCGCCGACGGTGCCCAGCACCAGCGAGACGGTCCAGCCGGTCTCCTCGGTGACCTCGCGGAACAGCGCCTCCTCGACGGTCTCGCCCGGTTCGAGGTGACCGCCGACGATGTCCCAGGTGTTGGGAAAGAGCTTACGGTGAGGGGACCGTCGCTGGATGAAGATCCGGCCCTCGTCGTCGACGACCAGGGCTCCGGCGCAGCGTAGGGGCTCTGTGGACACGCGTCGAGACTAGCCACCCCGGTCCCGCCGGCCACACCGCCGCTTGTGGTTCCCCGGGTGAACGTCCAGTCTGTCCCTAACCGGTGTCCCCGTCCCAAGGATGTGATGAGTGATGCGGGTAAGTGAAGCGATGTCCGGCAATGTCCTGGTGGTCGGCCCTGCGCACACCCTCCGGCAGGCCGCCGGGATGATGGCCGAGCGGGGCGTCGGCTCCGCGGTCGTTGTCGACCCCGACTCCCAGGGCGTCGGCATCATGACCGAGCGTGACGTACTCAAGGCCGTCGGCGCCGGCCTCGACGTCGACGTCGAACCGACCGCCGGGCACCTGACCTGGGACGTGGTCTACGCCGGACCGGACTGGACCGTGCAGGAGGCGGCCGAGGCGATGTCCCGGGGCGGCTTCCGGCACCTGGTGGTGCTGGACGACGGCGAGGTGGTCGGGATGATCTCGGTCCGGGACATCGTCCGGGTCTGGGTCGGCGTCCCGGTGGTCGCCTCGACCTGACCGGCCTGGCCGACCTGACCGATCTGACCGGTCTCACCGACCTCACCGGCCTGACCCAACGGAATACCGGGGGTCCGACCGGCGTGACCGCTGGCGCCCGGCCGTCCCGTCGATCGGGCGCCGGACCACCACCAGCCGGGGCGAATCGCCCGCCGGGCGGTTCCGGCCGCCCAAGATACGGACATTGTCGTGCCTCCGCCCGGGACGCTGGCGGCGCCCGTACGCTGGGTAGTCATGACTGCCGAGCAGCTGATCTCCTTCGCCCGTGGGGCGCCGTCGCTGGACATCGTCGACATCGAGGGGCTGAAGGCCGCGGCCGGACGCGCCTTCGACGCCGACCCGGCCGGCATCACCGGGTACGGGACATCCGTCGGATACCCGCCCCTGCGGAAGTGGATCGCGGACAAGCACGGCGTCGACGTCGACCAGGTCCTCGTCACCAACGGATCGCTCCAGGCCGACGCGTTCCTGTTCCAGCACCTGGTACGCCCCGGCGACTCGGTCGTGGTGGAGCGGCCGACCTACGACCGGACCCTGCTCAACCTGCAACGCCAGGGCGGTGAGCTGCACCCGGTCACCATCCAGCCGGACGGGGTCGACACCGACGAGCTGGGCAAACTGCTCGAGTCCGGAGTACGCCCGAAGCTGGCGCACATCATCCCCAACTTCCAGAACCCGGCCGGGGTGACCCTGTCGCTGGAGAAGCGGCAGGCCCTGCTCGACCTCGCCGTCGAGTACGACTTCACGATCTTCGAGGACGACCCGTACGCGGACATCCGGTTCCGGGGCGAACCGCTGCCCTCGATGCTCTCGCTCGACCGGCAGGGCAGCGTGGTACACGCCTCCAGCTTCACCAAGACGGTCTGCCCGGGGGTCCGGGTCGGCTACCTGGTCGGTCCGGCCCCGCTGATCGCCGAGATCGCCAAGGAGGCGACCAACCTCTACATCTCGCCTGGCCTGGTGGCGCAGGCGATCGTGCACCAGTTCTGCGTCAACGGCGACCTGGACCGGTCGATCCGGACCGTCAGCGCCGCCCTCGGCGAGCGGGCCGCCACGCTGGCGGCGTCGCTGCGGGAGCACATCCCGGACGTCCGGTTCACCGAGCCGAACGGCGGCTACTTCCTCTGGATCGAGCTGCCGCAGAACGTGCACGTGGACCGGCTGGTGCCGGCCGCGGTCGAGCGGGGCGTCACGGTGGTCAAGGGCAGCGACTTCCTGGTCGAGGGGGGCCAGCACGCGCTCCGGCTGGCGTACTCCGGGGTGACCGTCGAGCAGATCGACGAGGGGGTCCGCCGGCTCGCCGACGCGGTACGGGCGGTACGCGACTAGCCGGTGTTCTCCGACTGACCGGCGCGACGCGATGCCGGGGTACGCCGCCGGGGCGGATGCGGGAGCCCGGTCGGTGTGCCCCGGCTTTCGGGTCCGGACGTGCCGAGGTGTCGGGTTCGGGCCGACGGGCGACCATTTAGCTGACCGGGCGTTTCGTTGGGAATCTTCTGTCAGATTTCTGACAATAGTGGCCGTCGGCGAATTCAGGGCTTCCTACGTGCCGGTAGCCGGCCCACAATGCTGCGAGCGCCACTCGCGTCGAGGCCGCTCGTCCCGCCACGGGACGGCGGGCTTCCGGCTGCGGCTGGCGCGCCCGGAACAGAACCCCCGCCCCCACGGTGCCGGGTGGGCCGTCCGCACCTTTCCCCCCGACGTGGACGGTCCACCCGGCACCACTTTTCTGGGGCGGCACCGCCGAGCCGAGGCTCGCCGCCGAGGGCGCCACCAGGGGTGATCCGCGACATGTCCGGCGCCGAGCGCCGGCGGCGTACGCTGCAACCCGCACCCGAACGGGCCGAAAGGGGGCGGTGGCGATGCCGGATCACACCGATTCCGATCGAGTGAACCTTTTTCAACCTGAACCGCGCGCCGCTCACGCACCGCGTCCGACCTTGCGGTCCGACGAACCGCAAGGGGAGGTTGAAAAAGGTTCAGTGGTCAGTGGGAACAGCCGGCCGAGACCCCGGGCCTGGACGGCACCGGTCCGGGCGGCGGTGACCCGGATGCTGAACACCGAGGTCGGCCAGCAGCGGACCCCGGAGAACTCCCGGCCGCACGGGCTGGGTGTGGTCGACTGCGGGCTCTACGTCGACGGCGTACGGCAGCCGGGGCAGCTCGGCTACGCCGAGGCGCTGGACGCCGCACGGCAGCGGCCCGGTGCCTTCGTATGGCTGGGCGTGCACGAGCCGAGCCATACGGAGATGGCCGGCATCGCGGCGGCGTACGGGCTGCACGAGCTGGCCGTCGAGGACGCCGTCAAGGCGGAGCAGCGCCCCAAGCTGGAGCACTTCGGCGAGGTCAGCTTCCTGGCACTGCGTACCGTGCGGTATGTCCGGCACGGCGAGCTGACCGAGAACTCCGAGGTGATCGAGACCGGCCAGGTGATGCTCTTCATCGGGCCGAACTTCGTGCTCACCGTCCGGCACGGTGACGCCTGCCGGCTGGCGCCGGTCCGTTCCGACCTGGAGGCCCGGCAGGAGATCCTCCGCCAGGGACCGTGGGCGGTGGCGTACGCGGTGATGGACCGGGTGGTGGACATCTACCTGGAGGTGACCGACCGGGTCGGCGACGACCTGGACGTGCTGGAGGGCGAGGTCTTCGCCCGGCAGGCGCACGGCCGGATCCAGCAGATCTACCAGATGAAGCGGGAACTCGTCGAGTTCAAGCGGGCGGTCGTTCCGCTGCAACGCCCGATGATGATGCTGACCGCGCAGGTCAACCGGGAGGTGCCGAAGGAGATCCGGCGATACTTCCGGGACGTGCAGGACCACCTGACCCGCACCGTCGAGCAGGTCAACTCCTACGACGACCTGCTCAACTCGATCCTCCAGGCCCGGCTGGCCCAGGTGACGGTCGACCAGAACAACGACATGCGCAAGATCGCCGCCTGGGCCGCCATCGCCGCGGTCTGGACCGCGATCGCCGGCATCTACGGGATGAACTTCGACTTCATGCCGGAGACCGGCTGGAAGTACGGCTATCCGGTCGTACTCGCGCTGATGCTGGTGATCTCCCTCGGCCTCTACCGCTGGTTCCGCCGCAACCGCTGGCTCTGATCGGGCCGCCGGCGGCGGGGACGGTCGCGGCGTGGGGCATTCCCGGCCCCACGCCGCCGTGACCGTCCCCGGACGCCACCAGCCGCCGGACTGGTACCCGCCCGTGTCGCCGGAGCGCTCAGTTGCCGCTGTTGCGCGACGCGGCCGTACCGAGCAGCCCGTCGGACTTGTCGGCGCTCTTCGTCGCCGTCTTCTTGGCCCCCTCGGTGATCGGTCCGGTCGAGATCTTCTCGCCGGCCGTCGCCGTACGGTCCTTCGCCTTCTCCGTCGGCGTGGACTTGGGCCCGGTGGCTTCCCGGGTCGTACCCACCGCCGAGCTGCCCATGATCGTGGCGGCGTCGTCGCGTACCGCGTCCAGCGTGGCCGCCGGGTCGTACTCGTCCCACGGGCGCTGCCCGCGCCGCCGCATCGCGACCGCGCCCATCGCGCCGGCCACCGCTCCCGCGACCAACAGCCCGGTCAGGACCGGCCAGCGTCGACGCCTCATCGAGTTCTTCTTCCGCATCGCTCTCATCTTCTTCGACCTCGCCTTGCGGGCGACCGAGCCGGCCTGGCGGGCGCCGTCCGTGGCGGCCGTGGCCAACGGCGCGAACCTGGTCATCGCCGACTCCCAGCCGTCCGACGCCGTCGCCCGCACCATGGTCGCGGTCGGCGCGAGATAGGCCCGGGCGGCGTACGCCCGCGGCCCCACCGTTGCCCCGACCCCGGACGCCGCGTGGGTGGCCGCGCGCATCAGGTGATCGAAGCTCTCGCCCAGTTCGGCCTTGACGAGCTTCCTGCGGGATCTGCGCCCCCCGAATCCAAACACCGGTCCCCACCTCCTTGGGTGTTGTTCCCTCGTCATCCTGCACCCTCGGATGCGCCCGCACTGGCAGAACGGGCACATGGGAGGATCCGCATAGAAGCACCTACCAGCGCCGGCCTGCGCCTCCTGGCCGGCGGACCGCCCCGCCGGCCGGCACCTCGCGGCCGACGGCATGTCGATCGAGGAGTACCCGTGGCCGAGGCCGCCTACGCAACCCTGCACACCAACGCCGGTCCGATCCGGCTGGAGCTGTTTCCGAACCACGCCCCGAAGACCGTCCGGAACTTCGTGGAACTCGCCGAGGGGACCCGGCAGTACACCGACCCGCGCACCGGCCAGCCGGGCAGCGGGCCGTACTACGACGGCACCATCTCGCACCGGGTGATCAGCGGATTCATGGTCCAGATGGGTGACCCGACCGGTACCGGCCGGGGTGGCCCGGGCTACAACTTCGCCGACGAGTTCCACCCGGACCTGCGGTTCGACCGGCCCTACCTGCTCGCGATGGCGAACGCCGGCCCGGGCACCAACGGGTCGCAGTTCTTCATCACCGTCGGGCCGACGCCGCACCTGAACAACCGGCACACCATCTTCGGCCAGGTCGCGGACGAGGAGTCGGCGAAGGTCGTCGACTCGATCGCCAACACCCCGACCGGCGCGCAGGACCGGCCGCTCCAGGATGTGGTCATCGAGCGCGTCGAGATCGAGCGTAAGGACGGCTGACGTCGATCCCGGGTACCTTTGCCTGCATGAGTCGTAGCGGGCGGAGGTCGGGGATGAACGGGCGCGGCGGAGGAGCGGCATGAGCGAGTCTCCGCCGACCACACCGGTCTGCTACCGCCACCCGTCCCGGGAGACCTACGTCCGGTGCACCCGGTGCGACCGGCCGATCTGCCCGGACTGCATGCGGGAGGCTTCGGTCGGGCACCAGTGCCCGGAGTGCGTGGCGGAGGGCCGGCGCGGGCAGCGGCCGGCGCGTACCGCCTTCGGTGGCGGTGCCGCCGGCCGCCGGGGCTACGTCACCAGGGCGCTGATCGCGATCAACGTCGCGTTGATCCTGCTCTCCATCTACACCGCTCGGGGCGGCGAGGCGGTGGCCGGGGCCGGCTTCGGCGGGCTGCTCGGCGGGGCGACCCCGCTGACCGACTGGGGCGCCGTGCTCGGCCTGGACCGGGTCCCCCCGTTCGGCGTCGAGGAGGGCATCGCGGCCGGTGAATACTACCGGCTCTTCACCGCGATGTTCCTGCACTACGGACTGCTGCACCTGTTGATGAACATGTGGGCGCTCTGGGTGCTGGGCCGGTCCCTGGAGGCGACCCTCGGTCCGCTGCGGTTCCTGGCGCTCTACCTGGTCGCCGGGGTCGGCGGCAACGTCGCGGCGTACCTGTTCAGCGCGCCGCAGGCCAGGACGGTCGGCGCGTCGACCGCGATCTTCGGGCTCTTCGCCGCGCTCTTCGTGATCATGCGTCGGCTGGGTCGGGACACCTCGTCGGTGATCCCGATCCTCGTGGTCAACCTGGTCTTCACCTTCGCCGTACCCGGGATCTCCATCGCCGGTCACCTGGGCGGGTTGACCGCCGGGGCGGCGATGGCGCTGGTACTGGCCTACGCACCCCGGTCCCGCCGCACGCTCTTCCAGGTCGGCGGCGGTGCCGTGATCGGCCTGGTGCTGACCGGGCTGACCCTGATGCAGTCCGCCGCCCTGCTCGCCTGAACCCGGGGCGGGGCAGGCCCCGGACTTCGACCCGAACCCCCGACGCCGGGTGCACGGCCGTGGCCACCGGCCGCGACGGGCGGCCCCTCCGGCTCCGGTGGCCCGGCGACGACCGACTCAGGAGGTTTCGGGAGGGGAGCGGGATGCGTAGGCGAGCTGCGGCCCGGCGGTTCAGTGCGCCGGGCCGCCGCCGGTCGGGCCGGCCGCGCGTACGGCGTGCAGCACCTCGGCCACCTCGCGCGGCGCGACCCCGAGGTCGTACCGGCTGAACAGGTGCAGTGAGGTGCCCCGGTCGATCTCCAGCGTCTCGGTGGCCAGCCCGAGCCGGGGCCGGGTGTCCACGGTGATCCGTTCGATCTCCGACCACGGGATGTGCCGCCGTCCGGCGAAGCCCCGGATCACGGTGACCCCCTCGGGGTCCACGGCGAGCCGGACCGGCGCCACCAGGTCCCGTACGCCCCAGCCGAGCAGGACGGCTCCGACCAGCAGGCCGGCGCCGAGGCGTACCGGGTCGCCGTCGGCGAAGACTGCGCCGAGCGCGGCGAAGAGGACCGCGGCGCCGAGCTTGCACACCGGCAGCGCGGTCTCGACCCGCCAGCGCCGAGGGGAAGTGTCCGGTTCGGATTGCACGGCTCCAGGATGCCACCGCCGTCGCGTGCTGCCGCCGCGTGCCGCCGTCCGGGGCGTCCGGGCGTCCGGGGCGTCCGGGGCGATTGTCCGAGGCGCGGTTCAGGGCCGCCGTCCTGTTCCGGCCCGCGCGGGGTGGGCGCACAAGCGGGGCAGGCCGAACCGGTGCGGCGGGACCTCTTCCGGACACCGTCCGCCGGCGACGTAGTATCGGGGTAGCCAAGTTACTGGGGAGTAGACATGGCGGACGCGGTCATCATCGGTGCGGTACGGACCCCGGTCGGGCGGCGCGGCGGAGGACTCGGCGCCGTGCATCCGGTCGACCTGTCGGCGCGGGTGCTCACGGCGCTCGCCGAACGCGCCGGGCTGGACCCGGCCGAGGTGGACGACGTGATCTGGGGCTGCGTGTCCCAGGTCGGCGAGCAGGCGTGGAACGTCGCCCGGAACGCCGTACTCGGCGCCGGCTGGCCCGAGTCGGTGCCCGGCACCACGCTCGACCGGCAGTGCGGGTCGAGCCAGCAGGCGCTGCACTTCGCGGCGGCGGCGGTCGCCTCCGGCCAGGCCGACCTGGTGGTCGCCGGTGGCGTGGAGTCGATGACCCGGGTGCCGATGGGCAGCAGCATCGCGCCACCGCCGGCCGGCGGTTCGGCCGGCACCGGCCTGCCCTACGGCGACCAGGTCCGGGACCGCTACCGGGGTACGCCCGGCTTCGCCGCCGACGATCCGGTGCCGTTCAACCAGGGCGTCGGCGCGGAGTTGATCGCCACCCGGTGGGGGCTGACCCGGCGGCAGCTCGACGAGTACGCGCTGGCCAGTCACGAGAAGGCTGCCGCCGCCCAGGACGCCGGTGCCTTCGAGTCGGAGATCGTCCCGGTGGTGGTGCCGGACGGGGCCAAGGTCGTCGCCGACGAGGGAATCCGCCGGGACACCAGCCTGGAGCGGCTGGCCGAGCTGAAGACACCGTTCCGTGCCGACGGGGTGGTGACCGCCGGCTCCGCCTCGCAGATCTCGGACGGTGCCGCCGCGCTCGCCGTGACCACCTCCGAGTGGGCCCGGCGGCACGGCCTGCGACCGCTGGCCCGGATCCACACCGCCGTGGTCACCGCCGACGATCCGGTGCTGATGCTCACCGCACCCATCCCGGCCACCGCGAAGGCGCTGCGCCGGGCCGGGCTCGGCATCGAGGAGATCGGGGTGTACGAGGTGAACGAGGCGTTCGCCCCGGTGCCGCTCGCCTGGCTGGCCGAGACCGAGGCGGACCCGACCCGGCTCAACCCCCGGGGCGGCGCGATCGCCCTCGGCCATCCGCTCGGCGGCTCCGGTGCCCGGATCATGACCACGATGCTGCACCACATGCGCGACCACGGCGTTCGGTACGGCCTCCAGACCATGTGCGAGGGCGGCGGGATGGCCAACGCAACCATCGTGGAACTTCTATAATTTCATTCTCGTCCATGCCTCGGCCGCGTCATCCCCGGCCGGATCTCGTTGGAGAAGGCGTGGATGTGTTCTGTCGAACGTTCCTGCCGGCCGCCGCCGAGACCGGGGTGGCCAGCCCGACCGTGAGCCGGCACCTGCCGGTCCTGCGCAACTGCGTACCGGCCGGCGACGTCACGGTCCTGGTGACCCGGTGCACCCGCCCGGAACAGCCCGCGCACGGCTGCCTGCTGCTGCTCACCACCCGTCGTCTGGTGGTCACCGAGCAGACCCGGCTGCTGCACCGGCTGCGGCTGCACCTCAACACCGAGCTGCGGCACCTCAACAACGTCACGTGGAACCCCGACCCCCGGGTCTCGATGGTCGAGCTGGCGGCGACCGCCGTCGACGGCGTACGCGAGCGGTTTCTGATCCGGGCCGACCGGCCCAGCCAGATGTGGCAGCTCGACGCCCTGTTCAGCCAGGTATTCCGGCCGAAGATGGCGGCCCGGTCCCGGGTGGCGGACCCCGCCGCGCCGGTCGACCGCCCGGCCGTGCTCGGCACCCGGCCCGGCCCGCGCCCGGTCCCGGCGACGGCGGCGACCCCGCCGGCCCGACTGACCGCCCCGGCCCGCGCGCCCCGGCTCAGCCCCGTCGTGGCGGTCTGACCCACCGGTCAGGAGCCCGGTCGAGCCGGCGGATCCGAACGTCGCCGGCGGCGGCACCCGGGCCCTTACCAGCCCTCGCCGACCGGGGGTGCTCCGAGAAACGGTACGGATGCCGGGCATGGCGGAGGCCGGTGGTCAGGCTAGGCTAGGCCCGATTCGTCGTCGGCGCCGTGGAGATCCCCGTGAAGCTCTCGATCCTTATGCCGGTCTACAACGAGGAAGAACGCATCGCGGACGCCCTCAAGCAGGCACTTGCGGTTGACTACCCGTGCGAGATCGAACTCGTCGTCGTCAACGACGGCAGCCGTGATGCTACCGGAGAGATCCTCGGACGGGCCGACGATACGCGCCTTCGGGTGATCACCCATCCGCGCAACGCCGGCAAGGGCGCGGCGATCAAGACCGCCGTCGCCAGTGCCGAGGGCGAATACATGGTCATCCTCGACGCCGACCTGGAGTACGACCCGCAGGACATCCCCAAGCTGCTGGCGCCGGTGTTGGACGGCCGGGCGACAGTGGTTTACGGAAATCGGACGTTCGGTAGCCACAGCGCCTACAGCTTCTGGTATGTGATGGGCAACAAGGCCGTCACCACCGCCGCGAACGTGCTGTTCAACTCCTATATCGGCGACCTGGAGACCTGCTTCAAGCTGATGCCGGTCGCGCTCTACCGCTCGCTCGACGTCCGCTCCCGGGGCTTCGGCATGGAGGCGGAGGTGACCGGCAAGCTGCTGCGCCGGCGCATCCGCCCGTACGAGGTGCCGATCAGTTACCGGGCGCGGGGCAGGGAAGAGGGCAAGAAGATCACCTGGAAGGACGGCGTCGAGGCGCTGCTCATCCTCGGTCGGGAACGCACCCGGCGCCGGATCGTGTCGAACGGGCGCTGACCAGATCCGTCCGCGCCCGTCGTACCCTTTCCGGAACGCTAGACCGGCGGCAGATAGACGAACCAGGATCCCCGCTGTCCGGGAATGTCGGCCGTCACCAGTCGCCACCTGTCCATGAAGGTGCCGGCGGGCGGGGCGTCCCGCAGCGCGATCACGACCGTCTCCCCCCGGCCCCGCGCGGCGGCGACCGGCGCCGGTTCCTCGGCACCAGGACGGTTGATCCTGCCGATGTGGTCGCAGCCGACCTGGTACGCCACGTTGAACGAGCCGTCCCCGGCCATCGCGCACGGCCCCGACACGTCGGCCTGCCCCAGCAACCGGATGAGCGCCGAGAAGGCGGCATCCGCCGTCGCCACGGAGGTGCGGTATGGCCGGGTTGCGACCATCTGGACGCCGACGAGCGCGAGCACGAGCACCGCGGCCAGGCCGGGGGCGAGGACGCGCAGCGAGGGTCTGCGCACCATGCCGACCTGGATCACGCCCGCCGCGACAGGCACCGCGAGCAGCCCGATCGCCGGCAACAGGAACCGGAGTTGGCCGTACCTCATCATGAAGAGATAGGGGAAGGCGACGCTCAACCCGACGACCAGGGGCATCAGCACGACCGGAATCCCGCCCGCGTTGCTGCGGCGAGCGGCTATCGCGCCGAGTACGCCCGCCACGATCGCGCAGACCAGGGCAATCCACCAGATCACCGCGAGGGTACCGCCCGGCGCCAGTTGCACGGTCGCCAGCGTCTGCGCGCCGCCACGGAACTCCACCGGCACGTTCAGGCTGAGCGGCCGGGGGTTGCCGGTGTTCCACAGCCGTACGTACAGGCGAACCATGCCGAGATCGGGATAGAGGTGGGTGCCGCCGAGCGAGGCGGACGAGAGGTCCAGCCGGTTGAACGGCCCGCCGAAGCGGAAGATCGACTCGATGATCCATGGTGCCCAACCCACCACCTGACCCAGCACGAGTGCCCCGAAGACCGCCCGTCGCCGCCAGGCGACCAGCCCGAGCCAGGCCAGGAAGAGCGGCATGACGAGCCACAGGCTGTCGCTCGGTCGTACCAGGGCCGCGATGGCGACCGCGGCGGCCAGCCCGATCAGCGAGCGGCGGTAGTTGTCGGCGCCGCGCCGGCAGGCCATGAAGTATCCGGTCGCGGCGATCGCCGCGAGCGCGGAGTAGAAGTTCGGCAGGGCCAACGAACCGTTGTAGGCGGCCACCGAGGTGCCGCCGAACAGCGCGGCGGCGATCGGCGCCAGTGGCTGGCGGGACACCGCCAACCACGGCCGGAAGGCCAGGAAGAGGCCGACGCTTGACAGGATCACGAGGTACAGCCGCGCACCGGTCAACGGGGCATCGATCAACGCGACCGGGCCGGCGAGTATCGCCATCCCCCACGCCCGCCAGGCGGCCCACCCGTAGTTGGGTACCTCCGGGTTCAGTTGGCTGAAATAGATCGCCTCGTCCGTCGTGTACGGATATCGCAGACCCACGGCCACCAGCACGTAGACGGCGAAGCACACCGCGACGCCGACGAGCAGCCAGTGGTTACGCCGATCGGGTGTCCACGAGGCGATGCCCGACATCCACCGGGACCGTACCGCCGGCTGTTGTCCCTCGACCGCCGATGAGGTGCTCATCAGCGGGGGGAGGCGAGGCGGTGCCCGCGAAGCCGGACTGCCAGGCGGTGATGACCGTGAACCGTGAGCCTGCCGCTCTCCACTACCGTGCTCGCCCCCCGTCGCCCGTCCCGGTCGCCCCCGGAAATCCTCGGCGCAGCCACGGAAAGGTTCACGTCAGCCTCGTTCCCCTCGGCTCCGACTCCGGCAAGTGATGACACCTTGCACGGGCGCAGACTAGAGCAGGGCGTCACCCGCCACGAAGGCGGCCCCCACCACTCCGGCCCACCACGCCGGCCACTCTGCGGTCGCCGGTGCCGGGGCCGACCACGGCGGTGGCCGGCCCCGGCAGCGGGTCGGCGGGTTCAGCCGAGGAAAGCGCTGATCGAGCGGCGGAGTCCCGCTGGGTCCAGGCCGTGCCACCGGGCGTGGTCGGCCGGTTCGCCGTAGCGCCGCAGGTCGGTGCGGCCCACCCCGAGCGAGAGCGACCGGTGCGGTACCCCGCCGAGTGCCGTACCGAGCAGCGCGCTGGACGTACCGGCCAGGTACGGCTCGACCAGCACCACCGCCGGAGCGGTGCCGGCCGAGGTGGCCGGCCCGACCAGTTCCCGCAGTCCGGCGACGTCGAACGGGCGCGGGGTGTGGGTGTACGCCACCGTCACGTCCAGCCCGGCGACCGCCTCCAGCACCGGCCGCAGCATCGGGCCGACCGCCACCACCAGGGCCGCGCCGACCGAGCCCCGACGGAGTACTGCCAGCCGCCCGGCCCCGGGCAGTGGTACCTCGTTGACCTCGGTGGAGAGCCGCAGGTAGACCCGGTCGTCGTGCCGGGCGGCGGCCCGGAGCAGTCCGGGTACCTCGGCCGGATGCCCGGGTACGTGCACCGTCCAGTCGGTGAGGGTGTCCAGCAGGGCCACGTCGCCCGGGGACATGTGCGTGCGGCCCATGCTCGCCCCGTCGTACGACGCGCCGACGCTGACCACCACGGCACCCACCCCCTGGTGGTCGAGGTCGAGCTTGAGCTGCTCGTACGCCCGGTCGACGGCGAACGTGGCGTACGAGTGCACGATCGGGCGCAGCCCGGTCAGGGCGAGCCCGCCGGCCACCCCGACCATCAACTGCTCCCGGATGCCGACGTTGAGTACCCGATCCGGATGCTGCCGGGCGGCGGGCGCGAAACTCGACGCCGAGATGTCGGCGAGCACGACCGCCGTACGCGGATCGTCGTCCAGCAGCGCGGTCGCGGTGTCGATGAAACTGTCGCGCATGGTCGGTCACTCCTTGGGGTCGACGACCGCGACGACCACGTGCGGCCGGTCCGGTCGGGAGGTGGTGAGGGCGGTCTCGATCGCGTCGTGGTCCCGGCCGTCGACGGTGGTGGCGGACCAGCCGTGCACGGTGAACCGGCTGGCGATCCCACCCGGCCAGCCGTGGCTGGCGGACTGGTTGTCGATCACGATCGCGGTGAGCGTGCCCAGCCCGGTCGCGCCGGCGTACGCCATCGCCTCGTGGTTCGACCCCTCGTCGAGTTCGGCGTCGCCGAGCAGGACGTACACCCGGGGTTGGTCCAGGCCCTGGGCGCGGAGCCCGAGCGCGGTGCCGACGCCCAGCCCGAGGCCGTGGCCGAGCGAGCCGGTGCCGATCTCGACCCCGGGGACCAGCATCCGGTCCGGGTGGTGGCCGAGCCGGCTCTCCGGGCCGGCCAGGTCGTCGAGCCAGTACTCCGGGATGAAGCCCTTGGCGGCGAGCACCGCGTAGTAGGCGGCCGGGCCGTGCCCCTTGGAGAGCAGGAAGCGGTCCCGCTCGGGGTCGTCGGCGGACCTCGGCGAGACCCGGAGGATCCGGTCGTAGAGGACCCAGAGCACGTCGAGGGTCGAGTGCGCGCTGGGCGCGTGTTTCTCGTCGCCGGTCAGCCGGCGTAGCAGCGGCCCGAGTTCGGCCGGAAGTCCGGAGCGCCGGACCGGCGGTGCGGACGGGCGGGTACGCCCCGGTGCGGTGGTTGTCGTCGTCATGCCTCTACCCTGCAAGTTGAAGCACGCTTCAACTCAAGACCTTTTCAGGGACGGCAATCGATCCGGTCCGACAGTTCCCGGGGAGGGGGTCGAGGTGCGACAGGAGTCCCTGACCATCGGGGAGTTGGCCGCCCGCTCCGGCGTGGCGACGTCGGCGTTGCGCTACTACGAGCGGCTGGGGTTGATCCGGGCCGGGCGTACCGGGGGCAACCAGCGGCGCTTCGACCGGGCCGAGCTGCGCCGGGTGTCGTTCATCCGGATCTCCCAGCAGCTCGGGGTGTCGCTGGAGGACATCCGGGTGGCACTCGCCGAGCTGCCGGACGGGCGTACCCCGACCAAGGCCGACTGGGCGCGGCTCTCCGCGAGGTGGCGTCGCCGGCTGGACGAGAAGATCGACCTGATGACCCGGCTCCGTGACGACCTGACCAACTGCATCGGTTGCGGCTGCCTGTCGCTGCGCAGATGCAACCTCTACAACCCGGACGACGAGCTGGCCGCCGAGGGCCCCGGCCCGCGCCGGATGCTGCCCGCCCCGACCCGTGAACGCGACTCAGCCGACCGTGAGTAGCACCTTGCCGAAGTGGTCGCTGGAGTCCACGATCCGGTGCGCCTCGGCCGCCTCCGACATCGGTAGCCGACGGTAGATCACGGGGCGGATCGTGCCCGACTCGATCAGCGGCCAAACCTCCTCGCGTACGCCCCGGACGATCGCGGCCTTCTCGGCGGTAGGTCGGGAACGCAGCGCGGTCGCGGCCACCGAGCCCCGCTTGGCCAGCAGCGCGGCCAGGTCCAGCTCGCCCTTGCGGCCACCCTGGAGGCCGATCACCACGATTCGACCGCCGGTGGCCAGCGCCTTCACGTTGCGCCCCAGGTAGGACGCGCCCATGATGTCCAGGATCACGTCGGCGCCCCGGCCGTCGGTGAGTCGCTTCGTCGCCTCGACGAAGTCCTCCTCGGCGTAGTCGACGACTCCGCTGGCGCCCAGCTCGCGGAGCCGGTCGTGCTTGTTGGCCCGGGCGGTGGTCAGCACGGTGGCACCGAGGGCCGCGCCGAGCTGGATCGCGAAGGTGCCGATGCCGCTGCCGCCGCCGTGCACGAGCAGCGTCTCCCCGATCCCGAGCCGGGCCAGTTGGACCACGTTGGACCAGACCGTGCAGGCGACCTCGGGCAGGGCCGCCGCGTCGACCAGGTCGACCCCTTCTGGTACCGGCAGAAGCTGCCCGGCCGGTACCGCCACGCGTTCGGCGTAGCCGCCGCCGCTGAGCAGTGCGCAGGCCGCGTCGCCGACGCGCCAGCCGGTCACCTCGGCACCGACCGCGCTGATCACACCGGCGCACTCCAGGCCCGGGTATGGAGGAGCCCCCGGCGGAGCCGGATAGTGTCCCTGGCGTTGCAGCAGGTCGGCCCGGTTGACCGCACTCGCCCGGATGTCGAGCGTCACCTCGTCCGGCCCGGGGGTCGGCTCGGGCACGTCGGCCCAGACCAACGCGTCGGGTCCACCCGGCTCGGGAATCGTGATCGCCTTCATTGGTCCAGTCTTACCCGATCTCGCTTCCGTCCCAAGCCTCGGCCCGGGTCGGTCCGGTTACGTCCGTCGATCCGATCTGTGGCTCCCACGCCGGCTGGGTCCGCGTCGATCCGATCCGTGGTTTTTATGCCGGCTGGGTCTGTCGATCCGATCTGTGGTCCCCGTCCCCCGGTGACGCCCGCCGATCCGATGCCGGTCGGCGCTGGTCGGCAGCCGAATGGTCGAGGGCGAAGGTGTCCACGGCTGGGCACGTCTGTCGATTGGGTCCGTGGCCCCTGCGGGTACGGCTGTCGATCCGATCGGCGGTCCCCGCCCGGGTTCGCCCGGCCGACCGCCGGTCATGGCACACTAGGCACGGCCGTGGACCGCCGTTCCCACCAACGACCCACGGCCCGGGAGGGCTCGCCTAGTGGCCGATGGCGCTGGTCTTGAAAACCGGTAAGGGGAGCGATCCTCTTCGTGGGTTCGAATCCCACGCCCTCCGCAACTGAGGTGTGCGTGTCCGGTGTGCCGGGCGGGTAGGCCGTCGCCAACACCGGCGCATCGCCTTTCGGACGTCGAACGGATGTCGAGTGCGATGGCGCGGTGGTCGTGCACCAGGCGATCCCGGCGGACTTCCGTCGGCAGCGCAATGGACGGCGGTCGTCAGGATTTGGGTTGATCCTTCTCCCAGGGGTATGCCATCTCCCGGAGGCGCGTCGCATGATCCTGGTGCCAGCGCTGGTACCACTCGTCTCCGCGAGCCCCTGCCTCGTCGGCCCGGCGCTGTACCTCCGCGATGTAGCCCTCGTGTTCGGCCACCAACAGGTCGCGGAGCGCCTGGATGTGCGGATCGATGCTCATCTCAACTCCCTAGCCGCTCGTCGAGTCTACCGAGTTGGTATCGGCTGTCTTCGACCCTTGTTCGGTAGAGAGCCTGGTGTTGCTCGTACTGTGCGATCAGCGCGCGATGCCGCTCGATCTGCTCGAAAAGGTACATGCGTTCGAACTCGTCGTCTTCACGATCTCTGGACAACTGGCCCCCGCTTCAACGCCATCTCCCGGTGTGCACAGTGTCCTCGGTACGCGAATGCTGTGCCCTTGATGACAACCCGACTGTGGACAACCACGGCGCCTGTGGATAACGCCCTGATCATGTGTCGGATGTGATACAGCGGCTGTCGGTACGCGGAGTCTGGTCCGGTACCTGGGACATGGCCCACACTCTGTTGACGGCCAAGCGGTGCGCTCCCCTACGCTCTACGCGTAGTAATCGCACGGTGATTCTCCGTGCACATCTTCTGCGGAAATCGGCGGTACGGGGCCGCTGGCGACGGTCACGCCCGAGTGGGCGTACGGAGTGAAGCGAGGGCGCCATGGAGCTGCGGCTCACCCCGGTGCAGGTGCGGAACCGACTGATCCTGGTGGCCCGGCGGATCGTCGCCGACCACGCTCCGGACGCCGAGGGGATCTGCCGCAGTTGCGGAGTCCTGCACTGCGAGGCGCTGGCCGCGGCACGTGGCTATCTGGCCCGGGTCGAGGAGCCACGCCGCCCGCTGGTGGTCGAGATCCACCGTCGTGCGGCCGTACCGCCGCCCGGCGTCACCGCCGCCGAGCTGCGGATCGCCGCCGGCACGGTGCCGCCGGACGCCGACTCCGAGCCGGCGTGCGGGGCGGCGGGCGGCCGGCGTACGGAGCAGGTCGGCGAGGTGCACGCGGGTGGTTACCCGTCGAACGGGTAGAAAGGGCACGGCGCCGATTCTCCGGCCCGAGCGACCCGTTGTGCGGAAAGGACTTCGCGATGAATCTCGACCGAGCCGTTCCACCCGACCCGTACGAGGTGCTGCCGGTCGTTCCGGCATTCACGCTGACCAGTAACGACGTCCAGAACGGCGAGCCGATGGCCGCCGAGTTCGCCCACCCGGCCGTCGGCGGCGCCGACCTCTCGCCGCACCTCGCCTGGACCGGCTTCCCGGCCGAGACCAGGAGCTTCACGGTCACCTGCTACGACCCCGACGCGCCCACCACCAGCGGGTTCTGGCACTGGGTGCTGGTCAACGTACCCGTCGACGTGACCGAGTTGCCCCAGGGAGCCGGGCAGACGCCGTCGGCCGGTGCCCCGGGCGCGTTCAGCGTGCGCAACGACTACGGCGAGCAGACGTACGGCGGTGCGGCGCCGCCGGCCGGGGACCGCGCGCACCGGTACGTCTTCGCCGTGCACGCCCTCGACGTGGAGAAGCTCGACCTCACGCCGGAGGCGAGCCCGGCGTACGTCGGGTTCAACCTGACCTTCCACACCCTGGCCCGCGCGGTGATCCGGCCGACGTACCAGGTCAAGGGCTGAGGCTGGCGGCGGGGCCGGCATCCGGCGGGAGATGGCGCCGATGCCGGCCCGTGGCCCGCGGTGGCTTCAGCTGGGCACTCGGGCGACCGCGAAGACGGACTGGCCGAACGGCGGCCGGACCACCCGTTCGGCGGCCTTGGTCACCGGCAGTACGAGGGTGTCGTACACCTTGACCATCGGCCCTTCCTTGGGCATCAGCCGGAAGACGCTGGTCGCCATGTAGTAGCCGAGCAGGCCCAGCGCGTTGGCGTAGTGCAGCGTCTCGATCTCCAGGCCGGCCTCGTCGAGCGCGGCCCGCATGGTCTTCTTGGTGTAGCGCCGGACGTGCCCGGTGGCGATGTCGGCCGGGCTCATCGCGAACTCGAAGGCCGGCACGATCAGCACGATCGCTCCGCCGGGCCGGACCAGGTTGCGCATGCTCCGCAGCGCCCCGACGTGGTCCTCGATGTGTTCGAGCACGTTGTAGGAGACGGCGGCGCTGTAGTCGCCCTGCTCGGTGTTGGGCAGCAGCATCTGCCGCACCTCGATGGTCGGTTCGCTGGCGAGGCGTTCCTTCAGTGCCACCAGCCGGTCCGGGTCAGCCTCGGTCGCGGTGAACCGCTCCAGGAAAGGCGCCCACTCGATGGCGTAGTCGCCGAGGCCACTGCCGATCTCGATCGGGTTGTCGCCGAGGTAGGGCAGGGCCAGTTCGACGAACCAGCGTCGATGGTTGACGGCGGTGGCGAGGCCCTCGAGCACCTCTTCCTGAATACGCTGATCTCCAGTTATTGCTCCCATGCGTAGATCCCTCACGCTCTGACTCGACTGCACCGGACCGACAGAGTGAACCATCTACGACGACCGTAGGAAAATTGGGGCACTCGTGCGAGCCGAACTCATTACTTCAGGCATCGGTCCTGACCAGTTCGGGGACGTTTCGTTGCAGACCACCCGAACATAGCCCGCAGAGGTTCGATCGACGTGTCACGGCGATAACGGTCCAGCGTCGATCTCCTGGCCCCTCCGGCACGCTCCGTTGGTGGACGGTCACGTGCCGGGGGCGGCCTGGGCTGTGGAGCAGGGTGATCAGGGGGTACGGATGCAGCAGCCGGCGCAGACCTTGGGCTGTGGCAGGGTGAAGGCCAGGCAGCAGGTCTTGCGCTGCACGGTCAGCTCGCCGGTCGGGCCGGGCACCAGGTCGACCAGGTCCGCCACGCCCAGGGTGTCGAGCAACACCCCGATCGTCTCGGCGGAGCCGCCGGGCAGCGCGTCGGCGGCCCGCAGCACGCCGTGCGCCACACCCGAGGCGACCGAGCCGAGCAGCGTACGGGCGCCGACCCGGACCTGCTGGTGCAGCGAGTCGAGCAGCGGGGTCAGGTGCGCGTCGAGCAGGGACGCGCGCAGCGCGGCGAGCAGCTCGGCCTCGCCCAGCACGACCCGTACCTCGGGCAGGCCGGAGAGGGCCAGCGGGTCCGAGGGAAGCACCGCGATCTCGGTACGGCGGTGCATGCCGAGCGTGAGCAGTGGCCGATGGTCCTCGAACCGGACCAGTACGTCGGCCGGGCGCAGCAGCGGGACCCGGCGCGCGGAGGCCCAGCCGAGCACCACGGGCAGCAGGAGCCAGTAGGTGTAGGACTTCCAGGCCAGCGCGGCGGCGGCGTGCGAGGTGGCGCCCCAGCGCTGCCGGGTGACGGCGAGCAGTTCCGGTAGCCGGGTGCCGTCCACGAGTTCGGTGGCCGGGATCCAGCCGGTCTCGTCGGAGACCCGTAGGCCGGTCGCCAGGCCGGGCAACTCGTCGGTGCCGAAGGCGGCCCGCAGGGTCGCGCTGACCGGAGCCAACGGTGCTGCGGCGCGGTCGCCGATCAGGATGGTCACGCCGGGTCACCGTTTCGCCGCGTTCCGGTGGATGGGCAGGCGCCCGGCATGACGGCCGTAACCGGACTGGTCTGCCTCGATGCCACCTGGATCAACCCCCAACGTCTGACAACCGAACGTCACCCTAGCCTACTAAGGCAAGGCTAACCAGAGTCGGGGTGTCCCGGGATCTCTTCCGGCGATGTTTCCCCGACGCGTCGCAGATATGACTCGGGATGTGGGGCTGGGCGGTGGAGGATCATGCACGGGGACCGAAATGTCAAGCCATTGTCGTTAACGCGCCAGTTCTGTCAGACTGGCCGGCTCGGCCGGGAGACTGAGATTCCCGGCCAGAGGAACCTGATGACCACGCCAATCGAGCGGGCTGCCGACTCGTTCGCGGCCGAGCTTTCCCGTCGGCGGGTCGAGCGGGGCATGACCAAGAAGCAACTCGCGGCCCGGATGGGGTTCGACCCCTCCTACGTCAGCCATGTCGAGGGTCGGCGGCACCGGCCGACCGAGGACTTCGCCCGGCGTGCGGAGGCCGTACTCGGCGCGGCCGGAGCGATCTGGCAGCGTTTCCAGGAGTACGACGAACTGCGGCAGGCCCGCTCCAGCGTCGTCGCACACCGCGATCCGCCCGTACCCGAGCAGTGGATGCCGCCCGGCACCGGCCTGATCGTGGAGCAGGAGACCGCCACGCTGGCCTACCACGAGGGCGCGTACCGCTGCGTGATCCGGCGGGCGCTCTACAACGCCGGAACGGAGCCGGTGACCCGCTATCTCGTGCGGATCGCCGTGGACCGCTATCCCAACGACCCGGCCCGGTCCAACCGGCACCACCGGGAGAACCCGCTGACCTTCGCCGAACTGGACCTCCAGGCGTTCTGCGACGACCAGGGCAGCCGCGAGCCGATGGAGTGGCGCAAGAAGCACGACCGGGACGCGTTCAAGGAGGTGTGGCTGCTCTTCGAGAACGGCGACGGCCGGTTCCCGCTGTATCCGGGCGAGCGGGTCACCACCGAATACTCCTACCGGGTCAACCAGGACAAGTGGGGGCAGTGGTTCCAGCGCGCCGTACGGCTGCCCACCCGCCGGCTCGCGCTCCGGCTCGACCTGCCGCTCGACCTCGACCCGCAGGTCTGGGGCGTGGAGACGTCGCTGTCGGCCGAGGAGGGACCGCTGCGTACGCCACTGGTCCGGCGCGACGAGGGCGGCCGGGCGCTCTTCGAGTGGTCGACCGACGACCCGCCGCTGAACGCCCGGTACCGCCTGGAGTGGCGCTACCGCGCCCAGCCGGCCACACCCGCCGTCGCGTCCCCGGAATCGGCGGAGGGCCGGGCCAGCGACCGGATGCGGGCAGCCGGCATCGTGCAGCTCGGCGCGGACCTGTTGCGCCAGCCGGCCCGGCACTTCGACCTGCCCCGGGACGACGCCAATGCCCGGGACGTGGTGGCCCGGCTCCGGGCCGCCCTGGAGCGACTCGACGAGCTGCACCCGTTCAGCAAGGGGGTCGGGCTCGCCGCGCCGCAGATCGGGCTGCCCTGGGCCGCCGCCGTGGTACGCCCACCGGACCGGGACGCCGAGCCGGTCGTACTCCTCAACCCCCGGGTGGTCGACGCCGCGCTGGAGACCGACGAGCAGTACGAGGGCTGCCTCTCCCTCTTCGACCTCCGTGGCCTGGTCGCCCGGCCGCTGCGGCTCGACGTCGAGCACGCCCGCTGGGACGGCGGGCGCATGATCACCTCGTTCGAGCTCGCCATGGCCCGACTGGTCGCGCACGAGATCGACCACCTGGAGGGCCGGCTCTACGTCGACCGGATGGACCCGGAGGTCCCGCTGGTGCCGATCGAGGAATACCGCGACACCGGCAACCCCTGGCGCTACTGACCGCCGGCAGCCAGCCACCCAGAGAGAGCAGCCGGCCTGCCGGTGAGAGCAGCCAGTCTCCTGGAGAGAGCAGCCGGCCTTCTTTCGAGGTCGGCCGGTCTCCGGGAGAGCCGCAGGCGGTCGCCCCCGATGACGGGGAGCCGGGTCTCCGTGCCCTACGGGTAGGACACGGAGACCCGGCTTTGGGGGGAGAGGGAGGGTGTCTAGAGATCGCCGAAGGCGTCGTACCGGATGTTCTCCGGGGGCACGTCGTCGGCGGCGAGGGTGCGTAGCGCGGAGCGGACCAGGGTGGCCGAGCCGGAGACGTAGCAGTCGTGGCTGGTCCACGGGCCGTACCGGGCGAAGACGTCGGTGATCTCGCCCCGTTCGCCGTCGAAGTCGGGATCCGCGCTGCACACGGGGATGATCGACAGCCAGGGGTGCTGGGCGGCGAGTTCGTGGAGTTCGGTCAGCCCGTACAGGTCGTCGCGGCCGGCGGCGCCGACGAAGACGTGCATCCAGCGGGTGCGGTTGTATCCGGCGAGTTCCTCGGCGAGCGCCTTGATCGGCGCGAGCCCGACGCCACCGGCCACGCAGAGCACGTCCCGGGTGGAGGCCCGGTCCAGCGTCATCGCCCCCATCGGGGCGGCCACCCGCAACAGGTCACCAATCTTGACCCGGCGGACCAGCGCGCTGGAGACCCATCCGGCACCGACCGCCCGGACGTGGAAGTCGAGCGTGTTGTCCGCGCGCGGGGCGTTGGCGATCGAGTACGTCCGCCAGAGGCGCGGCTGGTAGCGCGGCACCTCGACGCTGACGTACTGGCCGGCCCGGTACGGCAGCTCGTGCTGGAGCGGACGGCAGGTCAGTACGGCGACGTCGCTGCCCCGCCGTTCGTGCCCGATCACCTCCGCGTGCCAGAACGGCGGGTTCGGGTCGTCCGCCGCGCCAGCCTGCATGCGCTCGGCGATCACCCGGTACGCGTCCCGCCACGCCTGGTCGTACTCGATGGTCCACCGCTCGCCGGCGGCCTCCCGCAACGCGGACATCAGCGCGGTGCCCATGGTGTCGTAGTGCGCCGGCCTGACGTGGTATTTGCGGTGGTCGCGGCCGAGTGAGCGGAGGTAGTCGTCGAAGCTCTCGGGGTCGTCGATGGTCTGGACGGCGGTGACGATCGCCTCCAGCAGGCGGTCCCGCTGCCCGTCCATCTGCACCGGGAACAGTGTGCGCAGGGCGGGATCGGACAGGAACATCCGGGCGTAGAAGTATCCCGCGACCTTGTCCCGTCGATCTTCGACGAGGGTCCAGCTCTCCTTCAACAGCTGCGCGAGGTTGTCCATGACACCTTCTCGGTCGGGGCCACTGCGCGGATAAGAATGAATACCGTGAGTCAGTGTCGGTCGCACACAATGTGCGATCGACGGTCGATCGGCCGTTGTCGGAGAACCGACTCCCGTCGCGGGCGGAACGGCTGCGGACGGCCGGGAAGTGTGGTGCCGCCACGCCATGCGGGCAGCCGTGACGTGCTTCCCCGCGACGCGGGACCGCTGCGACGTCATGGTGAGGCGCGCCCGCCTCGCCTGGGTCGGCCGGGCGGTCGGGGCAGGGAGACCGGTGCGGACGCTCCCGGCGGGCGGCCCGATCGGGCACAGTTGTCGGGGTGACGGTTGATCTCGCCCGCCCGCTCTCCCGCCGCGTACTCGGCACCGAGGTGCTCCTGGTACTCGGGCTGTCCCTGGGACAGTCCGCGGTCTACTCGGCGGTGACGATCGTCGCCCGGCTCACCGCCGACCGGCCGCTGTCCCAGCAGACCGCCACGCTGAACGCATCTCAGTCGGCGCGGCCCTGGCTCGACCTCACGTACCAGCTCCTCGGGATCTTCTTCGCCCTCGTGCCGGTGCTGCTCGCCGTACACCTGTTGAACCGGGACCGGACCCTGGACCGCGACGGGTTGCTCGCCCGGGACGCGCTGCCCGACCAGGCTCGGGGCGGTGCCCGGGAGGTGCTCGGCCTGGACGGCCGGCGGCCCGGCCGCGACCTGGCCTGGGGCGCCGCGCTGGCCGCCGCGATCGGGCTACCCGGACTCGGCCTCTTCTGGATCGCCGCCCACCTCGGCGTCAACGCCAGCGTCGTCCCGGCGAGCCTGCCGGACCTGTGGTGGGCGGTGCCGGTACTCATCCTCTCGGCCGCGCAGAACGCGATCCTCGAAGAGGTCGTGGTGGTCGGCTACCTGATGACCCGGCTGCGGGAGATGGGGTGGCGGATCGGCGCCGTCATCGCCGCCAGCGCGTTGCTGCGCGGCTCGTACCACCTCTACCAGGGCTTCGGTGCGTTCGTCGGCAACGTGGTCATGGGAGTGGTGTTCGCGCTGTTCTTCCTGCGTACCAGGCGGGTGCTGCCATTGGTGGTGGCGCACACCCTGCTGGACGTGGTCGCCTTCGTCGGCTACGCGCTGCTGCCCCGGGAGTGGTTCGACTGGTTGTAGGCGGCCGGCTCGCCCCCGAGGGCCACCGCCGGACGTCCGGCCGGATCCGGCCAGCCCGCCCCGGTGCGGTAGTACTCGACAGTCCGGGCGGCGAGTCGTTCGGTGTTGGCGGAACTCAGCATCGCGGCGGCCAGCGTCATCGCGCCCGGCAGTCGCAGTCGCCGTACGGCCAGCCGCAGAGCCAGCCAGTTCGCGGTCCGGGCGACGATCGGCGCACCCAGCCGCCAGCCCGCCTCGGCCAACCGGCCCGGCTCCCTGTCGACCTTCGCGTCGACCTCCGCGTCGACCTTCGCGTCGACGTCCTCGGTCGAGGTGTCGTCCGTGGCTGGTCCGGGGTCCTCCGGGTGGTCGGCGATCGCCGCCTCGGCGGCGGCCAGCGCGGCCCGGGCACTGGCCACGTCCGGGTGGACCCGGGTCAGCACCAGCAGGTCGGCGGCCCGATCCGGCCGGGTCGGATCATGGTCGTGCGCGGCAGCCAGGTGCAGCACCAGGCCGGCCTGCGCCCAGGTGACGGCGGCCAACTCGGCGAGCGGGGCGAGCATCCCGGTCGCCGTCGACAGGGCCCCACCGGCGGCGGCGAGCCGGACGTACCGCCGGGTGGCCAGTCGGACCAGGCCGTCGGCGGTGGCTCCCGGGTACGCGGCCCGGACCCAGGCCGCCCAGGCTCGGGCCTCCGGGCCCAGTCCGCGTACCGCGGCCAGGGCGAGCAGCTCGGGTGTGTAGCCCGGGTGGTCGAGAATCCGCCGGACCGTCGACGGTTGCGCCTCAGGTTCAGGAGTACGCCCCGAAGCCGCCCGATCCGCCACAACGATCCCATGGGGTGCGCCGACCGGGTACGACGTACCGATGCCGGGGGATTCGCTCGGCGCGCCGGTCGCCGCGGATCCGACGGCGGGTACCCGAGCGCTGGGCTCGTCGGTCCCGTGGGGCGTCCCGGTCTCCTCGGTCGGGTCGGTGTCCCTGGCCGGGCCGCTCGGTCCTGCCGGGGCGGTCGGTCCTGCCGGCTCGCTCGCATCGGTGGCGTCGGCACCGGCAGGGGGCGTGATCTTGGTCATGGGGCTGTCGGTCGGGTCGGTGGCGCTGGGGTCGGTGGTGGGCGGCGGTGTCGCCGCTTCCAGGGCGGCAGCGGCCGGTACCGTCGCATTCTCGCCGGAGTCAGTCGTGGCGGGCTCGTCCGCCGTCGCCCCGGCGGTCGCCTTGGCCGTGGTCTTCTTCGCCGCGCTGGCCGCCTTCTTGGCGGTGGCCTTCGTCACCGCGGTGGCCTTCTTCGCGACCGCCTTGGTCGCGCTGGCGGTCTTCTTGGCGGCGGTGGCTCTCTTGGCGGTCGTCTTCTTTGCCGGGCTGGCCTTCGGGGCGGTAGCCCTGGATCCGCCGACCGCCTTTCCGGCGTCGGCGGTCGTCCCGGCGTCGGTGGTGTCGGCAGGATCGGATGCCGGGACACCCTTTCCGCCCGTGATCACCTCGCCGGATCCTCCAGCCGGAGCCGGAGCCGGAGCCGGAGCCGGAGCCGGAGCCGGAGCCGGAGCCGGAGCCGGAGCCGGAGCCGGAGCCGGAGCCGG
>NZ_BONX01000033.1 GCF_016862935.1 Plantactinospora mayteni
GGAGCCGGAGCCGGAGCCGGAGCCGGAGCCGGAGCCGGAGCCGGAGCCGGAGCCGGAGCCGGAGCCGGAGCCGGAGCCGGGTCGGTTTCGGCGGTCTGTGGGTGGCGCGGTGTCGTCAGCGCCGGTGGAACCCGATCGGTCGGCCCTGTGCCCGAGGGCGGCGTGGCGGGGCCGGGCTGGGTAACCGCTCCGGGCGGCTGCTCGGGGGGAGCGCCCGGCCGCACGGGTGGCAGCGGCTCGGGTTCGGCAGGTGGCTGGAAGAGCACCGTCGGAGGGGTCTTACGGGCGCGCGGCCGGGGCGGCGCGGGAGGTTGGCCGGCCGTCTCCGTCTCAGGGTCCGGAGGGGAGGTGAAGGCGGCCTTGGTCGGGCCGGAGCGGCGCGTCGACTTCGGCTCCGGGCGGCGACGTGGCGGCTCGGTGGGCGACTGCTCCTCCATATCACGTGAGCCTAGTCTCGGTGGCGGATCGACACAGAACAGGAATCGGCGGCGGTCGTGACGGCCGTCGCGGCGCCGGCCGTGCGGGGCGTGGCGGGTCGGACCGTGCGGGTCACGGCCCGCACCGGGAAGTCGTTTTGCCCCGCCGGGTCGCTGCCCTGTATCCTCGACCGACGTGGTCTGGTGAGACCACAGGGAGACTTCGCCTAGTCTGGTCTATGGCGCCGCACTGCTAATGCGGTTGGGGTCTTAAAGCCCCTCCCGGGTTCGAATCCCGGAGTCTCCGCGCTGAGGTTGGTGTGTAGACTGACCCGGCAGCTGCGCCCGTAGCTCAACGGATAGAGCATCTGACTACGGATCAGAAGGTTAGGGGTTCGAATCCCTTCGGGCGCGCCTTCATGAACAGGGAAGATAGTCGATCGGCTATCTTCCCTAGGGCAATGTGAGTCACGTGTGAGTCACGCCTGTGACTCACGTACAAGGCTCTGTGTGGCCCCGCTGAGCTGGTCGATCGCGCCAGCGAGCAGCGGATCGAGAAGGTGCGTGCGAAGAGAGTTCGATCTCTAGCCTTTGATCCCTAGTTAGATGTATATCTAACTGTTGGGATAGACTTTGCAACTAAGCTATGGAATCAAAGGCTACGAGCGTAATGTCCGTTCCTCGGGCCGGGTCGCTAAAGACCCGATCAAGCCAAGGGGGCAGGGACGTCTCCTTGATAGGCGCGGCGACGCCTTCGGGCGGTGTCAGTGATGCGCGTCTCCGAAGGGCCGGGTCGGGTATACCGACGGTGCGGCTGCCGTGACGAGATGACCGGTAAGCAGTTCGGGACCGGCTGCGCTCGGCTGGCAGATTTCAGCCACGGCCGCTGGTACTTCGCTTTACAGGTACCCGGGCCCGACGGCGGTCGTGAACGGGCGCGCAGGGGTGGATTCGCCACCCTGGCTGAGGCGGAGCGGGCCTGCTGGGAACTGGCGCAGGTGCCGGGGCCGGAGGCGGTGGGGCGGACGTGGACGGTGCGACGCTGGCTGCGCTTCTGGTTGTCCGAGCTTGACGGCCGGTTACGGCCCACGACGGTGCTCAACTACCGCAGCATCGTGGAGAAGTACCTGATCCCGCACCTGGGCTACTTCCGGTTGAGCAAGCTGCGCACAAAGACCGTTCAGCGGGCGATGGACGCGATCTGTCGCCAGGTTGTACGTGGCGGCCGGCTGATCTCGCCGGGCAGCGTGAGCCGGATCCGGGCCGTCCTGCGCAGCGCGTTGTCGGAGGCGAAACGGCAGGACATTGTCGGTTACAACCCTGCCCGGAACCTGCGGCTACCGAACGGGGCGCGTCCGCATGCGGTGGTCTGGGATGACGAGCACGAGGCGGTCTGGCGTGAGACCGGCCTGCGTCCGCGGGTGGCCGTGTGGGACCTGAACAACCTGGCGCAGTTCCTGGAGGCGGTACGCGACGATCCGATGTTCGTGCTGTGGTGGCTGGTGGCGCTGCGCGGCCCACGTCGGGGCGAGATGGCGGGCCTGCGCTGGGAGGACATCGACCTGGCCGCTGGGGAGCTGACGATCAGGGAACAGGTCATCGTCATCGGCGGGAGAGAGCACATCGGTCCGCCCAAGTCGGCGGCCGGGGTGCGAACCCTGGCTCTCGACGAGGCGACCGTGAAGCTGCTGTGGGAGTTGTGGCACGAGCAGCGGCGCCGTAACGGCGGAGCGACACCGAAGGGACGGGTCTTCGTGCACGCGAATGGCCGTCCGGTCAGCCCCGATTGGGTGACCCGCCGGTTCGCGAAGCTGGTCAAGCAACTCGGGTTGCCACCGGTGCGGTTGCACGACCTGCGGCACGCCGCTGCCGGACTGGCCTCGGCCGCTGGGGTGGACCTGACGATGATCCAGCACGACATGGGGCACGCCAGCCCGGTGACCACGGCGGAAACCTACATCTACATATTCAAGAAGATGGCGAAGGAGGCGGTGCGGGCCACCGCGGCGTTGCTGCTGTCCCACGCGAAGGTCCGTATGTCGCTGGAGGGCGCGTCCCAGGCGTGACTCGCTGACGTCGCGCGCGTTTCGACGCCGAGCGGGCCCAGAGGGTCGCCGGTAGCCGTCGGCCACCGGTGGCCCTGTTCGGCGGGGCATCCAAAGACGGACGCATGTGGGGAGGAGCAGCACGTTGTCGCCAGTGAACTTGATGACCGCCGCCGGCCGGAAGTCGAGGCCGTCACCGCCGCGCTCGGACCGCGTGTGCCAACGAGGTGCTCCTGGGGTGGTTGGTGATGTGTCTGCACCCAGAGCTCCGGCTCGCGGCGGATTCCCGATTACCCAGAAGTGATCATGACGGTTGTCTTGTCCACTTTGGCTGATCCGTCCTCACGGTTAGTAATTTCGCTTGTGTGCTCCGTGACGAATCCATAGAGTTCCGTGCACATCACAGATTGACACGGGGGAGTGGACGTGGCGGGCTCGCTGGCTGCGGTTGTACGGTCCTGCCTGGCTCTGGCCACGGCGGCTGCCCTGATCGGCGTACCAGGAGAGCCGGCCCGCTATCTCGCGGCCGGTCCGGACGGTGTCTCTGGTGGGGTCCCGAACCGGTCTGACGAGGCCCGCTCCCTGCGAGTCGCTCGGGAGTCCGGCGCGCCGGTGCAGGTCAATAGCCTGACCTCGGAAACCACGCAGGTGTGGGCGCTGCCCGACGGCCAGTTCCGGGCCGAGATCGCCAGCGGGGTGCAGCGGTTCCGGCGGGGTGCCGACTGGATACCGGTCGACCTCAGCCTGCGGCCGAGCGCCGACGGCACGGTGCAGCCGGCGGGCCATCCGAACGGACTTCGGATCGCCGGGGCGCGGGGCACCGGTGAGCACGAGTTGGCAGCGATCGGTGGGGGAGACAATCGCGTCGCGATGCTCTGGTCGGGCGCGCTACCGACTCCGACGTTGGACGGCCACCGCGCCACGTACGTCGACGCGCTGCCCGGCGTGGACCTGGTCGTCGAGGCGACCCGGCTCGGCTTCGAGCAGTTCCTCCTGGTCAAGACGCGGGCCGCGATCGAGCGGGTCACGCAGGTCCGGTTTCCGCTGACCGGTTCCGGAGTCGCGGCCTCCCGCCGTGAGCCGGACGGTGCCATCACGCTGACCGACCGGGCGGGTACCGCCACCGCGCGGATTCCGGCCCCGTTGATGTGGGACGCGAAAAGGGACATCACTGGTGCTCCGGCGTCGCGCCGGCCGGTTCGGACCGATGTCACGGAGCGGGGCGACCGGGTCGAACTGACCCTGACCCCTGACAGGGCCTGGCTGCGCAACCCGTCGACGGCGTTTCCGGTCACCATCGACCCGACGGTGAACCCGCTCGGCACGACCTTCGACACCTACGTGCGGGAGACGGTGAACACCGACCAGAACCAGGAGCCGGACCTCCAGATCGGCCTGCTGGCCACCACCCCACCGACGCTGGCCCGCTCGTTCATCACCTGGGACACGACGGTGCTGGCCGGCAAGCAGATCAACTCCGCGACGGTCTCGTTGTGGAACTTCTGGTCGCACACCTGCACCCCCACCTCGTGGGAGATCTGGTCGACCGATCCGTCCACCTACAGCACCCGGTTCACCAGCCAGCCCACCTGGCACCAGCAGGAGGCGACCTCCCTGGCGACGCACGGGTCGACCGACTGCGTCGACGCCTGGGCGACGATCGACGGGAAGAGCTTCTTCCAGCGGGCCGCTACCGCCGGCAGTACCCGGGCCGGGATGGGCATCCGGGCCACCGACGAGACGGTGCCGGCCGGCTTCAAGCAGTTCCGGTCCCGGGAGGGTGGCGTCGCCGCGGAGGCCCCGAAGGCGTCGGTGACATACAACTCCTGGCCGACGGTCACGGCCCGGGCGACGGTACCGGCCTCGACATGTGCGACCGGAGCGGGGCGGCCACTCGTCAACACGCTCACCCCGCAACTGCGGGCCACCGTGTCCGACGGTGACGGTACGGCGATGTCGGTGACCTTCGAGTGGTGGGCGATGAACGCCAGCGTCCCGATCGGTACCAGCACTTTCACCGGGGTCGCATCCGGGGCCACCGCATCGGTGACCGTGCCGGTGGGGGCGTTCGTCGAGGGCGGCACGTACCGGTGGCGGGTGAAGGCGGCGGACGGCGTGGCCGGCAGCGACGTCTGGTCGTCGTTCTGCGAAATGACCGTCTACGTCACCGCGCCGCCGGCCGTCGGTTGCGCAGGAAGTACCGAGAGCGACTTCAACGGTGACGGGGTGGCCGACATCGCGATCGCTGATCCGGAGGCGACGGTGAACGGTTTCGCGAAAGCCGGGCAGATCCACGTCAGCTACGGCGGCACCGGCGCCGTGCAGACCCTGCACGAGAACAACGCGAGGGTCTCCGGCGGGGCGGAGGCCGGTGACGGCTTCGGCACCTCGATCTCCAGCTACGACGCCAACAACGACGGCTGCACCGACCTCGCCGTCGGGGTCCCGTACGAGGACCTGAACAACCTCGCCGACGTGGGCGTGGTGTACCTGCTGCTGGGCTCGCCGGCCGGGCTGACCATGGGACCCGCGTCGCTGACCTATCACCAGGACGTCGGCAGCACCCCGGACGCCCTAGAGGCGGAGGACTGGTTCGGCTACTCAGTCGCCGGCGGCCGGACCGCCTCGGGTGAGCCGTATCTGCTGATCGGCGCACCGGGGGAGGACCTCGGCACGGCGGTCGACGCCGGCCTGGTCCACTATCTGCGCGGCGCGGTCAACGTGGTACTCGACCAGGCGGTGACCGGCTCCACCGATAGCAACGAGACCGACGACCGGTTCGGCTACTCGGTCACCGGCTCGGCGCACCACATAGCGGCGGGCCGGCCGGGCGAGACGACGCCGAACGGCGCGCAGTTCGCCGGAGCGATCACGGTCTACTCGCACGAGCTGGTCTCCGGCCGGCCGAAGTGGCTCGCGGACAAGACCGGTGGAGCAGGCTTCGCGAACGCGAACTACGGCAAGTCGGTGGCGGTGGCCAGCTACCGGCCCACCGGTGCGCCGATCGGGCAGCCGGACTCGTTCCTGCTGGTCGGCGAGCCGGGCGCCGACGTCGGGACGTCAGCGGATGCCGGCAAGGTACACCGCTACCACCTAACCGCCACCGGTGCCTCGGGGGTCAACGGAGTCACGGAGGGCTTCGAGGGGTTGGCCGGCCAGGCAGAGGAGGGCGACTACTTCGGCGAGCGGGTGTTCCTGGTGAACACCGCTCCGGACGAGGTGGCGACCGCACAAACACTGCTGGCCGCCGTGGGCGCGCCGGGGCAGGACATTGCCGGCACGCCGGACGCCGGCCTCGTGCAGATCTTCGGCGGCGCGGCGAACCCGAACACCGGCTCGCTGCTCCTACAGCGCGGCGGCACGCTGCCGGGCAGCCCGACCGGTCGGGAACTGCTGGGTCTCTCCCTGGGCGGCTCGTCGCAGCACCTTTACCTGGCCAGCCCGTACGGCGATGGCTCTGTCGCCGCGCTGGCCTGGTCGGATCTGGTCGCTGGCCTCAGCACACCAGTCCGGCTGTGGCGCCCCGGCGAGGGCGGCCTTCCCGCCGACGAGGTCGCCTTCGGCGCGGCGATCGGGTGACGGGACGGATGGACATGCACATCTCCACGGGGAAGGGCGTCACAGTGGCGGGTCGGACGCGACGGCGGAGTCGGTTCCTTCTGCTCGGCCTGCTGGCCGGCCTAGCCGGTCTGCTCTCTCCGGCGGTGCTCGCGCCGGAGCCGGACGCGGCGCTGCGGGCCGCACCGGTGGCGGTCGAGGAGGAGTTGGTCCGAGACACCGAGGCCGAGGCCATTGTGGCGGCGGCGGCCCTCAACCAGCCGGTGGAGGTGCTCGCCTACCGCAGCGAGTACCGCGACGTCTTCGCCCAACCGGACGGCAGCCTGGTGGCCAACGACCACGCCCAACCGGTCCGGGTCATCCAGGGCGACACCTGGGTCCCGGCCGACGCGACGCTGGTGCACCAGCCCGACGGCAGCATCACGCCGACCGCCGCGCTGATCGACGTACGGTTCTCCGGCGGGGGCGCCGCGCCGCTGGCGGTGGTGACCCGGGAGAACCGGTCGATGACCCTCCAGTGGCCGTATCCGCTGCCCGCGCCGACGCTCAACGGTGACCAGGCCGTCTATCCGGAGGTCTTCCCGGACGTCGACCTGGTGGTCAACGCGACGATCGAGGGCTTCGCGCACGTCATCGTCCTGAAGACCCCGGAAGCGGCGAACCTGCCCGAGTTGCAGGACCTGGAACTCGGGGTCTCGGCCGTGGGTTTCACGGTGCAGGAGACCGAGGAGGGCGGTGTCGCGGCGCTCGATCCGGCAACCGGGAACCCGGTCTTCGAAGCGAACGCCCCGATCATGTGGGACAGCGGCGAGCCGGAGACCGTCGGAGCGGCCCGGAGCGGCCAGTCCGACTACGAGTCGACCTGGGGCCCGCCGGAGGGTGCCACTGTGGCGCCGGTCGACCTGACCCTCGCCGACGGCGTGCTCACGCTGACTCCGGACGCGGCAATGCTGGCCGACCCGGCCACGAACTGGCCCGTCTACCTCGACCCGGTCTGGCAGGCGACCACCAACAGTTCCTGGGCGATGGTGGACAGCGGTTACCCGAGCGAGGAGTACTGGAAGTTCGACGGCAAGCGGCACGAGCGGATCGGGCTCTGCCCGGACTCGTGCAACAGCTCCAAAGTGAAGCGACTGCTCTACACCCTGGCCACCCCGTACTCCGGCAAGACGATCCTCAGTGCGGAGTTCCGGGTGACCATGCAGCACGCCTGGAACTCCACGGCGCGGGCGGCTTCGATCTACCTGATGCCGAGAGGGATCAGCTCCTCGACGAACTGGGGCAACCAGCCGGGCGGAGCAAACTGGGACTCCGGCGCCAACCTGCTGGACACCAGGTCACCGACCGGCACCCAGTCGACGTGTACGTCAACCAACCAGAACGCCGGCTGGAACGTCAAGGAGGCGGTGGATCTCGCCGCCGCGCGCGGCACGGCATCGATCACCCTCGGCTTGAAGGCCACCAACGAAACCAACTCACAGCACAGCAAGCGGTTCTGCGACAACGCGGTGCTCTCAGTCCGGTACAACCGGGCCCCGTCGATGCCGAACCTGGCTGATCTGAAGCAGTCCCCGGGCGGTGACTGCCTCTCCGGGGCCAGCCGCCCGTACGTCGACACCCCGCCGAGGCTCACTGCGGTGCTGCGCGATCCGGACCACTCCTCGGCGCACGCGGAGCAGGTCAAGGGCGAGTTCCGGGTGACCTGGACACCGCAGGGCGGCACCGCGCAGACCCGTACCTACGTCACCGGTCTGAAGTCCAGTGGCTCCAGGTTCGAATACGTGGTTCCGGCCGACATTCCGCAGGACGTGGTGATCTCCTGGGACGTCCGGGCGAGCGACAACACCACCTGGGGTGGGTGGAGTTCGACGGGTCGCAGCCGCTGCGAGTTCATCTTCGACAAGACCAGCCCCAGCGCGCCGGACGTCGACTCGCCGCAGTTCCTGCCGCTTGACGCGGCCGACAATGGTACGCCCGACGCGCACCTGTGCCTGTCCGACGACGAGTGGCGCGGCTCGATCGGCGTTCACAGCAGCTTCACCTTCGACTCGGCCGCCACCGACGTGGTCGCGTACGAGTACGGGTTCAACACCAACCCGTTGCCTGAGAACAGGGTGGTGCCGTCCGTGGCAGGCGGACCGGTGACGGTGCAGTGGCTGCCGGACCGGGAGGGACCGCGGTTCGTCACCGTCCAGGCCTTCGACCGGGGTGGTCGGTCCAGCAGCATCGCCACCTGTACCTTCCGGGTCGGCAAGCGCCCGCCGACGGCGCAGTGGGCGCTGACCGAGGTGGCGGGGGCGCGCGACGCGGGTGACGCGTACGGCGGCTTCAACGCCTCGGTCGGCACCGGGGTGACGTTCGGGGTGCCGGGTCCCGGTGGGTCCGCCGACACGGCGGCCCGGCTCGACGGCACCGCGAACGGCTATCTCGCCACAGAGGAGAACGTGCTGACCGATACCGCGAACAGTTTCGCGGTGACCGCCTGGGTGAAGGTGACCGACGTCAACCGGCGGCAGGTGGCGGTCAGCCAGGACGGCTCCGGCGAACCGGGCTTCAGTCTCGGCGTCGAGGGCGGCGCATGGGTCTTCCGGATGCCGGTCAACGACGTCGTCTCGTTGGGTGAGTGGAAGGTCTCCGTCGCCGGGGCGACCACCGGGTGGACGTTCCTGGCCGCGAGCTACGACGGCGTACAGCGGGTGATGTCGCTCCAGGTGGGCGACGCGGCGCCGGTGACCGCGCAGCGCCGTTCCCAGAGCAAATCCCGGGGCGCGGTGCAGTTGGGCCGCCGGCTGACCAAGCACGGCTACACCGACTACTGGGGCGGGGACCTGGCGGATGTCTCCGTTTTCGACCGCCTGGTCCAGGCCGGCGAGGTCGACGGGCTGAAGAAGACGGCTCCGCGCCGGACGGCGTACTGGCAGCTCAACGCCGTGACTGGAACGACGAGTCCGGAGTACGACGGTGGCGCCGGCCAGACCCTCGGCACCGAGGCGTCCATCTTCCGCCATCCGGCGACGGCACTGCTCGGCGGCGGCCACCTGTCGCTGAGCGGCGAGCCCGCCTCGTACGCCAGCACAACGGCCAACGCCGACACGGCGGGCAGCTTCACGATCGCCGCCCGGGTCCGGCTGGGGAGCAGCTGTTTCGGCACCCCGATGACCGTGCTGTCGCTCAAGGGGGCGCACAACACCGCCGTCAGCGTGCGGTGCAGCGCTGAAGGCCAATGGCAACTGGCGGTACGCGACAATGACGTGGCGGACGCTGAACCGATCGTTCGGGACTCGGAGCAGGCACCGAAGACGAACGGCCGGGGCGACCACGTCGCCGTGGTCTACAACGGCTATACCCGGGAGATGCTGTTCTACCTCAACGGCGAGGTGGTCGAGTCGATCGATCTGGTCTCGCCGTTCCAGGCGACCGGGGGCTTGCAAGTCGGCCGGGCCTTTGCCGACAACGCGTACGGCGAGCACCTGTCCGGCGCCATCGACGACGTCCGAATCTACAGCGGTGTCGCCGACCGGACCCTGGTTCAGCGGATAACCAACCCGCTCCGGGAACAACCGACCTATTGACGACCGGGACGGTCAACGGGTCTCTGTCCGGGCCCGCCGGCCGTCCCACTGGCCGACGATGCCCCTGACTACCCGTCCTGGAGGAATCGATGTTCTCCCGAGTCTTGGTCGCGTCCGGTGCGTTCCAGCGCCGGGTCGTCCGGCCGCTCTGTTGGGTGATGGCCGGGGTGATGTGCGTCGGCCTGGCCGAGTTGGCCAGCCCGCCGGCCTCGGCCGCACCGGCTGCTCGGGAGAAGCCGGAGGTCGTTGACCCAGCCCGGAAGGTCCCGGAGCGTTCTGCGCTGGCAGTCAAGGACCGGAAGCGGAACGAGGCGTTCGAGGCCGCAGTCCAGGAATCCGCGCCGGTCTCCTGGCCGGCGCCGGGCTCGGCGGACATTCCCGTCGCCACCGCACCTGCCGGCCGGGCCGCATCGGCCGCCGGTGTGAAGGCTGGTGGGCTCACCGTCTCGGTCACCCCGGCCGCGACGCCGGCCAGCGAGGACAGGGCGGGGGGCGACGTCACGAGTCCGGGGCGGGTCCGGGTCGAGGTGCTGGACCGCGCGGCATCCCAACGGGCCAGGGTCGACGGCCCGGTCTTCCGGCTCGGCCGCGCTGACGGGCAACGGTCCGCCGCCAAGGTCGGGCTGACTGTCGGGTACGAGGGGATCGCCAACCTCTACGGCGGTGACTTCGGTGCCCGGCTGCGCCTGACCCGGCTCCCCGAGTGCGCGCTGAGCACGCCGGACCGGGCAGAGTGCGCGCCCGAGCCGGTGCCCACCCGCAACAATGGCGAGGACCGCACCCTCACCGCCGAGGCGACCACCCCGACCGGCGGCGGTCTCTACGCGATGGTCGCCGAGGACTCCTCTTCGCAAGGCTCCTACGCAGCCACCCAACTCTCCCCGTCGGCCAAGTGGTCGGTCTCGGCGTCCAGCGGCGGATTCACCTGGTCGTATCCGTTGCGGATGCCGCCGGTCCCCGGTGAGGGCGGACCCAACGTCGGGCTGTCGTACTCGTCGCAGGCGGTCGACGGGCGGACCGCGACGACCAACAACCAGGGCTCCTGGATCGGTGAGGGGTTCAGCTACGAGCCGGGCCACATCGAGCGGCGGTACAAGTCGTGCAAGGACGACGGCCATGACCAGTCCGCCGACCAGTGCTGGGCGTACGACAACGCCACGATGCTGCTCAACGGATCCTCCACCGAACTGGTCAGGGACGGCAACACCTGGCGGCCGGCCAGTGACGACGGCTCCAAGATCGAGAAGCTGACCGGCGCGACGAACGGCGACGACGACGGCGAGTACTGGCGGATCACCACGGTCGACGGGATCCAGTACTACTTCGGGCTGAACCGGCTGCCCGGCTGGTCCGCGAACAAGGAGGAAACCCTCTCCACCTGGACCGTGCCGGTCTACGGAGACGACACCGTCAACGGCGTCGACGAGCCCTGCAAGAAGCCCACCTTCGCGGAGTCATACTGCGACCAGGCATGGCGGTGGAACCTCGACTACGTCAAGGACCGCAACGGACAGGTCGTCTCGTACTTCTACGGCCGGGAGAGCAACTACTACGCGCGTGGCGGGCGTACCGACGTCAACGGCGACGAATACCACCGGGGCGGCTGGCTCAAGCGGATCGACTACGGCCAGCGGGACGGCGCCGTCTACAGCAGCAACGCTCCTGCGCGGGTCCGGTTCGACACCGCGGAGCGGTGCCTGGCCGCTCCCGCCGACTGCGATCCAGAAGACCTGACCGACGCCACCGCCGCACGCTGGCACGACGTGCCGTGGGACCGCAACTGCGTCAAGGACACCAAGTGCAAGCTGGACCAGGTCAGTCCGACGTTCTGGACCCGGAAGCGGCTTACCGCCGTCACGACGGAGGTCCGGGGGGCCAGCGGGTGGACGCCGGTCGACCGGTGGAAGCTTGAGCACCTGTTCACCGACAACGGCGACGGCAGTCGGACCCTCTGGCTCTACAAGCTGACTCATACCGGGTTGGTCAACGGCAGCATCGACATGCCGTACATCGAGTTCGCCGGCCTACAGAAGCCGAACCGGATCGACAAGACCGGGGACCAGGTCGCGCCGCTGGTCCGGTTCCGGCTGGCGACCGTCTACACCGACACCGGTGGTCAGATCGACATCACCTACGCGGACGAGGACTGCAACGAGGGCAACCTCCCGACCCCGGGCAACAGCACCCGACGCTGCTATCCGGTGAAGTGGGATCCGACCGGTACCGAGAACGACATCACCGACTGGTTCCACAAGTACGTTGTCGCCGAGGTGATCGGCACCGACCGGACCGGTGGCGCCCCGGACATGGTCACCCGCTACAAGTACCACGGCGACGCGGCCTGGCGGCACAGCGAGCCAGACGGGATCACCAAGGCCGAGGACCTGACCTGGAGCGAGTGGCGCGGCTACGGCCGGGTCGAGGTGACCAGCGGCAGCGGCCAGACCATGACCACCAGGAACGAGTACTACTACCTGCGCGGCATGCACGGCGACAAGAACCCGGCCGGCGGAACCCGCTCGGTCACCGTCACCGACTCGACCGGGACCGCCCACGTCGACCACGACGAGTACTCCGGCTTCGAGTACGAGAGCAAGTCGTTCGACGGTGCGACCGAGGTCACGAAGTCGCTCGGCACGCCGTGGCGACACAACACCGCGACCGAGTCGCACAGCGGGATGACCAAGCGGGCGTACTTCGTCAACACCACCGCCACCCGTAGCCTGACCGCACTGGGCTCCGGCCAGTGGCGGGAGACCAGGAGTTCCTCGGTCTTCGAAACGACCTACGGCCGGATCGTACAGAGCGAGAACGAGGGCGACGTCAGCAAGGACGGTGACGAGGACTGCACCCGGTCGACCTACGTGGACAACCCAGCGGTCCACCTCTATTCCCTCATCGCTCGGACCGAGACGGTGTCGGTACTGTGCTCGGCCACACCGGACCGCCGGACGCAGGTCCTCAACGACATCCGGACCTGGTACGACGGCAAGGCCTACGGGGTCCCGCCGACGACGGGCAATCCCACCCGGTCCGAACGGCTCGCCAGCCACGACGGCACCACTCCAACCTACTTGCGGGTCGCCGAAGGGACGTTCGACAGCTACGGTCGGCCACTGATCGCGACCAACGCGCTCGGTGAGGTAACCCGCACCACCTATACCGAGACGCACGGCCTGACGACGAAGGTTGTCCAGGTCAATCCGCTGGAACATGAGACCGTCACCGACTACCACCCGGCCTGGGGCACCCAGATCAGCGTGCAGGATCCGAACGACTACAAGACGCTTTCGGAGTACGACCCGCTCGGCCGGCTGGCGAAGGTGTGGCTTCCAAACACCAGCACGGTGCCGGGACTGGCGCCCAACTTCAAGTACACCTATCTGATCGAGGCTGACAAGGCGGTCGCGGTCAGGTCGGAGGAGCGGCGCGTCGACGCCACCTACCGGGTCAGCTACCAGTTGTACGACGGGTTCCTGCGGGCCAGGCAGTCCCAGACCGAGGGACCGGGCACGCTCCGCCTGGTCGCCGACACCTTCTACACGCCTACCGGGCAGGTCGACAAGACCTACGACCCATACCCGGCGGTCGGTGCCCCACGCGCCGAGATACTTCCAGTCAACAACGGCGACGTGGACGGACAGACCCTCTTCGTCTACGACGGCGCGGACCGGGTCGCGCATGAGATCTTCGCCGTCGCCGGAGTGGAGAAATGGCGCACGACGACGACCTACGGAGGTGACTGGGTTTCCGTCGACCCGCCGGAAGGCGGAACGCCGCGCACCACGTTCACCAACGCCCTCGGCAAGGTCGTGGAGATTCGGCAGTACAAGGGCAGCGGACCGTCCGGCGACGCCGACAAGACCGAGTACACCTACACGTCGGCCGGCCACCTCGCGACGATGAAGGACCCGGCGGGCAACATCTGGCGCCACACATACGACCAGCGGGGCCGGAAGATCGAGACGGTCGACCCGGACGCCGGCACCTCGACCTACCGTTACGACGACCTCGACCGGCTGGTCAGCAGCACCAACGGCACCGGCAAGACGATCAGCCACACCTTTGACGAGATCGGCCGCAAGACCGCCACCTACCACGGCGCGGCCGAGACCGGTGAACTACTCAGCCAGTGGCGATACGACGACCCGACGCTGGGGCAACTCGCGAGCACCACCCGATACGCCGACGGTGCCGAGTACACCACCTACTACACGGACTACGACGAGTTCTATCGGCCGCACCAGACCTGGTACGACGTGCCTGCGGCGGCCGGCGCGGAACTGGCCGGGTCCTACGGCTTCGGTACGGAATACAACTGGGACGGCACGGTCCAGTCGGTCGGCATGACCGACGGCGGCGGCCTACCGTTTGAGGTCGTCGTGAACGAGTACGACAGCCTGCGGCGGCTGATCGGCACCGAGGGTGTCGTGCCGTACCTGACCGCCGTCGACTACACGTCGACCGGCGAGGTACTCCAGTCGCAGATCGCGCTCGGGTCGGGGCTGGTGTGGTCGACGTACGAGTACGAGCAGGGCTCGAAGCGGCTTAGCCGGCACCGGTTGGACCGGAGCACCGCACCGGTCGTCGACATCGATGCGCGCTACGGCTACGATCCGGCGGGCAATGTCACGTCGATCGCGGACACGCCCAGCGGGATCCGCGACATCCAATGCTTTAACTACGACTACCTGCGCCAGCTCGTCCAGGCGTGGGCCACGGCCAGCACCGCGACCGATCCGTGCGCCGGGGGACCGGCGACCAGTGGGGTCGGTGGGGTCGCGCCGTACCACCACTCCTACACCTACGACGTGGTCGGCAACCGGACAACCGAGACCCAACATCCGGCGGGCGGCTCGTCCCTCGTCGAGCGCGAATACGAGTACCCGGAACCGGGCCAGCCGCAGCCACACACGCTGACCCAGGTGACCGAGCGGACCTCGGCCGGAGATCGGCTGTATACCTACGAGTACGACGACGCGGGCAACACGACCCGGCGTACCGCCGTCGGCGAAGACCAGGAGCTTGTCTGGAACCCGGAGGGGCGGGTCGAGTCGGTCACCGAGGCCGGCCGGACCACCAGCTTCGTCTACGACGTGGACGGTGGTCGGATACTGCGCAAGGAGCCGGACGCCACAACGCTCTACCTGCCGGGGATGGAGTTGCGGCTCGACCACGCGACGAGGGCGGTCGACGGTACCCGGTACTACCCGGTGCCGGGCGGTGGTTCGATCGTACGCAAGGCCGACGGGCTGTCGTACCTGGCCGCGGATCAGCACGGTACCGGGCAGGCGGTGGTGGCCGAGGACGGGAGCATCATTCACCGCCGGTCGACGCCGTTCGGCGGTCCGCGCGGCGTGCAGCCACCGAGCACGAGCTGGCCGACGGAGAAGGGCTTCGTCGGCGGCACCCAGGACTCCACCACGGGTCTCACGCACCTCGGCGCCCGGGAGTACGACCCGGCGATCGGCCGGTTCATCAGCGTCGACCCCGTGCAGGACCTGATGGATCCGCAGCAGTGGAACGGCTACAGCTATGCCAACAACGACCCGGTCACCCGTTCCGACCCGACAGGCTTGCTGCCCGACGACGTGTACGCCGGTCGGATCGGCTCGCTGGAGGCGGCGTCATACTCGAACAGCCCGTACAAGAAGCACTACCGGAACGGTGCCAAGATCGCCGCGGAGCGGGATCGGAAGCGGCGGGAGCGGATCAACGAGCAGAAGCGGCGGCTTCGCGAGGCCACCTGGCGCCAGGACCGGGCTGAAACGAAGGTGCCCGTGCCGTTCGACGGCTTGCGGATTCCGCCGGGGGCGCCTCCGGGCCTCGAAGAGGCATACCGGGAGGCCAAGGGTACGTACTACCGGATGTATGGTGGCGACTATTGCAACTTCGAATGTTCATGGGATGCTACTAGTGTCCTTATGATTGCTTGTGGCGCAATGGATTGCGGCGATTATGAATGGCAGATAATCAAGCTGCATGCTATTGCGAACGCGGAGGAATTCGGCACCGGCTCTGGTCGAGGAGCAGGCGGCAAGAGCGGGGGCCGAAAAGGCGGCAAGAGTGGTGGCTCGTGCGAGAGCAACAGCTTCACCGGCGGCAGTCGAGTGCGGATGGCCGACGGGACCTCAAAACCGATCGATGAGGTAAAGGTCGGCGACCAAGTCGTCGCAACCGACCCGGAGACCGGAGAGACGGCGGTCAAGACAGTTGTGGCCACGATCGTTGGCCAAGGTGTGAAGAACCTGGTCGAGATCTCCGTTGATCTCGACGGTGCGGCTGGCGGGGCCACTGGCGCGGTAGTGGCGACCGCAGGACATCCGTTCTGGCTGCCGGAGCTGAAGGCGTGGCTGCCGGCGACTGAGTTGCAGGTTGGCCAACTCGTCCAGACCGCGGCCGGCACTTGGGTTCAGATCACCGCAATCAAGCGCTGGACCGAGATCACCACTGTTTACAACCTGACCGTCGACGACATCCACACGTACTATGTAGAGGCCGGCAACGCACCCATTCTCGTACACAACTGCAATGACTTGATTAGTAATGCCGAGGGATATGATAATAGCGGCGCCCTCGGAGGCCATAAAGATGGTGCAGGTTTCCCTGGGGTGTATGATCTGGAGACCGGACTCTTCCGAGCGCAGCGGAGCGTAGAGGACCGCTCGCCTGATGATTCCCCGAACATCGTTCTGCGGCAGGGCGGGCACGGTCAGATCAATTTCGAACACTTCAATATGTCAAAGCGGACTGTGGCGTTCACTATTATTCTCGAGGAGGGTGGGCTGTCCATTAAGTGGGGATCTGGACTGAATGGTAGAAACTTCGGGAACCGCTATGCGCCTCATGAATATCGGCAACAGGTTAGAGATGCCGTCTCTGCCGCAACCGGTCGGAAAGTGTGGGACAAGGAGCCGGGTTTGTGATTGCTGTTAATCGGCTTCCTGTGCCACCCGTTCTGGTCGAGGTGGTTGAGAGTGGGCGTTGGGCTCCCCCGGCTGACAGCCGGCTAATGTACGCAGTTTTCGGCGAGGAGCCGGACTATCCGGCATTTTACAGTTTGAAGGCTATGGCCGAGCAGACCGAAGGTCTATTCAGTCTCGACGCTGATATTCTGACTTGGTACCTGGGTGGCGATGATGGCGTTGATCAGCCCGGAGCCATAACTGTCAATCGCACTGTGCTTATCGGCGATCTGGGCATAGAGCGGCCTTTTGCGCTTGACTACTCCAGATCAATTTCAGATCCAGACGTGGTATTTTTCGCCCAGAATGGACGATGGCGGCAGGTCGCGCCGAATATCGCTACCTTTCTGATGCTTCTTGACATCTCGTGATGGGGGAACTGGATAGGTCCCTGAATCGAGGTCGCGTGGGAGCCGTGTGGGAGTCCTGGTGGTCAGGCGGTGGTGGGGATCCAGGGGTTGCCGGTGGCGGCGGTGATGAGGGCGTCGAGCGTGTTGATGCCGTCCCGGGTGGCGGTGGCGGTGTAGCTGCGGATCGCGGCGAAGTGTTCGGCTCCGGTCAGGGTCCGCATGCTGCCGGAGGCATCCTCAGTTTCGGCATGCGGATGGTGCGCTCCGCCGGATTGTTGTCGAACGGGACGGCGGGGTTGGTGACGAAGCGCAGGTAGTCGTCGCGGCGGTCGCGGAGCCGCATGAACAGGGCGTGGTGTTTGCGTTCCAGTTTGCTGGCGCGGGCGGCGGTGGCTTGGGCGCCGAGCACGACCGCGCTGCGCAGCACGTGTAGGTGGCGGGCGAGGTCGGCCTCATTAGGCTCATCCACGAGGCTCCAGGGTAGTCCTGGTTGCCAAGCCGGGTCAGCGCCCGAAGCCGCGGACCGCCGCCGAGCACATGGAACCTGTCACGTTACTCCGCGACCACCTCGCGCACCAGTTCGCGGTCCCGTTCCGCGAACGCCCTGAGCGCCGCGGCCATCCGGTCGGCGCGCTCGGCTGCCGGGAGTTGCCCGCCTGGATCGATCTCGAGTACCGCGTGCTTGGCGGCGAACCTGGCCAGGGTCCGCCGGGTCGCGACCCGGACCCGGTCGAAGAACGTCGCCTGGATTTGCGGCAGCGTCGGGACGGACAACGGGTCGCAGATGTAGGCGGTGGACGCCTCGAGGACCTTGCCGCCCTGGATCGGCGGGTGGGTCAGCAGCATCGTCAGGGCCACCGCGAGGTGTCCCCGGGCGACCTCCGATCGCGGCTCGTACACGTCCCCATGACCACGTAGCGACGGATGCACGCACAGGTTGCGGTCCTCACGGATCCGCTCCAACTCGCGTACACCGATCGAGTCGATCAACTCCAAGCTGGCGGCCTTGTCCAGCAGCGTCGCCTCAATGGTCTGCATCGCACGCACGCCCTCTCTGGTCAAGCCCTTGGCTTGGGCCCTTGCGAACTCGTCGCGGAACGGGACGGCCGCGTTGTCACCGTCGTCGGCGAGGCGGGTGAGTTTGGTGATGATGTCCGCGGTGACAACGATCCACGTCACCGCGATGCTGGCCCGGATCGCGCCGGAGTTTGTAGCAGCGCCACGCCTCCTCGACCAACGGCCGGCTACTCGGACTCCACACCTGCGACACAAGGGTTTCCAGCTGCGCCACCCGCACCAATCCTCCGCCCGCGCGCCCGACGACCCACGGCCAGGCGACCGAGTACCGGAGCCTACGACGCACACCCACGTCGCCGCACCACCGTTACCAGAACGGCCCGGGTCCGAGGAACGCGTACGGTCAGCCGGATCCGCGTGCCTGACCGGCCCGGCGGCGGTGTGACGCTCGAAGTCCGGCTGCCCCCGCATCCCGAGACGGCTTCCACCGCGGTCGGCATGCTGCTGCTGACCGTACCTGCGTGGCCACGGCAGGCTCCTGCGGTGTGTCCTGGTTGCGGCGCAGCTGACGCCGGATTTCCTTGCCGGGTTTGCCGGCGTCGAGGACGAGGCGGGCGGTGGCTTCGGCCGCTGCCCGTTGCGACTCGGGTAGGACGCTGGTGTAGGTGTCCGCGGTCATCATAATGGTGGCGTGGCCGAGCTGGTCCTGGACCGCTTTCAGGTCGGCGCCGGCGGCGCATGCCAGGGTGGCGGCGCCGTGTCGCAGGTCGTGCAGCCGGATCGGCGGCAGCCCCGCCCGGTTGATCTGATGCTTGCTGGTCGGCATCCCGCTCACCGACGACGAACGCGCCGCGGCCGATAACGACCACGCCGCCGTCGACCGTCTCCTGCAAGGCCTCGCCGACGTCGCCACCCCAGCCGGCCCGACGCCGAACCAGCTACGCGCCGAACCCGGCAAACTGTTGCCCCTGACCGTTTTGCCTGCACCCAGCGCCTGACGCCCCTACCCACGCGACAGCGGTGCATGATGGTCGTGTGGAGGCACACCTGGAATGGCAGCTCAACAGCACCCTCAGCATCGGGCCGTGGCCAGTGCATGTCAGCACCGACGCCAGCCACGCTCGGCTGCGCGATCTGGACTCGCTCACAGAATCAATCGGCAGACGTTGCCCTCGACCGCGCCGCTGCTGCAGCGCAGGGTGAGGCGGTTGCGGATAGCGTCGTAGTCCTTGAGCAGGCCGGCGGCGAAGCCGGCCAGCTGCGCGACGCCGCTGGCCTTGGCCTGGGCGACCCAGGTGTCCAGGTGCTGGCCCTGACGTTGGCGCAGCATGCCGGTGAAGTCGCTGACCAGCTGCTCGACGGTGCTCAGGCTGTCACACCGGGCGAGGATGCGGGCCAGGCCGCGCTGCTCGTCGTCGCTGCGCTCGCTGGCGGGCCGGATGATCCAGCCGGTCACTTCCCTGGGTTTCGGCGCGACCGCGGTCACGGCGGTCGGTTTGATCGTGCCGTCCCGCCAGCCCTGCAGCAGCCGGCACACCGTGCGGGTGCTGCCGCGGTAGCCGCGTTCGCGTAGTTCGGTGGTCAGCCGGACGGCGTTCCCTGAACGCGCACCGTCAGCCGGATCTGCGTGCCCGAGCGTGTACTGTTCGGAAACTCGGTCGCAGGCGCTGACGTGCGACTTTGTCCGCTGTGGAATTGATGACTGGCGGCATGCTGCGGGGGCATGATCCTGTCGTTCGGTTACCTGATTCTTTGTCAGCCACTGCCCCGCGATCGGGGCGCGTCGTTCACCCCGCAGGTTGTGGCCAGGCGGCAGCGGCTCGAGTTCGTCGTGGTCACCGAGCGCACGGGGTGGCAACGCGTCCGGCCGGGGTGATCCGGCCCTTCCGATACGCTTCACACTCCGCGTTCTCTGCTCGAGACGCGCCGTCGAACAGGTGCAGTCCGCGTGCGGACGCATCGGTGTGTGTCGCCGGTACGACGTGCCAGACCAGCCCGTCGGTGACCGTCACCAGGTGCCGGCCGCGCCCCGCCTGCTGGACGTCGAACGCGTACACCCAGGTGAACCGGGTGACCACCTCCAGCACCGGCGCCCCGGCGAGGGTGATCCCCTGATAGGTGATCTCGCCCTGCACCCGGGGCTCCACCTCGGCGAGCGGAATCCGTGCCGAGATCTGTGTGGCGTAGAACGGCACCGGCCCGTCGGCGAAGTCCGCATGTCGGGCCGCTCGGTCGGCTGGGGCCAGGAGGTCGAGGAACGCGCCGGGGTCGTGCCCGGTGAGCATCCGGTCGTCCAGTCGGGAGGCGGCCAACGCCTGCCGGACGACGCCCAACGCCGTGCCGACCTGCTCGGCGGTGAAGCCGGTGGTGGGGTGAGCCTCCGGAAGCTCGACCCCGGCCACGCCCTCCCGGTATCTGGCCGCGTCCGTGCCGGCGTACACGTTCACCGCGCTGACGTAGCTGGGCGTGCCGGGCGGTGCCAACCAGACGTCCCGGATCATCAGGCCGAACGGTACGAAGAGGGCGACCACGATTCCGATCGCCAGCACTTTGAGCCCGCGGTCGTCCAGCCAGGCCCGCATCCGATGCCGCCGCCGGGGATCCGGGTTTGGCGCTGCCCGGGTCATCCAGCCGGGAAGCTGGAGCTGGTCGCGCCGGCCGGCCTGGGCGACGGTGTCGTGCTGTTCGGCCTGGCCGGGCGCCGGTCCGGCCCTGTCGGTACCGGTGGGGGAGATCTCTTCGCCGGCTGGCGGTCGGTTGCTGTCGCTCACGATCTCTCCATGACATCGGCGGGATGAAGGTGCCGGAGTTGAAGCGGTAGAAGATTTTGACACTGGAGATCGAGGAATGGAAACGCGACCCGGTAACCGGCGAGCAAGGCCCGGGCGACGGGGCAGGATCAGGGCCGGCCGGGCGACCTGGCTGTCGTCGTACGCGATCGGTGCCGCCAAGAGCCGCACTGCGACGATCCAGCTCGGTCAGTCGACGGTGACCGACGACGCCGGTCGAGGTGAACACAGGCGGTGACGGCGGCGGCGACAGCTGCGCTCCACCGGTCGCCGTCGTCGGCGGACGGTATCAGTCCGGCGACTCGGCCGGCCGACCAGTGATGCCGGGGTATAGGACTCGGCGTGTAACGGGTAGTACACGCGCTCATCGGCCCACACCGTCGTCACGGTGACGATGCCGTTGTCGGTCTTGCCGTACCGGCCCAGCCACTGCCGCCCGACATGCGCCGTGGCGGTCCCGTCTTTACGGTCACCGGAATCGTCAATCGCGATCACACCACACCCGTGCGGTGCTGTCGCCGGGTCGTTGATCAGCAGTTCCAACCGTCGACGGTTGACCTCATCGGGATCCCATGTGGACTGGGACAGGAAGTGCTGCAGCCGTTGCACCGGAGCGTGTTGAGCTCCCTTGACCGGTTCAGACCCGGCCAGCCCGGTCAGCGTCTTGTTGCGGTCCCGCGGCGCCAGCAGACCGGTTAGATAGTCACGAAACCCGCGCCGCTGCGTCAGCCGGGAAAACAACTCGTCGAAACAGGCCGCGTAGTCCTCCAACGGACCCGCAGCCGGCGGACACACCGCACGAACCACCCAGCACCCCATCGCTCGACAACCATCTGCCGAACGCAACGCCACAGACCATACGAAGTTAGGAAGCCGACAAACTACCGCTAGTAGTCAGCCGCCCGGAAACGGTGCCTGCGCCGAGGGATTTTGCCGCCTTGTGACGGTGTAGCCGACGAACCCGGCTAGCATGCCAGTGCCGCCCAGGGCCAGGAGCAGGATCGCAATTGGCCGCGTGCCGTTGTGCTTGGCCTCGCACTCGGCTACGGCGTCACCGAACCCCAGGTCGCCGTAGCCGTTGCCGCTGTATGCGCCGCCCAACTTCGTCAGGGAGCCGGCCAGGCGCAGAGTCTTGACATTGGAAGCGAACGGGCTGCCGCAGTCCTGCCCGCTCGAGGAATGCACTGGAACGTAGCCGATTAAGAGCCCGGCCGCGAGCAGCGCGCCAGCGATGAGCAACAGCAGAGTTTCGCGTTTCATCGGTCTCCACTTTCCGCTGTTGAGCGGTTTCATCATGGTCGCGATCGATAATCGTCCCGACTGAGATTGGCCGAACCGTTCACTGCGCAACACCGCCCGAACGGATCACTAGTTGTCGGGTGCGCGACACAAGTAGGGCCTGGCGCCGACCGACCACGGTCGCCAGTACCGTAGCCACCGTTCCAGGGTCCACCCCTGCGCGGTGCGTTCCTCGCCGGTGCGGTTGAGCCACTCGTTTCGCGCGCGTCTGGCGGCGGCCTTGGACGGGGAGCCGCCTCGGCACGCCCGGGCGGGCTCGCCGAACGCGTCGGTGGCGGAACAGTCGAAGTACCAAGGTGCCGTGCCCCCGATCCGCATAGGTCGACGACTGCCGCGATGGAGACAGGCCGGCGCTGGTCGGGCGGATGGCCGGATCGACGGCTGGCCGGGGCGGTACGGGCGTCGTGAGCCGCTGGGGTTCGCGGGTGAGGCCGAGTTCCGCCACGCGGTTCAGTTTTTTACATCAACTTCGTGTCGATGCTACAGTTCGCGCCGTGACCGAGGATGAGAAGGTCATCGGTGAGATGGCCGATGGTGGGATCGTCGAGGCGCTCCGCTGGGCGGCGGCGTCCGCGCACAGGCGGGCCTGGGCTGACTTCGACCCGGAGACGGGGCACAACCAGACCGTGCTCGGTATCGCGACGCACACCCTTCTGGTCGATCGGCAGGACCGGGTGTTCCGGCTGGAGCGGTACATCGCCAAGGACGACGGTCGGGACCGGGACCTGCTGGTCGCGGGACTGCTTCCCGTCGAGCATGACTCGCTGCCCGCCGTCGCCGGAGTCGAGAGGGCTGACCTGAACAACTCGCCAGCCTGGCGGCATGGGCGGTACCGATGGTTCCTGTCCTCGTTCGAGTACGGGAAGGTTCACGACATTGCTTGGGGACGGAAGAGTCCCACGAAGCGGAAGATCGCCGCGCAGACCGGTACGGACAATCTCGATCAGTTCGTTCTGCCAGGCACCTACGAGGAACCGCTCGGGCAGACCCTCAACACCGTCACCCTGCGCGAGTTGCTCCAGGCGAACGAGCGTGACTCGGTCGTCAACATCGTCCTTGCCCACAGCATCGATCCGCACAGCGGAGCCGCCGAGTTGTACGTCGGCAAGCCGAGGCTCAACGTCGACGGCGGCCGGCCGTGGGTGTGGCTGCGGTCCCTGCTCAGCGGCGACGGCGGTACGGGTTCCGGGGTGAAGCCAGAGGCGCCCGTGCCGACCGGCCCCGTTCGTGACGCCGATGTGCCGGACGCGCCCGTGCGACTGCGACCCAGTGTCGCCGGCAAGGAATCTGCTGTGGAGTCGTCAGGGCGATGAGAAGCCCCACCACCGCGACTACAGCCGCGCGGCTCGCCGACGCCGCGCGGCTGTTCAGCGGACGACGGCTGACCCTAGCCAGGCAGGTCGCCGGGCTACGAAAAAACGGCCTCGCGGAACGTATCGGCAAGACCCCAACCGCCGTAGCTGGATACGAGAACGGGACGAAGCGCCCGGCGCCCGCCACGGTGGCCCAACTCGCACTGACTCTCAAGGTCGAACCGTCGTTTTTCATCGCCGCCAACGCGCCTGACACCACGATCCCAACACCGCACTTCCGGTCCTTGAGGTCCACGACCCAACTCGTTCGCGACCAGGCACACGCCTACGGGTGTCTCGTCGCCGACGTGGCGGCCTCGCTGGAGAAGTACGTCGAACTACCACAGCGCCATGTACCACGACGACCGGTTCCGCCGGACGAGGTGGCCTTCGAAGAAGCGGTAGACGCCGCCACTCACGTTCGTACCGTATGGGGCATGGGAACTGGAATCACAGGACACCTTATTCGACTGCTGGAGAACAACGGGGTGCTCGTTGTCTTCTCGCTGCCGCAGACCGCCGCCGTGGACGCGTTCTCGATCGAAGCGGTCGATCGCCCTATCATCCTGCTGAACCCGGTCAAGGAGGACTACTACCGGCAGCGGTTCGATGTCGCCCATGAGCTCGGGCATCTCGTCATGCACGGGGACTCGGAACCCGGAAGCAAGCTCGTCGAGGATCAAGCGCACCGCTTCGCGTCCGAGTTCCTAATGCCTGCGGCGGGAATCATCGACGAGTTGCCGGCGCGAGCGGACTGGCAGCGCCTGTTCTCCCTCAAGGAGCGCTGGGGAGTTAGCCTGCAGGCGCTTCTCATGCGTTCGCGCCAACTCAACGTGATGAGCGACTCGACCTACCAGAAGGCGATGGTGACACTGTCGGCCCGCGGATGGCGTCGACAGGAACCCGGCGAAGGAACGGCGCCCGAGCTGCCGTCGCTGCTGCCTAGAAGCGTCGAACTCCTCGCAGCGGCAGGCTACCCCGCCCGCACCTTGGCCGACCAAGCACGCGTCCCCATCTCCTTCTTCGATATGGCAACCGCACGTCGCCCCACCACAAACCAACAGCTGTCGGAGGTAGACGCGCCGCAGACCGATCCGAAGGAAGATCGTGCAAGCGGGGTATTGACTCTGCCGATCGCGGACTGGCGCCAACAAGACGGCTGACGAGAACAATCAGGACACGACCCAGAGCTATTCGCGTCATATCGAGCGCTTTCTTGGCCAGTCCAAGGGTCACGTCGTGCCTGGTCACCGCATCCAAGGGGATCGAGCCGCGAATCAGCCGGCCCGGCCGGCCGACCTCGGGCGACCACCCGCCCCGGCCCCGCCACCGCCTTGAAGGGCCTCGTCTACGCACTGATGGGAGCTACTGTCCCGGCCGCGACTCTTCTCATACACGCGCTGCCCGAAGCCCGACGAGTGACGGAAGCCGGCATTCGACCGTGACGCCGATCCCGCGTCACGTCACCTCGGCACTGTCGCCGTCAGCACGAGTAGCACTCCGGTCCAGAAGGGCTTCGATGGCAGCCGTTGGCGTTCCGACAGGAGCGGTAGCGAACTTCGTGATCGTCAAATCCCGTTGAGGCCGCGCGACAACTCGTTCAGTGAGAACCTCCTCTTCGAGGCCGACGAACCCCTCCGACCGCACCTGCTTGAGGAAGCTGAGAGTCATGATCGCCTTGACTGCGACGTTGGTGATGAGGAGGACCCCCGCCTGGAAGCGGGCGTCGATGTCGTGGCCGTGTACACGATCCTCCGTCGCCTCGTCGGCGTGCACGAGGTCGCCGTAGAGCCAGGCGTAAGCCAACTTCTTGTCCGTCACCAGTTCGCCCAACGGCCCCGTAACTGAGCTGGCTCGTGACTCGTAGCCGAGGGTGCCTAGGTCCGCAAGGTCTAGCAGCCGCCAGCCTGCGCGGAGTGTCTGATGCTGCTGCTGGAGGTCGTCGGGCGCGCTCTGAAGAAAGAACCCGAGGGCGTTCATCACCTTGCCGTGATAGACCGGATCACGGTTGAGGAGGAAGGGGCGGCATCGGGCCGCGAGCGAGTCAAACGCTTCCTCGTCGGGCAGGTCCCACCTGGCCACCGCTTTGCCCGACGCCGGCTCGAACGTCAACGTACCCGTGCCCTTGGCCCAAACCAGGATCCTCTCCCTGTCCGAGGCGAGCGAATGCCCCTCCACCCGCCGGGCCCGCAACGTGAACCGCCGCAGCACCGACAGATGGCGTGCGGCGACATCCGTCGATCCGCTGAACGAGCCTCCTGACGCGGCTGATCCGGCCATCTTTCTCCCTCAACTGCGATCGGAGCTGGGTTGGAGCGGCGGCCGAGGTGCCATCGGCCGATGCGGCGGTGGATATCCGGCCGTTTGAAGGGCCGTGTCGAGCCCTGGATAGCTGTAGTAGGTGCCTGGTTCCTCATGCTCCTGCACCTTGGTTAGGAACGCGACGAAGGCTGCTGCTCCGGCCGGACCGAGGTGCGTTGTGCCGTGGAACAGCGCGACGGCGAACTCCGGCATGTCGGTGGCGTGCCGGCACTCCTTGTTGTCGTACCATGCGGCGAGCGCCGCCCCGAGTGCCTCGACCGTGAGGAACGGCGCGTGCTGCACGAGGATCCGACCGGCTCGCTCGCCCATGCGGTAGTTGACCGCCTCCTTGAGGAGCGCGGCGACCATGGGGACGAAGTACGGGTCCGGACTTGCCTCAACGACCGCCATCCGGTGGAACGTCGACAAGGCGTCGAAGCGGGTCACCAGGCTCGGTATCCGTTCGCGGACGTACGGGCTGCGGACCAGGGCGAGACTGGCGGTGACGTCGACCGGAAGTGGTTCCCAGGCGACTGGGGCCGGAGCTACCAGCATCTCTCGTAGCCGCTCGGTGAGAGGCTCGTCCACGAGGCCCCAGAAGTAGTCCTGGTCGCCGAGCCGGGTCAGCGCTCGAAGCTGTGGACCGCCGCCGAGCACATGGAACTTGTCACGTTGTTCCGCGACCACCTCGCGCACCAGCTCGCGGTCCCGTCCTGCGAACGCCCTGAGCGCTGCGGCCATCCGGTCGGCGTGCTCGGCCGCCGGAAGTTGACCGATCGGCCCGATCTCGAGTACCGCGTGCTTGGCGGCGAACCGGGCCAGGGTCCGCCGGGTGGCGACCCGGACGCGGTCAAAGAACGTGGCCCGAATGTGTGGCAGCGTCGGCACGAACAACGGGTCGCAGATGTAGGCGGTGAACGCCTCCAGGACCTTGCCGCCCTGGATTGGCGGGTGGGTCAGCAGCGTCGTCAGGGCCACCGCGAGGTGCCCGCGGGCGACCTCTGGTCGCGGTTCGTACACGTCCCCATCTCCGCGTAGCGACGGATGCACGCAAAGGTTGCGGTCCTCACGGATCCGCTCCAACTCGCGCACGCCGATCGTGTCGATCAGCTCCAAGCTGGCGGCCTTGTCCAGCAGCGTCGCCTCGATGTTCTGCATGGCCCGTACGCCTTCTCTGGTCAGGCCGTTGGCCCGGGCTCTGGCGACCTCGTCGCGGAACGGGACGGCCGCGTTGTCACCGTCGTCGGCGAGCCGGGTGAGTTTGGTGATGATGTCCGCGGTGACGGCGGTCCACGTGGCCGCGATGCTGGCCCGGATCGCGCCGGAGTTGTAGCAGCGCCACGCCTCCTCGACCAGCGGCCGGGTGCTCGGACTCCACACCTGCGACACAAGGTCTTCCAACTGGGCCACCCGCACCGCTCCTCCGCCCGCGCCCGACAACTCAAGGCCAGGCGACCGAGGACCGGAGCCTACGGCCCACACCCACGTTCCCGCACCACCGTTACCAGAACGGCCAGGGTCCGAGGAACGCGTACGGTCAACCGGATCCGTGTGCCCGACCGGCCCGGCGACGGTACGAAGCCCGAAGCCCGGCCGCCCCCGAAGCCCGAGACGGCCTCCAGCGCGGCCGGCATCCACCTGCCGGCCGCTCCTGCGCGGCCACGGCAGGCTCCTGCGGTGTGTCCCGGCCGTGGCGCAGTTGACGTCGGATCTCTTCGCTGGGTTTGCCGGCGTCGAGGACGAGGCGGGCGGTGGCTTCGGCCGCCGCACGCTGTGACTCGGGCAGGACGCTGGTGTAGGTGTCGGCGGTCAGCACGATGGTGGCGTGGCCGAGCTGGTCCTGGACCCCTTTCAGGTCGGCGCCGGCGGCGCAGGCCAAGGTGGCGGCGCCGTGCCGCAGGTCGTGCAGCCGGATCGGCGGCAGTCCCGCCCGATCGACGAGCAGCCGTAGGCGTTGGGTGAGGTAACCGGGGTGGATTGGCAGCCCGTCGGGGCCGGTAAACACGTAACCGCTGTCGTGACACACCTTCCCCGCCTCGGCCCGCGCGGCCCGCCGCTGGCGCTGCCGGTCGCGGTGTTGGCGTAGTACCCGGACGGTGTGCTGGTCCAGGGCGACGGACCGCCGGCTGGACGCCGACTTCGGTGGCCCTTCGTGTACGTCGTAGCCGGCGGTGGTCCGCTGCCGCACCACCGACAGTTGGCCCTCGTGCAGGTCGACCTCGGTCCAGCGCAGGCCGGCGGCCTCACCCCTGCGCAGCCCGCGCAGGGCGATCAGCCACCACAGGGCGAACAGGTTGTCGTCCCGGACGTAGTCGAGAAAGCTCGCCAACTGGGTGGGTGTCCAGACCGCGACGGTGGGCCGCTGCCCGGTGGCCTGCCATTCGGCGACGCGGGCCTCGGTCCACACCAGGGCATGCGGGCGTGGGCGGGCGGGTAGTTCCACCCGCCGGGCCGGGTTGTCGACGATCAGACCTTCGCGGACCGCGGCGGACAGCGCCGCCCGCAGCGTGGTGTGGACGTGCTGCAGGGTGCAGGCGGTCTGCGGCTGCCCGGACCGGTTCCGCGTCGACGCGATCTGCGTGAACGCCGTGTTGAGCTGCCGCGACGTCAACTCGCCGAGGATCAGCTGGCCGATGTGCGGGATCAGGAAATGCTCGACATCGCGGGTGTAGTGCATCCGGGTCGTCGGCCGGATCCGGCTCCTGGTCGACAGCCAGTACCGCAACCAGCGGGCAACCGTCCACGACCGGCCCGCCTGCTCCTCCCGGGACAGCGCCAGCAACTCGTCACGCGCCCGCCGGGCCGCCGCCTCCGACGGAAAGCCACCCCGACGCACCCGCCCCACCTGCCCGAGCAGATCCCGAATCGAGCAGTGGAAATACCAGGTGCCATGCCCACGCTCCAACAACTGCGGACAGGACCTACCCCGCGCCCGGCCCGTCACCGGATCCACACACCGGCACCGCTTCACGATCACACCCTGACTGTTCATGATCTCCCCCTAGATCTGGTGTGGGCCTATGGTCGCGAAGCCGAAAGGGGTACATGACCGTGTTTGACAGGAATACTCGTTATCCGTCGAGTAAGGGTCATTCATGGTGGATAGCGAGGGCTTCCAAGCGGTGATCAGGGGTCGTGGCCTCGGGCGGTCGTGGCACCGCTTCGGTGAGTTGGTCCAGTTCAGCCCGCTTGTTGACGAGAGCGCCAACCGGAAACCCTGGGCGCCCCCTACTTCGGCGGCTTCAAGGCGAGAGCTGCGGGATCATGATTTCAGGCATTGGACGTTGCCTGTCCGGCCAGGTGTGGTATTCGCCAGGCCGAGAGCGGCCAGACGGGTAGCCGGAGTAGGAGGTTCGAATCACCCGGGGTAGGTCGGCCGCACGCCGTCTCGCGCGGTTCGCTGGCCGCACTGAAAGGGCCGTCGGACCGAGGTCGATCTTCGTCGCGGTAGGTAGATATGAATCAAGCTACTGCTCGAGGGGGATCGTGATGGCGAGTTGATAGCCGACCCGAGCCTGACAAGCCATTCCGTCGCAGGTTGACCGGGGACTGCGGCGGGCGGCGATATGACGGTACGGTACGAACTTAGTCTGGAGCGATCTTGGCCTACGCCGGCGTGGCCTCGAATCCGGCTTGACCTGAGGCCCCGAGATCGGTGGCCTGTTGTCTCTGCACGGAGGGTGAGGTCCGGACGGGCAGCGCGACAGCTAAGGATCAAGAATAAGGCCCTGCAGGTTCTGTCAATTGTCCGACACGGGTTCGACATCCAGGCGACACAACGGAAAACTGTCGCAAGCCGCCAGCGCCATCGGCGGCACCTCACCTATAGATCGGCGGGCCCTACCTTCGAACGGTAGGGCAGCGGGGGGACACATTCCGCATCGAGTCGATGGGGTGGTTGTACGAACAAGGCAGGCACGCGCGAGCAGCAGTTGCAGGCGTTGCTGCGGCACATCGGGCCCTGCGACAGCGGCAGCCTGGTGGCTGCCGCGCAACGTCAGTGGGCGGGCGCAACGGTTTCCCGCGTTCAGAGTGTTCTAGCGAGGGCAGTCGCAGGTGGCTTGATCCGCGACGACGGCGGGACGCTGTCCGCAGTTGGCCCCGCAACCGATACACCCATCCAGACTGCTGCGGCGCAGCGTCAGCCCGGGCCCCTGCGGGCGGTGATCGTAGATGTGGAAGCCGTGGTTCGGGCGAGCGCAGACCACCCGCAGGGCGACCGACGGATCTATCAGCTAGGTGCCGTCCGGTTGTCCGCCGACAAGGCCTGGGCGAGCGCGGACCCTTGCTTCGAGGTGTGGATGAAGCTGCCGGGTCCGGATTGGGAACAGCAGGTACGTTCGGCCGAGATCCTCAAACGGTACGTGGACGCTGCGGTCGAGCCAGCCGAAGCGCTCGTTGCGTTGCGTCACTATCTCGCCGACGTTGACGTTCTGATTGCCTACAACGGCAGCGGCGCAGACTTCCCGATGCTTGATGATGCCGCCGCCCGGGCCGAGCAACCCCCGTTCGGCGGTCCCCGCCGGGCCGACGCGCTCTACCTCGCTCACACGGTCTGGCCTCAGGCCGGCTCGTACCGGTTGGCTGAAATCGCCGACGCCGTCGGGGTCGAACGCGGCGGCCTGCGGTGGCACGACGCTGTCGACGATGCCGAGCTCACCGCCCGGCTGCTGCGGCAGGCAGCCGACACCGTGCTGGGCTGGGACCCGGGGCTGCGGCATCTGCTGTGCGCCATCGGCGCAGGTTCCGCCGCCTGGGATCTGATTACATCGCTGCTTCCCGAGCGGTCCACCCCTCCGGCCATCGACGACCTGACGGTGGCGCAGACCCTCGCCGATGCCCTGACCGGCCTCAATGCGGCTGGCGGCGGTTACGAGCCGATACGGCGGGGCCGCCGACGGGCAGCGTTGCGCCTTCCCGACGCGGTGCGTGGCAGCGACGGTGACGTCGATCCGCACGCGTTGGCGCAGGCCGCCGTGTCCGGCAGGGTGGAGCGGCGGGCCGCACAGCAGCAGATGTCGGCTCTGCTGGCCGGGCAGATCCGTGCCGGGCGTGACGCGTTATGCGAGGCACCGACAGGCACTGGCAAGAGTTTCGCGGTGCTCGCGACCGCGCTGCAATGGCTTAGCGGCGACCCGCGCCGACGGGTGGTCATCGCGACCTATACCAAGGCATTGCAGACGCAGCTGGCTGGCGATATTGACCGGCTCGCCGATGTAATCGTCGGACTCGATGACATGGCGGATCTCGTCAAGGGCGCGGCGAACCGGCTGTCGCTGCGCGGGCTGGTCGCCGCACTCACCGACGCCGCCGGGGCGGCCCAGGCCGTCCCGCCGCGGAGCCGGCTGGGTCGGACTCGGTTCGCCACGCAACCGGGCTACCGTGAGCTGCTTGTCTACCTGGCGCACCGGCTCGTCACCCCGACCACGGCGCCGCAGGGTTGGCTGGCTCGCAGCGCGGACCCGGTCGACCTGCCCGTATTCCTGACGGAGTACATCGAGGCGTCGTACGGGCCGGTGCTGTCCTCCTGGTTGCGTAGTGTCAGCCAGGACGCCGACGACTACGGCCGTGCCTCCGGGTCGCCGCTGGCGGCGATGACCGACACGGTGGGTGAGGCGCTGGCTGGGCATCGCCTCGTCGTCGCCAACCACGCTCTGCTGATGAGCCGGCCGGACGTGTTCGGCGAGACGACGCTGCTGATTGTTGACGAGGCGCATTCGCTGGAGCAGGCCGTCACCGCTGCGGCCAGCGCGGTGGTGGAGTACCGGCTGCTGGAGAATCTGGTCACCGACCTGCGCCGCTGGTTGAGTGAACAGTCGGCCGCGCTCCGGTCGTTGGGCGAGTTGATCACCGACCTGGAGGCTCACCTCGACACCGAGATCTTGCCCCGCGCAGGACAGGCGGTCTTCGACACTGCTGGTGGTGAGCCCGGTAGCCGGGCGGCGACGCTGGCGAGTCCATTCGGTGGCCTGGGCGGTGACGCGCCCGCCCGGCAGCTGTTGTCGCGCCTGGCTACGGTGGCGACGCTCGCCGAACGCGTACACCGACAGATGGCCGGCCACCTGCAATCGCCCGAAATGCGGTCCGCGTCGTGGTGGGAACGGGAGCGGGCCGGTGCTCTTGCAACCCGGGTCGCGCGGCTAGCCGACGCGGCTACCCGCATCATCGGCGACGCCCGGAGCATTCTGGATCCGCCTGCCACGCCGGACTCGGCCGCGACCGTTGACCCCGATCTCGGTCGTGATGAGGACAACGCCGACGGCACCGACGACGCGGACGGGGAAGTCGCCGGTGCCGTCGGGGCCGACGAAGAGCAGCTCGACGCAGACGACGACGTGCTGGATGGCACGCAGATTCCGCTGCTCGCGGTAGAGCTGGGCAACCGGGTGGTGTATGCCGTCGAGCACGACATCGCTGGTGTCAGCACATCCGTGCGCCGGTACGGCTTCTCGCTGGCCTCGGCACCGATCGAGCTGGCCCGGGACCCGCGGTGGCTGTCGACGCGGCAGCGTTTCGCGCGGATCTTCTACGTGTCGGCGACGCTGCAGGTGGCCGGGCGATGGTCGTACATCCGGGAACGGCTCGGCCTCGGTGCAGACGTCGATGCCCACTCGCTGCCTGGGCCGTTCGATCTGGCCCGTCAGGCCAGGCTGGTCTGTTTCACTGATTTTCCGAGCTGGGCGGAGCAGGCCGACGGCGCGGTGCGTACCGTCGCCCACCAGCTAGCGGGCTACGCACGGGAAATTGTCCGTCCCGACCCGGACCACGCGGGCCTCTACGATGCCGCGTTTACCCGTGGGGCGCTGGTGCTGACCACCGCAACCCGGGCTGCGGCGGCGATAACCGAACGGTTGCAGGAGCAGTTGTCGACAGTCTCGCCGGACGTTCCGGTGGCGTCCGCGCCGCTGCTTGGTAACGCCCGCGCGGCCCGCGCCTTCACCGAATCCGGCGGCTTCTGCGTCGCGACCCGCGGCATGTGGCAAGGCGTGGACTTCCCGGCCAACCGGCTGTCCCTGGTATGGATCAACAAGCTGCCGTTCGCGCCGTTCGCGGACCCGGTCATCGCCGCGCGCCGCGCCGCCGTCGCCCGCCGTGCCGACGATGCCGGGCATCCCGACCCCGACCGGATCGCGACCGAGGCCTACTATCTGCCGCTGGCGGCAATGGACCTGCGCCAGGCGGTGGGCCGGCTGATCCGTTCCCGGCACCACCGCGGCGTGATCGTGATCAGCGATCGGAAGCTGGCCGGCCGGACCGCGCTGCGTCGCAGCTACCGGCGCGTCTTCCTTGAGTCACTCGACCCGGCGCTGCTGCTCCCCGACCCGGATACCGGCGAAGCCGCTGGCGCGAACCTGACGACGATGGCCGACGGCTGGGCCCGGATCTGGCAGTTCCTCGGCGACGGTGGCGTGTTGTCCGCCGATCGCGTGAGCCGGCTGTGCCAGCCCGAAGCGTTAGCCGAGCACACGCTGCTGCCAGCTACCCGAAAGATCCGGCAGGCGCAGCTGAGCCCGGAGCAGGAGGAGGCAGCTCGTGCCGACGGCACACTGCCGCAGCTACTCGTGGACCGCTGCGCCGCGATCGGCGGCTACCTGCGGTTCCGTGACGCTCCGCTGTCATTGCGGCCACAACAGGAGCAAGTCGTCCGTGCCGTCGCCGCCGGACACGATGTGCTGGCGCTGCTGCCAACCGGCTTCGGCAAGTCCTACACGTTCCAACTGCCGGCCCTGGCGCTGCCAGGTGTCACCGTGGTCGTGTCACCGCTGGTCGCGTTGATGGCCGATCAGGCGCTGGAACTCAACGCCACCATCGGAGGCGCGGTCCGGGCACTGGTGGGCCCGATGACCGAGTCGAACAGCCGGCGCGGCAAGACCGAGGTCGCCGAGGAACTCACCGGCACCGCCGAGCGCGGTATCAAGATTGTTTACGTGTCGCCGGAGCGGCTGGGTAACCGGCGTTTCCAGGAACTGTTGCGGACGGCCGCTGCCGCCGGGATCGTGAAGCGGGTCGCGGTCGACGAGGCGCACACCTTCGTACAGTGGGGCGACGACTTCCGGCCCAGCTTCCGGCGGGCGGCGCAGCTGCTAGCCGAGCTGCGCACCCGACACGGCGTGCGCGTCACCGCAGTAACCGCCACCGCGAACCGAGCAGTGCGGGAAGGGCTGCGGGTCGGCCTGCTCGGCTTGCCCGCCACGCCCAGCTCCGACGAAACCTTGGTTACGGTCGCCGCGGACCCGCTGCGGCCCGAACTGGCGATCTACCGACGCACCCTGCAGGCCGCCGGCCCGAACGCGGTCGCAGGGCTGACCGAAGCGATCGCGTCCGCCTGCGACGAACACGCCATCTTCTACTGCCTCACCGTCAAGGAGGTCGACGCGGTCTACGCCCACTTGCGCGAGTTCGTCGGCGACGGAACACACCGGGTGCGCCGCTTTCACGGCCGGCTCTCCGAGACCGAGAAAGCCGCAGTGCTCACCGAGTTCCGTGACGCCCCAGCCAAACACGAAGAGGGATACGCGCCGTTGCTGATCATCGCGACCAGCGCCTTCGGCCTGGGCGTCAACCGCCGCGATATCCGCTGCGTGTTCGTGGTATCGCCGCCCACCGATCTGGCCGCCCTCTACCAGCAGCTCGGTCGGGCCGGCCGAGACCAGGCCGGCCGTCACCCCGCGCAGCTCACCGCCGCGTCCTACGGACTGGCCCTGGGCACCGGCCGCGGGTTCCGGACCGTGGCGTGGATGGCTGCCCAAGGGCTACCGGCGGCGAGCCTGCGCGCGATCGGCAGAGCCGTGTTGACAGCGGCCCGCGCCGGCGGTGTCCTGGACCCTGATCGTGTCACCGACGCCTGCATCGGCGCAGACTTCGCCGCCAGGCGGCTTACCCGCGACGCCGCGCGACGCCCGGCGACCGTGTCGCAATACCGGGCCACTGTCATCCGGGCACTGACCGTCCTCGCCGACCTCGGAGTCGTCGACGACAATGGCGACTTTCCCGCGACGGTGGTGCTGACGCCGATCGACGATCCGGCCCGCTGCGACGAGCACATCCTGACCGCCGCCGCGTCCACGGTTACCGGCTTGGCGGCCGAGCAGCCGGGCCGGCACCGGGTCGTCGACCTGCACCTCCGGCTCACCAACCAGGTGCCCGGCTACCGACTCGTCGCCGACGACCCGGCACAGACCTGGGCGGTGCTGGCCACCCTGCACGACTTCGGTATCGCGGACATCTCCCAGGCCGGCAACAACCGCACCCTGATCTCCGTCCAGCCACGCCGCGGCACCGCGACGCTGCCGGACGACTACTACCGCCGGATGACCGGCCACCGCGACCGCCTGATCCACGACTTACAAGATCTGCGCACCTGGTACGCCGCGACCGACTGCGCCAACACCGGCTTCGCCGCCTACTTCTCGCTTACAGGCGCGCCGTCGCTGTCCGACGGCGTCTGCTCCACCACAGCCTGCCGCTGCTCCAGCTGTTGGTCGACCAGCAGCGAACAGAACGCTACCCCGGCACTGCTCGCCGCCCTGAACACGCCACGGCCGCGGCCCACAGCACGCCGTGACGCCGCCCCCTACCGCGACGCGGTCCAGCGGTACGTGCGGTCCCTGCTGTGGGACAACCACCGCGGGCTGACCGTCGGCATGATCCACCGGGTGCTGCACGGCGACGAGACCTACCTATCGGCGCAATCTGGCCGCCGCCGGCCCCTGTGGCCAAGCCTGCTCTATCACCGCCTGCGCGGCGTCGACCCCGGCATCCAAATCGGCCACGTAGAAGAAGCCGTCACGCAACTCGCCGCCCGCAGCGAGCTCGTGGCGAACGGCAGAGTGTGGCGGCTGCGCCGCCACGTCGAACGCGACGCGGCCCGCGCAACGGCGAATCGGACGGTGGCCCCGTGACAGTGACCGCAGCCAAGGTGTGGCGGCCCTTCCACGACGAGCCGCTGTTCGTGCCGGAACTGCTGCTGGGGCCCGGCGTCGTCCCCGACGGCCTGAGTGCCCGGATCGTCGACTACCTCACGCAGGTGGCCGGGGCCCGCCGCGCGCCGTTGCACACCTGCACCGCCTTCAACGCCCTGTACTTCGGCTTCGACCTACAGACGCACGGCTACCGGGCCGAGGTCCTGGACCCGGAGCTATTCGTACTCCTGAGCGCCGGGCAGCAGCTGCCCGTACTGCCTGTCGGCACGTTCGTACGCATCGACCGCGGCGGCCGGCGCTCCTTATGGGCCGAGGTCGTCGCCCGTTACGGCGCCGACCCCGCGATAGACGACGACGGGTGGGCCCCCGCCGCACTCTCCGGCGCCCCACCCGGGCAGCCAAGCGCCGACGGCGACGGCGGCCGGGTCGTGCCGGAGCGGATCATCGTCGATGTGGAGGCCTTCGGTGCCCCACTCACACCCGCCGAGTACACCGAGCTGTACCGTCTAAAGCGGCGAGGGACGCTGCTGGATCGGCGGGGCCACCTCACCGGGCTGGTCCAGTATCCACCTCACGGCCCGGACAGCCGCGACGACATGGCTCTTTACACGCAGTACCTGCTCGGCCCGGCACGAGCATTGCTGCTCGGCGGGCCACTCGGCGGTCTGCTCACCAACGCCGACGACAACCAGGTGCTTGCCGCCGCCCTGCAGCAGGCAATGGACACCATCAACACCCTGCTCGACCGTGCCGACACGCTGCGTCGCTGGCACGAGTACGCCACCCCGCGATCACGGTTCGACCAGTACCGCCGGGCCGGCTCGCCCACCACCGACATCGACATCGATGACATCGTCCACACCCTCAGCCGTACCGCTGACCAGCCGCGCTATACCGGCGTCTGGCCGCTGCTGTCCACCCGCGCCGACAGCAGGAATGACGCCGACGAAGATCCACTCGACCAGGTCGGCGCCGCTGACATCGTGCTCCACGCCAATCTGGTCGCGGCGGACCTCGCTGCCGACGCCACGGACGGCGTACTGCCCGGCGGCACCCACCTGCGTATCGACGACACCTGGCAAGCCGGCGGGCTGTGGCGAGCTCAACGCTGCCCGCTGCCCGCCACTGTGCAGACAACCGACCCACGCACACCGCTCGGCCTGGGCTACCAGCAAGCCATGCGAACACCGCCGTCCAATGACCGCGACGATGAGTTCCAACCCGAGCCGCACGCCCATCGCCAGGCGGCACCAGAGCCAGACGAACCACCTCAGCACAACGAGCAGACCCAGGCGGCGAACACCCTTGACCTGACCGAATTAACGGTGGTCCACGACAGCCTCGTCGTCTACACGATCGCCCTAAACGAAACCCACTGGGACTCTGGCGAACTCCCGCTGGCAGAGCCCGCGGCCGCCGTTCTGGCCACCAGTGGACCGCTGATTCTCGAACTGCACCACGACGGTGAACCCCTGGACGACGCCGAACAGGTCCAGCACGTTGTCCGCGACGGCATCGTCCTGCACGGTGTCGACTGGCCATGGAGCTTCTACCCCGGGATCAAGGTCACCGTGGCGGTAACCCGGGACGCGACCCGCATCGCGGCCACCACCACCCTGCTCGAGCAACCCTTAACCTTTGGCGACCAGTACCGATGGGACGCCAACCTGCGTATACTCGCCGCCGCTCTTGGCGCTGAGGAGCCGGACGACGCCATTCCGCGACCGGCGGAACCGGACGACGTACCGCAGGCATCCGTTCCGGATCGGCACCGAGGCGTCACCCAACTGCGCGGTCTGGTCATCGCCGCGCTGCGCCGACACGGCACGACAGGAGCGTTCGGAGCGCGTCGCCTCACCGGCCCGCAGCTTTTCGCCGCGCTCTTCGGCCCCGATCTCGTGGCGCCGCCCCTGATGTGGGAGGTGATCTACACATGCGACCGACTAGTCGATGCCGGACGGCTAACATGCGAACGCAACGTCGGCGACCCGGACCGGCCCGGAAGCGGCGGCCCGGACACCTACGTCTGGTGGCCCAACCACACCGCGCGCCGGCAGGCCGAGCAACACAGCGCCGCCGCCCACCGGCGCCAGGTGCTGGTTGGCCACGTCCGCGAGTACTGGGTACCGCCGTTCCTCCGAACCCTGCCGGCCGGGCATCAGGCCAGTGACCAAGCCCGGCAGGCATACGCCGAGTGGATCACCAAAATCCGGGGACCGGATGCGGACACCACCCTGATCGAGGGTTACACGTTCGTACGCGGCGCCTTGCGGGGCTCCTCGGACCAGCACAGCCTGCTCCGGCTCGCTGATACGGCACCGCAACCCTGAGGTGGCAGCCGTTAGCCGACCAGGCATACGCAGATGCCCGTCTGCTCGCACCGCCCGTGCCGAGCCCGAGTACCGAGAGCGAGGCCACACACGATGGTTGCCTCCGGGCGGCGTCACCGTCGACGCCAGCGCCCCCACCACGACGACTGCCCGGCCTGCTCTGGAAACCTGGAGCCCGAACTAGTCGCCGCCCGCAGCGCCGCAATCAAGAATCTCAACGATGAGCTGGCAAATCTCGGCGATCCGATAGCCGAGATATTCGAATCCCTCACGAGCGAGGAGTTCACCGGCCTGGTATGGCAGACACCCAACCCCGACCGCACCAAATTCCTGACCGATCTGGGCGTTCCCGCAGTGAAACGGCCCACGACCGTTGCGGCCCGAATGGGCCTGGCGAAGCTGTGCAGATGGCCGGAGGCCAATCGAGTCCGGGCGGGACGATTCCTGACCGCCATCGTCGCCAACGGCATTGAAGCCGCGTGGCACGCCGCGCAGGACGAACAGGACCGGGAACACGCCGTGCAGGCGGCCGTGACACAAGACCCAAACCAGGCCACCGCGATGCGCCTGGCGTTACTGTCATACGGCCACGACTCCTGGGCCATGACCGTCGCGCTGCGCCTTGGCATCGACAACGGCCTAGCCCTACCAAGCTGGCCCCAGGCGGTACTGAGCGGCATAACCGCTGCATGTCGTCAGCTGGAAGACGTTTGGGCACACGTCGCCGCCGCTCTCCACCAGGACACCCGTGAGCCATCATCCTTTGACGAAAACCTCGACGACAACCCGGTCCGCGAGAACACCAGCAACCCCGACTCGCTAGCGTCGCCCACCACCAGCGCTGCGCCGACACCCCAAGGACCCGCCAACGTGTCCAGTCAACCTACCCACGAACCCAGCGACAGCGCCCCCAGTGAGAGTGCCGCAACAAAAGAACAGGAGTTGACCGACGCCGCTACGGCCCTAACCGAGCAGCAGTACGCCGCACGGCAGGCGGCCACCACCCTCGCGGCCTCGATCAGCAGCGGAAAAGTGCCCGACCTGGACACACTACGGCCGATCACCACGTTCATACATGCGGCCTACGCGGTGCGGGACCTGCTCATCCAGACGGGTCGGTCCGTACCCGGCCCGCTCACCGTCGAACACCTGCTTAGCGAACTCACCGCCGCCGCCAACGCCCTCCAGCTCAGCGACCAGCGCGCCCGGATCGCCGCGTTCGCCGCTCTCACCGGACCTGAGACCGAACGTACCCGCCTCGCTGACGCGGCCGCACTGGCCACCGCGCTGACGGCAGCCCCGACATGGACTACCGAGCAACAGCAGTACGCTGCAGGTCTACAAGCGTTACTGGACCTGGTCGCTGCGGTCGCTGCCAAGGACTCGCAAGCGCTGGCTACCGCCCTCACCGCTGCCGAGCAGAACCTGCCGGACAACCTCGAAAAGCTGCGGTTCGCGGCCCTGGTCGGCCAGCTACATGTCGGACCGCTCGGCACCGTTGGCGTGATCGAGCCCAGCCCGGCAAACCTACCTCAACAGGAGATCGTGTCGGCACCGGATCCCGCAAGCGATCCAGCAGACGCGCCCGTCATCACCCGGACTAATGAACCGCTCACACCCCCGGATCCGGCACCCGCACCCGCCCCCACATCCGTTACCGTACGGGCCCCATCGGTGACCGGCGGACCGCCGCAGCCGCTGGCGCCGGCACCCGAGTCGCATGCGGGTAACGGGCATACCGACAGCGCTCAACCGAACGATGCCGAGCCCGACGACGGGCAGGCCGACACCATCGACCACGCCGCCGGCCGCGAGTTGGTCCGGGAGCTACTCGGCGCAGGTCGGTTGAGCCTCGCCTTCCACGCCGCAGCTGCATGCGGGGACCGCCGGCGTGCCGACGCCCTCCGCATTCTGGCCCTCGCCGACGCCGTCCGCAGCGAGACAGCGCCCACGGCCGGCGCCCTCCGAACCGCACTAGAGACCGAACAGAACAACATCCCGTCCGGCGATCCGGCAGCCCAGTTGCTGCTACTCGCCGGAGCCGTCCGGGCGTGCCTGGTGACCGCCGAGGCGTTCAGCGGAGAAATCGTCCTGGCCCTCATCCGGGTGCTGCCCCAGTTTCCCAGCCTCGCCACGATGTGCGCCACGATCGGCAACGCCTCGGCGCACGGATGGCTGTCCGACCCGGCGGTGCTCACCGCGCTTGCACCGCTCGCCGGCGCGGACAACGACATCGCTGCGACAGTCGATGCGGCGAAGTACGAACGGGACCGCCGCCGCACACTGGAGTTCGTACCAGCGAACCATATCGCGGAGATGTGGTGGTCGCGTACCGGCCTCATCGGGCGGCTGTTGGACGCGGCTGCCCACGACCGCAGAGCCGAGCTCGAATCGGTGACCGAGGAACTACGCAAATTTGCCAAGCGCCAGCACCTGGACGACCTGCTGACCCGCGAGGACGCGCGGCTGCGCGCGCACAGCAGCCGACCGCTGCAGGGCCAGGTCCGGCGCAAGCTGAGGGAGATGGCATACACCTCCGTGAACGTCGTCCGCGAGTGGGTTGACGCCGTCCGTGCCAACCAGCGGACCCGCGACGGCCAGGGGCCCGTGCCGGCCCACCTGTCCGCGTTGCGCCAGGAGGTAAAAGCACAGTGGCCCGCCGCCGAGCAGGAACTGCTCGAAATAGCGTCCGGAGGGCCGTCGATGCTGCGTGCCGAGGCAGCGCAAGCATGCCGCGACAACATGCAGCGCACCGTCGACATGCTCGATGGAATCGAGCTGGCCGGCGCCGACCGTGATCCCGACGTCGTGCTCCACCAGGATCTTCTGCGCTGCACGGCCTTAGCGTTCACCAGCGCCGGCACGCCAGCACGTCCGATCACCGTCGACGACGTCCGGACGGCGGCTGCCACTCGCTGGGAGGAGGCACTCGAGGGGCGATTGGCCGGCGAAGAGTACGCCACCGCGGGCTTGATAATCGACGCTGTCACCGATCCGGCTCGCGCCCGTGCCCTGCATGATCGGCTCACGACCGCGGCCGCTCGGACCAACACCGAGTTGGAGGCGCTGCACCGCGACGTCGCCGGTGAAGTTGCCCGGGCCGCCCGTCTCGGGCAGCTCAACGAGACCGCTAGCAGCACGGTGGGCAGCCTGCTGGAGGCCGCCAACGTCGCCCAGCTTGCCGGCCCGCCGGAGACCCAGAACCTCGGAGTGCTCAGGGGTCACCTGCTCGACGTTCGCGCGAGCCTGCCGAAGTACCTGCAGGAGGCCCAGGAAGCTCTACACAAGCGCGTCGACAACGAGGTGACTGTCGACGAGGAGAGCGAGGGTCTGCTGGCCGCCATCCGTGAGCGCATCGATGCTGGTGATCTGGCCACCGCCGAGGAGTACCTGCTCGCGGCCGTGCACGGGGAAGCGCCGCCCACGGCGGAACCCTCCGCAGATCTCGGCCACTTCATTCGGCTGATCGAACAGATGCCCGGTGGGATCACCCGCGAACTGATCGCTGCTGTCCGCGCAGGGAAACCCTTCGCCGGACTTGACCTCGCCGTGCTGTCGTCCACGCAACGAGCTGGTGCCGCCGAGGGCCTGCAGGTGTGGCTCGACATGCGCGATGTTCGCCATAGCAAAGTCCAGAAGAGCGCACTGGCCGCAGCGCTGCGTCTGGCCGGGATCGAGTTCTTTACCCTGCGGCAGTTGCAGGACCCACCGGCCAGTTCTCGGCGGGCGTGGTGGGATTTGACCGGCGTCCGTCGCATCGGCGAAACGCTGGTGCCGCAGTTCGGGTCGGCGGCTGCCGACCGCCAGCGCATCATGCTCTGCTGGGGTGACCCTGACGTGCGTGCCATGTTCGGCTGGATCGCTCAGGACCCCGGTACCGATCACCCGGTCATCGTGTTGATGTTCGCCCCGATGACGGCCGCCCAGCGCACCACGCTGGCGGTCGAGTGCGCGCAGCGCAGCGAGAAACCCGTCATCGTCCTCGACGACATCGCCCTGGTGTATCTTGTGATGCACGGTGGCCTCCAGTTCACCGCCACGGCCCGGATCCTGCTGCCGTTCGCTGCCACGAATCCGTATTCCCCGGAAGGTCTCGGGGCCCTGCCGTCGGAGATGTTCTTCGGCCGCAAATCGGAACGTAACCGGATCATTGCCTCGAACGGCCCGAACCTGCTTTACGGCGGACGGCAGCTCGGCAAGACGGCTCTGCTGCAGGACGCCGCCCGCCGTTTCGAGCGCGTCGACAAGCAGGTAGCGGTCTACGTGTCCCTGCCCAACGCTATCGGTACCCGTGTCAACCCCGTCGTCTTGTGGGAGAAGATTGCGGAGAAGCTGACCGAACTCAAGATTATGCGACCACGTAAGACCCATGACCCCGCCAAGGACGTTACCACAGCGGTGACCGCCTGGCTTGACGGTGATGCCACCCGCCGGATGCTCCTGCTCATCGACGAATGCGACGGGTTCTTCGATGCCGATGCTGCGACAGGATTCCTGCATGTCGCGCAGCTGCGCGATCTCCGGGATCGTACCGACCGCCGGTTCAAGCCGGTATTCGCCGGTTTGCACCAAGTCCAGCGGTTCGCGCACCTGCCCAACCAGCCACTGGCCGGCGCGCACCTAGGCGAGCAGATCGCGATCGGCCCGCTGAGTCCGGAGCCCGCCTATCAGTTGTTGTTCATCCCGTTGGAGACTCTGGGTATCCGGTTCGCTGCCGACAAACTGATTCACCGCGTGCTGGCTTACTGCAACTATCAGCCGAAATTGCTCCAGCTGGTCGGCCAGGCCCTGGTGGCCTCGGCGCTGTCGCGCCGCCGTGGTGGTCCCCCCTACGAGATCAGCGAGGATGATCTCGACCAGGTGATCGGATCGGAGGACCTACAGTGGCGTGTGCGGCAGACGGTCCATCTGACTCTCGACCTCGATTCTCGGTACAAGCTCATCGCCCTCGTCGTCGCGCTTGCCGCGCTCGAGCACGGCGCCGACCGCACCATGAGCACGTCAAAGCTGCGGGAAGAATGTCAGGGCTGGTGGCCGGAGGGGTTTGCCGGCCAAGGGGCCGATGAGTTCAGGTCCCTGTTGGAGGAGATGCGTGACCTTGGTGTCCTGGCCGTCACGGCGGGCTGGCAGTGGCGGCTACGGTCCAGCAACGTCCTGCGGCTGCTCGGTTCGGCGACCGAAATTTGGGAAGAGCTGTGCAGCCCGCAGTGGCGCACCACGGTCACGAAACTGTCGGCAGAACAGGCGCGGCGCCGGCTCGACGGCGGGCTCATCTCGCCGTGCACTGAGCAGCAAATCTCCCGCCTTGTGGGCCGCGTTAGCGGCAACTCCGTGCGGGTCGTCGTCGGTACTCCCGCCACTGGCGTCGAACGGGTCCGTACGTTGTTGGAGGAGGCCCACAAGGGATTCGGCGCGCGGTTCGACCTCGCCGTCTCGAACAGACCGTCCGCCTACCAGCGCGCCTTACGGATCGGTGAGCCGGGCGGCGTGCACCGCGTTGTCCTGAGCCCGCTGACCACCGCGAAGGTCGAAACGGTGATCGACTCCATTGCCAAGGCGGTGCGAATGCAGCCCGCTGCCGGGACAACCCGAACCGTGGTGGTGGTCGTCGACGCCACTGCGGAGGGAATCCTCGACGCCCTGACCGGCCCGGGCACTTCAATCAACAGCGACGATGTGATGACCTTGCGTCGGGTGTCGGGTGTCGGCCTGCGGTCCTGGTTGTCGGACAACGACCTGCTGGCGCCATTTAGCGACGTCGCCAGTCACACGGAGTTGATGGCGGCAACCGGAGGGTGGCTGCTACTGCTCGACCATGTCGCTGATAAGGCACGTGAGATCAGCCGACCACGACGGATCTGTGATCACATCACCGCGTCTCTTGCGACGGTGGATGGCGCCAGTGAACTTGTCGCTGCTACCGGGCTGCGGACGGACTCACGCGTCGAAGCCGCCTTCCAACTTCTGGTTGAATACGACGATCCCGTCACCTCGGAGGAACTGGTCCAGCTGTGCGCTGAAGCAGGCACCGATCCGGAGCGCACCGCAGGAATCCTGCAGATGCTCGACGTGATGCACCAGAGCGACGTCGATGGGCGATGGACACCAGAACCGGTGATCACCCGGGCATGGAGGTCACTACAAGGAGCCCTATGACCAGCCAGCCGCCGCGCCGCCCGCTGCCAGTGCGCCACCGCGCTGTGCAGCCGGCGGCGTAGGCCGAACGAAGTTCAGTGAGTGAAGTCGGCTGTGGCCCCAGGGAGTCAAACAGCACTGAACGGCCTGCCACGCCCTGTCCTCTTGCTGGCACCTCCTCCTGTGCTGTCGCATGGCGTCATTCCGCCCGTCGGCTCCGCGCCGATATGCCGGAAGCCACCGCACTCGACGTCCTGTTAGACGCATGAGCCCGCCAGTGTTGCCAGCGATTCCCCGCGAGGCCGGGCTTTGGCTGCCCTGGCTAATAGGGGCAGCGATCAGGGCCTCGTCACGGGCAGTCGTGGACGATAGGCTCTCCGTTGCAACGGCTGTGGTGGCGGCTGGGGGTCGTGTTGCCGGACTGGCGTGATGAAGTCTGCGCTGCGGTGAACCTTTGGATCAGCGCCGAGGGGCGGTCTGGTCGCGCGGGGTGGGTCTGTGTAGGGCCCGCACGTGCTGAGGGGGAGCGGGGCTGGTACTCCGTTGACACCCGTGGTTCACGAACCGACCCGGACCAGATTGACAACCTGCGCATATCCGGCTCGCGCGAGCCGGGCGCGGATGACGGCTACCCGCTGCTAGAGGTGCTGCAGGAAGGACAGCTACTGCGGGTGCGCGTCCCGGAGTTCGTCGACATCGCCGACGCCCACCTGTGGCAGTACAAGCAGTCGGCGACGCATCTGTTGACAAAGCTGTGCGAAGGGCTCGCGGCGGTGGCCGATGCCAGCCTGGCGCACGATCTGGCGGCGGGACGACTTGCGCCGAAGCCGCGCCACGTCGCGGACATTGCCGGGTTCACCCCGGCCCAACGTGAGGCGTACGACTCCTGTTTCACCCGAGGGGTGCGGCTGATCTGGGGACCGCCCGGCACCGGCAAGACGCGGGTGCTCAGCGAAGCGATCGCCGACCTGGTTACGGCCGGCAAGCGTGTCCTGTTGGCGTCCTCGACGAACATCGCCGTGGACAACGCCCTCGCCGGCGTCGTGCGGCACCGCCGGCACCGCCCAGGCGATCTCGTCCGAGTCGGCACACCTCACCTACGGCAGATCGCAGAAGACCCAGCCGTGAGCTTGACACACCTGGCGAGCAGCCGGTTGGCCGAGGTGAAGCAGCGGCGGCAGGCGCTGGAGCAACGGCTGGTCACAATGCGGGACACGCTCGATGAACTCGCCACACTTGAGGATCTGGTCACGGGGTTCGACCCGGACGAGTATGCGCGGGCGCGAAAGCTGATCGACGAGGCAGATCGGATTCCGCAGCTCGCCGCGCGGCTGGACACCGCCGGGAAGCATGTGCATGCCTGCCGGGAGGAAGCAGATCGAGCTGCCGCTGCGGCCACGACCGCCCGCGCCGCGCTCGGCGAAACCGCCAGGTCCCGCACTGCGCTCGACGAAATCGACCGGCTACACAAGGAAGCCGCAGCCGCAGCGGACGCCGTCGATCGCACCGGCGCGCAGCTGCTGGCCCGCCGCGACGAGCGAAACCGGATCAACGACGAGCTCCGTGCCGCCGAAGCTGCCACAGGAATGACGCGGCTACGCAACCGCCGTACGGTCAAGCGACTACAGGTCGAGCTGGGCACGGCAGAGCACGGCGTGGCGGAGCTAGAGCAACGCGAACGTAGCGACCGCGAGCTGGTCGAGCGGTTCCGGCGCGCCGTCGACACCCAGACCGCAGCCCTGTCCACGCGGGTTAGTTTCACCCGTGAGCAGATTACCGCCCGCGAGACCATGGCGGCCGCCGCTCAACGAACGCACGCCGCATCTGCCGGCAGACTGGCCGATGCCCTAACCGGCCAGGAGAACCTGCAGAAGAGCCTGCTAGCTGCTGAGGGGGCACCCCGCCTTACCGACCAGCAACGAGCTCTGGTCGACCGTGTCGAGCGGCGTGACCTGCTGGTGAAGCACCGATCGGTGCTGTCGTTGCGCGCCCGCGTGGCTGCGGAAGCCCCGGCGCGTGCTCAGCTAGAACGAGAACACGCGAAGGTGCAGGACGAGTTCGACAAACTCCGTAGAGACGCCGAAGGCGAAATCATTCGTAACGCCCGAGCGGTCGCCACCACCCTGGCCCGGCTACGCACCGCTAAGGTCCTACTCGACGGTCCGTACGACGTCGTGCTCATCGACGAGGTCGGCGCCGCCACCGTCCCCGAGGCGTTGCTGGCGGTGTCCCGAGCCCGAAGCACCGCAGTCCTGCTCGGTGACTTCATGCAACTCGGGCCAGTGCTACCCAAGGCAGTCAAGGAGATTGACCGCCCCGACGTGCGACGGTGGCTGAACACCGACGTGTTCGAGCTGTGCGGCATCACCACCGCCGCCCACGCACGAGCCCACCCCGGCTGCACCGCCCTGGACGAGCAACACCGGTTCGGTCATGACGTGATGGGCCTCGCCAACGCAATCGCCTACGACGGGCTGCTGACCGCCGGTCCCGGCATCCGACCACGAGACTCGAACGAGGATCCGGAGATCGTCCTGATAGATACCGACGGCCTCGGCGACCTCGCGACCGTGCGATCAACCGGCGCGACCAAGGGCTGGTGGCCGGCCGGAGCCCTACTCAGCCGAGCCCTCGCCGACTACCACCACGCACGCAGCGAAGACGTCGGAGTCGTCACGCCTTACAGCGACCAGGCCGAGGCAACGCTGGAAGCGCTGCGCGACCAGGAGAACTCGGACACCCTACCGACCGAGGTCGGCACCGCCCACCGGTTCCAGGGCCGCGAGTTCGACATCGTCGTCTTCGACCTCGTGGAAGACCATCTGGGGCGACGGTGGATGGCGCAAGCCACCCTAGACGGGACCTCATTCACACGCGAAGGTGTCCGCCTGTTCAACGTCGCGGTCACCCGTACCAAGAACCGCCTGTACCTGATCGGCAGCCGTACCCGCATCAGCACCGCCAAACCCGGCACACCGTTCGCACACCTCAGGCGCCTGCTCGGCAGCACAATCAGGACCGTCTCCGCCCGAAGTCTGATCACCGCGCCGTCCGTCCCGGAGCCTGACCGGCCACTACTCGGCCCCTTCGGCAGCGAACTCGCTGACCTGCTTGCCCAGCAGGTCACCGTCACAGACATCCAAGACGAGCGGCAGTTCTACGTGACGTTCGCCGAGCACCTGCGGTCAGCACGCCGAACGATCTGGATCTGGGCGACCTGGACCGCAACCCGTATGCAGAAAGTTTTGCCCGAACTCGAGGTGGCGGTCAAACGGGGCGTCACGGTGGTCGTCTTCGTCCGCGACCCCACCGACCATCAACAGGGCAAGGCACAGTCGCAGCAGTACCTGGCAGCACTCCGCGCCACGGTGCAGCGAGTTGTCGAGATCCACGAAATGCACCAGAAGATCGTCGTCATCGACGAGCACACCGTGCTTCTTGGCAGCCTCAACGTGCTCTCGCAGAAACAGAGTCGCGAAGTCATGCTCGTAATGAAGGGCAGCCACTTCGCTCGGAAACTGCTTGAACACGAGCGCGCCAACGACCTTGCGGCGCCGCCGCCCAGGTGCGGCAAGTGCGGAAGCGTCATGGTTGACCTACGGCTCTATGTCAAGGACGGCTGGCACTGGCGCTGCTACGCTCCCGCGCCGACCTCCCCAGCCGATTCGAGATCGAAGACCTGCGGCTGGAGGCAAAAGGTGCCGGCGCGCGGTCGCCGCAGCGGCACGCTACGAACCTGACAGTCTGGAGTAGGTCGTTGGGCTGCCCACCGGGAGCGGCGATGGTGGTCGGGTAGCGGGAGCGCATTGCTGCGCTCCCGCTCCCTCAGAACCGTGCGTGCGGCGCCAACCGCACACGGCTCAAGCAAGCCCTGATGGCGGGTAAGGCGATCTGTGGTGCTGGGCCCTTGCCGGTGGGTGTTGCTGGCAGTGGGCGTGTATGAGGCGGGGTACGACGGGGTCGTCCGGGCTGGGGCCGGCATCCGTGAGGATCGCTTGGTGGCGGATCGCTTTGCGGATGACTTTGAACCATTGTTCCCATTCGTGTGGGCTGTGTGGTTCGTGGTCGGCGTGCAGGAGCAGTCCTCCGCAGGCGTGGCACCGGCCCTGTTGCGTCAGGAGTTGGCGCAGGGTGGTGCGGTCCAGGCGGGGTGGGTTCCTGCGACGCCGTTGTGCCCAGTAGTCGGCCAGCGCCGGGTCGTCGGGTGAGGCGTCGGCGTTGACCAGGGTGTGTCGGACGATCTTTGTCCAGGAGAACTTGGCCAGGTAGGCGCCGCTGTCGCGGTCGCCGAAGACCCAGTGGTCCTGCCGGGACGGGTGGAACCGGCCGAAGTAGCGGGCGGTGACCCAGTACTTCGGCTTGTTCGCGTGGCGACGGCCGGCCCACTTGTAGGTCAGCCGCCACAGGTGGTCGTCGAGCAGGGCGAACGCTCTGCTGGAGACCACGTTCCGGTAGTAGGCCGCCCATCCCCGGATGATCGGGTTGAGCGTGCCGATCACCGCAGAGGCGTTGGCGCCGCGTAGGGCCTTGACCTCGGTGGTGAGCCGTTTCCGGATCCGTCGTGTGGCCGTGGTGCTCGGTTTGATCAGCAGTTTGCCGCGGTGGCGGCGGATGCTGTAGCCGAGGAAGTCGCAGCCTTCGGTGTCGAGGTGACGGATCGCCGTCTTGTCGTCGTTGAAGGCCAGACCCCTGGGCGCGAGCCAGGCGGCGAGCCGCGTCTTGACCTGTTCGGCCTGCTGCCGGCTGTGGCACAGGGCGAGCAGGTCGTCGGCGTAGCGGACCAGGACCGGTGCACCGCGTGCTGTCTCGTTGGTGGGGGCACCAGCGTAGTAGCGGACCCCGGCGGCCTGTTCCATGCCGTGCAAGGCCACGTTCATCAGCAGTGGGCTGATCACCCCGCCCTGCGGGCTGCCCCGCCCGGTGGGGGTGAACCGACCACGCTCGACCGCGCCGGCGCGCAGCCAACCGGCGACCAGTCCCCGGCCGGGGAAGCCGCCGAGCTGGTTGAGCAGGTGGGTGTGGTCGAGCTGGTCGAACGCCGCCGCCAGGTCCGCGTCGAGGACCCACAGCCGTTTAGCGGTCTTGCCGCTGGCGGTGTTGTAGATCGCCGCGATCGCGTCGTGGCAGCCGCGTCCGGGCCGGTGAGGTCGACTCGGGGCGCGGTGCTGGCCTTTCGACCAGCCCGTTTCCCCGAGCCGCCTCCCGAACCCGCCGTGCGCCTCGTCGACGCAGCGGGCTCTCCACAAGTCCCGTTGCGGGCTCGGTGGTTGTGGTCCTCATCCCGCAGCCGGCCAGGGCGAGGGGATGCCGATCACGCCCCGATAGAGGTAGCGCGTGGTGCGCACCTTGGCGGGGTTGAACATCCCCAGTTCCTTGCCGGATGGCCACCATCTGCCGCCGCAGTAGCGGCGACGGAGTTCCTTCCAGGTGATCCGGCGGTGCTTGCGACGCAGCCATCCGATCACTCGTTGCCATAGGTAGGCGCTGAGATAGCAGAAGGTGCGCGCGGACTGCCCGGGCCGGAAGTAGGTGCACCAGCCCCGAAGCGCCGCATTGAGCTGGCGTAACAGGGCATCCAGCGGTTCGTTCGTGTCCATTCGCCGGCACAGCATCTTCACCTTGCCCGTGATGGCCTTGACGGCCTTCCGGGATGGATACCAGTAGATGTAGCGCCGGTTGGTGCCGCGCTTGCGGTGCCGCTGGATGCGCCACCCCAGAAAGTCGACACCCTTGTCGATGTGGGTGATCTTCGTTTTCTCCACCGACAGGCGCAGGCCCATCGGCACGAGTATCTCCGCCACCTGGTCGCGCACGCTGATCGCATGCTCACGGCCGCCGGTCACGAGGAGCAGCCAGTCGTCTGCGTACCTGATCAGACGGTAGTTGCTCAGCCCGTGACGTTTGCGTTTGGCCCGCTCGACCGTGTTGGAACGTGGGCCGCCGGGAAGCTGGGCGATGTGCTCGTCCAGCACCGACAGGGCCACGTTCGATAGCAACGGCGAAAGAATGCCCCCTTGCGGGGCGCCGGTGCGACTGTCCCGTAGCGCGCCGTCCTCACCGAGGATGCCCGCCTTGAGGAACGCCTTCACCAAGGCCAGGACACGTCTGTCTCCGATCCGATGACGCACCCGCTCCAGCAGAGGAGCGTGCGCGATCTCGTCGAAGCATGCCGTGATGTCACCTTCGACAATCCACTCGTAGGTGTTGTTGACGAACATGACCGTCTCGGCGATCGCGTCGTGAGCCCGGCGTCCGGGACGGAACCCGTAACTACACGGGAGGAACTCCGCCTCGAAAATCGGCTCCAGCACCAGCTTCAGAGACGCTTGGACCACCCGGTCGGTGATGGTGGCGATCCCCAGCCGACGCAGCTTGCCGCCGGTCTTGGGGATCATCCGCTCCCGCACCGGCAACGGGCGGAAACTGCGGTCCTTCAACGAGGTCCGCAGCCCGTCGAGGAACTCCTCGACACCCAACCCGACCTGGATGGATACAGCGGTTTGCCCATCCACCCCGGCCGTGCGTGCCCCTTTGTTGCCCCGCACCCGATCCCACGCCACCAACAGGAAGGCGGGATCGGCGACGAGATTGAACAAATCATCGAACCTGCGATGAGAACCATCACCGGCCCAACGGTGCAGCTTGGTCTGGATCTTCAGTACCCGAAGCTCGGCGCGTAACAGCGCCGACTCCAACTCATCGGTATTCACCGACGAACCTCCCGACATTCCAGCGTCCACCCTGCCGACTTGCTGGCCCCCTTCGCCATGTACGCGCCTCTCGCGCGCCCGGACTACTACGGAGCCTCCGCCCTACCCGACAGCCATCAGCCGGCAACGAGCCTGCCCACCACCGTCCTGGACGGACAGCGGAACGGGCGACCGCGGATAGTTCCCACGTTCACGTGACATCGATTGACCAAGTCGGTGGCCAGCTCTACCCCGACAGCATCGCCACGCCTACGCCGCAGACCTTCAGCGTGGCCTCCCCACCGACGGATTCACTCGGCTTCGGAGTTGACCCGCGTCAACAACCCACGGGTCACGCACTGCACCCCGGCCCATATCCACCAGATTTGAGCCGGCACTCTTCTTACGGGGCTTCAACCACTGGTTCACTCTCGTTCCACCTTCTGATCTCGCTTGCCGAACCCAGCCCGTCTGGCAGTACCAGGCCGTCCCGGCGTTGTCGGGGCTGCTTCCCGCCCTTCCCGGCGTTCCCCGGCTCAGGCTGCCCCCAGCTGCACCGCACCGCTGCGACGATGCGGCGGGAAGGTCTCCCACCTCCCTCGATGCCACGCACCTCGTGGCGCACGAATCCGTAGGATCGCGGCTCGAACCGGGCTTCCCACTCCGGCTCCAGCGCGTTGACCGTCAGGGCCTGCAATGCCCTGTCGGCGATCACCGGGATGCCGAGCGGGCGGCGTCGCCCGTTGGCCTTGCTGATATACACCCGTTTGACCGGCCGGGGTGTCCACGGCTGGGCGTGGTGCTGCATCCATCCGGCCAGAGCGGCCTTCTCCTCGGAGTGCAGCGCCAGCCTGCCGTCGATCCCGGGGGTCGTTCGGCCAGCGTTGATCTCCGTGACCCGCCGCACGCTCACCAGGGCGTTCGCGCGGCAGCGGAGCATCAACTTCTGTAGATTGCGGACCTTTTTGAGGTCGCCTGCCTTACTCGCCGTGAAGATCCGTTGCCGCAGCCGCCGTACGGTGTCCTCGGCCTGCCGCCAGTCGATCGACGGCCAGTCGAGAATCTCGTCGAAAGGTCCGTTCACCTCGGCGTCGGCCACCGTGGCGGCGTGCGCCGCGCCTGTGTCCGGTGTCGTCGTGGCGTCCAACTTGCCCTTCCGTTCCTGCGGTGCGGTCACCGTTTCGTTCACAGGCTCACCCGATTCCCGTCAGCGCCCTTTCAGGCTCGGCAGCATGCCGTATCCGGCCGGTTATCCGAGGCGGCCGGCGGAGGAGCCGACCATGATCGCCCCGGTTTCCCGTCGCCTTTCGGCCACTGGCGTTCGCTTCTGGAACCGTCCTGTGCCCGCTGGGGGATTGGGCCTTCCTCACGGTCGGCTTACCACGGCGTCGCCGTGGACCCCATCGGGGTTGTCACGTTGCGCATGAGTGAGACACGACCGGGCCGGACGCCCTCTCTACCCCGCAGACGGCGGTGTCGTCCCGGCCTGGAGCACCTCTCCACACCGGCGCCTGCCGCAGTTCCAGCGGCTGTCTGTCAACCCCGCTACCGCATCCCATCGGCGGGGTTCCACGTCACGAGGCATCAACAAGGGTTCACGCCATTCGTCCTTTCGGTCTTCCCCTTCGCCTGTGGCTCCCGGATGGAGCAGGCGCCCTTGGGCTTGACCACCTGAGCTCCGCACCCCGCAGTTACCCGCGACGCACGTCAGGCTGGGGACAGGCCATCGACACGGGCCTGGAACTACACCTCCGGCATCAGCCGAACCTCCTCGATGTTGCGCACTCCTTCCCATGCGCCTTCGTGTCGCACGGTGCTCCGTGGGTGCTCGGACGTCGGGGAACTGACACGGACGCTCCGGGACGCGACGGGATTTCGGCCGTTCGCGAGGTGGACCGAGCTATCGATCGACCTCTGTGTCTGACATCCGCAGGCCCTGGACCTGCGTGGACGGGATGGGACTTGTCGGGACTGAAGTGGTTGCGGTCGGACGGATTTCTGATAGAGTGCAGTATGGAGGAGACTGGAAATCCCCTTCGGACTACGGATCAGAAGGTTAGGGGTTCGAATCCCTTCGGGCGCGCAAGATCAAAAGGAGTGGCGGCCGGACCTTCCGGTAGCCCCGCTGACCGGCACGGCGGAGGGCGCGGAGATCCAGCAGCAGGCCCGACTGCTGCGCCCGATGGGCTTCGACAATGCCCGGGGCTGGTGGTTCGCCCGGCCGGGAGATCGGGACGGGCTCACCCGGATGATGGCCGTCCCCAGCCGAAGTTCAGTTGATTCGGTGACCGCCCACTGAGCTCGTGATCCTTCGGTACAGTCTCCGGGACGTCCCGCCGATGCGGCTTCTGGTGGGCAGGGTTGACGGACGGTGCGAGAGCCGGATCGTGGTTCAGGATCGCCCGCTCGAGTTCGCGCAGCCGCATACCGGGTTCGATGCCCAGCTCGCGGACAAAGTCGTCGCGGGTACGACGATAGGCGGCCAAGGCATCTGCGGTGCGGCCTGACCGGTAGAGTGCGAGAATCTGCTGGGCGCGCAGCCGCTCGCGTAGCGGATGTTCGGTGACCAGGCCGGCCGCCGCATGCGCCACCGCCTCGTGTCGACCGAGCGCCAGATCCAGGTCCATGCACTCCTCGAGGGCGGACAGCCGCGTATCGCAGAGCCCGACGACCGCCGCCTGGATTACGTCACTGCCGACGTCGGTGAATGGCTGGCCGCGCCACAGACGCAACGCGGAATGAAGCTTGCTCACCGCACTGACCTGCTGCCCTCTCTCCCGATCGGCTCGCGCGGCCGCGATGAGGCGGTTGAACACGTCGAGGTCGACCCGCCCCTCGGGCACCTCCAGCAGGTAGCCCGGTGCGACGGTGTGGATCCGCTCCCGTGCGGTGCCGTCGGCGAGCATCCGACGCAGCGCCGACACGCAGATGTGGACCTGCGCCCGTGCGGTCGCCGGCGGGTCCATCGGCCACAACGCGTCGATAAGGCGCTCGGTCGACAGGATGCGGTTGCGCTCGAGCAGTAGCGCGGCGAGCACGATCCGTTGCCGTGGCGTACACCTGGGTAGCTTGCGTGGGCCGAGGTTCATGTGCAACGGGCCAAGAATGAAAAACGTCAAGCTGGGGTCCGCGCACCCGTCGGTTGGCGGGACCGGGTACGAAAGCGTCTGCGTCGGGGCTCGGTTCGTGTGCATCCTCTCCCACCTTGAGCTGTTCACCGGGGTACGGGCCGCGCCTGTCACCGTTTGTCCCCGACATCAACGCGGTCGGCGTGCTCGACGGCGGCGTCCGCGACCGTCCGCAGGGCAGCCGGGTCATTGAAAACCCGCCATCGATAGGTGACCATCCCTAGGATGAGGCGGTCTCCTTGCCAGATGCCTTACCAGAGCCATACCAGCCCGCGCCAAGCTCCATCCCGACCCGACAGCCAGTGCATTCCCGCGGCGCAGGGAGGTGAAAGCTGTGGAGGTACGGCTGCTCGGCCAGGTCGAGGTTGACCACGACGGTCGCCGGCTGGAGCCTGGACGCCGACGGGAACGATGCCTGCTCGGCCTGTTACTGGTACAGCCCGGCGTGGTCATGTCGACCGACCGGCTCATCGACCTGCTCTGGGATGGGGAGGCCCCACCCTCCGCACGGGCGACCCTGCATACCGCGATGTCCCGACTGCGTAGCCGGCTGTGCCCCGCCGGGACCGCCGAGGCGGTCACGTTCCGCACGGTCCAGGGCGGCTACGTCGCTCACGTCGAGCGGCATGTGGTCGATGTACTTCGCTTCCGAGACCTGGTCCATGAGGCGAAGCAGGCGACCGAGCCGCAGCCGCGGGCGGATCTGCTCCGGCGTGCGCTCTCGCTCTGGCGTGGTCCGTTCCTTGCCGACGTCGCCACGCCACGGCTGCGCGAGCGGATCGGGGGTGAGTTGGACGAGCTACGCATGACCGCGGTCGAGGACCTGATCGCGGCCGAGCTTGCCGGTAGCCGGCACCGCGAAATCATCGGCGAGCTGACCCGGGTGACGGCCGAGTATCCGCGTAACGAGCGGCTGGTGGGGCAGCTCATGCTGGCGCTGTACCGGTCCGGGCGCCAGTTCGAGGCGCTCGCCACCTACCAGCGGCTGCGCACCCTGCTCGCCGATGAGATCGGCCTCGATCCGGGTCCTGAGCTACGTAGGCTGCACACTGCGATCCTGCGCAACGACGCCGCCCTGAACCAACCGTCCACGCCCGCGACGATGATCCGCCAGGAGACCCCACCGGTACCGCGCCAGTTGCCGCCGGTGGTCGCAGACTTCACCGGGCGTCAGTGCACGGTCGAGCGGCTGGAAGCGATCCTTACCGGACCGGCCACGCAGTTGCGTGTGGTCTCGGTGTCCGGGCCCGCCGGTGTGGGCAAGTCCAGCCTGGCGTGGTACGCCGCGCACCGGCTGCGCCCGGCGTTTCCCGACGGCCAGGTCTACGTGGACCTACGCGGCACCTGGTCGGAGGCGGTCGGACCGTTCACCGCGCTCAAGCGCCTCCTCCGGGCGGTCGGCGTGCAGGACGCCGCACAGGGCGACAGCGTCGAGGAGCGCTCTGCACAGTTCCGTGACGCCGTCGCCGACAAGTCCATGCTCGTGGCGATCGATGATGCCGTCTCCGCTGCCCACGTCCGCGCGTTGCTGCCGGGTAGCGCCTCCTGCGCGGTCATCATCACCAGCCGGCACTGGTTGACCGGGCTGGAGGGGGCCGTCCATCTTGCCCTGCGGACGTTCGAGCCGGAGGAAAGCCTCAGTCTGCTTGTCCGGATCGTCGGTCCACCACGCGCCGACACCGAGCGGGAGGCGCTGGCGGAAATCACAGAGCTGTGCGGACACCTGCCGCTCGCCATCCGGATTGCGGGTGCCCGGCTCGCCGCCCGCCCACATTGGCGGGCCGCGCTACTCGCCGAGCGACTGCGTGACGAACTGGTCCGCCTCGATGAACTGGCAACCGACGGCCTGGAGGTGCGGGCAAGCCTCGGCCTCAGTTACCGGGCGCTGCCCGAACCCGCCCGCAGACTGCTGCGGCTGCTGAGTCTCCTCGACGCACCGGATGTGCCGGCCTGGGCCGGTGCCGCGATGCTCGATGCCGCGCCGCGCGACGCCGAGGGCCTGCTGGAGAGTCTGGCGGACGCGTGCCTGCTCGACATCCTGCCCGGAGCCGACGGCGAGGCCCGATACGGGATGCACGACCTGGTCCGGCTGTTCGCGCGGGAAAAGGCCGCTGAAGAGGAGGGCGAGCAGATCGGGCGCCTGGCGCTCCGGCGGGCGTTCGGTGCCTGGCTGAGCATGGCGGAGGACGCCAGTGCCAGGCTGCCGGGCAGCACCGTGGCGTCGATACGCGGCCAGGCGACCCGCTGGCGCTCGCCGGCGCCCCGTCCGTCCGCCACGAACCCGGTCGCCTGGTTTGTCCGGGAGCATGTCGCCCTGGCCGCGTCCATCCACCAGGCCGCCGGCCTGGGTATGGCCGACCTGGCCTGGGAACTGGCCGCCTCCGCGCAGGCATACTACGAACTGGGCGGATTGCACGACGACGCACAACGGACGCACCAGGCCGCGTTGCGGGCGACCCGGCGGGCTGGTGACCGGCTGGGCGAGGCGGTCATGCTACGCAATCTCGCTGACCTGTGGACGTCCCGTCGGGGCGCCGAGCCACAGGACAAGCTCGACGCCGCCGAGGCGGCGCTGGACATTTTCCGGGAGATCGGTGAGAAGCGCGGCCTCGCTGACGCCCTGTACCTCTGCGCCGATGTACATCGCAGTTGCGGTCGTCACAAGCAGGCGCTGGCGCTCGCCACCGAGGCGCTCTCCATCTCCACCTCCGTCAACTATGAACTGGGTGAGTGTCACGCGTTGGCTCAGCAGGCCTTCGTGGTCCGGGAGCAGGGACGCGACGCCGTCGCACGGGAGATGGCGGAGCGGTACCTCGTCCTCGCTCGCAAGATGGCCTTCCGCCGCGACGAGGGCATGGCGCTGGCCCTGCTGGGGTTGATCCACCTGGAGTTGGGCGAACCCGCGTCCGGTAAGGCACACCTTGAACGGGCGTTGGCGGTGGCTCGCGAAACCGGCGACCGGGTGCAGGAGACGTACGCGCTGGCCCGGCTCGGCCAGGTCTACGTCACCCTCGACCGAGCCGTGGCGCGGCACATGCTGGGTGTCGCACTGGATCGCAGCCGGACCGACGGCCTCGCCTACGGGGAAGCCCTCGCCCTGTCCGGGATCGGCGAGCTGGAGCTCGCCAACGACCGCCCGCAACACGCCGTCGCGTCGCTGCGACGAGCCATCCAGCTACTCGGGGAACTACGATTCCCGTTTCTGCGAGCACGTGCGCTCAGCACGCTCGGAAAGGCGTACGCACACTGTGGCGAGACGGCCGCGGCTGCGGCGGCGTGGGCCACCGCGTACGAACTCTTCCGCCAGGTCGACAACGAGACCGCCGCTGGTCGGGTGGCCGCGTTGCTGTCCGCGTTGCCGCGGTCGACCGGGTGCGACTGACGTCGGTGTCCCCGATCATTGAACCTTTTTCAACCTGAACCGCGTGGCGCTGAGGCACCGCCTCCGACCCTGCGGTCCGTCGGACCGCAAGGGGAGGTTGAAAAAGGTTCATTGAGGTCGCCGACCTCATCGTCCTCATCCGCTGGTGACCCGGATTCGCATCGAGGTGCCGACCTCCGTCAGCACTCGGATATGCACACCGTGCTGGGGCACCTTGACGCCGTACCGCATTCCGCTGACCGGGTCCTCGGCGTAGTAGCTGCGGGCGTCGCTGAACACAGGCACTGCGGCCTGCCCGCGTATCCAGCTCGCCTTACCGTCGATGTGCAGGGGAAACGAGTCGGCCCGGCGGAGCGAGAACGGTGCATCGTACGCCTGGATCCGGGGTCGCCACGGGCGCCCGCCCGCGCCACGGATCAGTTGGGGACGTGCATCCACCGGCAGGATGAGTCCGCCTCCCGGATGTTCGCTGGTGTTGTTGTCCTCGAACGACGTGTCCCAATACCAGACCAGCAGGCCCTGCTGGTACGGAAAGTGTTCGACCAGGTTGGGCAGTGCCGGCTGGAAGCCGAAGTTGTACGGCCCGGTCCTCAGGTAGCGGTCGAACGAGACATACGATCGGTGTGACGCGAGGTAGTAGTTGTCGTATTCGTCGACGACCGTGCCGCCAGCGGCAGTGAATCCCGCGAGGGCCCAACCGTTCGGACCGGCTTCGGCGCCGTCGGCGAACACGGTCCGACCGCCGGACATGACCACGATGTTGTCGACCAGGAGACCCTTGCCCGCGACCGAACCGTCGGTCGTGTACCGCAGCCGTAGCGTGATCGTCCTCCCCGCGTACCTGGACAGGTCGAAGCGGGCGTCCTGCCAACCGCCGCTGGTTCCGTCGATGGCGTTGCCCTCGGCCGGTCGGGTGATCGATCCCGGGAGGGCAGTGAACCCGTCGCCGGTGGACACCTCGACAAAGGCGTAGTCGCACGGATAGGCGCCGCAGTCCTCAATGTCCCACCAGGCGCTGAAGGTGAGCTCAGCCGGCCCGTCCGGCACCGCTATGTCCCTGGTCAATGTGTTGTCCAGCGCGTTGCCGGATCCGCTCCACCAGGACCGGACGCCTTCGGGCGGCACGGCTAGCTCCGTGATCACCTTTTTCTTCGGCAGTGTGACGACAACAGCCTGCGGCCGGGTGGAGCGGTACTCGTGCGGACCGAGTGTGACGGCGCGATTCTCGCCCGCCCGAACGATCTCATAGTCGAGCCAACCGAGCTGTAGCTTCTCCCACGGCCCGAAGTCGTTGACGCGGACACCGACGCCCTGATCGTGGGCCGCGCTGACCCGGTTCTGCGCCATCACGGACCACCAGTGCACCGGATTCTCTGTCTCGGGTTGGACGGCAGCGCTGTCGTACAGGTCGGGCAGGCCGAGGTCGTGAGCGTACTCGTGGACAAACACGCTCAGACCGCCGTTCTCGGGCTGCATCGTGTAGTCCCGGATCCACAGGCCGGTCGCTCCTATCTGGACACCGCCGGCGCGGTTGTGCCCGGGACCGAATTCGGTGCTGGGAAAGGCGGCCGACCGGTGGCTGGAGATCGCGTCCTCGCCCTGCCACGGATCAGCGTCGGCCTGATCCCCGCCGGCGTGGACAATCTGGAAGTGGTCGAGGTAGCCGTCCGGCTCGTTGAAGTCGCCGTCGGCGTCGTGGTCGTACCGGTCCCACACGTCGAACTCCGCGAGGTCGGCGGCGATCTGCGCGTCGGACCGTCCCCGTGCATGCTGCCCGGCCACCCACGCGTCCACCGCGTCGCGGATCAGCTCCCAGGAGTTGGCGCAAACCCAGCCGGCGCAGGGATAGCCGTTGCTGCGGCCGTACCTCGCCTCGTTGTACCGGACCCTCACCCAGTCGGTGACCGCACCGTCGACGCTGTACCGGCCGGAGGACTGCCGCTCGTACCAGGTGCGGACCGATTCGACGCCACGGCCGGACCCGAAGTAGAGCCGACGGTAGTGGTCAGGCGGGTAGTCAGGCTGCCAAATCGTGCTGTTGTCGTTCGCCCGGTTCGGCCGTGGGATCTCGTTGTGCCCGGGTCCGTCGAAGCGGACCGGCCCGGGCGTCGCCGGGTCGGTGTCCACGTCGGGATAGTCCGGGTGCCGCTCGTCGCCGAACTCCGCGAGGATTACGAAGACCTTGTCGGTTCTCTCCCGGCTCAGCTCGACGTACTGGTCTGTACGGCGCCGGTTGCCCTGCGACGCCGACCGCGCCGCATCGATTCTGGCGACGACGCTGGACCCCCGCCGCTCGACGCCGGCCCGGCCACTGAGCAGCGCGTCCAGCGCGGCCGACCGCGCCGCGCGCTGCTTGGCCTGCAGAGGGTCGGACAGATCGTCGGTGTACGCGGCGGTCTGTGCGCCGGCCGGCACCGCTGTCACGCCGGCCCCGGCGACGCCTGGAGCGGCGAGCGGCAACAGCACGAGGGTGAAGATGGCGGTCACTGTCTTGCGCATCCAGTCTCCCGGGTCAATGACGAAGGCCGACGAACCGGTACAGCCGGCGGGCCGGCTGCTCCACGAGGTGATAGCTCGCCACGGCGAGCGGAAGGGTGCACGCGGCAACTCCCACGAGGTTGAACCAGAACCGTCCGGTCCACGTCTGTTGCCCGGTGAGGTCGTACCAGATGAACAACGCGGCGAACTGCCACAGGAACACGCCGTACGAGATCCGGCCGAGGTAGCTCATCACCGGGTTGCCGAGCACGCGCCCCAGCGGGGTCGCGCGGTCGGGCAGCAGCGCCACGGGCGTGAGTAGGAAGGCGGTGAAGGCGGTGTAGATGAGCAACTCCGCAAGCGCGGTCACGACACCGTCGAACGGAACCAGGCGCGGGCCTGTCAACGGGGTCGACGCGAGCAGGTAGCATGCGGCCGCAGCTGCCCAGCAGTACGTCCAGGACCGGTTGACCAGACGGCGGAACCGGCCCGCCGGCCCGTTCGGTGCCAGCCGCGCCCAGGCGAGGACGACCGCCAGCGCCATGCCGACGGCAAAGTAGGTCAGGCAGCGTGGTGGGTAGAGGTAGAGGTAACCGCGGTAGCTCGGGTAGAAGACGGCCAGCGTCCACACATACGACACCGCGCCGGTCGCGGCCACGCCCACCAGCAGCCGGCGGGCTCGGGAGTGGATGTCCGTACCGCCCCGGGCGACGAGGTTCAACCCGCGCGCGATCAGCGGCAGGGCCAGGTAGAACGCGACCTCCACCGACAGGCTCCACATCTGGGCCAGACCCTGTGGCCCGGAGCCGTCCCACCAGGGCGCCGGGTCGTAGTTCTGGATCAGGAGGCCCAGTTGCAGCCAGGTACCAAGGTCATCGAGGTACGGGCGGGACCAGAGCACCAAGGCGCACACCAGCACGATCCAATATGCGGGCAGGATGCGAATCGCCCGGCGGGACAGGTACGGCGCCGGGGTGGGTCCGTGATGGCGTCGCAAGGTGGCGATCGCCCACGGCCGGTAGAGCAGCAGACCGGACAGGGCGAAGAACAGTGGTACCCCGATCTCACCCCGGGCCAGCATCGCGCTGACCAGACCAGGCTGCAACGCCCACCCGGTGGCCATCGCGACGTGGAACACCAGAACTCCACCGGCGGCCACGGCCCGTACGCCATCGAGTTCCATCGAGCGGGCCGACCCGGCGGGGCGGTTCGGCCGCTCCGGTCGATCCGGCGGGCGTGGCCGCCGGGCGGCACTGGTTTCGCTGGTCATCACCTGCCTCCCGCTGGCTCAGTCGTTCCGGCCGGTGCGGGCGGGTGCGCTGCCGATCTCGGGGAGCCAGGCGGCGATCGCCACCGGGTCCGCCGCTGCGCCGGTCTCCGCGACAACCGCGAGGTGTACGGCCCGCACCAGTTCGGGATGGTCGCGCAGGGAGCGCGTGGCCTCGTCGTTGACGAGCGCCCGTCGGGCGAGTATGAGGCCGGCCCAGTGCTCGGGATTGTCCGGCTCGCGACTGATCTGCGCCAGGTAGAGTTCGACCGCCCGGCCATGATCTCCTTCGAGATGGGCCAGGTCTCCTGCGGTCGCCGTGATCTGACCCGGCAGAGGCGGGTCGGGCTCGGGGCTCGGGGCAGCGGATTCCGCACCGCGACCCGGTTCCAGCTCCCGCCGCTGACGGAGTTGCAGCCGCGGATTGATCCGGACCTCGGCCGAGGTCGCTCGAGGCGGTGGCTGCGTATATCCGCCCGCCGGCCGCCGCTCGCCGCGCAGCCAGCGCCGCGCCAGAGTGGACACCTCGCGGGCATCCGGGTGCAGGTTGTAGATCCGCCATCGCGCGTAGTGGTCGTCGGCGGCGTCCCGCGCCATCGCCCGCTGCTCGTCGGAGAAAGCGGTGTCGTCCCAGAGCCTCATCTGAGCCGACATCCCGGTGACAAGGTCTACGCCGCAGCGGGTCAACCGGCCCGACTTCAGCAGCGCCTCACAGACCCGCTCGACCTGCTCCCGCCATCGGGCGAACTGCATCTGGGCGTGCGGGCTGTTGGTGATCGACCGGTACCGTCGCCAGTAGTCGGCCACCCCGGCGTACGCGTAGGCGCCTTGCAGCATCCCGCCGAGCGGGCGTGGATCGTCTCGTGCCGGTGAGTAGAACAGCTCTCCATCGGTCGCCTCATACATCGGCAGGAGATCCAGCATGGCGTCCAGTTTGGAGTGCTGGAACTCGTGCACGAGGGTCTCGGCGAGCCATTCGGCGCTCTCCGGCGCAGCGAGCAGCACCGCTCCGAAGGCGTCCCGGGAGGTTGCGCTCGAGTCGATCAGCGGGCCGCCGGCCTCCATCGGCACCAACGTGGCCAGGCCGGCGGCCATCGCGCCGGCGCGGTCGGGATAGAGCGTGGCCAGCAGCCACCATGCCTCGTCCAGCGTTTCCTGCCAGCGCGCGACCATGCCGTCCTCGACGCGGCCGGTGACCGGCATCTCGCCGCCGCTGCGGTACGGCCCGATGTCGTCCAGGTCCACCGACACCCGAAGCCCGCTCACCTCGGTGCTGAGACGACGCAACGGAGACCACCCCGGCGCCTCCCGACGCAGGTCGGCTGGCAGTTCGACGGCGTACCCGTCTCCGGTGCTGACCGACCGAACCCGATTGACCTGGCGGATCGTGACCGTGCCGGGCGTGGTTCCAGGGATCTGGAGACGGCCCAGGGTGGGCAGCACGGCCGTACCGTTACCGTCCATGGTCAGCGTGGCGGTGAAGTCGGTCCCGGCCCGGATGGCCGCCGCAGCGCCGATCGCGGCGAAGTGGTTGAGCAGCGTGCTGAGTGGCTGCTCGGCGGGGGTGACATTGAGCAGCCGTCGCAGGCAGTGCCCTGCCCAGGCACCCACCTGAGGGTGGACCAGCACATCCGCGACGATGGCGGCCGCGTGCCGTTGGACCTCCTCCAGCAGGATGAAGCTGTCGGCGAAACCTGCGGCCGCGTACTCGTCAGGGTAGGACTCCTCGGCGGTCTGCATGATCGCGCGAATCAGCAGGATGTTCTTGCTGAGCTGGCTGATTCTCAGGCAGGCGATGGTCTGGGCGTCGCCGCCACCGGTGGCGAGCGCCGCGAACTGGTCGGCGGTCAACGCGTGTGTCCCGGTCATCGGGCACCTCCCGAGGTGAGCCGGGCCAGGTCGGCGTACACGCGGCGACCCACGTGACCGAACAGGCGGAAGAGGTCGGGGCAGTAGACGGACGGGTTGCGGAAGCCGGTGTCGGCCCGGTAACGGTGGGCGTAGTAGCCGCCGCCGCACATGTCGCGGATGTCGCAGTCTTGGCAGGTGTCTGACAGCGCGGCCCGGCCGACCTGCCGGGCCACGACGGCGGGATGCTCCATCGCCTGGTCGAAGGTGTGTGCGAAAACGTTGAGATTCGTGCAGGTCGCTCCGTCGTAGGCGGACTTCAGCGAGCAGACCTGGTGCATGGACCCGTCGGTCTCCACCTCGATCGCCGCCGACGGCGTCAACCCGACCTTCTCGAAGCCGCTGGGGTTACCGAGCACCTCGTCGATGATCGCCTGCAACAGTCGCACGTCCGTCTCCTGGCTCGGCGCCGAGTACCACCGGTCGAAAATGGCGATCAGCCACTCCGCATAGGGTGTCTCGCCGGGCGGGGCCGGCAGCAACGGCGGCGGGCTGCTCCAATTGCCGAGCGGCAGCAGGAAGTCCACCGCCGGCGGGTCGAATTCCAGGAGCGACTCGAAGGTCTCGACCGGGTCTCGGGTCACGTCGATGGTGCACAGCAGGATCGAGAACAGATGCCGGTACTCCGGCTGGTTGACGAGTGACAGGGCCCGCGCCACCTGGTCGAAGCTGCCGTTGCCGTTGGCGTACCGACGGTGCCGGTCATTGGCTTCCCGACCGCCATCGAGGCTGACGCCCAGGCCGACCTCGTGTCGGACCAGCGTCTGGAGCATCCGCTCGTCCACCAGTACGCCGTTGGTCTGCACCGACAGCACTGCGGTGGTGGTGGCCGGCATTGCCGCGCGGATCTCCTCCGACGCGAAGTCGAGGTAGTCCGGGCCGACCAGCAGCGGCTCACCGCCGTGATAGATGACCTGCACCTCGGCGAGACCGTGTCGCTCCGCGTACTCGCCGATCCGCCGGGCCGCCTGCCGCAAAGTCTCCCGGGCCATCCCTCCCGGGAGGGTCCGCCAGGTCTGGTCGGCCATCTCGTAGATGTAGCAGTAGTCACAGGACAGGTTGCACCTGCTGTGCAGCTTCACGATGAACTGCCGGAACGGGACCGGTCGCCAGTCGCCGGCCGCGACCACCTTCGCCTTCCACGCCTCGTCCGGCCACGCCGCCGCCGACTGGTCGGACCCGGGCGGTCGGGCAGATATCTGGATCGAGATCGCTGTCATACCTGTACCTCCAGTCGGAGCCGGTGGTGGGCGCGACACCCGGGCCGCGCCCACCACCGCACGTGTCACCTCGAACCGGTCGAAGTGGGAACCGACCTACCGGGGCGGCGCGTTGCTGAACTTGGCGAACTTGTCCTCACTGGTGCCGGTCTCCGCGATCGCCCGGGCGATCGAGTTGGCTAGCACGGAGTTCTCCGCCGCGCGTACCTCTCCGAGATTGACCGCCGACACGTCCGCCAGGTCGGACTGCACAGTGCCGGCGTCGGCCGACGCGACTCCGCCACCGGCGAACGCGGCGACGAACGCGGTGGACGCGATCGTCGCGGCACGCACCACGCGTCTATTCATGAGGCCTCCGATCCTTCCAAGACCGCCGAATGGCGGTCACGCGGTCGGAACGATGATCCCGGTGCCTATTGCCGTCCTATCGCGGTCCTATCGGGCGCCGAGGCGTCCGTTCATGAGGTACTGCCTGGAGTGCCTCGGGATACCGCCGTCGACGACTACCACGCCTACTTCCGGATGCTGCTCAACCACGGCATGCACGACGGCGAACGGATCCTGTCCCGGCCCGTGGTGGAGTTGATGACCAGCAACCGGCTGACCCCCGAGCAGAACGCCGCCCGGACCGCGATGGCCCGCGACAACGTCCACATCTCGTTCGGCCAGGGCCAGCACGGCGGCTGGGGCTTCGGGATGGCGGTGCGCACCCACCGTCCTGGTCGCCGTCGATGCGGCCGCCCGGACCCGGGAGAGCGAGCCCAGCCCCACCTTGGCGGAGATGACCCGCAAGATCACTCAGGCGCTCGACGCCGCGTGACGCGATGACCAGCCCGCAGCGGCTGGCGATCGCGCCCGACCTGATGCACCTCGCCATGGCCGCGTTCATGGCGGCGGACGCTCCCGGCCCGGGTCGTTCGCCGGCGGACTGGTGATCGAGCTGCCCCTGCGCAGGGGCAGCTCGATCACGTTCACCAGGTGACGAGTTCGGTCAGCGCGGTACTGGTGGCTTCGTCAGTCGGCAGGAACGCTTCCAACTATGTGGCGCCTGGCTGACCGGTTTGGGACCTTCCTTTTTCGCGGCCCTGCTTCCCTCCTTTTCTCGCCCATCCGCGGCCTGCGTACGCTGCCAACGATGACCAACGAAGGAAACCGACTGTGCTGACGATCCGCCCCGCTCGGCCCCAAGAACTGCCCGCCCTGACGGCGTACCCGCACGACGACGAACGCAACAGCGCGACCGCGGCCTACCTGTCTGGGCTGCTCGACAGCGGCTGCACTCAACCGGCCTGGTGCCTGGTGGCCGAGCAGGACAACGAGCTCGTCGGCAACGTCGTGCTGTGGACGGTCCCCGGCCGCTCGGTGCCCATGGACGTCGTGCTGTTGGAGCCGGGCGACGACCAGACCGCCGCCGCCCTGCTGACGCACGCCGCCGAACTGGCCCGCTCGCTCGGTGCGCGAACGCAAGGTCACGTACTGGACACGCCGAGCCAGGCCCCACAGTTCCAGCGCGACCCGCAGCGACGCGAGCAGTTGCTCGCCACGCACGGTTTCTCCGTCAACCGGGACGGACGGCGGTTCCTCTGGCAGAACGGCGATCCGCTTCCCGCCCAGGACGACCGGCTGCACTGGCGGTCACTCGCTGAGCTGGGCGAGGAGCCGTTCGTCGACTTGCTCGCCGACACCTTCACCGACACGAAGGATTCAATCTTCCTCGCCGAGATCGCCGAACACGGCCTGCGCGGCGCGGCCGAGCGCAACCTCGCCGACATGCTGGAGCTGGACCACGAGCGGGACTGGTTCGAGATTGGCTACGACCAGCAGGACCGGCCGATCGCGATCAGCCTGCCCGCCCGTACGCCGAGCTCCGCGGTAATCGGCCTGGTTGGCGTCGCCACGACCGGACGTGGTCACGGCTACGCCACCGCCGTCGTAGCCCGCGGGACGAACATCCTTGTCACGGCCGGGGCAACGGAGATCCGTGGCGACTGCGACACCGGGAACATCGGCATGGTCAAGGCCTTCCAGCGTACCGGCTACCACAACTTCGCCAACCGCAAGATGTTCAGCCGTCCACTGTAGATCCTCGACGTCAGACCCGCTCGGCAGCACCGCCCACCAGCGTGATTCCGCGCACCTACGTGAAACTGCTGCGCGACCAGGCGATACGACCGAAAATGCAGGACAAGTTCATCGACAACATCGGTGACTGCCGGATCCGCACACTCCAATCCCGTCACAACGCCATGATCAGCCACCCCGTGGAACTAGTGCGGTGTCCACTTACGTTCACCGGTTTCCGGTGGGTGTTGTGGATCCTCGCCGGTGACGGCGAGCGACTCCCCATCGTGTGGTTGGTGGGGCGGGCCACCGCTGGCCAACCGATCCGCACGCCGCCCGGGGTGTTGTGGTGGGCGGCGGGGATCACGTCGGGACTGGCCGGCACCGGGTAGGTGTCGGCCGGCTCGACGGTGCGTGACCACCCCAACCGACACCACCGGCACAGCGGCGGGGGTGGG
>NZ_BONX01000034.1 GCF_016862935.1 Plantactinospora mayteni
TCCTCCCTTCTGCGATCGGCGGAGAAACAGGAAACCTCTGGGGCGACCCAGGGAATCCCCGTCCTTTAGAGCGGGGACGAAGTCAAAGACCCTCCGCCCTGTCCTCGCCGAGTGCGGTGAGCCGGTCGCGCAGTCGGGACGCCTCGGCCGGACGCAGGCCCGGCACCCGGGCGTCGCTCGCGGCGGCGGCGGTGTGTAGTTGCACGGTGGCCAGGTCGAAGGCCCGCTCCAGCGGCCCGGCGGTGACGTCGACGAACTGCATCCGGGCGTACGGCACGATCGACAGCCGGCGGACCAGCAGGCCGTGCCGGACCAGCAGGTCGTGGTCGCGTTCGGCGTACCCCCAGGCGCGGACGGCCCGGACGATCACCGCCAGCCGCCAGAGGGTCAGCACGACCACCGCGCCGAGCGCGAGGCCGAAGAACCAGTGACCGGTGAACGCGAGACCGATTCCGGCACCGGCGGCGAGGGCCAGCATGCCGATCCCGAGCCGCAGCGCCTCGACCTTTATCAGGTCCGAGGAGACGGGCTGCCAGCGTACGGTCTCCGGCCATGGTTCCAGCGGGTCGGTCGGCCCGGCCGTGGACCGCCCGCCCGCCGGCTCGCCGGTCGACTCTCCGCCGTGCTCGCTCCGGCCGTCTTCGCCGCGGCTGTCTCCGCCGTGCTCGCTCCGGTCGTCCGCGCCGTGCTCGCTCCGGTCGCCGCCTCGCTCGTTCACGTGTCGAGCGTAGGCGATCCCTCGGCGGGTGTTACCTCGCGAAGGAACCCGCGCGCGCCGAGGAAGTCGCCGAGCGACTGCCGGTGCTCGGCACAGGCGAGCCAGGTCTTGCGCCGCTCCGGGGTGTGCAGCCGGGGATTGTTCCAGCGCAACGCCCAGACGGCCGCTGCACGACAGCCCTTGGCGGAGCAGATCCGGGGTGGATTGTCGGCCGGCGGGGAACTGCTGGCGGCTGGAAGCCCGTCACTCACGGCGGCGAGTCTACGGCGCCGGTGGTGGGACCCGGAGGAAGAGATCGCCGGGCGGCCACGGGGGGAGCCGCCCGGCGATTCGCTGCATCGTACACAGAGAAAACCCCTCTATGTCTACCCACCATCGACCGTTTCGCGGATTGCGCGCCTCCCGGAGGCGCAAATGCGCGGGATGGAGCCGCAAATCCGGTTCTCCCTTCGCGGTCTCTCAGCCGGGCGTGCGAGGCTTGGGGGCGTCGGCCCGCGCCGACCCCTGATTCCCTGACCCCGCTGTGGAGGACCGGTGGCCCAGCCGACGACGCCCGACACCCCGACCCCGCCCGACGTCGGCGGTGCCGTCCCCACCGTGGGCAGCACCCCGGCCGAGGACGCCACCATGCTGGAACGAGCCCTCTTCGAGGTCAAGCGGGTCATCGTCGGGCAGGACCGGATGGTCGAGCGGATGTTCGTCGCCCTGCTGGCCCGGGGGCACTGCCTGCTCGAGGGGGTACCGGGGGTGGCCAAGACGCTCGCGGTGGAGACCCTGGCCCGGGTGGTCGGCGGTACCTTCGCCCGGGTGCAGTTCACTCCGGACCTGGTCCCCGCGGACATCGTCGGCACCCGGATCTACCGGCAGTCGAGCGAGAAGTTCGACGTCGAACTCGGCCCGGTCTTCGTGAACTTCCTTCTCGCCGACGAGATCAACCGGGCGCCGGCCAAGGTGCAGTCGGCGCTGCTGGAGGTGATGTCCGAGCAGCAGGTGTCGATCGGCGGGCAGACCCACCGGGTGCCACACCCGTTCCTGGTGATGGCCACCCAGAACCCGATCGAGCAGGAGGGTGTCTATCCGCTGCCCGAGGCACAGCGGGACCGCTTCCTCATGAAGATCATCGTCGGCTATCCCACCGACGCCGAGGAGCGCGAGATCGTCTACCGGATGGGGGTCAGCGCCCCCGAGCCGTCGTCGGTCTTCACCCCGCTCGAACTCGTCGGGCTGCAACAGAAGGCCGACCAGGTCTTCGTGCACAACGCCCTGGTCGACTACGCCGTACGCCTGGTGCTGGCGACCCGCGCCCCGGCCGAGCACGGGATGCCGGACGTGGCCCAGCTCATCCAGTACGGCGCCAGCCCGCGCGCCTCGCTCGGCATCGTCCGGGCCACCCGGGCGCTCGCCCTGATGCGCGGCCGGGACTACGCGCTGCCGCAGGACGTCCAGGACATCGCCCCGGACATCCTCCGGCACCGGCTGGTGCTCAGCTACGACGCGCTGGCCGACAACATCCCCGCCGACCACGTCGTCGACCGGGTGATGTCCACCATCCCGCTGCCCTCGGTCGCGCCCCGGCAGAACGCCACCCCCGCCCCGCCGAACGGTCCCGGAGCCGCCCTCGGGCCGGCGTCCGGAATACCGGCGAGCGGCCCGGCGTGGCCCGGCCGCCCGCCGGCATGATGTCGGCGACCGACGCCAACCCGGCCCGGGCCGAGGCCGTACTCTCCCGGTTGCAGTTGCTGGTCACCCGCAAACTCGACGGGCTGCTCCAGGGCGACTACCTCGGACTGCTCCCCGGGCCGGGTACCGAGGCGGGGGAGTCCCGGGAATACCGCCCCGGCGACGACGTACGCCGGATGGACTGGCCGGTGACGGCCCGGACGACCGTGCCGCACGTCCGGCGTACGGTGGTCGACCGGGAACTGGAGACCTGGCTGGCGGTGGACCTCTCGGCCAGCCTCGACTTCGGCACCGGCCGCTGGCTGAAGCGCGAACTCGTGATCGCGGCGGCGGCGGCGATCACCCACCTGACCGTGCGCGGCGGCAACCGGATCGGCGCGGTGATCGGCACCGGCCCGCCCCGGGACGGCGGGACCGGATCGTCGGCCACGCCACCGGGGGTGCTGAGGCTGCCGGCCCGGCCGGGTCGGAAGGAGGCGCAGGGGCTGCTCCGGACCATCGCCGGCACGCCGACCCGACCGGGGCGTACCGACCTCGGCCTGCTGGTGGACGCGCTCAACCGCCCGCCCCGGCGCCGTGGGATGGCCGTGGTGATCTCCGACTTCCTGGCCCCGCCAGCGCAGTGGGGACGCCCGGTACGCAAGCTCGGGGTCCGGCACGAGGTGCTCGCCGTCGAGGTGGTCGACCCGCGTGAACTGGAGCTGCCGGACGTCGGGGTGCTGCCCGTCGTCGACCCCGAGACCGGTGAGCTGCACGAGGTGCAGACCGCCGACCCACGGCTGCGGCGCCGTTACGCCGCCGCGGCGGCTGCCCAGCGCGGTGCCATCGCCCACGAGCTGCGGGCCGCCGGGGCGGCACACCTGCGGCTGCGTACCGACTCCGACTGGCTGCTGGACATGGTGCGCTTCGTCGCAGCGCAGCGGCACGCCCGTACCCGGGGGACGACACGATGATCCGTTTTCTGCAACCGTGGTGGCTGCTGGCCGTGCTGCCGGTGCTGCTGCTCGCCGGGGCGTACGTCTGGCGGCAGTTGCACCGCCGCACGTACGCGATGCGGTTCACCAACGTCGAGCTGCTGCGCAGCCTGGCGCCGAAGGGGATCGGCTGGCGCCGGCACGCGGCGGCCGGGGTGATGCTGCTCAGCCTGCTGGTGCTGGCCACCGGGATGGCCCGGCCGGCGGTCGACACCAAGGAGCCGCTGGAGCGGGCCACCATCATGCTGGCGATCGACGTGTCGCTGTCGATGGAGGCCGACGACGTGGCGCCGAACCGGCTGGAGGCGGCCCAGGAGGCGGCGAAGCAGTTCGTCGGGGAGCTGCCGCCGACCTACAACCTCGGGCTGGTCGCCTTCGCCAAGTCCGCCAACGTGCTGGTGCCGCCCGGCAAGGACCGTCCGGCGGTCACCCAGGCGATCGACGGGCTGGTGCTGGCCGAGGCGACCGCGACCGGCGAGGCGGTCTTCACCTGCCTGGAGGCGATCCGGTCGGTGCCGGCGGACGGCGCCCAGGGCATCCCGCCGGCCCGGATCGTGCTGCTCTCCGACGGCTACCGCACCTCGGGCCGCTCGGTCGAGGAGGCCGGCGCGGCGGCGCAGGCGGCGAACGTGCCGGTCTCGACCATTGCGTTCGGCACCGACTCCGGCCAGGTCGACATCGGCGGCCAGGTGCAGCGGGTACCGGTCGACCGGCTGGCCCTGGCCGAGTTGGCCGAGACGACCCAGGGCTTCTTCTACGAGGCGGCCTCGGTCAGTGAGCTGAAGCAGGTCTACCAGGACATGGGCAGCTCGATCGGGTTCCGCACCGAGGCCCGGGAGATCACCCAGTGGTACGCCGGGATCGCGCTGCTCTTCGCGCTCTGCGCGGCGGGACTGAGCCTGCTCTGGACGTCCCGCCTGGTGTGACGGGGGCGGGACGGGCGTGTGGACGTACCCGGTCGGTGCCGGTTACCGGCCCGGCCGGGTACGTGCGGACGGACTGCTGGATGGACTGCTGGACGGACGACCCTGCGGAGGCGCCGGTCTGGCGGGCTCCGCGTTCGTCGCGGCGGTCGTCACGGGGTCGCGCGGACCAGGATGAAGACCAGCACGACCCAGGCGGCGGCGAGGGTGAAGCCCAGCGGGGCGACGTAACGCTGCATGATTCTGCTCTCCGGGTGGCGACTGGAGACGCGCCGGGTCCGGCGCAGGGCCGGGCGGGGTGTCTCGGGAATCAGTGGACGCGCACACGAAGTCGTGGCCGGGCGGCTCCACACACCTCGGCTCGGCGACAGCCATCGGATACGCACAGCCGGGCCGGCGCGCCGGCAGATGCCGGAGCGGCTCGGGGTGCGGTGTGGAGCGGAACTGGGTCAGTCGGCGGGAGACGTCACGGCTCAGGCGGACTGACCAAGGACCCGGCCACGACTGGGAGGATCGCTATTTCGCACAGCGATCACCTCCATCTGTCGACCGGACCTGGAACGCGAGTCATCGTACACCCGGCAGGCCCGGTGGCCGCAGTCGGCCATCCGGGCCTCCGGTGTCGGCTCTCCGACCCGAGCCGGCGCGGAACAGGGTCTCGCCGGTCACCGTCCGGGCCGGTCAAGGCTGCCCTGGACCCCTCCGGATCTCCGTCGCCGGTCGCCGCCGGCCCGCCCGACCAGTACGGACAGCACCAGGAGCAGCAGCGGCAGCCAGGCCAGCCGGGCGGCCACCCAACCGGGTCCGTCCGGTGCGGTGTGCAGTCCGGGTACCGCGCCGGTGCCGGCCAGCCGGGCGGCGAGCGCGGCCAGCGCGGTCACCCCGAGCAGGGTGCTCTGGTGCCACAGGTAGACGCTGATCGCCACGGCGTTGAGCCGGTTCACCGGAGCCCACCGGTTCGGCCGGGCCAGCGCTCGGCCCAACACCGGCCGGACCAGCAGCGCCACGCCGACCTGGGCGAGTGCCAGGCAGACCGCGAACAGCGACGGTGGGTCGAGGTTGGACATCCCGTCCCCGGGCACCCCGACCGCGCTCAGCGGATAGCCCGCCCAGCCCAGCACCGCCATCCCGGCGGCACCGCCGAGCAGCAACCCGACGGCGGTCCGCCGGCCGCCGAGCCGGCCGTCGGCGAGGGCCATCCCGAGCAGGTACGGCAGCAGCCAACCGGCCAGCACCGCCACCGGTACCCGCCACCCCCCGTCCCCGGGCAGCGACACCGGCCAGCCCGACGCCTCGCCGATCCGCCCGGCCAGGTCGCTCAACGTGACCAACGCCACGGCGGGTACGGCCAGCCGGACCGGACCGTACCGGTCCAGTGCCCGGGCCAGCGGTGCGGTCGACGCGATCAGCAGTACCAGCGGCAGCAGGAACCACAGTGGACTGACCACCAGCGTGGCGGCGGTCCGCAGGGTACCCGCCGGAGTGCCGAGCAGGGCCGCCACCGCCAGTACCGCCAGCCAGCCGCCGAGCAGCAGCAACACCGGCCGGCCCAGTCGACCGAGCCGCCGACCCAGCCACCGGGCCGGATCGAGCCCCCGGGCGGTGGCCGAGCGGAGCGACCGGGCCGAGGCGTAACCGCTGACGAAGAAGAACAGCCCGAGCGTCTGGAACAGCCAGGTCACCGGCGTCAGCGCCGGCATCGAGGCCAGCGGACTGGCGGTGTGCAGCGCGCCGTCCGAGCCGAGTACCAGGGCGGTGACCAGCCAGTGCCCGAACACCACCCCGCCGATCGCGTACGCCCGCAGCCCGTCGATCCCCCGGTCCCGGCCGGCACCGTCCGGCGGAGTACGGTGCCGGGGCGGTGCCGGGCGGTCGATCCGCCGTCGTTCGAGGACGCTCATCGGGGCGTCACCGCCGTCCCACTGGTCGGCCGGGTCGCGCCGAGCGTGACCAGGGCGGTCGCGTGCAGCGTCGCGCTGCCCGGCACCAGGTAGCCGTCGTGCCCGGTCACCCCGTCCACCGGCAGCGGCCGGGCGCCGAACTCCGGGCTGGCCGGCCGGACGCCGTGCCCGAAGCCGAACACCCGCACCGGGGGCAGCCGGCGGATCCAGTCGTCCGGCGCCTCGGCGGCCCAGACCCGGGCGCCGGTGCCCAGGTCGGCCGCCCGGTCCACGCCCATCCCGATCCCGGCCAGCGTCACCAGGTCGGTCACCTGTGGCGGCACCTCCGGCGCGGCCAGCCCGACCACCAGCGCGCCGTAGCTGTGCCCGACGAGCGTCACCGTCGCGTCGGGGCGGTGCCGGGTCAGCGTCCGGGTCAGCTCGACCATGGCGTCCGCCCCGGCCCGGGCGTGCTCCGAGCGGGCCGCCGCCCGGCCCAGCCCGTTCGGCGGGTCGTAGCCGAGCCAGGCCAGCACCGCCACCCGGGCACCGGGCCGGGTGGCCCGGATCTCGTCGTACAGCGCGCGGGCCTGTGCGGCCGGGGCGCGTCGGCGTACCCCGCCCAGGCCCCGGTCGAAGTCCCGCAGGGTGCTGTCCACCCCGGGCACCAGTACCGCGATCCGGTCGGCGCTGCCGAGGTCGCCGAGTACCTCCACGGCCAGCCCGTCGCCGTGCGGGTCGAACGCCAGGAAGGAGCGTCCGGCGGCCACCCAGTCGGCGTACGGCGCACCGGCCGCCCGCATCGCCGCCGCCACCGGCGGGTACGCCTCGACGAACCCGGCCCGCGCCACCGCCACCTCGCTCGCCCCGGCCGGCGGCGGCACCATCAGCCCCAGCGCGAGCAGCCCGGCCACCGCCCCCCGTACCGCCGGTCGCCACCCCATCCCGATCTCCCTCCGATCGCCTTCGGAGCAGAGAATGCGTGCTCGGAGGGGGTCGCCGCGTCACGCCACGGGACGGCTTCCGGCGAGCTACCCGGGGACTAGGGGAGGGCTACCAGGGAACCACCCGACCGGTGCCGCCAGCCCGCCGACCGCCGCCCGGAGGCGTACCGTCGCCGGCCCGGGGAGACCAGAAAAGCCGGCGCGGGGAGACCAGAGAAGCCGGCGCGGGGAGACCGGGGAGTTAGTCGCCGGCCGCGACCAGTCCGGACTCGTAGGCGACCACGACCGCCTGGGCCCGGTCGCGCAGGTCGAGTTTGCTCAGGATCCGCCCGACGTGGGTCTTCACGGTCTGTTCGGCGACCACCAGCTCGGCGGCGATCTCGCCGTTGGAGCGGCCCCGGGCGATCAGCCGCAGCACCTCGGTCTCCCGGGGGGTGAGCCCGGCCAGGCTGACCGGCCGAGGCCGGTCCCGACCGGGCCGGGCGGCGAACTCGGCGATCAGCCGGCGGGTCACCGCCGGGGCGAGCAGCGCGTCCCCGGCCGCGACCACCCGGACCGCGTGCACCAGGTCGGCGGCCGGGGCGTCCTTGAGCAGGAAGCCGCTGGCGCCGGCCCGCAGCGCCTCGTAGACGTAGTCGTCGAGGTCGAACGTGGTCAGGATGAGCACCCGGGGCCGGGCCGTCTCCGGCCGGTCGCCGAGGAGCTGCCGGGTCGCGGCCAGGCCGTCCAGCACCGGCATCCGGACGTCCATCAGCACCACGTCCGGGTCGAGCCGCCGGGCCGCGGTGACCGCCTCGGCGCCGTTCGCCGCGTCGCCGACCACCAGCAGGTCGGGCTGGGCCGCCAGCAGCGCCCCGAAGCCCTGCCGGACCATCGCCTGGTCGTCGGCGATCAACACCCGGATCATCGGGTCGTACCTCCGTCGGGCTCGCCCCGGACCGTCCGCACCGAACCATCCGACCGGTCGTGGCCGCAGGTGGAGGTCGGGGCGCGCAGGCCGCGCGGTCCAGGTCGAGCAAGGTTCACCGGTCGGTCGGCTCCGGATCATAGGGCAGGTGCGCGGTGACCGCGTACCCCTGGTCGTCGGTCGGGCCGGCCCGCAGCCGGCCGCCGAGCAGCCGGACCCGCTCCCGCATCCCGGTCAGTCCGTGCCCGGCGGGGCCGGCGGCGTCCCCCGGCTGGCCGGCGCCGGGCCCGGGCGTGGCGGCCGGGTCGTTCCAGATGCCGACGATCAGCGCCCGGTCGTCCGCGTCCACGGAGACCCGCACGGCCGTCCCGGGCGCGTGTCGGGCCGCGTTGGCCAGGGCTTCCTGGATGATCCGGTACGCGGCCAGCCCGACCGCCTCCGGTACCGGCCGGCCCTCCGGCGGCCCCGGGCCGGCGGCGACCGTCACCGCCATGCCGGCCCGGCGGGCCGCCTCGACCAGCTCCGGTACGTCGCCCAGCCCCGGCTGCGGCGCGGTCTCCGGTGCCGCCGACTCGCTGCGGAGTACGCCGAGCACCCGGCGCATGTCGGTCAGCGCTCCCCGGGCCGCCGTGGCGATCGCGGCGAACTCGGCCCGGGTCGGCTCGGCCAGCCCGGTCAGCCGGTACGGCGCGGTCTCCGCCTGCACGGCGATCATGGACATGTGGTGCGCGACGACGTCGTGCATCTCCCGGGCGATCCGGGTCCGTTCCTCCAGCACCGCCCGGCGGGCCTGCTCCAGCTCGCTCCGCTCGGCCTGCTCGGCCAGGGCTCGCTGGCTCTGCCGGCGCCGCCGCACCTGGTCGCCGACGATCAGGATCGCCAGGAAGAGGATCGCGACCCCGTGCGCGTTCGCCCTGTTCGACACGAACAGGTACGCCGGCAGCACGCTGAGCAGCCCCGCCCAGGTGGCGATCCCCAGGCTGGTCCGGGCGGCCAGCAGCAGGAGAACGAAGAGGAAGGCGATGATCTGGACCGGGCTCCACGGCCAGGACTCGCGCGGCAGCGCGTCGACCACGCCGAGGTAGAGCAGGGGGTAGCCGATCCGCCAGGCGAGCAGGGGACGGTACGGGGCCAGCACCGCCGGCAGGGTCCCGAGAACGCCGATCAGCACCGCCAGCGGCTCGGGCATGCCCCGGGTGTCGGTCAGGTACTGCACGCTGGCGATGGTTATCCCGACCAGGGCGAAGACCAGCACCGGCGCGATGAACTGCTGGATCCGGCGCCACCGCCGCCGCCACCTGCCGGGCGGGCCGGTCGGCGGGGACGGCGGATAGTCCGCCCCGAGCAACAGTCGGCGCAGGTCGTCCCGTCCGACGCGCAGGACCGCAGTGGTGCCGTTCTCCATCAGCGGCAGGGTACGGGTGCCAGGACCTCCCCGTCGTCACCCCGTGGCACGATCCCCCGGGTAGTACCCGGGTAGCACGCCACCCGGGTTACGGATTACCTGCCGGTAGCGCCTAGTCTCCAACCCGCACGTCCGTACCGTCCGTGAGGAGGACACCCGTGGCCCGAACCGTGCTGGTGACCGGAGGCAACCGGGGTATCGGCCTCGCCATCGCGCAGGCCTTCGCCAAGCAGGGCGACCGGGTGGCGGTCACCCACCGGGGCAGCAACCCGCCGGCCGACCTCTTCGGGGTCCGGTGTGACATCACCGACAGCGGCCAGGTCGACGAGGCGTTCTCGGCCGTCGAGGCGGAGCTGGGCCCGGTCGAGGTGCTGGTCTGCAACGCCGGGATCACCGACGACACGCTGCTGCTGCGGATGTCCGAGGAGCAGTTCACCCGGGTCCTCGACGCCAACCTGACCGGCGCGTTCCGGTGCGCCAAGCGGGCCTCCGGCAAGATGCTCCGGGCCCGCTGGGGGCGGATGGTCTTCGTCTCCTCGGTGGTCGGCCTCTCCGGCGGTGCCGGCCAGGTGAACTACGCGGCGAGCAAGGCCGGCCTGGTCGGGGTGGCCCGGTCGATCACCCGGGAGCTGGGCAGCCGCAACATCACCGCCAACGTGGTCGCGCCCGGGTTCATCGACACCGACATGACGGCGGTACTCCCCGAGGAGCGCAAGGCGGAGATCCGCAAGTCCATCCCGGCCGGCCGGATGGCCAGCCCGGACGAGGTGGCCGGGGTGGTGACCTGGCTGGCCTCCGACGCCGCCGGCTACGTCTCCGGGGCGGTCGTCCCGGTCGACGGCGGCCTCGGCATGGGCCACTGACCGGCCAGGGAATGGGGCACCGACCAGTCCGGGCACGCGGCACTGAACGCCCCGGGCCCGGGGCACTGACCGGCCCGGATTCGCGGCGCTGACCGGCCCGGGTCCGGGCTCTGACTGGCACAATCGCCCAGGCGCCGTGATCGGCCGGGACGGACCCGGACCGGCCACGGGACGCGGGGGACCACGAGGGTATGGAGGATCTTCACGTGTCTGGACTGCTGGCCGGCAAGCGGCTGCTCGTCACCGGTGTCATCACCGACCAGTCGATCGCGTTCTCGGTCGCGAAGCTCGCCCAGGAGAACGGTGCGACGGTGGTACTCACCGGCTTCGGCCGGATGTCGCTGGTCGAGCGGATCGCCAGGCGGCTGCCCGAGCCCGCGCCGGTGATCGAGCTGGACGTCACCGACGCCGAGCAGTTGGCCAGCCTGGCGGACCGGGTCCGCGAGCACGTCGACGGGCTGGACGGGGTGGTGCACTCGATCGGCTTCGCGCCGCAGAGCTGCCTCGGCGGCGGCTTCCTGGACGCGCCGTGGGAGGACGTGGCGACCGCGGTTCACGTCTCGACGTACTCCTACAAGTCGCTCGCGGTGGCCGCGCTGCCGCTGATGAGCGCGGGCGGCGCGGTGGTCGGGCTCACCTTCGACGCCACCAAGGCCTGGCCGGTGTACGACTGGATGGGCGTGGCCAAGGCCGGCCTGGAGTCCGCCTCCCGCTACCTGGCGCTGCACCTCGGCCCGAAGGGGATCCGCAGCAACCTGGTCTCGGCCGGGCCGCTGCGCACCATGGCGGCGAAGTCGATCCCGGGCTTCCAGCAGTTCGAGGACGCCTGGGCCGAGCGGGCCCCGCTGGGCTGGACGCTGACCGACCAGGAGCCGGCCGCGCGGGCCTGCCTGGCGCTGCTCTCCGACTGGTTCCCGGCCACCACCGGTGAGATCGTGCACGTCGACGGCGGCTACCACGCGCTCGGCGCCGCGATGTGAGGAAGGTCCCGTCCGGCCGGCGCCGCTGGCGGACGGGGCCGTTCCGGTCGGCCCGGCCGGGGCGGGAACAATGGTGCCATGTCGTACGACGCGGTTGTGCTGATCTCGTTCGGTGGCCCGGAACGGCCCGAGGACGTCCTGCCGTTCCTGGCCAACGTCACCCGGGGACGGAACGTGCCGCCGGACCGGCTGGCCGAGGTCGCCGAGCACTACCAGCACTTCGGCGGCGTGTCGCCGATCAACCAGCAGTGCCGGGACCTGCTCGCCGCGATCCGCGCCGACTTCGCCGCGCACGGGCTCGACCTCCCGGTGCACTGGGGCAACCGCAACTGGCACCCGATGCTCGCCGACACCGTGGCCCAGTTGCGCGACGACGGGATCACCTCCGCGCTCGGCTTCGTGACCAGCGCCTACGGCGGCTACTCCTCCTGCCGGCAATACCTGGAGGACATCTCGACCGCCCGGGCGGCGGTGGGCCCGGACGCGCCCCGGATCGAGAAGCTGCGGCAGTACTGGGACCATCCCGGATTCGTCGAGCCGCACGCCGACGCGGTGGCGAACGCGCTGGCCACCCTCGACCCGGCTCGGCGGGACAGTACCCGGCTGGTCTTCACCGCCCACTCGATCCCGGTCTCGATGGCCGCTTCCGCCGGCCCCCAGGGCGGCCGGTACGAGGCGCAGCTCCGCGAGGCCGCCGCGCTGGTGGCCGAGCGGGCCGCCCCCGGCCTGCCGTACGACCTGGTCTGGCAGAGCCGCTCCGGCCCGCCCCAGGTGCCGTGGCTGGAGCCGGACGTCAACGACCACCTGCGGGCGCTCGCGGCCGACGGGGTCACCTCGGTGGTGGTCAGCCCGATCGGCTTCGTCTCCGACCACCTGGAGGTGGTCTGGGACCTCGACACCGAGGCGGCGGCGACCGCCAAGCAGCTCGGCCTCGACTTCGTCCGGGCCGGTACCCCGGGCACCGACCGGAGGTTCGTGGCGATGGTCCGGGAGTTGGTGACCGAGCGGCTTAACCCGGCCGACACGGCCGCGCGACGCCGGCTGGGTACGCTGCCCGCCTGGGACACCTGTCCGGCCGGCTGCTGCCAGCCGGCCCGGCGCCCCTGACCCCACCCCCTAGGAGAGCCATGAACGAGAGCAGCCGGCCTGGAGTGTCGGCATGAGTGACCGGAAGCCGGTGGAGAGCTGGCTCACCGACATGGACGGGGTACTGGTACACGAGGGGCAGCCGGTGCCGGGCGCGCCCGAGTTCGTCCGGGCGCTGCGCGCCTCGGGCAAGCCGTTCCTGATCCTGACCAACAACTCGATCTACACCGCCCGGGACCTCCAGGCCCGGCTGAACCGGATGGGCTTCGACGTCCCCGAACACGCGATCTGGACCGCCGCGCTGGCCACCGCACAGTTCCTGGCCGACCAGCGCCCCGGCGGTACGGCGTACGTGATCGGGGAGGCCGGGCTGACCACCGCGATGCACACCGTCGGGTACGTGCTGACCGACTTCGCGCCCGACTACGTGGTGCTGGGCGAGACCCGGACGTACAGCTTCGAGGCGATCACCAAGGCGGTCCGGCTGATCGACGGCGGGGCCCGGTTCATCTGCACCAACCCGGACCCGACCGGCCCGTCCGCCGAGGGTGCGCTGCCGGCCGCCGGCTCGGTGGCGGCGATGATCTCGAAGGCGACCGGGGTGGAGCCGTACTTCGTCGGCAAGCCGAACCCGATGATGATGCGCTCGGCGCTGAACACCATCGACGCGCACTCCGAGACGACCGCGATGATCGGTGACCGGATGGACACCGACATCCTCTGCGGGCTGGAGGCGGGGTTGCAGACCGTACTGGTGCTGACCGGGATCAGCACCCGGGCCGAGGCCGAACGCTATCCGTACCTGCCGTCCCGGATCGTCTCCTCGGTCGCCGACCTGATCGACGAGATCTGACCCGGAGCGGCTCGGTCCGGAGCGGCTCTGGAGCGGCTCGTTCGGGGCGGTCGGTCTGCGCGCCGGGGACGGCCGTCGGCGGGGTCGCGGCGGCACAGTTCCGGCGACTGCTCGCCGGAACGGACGGCGGCGTCAGATAACTCGGCGGATCAGACGGCGGCGACGTCAGGCCGAGAGCGGGGCGTTGCAGGCGGCCACGACCGCCCGGCGACAGGCGGCGGTGAGCGGGCGCAGCGCGGCGTCGCGCTGCTGTGCCTCGTAACCGTTGACCGAACCGCCGGGTGCGGCGTGCTCGGCCAGCGCGAGCACCTGGTCCAGCACGCTGGCCCGGGCGAACAGCCGGCGCGAGCGCGGATCGAAGCCGGGCGGCAGGTCCATCCCGCTGTCCGGGCGGCGCAGCGCGGCCAGCGCACCGGCCAGTTCCGGGCGCCACTGCGCGACGTCGAGCCGGGTCAGCGCCGCCGTCGCCTCGGCGAGCGCCACCGCCAGCTCGGCCTCGGCCTCGGCCGCGCCGGGACTGCCGATAGAGGCGGCCGGAGCGGTCTCCGGCAACGGGTGTACCCGCCACAGCACGGTCTCGAACGTCATGCCGGACCCGCTGGTGTGCGTGCGTACCTCCGGAATCACGCCGAGGCCCCGGGCCACCACCGCCTCGCCGGCCAGCAGGGCCGCCGAGGCGAACGGGCCGGGTCCGGGCAGCCCGCGCGGATCGCCGGGTGCGGGCAGCACCAGCCGGATCTCGTCGGGCGAGAGCTTGGAGAAGGCGGAGAGCGCGTCGCGCAGCGGGATGTCGGTCCAGGCGCCGGGTGCGTCGGCGACGAGGTGCTCCTCGCCACCGGCGATCTCGTCGGCGATCTCGTCGTACGGCACCAGCCCGGCGCGCCAAGCGCGTACCCAGGCCACGAAACGGCTGGACCGGCGCGCCACGAGAGTCGCCGCGCCCGTTGCGGGGGACATGCGGCTAGGGTACGTGCTCTTCGTGTCGGCTGTCTCGGGTGCCGGCCCGGCGGCGCGTCAACGCCGACCGGCCGGCCGTGAACGGTTAGCGTCGCCTCCCATGGGGAGGATGTACGGCGACGACGTGCTCGCCGGGGACTGGCGGCGGCGCAAGGTGACACCCGAGGTGCCGGCCGAGCCCGACCTGGTGGTGGAGGACGCCGACTCGGGGTTCTGTGGCGCGGTGGTGGGTTTCGAGTCCGGTGCGGTGGTGCTGGAGGACCGGCACGGCCGGCGCCGGAACTTCCCGCTGCTGCCGGCGGCGTTCCTGCTCGACGGGCAGCCGGTGACGCTGCGCCGCCCGGCAGCACCCTCGGCGGCACCGGCGCCGCGTCGGCGGACCGCCTCCGGATCGGTCGCGGTGCCCGGGCGGCCCGCCCAGGTGGCCAAGGCCAGCCGGATCTGGGTGGAGGGCGTGCACGACGCGGCGTTGGTGGAACGGATCTGGGGCGACGACCTGCGGATCGAGGGCGTGGTGGTGGAGCCGCTGGACGGCATCGACGCGCTCGCCGAGCGGGTCCGCGAGTTCGGCCCGGGCCCGGGGCGGCGGTTGGGTGTGCTTGTCGACCATCTGGTGCCCGGCTCGAAGGAGAGCCGGATCGTCGCGGCGGTCACCTCGCCGGACGTGCTCGTCACCGGCCACCCGTACGTCGACGTCTGGCAGGCCGTGAAGCCGTCGGCGCTCGGCATCCGGGCGTGGCCGGTGGTGCCGCCGGGACGGCCGTGGAAGGAGGGCGTCTGTGCCGCCCTCGGGGTGGCCGAGCCGGCCGAGATGTGGCGGCGCATCCTCGGCCGGGTCGACAGCTTCCACGACGTGGAGACACCGCTGATCAACGCGATGGAACGACTCATCGACTTCGTCACGGTCCCGTCCGCGCCCTGACCCGCCGCCCCCGCTCGCCGAGGACCCCGGATCGGGGCGGCTCCGCCACCGGTTCAGTCGAGGCGGTCGGGGTCGCGGGTGAAGACGAAGGTGGCGATGTCGAGGGCCGTGGCCGCACCGGTCGGGTCGCGCCGGACGGCGAGGATCTCACCGTTGTTCATGCCGGAGCGGCCCCGCCAGCGGCCGGTGCCGTCCCGGCCGAACCGCCAGTGCGGGACGGCACCGACCGGCAGTTGAGTGACCACCAGTTCCTCGGCGGTCGGCTCCCAGGCCACCTCGAACTCCCGGCCCATCCACCACCAGCGACCGGTCAACTCGGCGACCTCCGCGGCCGGCGGGGCGGTCGCCGGACGCCAGGGCCGGACCGGCGCGGGTTCGGCGTCGAGTACCGCGGTGAGCACCTGCCGGCCGAGCACCGGCAGCGAGCCGGCGCGCAGCCCGTACGCGTTGGCGAAGCCGACCACGCCGGTGCCGGACGGCCGGTGTACCGAGAGCGTGGCCACGTAGCCGGGCATCGAACCGCCGTGTCCGGCGTAGACCCGGTCGCCGACCCGGTGCAGTTCCACGCCGAGCCCGTAGCCGGCGGTCCAGGAGTCCAGATCGGCCATTGCCACCGGGACGCACATCTCGGCCAGGGTCTCCGGGGCGAGGATCTCCGGATCCGGCTCGGCGAGGAAGCCGGCCCACCGGGCCAGGTCGGCCAGGCTGGCCCAGAGTTGCCCGGCCGGCGCCATCGCCCCGGTGTCGGTACGCGGCTCCTCGCGCAGCGTGCCGTGCCAGGGATGTACGACGTAACCGAGGGCGTACGGGTCGGTCGGCTGGTAGGAGGTGCGGACCATCCCCAGTGGATCGAGCAGCCGGGACCGGACGAGTTTCCACCACGACTCCCCGGTGACCCGTTCCAGCACCGCCCCGAGCAGTCCGTACGCCAGATTGGAGTAGTGGAAGGTGCGGTGGGCCGGGAAGGCCAGCTTCTCGCTGGTCAGCCCGGCCAGCAGGGTGTCCAGACCGGCACCGGCGGAGCGTTCCCACCACTCGCCGTCCGGTTCGCGTTGCAGGCCGGCGGCGTGGCCGAGGAGTTGACGCAGCCGGACGGCGCCGAGCGGGTTGCCGGGCAGGTACCGGTCCAGCGGATCGTCCAGGTCGAGCAGCCCCTCGTCGCGCTGGCGCAGCAACAGGACCGCGGTCATCGTCTTGGTGATGGAGCCGATCCGGTACTGGATGTCCGGATCCGGCGGCGGGGTCTCGCCGGCCGTGGCGACGTGCACGAGCCCGCCGCCCGGGCCGGGATCGGCGGCGGCCGGAGCGCGGAGCACCCCGAGGATCAGCGAGGGTGCCCGGCCGGTGGCCTGGGCCTGGGCGACGAGCGCGTCGATCCGGCGGGTGGTCTCCGGCAGTAGGCCGGACTCCGGCGACAGGGGGGCCACGGGCTGCCTCCTCGGACTCGGGAACGGGAACCGGACTGAATTATCCGAACCGGACCGGCCGGGACGGAACCGGACCCGGCCGGTTGACCGGATGACGCCGATCGCCGGATCCCGGCATCCGAGATCTTATGTACGTCGATAGCGGGTCGCCGCTACGTGCGCGAGCGTGCCAGGATGAGGTGTGGAGCCGCTCCTGTGGATCGTATTGGGCGTCGTGCTGGTCGTCGCGGAGATCTTCACGACCACCCTCTTCCTGGTCATGTTCGGGGTCGGGGCGTTCGCCGCGGCCGGCGCGGCGGCCCTCGGCGCCCCGCTGGCCCTCCAGGCGGTGGTCTTCGCCGCAGTCTCGGCGCTGACCGTGGCCGTCGCCCGCCCCGTCATCAAGCGGCACCGCACGGCCGAACTCTCCGGTGACGAGCAGCCGTTCGGGGTGCGGGCGATCACCGGGAGCAGCGCCCTGGTCCTGGAGCAGGTGGACGCGAACACCGGCGTGGTCAAGATCGACGGGGAGATCTGGACCGCCCGCTCATACGACGCCACCCAGGTGATCGAGCCCGGCACCCGGGTGCGGGTGATCGAGGTCAAAGGCGTGACCGCCCTGGTCTGGCGGGACGAGTTCACAATTGACGAGCAACCAGATAAAAAGAGGTGAGCACGACGTGGAAACGGTGATCGGCCTGCTGTTGGCCGCCGTGGCACTGATCACGGTGGTGACCCTGATCCGGGCGGTACGGATCGTGCCGCAGCAGCGGGAGGACGTGGTCGAGCGGCTGGGCCGCTACAAGCGCACCCTCAACCCCGGCCTCAACCTGCTGGTCCCCTTCATCGACGCGGTACGCACCAAGGTCGACATGCGGGAGCAGGTGGTCAGCTTCCCGCCGCAGCCCGTGATCACCTCGGACAACCTGGTCGTCTCGATCGACACGGTGCTCTACTTCAAGGTCGTCGACTCGGTGAAGGCGACCTACGAGATCTCGAACTTCCTCCAGGCCATCGAGCAGTTGACCGTCACCACCCTGCGGAACGTCATCGGCTCGCTCGACCTGGAGCGGGCGCTGACCAGCCGCGAGGAGATCAACCGGCACCTCTCCGGCGTACTCGACGAGACGACCGGACGGTGGGGCATCAAGGTGACCCGGGTGGAGATCAAGGCCATCGAGCCGCCGCCGAGCATCCGTGACTCGATGGAGAAGCAGATGCGCGCCGAGCGGGACCGCCGGGCCGCGATCCTCAACGCCGAGGGGCACAAGCAGTCGCAGATCCTCTCCGCCGAGGGTGAGAAGCAGGCCGCGGTGCTCCGCGCCGACGGTGACCGGCAGGCCCGGATCCTCCAGGCGGAGGGTCAGGCCAAGGCGATCCGTACCGTCTTCGACGCGATCCACCAGGCCAACCCGAGTCAGAAGGTGCTGGCGTACCAATACCTCCAGGCGCTGCCGCAGATCGCCAACGGGCAGGCGAACAAGGTCTGGATCGTGCCGGCCGAGCTGACCAAGGCGCTGGAGGGGCTCGGCGGGGCGCTCGGCGGGCTGAGCCAGGCCGCCGGGGACGAACCGCACGCCACGGTCGACGCCGGTGCGGTCGAGCGCGAGGCGGCGGAGGCGGCCCGGGCCGCCGCCGTAGCGGCCCAGGAGGTCAACGCCGAGGTACGCGCCGCCGAGGCGCAGGTGACCTCCCGGCCCGCGACCGGGGAGTTGCCGGCGCCGGAACCGGTCTCGCCGGCCAGCCTGCTCGACGATTCCACTGTGGATAGGCAGTCCGAGCGGGGCTGACCTGCCGCTGGTCTCTCTCGCCGGCCTATTCCCGCAAAGCGTCCGCGCGGCGACCCGACTCCTGACACGATCGGTCTAGCGACGGGTGGTGTGAAGGAGCGGGGCGTCGAAGCGGATCGCGCCCGTGCCCGCCCGGCAGCACGTTGAGCGAGGTGACGCGCGTGATCCACCCCTCGAAAGCGGAAAACCACCCCTCGAACCCCAAGCGTGATCCCACGCTCCTGACGACACCGACGGCATCGAAGCGGACAGCCGGCGCCGGACCGGGCGTCGGTGGCGTACCGGATCCGGTCTCCGGGCGCTGGCCGTACGGCGGCTTCGGTTTCCTGCCGTTCGTGGTGGAGCGTGGCACCAGCGAACCGGCCAGCGACGCGACCTGGGCCTGGTCGCTGCGCCGGCTGGCCCGGCTCGCCGTCTGGTCACTGCCCGGTTATGCCATTGTGTACGGTTCGGTGACCCTGGTCGGTGCCGGCGACGCACCGTTCCTCACCCAGCCGCGTCCGGCCCACCTGCTCGGCTGGATCGGTGCGCTCTGGCTCGGCCTGCTCGCCCTGATGGCGCTGGCCAGCCTGCTGGTCACCACCCGGACCCGAGGCGTCGGTACGGCCGGCCTGCTGGTCGCGGTCGCCGGGACGATGCTGGTACTCCCGTTCGGCGGGCTGCCGGACCCCTCGGCGGAGTTCGGCAGGGCGGGCCAGGTCATCGCCGTCAGCGGCGGGGTGCTCTACTCCGTCGGCTGGTGGCTGACCGGTCTGGCGCTGTACCGGTCCGGAGTGTTCAGCCAGTCCGATGGCGTACTGCTGATGATCGCGGCTCCGCTGCTCGGCGTCGGCGGGATGCTGGCCTCGGCACTGCACGCCCTCGGCGCGATGTTCGTGCTCGCCGCCGGGATCGGGATCGCCTGGCGGGCCCGGCGGCTGGTACCCGCGGTCGGCCGGGCCGGGCTGACCCGCCCGGTTACCTCCGGCGCGGTGGCGGCGAGCGTCTCCGGCGGCAGCGGCCTCGGTGTCGCGCCGGCGGGTGGCGGGCTCGGCCCCGCCACACCCGGCCCCACCCCGTCCTGACCAGACCTGTCCCGTCCCTATCGGACTATCCGTTTTGTTCCGCGCGGTGCCACCTGCCGGGGCCGGGGGAGTGGCGGCGCGGGGACCGGGAAGAATCGGTGGGGTGTCCGACGCACCGACCACCGTGCCCGCCGAAGTGATCACCGACCCGGAGGACCCCCGGATCGCCGACTACCGGGCGCTCACCGACGTCGAGCTGCGTACCCGGTGGGAGCCGCCGAACGGGCTCTTCATCGCCGAGGGCGAACTCGTGCTGCGCCGGGCGGTCCGGGCCGGCTACCGGCCGCGCTCCTTCCTGGTCGACGCGAAACGGGTCGACCAGCTCGGTGGCCTGGAGACCGGCGACGCACCCGTCTACGCGGCCAGCCCGGCCGTGCTGGAGCGGGCCACCGGCTTCCACGTGCACCGGGGCGTACTCGGCTCGTTCCACCGTCGTGAGCTGCCGACCGTGTCGCAGGTGCTCCGGGACGCCCGCCGGGTGGTGGTGCTGGAGGACGTCAACAACCACACCAACCTCGGCGCGATCTTCCGGGGCGCCGCCGCGCTCGGGGTGGACGCCGTGCTGCTCTCGCCCACCTGTGCCGACCCGCTCTACCGGCGCAGCGTACGGGTCAGCATGGGTGAGGTCTTCGCGGTGCCGTACGCGAAGTTCGAGACCTGGCCGGCCGGACTGGTCCAGGTACGCGAGGCCGGCTTCACCGTGCTCGCACTCACTCCGGCGGCCGACGCGGTGCCGATCCAGCGGCTCGAACCGGCACAGCGGGCCCGTGCGGCGCTGCTGTTCGGGGCCGAGGGCGCCGGGCTGACCGGTGCGGCGCAGAGCGCCAGCGACGTACGGGTGGCGATCCCGATGCGCCGTGGCGTGGACTCGCTGAACGTGGCCGCCGCCGCAGCGGTGGCGTTCTGGGAGCTGGGCCGCGACGACCCGCTGTGATGCGGGCGCGGCAGCCCTCCACCCGAGTGGCTCGCGGCGCCACACCGTCGCAGGGCTGTGGTTGGATCCCCGCGTGAATCTGATTCGAGAGTTTTCGCCGGAGCAGTACGCGAGTGCCCTGGACGCGTGGGAGTGGGCCGATATAGCAGACAAGGTGCCACTCTTCGCCTCCCCGTTCGGGGACGTCTTCCTCCGGTCCGACGACGGCTGCTGGTTCCTCAGCATCCTGCACGGCACGCTGACCCGGTGCTGGGACGACGTCGAGGAGCTACGGGCGGAGCTGGACACGCCGGAGGGCCAGCAGCGGTACCTGATGGCCGGGCTGGCACAGGAAGCCGAGCGTGCCGGCATCGTCCCCGCCGCCAAGCAGATCTACGACTTCAAGCACCCGCCGGTCGCCGGTGGTCCGGTCACGCTCGACAACATCCACGCCCTCGACTTCGTGGTCGGCGTCAACGTCGCCGGCCAGATCCACGGACAGGTGAAGGACCTGCCGGAAGGCGCCGAGTTCTCCATCTCCACCGACGTGGCGCTCGGCTGGGCGGCGATCGAGGTGGCGTTGCACGATCTCTACGGCGACACCGAACCGGTGGGCACCTTCGCGCCCGACGTGCCGTACTCGGCCGGTGGTCCGGATCCGTTGGACGCGATCCAGATCTACGCGCCGGACGAGCCGCGACCGCACTGGCACCTGGTGAGCTTCGGGATGTCCGAACTCTACGAGAAGGTGACCGACGACCCGGAGGAGTCGGGCTGGGGGATCGAGTTCAGCATCCGGTTGGCCCGTCGCCCGTCCGACGAGGCACCGCCGAAGTGGGCGGCCGTGCTGTTGCAGCAACTGGCCAGGTATGTCCTGGCGGAGCGGCCGTTCGCTCCCGGCCACACGATCCACTGCGCCCCGGGGACGTTCAACGACGGGCCGGACCAGGAGGCGGACTCGCCCACCGAACTCGCGGCACTCGCGTTCGCCGTCGACCCGCAGTTGGGCGTACTGGACACCCCGCACGGCCGGGTGACCTTCCTCCAGGTCGTGGCGTTGACCGAGCCGGAGTACGGGGCGGCCAGGGGCGGCAACGCGGCTGCCGTACTGGAGCGCGTCGAGCGGGACGTGCCGTTGCACATCGTCGACCGGGGCCGGCCCAGCGTCCTGTGACAGCCGCCGGCTGGCTGAGCCGGGAGCGTTCGACCCGCACCGGCCGGCCGAACACTCCCGGTGAGCCGGACACCGGGGCGGGTGGCCGAGGAGGAGGGGCGGCGGTTCAACCGGGCGGTACCGTCGAGCCCGTGTTTCCTACCGTGCGTGAGGTACTGGCCCTCGACCCGGTCCGGCACGGCGGCCCCCGGGTGGTCGCCGGCACGGCCGGGCTGGACCGGCTCGTACGGTGGGTGCACGCCGCCGAGGTCCCGGACATCGCCGCCCTGCTCAGCGGCGGAGAACTGGTGCTCACCACCGGCATCGGCCTGCCCGGCGACGACGCCGGGCTGCGCGCCTTCATCGGCGAGCTGGCCGACGTCGGGGTCTCCGGACTCCTGGTCGAGCTGGGCCGGCGCTATCCGACGGCGGTACCCCGGGCGATGGTCGCGGCGGCCGAGCGCCGCAACCTGCCGCTGGTCGAGCTGTGCCGGGTCACGCCGTTCGTCCGGATCACCGAGGCGGTGCACGGGCTGATCGTCGATGCCCAGCTCGCCGAGCTGCGGGCGACGGAGGAGATCCACCAGCGGTTCACCGAACTCTCCGTCGAGGGCGCCGAGCCGGCCGAGGTGGTCCGGCAGGCCGCCGTACTGGCCGGCTGCCCGGTGATCCTGGAGAACCTCTCCCGGCAGGTGCTGGCGTACGAACCGGCGGGGGAGAGCGCCGAGCTGCTGCTCCGGGGCTGGGAGCAGCACTCCCGGCGGATCCGCCCGACCGGCCGGACCGGCTACGACCCGGATGCCGGCTGGCTCTACACCACGGTCGGTGCCCGGGGGCAGGACTGGGGACGGCTGCTGCTGCGCTGGCCGACCGGTGAGTTGCCGGCCGCCGCGCCGGGCGGGCCGTCGACCCGGTTGACGATCCTGATCGAGCGGGCCGCCTCCACCCTGGCGCTGGGCCGACTGATCCGGCGGGACGCCGAGGGGCTGGAGCGGCAGATCCACCGCACCCTGCTCACCGCGCTGCTCGACCACACCCGGCCGGTCGACGAGGTGGCGTTGCGGGCTCGCGCCCTCGGCGTACCGCTGGATCGTCGGCACCTGGTCGGGGTCGTGGTCCGGTACCGCGCCGACGAGGCGGGCGCGGGTGCGGCGGCGGGCGGCCCGGCCGGGCAGGCCCGGCTGCGGGACCTGGCCGAGGCGGTCAGCCAGGCGCTCCGGGACGCCGAGCTGAGCGGGCTGGCCAGCACCCTGGACGACCAGGCGGTCGGTGCCGTGCTGGCGTTGCGGGACGCCGGGACCGAGGAGGCCGCGCTGGCCGCCTTCGCGGCGGCCCTGGACCGGGTACGCCTGGACACCGCCCCCGGGGGCGTCCGGGGTGCACCGGGCGCGGTGATCGTGGCGGCCGGCTCGGGCGTGGGCACCGTACGGGAGGCCCGGCGCTCGCTGATCGAGGCCCGCCAGGTCGCCGACGCCGCCCGCCGGGGTCGACGGGACCTGCCGGTCTACCGGTTGCCCCAGGTCGGGCTGGCCGGGCTGCTGCACCTGCTCCGGGACGAGCCGAGGTTGCAGACCTTCGTCGAACGCGAACTCGGGCCGCTGCTGACCCACGACGCCGAGCATCCCCGTGAGCAGTTGCTCGGCACCCTGCGCGGCTATCTGGAGAGCGGCCGGAACAAGTCGGCCGCCGCCGCGAAGGCGCACCTGTCCCGGCCGGCCTTCTACGAGCGGCTGGCCCGGATCTCCCGGATCCTCCGGGTCGACCTGGACTCGGTGGACGACTGCCTGTCGCTGCACGTCGCCCTGCTCGCCCTGGACGCCGTCCGGGACGGCTGAACCGCCCGACCGGCATCCGGGTCAGGAGATCGCGGTCAGCGCCTTGGCGTACGCCGGGGGGACGAAGTGCGGGCCGGCCGGGGTGAACACGTCGGTGGCGTTGGCGGCCGTCCAGGCTTCGGCCGGAATGGCGTCGAGCAGGGTACGGACCACGGCCGCGCCCCGCCAGTCCGGGTGCTCGGCGACCAGGCCGAGCGCCACCACCGACTCCTCGACCTCGCCGACGCACTCGAACGGCTTGTGCGCGTCGATGCCGAGCAGTTCGAGATAGCCGGGAGCCTGGGCCGGGTCGGCCAGCAGGTCGGTGCCGAAGATCTGCACCAGCCGGGCCCGGGGCATGAACGGGGCCAGGGCCAGGAAGATGAACCGGCACTTCGGGCAGTTCCCGCACCACCGGTCGCTGGGGTCGCTCAGTTTGAACGCGGCGTTGCAGCTCGTCACCACGTCGTCGTAGCGGCTGAACTGGGCGAAGAGCCGGGCGATGTGCAGCTCGGAGAGTTGCCGCAGCAGCGAGAAGTACGGCTCGGTCAGCCCGGCGTGTCCGGCCAGCGCCGCCCGGAGCAGCCGCTCCGCCTCGACCCCCTTGGACCACTGGTGGTTCACCTCGACGCCCTGCCAGACCAGGTTCGGGTCGGAGGCGGAGCGCTCGTTCGACATCACCACCGGACCGAGTCCGTGCAGTACGGCGGTGCCGACCGCGATCAGCGAGTTGATCGCGGTGACCGGGATGTGCCCGTTGCGCGCCCCGGCGGCGTTCAGCTCGATCAGCGCCGGGTCGAGCCGGCGCCGGGCGGCCAGCGGGGTGAGCCCGGAGGCGTCGTTGACGCTGACGATGATGTGGTTGGGGTTGACCGAGAACGGCACCGGGTCGAAGCCGGCCCGGCGCAGCGCCTCCAGGCTGACGATGGAGTCCTTGCCGCCACCCACCGTGGAGAGCGGCCGGCGCTCCGAGTTGTCCCACCCGGCCGGCTCGGCGACCCGCCCCGGCGGCACCTCGGGGCTCAGCTCCAGCACGTACGGCAGGTCGTTGCGGTAGGCGTACTCGGCGAGACCCGAGGTGTAGACGGCGGTGACCAGCGCGGCGGCGTCGGCGCCCAGCGGCGCCGGCAGGACCAGCCGGTGCGGTGCGGCGGCCTTGTAGTAGCTCACCCCGGCGACCAGGTGCAGCAGCTCCAGCACCCGGCCGAAGGTCTCCAGGGCCTCCGGCGACGGCGGTGTCTCCGGCTGGGGGAAGGTGATCCGCTCGGTGAACCGCAGCTCGCCGTCCGGGCCGGTCAGCGCGTATTCGAGGGCGGCCTCCCCGGTGGCCGGGTCGAAGGAGTGGGCCGGAAAGGCGAAGGCGTCCATCCGCCGGAGCTGTCCGTTGGGCACAGGCAATAGTAGTCCGCCCGGGTTGACGGCATGTCAATCTCCGGCCCCCGGTGCCCGACAGGGTGGCAGTTGCCCGGTGTCCCCGTGCGGTGGGAGCGTGCAGGGGTCCGCGTACCTGGCTGAGGGGTGTGAAGAACCATGACCACCGACGAGCTGCTGGCGCGGCACCGGGCCGTTATGCCGTCCTGGATGCCGCTGTACTACGCCGAGCCGATCGAGATCGTCGCCGGCTCCGGTCGCCGGGTCACCGACGCGCAGGGGCGCAGCTACCTGGACTTCTTCGGCGGCGTGCTGACGAACATGCTCGGCTACGACATCGCCGAGGTGAACGAGGCGGTGCGGCGCCAGCTCTCCACCGGCGTGGTGCACACCTCGACGCTCTACCTGATCCGGCAGCAGGTCGAGCTGGCCGAGAAGATCGCCGCGCTCTCCGGCATCTCGGACGCCCGGGTCTTCTTCACCAACTCCGGCACCGAGGCGAACGAGGCGGCGCTGCTGGTCGCCACCAACCACCGGCGGTCGAACCAGATCCTGGCGGTGCGGAACAGCTACCACGGCCGGTCGTACGCGGCGATGGGGATCACCGGGCACCGGAGCTGGTCGGCGAGCAGCCTCAACCCGCTCCAGGTGAGCTGGCTGCACTCCGCCGACCGGCTGCGCGGCCTGCTGTCCCGGCTCGACCCGGACGAGTACGTCGACGCCGCCGTCGACGACCTGCGCGAGGTGCTGGCCACCCAGACCAGCGGGGACGTGGCCTGCCTGATCGCCGAGCCGATCCAGGGGGTGGGCGGGTTCGTGGCCCCGCCGGACGGGCTCTTCGGCGCCTTCAAGAAGGTACTCGACGAGTCCGGCATCCTGCTCATCTCGGACGAGGTGCAGACCGGCTGGGGGCGTACCGGGGAGCACTTCTGGGGCTACCAGGCGCACGGGGTCACCCCGGACCTGCTCACCTTCGCCAAGGGCATCGGCAACGGTTTCGCCCTGGCCGGGGTGGTGGGCCGGGCCGAGGTGCTGAACGAGGTGCACGCGGTCTCGTTCTCCACCTTCGGCGGCAACCCGATCTCGACGGCGGCCGGCAACGCCGTGCTGGACTACCTGCTGGAGCACGACCTCCAGGCCAACGCCGCCCGGGTCGGCGCGATACTCCTCGCCGGGCTGCGCGAGCTGGCCGACCGGCACGCGATCGTCGGCGCGGTACGCGGGCGGGGGCTGATGCTCGGCGTCGAGTTCGTCCGGCCCGGCACCACCGAGCCCGACCCGGCGGCGACCGCCCGGGTCTTCGAGGAGTGCCGGCGGGGCGGCCTGCTGGTCGGCAAGGGCGGCCTCTACGGCAACGTGCTGCGGATGGGCCCGCCGCTGACCCTGACCGAGGAGGAGGCCCGGGAGGCGCTGGGAATCCTGACCGAGGCCGTGGCCACCGCCGCCGCCTGACGGCTCCGGATCGGGCCGAGGAACGTGGTACTGACCTGGACAGCAGAGGCGTTATGCGGATGGTTTAACGCCTCTGCTGTCCAGGTCGGCGAAGGTCAGCCGCCGATCCGGTCGGTCGACGCGGTTGGCGTTGTCGGATCAGCCGGCGCGCTGGTCGGGTACCGAGCGGAGCAGCCGGAGCAGGCCCGCTCCGCCGAGGTACGCGACCAGCGCGCCGGTGGGCAGGCCGAACAGGTACTCGCCGCTCTTCGGGGCGACGTTGTTGCTGAACAGCCCGACCACGGTCGCGGCGAAGCCGAGTACGACGAGCAGCAGCCGGGGCAGTGGCGCGGCGAGCGTACGGCACAGTGCCGCCGGCAGAGCGCGGGGCCGGGTGGCGGGACGGCGGGAGCCGCGCCGCTCGATCCGGCCGAAGACGGCGACCAGTACCGCCAACACCACGGCCAGCATGATCACCCAGGGGATCCGCCAGAGCCACCAGGCGGTGCCGCCGACCGGCGGGGCGGGCAGCGCACCGAGCGAGTCCAGCGCGCCGGCCAGCAGGATCACGGCGGTGAGGTGCCAGAGGAAGATGGTCAGCACCACCGAGTTCACCGCGACGACCAGCATCCAGGGGCGGGTCCGGTGCAGCCACCGCTCGACCGGGGCGCGGAGCAGCATGATCAGTCCGAGTTGCGCGGTGGCCAGGGCGAGCAGGGCCAGACTCGGCGGGGACATGTTCTGGATCCGCTGGCCCGGCTGGTTGATCATGCTGGCCGGGTACGGGCCGACCAGGGTGAGCAGCAGCAGCGTGGTCAGCCCGACCGCCAGCAGCGGTACGCCCACCCGGGGACGCATCGGCAGGCTCCCGGTACGCCAGGCGAACCCGACCTGGTGCATTGCGAGCCAGCCGAAGAGGAAGTTGCCGTACCCGTACCGGCCCTCGCCGAGCAGTCGGGCCAGGTCCCCGAGGGCGGTCAGCCCGAGCAGTACCACCGGCACGACCAGGCCGAAGCGCTCGTGCAGGGCGTACGTCACCGGGGTCAGCAGCACCACGAAGAGGTACGCGGAGAGGAACCAGAGCGGCACCGTCGCGTACCAGACGACCTCGCGGACCTGGCTCGGGCCGGCGCCGAGCAGCCGGGCGCCCAGCGCGGCGAGGGCGAGCAGCACCAGCAGCACGGTGGTGGGCCGGATCAGTCGCCCGCTGCGGTCGGCCAGCCAGCCACCGGCGTCGCCGCCCTGGCGTCGGTGGCTGGCCAGCGAGGCGGCGTTGGCGTAGCCGCCGACCAGGAAGAACAGCGGCATGACCTGGAAGAACCAGGTGCCGGGCCGGGCCCAGGTGATGTCCTCCAGCGCGTTGTGGCCGCGCAGCCGCCCCGCGTCGTCGTCGAGGACGGCGATCAGCCAGTGCCCGAGCACCACCAGGGTGATCGCCACCGCGCGGAGCAGGTCGACGTAGCGCTCCCGCTGGGCGGGCGTGCGGCCCGCGATCTCCCGCAGGCGGCGCATGTGGCCAGGTTATCTACTCCGTGGGGGCCGCCGACGCGCTATGCGACAACCCGGGTGGATTGCCGGTCCGTAACGGTTCGGCCGCCGGGGCTTGCTGCCGGCACCCTCTTCCGTAAGAATCCTTCAGTAACTTTGTGTTAAGTGAAGACAAGCACCAGTACGCCGAGCGTTCCCACCTGTCGCACCAGCAGCACCCCGGCCGGCGGCCACACCCGTCGACCAGCACCGCCAGCGCCACCGACCCGATGACCCCCCGAGCCTCGTCGGCGGGCGCCGCTCCAACCGGATGCGGCGTCCACCTGGACCGGATCCGAGGAGAAGCTATGAAGAGGCGTGACATCCTCCGTCGTACCGCTGCGGCCAGCCTGCTGGCCGTCCCCGCCACCGGCCTGTTGACCGGTTGCGCCCTCGGCGGCGACGACGACAACAGCGGCGGCGAGTCGCTCGAAGGCACGAAGAGTGAGCAGAACCCACTCGGCGTCAAGGAGGACGCGCCGCTCGAGGTGGTCATCTTCAATGGTGGTTTTGGTGAGGAGTATGCCAAAGCCCACGAGGCGATGTACACCGAGAAATATCCAAAGGCGACGATCAAGCACTCCGCGACGCAGGAGATCAACAAGACGCTACAGCCCCGGTTCGTCGACGGCACCCCGCCGGACGTGGTGAACAACTCCGGCGCTGGTCAGATCGACTTCAACGGCCTGGTATCGCAGGACGCCCTGGCCGACCTCGGCGAGCTGCTCGACGCGCCCAGCCTCGACATCCCGGGCAAGAAGGTCCGGGACACCCTGCTGCCGGGCGTGGTCGACGTCGGGTCGTACGACGGCAAGTTCCTGGTGCTCAGCTACGCGTACACCGCGTACGGCATCTGGTACTCCACCAAGCTCTTCACCGACCGCGGCTGGCAGTACGGCAAGACCTGGGACGACCACATCGCGCTGTGCCGGCAGATCAAGGCGGCCGGCATCGCCCCCTGGACGTACGCCGGCAAGCACCCCCGCTACATGAGCTGGCCGGTGATCTCGATGGCGGTCAAGCTGGGCGGCCAGGACGTGGCGAAGGCGATCGACAACCTGGAGCCGAACGCCTGGAAGTCCGACGCGATGAAGGCGGCGGCGGACGCCTGGTACCAGATCGTCAAGGACGGCTTCATCATGCCGGGCAGCCCCGGCCTGGACCACGTGCAGTCGCAGACCGAGTGGTGCCGGGGCAAGGCCGCCTTCATCTCCTGCGGCTCCTGGCTGGAGAGCGAGCAGGCCAAGGTCACCCCGGCCGGCTTCAACATGACCGTCGCGCCGACCCCCAGCCTTGGCCCCGGCGACAAGCTGCCGTTCGAGGCGATGCGCGGCACCGCCAGCGAGCCGTTCATGGTGCCGGCCAAGGCCAAGAACCGGGCCGGCGGCCTGGAATACCTGCGCACCATGCTCTCGATGAAGGGTGCCCAGGACTTCACCAAGAAGGTCTCCAGCCTGTCCGTGGTGGTCGGCGCCACCCAGGGTGCCGAGCTGCCGGTCGGGCTGACCAGCGTGGTCAAGGCGCTGGACGCCTCCGGCAGCAACGGCTTCAACTGGGTCTACAACAACTACTACCGCAAACTGGAGCGCGAGCTGGTCGACGCGGCCTGCGGCGAGTTCTTCAGCGGCCGGACCACCCCGGCCGAGTTCCTGGACCAGTGCCAGAAGGGCGCCGACCAGATCGCCGGGGACAGCAGCATCAAGAAGTACAAGCGCCAGTAGGTCGGTTGTCGTCGCGGGGGTCGGCCGGCACCGGCCGGCCTCCGGGCGCGATTGTCGCGGGGACAGGTCCCCCGCGTGGAGTGGGCAGGATTCGGTCCCGTGAAACATGGCAAGTATCCGCTGATCATCACCTTCCTGGTGCCGCCGCTGCTGCTGTACGGCATCTTCGTGCTCTCGCCGTACCTCCAGGCGTTCCAGATCTCCACCACCAACTGGCTGGGCTACTCGGCCAGTGCTGACTATGTCGGGCTGGAGAACTTCGGCAACCTGCTGCGCGACGGCGCGCTCTGGAACGCGGTCAGGAACAACGCGATCCTGCTGGTGCTGCTCCCGGTGCTGACCATCGGGCTGGGGCTCTTCTTCGCCAGCATGCTCAACATGGGCGGCCGGCGCGGCACCGCCGGGGTGGTCGGGGTGCGCGGCTCCGGCGCCTACAAGCTGGTCTACTTCTTCCCGCAGGTGCTCTCCGTGGTGATCATCGCGCTGCTCTGGAAGGAGGTCTACCACCCCAACAACGGGCTGCTCAACGCCACGCTGCGCGGCATCGGGCTGCCCGCGCCGACCTGGCTCGGCGATCCGCGTACGGCCTTCTGGGCGGTGCTGGCGGTGATGATCTGGAGCAACGTCGGCTTCTACGTGGTGCTCTTCGGCGCGGCGATGCAGGCCATCCCGAAGGACATCTACGAGGCGGTGATGCTCGACGGCGCCTCCCGGTGGACCACGCTGACCAGGGTCACCATCCCGCTGCTCTGGGACACCGTGCAGGTCGCCTGGATCTACCTGGCCATCGCCGCGCTGGACGGCTTCATCCTGATCCAGCAGATGACCGACGGCGGGCCCAACCACTCGTCGGACGTGATCGGCCTGCGGATGTACAACACGGCGTTCGGCAGCGAGACCAAGTTCGGGTACGCCTCGGCGATCGGCGTGGTGATGTTCTTCCTGACCCTGTCGGTGGCGGTACTGGCCCTGCGCGCCAGCCGCCGGGACCGAATCGAGTACTCGTGACGACCGTCGACACCCCCGCGTCGGCTCCGCCCGCCACCGGCGCCGAGGGCCGGCCCGGTACCGGCGACCGGGCACCCCGCCGCGAGTGGGGCGTGGTGAACGTCTTCTCGCACGGCTTCCTGCTGATCTGGGCGCTGCTGACCACCCTGCCGCTGCTCTGGGTCTTCATCAGCTCGTTCAAGAGCGACGGCGAGATCCTCAGCGACCCGTGGGGACTGCCCGGCGCGCTGCGCTTCGAGAACTGGGCGCGGGCCTGGACCGAGGCCCGGATCGGGCAGTACTTCCTGAACAGTGCGATCGTGGTGGCCGGTTCGCTGACCCTGACCATGCTCTTCGGCGCCACCGCCGCGTACGTCTTCGCCCGCTACGAGTTCCGGTTCCGGCAGGTGTTCTACTACCTGTTCGTCGGCGGCATGATGTTCCCGGTCTTCCTGGCCCTGGTGCCGCTCTTCTTCGTGGTCCGCAACGCCGGGCTCTTCAACCACTGGGTCGGGCTGATCCTGGTCTACGCCGCCTACTCGCTGCCGTTCACGGTCTTCTTCCTCTCCGCGTTCTTCCGGACCCTGCCGACCTCGGTCGCCGAGGCGGCGCTGATCGACGGCTGCGGGCACTTCCGGCTCTTCTTCCGGGTGATGCTGCCGATGGCCCGGCCGGGCCTGGTCAGCGTGGGGATCTTCAACTTCCTCAGCCAGTGGAACCAGTTCATCCTGCCGCAGGTGCTGATGCAGGGGGACGAGTCGAAATGGGTGCTTGCCCAGGGCCTTGCGGCGCTGGCGGTCAGCCAGGGCTACCAGGGCGACTTCAGCGGGTTGTTCGCCGGACTCACCCTCGGGATGCTGCCGGTGCTGGCCGTCTACGTGCTGTTCCAGCGCCAGATCCAGTCCGGGCTGACCGCCGGTCAGTTGAAGTAGGGCTTGCGGCTCCGTCGGGACCGGCCGCGGTACCGAACCGGCGGAGCGGGCGACGCTACCACTACGAGTGAGCTAACAAACCACTCCCGCCCACCGCTGGGCACGGCACGCTTGCGGCCGTCGTGGGACTCTGCACCGGCTGTGCTGGCCGGGGAGTGTCACGTTAACGGCTGATCTTGGTTGTTGAGTTGGTCAGTGGTTGGCCGGGGTGAGCCGGCCATCGAAGGCGATCTGGAACGCGTTGCCTGAGCTGAGTAGCGATAGGAGCCTCGAATCGACAGACTGCACCGACATCAGCTGTCGAGCCTGCCGAGCAGTCGGCGGTGCAGTTCGGCCGGGTCGGTCAGCTCGGGCAGCGTCCGGGCGGCCAGCCAGGCGGCGCCGAGCGCACCGTCCCCGGCCCCGTACACCGGCGCGTCCGGCCAGCGTGCGGCCAGAGCCGGGCGTACGGCGTCGGCCAGCGGGGTGTCGCCGGTGAGCAGTCCGCCGCCGAGCACGATCGGGGTGCGCGCGTCCGTCGGCCGGATCCGGTCCACGTTGGCGGCGACCAGCCGGGCGGCCTCGGCGAGGATCGCGGCGGCGGCCGGGTCACCGTCCCGGTCGGCCCGGATCACCAGCGGGGCGAGCGCGGCCAGCTCGACGGGGGGCCGTCGGGTCACCGTCTGCACCAGGGTGTCCACGGTGTCCCGGGGGCGGGCGGCGACCTCCGCCGAGCCGAGCAGCTCGGTGAGTACGAGGGTGCTGAGCGGGCCTGGTGGCAGGTGCCGGTCGAGGTCGGCAAGGGCCCGCCGGACGGCCTCCCGACCGAGCCAGAAGCCGCTGCCCGCGTCGCCGAGCAGCCAGCCGTGCCCGTCGGCGACCCGGTCCAGCGCCATGTCGCGTACCTCGGCGGCGATGGCACCGGTGCCGGCGATCAGGATGGTGCCGTCCGGCTCGGCGGTCCCCGAGGCGTACGCGACGAGGGCGTCGCCGAGGATGTCGTACCGGCAGCGCAGCCCGACCTCGTGCCAGGTCCGGTCGAAGGCGGCCCGGCCGGCCGGATCGGCGAGCAGTCGACCCGCTCCGGCCAGCCCGATGGTGCCGGCTCGGACCAGTCCCGGATCGAGCCCGGCGAGGGCGCCGGCCAGCGCCAGCCGGAGCTGTTCGGCGGCCCGGTCGGCGCCGTGGCTGGTCGGGTTGCCGCCGCCGCTCTGCCCGGCGCCGAGGCGTTCGCCGGCCAGCGAGACCACTGTGGCCCGGGTCGAGGTGCCGCCGATGTCGAGTCCCACCACCATGCCGTCGGACATGACCGGCAACCACCTCCCACGCGTCCGTCGATCGGCGTCCATGCTGCTCGGTGCGGCGCTCCGGGGCAAGCATCGATCGTCCGGCAACAGGCCGACCCAGGTAACAGTTTGAAAACTTCACCCATCGTCTTGACAAGGAGGGGCTCTTAGTAAGAACTTTTACCACTAACAGTTAACTTCCTTTTCCGAAAGGTGCGCCCATGGTCGAGCAGGAGGCGGACACCATCGCGGGGACCGCGGTGGTCGACGCCGAGCCCGACCGCCGGGCCGCCGCCGGGCTCTCACCAGCGGACAGCGTGCTGGTCCGGGTCCGGTCCCGGCTCACCGAGTTCACCGGTGCCCTACAGCGGGTGGCCGAGCAGGTGCTCAGCGACCCGTCCGCCGCCGCCCGGGCCACCATCGTCGAGCTGGCGGAGCGCAGCGGTACGTCCCCGGCCACCGTCACCCGGTTCTGCCGGGCGCTGGGGTTCGAGGGCTACGCCGACCTCCGGCTCGGCATCGCCGCCGAGACCGGCCGGGCGCACACCGCCGGCTGGACCGTCGACATTGGCCGGGAGATCCAGCCGACCGACCCGCTGGAGCGGGTACTCGGCCAGATCATCGCGGCGGACACCCAGGCCATGCACGACACCGCCGCGCTGCTGGACCTGGCCGAGGTCGAACGGGCCGCCGAGGCGATCGCCGGAGCCGCCCGGGTGAACATCTTCGGCGCCAGCGGCAGTGCGCTGGTCGGCGAGGAGATGCAGTTCAGCCTGCACCGCATCGGCGTGGCGGCGTGGGCCTGGAACGACGTACACGAGGGGTTGGCCGGGGCCGCGCTGCTCCGCAAGGGCGACGTCGCCCTGGGCATCTCGCACACCGGCCAGACCCGCGAGACCATCGAGACCCTCGCCGAGGCGGGCAGCCACGGCGCCACCACGATGGCGCTGACCGGGTTCACCCGGTCGCCGCTGGCCGAACTGGCCGACATCGTGCTGCTCACCGCCAGCCAGGCGACCACCTTCCGGCCGGACGCGCTCTCCGCCCGGCATCCGCAACTCGTCGTGCTCGACCTGCTCTACATCGCCGTCGCCCAACGCACCCACGACCGGGCCCACGCCGCGTTCCAGCGGACGGCCCGGGCGGTGGGCGGGCACAAGGCGACCAAGGAGGCGCGGCCGTGACACGCATTCGACACCGACCCGTCGGGGCGGAGGTATCCGCTGGTTACCCCCGGCCCGATCGCTCCCCGCGGGGGGCGAGTAACCGCTGGCAGGTCCCGGTCATCCGGAGTCGTCCGGCTGGCCCGACCCGATTCTCAACTGAGGAGATGAAGATGTCCGCAACCCCCGACCACACGTCGGACCGCGTAGATCCGTCGACCATGACCGGGCCGGACCTGCCGGCGGCGCTGGGCACCAGCCGCCGTACGGTGCTGCGCCGGGCCGCCGCCGCCGGGCTGCTCGTCACCCCGGCCGCCGGACTGCTCGGCGCCTGCGCCACCGGCGGTGACGACGAGGGCAACACCGAGCAGGAGACCGGGGCGAAGAGCGCCACCAACCCGCTCGGCGTCAAGGAGGACGCCGCGCTGGAGGTGATCATCTTCAACGGCGGCTACGGCGAGAAGTACGCCACCGACGTGCACGAGAAGCTCTACAAGACGGCGTTCCCGAACGCCGAGATCAAGCACCAGGCGACCCAGGCGGTCTCCACGGTGCTCCAGCCGCGGTTCACCGCCGGTGACCCGCCGGAGTTCGTCAACAACTCGGGCGAGAAGTTCCTCGACTTCGGTGCCCTGGTCAACGACAACCAGCTCCAGGACCTGACCGAGCTCTGGGACGCGCCGTCGGTCGACGACCCGAACAAGAAGGTCCGGGACACCGTCATCCCCGGCGTCATCGAGCAGGGCATGTTCACCACCAAGGACGGTGGCCGCAAGCCGTTCGTGCTCTACTACGTCTCGACCGTCTACGGCATCTGGTATTCCGGCAAGCTCTTCAAGGACAACGGCTGGACCGTGCCGACCACCTGGGAGCAGTTCACCGCGCTCTGCGACCAGATCAAGGCCAAGGGCATCACCCCGTTCGGGTACGCCGGGGCGAACGCGGCCTACTACATGTGGAACGTGATCCTGACCCAGGCCGCCAAGGTCGGCGGTCCGGACGTGCTGAAGAGCATCGACAACCTGGAGCCGAACGCCTGGAAGGCCGACGCGATCCTCCAGTCCGCCAAGGCGTGGGCCGAGATCGGCGCCAAGTACGGCGACAAGAGCTACGAGGGCCTCAAGCACACCGACGTGCAGTTGCGGCAGAACCAGTACAAGCTCGCCTTCTACCCCAGTGGTGACTGGCTGGAGAACGAGCAGAAGAAGGACACGCCGGCCGGCTTCGAGTACCAGCTCATGCCGGTGCCGAGCCTGACCGCCGGGGACAAGTTGCCGGCCGGTGCGATCCGGGCGGCCGGTGGCGAGGGGTACTTCGTCTCGGCCAAGAGCAAGAACCCGCGCGGCGGCATGGAGTACATGCGGCAGATGCTCTCCAAGGCGGGTACCCGGGGCTTCACCGAGACCGTCGGGGCGGCCACCGTGGTGCCGGCCGGCAGCGAGGGCTACTCGTTCCCGCCGGGCGTGGCCAGCTCGCAGGCGGCGCTGAAGGCGGCCGGGGCGAACGTCTTCAACATGATGTTCGACAACTGGTACAAGGAGCTGGACACTGAGGCCCGGACGGCGACCAACGAGCTGATGTTCGGCCGTGCCAGCGCCGAGCAGTGGGCCGAGCGGATCCAGAAGCGCGCGGACGCCATCAAGGCCGACAGCAGCGTCGCCAAGTTCTCGCGCTGATTGACCGGAGTGGAGTGATCATGCGGCAGGGCAAGTACCCGTTCGTGATCGGCTTTCTCATCCTGCCGGTCACGCTCTACTCGGTCTTCGTGATCGCGCCGTACGCCCAGGCGTTCCAGCTCGCGATGACGAACTGGCGGGGCATCGGCACGCCGGAGTGGATCGGGTTCGAGAACTTCCAGCGGCTGTTCAACGACACGGCCTTCTGGAAGGCGGTCCAGCACCACGGGATAATCCTGCTCGCCCTGCCGCTGATCACCATCGCCATCGCGCTGTTCTTCGCGTTCCTGCTGAACGTCGGCGGCGGCAGCAAGGGCGGGAAGCGGGTCGGGGTACGGGGATCCGCCTTCTACCGGGTGGTGTTCTTCTTCCCGCAGGTCCTGGCGGTGGCGGTCATCGCCGTACTGTTCCAGATGATCTACCGGCCGGACGAGTCCGGGTTGATCAACGGCGTACTGACGAAGCTCGGGCTGGAGCCGATCTTCTTCATGATCAACCCGAACCTCGCGCTCTGGTCGATCATCGCGGTGCTGGTCTGGCAGAGCGTCGGCTTCTACGTGGTGCTCTTCTCGGCCGGCATGGCGTCGATCCCGACCGAGATCTACGAGGCGGCCGAGATCGACGGGGCCACCAGGGTCACGCTCTTCTTCCGGGTCACCCTGCCGCTGCTCTGGGACACCCTCCAGGTGGCCTGGGTCTATCTGGGCATCGCGGCGTTCGACTGTTTCGCCATCGTCGCGGTGCTCTCCATCGACAGCGGTGGCCCGGACGGGGCCACCACGGTGCTCGCGATGGAGATCTACCGCAACGCCTTCACCTACGGCCGGGCCGGCTACGCCTCGGCGATGGGGGTGGCGCTGTTCTTCCTGACCATCACGTTCGCGGCGCTGATGCTGCGGGTGTCCAAGCGGGAGAGCATCGAGTACTAGATGGGACCCCAGATGTCGACACAGACCGAGCGCCCGGTGACCAGGCCGGGGGAACACAAGCCGACCGCCGCGGCCGGCAAGGGCCGGGACCGCAAGAGGTCCGAGGTACGACTGCTGTCCAGCCTGGGCCACGTCGCCCTGGTGGTCTGGGCGGTGATCGTGGTCGTCCCGATCCTCTGGACCTTCCTGGCCTCGTTCAAGAACACCTCGGAGATCTTCAGCAGCCCGTGGACGCTCCCGGCCGAGCTGCGTTGGGAGAACTGGGGCCGCGCCTGGACACAGGCCCGGGTCGGCAAGTTCTTCCTCAACAGCGTGATCGTGGTCTCCTGCGGCGTCTTCGGCACCATGCTGCTGGGCTCGATGGCCGCGTACGTGCTGGCCCGCTACAAGTTCGTCGGCAACCGGCTGATCTACTACCTGTTCGTCTCCGGGCTGGCCTTCCCGGTCTTCCTCGCCCTGGTGCCGCTCTTCTTCGTGGTGGACAACCTCGGCCTGCTCAACACGCACACCGGGCTGGTACTGGTCTACATCGCGTACTCGCTGCCGTTCACGGTCTTCTTCCTGGCCGCGTTCTTCAAGACGTTGCCGACCTCGGTGGCCGAGGCGGGGATGATCGACGGCTGCTCGCACACCCGGCTCTTCTTCCAGGTGATGATGCCGATGGCCAAACCGGGCCTGATCAGCGTCGGCATCTTCAACATCATCGGGCAGTGGTCGCAGTACCAGTTGCCGCTGGTGCTGCTCTCCAACGCCGAGGACAAGTGGGTGCTCACCCAGGGCATCGCGGACATCTCGGTCAACGCCGGCTACGAGGCGGACTGGTCCGGGCTGTTCGCCGCGCTGACCATGGCGATCCTGCCGATGATCCTGGTCTACGCGATCTTCCAACGGCAGATCCAGTCCGGCCTCACCGCCGGCGCGGTCAAGTAGCCCGGCCGACCGGGCCGCGACACTCCCGGCCGGGCACGCATCCAGCCGGGTGGCTCTCCCAGGGCGGGCCCCGATCTCTCACGAGGAGATCGGGGCCCGCTTGGTGGTGGTGGTCAGCCCGGCAGGGTCAGTTGCGCCGGAGTGGACCGCTGGGTGGTGGTGCCGTCGCCGAGCTGCCCCGCCGCGTTGTTGCCCCAGCACCACAGGCTGCCGTCGGTGCGGATCGCGCAGCTGTGATAGCTGCCGACGATGCCGCTTGCCCAGCTGGTGGCGTCGCCAACCCGGGTGGGGGCGTACCGGTGGGTGGTGGTGCCGTCGCCGAGCTGTCCGGCCGTGTTGTTGCCCCAGCACCACAGGGTGCCGTCGGTACGGACCGCGCACGGCGAGTCGTTGCTCGTGTTGACCCTGGTCCAGCTTGTAGTGGTGCCGACCTGGACCGGTGTGGTCCGGTAGGGGCCGGTGACACCCAACTGTCCGTACCCGTTCTCACCCCAGCACCACAGGGTCCCGTCGGCGCGGACCGCGCAGGTGAAGGTGTACCCGGCGGTCACACCGGTCCAGGTGGTCGCGGTACCGACCTGCGCCGGAGTCGCCCGGTAGCTCAGGGTGCCGACCCCGAGCTGTCCGCTGGAACTGTCACCCCAGCACCACAGGGTGCCGTTGGTGCGGACGGCGCAGGAGTGTGCGTAGCCGGTCGTGACGCTCGCCCAGGTGGTCGCCGTGTCGACCCTGACCGGGGTGGTCGTGCTGGCGAGGGAGCCGCCGACCCCCAGTTGCCCGTTGCGGTTGGTGCCCCAGCACCACAGGGTGCCGTCGGTCCGGACGGCGCAGGTGTGACTGTCGGCGGCGCTGACGCTGGCCCAGGTGGTGGCGTCGCCGATCCGTACCGGGGTGTTCCGGTTCGTGGTGGTGCCGTCGCCGAGTTGGCCGCTGGTGTTTCGGCCCCAGCACCAGAGCGATCCGTCCGTCCGCACCGCACAGGTGTAGCTGGTGCCGGCGTCGAGGCTGGCCCAGGTGGTGGCGTCGCCGATCCGTACCGGGGTGTTCCGGTTCGTGGTGCTGCCGTCGCCGAGTTGGCCGCTGGAGTTGCCGCCCCAGCACCAGAGTGTCGCGTCGGCCCCGATCGCACAGGTGTGTGCGTAACCCGCGGCGACGCTGGAAACCGCCGGGGCGGCGAACGAGACGCTCAGCGAGCCGCGCTCGACCGGACCGACGCCGGCGGCAGCGGTGCCCACCGTGACTCCGAGGACGAGCGCGGCGAGCCCGCTGGAGGTCGCCGTCGTGGCGATGACGGTTCTCCGGAAGCGCCGCCATCGAGCCCGCAGCCAGCCATCCTGATCTTCGTTCATGTACTGTTCTCCCCAAACGACGTCGAAGCCTGGACGGTGGAGGCGGCATTGCCCTGCTGGGTCGCCAGCGACTCAGCACATTCGTGGCATCGACCTTCGACATTGACTGCCGACAATATATAACCGTCGATGAGCTTCGTAGGGCGTACCCGCGCCGTGAGTCTGGTCCGAGAGTCAAGTAGGGCCGTACGGTCGGATTTTTTCGCCTACTTGCCCGCTGGCCGGACACTCAGTGCGGCTAATACGCCGACCTCGGGCTGCCGTCCGGCCGACGGCGGTGTTCGGCCATGATGGACGGATGGCCATGCTGGTGCCGCCGGTCCTGCCGACCGACTCGCTGCGCGCGATCCGCCAACCCCGGCTCAGCGCCAGTGGCGGGCTGACGCTGCGGCCGTGGCGGGTGGGCGACGCCGCCACCGTGCGGGCCGCGTTCGAGTGTCCGGAGATCCAGCGGTGGCACCTGCGCCGGATGGAGAGCGACGGCGAGGGGCGGGAGTGGACGACGCAGTGGCCGGCCCGCTGGGCGGCGGAGACCGACGCGAGCTGGGCCGTGGTGGCGGAGCGGACCGGCGAGCCGGTCGGCCAGGTCGGGCTCCGCGAGATCCGGCTGGACCAGGCGTCAGCCGAACTGTCGTACTGGGTGTTGCCGGCGGCCCGTGGCCGGGGCGTCGCCGTCCGGGCGGTTCGGGCGGTACAGGCGTGGGTCTTCGAGGGGCTCGGACTGCACCGGCTGGACCTGCGGCACTCGACGGTGAACCGCGCCTCCTGCCGGGTGGCCGGCAAACTCGGGTACGAGGTCGAGGGCACCCTGCGCCGGGCGTGGCGGCACGCGGACGGCTGGCACGACGTACACCTGCACGCCCGGCTGCGCGACGACGGTGACCGGCCGGCGGAGTAGCCGGCCGGAGTGTCGGTCGGTGCGGGCAGAATCGTCGACGTGCTGGTGGCGGTGATCGGGGACGAGGACGGCGACGGAGGTCTGCTCCAGCCGTTGCATCCGGACGGGCGCCCTGCCGGAGCGAGCGAGCGGGTCGCCGACCTCGGCGCGGCGGTCGCGGCCCGGGAGCGGGCCGGCCGGCCGCGCTGGGTCTGGGCCTCCACCGCCGCGAGCTATCCCCGGCTGCTGCGCCAGGGTCACCGGGTGGAGCGCTGCCACGACGTCGAGCTGACCGAGGCGCTGCTGCTCGGCCAGGACGGGCGCTGGGGCGAGCCGCGCGGCCTGGCCGCCGCGTGGGCCCGGCTGACCGGTGCGCCGGTGCCGGCCGATCCGCCGCCCCGGGCCGCCGCACCGCCCGGCGACGGTCAGGCCGCGCTCTTCGACGTGCAGCCGGGGCCGCCGCCGCTCGGCCTCGACGCGTTGGTCCGGGTCCACGCCGACCAGCAGGCCCGGATCGCGGCGACGGCGCATCCGGGGCGGTTCCGGCTGCTGGTCGCGGCCGAGTCGGCCGGTGCGCTGATCGCCGCCGAGATGGGCGCGGCCGGGCTGCCGTGGCGGGCCGACGTGCACGACGCGCTCCTGGTCGACCTGCTCGGCGAGCCGTCGCCGGTGGGCGGGCCGCCGCGCAAGCTGGCGGAGCTGTCCGCGCGGATCGCCGCCGCCTTCGGGGTACGCCACCTGCACGCCGAGTCGCCGGCCGAGCTGCTCCGCGCCTTCGGCCGGGCCGGGCACGACCTGCCCAGCACCCGGGCCTGGGTGCTGCGCGGAATCGACCACCCGGCGGTCCCGCTGATCCTGGAATACAAGGAGCTCTACCGGATCTGGACGGCGCACGGCTGGGCCTGGCGGGACGCCTGGGTCCGGGACGGCCGGTTCCGTCCGGAGTACGTCCCGGCCGGGGTGGTCTCCGGGCGGTGGGCGACCCGGGGCGGCGGCGCGTTGCAGATCCCGAAGGTGGTCCGGCGGGCGGTGCTGGCCGATCCGGGCTGGCGGTTCGTGGTCGCCGACGCCGGCCAGTTGGAGCCGAGGGTGCTGGCGGCGGTCTCCGGGGACGCCCGGCTCGCCGCCGCCGGTGGCGCGGGTGACCTCTACGCCGCGTTGGCCGGGGATAGCTTCGGCGGTGACCGGGCCCGGGCCAAGCTGGCCCTGCTCGGCGCGATGTACGGCCAGACCGGCGGCGAGGCGATCCCCGCGCTGGCGGTACTGCGCCGTAGCTATCCGACCGCCTTTGAATACGTGGAGTCGGCGGCCCGGACCGGCGAGGGCGGCGGGCTGGTCCGGTCCTGGCTGGGGCGGACCTGTCCACCCGGCTCGGTCTCGGTGCGGGAGTCCGAGGAGGGCGAGGGGCCGGTGGTGGAGTCGGCCGCCGTCGACCCGTTCGGGCCGCGAGCCCGGGCCGCCGCTCGGGCCCGGGGCCGGTTCACCCGCAACTTCGTCATCCAGGCGACGGCGGCGGAGTGGGCGCTGACGCTGCTCGCCGGGCTGCGCAACGGGTTGACCGGGCTCGGCGGCGAGGTCGGGGCGGGCCGTCCCGAGCTGGTCTTCTTCCAGCACGACGAGGTGCTGGTGCACTGCCCGGCGGAGTGGGCCGACCAGGTGACCGCCCTGGTGCACGAGGCGGCGGCGCAGGCCGGGCGGCTGCTCTTCGGCGAGACTCCGGTACGGTTCCCGCTCGACGTCTCGGTGGTGGACTGTTACGCAAATGCGGCATAGCTGCGAATTGGTCCGATTAGTGCCGATACCTGGATGGCTTCCGCTCGTTGGGACCGGTGTGCGCGCGGCGGGGGTCGCGCGACCGGCGGAAGGTGACGGCGCTGAGTCGGATCGCAGGAATGATCATCGCCGCGGGCGGGGGACGCCGGATCGGCGGCCCGGAGGCGTTGCTGCACCAGGGGGAGCGACCCCTGGTGAACCAGGTACTCGACACGATGCGCGCGGCGGGCTGTGGGCCGCTGGTCGTGGTCCTCGGGGCCGCGGCCGACCAGGTACGGGCCACCGCCGACCTCTCCGGGTCGACGGTGGTGGTGAACCGCTCCTGGGGTACCGGGATCGGCTCGTCGATCCGGCTCGGCCTGGACGCCGTACCGGACCGCCGGATCGAGGCGGTGGTGGTGGTCCCGGTGGACATGCCGGGGCTGACCGAGGCGGCGGTACGCCGGGTGGCGGCGCTGCCCTACCCGGAGGCCCTGGTCTGCGCCACCTACGAGGGGTTGCGCGGCTATCCGATGCTCTTCGGCCGCCGGCACTGGCCCGGGATCGCCGCGCTGGCCAACGCTGACGTCGGCGCCCGGCCCTACCTGATGGCCCACAAGGACGAGATCGTCGACATCGCCTGTGACACGGTGGCGGACGGCAGCCGGGCGAACACCCCGGAACTGCTCGTCGCCTGGGGGCTGACCGTCCCGGTCCCGGCCCAGCGGGTCGCCGTCTGACCGTCCCGGTCCCGGCCCAGCGGGTCGCGGTCTGACCGTCCCCGTCCCAGCTCGGAAGCAGACCGAGACCGTCACGCTCACCATCGGCCGCGCTATCCCGCCTGGTGTGCCGCCGCGCCGCGCAGGTAGCCGAGCAGGTCGTCGATCAGTTCCTCGGGGCCGGCGTGCCCCTTGCCCCCGGATGCCAGGTGGCCCGTGGAGGCGAGGTCGGCCGCGCCGTGCGCGAGGGCGCGCAGCAGCGACGCCAGGCGTACCGGGTCGCCGGGTGGCAGTGCGCCGGCCTCTTGAGCGCTGGTGACGAGCTGGACCAGCAGCGTCTGTGCGTCGTGGGCGGCGGTGTCGAGTTCCTCGGATTCGATCGACCACCTGCCGAAGGTCAGCTTGAAGCGCGCGGGATGGTCGAGGGCCCAGGCGACGTAGTGGCGCAGGGTCGCCCGCAGGACGGCCTCCGGCGACCGCTCGCGTTCCATCGTCGCGCCGAGGGCCGCGCCCTGTCGGGCGAGTTCCCGGGCGGCGATCGCCGCGAGCAGCGCCTCCTTGCTGGCGAAGTGCTTGTACGGGGCGTTGTGCGACACCCCCGCCAGGCGCCCGACCTCGCGGAGCGTGACGGCTGGCACGCCACCCTCGTCGAGGAGGCGGGCGGCCACGTCGACCAGGGCGTCACGGGTACCAGGGGGCACCGGACCATGCTAGTCGTGGTTGACGCTGTCAACCTGACGGGCTAGGTTGACAACGTCAACCTGGTTGGCCGAGTCGGCCGACCGGCGGTCAGGATGGCCGGTCGTGGGACGACCGGGACAGGTGGACGAGGAGCACGGGTGTCACATCGAGGGAAACGGGCCGTGGTGACCGGGGCGACCAACGGCATCGGGGAGGCGATAGCCCGCCGGCTGGCGGCGGCGGGCATGACGGTGGTGCTGGTCGGTCGCAGCGACGAGCGTCTGGACCGGACGCGAGCGCGGATCGCCGCCGCCGTGCCAGATGCCGACCTGCTGCTCGAACGAGCGGACCTGTCTCTGCTCGCGGAGGTGCGGGAGCTGGCGAAGCGGCTCGGCCGGGAACCCCTGCCGGACGTGGTGATCAGCAACGCCGCCGTGATCGCGGAGGTCCGGGAGGTCACGTCGGAAGGGATCCCCCGGTTCCTGGCCACGAACCACCTCGCGCCGTACCTGCTGTTGCGGTCCCTGGTACGGCCCATCGGCCGGCGGGCGGCCCGGTTCGTCGTGGTGGGCGCGGATCCCGGCGGGCTCGCCAGGGTGCCGGTCGACCTGGACGACCTGGGCAGCCGGACGGGACGTGGGCTGGGCCCGCTTCCCAGCTTCCGCCCGTTCGTCGCGTACGGACGGACCAAGAACATGAACGCGATGTTCGGGTACGCGCTCGCCCGCAGGCTGGCGGGAACACGCATCACGGTGAACGGCGTGCATCCGGGCATCATCAAGGACACCGGGCTCGGCAAGGGCACCGCGCGCGGCACCCTCAGGGTCTTCAGCACGCTGTTGGGGTCGAGTCCCGGGACACCCGGGCCCGACGCGGGAGCGGACACGCCGGTGTGGCTGGCGACCACACCGGACGTCGAGGGGATCAGCGGGAGCTTCTTCGTCAAGCGCCGGCAGGTCAGCACCGCGCCGCACACCACCGACGTCGCGCGGTGCGATCGGCTCTGGGACGAGAGCGCACGCCTGGTGGGACTCGCCCCGGCGCTCTGAGGTCTCCGGGTGACCCGACCACCCGACCGACCGCCCGACCGCAAAAAACGTGACCGGCCCCGGCTCCAGAGATGGAGCCAGGACCGGGCGTCGGCGGCTCAGATCTCGATGTTGAACCGTCGGAGTACCGAGGGGGCGGCCAGGCCGAGTGCGGAGAGGATCGAGACCACCGTGAAGGCGCCACGCAGCACGATCGTCTCCACCTTGCCGCCCACCTTGACGGCGATCTTGTTCGGGATGCCGATCATCATCCACATGCGCCGCTTGATCGGCACTGGCCAGAGGATCGGCACCCCGTTGCTGGTGATGATGTCGCCCATGATGTGCACGAAGCAGCCGACCCCGACCGCCAGCCCCAGCATCGGGTAGCCCCGGTCGCCAGGCAGGTGCAGGAAGGTGAAGTATGCCGCCGCCGCCGACACCAGCGTCACGATCACCCAGCCGGCCCGCTTCGCCCACTCGTCGAAGAGCCCGCGCAGCGCCAGACCGATCATGAAGAAGAGGATGCCGATCACGGCCCACTTGCCGTACGCGGTGCAGAGCGCGGTGGTGCCCCAGCCGACCAGGAAGGTGAACGGCAGCGTGTGGGTCAGGGTCCGGTGGCCGTTGTTCCGGTGCGGATCCTTGCTCAGTTTGGTGGCGTGGTAGACGCCGAGGGAGATCTTCTCCATCACCTCGGCGAAGAATAGCGACACCACGCCGAAGGTACGGGCGACGGTCGCACCGCCCTGGTTCTTCGTGACCTTGCCGGACATGTCGAGGTCGGGGAAGAGCGCCCCGCCCGCGCAGACCGCCGTACCGACCGCGATCGCCAGCGGCGACTGCTCGTAGTCGGCGAAGAAGTTCAGGCCCCAGGACCCGGCCAACCAGACCGCGGCACCGGACAGTGCATGGGATGGTCCCATCATCGTCGTGCATCCTCCCCCGGGGTTACATCCCACACGGCTGGCGACACTGTGCCAAACAGGGGATCGCGAGGCAATCACCGTTTGATCCACAGTGCTGTCGCCGATGTCACGGTCCACTCCACCGGGTCGTTCCGGTGTGGTCAAACACGTACCCGACTCGGGTTTCCGGCCAGGTCAGCCGGGATGCGGACCGACGCGCGGGCCAACTCCGGAGGCGGCACGGCGGCACCGTTCTGCCGTATCGGCAAGTGGACTCCGGCGTGTCGCCGGGCCCGGGGGTACGACCCCGGCTCAGTCGACCGGCCGGAAGCTGGTCTGCACCATCCGCAGGTAGCTCTGGTTGACGCCCCAGTCGAACTCCCGGGTCAACCAGGAGACGGTGTACGCCCGGCCGGCCGAGGTGTTGATCAGCATCCGGGCGGCCTGCACCCGATCGCCGCGCGCATTGGTCCACCGGCACTCCCAGATCGCCCCGCCGGCCCGGATGTCCAGCGGCCCGATCCCGACCTGCTCGTACCCGGCCAGCAGACCCGCGTCGGTCAGCCGCCGCTCCTCCGCGAGCCAGTACCGCTCGCCGTCCCGGGTGGCCGGAGTGCTCGGATCGATGCTGAGCAGCCGCGCGGTGCCGGCGACCGGCTCACGGAAGCAGACCACCCGGCCGTCGGTGTAGCGGTGCCAGCCGATCGGCACGGCGATCCGGAACCCGGACGCGTCGGTGTACCAGGTCCAGTTGTCGATGAGCCCGAATCGTTCGTCCGGCGGGCGCGGCGCGGCGGTCACCGGCACGGTCCGCTCCGGCGGCGGAGCACACGGGAACGCCGCCGTCACCTGGGCGGTCGGCCGGCTGTCCGACGCCTCGGGCGGGCCCTCGCCCACCTGCGTGGCCCGCAGCGTCAACCCGGTGCCGAGACCGGCCAGCAGGGTCAGGGCCAGCACGGTGACCCCGATCCGCCAGACCCGCCCGCCGGGACCCCACCGACGGTTCCCTCCCGCCGCTTTCGGCCGGTCGGGGCCCGGCTGCCGCCCCGGGCCGCGACGCGCACCCCACACCCGATGCGGCTGCCGCCCCGCCCGGTCCCGCTCCGGGCCGCCCGCACCGGCCGGCCCCGGTGGGCCACCCCGGGCGGCGGGGTCGGCCGGACCGGCGGTACCCGTCGGCTCGGCCGGTGCGGTCGGCCGGTCCGGTGCGGCGGGCTGGTCCGGCCGGCCCCACCCTTTCGATCGCGGCGACTGGTCCCGGGCGGTGCGCTGGTTCGGCTGCGGTCGCTCGTCGGGCTGCGGGCGTTGGTTGGGCGGCCGTCGACGGCTCGGCCGTGGGGGCTCGGCCGGCGGATCGGCCGGAGCCTCCTCCGGGGCTGGCGGGCCGGTGACCGGCAGGGTCGGTGGCCGGCGGGCGAGGCTGCGGGCCAGCGCGAACGGGTGCCGGCCGGACCGGGGCGGCGGATCGGTGATCCGGCGGAGCAGACGTTCGACCTCGTCGGCGGTGAGCCGCTGCCGGGGATCGCGGCGGAGCAGCCCGGACAGCACCGGGCGGAGCGGGCCGGCCAGCCGGGTCGGGTCCGGTGGCGCCACCGCCAGCGCGGTCAGGGTGGCCATTGTGGTCGGTCGGCGGTACGGCGACCGGCCCTCCACCGCGGCGTACAGAGTGGCGCCCAGGGACCAGAGGTCGGACTCGACGGTGGAGGAGCCGTCCGCGGCCCGCTCCGGCGAGACGTACTGCGGTGAGCCGAGCACCACGCCGTCCCGGGTCAGCGCGCCGTCCCCGCCGTCCACGGTGGCCAGCCCGAAGTCGGTGAGCACCACTCGGCCGTCGTCCTCGGCGATCAGCACGTTGTGCGGCTTGACGTCCCGGTGCAGTACCCCCGAGGAGTGCGCGGCGCGCAGCGCGGCCAGCACCGCCAACCCGACCTCGGCGGTACGCACCGGCGACAGCGGCCCGTCCGCCTCCAGCACCTGCTGGACCGAGCGGGACGGCACGTACTCCATCACGATCCACGGGGAGGCGTCGTCGTGCACCACGTCGTAGACCCGGACCACGTTGGGGTGGTTGAGCCGGGCGGCGGTGCGCGCCTCGCGTAGCGTCCGGTAGCGCAGCTCGTCGCGCTCGTCCGGGGTCATCCAGTCCGGCGGCACCACCTGCTTGACCGCGACCGGGCGGGCCAGCATCTCGTCGTGGGCCAGCCAGACCCGCCCCATCCCACCGATGCCGATGGTGTGCAGCAGCAGGTAACGATCGGCGATCCGTCCCTGGTGCACCGGCGGCGTCCCTCTCTGCTACCCGCCGTACACGATAGCGAGCGGACAGTGCCTCCCGCATCAACTCTCGCCGCATAGGCACTGCTCGGAACATTGATCGGAGCGAAATTCACCGAACCGCTGAGGCCGGACCCACCGACGGCAGGTCCGGCGGTGCCGACGCGGGGCAGCGCGGTGCCGACGCGGGGCAGCGCGGTGCCGACGCGGGTCAGCAGGCGGCGCCGTCGAGGGCCAGCAGGTTCCCCTGGGGTACGACGATCCGCCCCGCCCCGCCCCCGGCCCGGATCCGTGGCGTTGGGCCGGCGTTCGCCGCGCTGGCGTAGACGGCGGCGGTACGGGCGGCGATGCTGGTCCAGCCGTACCGCTCGGTGACCATGGTGCGGGCCGTCCGAGCCACCCGGCGGGCGAAGACCTCGTCGCCGAGGAGCGAGTCGACCGCGCCGGCCAGCGCGTCCGGATCGCTGTGCGGGAAGGTGACCCCGGTGACCCCCGGCTCGACGATCTCGGCCAGTCCACCGGTGGCGGCGACCGCCAGCGGTGCCCCGGCGGCAGCCGCCTCCAGGGCGACCATCCCGAACGGCTCGTAGAGGCTCGGCACCACCGTGGCGTCGGTGGCGGCCAGCACCGCCGGCAACTGCCGCTCGGTCATGAACCCGGCGAACCGTACGCTCTGCTCCAGCCCGAGCCGCCGCGCCTGGTCCTGCAACTCCTGCTTGTACGGCCCGTCCCCGGCGATCACCACCCGCACCTCCGGGTGCCGCTCCCGCAGCCTCGGTACGGCGTGCACCAGGTGCTGTACGCCCTTCTCGTAGACCAGCCGGCCGGCGAACCCGACCAGCGGCCCGGCCCCGGCGTACCGCTTGCGGGCGGCGGCCACCGCCCGGGGCTGGGCCGACCAGGCCCGGTCGTCGACCCCGTTCGGCACCACCTCGACGTGCCCGGCCGGCAGCCCGAACAGCGCGTTCACCTGGTCGCGCATGTAGCCGGAGCAGGTGATCACCCGGTGCGACTCGTGGCCGAGCCAGTGCTCGACCGAGTGGATGGTCCGGTTCATCTCGTCCGGCAACCAGCCCTGGTGCCGGCCCGCCTCGGTGGCGTGGATCGTGGTGACCAGCGGGATGTCCAGGTGGTCGGCGAGGTTGATCGCGGTGTGCGCGACCAGCCAGTCGTGTGCGTGGATCACGTCGTAGTCGCCGGTCCGGGCGGCCCGCAACGCCGTCCGGGTCAGCGTGTGGTTGAACGCCATCGTCCAGGCCAGCAGGCTCGGGGTGGCCAGCGGGAAGCCGACCGGGTCCTCGGGGGCGCGCAGCACGTGCACCCCGTCGACGTACGCCTCCACCGGGGCGCCCTCGCCGTGCCGGGTCACCACGGTCACCTGGTGCCCGGCGGTGGCCAGCGCGGTGGCCAGCGCGTGTACGTGCCGGCCGAGCCCGCCGACCAGCACCGGCGGGTACTCCCAGGAGAGGATGAGCACCTTCAGCGGGCGGGCCGCGGGGAAGTTGACGACCTCGGCGTTCGGTGACATGGCCCAGCCCCCTTTGAATTGATTCCCACGCAGCCGCGTAGAGACACCCCTTACGGGTGCCTACGCGTCATTGGGTTAGGCCCAATACTGCCGGCGGTGGGAAAACCGGCGAAGACGTGGCCGTTGCGGGCGTGTAACGCCGCCCGGTCAGTTCCGCCACCCGGTCAGTTCCGCCGTGCCCGTAGAAGCTCCGCCGCCCGGTCAGTTCCGTCGTGCCCGCAGAAGTTCCGCCACCGACCACGCCTGGAACGGTGCCCCGGTCGCGCCGTGCGGCGGTACGGCGTCGGCGGTCTCGCTCACCGAGCCGAGCCCGTACTCCGGCAGGTGCGCCTCCAGCCCGGCGAACAGTTCGTCCACGGGCAGCCCGGCCCGGCGGCAGGCGTCGGCGTACGGGCCGATCAGCCAGGGCCAGACGGTGCCCTGGTGGTAGCCGGAGTCCCGTTCGGCGGGGCCGCCCCGGTGCCGCTCGACGTAGCCGGGGCTCTCCGGGGCGAGACTGCGCGGGCCGAGCGGGGTGAGCAGGGCCGCGCCGATCCGCCGCAGTATCGCCGGATCGGGGTCGAGCGGCGCGTACGGCAGCGACCAGCCGAGGAGCTGGTTGGGCCGGAGCAGGTCGTCGTCGTGCCGGTCGCCGGCCCCGCGCGGATAGGCCGGCGGCGGGGCGTCGACCACGTCGTAGAGCCAGCCGCTCGGGGCCGGGAAGCGGCGCCGGAACGCCGCCCGGGCCTTCCGGTGTGCGGCCGGGGCGGCCCCGGCGTCCTCGCCGAGCAGCCCGGCCAGCTCGACGACCGCCGCCAGCCCGTTGACCCAGAGCGCGTTCACCTCGACCGGCTTGCCGACCCGCTGGGTCACCGGTTCGCCGTCCACCCGGGCGTCCATCCAGGTCAGCGCCTCCCCGGGGCAGCCCTGGGTGAGCAGCCCGTCGGCCGGGTCGGCCACGATGCCGTACCGGGTGCCCCGCAGGTGGGCGTCGAGCACCGCGCGCAGCGCCGGCAGCAGCTCGGCGGCCAGGTCGGTGTCGTCGGCGACCGCCACGTGCCGGGCCACGGCGTGCAGGAACCAGAGCGTCCCGTCCACGGTGTTGTACTCCACCCGCCCCGTGTCGGCGGTGTTCGCCAACATCCCCTCCGACAGCGTCCCCGCGTACGCCCGGAGCAGTTCCCGCCCCTCGTCCGCCCGGCCGGTACCGAGGAACAGCCCCTCGTACCCGATCATCGTGTCCCGGGACCAGGCGCCGAACCACGGATAGCCGGCCACCACGTCCGGCCCGGTGTCGGTGCCGACCACGAAGGCGTCGGCGGCCAGGGTCAGGGTCGCCGCCACCGCGTCCGCCGGCCTGCCGGCCGCCACCACCCGGCGGTTGCGCCGGCGGGCCGCCTCGATCACCTCGTCGGCCGGCGGCGGCTCGGCGGCCAGGTCGCCGGCCCAGGCGAGCACCGAGACGCTCTCCCCGGGCCGGTCGAGCGTGCCGGTGAACCGGCCCGCATACCAGAGGTCCTCGTCCGGGGTGAGCCCCCGGGCCGCCTCCTCCCGGTGGTGCACCCCGTGCCACCACCGGCCCTCGGCCACCCACTCCGGCCCGGCCAGGCGGAACGCGTCCTCGACCACCGCTCCGCCGGCCGCCGGCTCGACCTTCGGTGCCGGCCCGTCCGCCCGCCGCTCGCCGTGGCCGTCCCGCCAGGTCAGCACGGCCGCCAGGCCGAGCCGGGCCGGGCCGCCGGCCACCAGCCGGTGCCGGACCGCCAGGCAGGAACGGCCGTACGCCATCGCCAGCTCCCGCTCCAGCACCAGGTCGCCGATCCGCCACCGCCAGCGCGGCAGCCCGTCGACCAGGTCGAAGCGCTCCAGCAGCTCGAAGCCGCGCGGGTCGACGTCGCCGGAGCGCCACTCGTGTGCGCCGAGCCGGACCGTCGCGCCGGAGGGCAGGATCAGCTCCGGGTCCAGGCTGACCAGCCCGAGCCGGCGGGCGCCCGGGGTGTCCCCGGCCACCATCAGCAGCCCGTGGTAGCGCCGGGTACGCAGCCCGCTCACCGTGCCCATCGCGTATCCGCCCAGGCCGTCCGGGACCAGCCACTCCCGGTCGACGCCGGCCTCCAGGTGACCGCAGACCCGCGGCCCGAACTCGATCGGCAGCATGGCGCCCATGATGCCCGCTGGAGGTGACAGGGCGCACACGGGCGGTGGTGACGGTCGCCGCGATCCTTGGCCGTCCGCGCCGGGACCGATCACAATGATCGGAAGGATGACCGTGGGGGATCGGTCGGATGGCGGGCGGGAGTCGAATGGACGACGGGCGGGACGCGGAGCGTACCGGGTTGGATCCGGAGCGTGCCGAGGTGGATCCGGAGCGCGCTCGGCTGGCCGAGGCCGACGCTGGCGAGGAGCCGTGGCGGGCCTGGGGACCCTACCTCGCCGAGCGGGCCTGGGGCACCGTCCGGGAGGACTACAGCGAGCACGGCACCGCCTGGGACTACTTCCCGCACGACCACGCCCGGTCCCGGACCTACCGGTGGAACGAGGACGGGATGGCCGGGATCTGCGACGAGTGGCAGACCTTCTGCTTCGGCCTGGCGCTGTGGAACGGCGCGGACCCGATCCTCAAGGAGCGGATGTTCGGCCTCGGCGGCGACGGCGGCAACCACGGCGAGGACGTCAAGGACTACTGGTGGTACCTGGACTCCACGCCCACGCACTCCTTCATGCGCTGGCGCTACCACTATCCGCAGGCCGCCTTCCCCTACGACGAGCTGGTCGCGGTCAACGCCGCACGCGGCCGGGACGAGCCGGAGTACGAGCTGGTCGACACCGGGATCTTCGACGACGACCGGTACTGGGCGGTGACCGTCGACTACGCCAAGGCGTCCCCGACCGACATGTGCGTCTCGATCACCGTGGCGAACCGGGGGGACGAACCGGCCACCCTGCACGTGCTGCCCACGCTCTGGTTCCGGAACACCTGGTCCTGGGGGCTGCCCGGCCGGGACCAGGTGCCGAAGCTGCACGGCACCCCGGGTCGGCTGGTCGGCGAGCACTGGGTACTCGGCCAGCTCGTGCTGGAGGGTGACGGCGAGCCGACCGCGTTGGTCTGCGACAACGAGACGAACACCGAGCGGCTGTGGGGGCTGCCGGGGCGCAGCGCGTACCCGAAGGACGGCATCAACGACCACGTGGTGAACGGCGCCGACTCGGTCAACCCGGCCGGCGAGGGCACCAAGGGGGCACTGCACTACGTGCTGGATGTGCCGGCCCGGGGCGAGGCGACGATCAGGCTCCGGCTCACCCGGACCGCCCCGCCGCCGGCCAGCGAGCCCGCGCCGCCGCTCGACCTCGGGGCGGAGCACGACGCCGTGCTGGCGGCCCGGCACGCCGAGGCGGACGAGTTCTTCGGCCGGCTGATCCCGGACGGCGCGTCCCGCGAGGAGGCGTCGGTGGCCCGGCAGGCGATCGCCGGACTGATGTGGGGCAAGCAGTTCTACCACTTCGACGTGCAGCAGTGGCTGACCGGCGACCCGGCCGCCGTACCGCCGCCGGACGGGCACCGGCACGGCCGGAACAGCTCCTGGCGGCACATGAACAGCTTCGACGTCATCTCGATGCCGGACCCCTGGGAATATCCCTGGTACGCCGCCTGGGACCTGGCGTTCCACTGCGTCACCATCGCCCGGGTGGACCCCGGGTTCGCCAAGGCGCAACTGCTGTTGCTGCTCCGCGAGTGGTATCTGCACCCGAACGGGCAGATCCCGGCGTACGAGTGGGCGTTCGGCGACGTGAACCCGCCGGTGCACGCCTGGGCGGCGCTGAAGGTCTTCGAGATCGACGGTGGCCGGGACTTCGACTTCCTGGCCCGGATGATGCACAAGTTGCTGCTGAACTTCACCTGGTGGGTCAACCGCAAGGACATCGGCGGCAACAACGTCTTCGAGGGCGGCTTTCTCGGGCTCGACAACGTCGGCCCGTTCGACCGGTCGGCCGCGCTGCCGCTGGCCGGGGTGCTGGAGCAGTCCGACGGTACCGGCTGGATGGCCATGTACGCGCTCAACCTGCTCGACATGGCGCTGATCCTGGCGGTACACGACCCGACCTACTCCGACATCGCGACGAAGTTCTTCGAGCACTTCGCGTACATCGCGGCGGCAGCGTACGACCAGGGGCTCTGGGACGAGGAGGACTGCTTCTTCTACGACGTGCTGCGGCTGCCGGACGGCACCAGCCGGCCGTTGAAGGTGCGTTCGGTGGTGGGGCTGCTGCCGCTGGCCGCGATCACCCGGCTGACCACGGTCACCCTGAACCGGCTGCCCGAGCTGACCGCCCGGCTGCGCTGGTTCCTGGCCAACAAGCCGGAGTACGCCCGGGTGATCGGCGGTCGCCGGCTCGGCGGCGACGGGCGGCAGCAGCGGCTGCTCTCGATGGTCGGCCCGGACCAGGTGGTCCGACTGCTCGCCCGGATGCTGGACGAGGAGGAGTTCCTCTCCCCGTACGGCCTGCGTACGCTCTCCAAGCGGCATCTGGCGAAGCCGTTCGCGGTGGAGTTGGGCGGCCAGGAGTTCACCGTCGGCTACGAGCCGGCCGAGTCGACCTCCGGGCTCTTCGGCGGCAACTCCAACTGGCGTGGCCCGATCTGGATGCCGACCAACTTCATGCTGATCTCCGCGCTCCGGGACCACGCGGCGTTCTTCGGCGACGACCTGCTGGTCGAGTATCCGACCCGGTCCGGCAGTAAGCACACCCTGACCGAGATCGCCGACGACCTCTCCGCCCGGCTGATCGCGCTCTTCGTACCGGACGACTGGGGCCGCCGCCCGATCTACGGGATCGCCGAACTGTTCCAGACCCATCCGGACTGGAAGGACCTGATCGCCTTCCCGGAGTATTTCCACGGCGACAACGGGGCCGGGTTGGGCGCCTGGCACCAGACCGGCTGGACCGCGCTGGTCGCCGACCTGATCCTCACCCTCCGCCGATAGCCCCGACCCTCCGCAGGTAACGGCCGTACCAGGTCCAGATGCCGACTGACCTGCTGTCGGTTACTGTCCGCCAGGATTCAAGTACCCCTCGTAGTGTCCCGTTAGCCGTTTTCCGGGTCGGCGTCGCGGCACCGTCGCGCGGGCCCCGGCCATCGGCAGGAGGGGAGAAGAATGGCGATGAGAATTGCCAGCACAACAGGTCAGCGGCGGGCGGGCCGACTCGCCGCCGGACTGGCCGTCGCGGTCACCGCCGGCCTGGTCGGCACGGCGGCAGTGCCGGCACCGGCGACCGCGGCACCGGCCGGCGGCACGATCCGGCACGCCGGCGGCGCCACCGCCGTCAGCGGAAGCTATCTGGTGGTACTCGACGACGCCTCCGTCAGCGCCGCCTCGGTGACCGACCGGGCCGGCGTACTCGCCGCCCGGGCCGGCGGAAAGGTGGCCCGCACCTACCGGCACGCGCTGCGTGGCTTCGAGTTCACCGGCTCCGCCGAGGCGGCCCGGCGGCTCGCCACCGACCCCTCGGTGGCATACGTCGAACAGAACCACCGGGTCCGGCTCACCGGTACGCAGACCCCGACCCCCTCCTGGGGCCTCGACCGGATCGACCAGCGCCCACTGGCGCTGGACAACAGCTACACCTACCCGAGCACCGGCAGCGGAGTCCGGGTCTACGTCATCGACACCGGGATCCGGCTCACCCACCGCACCTTCGGTGGCCGGGCGGTCTCCGGCTTCGACGCGATCGACGGCGGGCCCGCCACCGACTGCCAGGGGCACGGCACCCACGTCGCCGGCACCGTCGGCGGCGCCGAGTACGGGGTCGCCAAGGACGTGACCCTGGTCGCGGTACGGGTGCTGGACTGCACCGGCAGCGGCACCTACGCACAGGTGATCGCCGGCGTCGACTGGGTCACCGGCGACCACGACCCCGGCGAGCGCGCGGTGGCGAACATGAGCCTCGGCGGTCCGGCCAACAGCGCCGCCAACGCGGCGGTGGCGAACTCGATCGCCGACGGCGTCAGCTACGCCGTCGCGGCCGGCAACGAGAACGTCGACGCCTGCGGTGGCTCACCGGCCAGCGTTCCCACCGCGATCACCGTGGCGGCCACCGGCGGAATCCAGGGTGGCCCCGGCCGCAGCGACGCCAGAGCGACCTTCTCCAACTACGGCCCCTGCGTCGACATCTTCGCTCCCGGGGTGGCGATCGTCTCGTCGACCATCGCCAGCGACACCTCCAGCGGGGCGGCGGACGGCACCTCGATGGCCTCGCCACACGTGGCCGGTGCCGCCGCGCTCGTGCTGGCGCAGAACCCGTCGTACACCCCGCAGCAGGTGCGCGACGCCCTGGTCAACCACGGCACCCCCGGGCTGGTCACCAATCCCGGCCCCGGCTCGCCGAACGTACTGCTCTACGTCGCCGACGTACGGCCGCCCACCCACGACTTCGCGCTCACCGTCACCCCGGCCAGCGGCTCGACCGGCCCGGGCGGCGCGGTCACCGCGACGGTGGCCATCCGGATCACCGCCGGTTCGGCCCAGACCGTCGCGCTGACCGCCGCCGGACTGCCCAGGGGTGTCACCGCCACGTTCAGCCCGGCCTCCGTCGTCGCCGGCCGGTCGTCGGTGCTGACGATCCGGGTCGGCTCGGCGGCGGTGCCCGGCAGCTACCCGGTGACGGTCACCGGCACCGGCCCGTACGCCACCCGGACCGCCCGGTACACGCTGACCGTCAGCAACCCGGTCGGCTGCACCGGCACCAACAACACCGACGTGGCGATCCCGGACCTGTCGACCGTGGAGAGCGGGGTGACCATCTCCGGCTGTCCGGGCCGGGCGTCGGCGTCGAGCACCGTGCGGGTACGGATCCTGCACACGTTCCGCTCCGACCTGGTGGTCAGCCTGCTGGCGCCGGACGGCAGCGCGTACGTGCTGCACAACCGGACCGGCGGCGGTGAGGACAACATCGACCAGACCTTCCGGGTCGACCTGTCCAGCGAGACGGCGAACGGCCGGTGGCGGCTGCGGGTGCAGGACATGGCCCCGGCGGACGTCGGCCAGCTCGACACCTGGACGCTGAACCTGACCGCCGGTACGCCGACGGCCTGCGCCGGCGGCAACGCCACCGCCGTGGCCATCCCGGACCTCGGTACGGTGCAGAGCCCGATCGCGCTCGCCGGCTGCACGGGCAACGCCTCGACGACCAGCGCGGTCGCGGTGCGGATCTCGCACGGCCGGGTCGGCGACCTGGTACTGCGACTGGTCGCCCCGGACGGTAGCTCCTACCTGCTGCGCAACCGGGTCGTCGGCGCCTCACCGATCAACGAGACCTACCTGGTGAACCTGTCGACCGAGCCCCGCAACGGCACCTGGCGGCTACGCGTGCAGGACGCGGCCTCCCCGTACACCGGTCGCCTGGACGGTTGGTCCCTGACCACCTGACCGGATCGCAGGTGCCCCGGCCGGGGCACCTGCGCCGGGGAGAGATCGCGCTATTTCATCAGGCGGCGGTGGACCAGATGGCGGTGAAGGCTGCCGCCTCACCGGCCAGCCAGCGTTCGACCTGGTCGGGGCGGACGGCGGGGTCACGGTGGTGCGCGACGCCCCGGCGTATGTCGACCAGCACCGGCTCGGCGCCGGGCAGCACCTGGTCCATCTGCCGGCCCATCAGGTGCAGGGTGGCCAGCAGTGCCTCCTGGCTCGGCGGCTGCTCGTCGAAGTGCAGCCGGACGGCCTCCCGCCGGCCGTCGTCGTAACGTAGCCCGAGGTGCGGGTTGACCTTCACCGGCAGGTCGCCGACCATCCCGAGCGCGTCGTGGGTCTGGGCCAGCTCGACCGTCGACAGGTCGCCGAGCGAGTGCAGGTAGCTCACCGAGCCCGGAACGAGCGCCTCGTAGAGCGGGCGCCAGCGCGGCTTGACCACTCCGGCGATCTCGGCCAGGTGGCGGCCACCGGTCCGGAACGCGATGTCGGTCTTGAGCGCCTTGACGAGTTGCCCGTGCGGGTTGAAGCCGGAGCGGCTCGCACGTTGCTTGCGCAGGCCGCCGACGAACGTCGCCTTGGCCGGGCCGGTGCGGTCGACGTAACGGGTGAAGGCGAGCAGGGTGGCGTAGGGGAGGGGGGTGGCAGTGGGCGCGGTGGCGACGGACTCTGGCACGGCTGTCCTCCCAGTTCAGAAGCCGTTTTAGTACACACATTCTAATTGATTTTCGCCGCTGCGCCCAGCCCAAAAGGGTCGTATCGTTTGTCGCGTCCGCGCCAACCTTGCGGAGTCCGGACTTACCTTGCGGATGATCTTGCAGAGTCCGGATCTAGGTTGCGGATTCACCCGTACGTGCCGAGTTGGTAACGCGAGGCGGGCATCGACGGAGTGAAAGATGCCGTGGCATGACTGTCGACTCCTCGATGGATGTAGGGGTGGTGCGGCCGGTTGCTCGGAACCGGGAACGGACGTCCGGTCGGCCATACCGTGTGCATGTTCGGCTGACGAGCGAGGAGTGGCGCGACATCGCGGCGGCTGCCGCTCGTTCCGGGCTGAGACCGACCGGGTACGCCGGGGAGGCGGCGGTCGCTGCTGCTCGGGCTCATGTGTCCGGTTGCGGTGCGGGTGCGACGCGGGCGGAGTTGGCAGCGGTTCAGCGTGAGGTGTTCACCGCCCGGGCGGCCGTGGTCCGCGCCCTGCAGGTGGCGACCAGCACGTCTGGGGATCCGGCTCTGGGTGACGTCACGGCCGGTGTGGCTGGTGTCGAGCGGCTCGACGCGATCGCCGAGCGGTTGCATGGGCTGTTGAAGCGGGCGTCGACGTGATCCCCCGAGTGCAGCCTCGCAGCACGAGTGTCCGTGAGGTACTGCGTTACCTGTTCGGGCCGGGTGATGACGGGGAGCACCACGATCAGCGCCTGGTCGCGGTGTGGGAGGCGGCAACGGTTTGTCAAGCCCCGGGGAACATCAAACCATCCATTGATCGGTTCGGCTCTTGATCAATCTCCGCGAGTTTTGACCGCACTTCCGTCCGCCGTCGCGGGCTGGGTCGGGTTTTGCGACGGTTTGCAGGCGCAGGCAGGTGAACGCGAGCATGTCGATCAGCCAGCCAGGGCGCCGGTGATCGGGCTGATCAGGGCGTAGTCTCGACTGCGCCGTGTGGGGCAGATAGGCCGGCATGGCCCGCGCCGCCGGCCGCTGCCTGCGCAGCCCGCTCGATCTTCGCGCGGTGTGTCGCGCGGGCCGCCGTGTCGATCTCTTCCTCGTATTCAGCCCTCAGCCCGGTCCGGCCGTCGAGCTGCTCACGCAGGATGTCAGCGTGGCCGGCATGCCGGGTGGTCTCCTGAAGGACGTGGATCATGATGTTGAGCAGCTTCACGTCAGGGTGTGACCACCATGGCACGTGGCCAGGCGCGTCGATGGGAAGCTCGTTGATCGTCGCGTCCGCATGCTTCCAGGCACGCTGGTAGAAGTCGATGATCTGTTCGCGGGTCTCGTCCGGGCTCACCCACAGGTCGCTGCCATCCGCGTCCTGCCATCGCCCCAGCGGCTCCGGGGATGGGCGACCGAAGACCTCACCGAAATACCAGGCCTCCAAGGTCGCCATATGCTTCACCAGGCCGAGGAGATTGGTCCCCGTCGCCGCCAGGGGACGCCGGATGTCGTACTCGGACAGGCCATCGAGCTTCCAGACCAGCGCCTCACGGATCACCTTCAACCGGCCGTGCAGGAAGTCCTTCGCGAAATCATCGATCATGGCGACGAGCTTGCCACGCGGCAACAACAGGAGCCGCTCTGGAGCTCAACGGCTGCTGCCGGCGGCGCCCGGGGACATTCAGGCGGCGTTGACGGTCATGGGGCGACGCGACCCGCGCCACGACGCCAACCACATGATCGATCTGAGCTACGCCAAGCTTTTCGGCGCTGATCTTCATCGGGCGTATCTCGCCAGCGCCGACTTCGAAGGGGCCGACCTGACCGGCGCGATCATGCATGAGGCGAACCTCACCGGCGCCACGCGTTGATCCGACGGGTACCGCTGGCTGACTCGGAACGCGAAGATCCACCGAATCCGCCAACTAAACGTGGACATCTCGCAGCCGAACCATCCACATCAACATGGCGGACAGCAGCTCAAATACCAGCGGACTCACCATCTTTATCCGGACGGGACACTGTCCGCTCGAACGCTTCGGAGTCCGGACCTACTTTTCGGATGCGTTGTGGCCCTGCCTGTCCGGTCCCGGTGAGGTTGGCAGGTTCTCAGGGATCCCAGCGGGCGTCTCGGCGCATTCTCGGGTGGCATGGCGGTCGTGGCCGTTGGCGTGTCCCAGTTGCCCGGATTCCGTCTCATCAGAGTTGGCGATTCTCAAAGGATCACCGACGTGAGGCGCGCGGCCGTGGGGCGGGTTCCACGCCTGCCCCTGCCGGTAGATATCGATCTTGGTCAGGATCTGCCCCAGATGCTGCTGAAGGCGCGTGATCTGCTCCTGGACCCGCCGCTGATGCGTCAGCAGGACCGCGAGTCGCTCCTGCGTCGTGCCCTGCCCATCGCGCATGAGCCGCACGAACTGCTGCATTTCGGTGACCGGCATGCCGGTGTCGCGCAGGCAACGCAGCAGTGCCAGCCATTGCAGGTCCATGTCGGTGAAGGACCGCCGTCCCGAACGGGTGCGCCTGATCGGGGGCAGCAGACCGATGCGTTCGTAGTAGCGCAGTGTGTCGAGGCTGAAACCGCTGTGCGCGGCCGCTTCGCGGGGCGTGTAGGAAGGCACCGACCGAGGATCACACCTGGAGTGCGCTCCCGGTCAACCGGCTTGACCGGGAGCGCACTCCAGCATGCAGGGTGGCCACATCCTCGGCGAAAGGCGGCACCTGTGACCATCCTTGATCTTGATCACTACTTCCTGCTCGGCCGCACCGGCCTACGGGTCTCCCCCGTGGGGCTGGGCACCATGACGTTCGGCACCGGCGGGTGGCACGCCGGCGAGGAGGCCGCGCGCGCGATCTTCCACCGGTACCTCGACCGGGGCGGCAACTTCATCGACACGGCCGACATCTACGGCGCCGGAGCCAGCGAGGAGTTGCTCGGCCGGCTCATCCAGGAGACCGGCAGCCGGGACCGTCTGGTCCTGGCGACCAAGTTCGGCGGGCCGACCGACCCGTCGGACCCCAACGCCCGCGGCAACGGCCGCAAGCACATCCTCCCCGCACTCGAGGCGTCGCTGCGCCGACTGCAGACCGACTACGTCGACCTGTACTGGCTGCACCTGTGGGACCAGGTCACCGGCGTCGAGGAGGTCATGTCCACCCTCGACACGCTGGTACGCGGCGGCAAGGTCCGCGCCGTCGGGCTCAGCAACGTCCCGGCGTGGTGGGCGACGAAAGCACAGATGCTGGCCCACCACCGTGGGTGGGAGCCGGTCGCGGCACTGCAACTGGAGTACTCGCTCGTCGAGCGAACCGCGGAGTGGGAGCACGTGCCCGCCGCCCAGGACCTGGGCATGGCGATCGTCGCCTGGTCGCCGCTGGCCAACGGCTTCCTCACCGGTAAGTACGAGCGGCAACTATCCGAAAGCGCTGGCAGGCTGTCGGCGGGCAGCCAGTGGCCACTGCCGGTGACCCCCAGCGAGCAGCACTGGCAGATCCTTGGCGTGCTGCGCACCATCGCCGCCGAGGTCGGCCGGGCGCCGGCGCAGGTGGCACTGAACTGGATCATCAGCCGGCCGGCCATACTCGGCACCCTCATCGGCGCCACCACCGTCGAGCAGTTGGATGCCAACCTCGACGCGCTCGGCATCGAACTGTCGCCCGAGCAACTCGCCCTGCTCGATCAGGCCGGTCGACCCGAGCCGGTCATGACGCCGCACTCGCTGTTCGCCCGGTTCCCGGCCCGTCCGCCCTACGTGCACCGCTGTGTCGGATGAACAACGAGCTCATCCGCATGCCGGGCGCAAGTGTCTGGCACGGACCGACACTCAAACCGGCATGCATGTGGGCCTGCGTCTGCGCGGCGGTCCACCGTCTCGGCCCGCGGCGGCCGCGTCATCCTCTACCACCGCCACGTCGGCCCGGTCCTGGTCCGCGACTGGTCGGTCCGCATGGACCTGTTCACCGCCACCGTCGTAGCCAGCGCCGACACCTGGAGGCCCCCCCGACTGCCAGCCCAAAAACAACTGTAGGCATCGTGATCAACGACGTCCTCCCGGCGGTCTGACCCGAAAAACAACGGGCCGCGGTGCCTTGTTAGCGATACGTCGACCGGCGGGAGGACGTCGCCGTGCCGCCGCCGGCCGGGGCCGATGTGGCCTGATAGGAGCCCGAAGCGTCCCACTGCAGTTCTGCCCGCGTTCCCGCTGGGCGGCGGCGCCGCACAGGTTGAGGCGACGCGACGGAGGTCTGGGGTGGGGCATGACAGCGGCGATTGACCAGTACGGACGTCTGCTTGGCACGACCAGCGTGCCAAGCACCGCAGCCGGGCACACTCGGCTAACGGCTTGGGCGCAGTCGCGGACCAGCCGGGTGTGGCTGGCTGATCCGACCCGCCGTGGTTATCAGGTCACCGGGACCGTCACGCTTCCCGGCCGCCTGCACCAGTGGCAGGTTGGTCGAGGCGAGGCCCCAGGGACGGCGCAGTCGACGCAGTGCAGGCGGCCACAATCCCCACAGATCAGCGCGATGCCCTTGAGTTTTCCATGCACCCCGACCGCTACCTCGGTCGGGCTGAAGACCCTCGCTCGGAGGGTGCGGCCGCACACCGCGCAGTCGACGCGCTCGCCGTCGACCAAACCGTGGTCCCGCCAGAACTCCCGCCTTCTCACAGGACTCGCGTTTCGGGGCTGCGGTGGAAGTGGGCGGCGGCGGACCGGCCGGCCGGCCGCGGCCTTCGCTTGCCGGGTGGCCTCGGACTGCAGTCCCGCCCGCCGCACCAGCCGCTTCTCCAGCTCCTCGGCCGACTGTTCGTTCGTACGCAGATAGTTGCCCGTGCAATGCTCGTGCCCTACCCAGACGGGCTGGCTCACCTTCGGATCGATGACCGACCGGTCCTTCGGCGGGGCATTCCTGAGCAACGCGGTGGCTTCGGCTCGGGTCAGCGTCGATGCCCATCCCGAACCGTCAAGTACGGGCTCGCCGCATACGACGCAGGGTGGCAGCACCATCTCCTCAATGTAGTACGGCCGAGCCGGGACCGGTCCCGGCCGGTACGGGCTGGAAACTGGGCGCGGCTTCCGCCGGGCCATATCGGAGGCGGGCGCTCGCAGGAGCGCCTGTCTTGATTCGTGGCCCGGTCCGGCCTCGCCGTAGTTCTCAGCGAAAGAACAACTCCAGCCCTGGTCGTGGGCGGTGCGAACGCCCGGAACCCGGGGATCTACATCCCGCCTTTGACCAGCGCTGGAGTTGTTGTTGGTCCGAAAACTACGGGTGGGCCGAGGTGGAAGTTCCGCAACGCCGCCGCACGACCCACCCACCTCACCGTCAAAGACGTCCGCGAACTGGTCGCCGCCGAGTACCTGCGGCCCATCCCCGCGCAGTCGGACTACCTCGCCACCGCGACCAACCCGGTGCCCTGGCCCACCCGCACCCGACCCCGCCAACCCCGAGGCGGGCGACCCATGCTCGACGCCGAGAAGAGCCTGACCGGCAGCAAGCGGGCCGCCGCGCTCACCCGCACCGCCGCACACCCATTCTGAGGCACAAGATCATTCGATTCCGAAAAGTAGATCCGAACAACTCGCGCCCCGACCGTCCGGACCTACATTTCGGGTCGCAGCTCACAGCCTTGATCATCCGAAGCCTTCACCCGGACAGGACAGCTGTCGCGTCCGGGCCAACCTTGCGAGTGCCGGGTTACCTTGCGAGTGATCTTGCAAGGCGTCCGGAATTCCTTGCGAGTCACCCGCGCGTGTCGGGTCGGTCGCTGGGGCGTACGTGCCGAGCTGGTAACGCGAGGCGGGCATCGATGGAGCGAAAGATGTCGTGGCATGACTGTCGAGTCCTCGATCGATGTAGGGGTGATGCGGCCAGTTGCTCGGCCCCGGGAACGGACGTCCGGTCGGCCATACCGTCTGCATGTTCGGCTGACGAGCGAGGAGTGGCGCGACATCGCGGCGGCTGCCGTACAGAAAGTGTGATGTCGACCTCCAGAACCCCTATGCATTCTCAGGAGCGAAATCACGGCCGCGACAGCCATCGACCTGGTCTCAGGCCGGGATCTGATCCCGGGACACGATCGTGCAGGTGACGAGGAGCCGGGTGGTGATCGTGCGTTCCAGCGGGACGTCGGGCACCGGCGACGGGGCCCTGGTCACCAGAGGTAGGTCGAGGGCGCCGCTGCCCTCGCCCAGGAACCGGCCGGTCCGCTCGTCGAAGAGCAACTCGACGACCGTGGTGCGCTCGACGCGCCGGAGGGAGACGACCGGTCGGCCGGCGATCTCGATTTGGACGGCGGTGAGCCTGCTGATCCCGGCGAGCGCGCGGTACAGCGCGGTGCGGACCGCGGGTGGCAGCAGCGGGTCGGCGGTCGGGAGGAATTGGCGCATGGCCTCCCACACGCCGTGGTCGACGGACCAATCACCGCGTCCGGACGCGCTGGCGGACACCAGCGTGGCGCGCATCGCGACCGGGTCGGTCGGCAGCTGGGCGATCCAGGCGGGGGTGGCCGAGGCCAGGTCGGTGCCCGGTCGGGCGACCTGGCCGGCGGCAAGGTCGGCCTGGCGCATGTCCAGTACCGGGATGTCCATGCGGGTCTCGTACTGGCGCGTCCGCAGCGGCACCATGCCCTCCGGATCCTTCCATGCCTCGTACCTGTAGTGGAACTTCAACGCCGGGCTGTGCTCGAAGTCGGTGGTGACACCGTCGGTGCGCACGTAGAGCACCTGCCCGGGGCCGAGGGTGACCGGGTCCTGGTCGGCCGCCGCGGTGGCGAGCGCGTCGAACGCCGTGGCGATGTCGATGGTCGGCGGGGCAGCGGCCTGCTCGGCGACCGGGCGGCGTAGGTACGAGACCGTGCCCAGCACGACGAGCAGTATCAGCGCGGCGGCGAGCGCGGGTACCCACCGCCGCGCCGTGGGGTGCCGCCACCCGAGGTGCCGGGCAGGTCGGGCGAGCCGGGCGTGGAGCGCGGCGTGGGTGCGGCGCCGCGACTCGTCGAGTTCGCCGGGCTCGACGGTCAGCAGGGAGCGTAGGACCCGCAGGTCCTCGTCGTCGTACTCAGGCATCAGTGCTCCTCCCCTGGGTGGCCAGCGCCGCACGGACCTTGGCTCTGGCCCGGTGCAGCGTCGAACGAACCGAACCCACCGGCATCCCGGCCGCGTGGGCGATCTCCTCGTAGGTCAGCTCAGCAACGGCGTACAGCAGCAGCACGTCGCGCTGGCGCCGGGACAGCCCGGCCAGCGCGACCAGAACCCGACGGCCGCGTGCCGTCCGGTCGACCCGCTCGACCGCCCGGTCGGCATGGTCCTCGGTGGACGTCGCGCCGGCGGGTAGCCGGGCCAGCGCGCGCAGCCGGCGGATCTCGGCACGACGGTGCTCCCGCAGGAGGTTGGTCGCGATGCCGAACAACCAGGCCCGGACCCCGGGGCCGGTGTCCTCGTACCGGTCGCGCTGCTGGTGCGCGACCAGGAACACCTGCGCGACGACGTCCTCGGCGTCGGCGGCGTCGATCCGCCCGCGGCAGTACCGCAGCAGATGTGTCGCGTGCTTGGCGAACAACTGACCGGCATCGACCGCCGGCGGCGCCTCCTGGTCCGTCATCACAACCATTCATGGCCGCAGCCGACTCGCGGGTTCCACAATCACACCAGGCCCGGTCCCGCTCGGGGAGAGCAGACCGGCCCACTCGGCGCAGCCGGGCACCGCGGGTCAGCGCAGCGGGCCGGGCAGCACCTACTCCACAAACGTCCTGGCCCGGCAGGCAGCGTTCTGGCACACGAAACGGCGCACCTGCAGCCAGAGCACGAATCTGTCGCTCAACACGAGCCGCTGGTCAGCGGCTCTGCGCGGCTCGACTGCGGGCCGGCCAGGATCGGGAATCCGCAAGGTATGTTAGGACGCTTCGCCGCAGTATCGTCCGAACCTACCTTGCGAGTCGCTGGTCAGCACCTTGATCATCCGCAACCTTCAGCCGGACACGACATCGTTGTCCGGTCCGGGCGAAGTTGGCCAGTCCGCTTGAAGTTGGCCAACGGCGCGGCCACGTCCGGCTGAAGGTGGCCAGCCGCCGGTAGCCGCTCAACAGGCCGGTGGCCGTACGCACAGCATGGACGGTGACGCGAACGACGTTTCGGGATTCCGTGCGTGCTGTGGTGGTGCTGGGGGTCGGGTTACGGGGTCAGCGCCGTGCAGTCCGTCTCGTCGGGCAGCAACGGCCGGAAGAGCACGGCGTACAGGTTCGGGCCGCTACGCCACGCTGTGTTGGGCGCGGCTGAGTCGGCGAGTCGCGCCGCGACTTCGGAGTCGGCCCCGGTAAGGAGGGTGCAGGTCGCCTGCTGACCTGCTGGGAGCGGCCGAAGCGGCCATGGCGTGACCGTGGTCCCAGCGTCGGGCGAGCTTCCGGATGAGCTCTCTTGGGATTGCCACTTCTCTTGGGATTGCCACGCCACGATCGCCATCCGCTCCGGACGATAGGTTACTGGCGGGCGTTCGAGGTCGCTGCGTGGCAGGGACCGCAGATGGTTGGCGAGCCGGTTGATCAGCCAAACCCGTGCACCGCTGGCGCCTGGTTGCACGGTCGAGACGTGCCGCCGGCCACCCGCCAGGAGCGTCACCACGGTGGGGCCGGCGTCGAGGATCTGCTGATCGCTGTGGAAGCTACGGGACCTTCCCAGCCCGGCGAGGTGGGCGTCGCGGTAGACCCGGCGGTACGCAATGTGGGTGAGCCGCTGATCCTTGACGACCTCCCGAGCGGGCGACGCGGCGAGATCGATCGCCGTGGTCAGCACCCGCCCGTCGCCGTACACCGAGATGTCGGGGACAGGGCGGTCGAAGGGCGACGCCATGCCCTCCACGAACCGGATCCGTAGCACGAGCGCGCCCGGATCGCGTGATGGCTCGGGTCCCCACCATGTGTGGTGGTGGCCTATGGCGAGAAGCCCCACCGACAAGAGAACGGCAAGGGCACCCGAGATGAGCAGGCGTCGCGTCCGGGCCTTCACGAGGTCTTGTGACGGCCCGGACACGTGGCCGGTTCCCCGGATCCGCCTAGGTCGTCGTGCTGGAGGCACTGTGGAACGTAGAACAGAACCCGAACCGTCCCGCAACGGAGCCCAACACAGAAAGTCCCAGGTAAATCCGGACAGTCCAGCGGTGACGACTACGCCGAGCATGTTCGGGCCGACGAACGCCGGGCTGCGGAGCGCGGCATTCACCGCCGAGCATGGTGTGTACGTCGGTTCGGTCTAGCCCGGCCTCGTTGCCCAGCCGTTCGAGGGTCTGCGGCTCGGCGACGTTGAGACCTTCGGTGTGGTAGGCGTGGAGCAGGCGCTCCATCAGGATCATGCGCATCCGCGCACTTGGTACGGCAGAAGGCTTGGAACTCAACCTGCACCGTGCGCGGCCGGTGAACACGTTCGACGCCCGCCGGCTGTGTCACCTTGCCGCCGACCACGGTGTCGCCGACACGATGAGGTGGAAGCCTGCTCTCCCCACCAGCCCGCCATTGCCTCAGCGGCCGTCAGGCCAGGGAGTTTGCCTTCCTGCGGAGCGAGTTCGTGGCTGCGCCAGACGACCTGTATCCGGTCGCGGTCGACGATCCTGGCCAGAGCGGCGGCGAGGCGTCTCTTGCCGATGTAGCACCAGGGGCACAGGATGTCCGCGTAGATCTCGATCTTCATGGGTAGCTTCGGATGGCGGGCAGCGTTGGATCGATGCACATGCTCGGGTGAGTCGGATTCAGGCGTCGGTCTGCCGCGGGCCGGGACCGACCTCGCGGACGACGACGTAGCGGGGGTCGCCGCTCATCCGGGGCTCGGCCTTGCCGGACAAGCCCTGCAGTGCCTTGTCGATGGCTGCCATCCGGCCTTCAGTGTCGGAGGTCACCTCGAAGTTGCGGTAGTCCGCCTCGCTTGCCCAGTGCACGATGTTGTAGACGCGCGTGCCGTCGGTGCTGACGTGGAACCGGGCCGACCGGTACCCAGGATAGAACCGGACCCATCGCTCCTGAATGTTCGCGAAGGCAGCCACGAGTTCACGTTGCGTGTCAGGTCCATCGACCGTGTAATCGATGATCGAATAGAAGCCGGTGTCAGTACGCATGTGCTCTCCCGTGCATGGGTTGTCAGAGATCGTGGTCCTGGCTTAGATCTTTCAACCCCAATAAGACTTGAGGTCAAGACCGGCCACAGCCGACCTGACCCTGCCCAAGCTGGAACAGCCGTGACAGCCCGCATCCTGGGGCATGGAGTTGGTGCGAGGTAGATGGCGGTTGCTTGCCGGTACAGGCCAGTCTTGGTCGACACCAGCAGTGAGAGTGTTGAATACCCTGATGACCTGCCTGCAGCCACTAGCCCGGTCCGGCCGGCTTGCCCGCTTCCTGCTGTCCGCGATCGCGCTCACGGCACTCGCCTCGTGTTCCTCGAACGAGCCGGCCGTTGACGGCTCGTCCACGTCAACGCCGGTTCCGCCCAGCGCCTCCACCACACCCAGCGCCTCCACCGCGGCGTCTGAGCCCGTCCCGACCTCGATCCAGCCGAGCGCCCAGGACGGTACGAACTACAAGGCATGTCTTGGCGGCAACTGTGAGATCGCTGTGTCCAAACCGGTCACGATCACGTTGTCCGATTCTCCGGTCGACTTGACAGCCGGTCCCTTTACGGTACGGAAGGTGAACGCCGGCAGCATTGAGGTACGCATGGCCCTCCCCGCCGGGCCAAGTCTTGACGTCACCATCAAGAAGGGCTGCACGACTGCCTTCTACGGGAACAACGCCGATGGATTGGCACACACATCGTGCACGAGAGAACCAGAGGATATCCTCGGCATGTACATCAAACAAACGGTGACTGTCAAGAGCATCACCGACGGCACCGCAATCCTGAACCTGAAGTCCGAGTGAGTGGCTCGCGCGATCGTGGGGCGTATCGCCGAGCTGAGGCTCGCGAAATTGCCGCACGCAGCCGGACAACCCGATAAAGATCATCCGCTCCTTACCGTGCACGGAAAGTGCCAAGTAGATCCGGACGCGAGTGCCCTCACGCGTCCGCGTCATCTTGGCCAACCGCTTGTCGCAGCGTTGAGCATGAGGGCTCACGCCGAGGCGTCGGCGTCGGACCGGAACTGGTTGCCGACCAGGGCCAGCAGGGCAGCGTGGGTCTCTTCGTCGGCCGCCACGACGAGGCCGCCGCGACCGGTGTGCAGCGGCTGCCCGCGCAGGTCGGTGACCACACAACCGGCGGCCCGGCACAGCGCGATCCCGCTGGCGAAGTGCACGCTGTCCCGCAGGTGTCCGTCGGTCACGTACCCGGCCCGTCGACCGGCGGCGACCCAGGCCACCGCGAGGGTGCTGGAGACCACCCGCGGGCGGAACCGCTCGGCGAACCCCCGGTCGGCGAGCAGTCGTACGGCCCGGAAGGCGGGGTCGTTCGGAAAGGGCGGATCCAGGTTGACGTCCACCAGCCACGAGTCGGCCGACGGCCGGAGTTCGGCGTCCACGCCGTCGTGGCGTACCCGGGCCCGAATGCCGTCGGTCCAGAACACCTCTCCGCTGAACGGGTCGGCCGAGGCGGCTGCGGTGATCTCCGGAACGGTGGTCTCCGGACCGGAGCGCAGCGCGACGTTCACCGCGACCAGCATGCTGCGGGCGGCGTAGTTCAGCGTCCCGCAGAGCGGGTCGACCAGCCATTCCCGACCGTTGCCGGCGGATCCGGTGCGGCCACTCTCCTCGCCGACCACGGTGTCGTCCGGCCGGGCGGCGCGGAGTACCGCCACGATCGCCCGCTCCGCCTCGATGTCGGCGACGGTGGCGAAGTCGCCCGGTCCCTTGTCGAACCGGGCCAGCGCGGTGCCGTAGCGGGAGCGCACCACCTCGGCACCCGCCCGCGCCGCCGCGATGGCCAGCTCATGATCGGTGATCGTCATGCGGGCAAGGATAGGATCGGGCCGTCAGAGCTGGCCGACCTCGGTTACTCGGAGCACGGCCGTGCCTGCCGCGTCGGAGGCGGCGAGGTCGACCTCCGCGCTGATCCCCCAGTCGTGGTCGCCGTCCGGGTCGTCGAAGATCTGCCGGACCGTCCAGCGGTCCCGGCCCTGCTCGATCATCAGCAGCGCGGGCCCGCGCGCCGCCGGCCCGGTGCCGATCTCGTCGTACGCCTCGAAGTACGGCTCCAGCGCGTCGGCCCAGGCGTCGGTGTCCCAGCCGTCCTCGGCGTCGAGTGCGGCCAGCTCGTCCCAGCGGCGCAGGGCGACCAGCTCCACCCGGCGGAACAGCGCGTTGCGGACCAGTACCCGGAACGCCCGCACGTTGCCGGTGACCGCCGGCGGCTTCTCGTCCACCACCACGGCGGTCGGGTCGGCCGGGTTGCGCAGCCGCTCCCACTCGTCGATCAGGCTGGAGTCGACCTGCCGGACCAGCTCGCCGAGCCACTCGATCAGGTCGATCAGTTCCTCGGTCTTGGCGTCCTCGGGCACGCTCTGCCGCAGCGCCTTGTACGCGTCCGCCAGGTAGCGCAGCACCAGCCCTTCGGAGCGGGACAGGCCGTAGAAGCTGACGTACTCGACGAAGGTCATCGCCCGCTCGTACATGTCCCGGACCACCGACTTCGGCCGCAGCTCGTAGTCGGCCACCCAGGGGTGCCCCCGCCGGTACATCTCGTAGGCGGCGTCCAGCAGCTCGACGAGCGGCTTCGGGTGGGTCACCTCGTCGAGCAGTTCGAGCCGGGCCTCGTACTCGATGCCGTCGGCCTTCATCGCGGCGACCGCCTCGCCACGGGCCTTGAACTGCTGCGCCGAGAGCACCTGCCGTGGGTTGTCCAGTGTGGACTCGATCACCGACAGCACGTCCAGGGCGTAGGTCGGGGACGCCGCGTCCAGCAGCTCCATCGCGGCCAGCGCGAACGGCGAGAGCGGCTGGTTGAGCGCGAAGTCGAGCTGGAGGTCGACGGTGAGGCGTACCAGTCGGCCGGTCTCGTCCGGCTCGGCGAGCCGCTCGACCACGCCGCCGGCCAGCAGCGCCCGGTAGATGGCGATGGCCCGGCGGATGTGCTTGCGCCGCGCCGCGCCGTCCTCGTGGTTGTCCGTCAGCAGGTGCCGCATCGCGGCGAACGCGTCGCCGGGCCGGCTGATCACGTTGAGCAGCATCGCGTGGCTGACCTGGAAGCTCGACGTCAGCGGCTCCGGCTCGGCCTCGACCAGCCGCTCGAAGGTGGGCCGGCCCCACCCGATCGACCCCTCCGGCGGCTTCTTCCGGACCACCTTGCGGCGCTTCTTCGGGTCGTCGCCCGCCTTGGCCAGCGCCTTCTCGTTCTCGATCACGTGCTCCGGCGCCTGCACCACCACCGTGCCCATGGTGTCGAAGCCGGCCCGCCCGGCCCGGCCGGCGATCTGGTGGAACTCGCGCGCCTTGAGCAGCCGGGTCCTGACCCCGTCGTACTTCGACAGGCCGGTGAACAGGACGGTGCGGATCGGCACGTTGATCCCGACCCCGAGGGTGTCGGTACCGCAGATGACCTTGAGCAGCCCGGCCTGGGCCAGGGTTTCCACCAGCCGCCGGTACTTCGGCAGCATCCCCGCGTGGTGCACCCCGATGCCGTGCCGGACCAGCCGCGACAGCGTACGCCCGAAGCCGGCGGTGAACCGGAAGTTGCCGATCGCCTCGGCGATCATGTCCTTCTCGGCCCGGGTGGCGACGTTGACGCTCGTCAGCGCCTGGGCGCGTTCGAGGGCGGCAGCCTGGGTGAAGTGCACCACGTAGACCGGCGCCTGCCGGGTCGAGAGCAGCTCCTCCAGGGTCTCGTGCAGCGGCGTCATCGCGTACGAGAACATCAGCGGCACCGGCCGCTCGGCGTTCCGGACCAGCGCGGTCGGCCGCCCGGTACGCCGGGTCAGGTCGTCGACGAACCGGGTGACGTCGCCCAGCGTGGCGGACATCAGCACGAACTGCGCCTGGGGCAGCTCGATCAGCGGTACCTGCCAGGCCCAGCCCCGGTCCGGCTCGGCGTAGAAGTGGAACTCGTCCATGATCACCATGCCGACGTCGGCCCGCTCGCCGTCCCGCAGCGCGATGTTGGCGAGGATCTCCGCCGTACAGCAGATGATCGGCGCGTCCTCGTTGACGCTGGCGTCGCCGGTCAGCATCCCGACGTTCTCGGCACCGAAGATCTCGCAGAGCGCGAAGAACTTCTCCGAGACCAGCGCCTTGATCGGCGCGGTGTAGAAACTGACCCGGTCGTCGGCCAGGGCCGCGAAGTGGGCACCCGTGGCGACCAGGCTCTTGCCGGAGCCGGTCGGGGTGCTCAGGATCAGGTTCGCCCCGGAGACGATCTCGATCAGCGCCTCCTCCTGGTGCGGATAGAGGCTCAGACCACGCTCCTGCGCCCAACCGGCGAACGTGTCGAAGAGGGCGTCGGGGTCGGCGCTGCCCGGCAGCTGGTCGGTGAGCGTCATAGCCGGTCCATGGTGCCTGGCCCGGCTCGGCAACGCCAATCCGGTCCGGTCCGGACGATCTCGCCGTCCTCGATCCGGTGCCTCGCTCTGGTGCCTCGCTCTGGTGCCTCGGCCGTCGGCGTGCTCAGCGGCGCCGGAAGATCAGGTCGCGGATCGGGCGGCCAGCGGCCGTACCGCGCCGCTCGAACTTCGTCACCGGCCGGTGCGCCGGGCGGGGGGCGAAGCCGGGAAACAGGTTCACCAGCTCCGGGTCGGCGGTCAGGGTGTCGCGCATGCTCTCGGCGTACTCCGGCCAGTCGGTCGCGCAGTGCAGGGTGCCGCCGGGGACCAGCCGGGAGCGGAGCAGCGCGACGTGCGCCGGCTGGATCAGCCGGCGCTTGTGGTGCCGCGGCTTCGGCCAGGGGTCGGGAAAGAAGACGTGTACGGCGTCGAGCCGGTCCGGCGGCAGCAGGTGCCGGACGAGGTCGAGCGCGTCGCCCTGGGCGATCCGGACATTGGTCAGCCCCTGCCGCTCGGTGAGGGCGAGCAGGTTGGCGATGCCCGGGGTGTGCACCTCGACGGCGAGGTAGTCCCGACCCGGGTCGGCGGCGGCCATCGCCACGGTCGCGTCGCCCATCCCGGAACCGATCTCCAGCACCACCGGCGCCGTACGCCCGAACAGCTCGACCAGGTCCAGCCGCCCGGCGTCGGGCCGGTCGCTCTCGGGTCCCTCGGGAGTCGGGACGGTCAGTCCGTAGCTGGCCCAGAGCCGCTCCAGCGCGTCCAGGTGCCGCCCGCTGAGCCGCCCCCGACGCGGGTGGAAGGTGCGGATCCGCGCCACCCGCCCCGACGGCACCCGGCTCGACGCCCCTCGCTCCGACGCCACCTGCCCCGGCACGCCCCAGCGTGACACCACTCGCTCCGACGGCACCTGCGCCGACGGGTCCCGGCTCGACGCCCCTCGCTCCGACGGCGCCCGGGTCGGCACCTCGGCGGGCGCGGGCTGCCGGAGCGCTGGTGCGGGCTGCCGGGCCGGCGTGGGTGCGGGGGTCTGGTCCTGGCTGGCGAGGGTCACGGGAAAGCCAGCCTACGCGATCGAACCGGCCGGCCGCGGAGCTATCCGATAACGCCCGACCGGGTGTGCCCGGCGTCGGCAGATGAGAGGATTTCCGCATACGGCAGGCCCCGGGCCCCGCGCGCCCGGCCCTGTCCGAGGTGCCGGGAGGGGGACCAGTGGCAACGCGTCGACGCATCGCGATCCTCTGCGGTGTCCCGTTCGCCCTGCTCCTGGCCGTGCCCGCCCCGGCCCGCGCCGCCGACGTCTTCGTGCAGGTCAATCCGAGCACCGTCGAGGCCGGCTTCATGGTCGGCATCAAGGCCAGTTGCCGGACCAACACCCAGCCCGCCACGGTCGAGTCGCCGGCCTTCGGCACCGTGACCGTGCAGCCGCAGGCCGGATTCCTCACCGCGGTCGCCACCGTGCCGGAGACGACCCGGGCGGACACCTACCGGGTCCGGCTGAGCTGCCCGGACGGCGGGACCGGCACCACCCGGCTGATGGTGGTGGGCGCCACCCGGCCGCAACGGGGCCCGGCGACCGGCTTCGGCGGCAGCGCCGCGGACGACCCGGGCGGACTGCTGGTGGCCGCCGGGCTGGCCAGCACCGTACTCGGCGCCGCGCTGGGGCTGCTCGCCATCCGCCGCCGGGCCCGGTCGACCTCCCCGCGCCGGACCTGACCGGGAGGAGTCTCGCCCCGATGGCCCGTACCTCCACCGGCCGGCGCCCCTGGATCGGCGGCCGGCAGCCGGCGGCACACCTGCGGCATCCGGCGGCCCGCTCCGGCGGCAGCCGCCCCCGGCGGAACCTGATCGGGCCGCTGGCGATCGTCCTGGTACTCGTCGGGATCTTCGCCACCGGCGCCGGGCTGGGCCAGTCGGCGGGCGGGCCGTGGCGCTGGCTGAGCGGCGGCAGCAAGGAGCCGCCCCGGGACTTCCCGGTGCTCGCGCCGAGCCGACCGGTGAAACTGGCGGTCCCGTCGATCGGGGTAGGCGCCCCGGTACACCGGGTCGGGCTCGCCGACGACGGTTCGATCGCCGTACCCGCGCTGGAGAAGCACAACGAGGTCGGCTGGTACGACCGCGGCCCGACCCCCGGCCAGTTCGGGCCGGCGATCATCGTCGGGCACGCGGACACCCGTACCGGGCCGTCGGTCTTCCACGATCTGGTGAAGCTCCGGCCGGGTGCCCGGATCGAGGTGACCCGGCAGGACCGGTCGGTGGCGATCTTCGAGGTCAACTCGGTCGAGCACTTCGACAAGAACGGGTTGCCCGCCGAGCGGGTGTACGGCGACTTCCGCCGCCCCTGGCTCCGCCTGATCACCTGCGGCGGACGCTGGGTCGGCGGCGGTACGGGCTACTCCGACAACATCGTCGCCTTCGCCTCGCTGGTCGACTCCCGGAAGCCCTGATCCCCTGACACCGCCGGGTGGCGGTTCCTGGAAGGGGCCCGGGACGGAACGGGGCAGGCGCGGGCGGCCGAGGTTACGGTGCGGTCGGGGTGGCCTGCTGGACCACCTCGAACTCCAGCAGCGTGGCGCCGGTGGCGACCGGTCGCGGCTGCTCCCCGCCCGACCCGCCGTCAGCGGGCCCGCGCGCGTGCGCCTCCCGGGCCGGCCCGGAAGCCCAGGCGTCGTACGCCTCCTGGCTCTCCCACTTCGTGTAGACGAAGTAGCGGCTCTCCCCGGCCACCGGCCGGAGCAGTTCGAAGCCGAGGAACCCCGGAGAGCCCTCGACCGCGCCCTGCCGAGCCGCGAACCGCCGCTCCAGCTCGGCACCCGCCCCCGGCGGAACCTCGATCGCGTTGATCTTCACCACTGCCATGGCCCCACCCTAACCTCGCCCATCCGCCCGCCCGACGGGAAGCCGCGTGTCGAGCCGGCGGGGGCTCTCTCCGGGAACGAGTGGCCTCGGCCCGCGTGGAAGCCACTCCTTCCCGGAACGAGCGCGATCTCGCGGGAAGAGGCGCGATGTTGCGCTCAGGCGTCGACGGAGGGCGGGGTGGTGTCCACCACGATCGGGGCGTGGTCGGAGGGGGCTTTGCCCTTGCGGGCTTCGCGGTCGACGTAGGCGGAGGTGACGCGGTCGGCGAACGACTCGGTCGCGTACACCAGGTCGATCCGCATGCCCTTGTTCTGGTGGAACATCCCGGCCCGGTAGTCCCAGTAGGTGAACGGGTGTGGACCCTTCATCGGCGTCGGCACCACGTCGGTCAGCCCGAGCGCACGCAGGTCGGCCAGGGCCTGCCGTTCCGCCGGAGTCACGTGCGTCGAGTCGACGAAGAGGGTCGGGTCCCAGACGTCGGCGTCGGTCGGCGCCACGTTGTAGTCACCGCAGACCACCAGCGGCAGCCCGGTCCGCAGTTCGGCGGCGAACGCGTCGCGCAGCACCGCGAACCAGGCGAGCTTGTATTCGTAGTGCGGCGAGTCCGGGGTACGCCCGTTCGGCACGTAGATCGACCAGACCCGGAGCCCGGCGCAGGTCGCGGAGATCGCCCGTGCCTCCGGCTCCGGGAACCCGGGCTCGTCGGCGAACCCGACCGCGACGTCGGCCAGGCCGACCCGGGACAGGATCGCCACCCCGTTCCACCGCCCGTCGCTGTGGCTGGCCACCTCGTAGCCCAGCTCGCCGACCTCGTCGGCCGGGAACGACCCGTCCGGGCACTTCGTCTCCTGTAGGCAGACCACGTCCGGCTCCGTACCGGCGAGCCAGTCCAGCAGCCGGGGGAGGCGGGCCTTCACCGAGTTGACGTTCCAGGTCGCCAGGCGCATCTGCCCAGCCTGCCCGATCGGGGCGGGAAACGCAGGTACGCGACGCGCGGGTACGCGACGCGCGGGTACCCGCCGCCGGGGCCCACCGCCGGCGGGACCCGGCAGCACGGTCCCGCCGTCAGGTGCCCGGGTTGTCCCCGGGCCGACCCTGCTCGGCGAGGAAGCGTTCCAGTTCCGCACCGAGTTCGTCGGCGGTGGGCAGCGGCCCGGTCTGGTTGGCGAGCAGGTTCGGCTCGCCCCGTCCCCGGGTGAAGGCGTCGTACTGCTCCTCCAGCGCCTGTACCAGCGAGGTCGCCTCGTCGGTCTGCGCCACCTGCCGGTCGATGTCGATCCGGACGGCCTCGGCGGCTTCCCGCAGCGATTCGGTGGGCAGCAGCAGGCCGGTGGCCCGGGAGACCGAGGTCAGCAGCAGTTCGGCCGCGCCCGGGTATTCGGTCTGGGCCACGTAGTGCGGCACGTGCACGGCGAAGCCGACCGCGTCCCGGCCCTGCTCGCCGAGGCGGAACTCCAGCAGGTTGCCGGCGCTGCCGGGCACCTGGATGCGTTGCAGCCACGACTCGTAGCCGCTGATCAGCTCCGCTCGGGTGGCGTGCGCGGTCACCCCGATCGGCCGGGTGTGCGGCACCGCCATCGGGATCGCGTTCAGCCCGATCGTCACCCGTACGCCGAGCCGCCGGATCAGGCTGGTCAGGGCGGCGATGAACCGTTCCCACTGGAAGTCCGGCTCGGGGCCGGACAACAGCAGGAACGGGGTGTTCTCGTCGTCGCGCAGCAGGTGCAGTTCGAGCTTCGGCTGCTCGTAGTGCTCCCAGTGGTCCTCGACGAAGATCATCGTGGGTCGCCGGGAGCGGTAGTCGAGCAGTTGGTCGACGTCGAAGGTGGCGATTATCCGGGACTCGAGGGTCGACACCAGGTGTTCCCGGGCGAGCCGGGTCGCGTTTCCGGCGTCGACGAAGCCGGAAAGCGCCTGGATCAGCACCGGCTGACCCAGCTCGGGCAGGTCGTCGGTGAGCTGGTAGAGCTCGTTCGGGTCGAGCACCGGTCAGGACCTCCTCAGGGGGTACACCGGGACGCGCCTCTGGCGGGCGGCGCCCCGATGTAGCAAACGCTGCCGCTATCTTGGTCCATTCCACCGAACCACTCCGCGACCCCCGCCAGCATCGTCGTCCGGACCTCCGGTGGGGCGGCGGACGCCTCGACCGACGACCGGGCCAGCGCGGCCAGTTCGGCGTCGGCGCAGTCGAGTACGTCCCGGGCCAGCACGTACTGGTCGAGCAGGTTCGTACCGAACAGCAGCGGATCGTCCGTGCCGAGCGCCACCGGAACGCCGGCGGTGAGCAGGGTGCGTAGCGGGGTGGCCGCCAGCCCGGTGGTGACACCGAACGGCGGATATGAGCTGGGACACACCTCCATCGCCACCGCCCGCTCGGCCAGCAGGTCGAGGGTGGCCGGGTCGACCGCCGCCGTCAGCCCGTGTCCGACCCGGTGCGCGCCGAGCAGCGTGACGCAGTCCCGGACGTGCCAGGCGGCCTCGTAGAACCCGCTGTGCGGCACGGCCAGTAGTCCGGCCTCGGTCGCCGTCCGCATCGCCGGGACGAAGTCGGCGATCCGGCCCCGGCGCTCGTCGTTGGAGAGCCCGAAGCCGACGACACCCTGCCCGGCGTACCGGGCGGCGAGCCGGGCGACCCGCTCCGCCCGGTCCGGCGGTCCGGCCCAACTGGCCGCCAGCACCACTCCGGTACGCCCACCGGCCGCCCCGGCGAGTATCGCCTCCACCACCGGCTCCAGCCCGCCCAGCCGGTCGGCGTACGTCGTCGGGTCGACCTGGATCTCCACCCAGCCGGCGCCGTCGGCGACGTTGTCGGCGGTCGCCTCGGCCACCACCCGGCCCAGGTCCTCGGCACTGCGCAGGGCCGCCCGGGCCAGGTCGTAGCGGGTCTGGAACGCGGCCCAGCCGGAGAGGGCGCCGGACGGGAGCGGCTCGGGCAGCGGCAGACCGTCCCGGTCCGCCAGCTCGGTCAGCGTCTCCGGGCGCATCGAGCCGGTGAGGTGCAGGTGCAGGTTGGTCTTGGGCAGCCGACGGAGGTCGCGGCGCGGGAGCGGGTCGGTGACCGGTGCCATAGTCCACGGTCTCACGAGGTGGACCGGTCCGGGGAACGGGTGGGTGACCGGCCGGCTGGGCCCGACTCCACCGATCGGAGGAGGCGGTTGATGTTGCAAGGAGTGACGGCCGGTTGGAAGGTAGATGCCCGGCTGATGCGTGAAACGTGCTTTCCCCGGGATGCCGTGCTTGCCCGGGTTGGCCAGCGCTGCCCGCGCCTGTGGTCCGCTGACCGATTGCTCAGTCAGTAGATGTGGTAGAGCCCACCCGGTGACTCCCCGTAGTTGGCCGTCGGCCTGCCTAGCCTCGTCGGATGCCTGACGACGACCGTTCTGAGACCGGGTACTCCGCCGCGCCCAGCACTGTCCGATCGGATGATGTCTCCTCCTCCGACTCGGCAGCCGGCGCTTCGTCGCGCCAGTCGCCCGGGGGCCTCCGGTCCGCCCCGGCCCGGCTACGGAGACTGGTACTGCTGCTGTCGGCCCTGTTCGGTCGACTCCGGCCGCTCGGCTCCGCCCTGGCCCGGTGGCTCGCCAGGGGCGCCGCTGCCGTGGCCCGGATCGCCCGGCCCGGCGCCATGGCTGCCGGCCGGCGGGTCGAGGTGCTGGCCGCCCGACTGCGGGTCATCGCCGCCCGACTGTGGGTCGCCGCCGAGCCGGCCCTGACCCGGCTCCAAGCCCAGGGGCGACGCCTGCGTCGGGTCGTCAGGACCCAGGGACGACGCCTGCGTCGGGCCGTCGAGCCTGGGCTGGTCCGGGCCCGCCGGGTGCCCGCCGTCCAGGGCGCCGAGCGGGCGGTACGCCAGGTAGCCGGCCGGGCCGCACCACCGGCTCGCCGGCTCGCCGCCCGGGGCGCCGCCCTGGCTGCCCGGGCCGGACTGCCGGACCGGCTCGGCCTGCGCCGTCCGGCCGGGGTCGCGGTGGCCGCCGGGCTGCTCTCATGCCTCGGCGTACTGGCCGCCGTCGGGGCGGTCTCGCCGTCGGCCGACCCCGCTGGCAGCAGCACCGCGAACGCCGAGGACCGGGCCGGGCCCTCCCGGCCGGACGACGACGCCGGTGACCGGTCCGGCGCCGGCCGCTCGGCGGACCACCGGTCGAGTCGCCCCGCCGACAGCGACCGGTCGGACGCCGCGAAGTCGGACGAGGCGAAGTCGGACGGGGCGGACCCGGACGCGTCCTCGCCACTGGACGACGCGGAGCCGGTGGCCGGGCTGACCGAGGTCCAGATGGACAACGCCCGGGCCATCGTCCGGACCGGCCGGGACATGGGGATGCCGCGTCGTGGACTGATCATCGGGGTGGCCACCGCGATGCAGGAGAGCAACCTGCTCAACCGGGCCAGCGAGGTGCTGCCGGAGTCCAAGCGCTACCGGCACCAGGGCACCGGCTGGGACCACGACTCGGTCGGACTGTTCCAGCAGCGCACCAGCAGCGGCTGGGGCCCGGTCAACCGCCTGATGGACCCGGCGTACGCGAGTGCGCGGTTCTTCGAGGCGCTGCGTCAGGTGCCCGGCTGGCAGGGGATGCGGCTGACCGAGGCAGCCCAGGCGGTGCAGTACTCGGCCTACCCGGAGCACTACGCCAAGCACGAGGGCCAGGCGACCAGGGTGGTCGACAGGCTCGTCCCGTCCTGGCGCTGAGCCCGGGGCGACCTCCCGGAGTGCCGGCCCGCCGTCGACTACGACTTGACAGGACTGACGTTGCATCGACGGTCGGCGACTTGCTCGGTCCGGCCACGATGGAGGCGTGGACCCGCTCGGATCGCGAGGCCGGTGTGGTCGGGCGGGGGATCGGGTAAACCTGATGTCAGGACCCACACGAGGAGGACCGAGATGGCGTCACTGGTGCAACGGATCCGGATGTTCCTCAGCTCTCCACAGGGCCGGCAGCTCGTCGAGCGGGGCCGGCGCGAACTGGCCAAGCCGTCGAACCAGCAGCGGATGCGCCGGATCATGTACCGGTTGCGCGGCCGGCGCTGACCGTCCGGGTCGTCGTACCCCCTGATCCGCCCCCACCTCGACATCCGGAGTGTCCCGTGACCGAGTCCCAGCCGGTCGGCGGCGGAACCGCCGCGCCGGTCCCGCCGACCGACCGTACGCCGCCGGCCGCCGCGAACCCGGGCACGGCACCCGATCCGGACGCACCGGGTGCGGCCGTCGGGGTCGCCCAGGTCGTCGGCCCGGACGCCGATGCCGACCCGGCCGAGGTCGACCCCATGGACGACCCCGAGGTGACCGTCGCCCCGCCCAGCGGGCTGTGGGAGCGGATGAAGGCCGATCCGCAGTACGCCCCGGAGCACCTCGCCCTGGAGGCGGTCCGACGGATCGGGCCACAGGCCGGGGCCTGGGCCGAGCGCACCCGTGCCCGGTATCCGCAGATGACGCCGGAGGCGATGGCCGAGACGGCGGTCCGGAAGTTCGTCAACCACGCCCGGGTCTCCGGGGCGATCTCCGGGGCCGCCGGACTGCCCGGCGCGGTCCTCGACATGGGAGTGCTGGCCTGGACCCAGGCCCGGATGGTGCTCTACGTCGCGGCTGCCTACGGCCACGACCCCGAGCATCCCGACCGGGCCACCGACCTGCTGGTGCTGCAACGGGTACACAAGGTCGCCGAGACGGCGCGGCTGGCCCTCGGGGTGGCCGCCGGGCGGGAGCGGATCGACGCCCTGCGAAGCGGGTCGGAGACTCCGCTGGCCCGGGTGATGCTGCGGCTCGGCCTGAAGCTGGCGCAGATGGCCGGCGTCCGGGCCGCGAAGCGGCTGGTCGCCAAGGCGGTACCCGGGGCAGCGGTGGTGCTCGGCAGTTGGGCGAACTCGTCGGCCACCAAGAGCCTGGCGGCCCGGTCCCGGGAGCTGTACCGCCTCCCGGCGATCCTGCCGCCGAGCCGGTAGCCCCCGGCCACCACCGTCGTCAGCCCGGCCACCACCGTCGTCGGCTCGGTCGCATTGGCGGGCCACCTCGTCGGCCCGGTCGCCTCGGTTGGGCCGGTCGCACTGCTCGTCGCCGGTCGCATTGGTCGGGTCGACGGCTTTCAGTCGGCGCGTCGGGCCTGGCTGGCCAGGCCGGAGGCCCGCCAGGCCACCTTGGCCAGCTCGTTCTGCCCGGCCACGTTCGGGTGGAAGTAGTCCAGCCGGTTCAGCAGGTCCAGCCCGAACCGTACCCGGTGCGCGGCGCCGCCGTCGTAGCGGCAGCGGGACCCGTACGCCTTGCAGGCGGCGGCGAGTTGCTCGTTGTACGCGTCGATCCGGGCCCGGAACGTCGACCGGCGGGTACGGTCGGCCGGCTCGGTCGAGGTGGGGCTGGCCAGCAGCGCGGGGCAGATCCGACCCCGCCAGGCGCGTACCGCCCGGGTGTCCTCGTGGCCGACCTCCCAGACCCGGTACAGGTTCGGGATGCTCACCACCAGCACCCGAGCCTTCGGTAGGCCCTTCTTCAGGGTCGCGAGTCCACGGTCGACGCCGTCGCGGAAGGTCGCGACACTGGTCATGTCTTCGATCCCGCCCCGGCAGGCGTCGTTCGCTCCGATGAGTACGGTCACGTAGTCCACCTTGGCGCTTACCGCCGCGCTGGCCTGGCTGGCCAGTCCGGAGGCGCGGGCCCCGTTCACCGCCTCGTTGTGCGCCTTGCCGCGGATGGCCGGGTTCACCTCGCGGAGTTGCCGGTAGAGGCTCTCCACCCGGCTGCTGTCCCCGGTCGACCAGGAGTTGCGCTGGCAGGCGGCGAGGATCAGGCAGGAGCCGAAGCCGGCGGTGATGGAGTCGCCGAGCGCCGCGATCGAGTCGGGCAGCCCGGGCCGGGGCGAGGCGGCCGGAGGATCGGGCTGGCCGCCACCGCCGCCGTCGGAGCCCTCGCAGGCCAGCGCGAAGGCCGCGAGCAGGGCGAGGACGGCGGCGGTCCAACGTCTGGGCATGCTTCCCCCGGTACGGAGCGGACAGCAATCGCTCCGTAACTGTACGCGGGGCCGCCGTCGACCCGGAACCCTCGGACCCGCCGCCCGGCACGCGGATCACCGACACCTGCCCCGGCCCGGCACTCCCGACAGAACCGAGGCCAGCTAGGACACCAGAACAATCCCCACCGCTGCCCCGGGCACCAGGTCCGGCGGCGACCAGGGGTGGCGGCGTCCGGGGGTGGCGGCGTCCGGGGGTGGCGGCGTCCGGGGGTGGCGGCGTCCGGGGGTGGCGGCGACCAGGGGTGGCGGCGACCAGGGGTGGCGGCGACCAGGGGTGGCCGGCCAGGTTAGTCCGCGCCCATACCGGGTAGTTCGGCGAAATGGCCGCGAAATCGCAGCCCCGAGGGGCGAAAGGGACGGTTGGCCACCCGTACAGCGCGCTCAACCTGCGCCTGGGGTTGGCCCTGTTCGGTCTGGTGATCTGTGTGGGGCTCGGCGTGCTGGCGATTCGGGCCCACCTGGTGGTGCTCGCGGTGGTCCTGGGCATCCTCGCCCTGGCCGCCGCGGTCGACCTGGTGGTGGTGCAGCGCCGCCGGGCCGCGCGGCGCCGGGAGGAGCCGCCGGGCACGAAGCACTCGATCTTCGAGTGAGCACGGAGCCGGTCCCGGCCCGCCCGTGACCCGCGCTCCGCCCGATCCGCCGACATTCCAGGGAGTACGAGCCGACATTTCAGGGAGTACGACATGTCGATCGCCACCATCGACCCGAGCACCGGACAGGTGCTCAAGACCTTCGACGAGATGACGGACGAGCAGTTGGAGGCCGCCCTCACCCGGGCGGCGGCCGGCTTCGACGAGTTGCGCGGCACCACCTTCGCCGACCGGGCCCGGTGGATGTCCGCCGTGGCGGACCTGCTGGAGGTCGAGTGCGACGGCGTGGCCCGGATGATGACGACGGAGATGGCCAAGACGTACGCCTCGGCAAAGGCCGAGGTGGCCAAGTGCGCGGCGGCCTGCCGGTACTACGCGGCACACGCCGAGCGGTTCCTCGCCGACGAGCCCGCCGACGCCGGTTCGATCGGTGCCACCTCGGCGTACGGCCGCTATTTCCCGATGGGGCCGGTACTGGCGGTGATGCCGTGGAACTTCCCGCTCTGGCAGGTGCTGCGGTTCGCCGCCCCAGCCCTGATGGCCGGCAACGCCGGGCTGCTCAAGCACGCCTCGAACGTGCCGCAGACAGCGCTCTATCTGGACGAGCTGTTCCGCCGTGCCGGCTTCCCGACCGGCGCGTTCCAGACCCTGATGATCGGCTCGGAGCGGATCGAGCGGGTACTCGCCGATCCCCGGGTCCGGGCCGCGACGCTGACCGGCAGCGAGGGCGCCGGCCGCTCGGTGGCGTCGATCGCCGGGAGGTACGTCAAGAAGACCGTGCTGGAACTCGGCGGCAGTGACCCGTTCGTGGTGATGCCCTCGGCCGACGTGGCCCGGGCCGCCGAGGTGGCCACGGTGGCCCGCTGCCAGAACAACGGCCAGTCCTGCATCGCGGCGAAGCGGTTCATCGTGCACACCGAGGTCTTCGACGAGTTCGCCGACGCGTTCGTGGCCCGGATGTCGGCGCTGCGGCTCGGCGACCCGATGGACGACGGGACCGACGTCGGGCCGCTCGCCACCGAGCGGGGCCGCGCCGAGGTGGCCGAGCAGGTCCGGGACGCGGTGGCGAAGGGGGCCCGGCTGCTCTGCGGCGGGGAGGTGCCGGACCGCCCCGGCTGGTGGTACCCGCCGACCGTGGTCACCGAGCTGACCCCGCAGATGCGGATGTACGCCGACGAGGTCTTCGGCCCGGTCGCCGGCCTCTACCGGGTCGACTCGTACGCCGAGGCGGTCGAGGTGGCGAACGGCACCGACTACGGTCTTGGCGCCAACGCCTGGACCCGGGACCCGGACGAGCAGCAGCGCTTCGTCGCCGACCTGGACGCCGGAATGGTCTTCGTGAACGGGATGACCACGTCCTATCCGGAGCTGCCGTTCGGTGGCGTCGGCAACTCCGGCTACGGCCGCGAACTGTCGGCGCAGGGCATCCGGGAGTTCTGCAACCTCAAGGCCGTCTGGATCGGCGCGGGCACGTCGGGCGGTACCGGCGCGGGCGCGCACAGCGAGTAGCGCCCCATCGCCGCACCCTGCCCCGGTGACCGGTCGGCGGAGATTCGTCGCCGTACCGGGTGTGCGGCCGGGCCGGGGCTGGCCGGTGTCCGGTTCAGGTCGCGTCCGGCCCGTCGTCGCCGGGGCGGCTCAGCCGGCGTTCGAGGAGCTGACCCGGCCACTGCCGGTCGACAAGCGGCACCGTGAACGGCTCGGTGGCGGTGAAGCCCTGGCGCTCGTAGTAGCGGATCAGGGCGCCGTCGTCACCGGCGTAACAGTCCACCCGGAGCAGGTCGACCCCCTGGGCCCGGGCGAGTTCCTCGGCGTACTCCAGCAGCCGGGCGCCGACCCGCAGCCCGGCGTGGGCCCGGTCGCTGACCAGCAGGTTGACGTACAACTCGGGTTCGGTCGCGGGCGGGACGTGCGGCACCGCCGTGCCGACGACGATCGCCCCGACCGGGCGCCCGGCGAACTCGGCCAGGTAGAGGTCGCCGTCGGCGGCCCAGCGCCGGACCTGGGCGATCCGGCGTGGGTTGCCGGAGTGCGGCGCGGTGCCCCACTGGCCGGTGCGACCGCGCTGCATCAGCCAGCGGGTGGCGCCGTCGAGCAGGGCGAGCACCGTGCCGACGTCGTCGGGGCCGCCGGGCCGGACGACGAGCTGTTCCGGCGAACCCTGCGCGGCCTCCCCTTGCGGTCCGTCCGCGGTGTAGCCGGATGTCGGGGCGCGCGCGCCACGCCGTTCAGGTGGAGAAGGGCTCGTTGGCACAACGTCCATGTTGGCAGAAGATCTATTTACCGGTACCACTGCGAACCGTTCTCGCGTCCGGCCCGGTCGAGCCCGGCTGCGCTGAGCCGGCGCGGGCCCCGGCGCGTCGCCGCACGCGCCGGGGGCCCGGCCGGACCGGTACTCAGGTGCAGGGCACCCCGTTGACCGTGAACAGTGTCGGGTTCGGGTTCGGGCCGCCTGCGGTGGTGGCGTTGAAGCCGAACATCTGGCTGCTGCCCGGCATGATCCGCGAGTTGTACGACTCGCTCCGCGCGGTGACCCGGGCACCCGACTGGGTCACCTTCGCCATCCACGCCTCCCGGACCTTCTGGTCGCCGTTGAACGCGAAGCTCAGCGTCCAGCCGTTGATCGGCGCGGTACCGGTGTTGGTGATGGTCGCCTGCCCGGTGAACCCGCCGCCCTCGGCCCAGCTGCCGAAGTTGACGTACGTCACCCGGCAGCCGGAGCCGGCCGGTACGGCGGTACTGCCGCCCTGGTCGGCCAGGAACGAGGCGATCCAGGCCAGCGCCGAGTTCCAGTTCACCGCCACCTCGTTGGTGGCGTACGAGGCGATGTCGTCCACGTAGCAGAACTGCGGCGCACAGCCCTCCAGCAACTGCTCGGCGAACGGGTCGTCGAGGCCGGCGTTCGCACCACCGGCGATCGAGCCGGCCGGCGGGTTCGGCAGCGACTCGTCGTACTGGTTGCCGAAGATCCGGCTGTGCTGGTTCCTCGACGCCTTCTCGCCCCACCCGGTCACGTACGACTGGTTCAGCGCGTTCCGGCCGAAGATGTAGTCCATCCCCTGCACCGCGCCGTCCCGGTATTTGGCCTGTCCGGTCAGGTCGAAGGCGGTGGCCAGGACGACCGCGTTGTTGATGATGTTGCTGTTGCCGCCCCAGAAGTAGCTGCCCGGGTTGCCCGGCATCGGCAGCCCGTACGCCTGGCCCTGCGCGGTCGCCAGGTAGCCGTCGGCGGCGGTCACCACCGAGGCACGGATCCGGTCCCGCTCGGCCGTCGACAGGCCGCTCGGCACGGTGGCCAGGTCGAGCCGGCCGAGCGCGGCGGTGCTGCCCCAGCCGAAGCCGTTGGACGCGAACACCTCGTCGTCGGTGTGGTGCGGCGAGGCGGTCAGGTCGGCCAGGTAGGAGGCACCGCCGGTGCTCAGGTACAGCTCGGCGGCGGCCCAGTAGAACTCGTCGGTGACGTCACCGTCGCTGTAGGAGCCGCCGCCGTTGCCGTCGTTCGGGTCGGCGTACCGGGTCGGGTTGGCCTTGGCCGCCGCGTACGCCGTCGTGGCGGCGGTCCGGCAGCGCTGTGCGAACGCGGCGTCGTACGGGGCGTACAGCCGGGCGCACTGTGCGGCGGTGGCGGCCAGGTTGAGCGTCGCGGCCGTGGACGGCGGGTGCAGTTCGCGCAGTTCCGGGTCGTCCTCGGGTTGCAGGGGCAGCCCGGTCCAGTTCCGGTCGTGCATCTTGTGGTGTGCCATCCCGGCCAGCGGCTTGCCGGCCGGCACCTGCATCCGGAGCAGGAACTCCAGCTCCCAGCGGGCCTCGTCGAGGATGTCCGGCACGTCGTTGCCGCGTTCCGGCACCCGCAGCGTGCTGTCGGCCAGGGCCGCGCCGCCACCGGCGGTGGGCGCGGTCTTGGTGCGCTCGAAGGCGTTCAGCAACTGGTAGGTGGCGATGCCGCCGTTCACGACGTATTTGCCGTGGTCACCGGCGTCGTACCAGCCGCCCCGGACGTCGAGGCGGTAGTCGCAGACCCCGGGCTGGCACGGTACGTCGGTGTCGCCCCGGTTCGGCGCCACCCCGAGGTGCCCGGCCGGCCGGGCGTACGCCGCGCCGACCAGGCCGCCGTCGATCGCGATGCCGCTGCGCTGGATGTAGAAGAACTGGAGCGAGTCGGAGCGGAGCTGCTTCCAGACGTCGGCCGAGATGTCGAACGGGTGGCTGGTCTGGCCGTCGGCGGTCAGCGTGTAGCCGCTGCCCGGGGTGCGGAACGCGGAGAAGTCGACGGTGTGCACGTTCTGCGCCGACGCCCGGTCCACGCCGCGCGGGGTGCTCCGCCCGCTGGCCAGCACGGCACCGGCGGCCGACTTCAGCTCCCAGCCCAGCGGATCGGTGGCCTCGGTGACGATCGTGGCGTTCTTCGGCCCGGCCGGCAGGTAGCCGACCTGGTTGACCCGGACCCGGGGCCCGGTGTCCGGCACGTACGGCGGCTCCTCCTCGCCGCCGAGCAGCGAGGCGTTGTCCAGGCAGAACGTGTACGCCGAGGCGTTGCCGCCAACCTGGAAGGCGACCTGGGCGACCTCGGTGTCGGCGGTGGCGGTGAAGGTCCGCTCGACGTGCTGCGCCTCGGGGCCGAACGTGATGTCCTCGGCGAAGTACGAGGTGAACGGGTCGACGCCGAGCTGCACCGCCACCCGTACGGTGGCGCCGGGTGCGGCGGAGGCGTCGAAGGAGAGCGTGTACGACTCGCCGTTCACCAGCGTCACGTCGTTCTGCCCGACGCCGCCGTCCCACGGGTTGGCCAGCCCGCCCGGCACGGCGGAGCAGAGCCGGCCGTCGGTCACCCCGGTCGAGGTGGTGCCGTAGGAGTACCAGCCGGAGGTGCCGTCGGCGAAGTCGCCGTTGGTCAACTGCTCGGCCCCACCCGGTGGCGGCCCGGTGTCGGCGTCACTGCTCAGCGAGACGTCGTCCAGGCAGAACGTGTACGCCTCGGCGGCACCGCCGAGCTGGAACGTGAGGGTGCCGTTGGCCGAGTCGAGGGTGCCGGTGAACTCGTACCCGAACTCCTCGGCGCTGGCGTCCAGCCCGACGTCCCGGGAGAAGACCGTGGTGTACGGGTCCTCGTTGAGCTGCACGTTCGCCTTGACCGTGACCGGCGCGCTGGCCGAGGCGCGGAAGCTCAGCGCATAGCTGGCGCCGTCGGCGAGCGGGATGGTGTTGTGGCCGAGGCTGGCGTCCCAGGGGTTGGCGAGGCCGCCGGGGACCTCGGCGCAGAGCTGGCCGTCGACCACGGCGAGGGTGAGGTTGGCGGTGGACCACCACGGGGCGGTGCTGTCGGTGAAGGTGCCGTTGACGATGTGTTCGGTCGACGCCAGGGTGCCGGCGGAGCCGTCGGGCCGGGCCTGCGCCCCGGTGGCGGTACCGGTGAGCAGCAGGGCGGCGGTGGCGAGCAGGGTGACCGCGCGGGCGGGCCGGCGGTGGCGGTGGCGGGGTCGGAGCACGGGGGATCCCTTCCGGTGGGCGTGCCGCCAGCGGCCCGCAGCACTCGGGTTCGCGGCGGTGGAACCGGCAGCGCTGGTGGGAGCGCTCCCAATACGGAGCCGATGTTGCCAGTCCGTTTCTGGCATGTCAATCGACCAAGCTGGATCGAATTCCTGCCGGGTCGGCGGCCGAGGACCAGCTACCGGGGCCGGAGCGGCTCGCGGTTCGTGATCACCGTAGCCACGTACGGTAAATTTCGACCGCCACTCCGGCCCGTTGGTGATCTACTGCAAGCATTCTGGCCGTCTTTTTGGCAGGCTGCCTGCCATGAGCCTGAAGCTGCGATCCGTGGCGGTGAGCGACCGCGGCCTGATCCGGGGAGCGAACCAGGATTCCGTGCACGCCGGACCCTGGCTGCTCGCCGTGGCCGACGGCATGGGCGGAATGGCCGCCGGCGACCTGGCCAGCACGATCGCCATCGACGCGATCCGGCCGCTGGACGTGGAGACCCCGGAGGAAGGGCTGGTCGCCGCCCTTCAGGGCGCCCTGGACACGGCGAGCGCGGGCATCCGGGGTGCGATCGCCGAGGACCCGGAACGGCAGGGCATGGGCACCACCCTCACCGCGCTGCTGCTCGCTCGTACCGGCGCCTGCCTCGCGCTGGCCCACGTCGGCGACTCCCGGGCGTACCTGCTGCGTGGCGGCACGATGACCCAGCTCACCCGGGACGACACCTTCGTGCAGATGCTGGTCGACGAGGGGGTGATCAGCCCGGAGGAGGCGCACAGCCATCCCCGCCGGGCGGTGGTCACCCGGGCGTTGCAGGGCGAGCCGGTCACCCCCACGTACACCACCGTGGTGCCGCAGCCCGGCGACCGGTGGCTGCTGTGCAGCGACGGACTCTCCAATGTGGTCCGCCCGGACAGCCTGGCCGAGGCGCTGCTCGGCTACTCCGACCCGGCCGGCTGCGCGCAGCGGCTGGTCGACCTGGCCCTGCGGGCCGGCGGGCCGGACAACATCACCGTCGTGGTCGCCGACGTCATCGACACCCCCTGACCACACCCCGCCAGGCTCCTCCACGGGTACGCCCGGCGGGCGGCTCAGCTCCGGCGGGGTCGCAGGCCACGGGTCGGGGCCGCCTCGGTCGGGTCCGCCGGCCACGGGTGCCGGGGATAGCGACCGCGCAGCTCGGCACGTACCTGCGGATAGCCGGTCCGCCAGAACGAGGCGAGGTCCCGGGTCACCGCGACCGGGCGGCCGGCCGGGGAGAGCAGGTGCAGCAGCACCGGCACCCGCCCGTCGGCGATCCGGGGCACGTCCTGCCAGCCGAACGTCTCCTGCAACTTCACCGCCAGCACCGGTGCCGCCGGATCGGCGTAGTCCACCCGGTGCCGCGACCCGCTCGGTACGGCCAGCCGCTCCGGGGCCAACTCGTCCAGCCGGGCCGCCTCGCGCCACGGCAGCAGCCGGCGCAGCGCGGCCGGCACGTCGATCCGGGCCAGGTCCGCCCGGCGCCGGGCGGTGGCCAGTTCCGGACCGAGCCACTCGTCGGCCCGGTCCAGCAGCGCCGCGTCGGTCACCTCCGGCCACTCGCCGCCGAGGGCCTGCCGGCAGAACGCGAGCCGGTCCCGCAGCTCCCGCGCCCGCGGCGGCCAGGTCAGCAGGTCGAGCCCGACCTGCCGCAGCCCGTCCCGCAGCGCGGCGGCGACCCGGGCCGGATCCGGGCGGGCCAGCGGACGGTCCAGCAGCACGATCGCGCCCAGCCGCTCCACCTCGCGGGCCAGCACGTCCTCGCCGGACCAGGCGATCTCCTGCTCGCGGCGGAGCAGCGCGGCACCGGCCTCCCGGGCGGTCGCCTCGTCCAGCACCGCCGCCTGGCGGATCGCCGCGCCCCGCCGCCCCGGTGCCCGGTCGGCCACCGAGATCGCCAGCCACTCCGCCCCGGCCAGCGGCGAGCCCGGCGCCAGGTCCGCCGCGGTGCCGCCGGCCATCAGGTACGTCTCGGCGCCGGCCTGCCGGACCCGGGCCAGCCGCTCCGGGTACGCCAGCCCGACCAGCAGCCCGGCGGCCAGGTCGTCCGGCAACGCCGGGTGACCGGGTCCCCCGGCCCGTCGACCGTCCCGCCCGCTCTGTTGCTCGTCGTGGGCAGGGGTCTGCGGTGACTCGTCGAGGGCGGCCCGCAGCCGGTTCACCTCCGCCCGCCACCTGGTGCTGGCGGGGTCCGTACCCGAGCGGAGCCGGCGCCAGGCGGCGACCAGGTCGTCGCCGGGAGCGGACTCGGCGAGCACCGCGACCACCTCGGCGGCCCGGCCCGGGCCAACCGGGGCGGCACCGTCCAGCAGGGCCCGGGCCAGCCGTGGATGCGCGCCGACCGCCGCCATCGCCCGGCCCCGCCCGGTCACCCGGCCGTCCGGGCCAACCGCACCGAGCGCCTCCAGGGTGGCCCGGGCCACCTGCATCGCCGCCACCGGCGGCGGGTCCGGCAGCGCCAGACCGGTGCCGTCCGGGCGTCCCCAGCAGGCGAGCTGGAGCGCGAACGAGGTGAGGTCGGCTACCGCGATCTCCGGCTCGGGCTGCGCCGGCAACCGGTCCTGGTCCGCCGCCGACCAGCATCGGTAGACCCGGCCCGGCGCCTCCCGGCCGGCCCGACCGGCCCGTTGGGTCGCCGCCGCCCGGGACACCGGCACCGTCACCAGCGCGCCGAGTCCCCGGGCCAGGTCGGTCCGGGCCACCCGGCTCAGCCCGGCGTCGACCACCACCCGCACCCCGGGCACGGTGAGGCTGGTCTCCGCGACGGCGGTGGCCAGTACGACCCGGCGTCGGCCGGCGGCCGGGCGGAGCGCGGCGTCCTGTTCGGCGCTGGTCTGCCGGCCGTGCAGGCGTACCAGGTCGGTGCCGGCGAGGTTGGTCAGTCGGCCGGCGACACCGTTGATCTCCCCGGCACCGGGGAGGAAGACGAGCAGGTCACCGTCGTGCTCGGCGAGCGCCCGGCGTACGGTCGCCGCCACGTGGTCGAGTAGTCGGGGATCCACCCGCAGCCCGTGCGGCGGGTCCACCGGCCGGGGCGGCGGGGCCCAGACCACGTCGACCGGGTACGCCCGACCCTCGGCACGCAGCACCGGGGCCGGCTCCCCCGCCGAGCCGAGCAGTACGCCGAGCCGCTCCTCCTCGGCGGTGGCGGACATCGCCAGCAGGCGCAGCTCGGGACGGAGCGCCGCCCGTACCTCGATGCCGAACGCCAGCGCCAGATCGGCGTCGAGCTGCCGCTCGTGGGCCTCGTCGAGGAGTACCGCGCCGACGCCCGGCAACTCCGGATCGTGCTGGAGCCGCTGCACGAGCAGACCGGTGGTGACCACCTCGATCCTGGTCCGGGCACTCGTGCGGCGCTCGCCACGGACGGCGTACCCGACGGTCTCGCCGACGCGTTCGGCGCGCAGCTCCGCGATCCGGCGGGCGGCGGCCCGGGCCGCGACCCGGCGCGGCTGGGCGACGACGATCCGCCCGTCGACCTGGTCGGCCAGCGCCAGCGGGACCAGTGTGGTCTTGCCGGCGCCGGGCGGCGCCACCAGCACGGCGGCACCCCGCTCCGCCAGCGTCTCGACCAGGGCCGGCAGGACGTGCCGGACCGGCAGTTCGGCGGCGGGTTCAGGCGCTGACACCGGGCCAGTGTCGCACCGGCGGCACCGACGGCCGGCTACCGGTCAGCCCTGGGGCGGCGGCGGGCCGCGCGGCGCCCGTGAGCACAACTCCTCGGCCGGGTTCAGTACGTGTCGGCGAGTTGGTTGCGGAGTTTGCTGAGGGCGCGGGTGAGGAGGCGGCTGATGTGCATTTGGGAGACGCCGATCTGTTCGGCGATCTGGGTTTGGGTGAGGTTGCCGTAGAAGCGGAGGGTGAGGATCTTCTGCTCGCGGGGGTCGAGGGTGGCGAGGGCGGGGCCGAGGGCGACACGGAGTTCGGTGAGTTCGTACTGGGTGTCTTCGGTGCCGAGGAGGTCGCCGAGTTCGGTGGTGCGTTCGCCGTCGCCGGTGGGGGTGGAGAGGGAGACGGCGTTGTAGGCGCGAGCCCCTTCGAGTCCTTCGAGGATGTCTTCTTCGGTGAGGTTGAGGTGGGTGGCGATGTCGGTGATGGTGGGTGAGCGGCTGAGGGTCTGGTGCAGGGTGCTGTTGGCTTCGCTGATGGCGAGGCGGAGTTCCTGGAGGCGGCGGGGGACGCGGATGTCCCAGGTGCGGTCGCGGAAGTGTCGTTTGAGTTCGCCGATGATGGTGGGGATGGCGTAGCCGGCGAAGTCGACGCCGCGGGTGGGGTCGTATTTGTCGATGGCTTTGATGAGGCCGATGGCGGCGGTTTGGGTGAGGTCGTCGGTGGGTTCGCCGCGTCCGGTGTAGCGGTGGGCGAGGTGGTGGGCGAGGGGGAGCCAGGCTTCGATGGTTCTGTCGCGGAGGGCGGGTCGGGAGGGGTGGTGTGTGGGTAGGGCGGTCAGGGCGTGGAGGAGGTCGGTGGCGGTGTCGGTGGGGGCGGGGTTGTCGGCCCGGGTGGTGGCCCGACTGGTTGTGGTGGTTGTCAAGGTGGTCCTCCCTGCACTGTGGTGGTGGCGGGGACGGGGTTGTCCGGTCGGTTGGTGCTGGTCGGGTGGTGCTGGGTGGTCGGGTGGTGGTGCGGCTGTTCAGGCATCACCTTAGCCCGTTGGTATTGGCTGAGGCTAGCCGAACGGCTGATGTATAAAACCGGCAACGCTGCTCAAAGCCGGGAACTTCGCCGAGATCTTGGGCCTGAACTAGGCTCCGACCGTGACCCCACTCGCTCCGGACCAGTCGCCCGGACGGTCGACAACCGCCCCGGTCGCCGCCGGTCGGGTCGGGGGGCTGGTGCTCGCCGCCGGTGCCGGGCGACGCTTCGGCGGGCCCAAGGCACTGGTCCGGCTCGACGGCCAACTCCTGGTCGAACGGGCGGTCCAGGTCGCCCGGGCCGGCGGCTGCGAGCCGGTGGTCGCGGTGCTCGGCGCCGCCGCGTCGACGGTCCGGTCCCGGGCCGATCTCGGCGACGCCGTACCGGTGGAGAACCGGGAGTGGGCGACCGGGATGGGCTCCTCACTGCGGGTCGGGCTGGCCGCACTGCGGGACTCCGGCGCCGTCGCGGCGGTCGTGCTACTGGTCGACATGCCCGGGATCACCGCCGAGGCGGTCCGTCGGCTGGTCGAGATCGCCACACCGGACGCGCTCGGCATGGCCGGCTACGGCGCCCGGCGCGGCCATCCGGTGCTGCTCGGCCGGTCACACTGGCCCGGAGTGGCCGAGCTGGCGGTCGGCGACGTCGGTGCCCGGCCGTACCTGCGCCGGCACGAGGGGCTGCTGTCGGTCGTACCCTGTGCCGACGTCGCGGACGACGCGGACCTGGACGTGCCACCGGCGACCGTGCCGTGACGCTCCCGGACGATCCAGTCGCCGACCTCGGCGGTGTCCGGGCCGGGTGTTCCCGACCGGCGGCGTGGGACCGGGGCGGCGCGGCGGGTCAGTGAACCTTTTTCAACCTGAACCACGTGGTGCTCAGGCACCGCGTCCGACCCTGCGGCCAGCCGGGCCGCAAGGGGAGGTTGAAAAAGGTTCAGTGCGGTAGGCGCAGCGCGAGATAGAAGTCGACGCGGTCGGGAAACCGGGACAGGTCCCGCCCGGTGAGCTGCTCGATCCGGCCGATCCGGTAACGCAGGGTGTTGACGTGCAGGTGCAGCCGTTCGGCCGCCCGGCTCCACGAACCGGAACAGGCCAGGAACTCCTCCAACGTGCCGACCAGGTCGGCGTCGTGCGCCCGGTCGTAGGCCAGCACCGGGCCGAGCACCCGGTCCCGGAACGCCCGCCGCGCCTCCGGGGGTACGCCGGAGAGCAGCAGCAGGTGCGAGGCGAGGTCACCGGCCGAGACCACGCTGCCGGTGCCGGGATCCGCCAACGCCGTCGTCAGGGCGTGTTCGGCCTGCTCCACCGCGCCCGGCAGGGCACCCGGATCGGCCGCCGGTCCGCTGATCCCCACCGCGAGCCGCCCGGCGCCGAGCCCCGGCACCAGCCCCGCGACCGTACCCCGGACCGCGTCCGGAATCCCGGCCAGTTCGGTCCGGCCACCGGCCAGCACGGCGAGTACCGTCCCGGGGCGGGCGGCGCCGGTGACCATGGCCGGCAGGGTCGCCGACCGGACGAGTTCCTCGGTGATCGCGACCGCCAGCTCCGGGGGCGTGGTCAGCCCGGTCAGCCGGAGGGCCAGCACCAGCAGGGGCGACCGGGGCGGCAGCCCGCCGGAGGAGAGCGCGGCGCGCAGCTCGGCCGGGGAGGCGCCGCTGGAGAGCGCCGTACCGAGCTGGTCGGCGAGCCGCCGTTCCACCCGGCCCGCCTCGTCGGCGTGGGCCCGTTCCAGCGCCACCAGGCTGACCAGCTCGGCCGCCGCCTCGGGTAGCCCGGGCGGCGGGGCGGAATCGACGACCGGGTGGGCCCGGTCCAGCGCCGGGCTGGCCAGCTCGGCGGACCGGGCGGCGTCGACCGTGGAGCCGGTGACCTTGGACTGGGCGGCGTCGACCGTGGAGCCGGTGGCCTCGGGTCGGGCGGCACCGTCGAGATCGGGCGGTCCGGGGTGCCGGATCGCGCAGGCCAGCAGCCAGGCGGCGAGCCGGTGCTCGGGACGGCCGGCGACGGCGACCAGCCAGAGCCGCCGGCCGTCGACCTCGACCAGGGCCGGCAGCCGGCCGGCGGCCAGGAACGAGGTCGCCAACCGGCGGCGGGCGTCGGACGGCAGCGGCAGAGTACCGGCGACGGTCCGCCCGGCCGAGGTCAGCACCCAGCAGTCGACACCGAGGTCGGCGGCGACCGGCTGGAGCAGGTCGGCCAGCCGGGCGCCGCCGGCCATCGCCGCGACCAGACCCCGGTACCGGCCGAGCACCGTCGCCAGCCCGTTCGCCCGGCGCGCCCACAGGGTCGGGGTGACCTCGTCGATGATCTCCCGGAAGGAGACCTCGACCGGAACCTCGAACAGTGGTACGCCGTACTGCCGGCAGGCCGTCACCAGGTCCACCGGCACGGACCCGTACACGGCGTCGCCGGCACCGATCGCGGTGACTCCGGCGGCGGCGCAGGCGGCCACGAACCCCTCCGAGTCACCGGCCCGGCGCCGCCACATCAGCCCGGTCAGCACGATCTCGCCCCCGGAGAGGTAGCGGCGGGGATCGGGCAGGTCGGTGACGTACACCCGGCTGACCGGGCGGTCCAGCTCGGCTTCGCCGGTGAGCAGGGTCAGCCGTAACTGGGGGCGGTCCAGTGCCTCGCGCAGCAGCATCGCGTACCCGTCCGATCCCGGCGACAGGCCGGTTGGAGGAATCTACGAAAACGATACGGCGGCCGGCGCCGGTTTCGGTGTTCGCGCCGATTCACCCGGGCACCACCCGACTGTTGTACTTCTCGCGACCGCAGGAGGTGATCGGGGTGGCCACCGTCAGCGCGGTGCTGGACGAGTTCAACCGGCGGCCCGCCGCCGAGGCCGAGACGGAGCTGCTCGCCTGCTGCGCCGTGCCGGACTGGGCTCGGGCGGTGGCGGCCGGGCGGCCGTACCCGGACGTGGCGGCGGTGGTCGCGGTGGCCGACGCCGCGCTGCGTCGGCTGCACTGGTCGGAGGTGGCGCGGGCGCTGGCCGCGCACCCGCGGATCGGCGAGCGGCCCACCGGCACCGGTCGGGAGTCGGCCTGGTCCCGCCGGGAACAGTCCGCCCTCGACGGTGCCGACCGGGACACCCGCGCGGCGCTCGCCCGGGCCAACCAGGAGTACGAACAGCGGTTCGGCTATCTCTTCCTGGTCTTCGCCGACGGCCGGACCGACGGGGAACTGCTCGCGGCGGCCCGGCGGCGGCTCGGCAACGATCCCGGCACCGAACGCGAGGTGGTGCGGGACGAACTGCGGCAGATCGCGCTGCTCCGGCTGAGCAGGCTGCTGTCGTGACCGACGACCGGGCGACTGCGCCGGACGGCCTGATCCGGATCTCCACGCACGTGCTGGACACCGTACGCGGCGAACCGGCCGCCGACATCCCGGTCCGGCTCGACCGGCGGGACAGTGGCGGCTGGACGCCGGTGGCGCACGGCCGGACCGACTCCGACGGCCGGCTGACCGGCTGGACGCCGCTGCCGGACCGGCTGCCGCTGCGGGGCTGGCAGGCCGGCGGCTACCGGCTGGTGTTCCAGGTCGAGCGCCACTATCCGCCCGGGACGGCGTTCTTCCCGGAGATCGTGGTCGCCTTCCAGGTCACCGAGCCGGACCGGCACCACCACGTGCCGCTGCTGCTCAGCCCGTACGGCTACACCACCTACCGGGGAAGCTGAGGAGGCACAGGCGGTGGCGATCGTGCTCGGTGCCAACCAGTACGGCAAGGCCGAAGTGCGGCTGGTCCGGGTACGCCGGGACGGGCCCCGGCACGAGTTGCGCGACCTGACCGTCGGCATCGCGCTCGCCGGAGACCTCGCCGAGGTGCACCGCAGCGGTGACAACGCGCACGTGCTGCCGACCGACTCGCAGAAGAACACCGTCTACGCCTTCGCCCGCGAACACGGCGTCGACCAGGTGGAGGAGTTCGGCCTGCTGCTCGCCCGGCACTTCGTCCGGAGCGTACCGGCGATCTCCCGGGCCCGGGTGGAGCTGACCGAGCACGGCTGGCAGCGACTCGGCCCGCACTCCTTCCAGCGCGACGGTTCGGAGATCCGTACCGCCACGGTGACGGTGGACGCGGACGGTGCCGTCGACGCCGCCGACCCCGACGGTGCGACCGGCGGGACCACAGTGGAGTCCGGGATCTCCGGGCTGGTGCTGCTGAACAGCACCGACTCGGAGTTCAGGGGTTATCTGAAGGACCGGTACACGACGTTGCCGGAGACCGACGACCGGATCCTGGCCACCGCCGTCGAGGCCCGGTGGCGGCACGCCGACGTCGGCCCGACCGACCCGGGCCGGGACTGGGCGGAGTCGTACGCCGGGGTGCGGGCCGCCCTGGTCGGCGCGTTCGTGGAGACCTACAGCCGCTCGCTGCAACAGACCCTGTACGCGATGGGGCACCGGGTGCTGGCCGAGCGCCCCGAGATCGCGCAGCTGCGGTTGGCGCTGCCGAACCGGCACCACCTGCTGGTGGACCTGGCGCCGTTCGGGCTGGACAACCCGGGCGAGGTGTTCGTGGCCACCGACCGGCCGTACGGCCTGATCGAGGGCACCGTGACCCGCACACCGGAGGATGGGACAGCGGCAGAGGATGGGACAGCGGCAGAGGATGGGACAGCGGCAGAGGATGGGACAGCGGCAGAGGACGGGGCTCCGGCACCGGATGTCGATCCGGCCGGGGACGGCGGGCCGGGCTGATGGTTCTGCCGCGATCGGAGATGGAGTTCCTGCAACCGGAGAGCTGGGCCGAGGCGCTGGCCGTCCGGGCGGCGTACCCGGAGGCGCTGCCGGTGGCCGGCGGCACCGACGTGATGGTGGAGCTGAACTTCGCCCGCCGCCGCCCACCGGCCCTGCTCGACCTGGGCCGGGTCGCCGGGCTGGCCGACTGGGGCACCGAGGACGGGCTGCTGCGGCTCGGCGCCGGGGTGCCGTACCGGCGGATCGTCACCGAACTGGCCGGTCGGGCGCCGGGGCTGGCGATGGCGGCCCGGACGATCGGTTCGGCGCAGATCCGCAACCGGGGCACCGTCGGCGGCAACCTCGGCTCGGCGTCGCCGGCCGGGGACGCGCTGCCGCCGCTGCTCGCCGCCGGGGCGCTGGTGGAGCTGGCCTCGGTCCGGGGTGTCCGCCGGGTGCCGGTCGCCGGCTTCTGCACCGGGCCGAAGCGCAGCATGCTGGCCCCGGACGAGCTGATCGCGGCGGTCCTGCTGCCGCCGGACGCTGGGCCGGAGCAGTTCGCCAAGGTCGGTACCAGGAACGCGATGGTGATCGCGGTCTGCTCGTTCGCGCTGGCGCTGCGTCCGGTGAGCCGGACGGTCGGCACCGGGATCGGTTCGGCGGCCCCGACCCCGGTCCGGGCGGCGGCGGCCGAGGAACTGCTCGTCGCCGAGCTGCCCTGGGCGGACCGGGCCGCGCTGCCGGAACCGCTGGTCCGCCGGTTCGGCGAGCTGGTCGCGGCGGCGGCCAGCCCGATCGACGACGTACGCGGCACCGCCGCCTACCGCCGGCACGCGCTCGGGGTACTGGCCGGCCGGGCGGTGCGGCGGGCCTGGGCGGAACACCGGCGGGGAGGGGTGCGGGGATGAGGATCGACTGTGTGGTCAACGGCGAGCCGCGCCGGGCCGACGACGTGTGGGCCGGGGAGAGCCTGCTGCACGTGTTGCGGGAGCGGCTCGGGCTGCCGGGCGCCAAGAACGCCTGCGAGCAGGGTGAATGCGGCTCCTGCACGGTCTATCTGGACGGAAAGCCGGTCTGCGCCTGCCTGGTCCCGGCCGGGCAGGCCCGGGGGCGCGAGGTGGTCACCGTGGAGGGGCTCGGCGACGGCGACCTCCATCCGGTGCAGCGGGCGTTCATCGCCGCCGGCGCCGTCCAATGTGGATTTTGTACCCCGGGACTGATCGTCGCCGTACACGACCTGCTGGCCCGGACGCCGTCCCCGGCCGAGGAGGAGATCCGGGAGGCGCTGGCCGGAAACCTGTGCCGGTGCACCGGGTACGAGAAGATCCTCACGGCGGTACGCCTGGCCGCCGGGCGGGAGCACGAGTCGTGATCATCATCGAGAACTGCGCGGTCGCCACGGTCGACCCGGCCGGTACCGAGTATTCCGACGGGCACCTGGTGCTGGACGAGGGCCGGATCGTCGCGGTCGGCCCCGGCCACGCCGCCCGCTACCACCGCTCGGTACGCCGGATCGACGGCACCGGCTGCCTCGCCACCCCCGGCCTGGTCAACACCCACCACCACCTCTACCAGTGGGCGACCCGGGGGATGGCGCAGCAGGCGGAGCTGTTCGGCTGGCTGAAGGCGCTCTATCCGGTCTGGGCCGGTCTGGACGCCGAGGTGGTGTCGGCGACCACCGCCGCCGGGCTCGGCTGGCTGGCGCTGCACGGCTGCACCACCAGCACCGACCACCACTACGTCTATCCGGCCGGGGCCGGTGACCTGATGGCGGCGCAGGTCGAGGCGGCCCGGGGAGTGGGACTGCGGTTCCATCCGTGCCGGGGGTCGATGGACCTCGGGGTGTCGTCGGGCGGGCTGCCGCCGGACAGCATCGTCGAGGAGACCGACGCGGCGCTGGCGGCCACCGAGGAGGCGATCGACCGCTACCACGATCCGGCCGACGACTCGATGCTGCGGGTGGCGGTGGCGCCCTGCTCGCCGTTCAGCGTCACGCCGAAACTGATGGCCGAGGCGGCGGCGCTGGCCCGGCGCCGGGGCGTACGGCTGCACACCCATCTCGCCGAGACCGTCGACGAGCAGGAGTACTGCCGGCAGACCCACGGCTGCACCCCGGTCGAGTACGCCGAACGGCTCGGCTGGCTCGGGCCGGACGTCTGGCTCGCGCACGGCGTACACCTGGACGACGCCGGGCTGGACGCGCTGGCCCGGACGGGGACCTCGGTCGCGCACTGTCCCAGCTCGAACGGCCGGCTCGGGGCTGGTGTCGCGCGCGTCCGGGAGCTGCTGGACCGGGGAGTGCCGGTCGGGCTCGGGGTGGACGGGCCGGCGTCGCAGGAGGCCGGTCAGCTCGGCGCGGAGCTGCGGCAGGCGCTGCTGGCGGCCCGGTCCCGGGGTGGGGCGGCGGCGTTGAGCGCCCGGGAGGCGTTGGCGCTGGGCACGATCGGCGGGGCGCGCTGCCTGGGGCGGGGGGACCAACTCGGGTCGCTGGAGGTCGGGAAGCTCGCGGACGTGGTGCTGTGGCGGTTGGACGGGCTCGGGCACGTCGGGATCGACGATCCGGTGGCGGCGCTGGTCTTCGGGCCGGTGGCTCCGGTGGACATGTTGCTGGTCGGGGGTGAGGTCGTGGTGGACGACGGTGAGCTGCGGACGGCGGACTCGCGGGAGTTGGCGCGTCGGGTGCGGCGGGCGCATCGGGCGCTGGTCCGGAGGGCACGTCGATGACCGGGCAGATACTTCCGGGGGCCAGGTCGGATGGTTCGGCGTGGTCGGTGGGCGCGGTGGGGGGTGCGGTGGCTCCTGGGTGTGGGTCGTCGGGCGGGGTGCGGTGCGTGGGGGGTGGGGTCGGGGGGATCGGGGCGAGTCCGGTACGGCCGGACGGGGCGTTGAAGGTGCGGGGGGAGTTCGCGTTCTCGTCGGATCTGTGGGCCGACGACATGCTGTGGGGTGCGACGCTGCGCAGCCCGCATCCGTCGGCGACGATCCGCGGGATCGACGTCGGCGCCGCGTTGGCGGTGCCGGGGGTGTACGCGGTGCTGACCGCCGATGACGTGCCTGGCGATCGGCACTACGGGTTGGAGGTGGCGGACCAGCCGGTGCTGGCCGTGGACGAGGTGTGTTACCGGGGGGAGCCGGTGGCGATCGTGGCCGCCGACCATCCGGAGACGGCTCGGCGGGCGGCGGAGCGGATCGTGGTCGACTACGGGGTGCGGGAGCCGGTGACCGATCCGGAGGTGGCGCTGGCCGGTGGGCGGCTGGTGCGGCACGTGCCGATCCGGAAGGGTGATCCGGCGGCGGTCGCCGAGGTGGTGGTGACCGGGGAATACCGGGTGGGGATGCAGGACCAGGCGTTCCTCGGGCCGGAATCGGGGCTGGCGGTGCCGGCGCCGGACGGCGGGGTCGAGCTGTACGTCGCCACCCAGTGGCTGCACGCCGACCAGCGGCAGGTGGCCGCCGCCCTCGGGTTGCCGGTCGAGTTGGTCCGGCTGAGTCTGGCCGGGGTGGGCGGGGCGTTCGGTGCCCGGGAGGACCTGTCGATGCAGGTGCACGCCAGCCTGCTGGCGCTGCGTACCGGGCGGCCGGTGAAGATGGTCTACGGCCGGGAGGAGTCGTTCGTCGGGCACGTACACCGGCACCCGGCGATCCTGCGCTACGAGCACGGCGCGACCCGGGACGGTGAGTTGGTCTACGTACGGGCCCGGATCCTGTTGGACGGTGGGGCGTACACGTCGACGACGCCGGCGGTGGTGGCGAACGCGGCCAGCCTCGGGGTGGGGCCGTACCGGGTGCCGAACGTGACGGTGGACGCGTACGGGGTGCACACCAACAACCCGCCGTGCGGGGCGATGCGCGGGTTCGGGGCGGTGCAGGCGTGCTTCGGGTACGAGTCGCAGATGGACCGGCTGGCCGAGGCGGTCGGGTTGGATCCGGTCGAGGTGCGGGTGCGCAACGCGCTGGCCGAGGGTGGCTCGATGCCGACCGGGCAGGTGGTGGAGGGGCCGGCGCCGGTGGCCCGGTTGCTGGAGCTGGTCCGGGACCGGCCGGCACCGCCACCGGTCGGTGACGATCCACGGCAGTTGCCGGGCGGGGTGGCGAACACGACCGCGCCGGAGCAGGTGGTCCGGGGGGTCGGGTACGCGATCGGGATCAAGAACGTCTGCTTCTCGGAGGGGTTCGACGACCACGCGACGGCGCGGGTCCGGCTGGAGCTGATCGGCGGCGAGCCGACCGCGCTGGTGCACACCGCAGCGGCGGAGGTGGGGCAGGGGCTGGTGACGGTGCAGGCGCAGATCGCCCGGACCGAGCTGGGTGTCGAGCGGGTGGTGGTGGCGACCGCCGACACGAGTGTGGGGAGTGCGGGGTCGTCGTCGGCGTCGCGGCAGACGTACATGACCGGGGGCGCGGTCCGGGCGGCCTGCCGGGCGGTCCGGGCGGCGCTGCTGGCGCGGCTGGCCGGCGGGTCCGGTGCCGGTGCTGACGACGGTGGCGTTGCCGACGACGGTGGCGCTGTTGGCGACGGTGGCGTTGTTGGCGACGGTGGCACGGTTGGCGACGGGGGCGGGCGGGTCGCCGGGGGTGGGCTGGAGCTGGCCGGTGGCGTGATCCGGGACGCTGCCGGGCGCACGCTCGGCACGCTGGTCGACCTGCTCGCCGCCGGCCCGGTCGAGAGGTCCGTCCGCTGGCGGCACCGGCCGACCCGGCCGCTGGACCCGGTGACCGGGCAGGGCGACGCGCACGTGCAGTACGCCTTCGCGGCGCACCGGGCCACCGTGGACGTGGACCCCGAACTCGGGCTGGTCCGGGTGGTGGAGATCGCCACCGCCCAGGACGTGGGCCGGGCGATCAACCCGCAGGCGGTGCTCGGGCAGATCCAGGGCGGTACGGCCCAGGGGCTCGGGCTGGCGCTGATGGAGGAACTCCAGGTGGTCGACGGGGTGATCCGGAACCCGTCCTTCACCGACTATCTGATCCCGACGATCCTGGACGTGCCGCCGATGGCGGTCGACGTGCTGGAGTTGGCGGACCCGCACGCGCCGTACGGGTTGCGGGGGGTGGGGGAGCCGCCGACCATCTCGGCCACTCCGGCGATCGTGGCGGCGATCCGGGCGGCGACCGGGCTGCCACTGGCCCGGGTACCGGTCCGGCCCGAGCACCTGACCGGGACCGGCTGATGGGCCGGCTCTCCCCGGACGTCCTCGCCGAGCTGGACGAGCGGCTGGAGCCGGTCGACGCCGAGCTGCGGCGGCGCTATCCGGGGCAGCCGGTGGGGCGGCAGCCGGTGCACACCGTCTACGTGCCGGCCGACCGTTGCGGTCCGGGGCTGGTGGCGCGGTGGGGTGCGGCGGCGCTGGCGGCGTTGCACGAGCATCCGCCGCTGCCGTACCCGGCGGAGTTGCACGAGCGGGTGGTCGGGAAGCTGCGCCGGGAGCCGATCGAGGACCTGCGGATCGACTTCGAGGACGGCTACGGGGTACGGGACGACGAGGCCGAGGACGCGGCGGCACGGGCTGCGGGGCGGCTGCTCGGCGCTGGGCTCGGGGTGCCGTTCGCGGGGCTGCGGATCAAGAGCCTGACCGGGGTGCTGCGGCGCCGGGCGGTGCGTACCCTCGATCTCTTCCTCGACGCGCTGCACGGTGCCGGTGAGCTGCCGCCGGCCGGCCGGTTGGTGGTGACGCTGCCGAAGGTGAGCGTGCCGGCCCAGGTAGAGGCGATGGTGCTGCTCTGCGAGCGGCTGGAGGCGGCGTACCGGCTGCCGGTCGGGTGGCTGCGCTTCGAGGTGCAGATCGAGACGCCGGCGGCGATCCTCGGGCCGGACGGGCTGGCGACCCCGGGCCGGTTGATCGAGGCAGCCGCCGGCCGGTGCAGCGGGCTGCACTACGGCACCTACGACTACAGCGCCGCCTGCGGGATCGCCGCCGCGCAGCAGAGTTCAGCGCACCCGGTGGCCGACTTCGCCAAGGCGGTGATGCAGGTGGCCGCCGCCGAGACCGGGGTACGGCTCTCCGACGGCTCGACCAACCTGTTGCCGGTGGGGGAGACGGCTGCCGTGCAGGCCGGCTGGGCGGAGCACGCCGGGCTGGTCCGGCGCGGGCTGGAACGCGGCTACTACCAGGGCTGGGACCTGCATCCGGCCCAGTTGCCGACCCGGTTCGCCGGCACGTACGCGTTCTTCCGGGACGGGCGGGCGGCGGCGGTGGCGCGGCTGCGGGCGTACCTCGGGCGGCGGTCGAGCGGGATCCTGGACGAGCCGGCGACGGCCCGGGCGCTGGCCGGGTTCCTGTTGCGCGGGCTGGACTGCGGCGCGCTGACCGAGGCCGAGACCGGCTTCGACCGGGCCACACTCTCGGCGGTGTGACTGCTGTCGGTCGGAATGCGGGGGAGGAAGGCAATGAGCGGGTACGACCTGGTGCTGCGATCCCGGCGGGTGGTACTGCCCGACGGCGAGCGGCCGGCGGCGGTCTGCGTACGGGACGGCCGGATCGCGAAGCTGGCCGGGTACGACGAGGTGCCCGGTACCGACCTCGGCGAGCTGGCCCTGCTGCCGGGGCTGGTGGACACGCACGTGCACGTCAACGAGCCGGGCCGGACGGAGTGGGAGGGCTTCGCCTCGGCCACCCGGGCCGCGCTGGCCGGCGGGGTAACCACGATCGTCGACATGCCGCTCAACTCGGTGCCGCCGACCGTCACCGTGCCGGCGTTGCGCCGCAAGCAGGACGCGGCCCGGGGCCGGTGCCACGTCGACGTCGGGTTCTGGGGCGGTGCCGTCCCGGAGCACCTGGCCGAGCTGCCCGCCCTGTACGCCGAAGGGGTGTTCGGGTTCAAGGCGTTCCTGGTCGACTCGGGGGTACCGGAGTTCCCGCCGCTGGATCCGGCCGGGCTGGCCGGGGCGCTGGCCACGGTCGACGCGCTCTTCGTGGTGCACGCCGAGGATCCGGCCCGGATCGAGGTCGCCCCGGCCTCCGCCCGGTACGCCGACTTCCTCGGCTCCCGGCCGCCGGTCGCCGAGCGGCGCGCGGTCGAGATGGTGTTGGACGCGGCCCGGCGTACCGGCCGGCGGGTGCACATCCTGCACCTGTCCGCAGCCGACGCTCTGCCGGCAATCGCCGCCGCCCGCTCCGACGGGGTACGGGTGACCGTGGAGACCTGCCCGCACTACCTGACCCTGGACGCCGCCGAGATCCCGGACGGGGCGACCGAGTTCAAGTGCTGCCCGCCGATCCGGGACGCGGCGAACCGTGCGGCGCTCTGGGCCGGCCTGGCCGACGGGACCATCGACTGCGTGGTCTCGGACCACTCGCCGTGCCCGCCCGCGCTGAAGCGGCGCGACAGTGGCGACTTCGGCGCCGCCTGGGGCGGGATCGCCTCGGTGCAGCTCGGCCTGCCGGCGGTCTGGACCGAGGCGCGGCGGCGCGGCCACGGCCTCGCCGACCTGGTGCGCTGGATGGCCCGGCGGCCGGCCGAGATCGCCGGCCTGCGCGGCAAGGGGATGCTTCGGGTCGGCGCCGACGCCGACCTGGTGGCGCTGGACCCGGACGCGGAGTGGATCGTCGAGCCGGCCCGGCTGCTGCACCGGCACCCGGTCACTCCGTACGCCGGGCGCCGGCTGACCGGCGTGGTCCGGGGCACCTGGCTGCGTGGCGAGCCGGTCGCGCCGACCGACCCGCCCCGGGGCCGTCTGCTGTCCAGAGTGGACGTCGACGGCTCCACGGGCGACCGGAGCCTGCCGCTGGGGCAGCCGGCCGGGGAGGGGCGGGGATGAGTGGCTTCACCGAGCTGCCGGACCTGGCGGCGCGGTCGCTCGGCGGCGGGGTGGTGGCGGCCAACGACGAGTTCTTCGCCGCCCGGGACAACCTGGTCACCGACGAGCCGCCGGGCTTCGCCGCCGGCACCTTCGGGGCCAAGGGCCAGGTGTACGACGGCTGGGAGACCCGCCGCCGCCGTGAGCCCGGGCACGACTGGGCGATCCTCCGGCTCGGCGCCCCCGGCATCGTCAGCGGCGTGGTGGTGGACACCGCGCACTTCGTCGGCAACTATCCGCCGTACGCCTCGGTGGAGGCGTGTGGGCTGGCCGGCTATCCCGATCCGGCCGAGCTGGTCGACGCCGACTGGGTCAGCCTGGTGCCCCGGGCGGCGTTGCGCGGGGACGGTCGTAACCTGTTCGAGGTGGGCGACCCACACCGCTACACGCACGTACGGCTGCGGATCTACCCCGACGGCGGGGTGGCCCGGCTGCGCGTGCACGGTGTGGTCGTACCCGATCCGGCGCTCTTTCCCGACGGGCAGCTCGACCTCGCGGCGCTGGAGCACGGCGGCCTGGTGGTCGGGTGCAGCGACATGTTCTACGGTGCGCCACGGCAGTTGATCGCGCCCGGCCTGGCCCGGACCATGGGCGAGGGCTGGGAGACCGCCCGCCGACGCGACGACGGCAACGACTGGGTACGGGTCCGGCTCGCCGCACCCGGCCAGATCCGGCAGGTCGAGCTGGACACCAGCCACTTCAAGGGCAACGCACCGGCGGCGGCGACGCTGCGCGGGATCGACACCCGGGTCGCCGACCCGGCGGACGAGGCGGCCTGGTTCGAGATCCTTCCGCGTACCCGGTTGCAGCCGGACACCCGGCACCGGTTCCCGGTCGACGCGGCCCCGACCGCCACCGAGGTCCGGCTCGACGTCTTTCCGGACGGCGGGATGGCCCGGCTGCGGCTGCCCGGCCGGATCGCCCCGGTCGACCTCGACCGGCTGCGCCGGCGCTGGTCGGAGTCGTTGCCCCCGGCACACGCCCGCCAAGTGGGCTCGGCCGGGACCCGGCCGGCGAGAGCCTGGTGGCCGTGACCCGGACCGTGCTGCTGCACCTGCTCGACGGCGACGGCCGGCCGCTCGGCGTGCTGCCCGGATACGACGTCCCGGCGCCCTGGTGGCAGGAGGTCGCCGACGTGGTGGCCGGCGCCCGCGCGCACTACGGCCCTGGACCGGGCGGCCCGAACGGACTGAGCCGGCGGAGGTGACTGTCGACTATCCGTCTTGCCTGCGCTTGTCTGCACCCGGGGCCGGTCGTAGCGTCGCGGCTATCCCGCCGACGCGACAGGAGTCCTGTTGAGCGAGCCTGTTCCGCCGTTACTCGTCGTGCACTGCCGGATGCTGCACTTCGGTTGGGTGCCGGCGGATCCGGAGGCGGTGGCGGCGATGGTGCCGCCGGGCCTGCGACTGCCGGCGAACCGGCAGGTCTTCCTCCAGCAGTACGTGGTGGACGATGCGGCCCAGACCTCCGGGCTGGACAGCTACTCGGCGACCGGACTCGGCCCCGATCTCGACCTGGCCGACTCGGGCCGGGCCCGCTGGTACGCCCAGCACCTGAGTTCGAGCCCGCTCACCCGGGCCCAGGCGGCGGTACGTGGCGTGCCGGCCGGCACCGGCCGGACCACGATCGAGATCACCGGACAGGCGCTGGTGGCGGTGACCGAGGCCGACGGTGTGGGGCTGATCCGCACCACCGCCCGGATCGGCCGCAACGTCACCCGGGTCTACCGGGGACACGTCCGCTACCTCAGCCGGCTCGGCAGCCAGCTCACCGGCGCCACCTGCCCGTATGTCTTCGAGCCGGTCACACCCTTCGAGATCGAGTCGGTGGAGTTCCTCGCGCCGGATCATCCCGTCTTCGCGCTCCGGCCGGCCAACCCGTTGGAGTTGCTGTGGGGCTTCTACTCGCCACGCTCGTCGTTCGCGCTGCCGGGCAGCGAGGGCTGGGTCCGGTACTGAGTCCGTCCGGACCGGCGGCAGCCGTCGTGGCGGGTCGGTCGTGACGTCGGCGGACGAGCTGCGCTCCCGGTACGTCGAGGAACTGCGCCGGGACGGCCTGCTCGGCGGTGACGACCTGGTCCGGGCGTTCGGCATGGTGCCCCGGGAGGAGTTCGTGGCGAGCGGTTTCGACGGCGGCGACGGGCGCTGGATCGGGCCGGACGATCCCGACTTCCTCTCCCTCGTCTACCGGAACCATCCGCTGGTGACCAAGGTCGCCGACGGGGTACCGGTCAGCTCGTCGAGCCAGCCGTCGCTGATGGCAGCCATGATCGAGTCACTGGAGCTGCGCCCCGGCAGCCGGGTACTGGAGATCGGCGTCGGCACCGGCTACAACGCGGCCCTGATGGCGACCATGGGTGCCCGGGTGACCACGATGGACATCGCGCCGGACGTGGTCGAGCGGGCCGAGGTCGCGCTGCGCCGAGTCGGGCTGGCCGGCGCCGTCGACGTACGCCTCGGCGACGGCTACCTCGGCGTGCCGGCGGACGCCGGGTACGACCGAGTGGTGGTCACGGTCGGGGTGACCGGGGTGTCGCCGCGCTGGCTGGACCAGCTCACACCGGACGGTTACCTGCTCGCCCCGGTCGAACACGCCGGGAACCACCCGGTGCTGCGGATCCGGCCGGGCGGGCCGGGGATGGCCGAGGCGCGCGGCGAGCTGCGCGCCGGGTTCATGTCCGCGGCCGGGCCGTTGGCGGCCCGTTATCCGGGAGCCCATCCGGCGCCCCGCCGGACCGGTGCGCTGCCGCCGCCGACCGTACGGCATCCGCACCGCTGGCATCCACCGCTGGACGTCTTCCGCTACCACGACCTGTGGTTCGCGGTCGGAGCCTGGGACCGGCGGACCACCTTCGCGGCGGGACCGGCCGGCGGCTGGGGCGGCCCCGGTGGCTGCACCCTGCTGGACGAGCTGCACGGCGGCGGGGCGGGTCTGCTCGCCGACGGCTCGGTACAGGCGGCCGGCCCGTCCGCCGCCCGGTACGCCGCCGACGTACTCGCCCTGCGGGACCGCTGGGTGGCCCGGGGCGAGCCGCTGATCTCCGACTGGACGGCCCGGCTGGTACCGGCCGGCGACCCCGACCAGCCGATCCTGGTGCCGTCCGGCTGGATCCAGCGTTAGAAACCTCGCACGCCGCTCGCCCGGTCGGGCCTCCCCTCCGGCCCGTCTCCCTCCCCCAGTAGTCCGGTCCGTCTCCCTCCCGGTAGTCCGGTTTTGGCACGGCCGTCCCACCGGCACCGGTGGTCGGGGTGGGGCAGGCTACCTCGGAATCGGGCCGCGCTGCCGGGTTTCCGATCGGCCAGAGTGGCAACTCCGATGTCGGGTTGCCCCCGATCGCGCGCGACGGTGCGGGCTGTGCTTCCACACGGCCTCCGGGCAGCCCGGGCGCCCAGGCGGGGTGCCCAGGTGGGGACGACCGGCGGCCGTACCAGCGGGAGGCGCCGGGAAACCGGTCAGTCGGCGGCAGGTCGTCGGAGCCGGTACGGCGGTGGTCGTCCTGCCCGTCCAGAGCAGGTGACGACCAGGGGAGGACAGCATGTCCAGCGAGATCATGGACGTTGAGCGGGATCGACCGGACCGGGCGGCGGTGGAGAGCGAGCGTGGTGCCCTCGTCGCGGTGTTGGTGATGGTCCTGCTCGGCGTGGCCGGCATCTTCGCCGTCTCCACGTGATGGTGTCCGATCTCCCACCGAACCTTTCCGGACCTCAGCAGCGCGGCGCGTGCGCCCCGTCTGCCACCTGCGGCGACCACCGACCGCAGGGGGAGGTTGGGAAGGGTTCGCTGACGGGACCCGCCGGCCAGCCCGGCTGGCGGGTCCGCCACTGCCCGTCCGCGAGCGGTCCGCCTCGTCCCGTCCGGTCATGAGCGGTCCGACACGCGCCCGTTCACGAGCGGGCCGCGACGTCCCGTCCGATCACGACCGGGGGCCGCCCACGCCCAGTTCGGTCAGGAGCGTGCCGCGATGTCCCGTCCGGGTCACGACCGGGGGCCGCTTACGTCGCGTTCGGTCAGGAGCGGGTCGCCACGTCCCGCTCCGGGGCGGTGCCGGCCCCGGCGTCCGGCCGGGTGCGCCCGACCGGGCCCGGGTCGTCCGGCGGCGGGTCCAGGCTTTGTGAGGCACCGGAGCCGGAGCCCGCTTCGACTCCACCGAGCCCAGTTCGCTGACCGGTTTGCTGACCGGCGGCTCGGGCCGACCGGAGCGCGACCAGCCCGACGCCGAGGCAGAGTACGGCGGCGACGACCAGTGGCAGCCGGTGCTCCGGCAGGACCAGGGCCGCACCCACCGGAGTGGCGATCGCCACCGGGGCGAAGAGCAGGGTGTTGGCGCTGCCCGACACCCGCCCGAGCAGCGCCTCGGGAGTCCGGGACTGCACCGCCGTCACGGCGGCCACCAGGGTCCAGGGCAGGCCGACCCCGACCACCACCGAGCATGCCACCGCCGCCGGAGACCATGGCACAACCCGGCCGAGCGTGCCGAGCGCGAAGAGGGCGGCGCCGAGCGCGCCGACCACGAGGCTTCCCCGGGTACGCAGCAGCCGGCCGACGATCAGGCCGCCGAGCAGCGATCCGGCGCCCTGCCCCGAGGAGAGCACCCCGATGAACTCGGCGGGCTGGTGCAGGTCCTCGGTGATGACGGCGTAGACGGCGGCGGTGGTCAGTCCGGACATCGCGATGGTGACCGATCCGATCAGGACGGACGTGCGCAGTTCGGGATGCCGCCACAGGAAGGCGAAACCGGCCGGGATGCGCAGGCGCCCGCCCCACTTCCGTCCGGCGCGCTCGATCGGCTCCGTTTCCGAGGGCCCGGCCGTCGGGCAGCCGGCACCGGCCGAGGCCCGGCCGTGGTCGGCCGAGGTGTGCCGGTTGCCTTCGGACCGGTCCGGTGCCGGCGGGTGCTGCGGACGGCGTTCGGCTTGACGCCGGGCAACCGGTGATCGTCCCGCCGGCCGATCCGGTTGTGGTCGGATCCGGAGCAGGGTGTAGAGACCGGCGGCCAGGGCCAGTGCGGCGGCGGTGAGCGCGGCCACCGGATATCCGCCCTGCCAGGCGAAGAGTCCCGCCCCGACCAGTGGGGCGACCAGCTTCACGCCTTCCTGTGCGCTCGTCCGCAACCCGTTGACCCCGCCCAGCGCGGCGGCGGGGAGGGCGGCGGGCAGCAGGGCGTTCTCGGCGGCGTCGACCAGGACGAGGCTGGTGCCGTAACCGACCATCACGGCGTAGACGAGCCAGACCTGGGCGTCGGTACGCACAGCCAGCAGCGACAGTACGGCCACGGCGGTGAGCAGGTGGGTCCAGACGATCAGCCGCCTGCGGGGCAGCCGGTCCACGAGCGCGCCGAGGGCCGGGCCGAGCAGTGTCGGGGCGAAGAGGCAGAGGCCGGTGAGCGCGGCCAGGCTGCTGGAGCCGGAGAGGTCGAGTACCCACACCCCGGCGGCCACGTTCAGCGCGGTACCGCCGAATCCGGAGATCAGCGAGATCCCGACGAAGAGCAGGGTGTTGCGCTTCTCCGCGCCGCGCCATCGTTCCGGACGCACGTTCCGACCTCCGAGGGGTTGAGTCGATAGGACTCACATCCTCGGTTGCCCCGTCATCGCATGTCAACCAGAACTTCAGTCGGGCTGACTCAACTCGTGGCCGGCGTTCCTGTGCTTGGCCGGCTGGGCGGTTGTGGGGGCGGCTTGGTCGAGGGCCCGGCGGAGCCGGTCCAGTGCGTCCGGCAGCGCCCCGCGGAACTGCTCGGCCGGGACCTCGTCGAGGTCGTCGACGGCCTGGATGGCCAGTGCGTACAGGGCGCCGGGATCGGCCGAGCCGGCCAGCCCGAGGGTGGTACGCGCGAGTCGCGCCCGAGGATGCCAGTCGTCCCGGTCCGGTTCCGCACCCAGTTGCCGGTGTACGGCGACCACCGCCGCCCGAAGTCGGGTGATCGCCACTCCATAGGCATTGTCAACAAACTGTTGACGCTTACGATCGCTGCGTACCCGGGCCGGGTCGCGGCTCGCCGCACCCGAGAGCCGTACCCAGCGCTGTTCGGCCGCCTGCCGGCTGGCCAGTCCCAGCGCGGTGGCGATCTGCGCCCAACTCGCCCGCCGCTCCCGGGCCGCCTCCACGAGCTGGCGCTCCGCCTCGTCCAGCCCGGCCCGCAACCCGCCGAGCAGCCGTAACGCGGCCAGCGGCTCGGGCTGCCCGGGATCGGTCCCGGAGGGCTGGGTGAGCCGGTCCAGCCGGGCGGCGGAGGCGGCTGCCAGTACGGCCGCGTGTGCGGCGAGCCGTCGCCCGGCCTCGTCCGACGGCCAGGTCGTCGGCGGGTCGGCCCGGTGGTGTCCGCTGGTCGAGGGCTGCGGCGAGGTCTCGCCGGGCAACTCGTCGCCGGATCGGTTCTCGGATCGCATCCGAGCATGATGTCGACCGACCGGACGCAGTGTCAACACATCGTTGACGTTCGCGCTCACGGTCTGGGTGATCGGGCTGCTGGGGTCACCCCTCCGGGGTCCACCGGGCGACGACCTCCGCGCCGTCGTCCTCGGTCTCGCCGGTCTCCCGGAAGCCGAGCGAGGCGTAGAGGTCGCGGGCGGCGGTGTTTCCGGGTGGATAGCTGAGGGCCACGTTCGGGCAGTCCGGCTCGGCGGCGAACCGCCGCTGTAGCTGGCGTACCGCGCTCCGGGCCACGCCGCTGCGCTGCGCCGAGGCGTCCACCAGCAGGCCGCCGATCCAGATGCTCCGATCGTCGTCGCGTCCCCACATCACGAAGCCGACCACCCGGCCCGACCTGGTGATCGCCAGCGGCTGCCAGACACCGCCGTACGCGCACTGGCACAGGTTGTAGACCACCGGCATCACCAGGTCGGCCTGGTCCGGCCGACCCTGGAGCCGGACGCAGTCCCGCCAGTTGTCGGCCGTCACCGGTTCGAGGCGCACCATCGAGAGATCATCAGACATGCCCGCCATCCTGTCCCCCCACCCCCCACCGGGCCACCCGTTTCCTGCCGCATCAGTACGTGTGCTTCTGCTACCCCCAGAGGGGCAGTTGGAGCACACGTTGTCGCGGTGCCCACCCACCGACACCTAGGGTGGGTGGGGTGGAGGAACTGGAATTGGCGGACTGGCGTGAGCAGGTGACCCGGCTCTATCTGTCCGACCTCGACCTGGCCGGATTCCGGGCGGCCCGGGACGCCCTCTTCGCCGGGCATCCGCAGTCACCGATCCCGCTGACCGAGCGGGCCCGCTTCACCGGCCTGCGCTACTTTCCGGCCGAGCCGTCGGCCGTGGTCGACGTGCCGGTACGTCCGGCCAGCGGCATGCTGAGCATCGACACCGGCGGGCCGGACGGAGTGGTGCACTACCGCCGTTCGGGCATCGCCGAGACTCCGTGGGGTCCGCTGACCCTCTGGTGGATCGAGGCGTACGGCGGCGGGCTCTTCCTGCCGTTCCGGGACGGCACCGCCGGCCGGGAGACGTACGGTGGTGGGCGCTATCTCACCGACACGGTCAAGGGCACCTACGGCAGAGGGCTGACGGTGCTGCCCGGTGGCCGGCTACGGCTGGACTTCAACTACGCCTACAACGCCTCCTGCGCGTACGACGACAGGTGGGCCTGCCCGCTCGCGCCCGAGGAGAACCGGATCGCGGCACCGATCCGGGCCGGCGAGCGCGTCTACCACTGACTCGCCGACCCGGCCGGTACGCAGCCGTACCGCAGAGGGCTGGACAACGACTGTGCGGTCCCGTCAGCCGGTGGCGCCGGCCGGCCGCTGACCGCCCTGCCAGTTCATCCGGCCGATGAGTTGCCGCGCCTGGTCGGCGAAGGTCGCGTCGACGGTCACCGCGTACTGGTTGGCCCGTAGGCTGCTCGCCGAGGTGAAATCGCGTCGGCCGCCGGTCATGGCGTGCGCGATGGCGCCGAAGATCGCGCCCCAGACGGCACCGATGGCGAGTCCCACCAGGATGACGGCCCACCAGTTGCCGACCGTGAAGATGCCGAAGAGCAGGCCGATGAAGAGCCCGAACCAGGCACCGGTGGCGGCACCGGCCAACGCGGCCCGGGCGGTCGTCATCCGGCCCAGTACCGTTTCGACCAGGGTGAGGTCGGTGCCGACGATGGCGGCGCGTTCGACCGGAAACTGGTTGTCAGAAAGAAAGTCCACTGTGTACTGCGCCGATGGGTAGTCCGGGTACGAGGCGACGGTCACCGTGGACTGCTGCCCGGGTGCCGTACCACCGTCGCTGCTCGGCGCCCTGAACTGCTCGCCGGACGGCCCGGCAGGTAGGTTGTTGCCTCCGGCGATACCCGGCATACCAGGCATACCGGACCGCCAAGCCGCCGTCGGGTTCCTGGACATCATGAATCAGCCTCCTTCGTCACGGCTCGATTCCCCGCCTGCCCCACTCGGTAACCCGGTCTGGCCGACGGTAAACGGACGGGCACTGATGTCCGGTTCCGAGGAGAGCCGGCGGGTCAGCGTGCGGGCGCGCTGCCGACCCGCCGCTCCTCCTGCTCGGCGGTCGAGCGCACCGCCGCCGCCGTGTGGTCGTCGAGCGGGAAGAACGACTCGACGGCGAGTTCCGCGACGGTGACGTCCAGCGGGGTGCCGAAGGTGAAGACGGTGCTGAAGAAGGCGAGTTCCCGGTCGCCGTCCCGGATCCGCAGCGGCACCACCACCTCACCCGGCCCCGGGATCTCGACCTCGGGCTCCGGCTGGTCGCAGGGGTACGCCCGCAGTTCGTCGTAGAGGTCGGCCAGCTCGGCGTCGCCGCTCTGCGCGACCTGCCGGCGGAGCCGCCCGAGCAGGTGCGCCCGCCACTCGCCGAGGTTGACGATCCGGGGTGCCAGCCCGGCCGGGTGCAGGGCCAGCCGGAGCGCGTTGACCGGCGGGGTGAGCAGCGGGGCTGCCGCGCCCGCGGTGAACAGCCCGATGCTGGCGTTCGCCTCGACCAGACACCAGCCCCGGTCCACGGCAATGGCCGGGAAGGGCTGGTGGGCGGTGAGCACCTGGCGGACCGCCGCCCGCACGGCGGCCAGCGCCGGGGAGTCCAACGGGGTACGCGGGTAGATCGGCGCGTACCCGGCGGCCAGCAGCAGGTGGTTGCGCTCCCGCAGCGGTACGTCGAGCTGCTCGGCGAGCCGGAGCACCATGTCGCGGCTCGGCATCGCCCGGCCGGTCTCCACGAAACTGAGGTGCCGGGTGGAGATGTCCGCCTGGATCGCGAGTTCGAGCTGGCTGAGCCGCCGCCGCTCGCGCCACTCGCGCAGCAGTTGGCCGACCGGTCGCTGCCGCTGTCCGGCGACCGTCATCGCGTCATCACCATTCCGATCGTACGGCCGGGGCGCTGGCGGCTGCGGCCCGCCCGGCCGGGTCAGGGGCGGTCTGCCCGGGGTGGCCGGGCCGCCGCCCGCGCGTGGCGGGTCGGCGACCCGGCCGGAGGGGATGGTCAGCTCGTGCAGGCGTTGCCGTTCAGGGTGTAGCCGGTCGGCGTGCCCAGGGTCCCGCTGTAGGTGCCCTGGAAGCCGACGCTGGTGGTACCGCCGGTCGGCAGCGACCCGTTCCAGGCCACGTTGCCGACGCTGATCTGGGTACCGGACTGGCTCCAGACGCCGTTCCAGCCGTTGCTGTACCGGACGTTGGAGCCGACGGTGAAGGTCAGAGTCCAGCCGTTGAGCGCCGGACCGTTGTTCGTCACCCGGATCTCGGCGGTGAATCCGCCGGTCCAGGAGTTGGCGGTCCAGGTCACCCGGCAGCTCGTGCCGGCCGGCGGTGGGGTGGTCGGTGGGGTGGTCGGCGGCCGGGTCGTCGGCGGGGCCGTCGTCGGCGGCCGGGTGGTCGGTGGCAGGGTGGGCGGGTTCGGGGCGGCGATCGCCAGGTCGTACGCGCGCTGCGGGACGAACTGGCCGGCACCGGCGATGCAACCGTCCGCCTCGCCCGGCAGTTTGATCCAGAACAGCGCGTCGACCGCCGGGTCGCCCGTCTCGGTGGTGCTCGCGGTGCCGATCGCCCGGCCCGCCGGGTCGCACCACTCGCCCCGGGCGTCGGGGCCGTTGCCGTTCCGGCTGGTGTCCACCACGATCTTCAGGTTCGGCGCCCCGGTGGCCGCGACCACCGCCTTGGCGTAGTTGACCGACTCGGTCGTGGTGCGGTAGTTGGAGACGTTGACCGAGATCCCGTCGGCGCTGTTGGCGATGTCCGCCGCGACCAGCCGGGAGGCCATCGCCGCCGGGGCGAGCCAGGCCGAGTGCGCCGCGTCGAAGTAGACCCTGGCCTGGCTGGAGGCGGCCTTGAACGCCTTGCCGGCGTACGCCATCGACGCCTGGGTCTCGGCCTGCTGGGAGGAGTTCATGCAGTCCGACATCAGCGCGAGTACGTCGGGTTCGAGGATGATGCTCGCCGGTCGCCCGTTCAGGCCACCGGCCACCTGGTCGATCCACTGCCGGTAGGCGGTGTGGTTGGGCAGGCCGCCGCTGCTGGCGCCGCTACAGTCCCGGTTGGGGATGTTGTAGACCACCAGGATCGGGATCTTCCCGGCCGAGGCGGCGGCGCCGACGAAGGCGTCGACCTGGCCGCGTACGGTGCCGGGGTTGTTCTGGGTGAACCACCGGCCCTGCGGGACGCTGGCGATCCGGTCCCGGATGACGGCGGCGCGGGAGTCGTTGGGGTTGGCGGCGACCCAGCGTGCGGCGCTGGTGTCCGGGTCGACGTAGAACGCCGAGTCGGCGGCCTTCGCCGGAGTGGGGTTCAACAGGCCGACACCGACCGCTGTCGTCGCGGCGAGTGCCGTGACGGCGACGGCACCGGCCACGGCGAGCGCTGGTCTGAGGTGCATGCGGTACTCCCTTCGGGACGGTGGGAGATCGAGGGGCATCGCTGGAAGCGCTCCCATAGACATCGACCACGGTAAGGCCATGTTGCGTCCGTGTGAAGCCCTGGTTTCCGTCGCCGGCCATTGCCGCAGGTCACCGGCTTGAGCCCCGGAGCCGCCCCGGTGACCATCCCCGCCGGCCGTCCCACCGGACGACGGCCCGGGTACACCGCAGTGAACCGGTCCGCTGACTCTGCGTGGCCGGAGGTCGCGGGTGCCGCGTACGCTGCTGGGCGGAGGTGGGGAGTGAACGGGTCGCGTACGACCGGCGGGCGATGACATCCGAACCAGCCGCCCGGCCGGGGGCCGGCACGCTGCGGCACGACGCCCTCTTCTACCGGACCGACGACGACTACGTCACCGGCATCCGCTCCTTCGTGGAGGCGGGTCTGGTCGCCGGGGAGCCGGTGCTGATCGCGGTACCGGGAATCCGGCTCGACCTGCTGCGGACGGCCCTCGGCGCCGGCACCGAGCTGCGCTTCGTCGACATGGCCCGGGAGGGGCGCAACCCGGGGTGGATCATCCCGGGCGTGCTGCACGCCTTCGTCGAGGAGCACGCCCCGGCCCGGGTACGCGTCGTCGGCGAGCCGGTCTGGCCCGGCCGCTCGGTACTCGCCTACCCCCGGTGCGTACAGCACGAGGCCCTGATCAACATCGCCCTCGCCGGTCGGGCGGTCAGCGTGCTCTGCCCGTACGACGCGGCGCGGCTGGACGTGGACGTCATCGCCGACGCCGCCAGCACCCACCCGTTCCTGATCCGCGACGGAGACCGGCAGGCCAGCGCCGGATACGGCCGCCCGGAGAGCGTGGTCGACTCGTTCAACCGGCCCTTCCCGACCCCACCGTCGTCGGCGTCCACGTTGTTCTTCGAGGCCCCCGGCCTCTCCGGGATGCGGGCCATGGTCGCCGCGCTGGCCCGCGAGGCCGGGCTCGACGGGGACCAGGTCGAAGACCTGCGGGTCGCGGCGAACGAGATCGCCACCAACGCGGTGGTGCACTCCGGACGGCCGGCGGTGGCCCGGGTCTGGCTCGACGCGGACGGGCTGATCTGCGAGATCACCGGCACCAGCGTGCTCACCGACCGGCTCGCCGGCCGGATCCCGCCGTCACCGGTCAGCGACACCGGGCGCGGCCTGCTGCTGGTCAACTACCTCTGCGACCTGGTCCAGGTGCACACCGACAGCACCTCGACCACCATCCGGCTGCACATGCACCGCCGGGCGGAGCCGGCCACCGGCCCCGCCCCGACCACCGGGACCTGACCCCCGGCGACCAACCCGGGAGGTAGCCATTCCCCGCCGGGGGTGCTCCGCCACGCCTGAGGGGTGCTCCGCACGCCTGAACGGGAGCGGTCAGCCGTCCGGCTGTGCGTCGGCGCCGGCCGTCGCCGGGATCATCATCTCGAACCAGACCGTCGAGCCGCGTACCGTCGGATCGGTCCCCCAGGCGTCGCTGAGCTGCTCGATCAGCCCGAGGCCCCGGCCCCGGCTGCTCAGCTTCTCGGTCCGGGCCCGGGTCACCGCGCCCCGGGTACCGCTGTCGGCGACCGAGACCAGCAACCGCTCCGGGCTGAGGTCGATCTCCACCCGGGCGGCGGTGCCGGCGTGCAGCAGCGCGTTGGTGGTCAACTCGCTGGTGCAGAGCACCGCCGAACCGACCACCTGCTCGGGCACCCCCCACAGGTGCAGTTGACCGGTCATCCAGTGCCGTACCCGGCCCGGGGCGGTCGGCTCCGCCGGCACCTCCATGCTCGCCGACCGGCTGGGCGTACTCGCGTGCTCGACGGCGAGTACGGCGACGTCGTCCTCGGTGTTGCCCGGCACCGCGCCGCCGGCCAGCGCGCAGAGCGTACGCGGGTCGCCGGTCGCCGCCCCGGCCACCGTCGCGGCCAGCGCCTCGAAGCCGTCGGTCAGGCTCCGCTGCCGCCGCTCCACCACACCGTCGCTGAACAGCAGCAGGGTGTCGCCGGGCGGGAACTCCACGGTGACCGCCGATCGGCGCCCGGACAGCCCGAGCGGCACTCCGGGCGGCACCTCGACATACCGGGCGGTGCCGGGCTGGCCGGGGGAGCCGCGCCGGACCAGCGGCGGGGGATGGCCGGCACTGGCGATGGTCAGCCGGTCGGTCTCCGGGTCGACCAGACCGTAGATCACGGTGACGAAGAGTTCGTCGCTGCGCGCCTCCGCGCTCAGGCTCGCCACCAGCCGGTCCAGCCCGGCGAGTACCGGGACCGGGGCGGGGTCGCTCAGGGCCAGCGCGCGCAGCGCGGCGCGTACCTGCCCCATCAGCGCGGCGGCCTGCACGTCGTGCCCGGCCACGTCGCCGAGTACCACCGCCAGCCGGCCGTCCGGCAGCGCGAAGGCGTCGTAGAAGTCGCCGCCGGCCGCGTTGCCGTCCACCCCGGCGTCGTAGCGGGCGGCGATCCGCAGCAGCGGCAGGTCGGGCAGGTGCTCCGGCAGCATGCTGCGCTGGAGCAGTTGCGCCGTGCCGTGCTGGGTCTCGAACCGGCGGGCCCGCTCGGCGGCCTGGGCCACCAACTCCGCCGAGGCGGCCAGCAGGGCGCGCTCGGCCGGCGGCCAGCGGTGCGGCTGCCGGTAGCCGACAGTCAGCCCGCCGCGCAGCGCCGACGTACGCAGTGGCAGCGCGGCCAGCGCCCGGATCTTCTCGTCGTGCCGGTCGACCGCGCTGTGCAGCAGCGGCTGGCCGTCACTGGCGAAGCTCGGCGTACCGCTGTCGGCGGTCAGCACCAGCGGGGCGGGGGAGTCGGGACCGTGCCGGCGCCACAGTGGCGGAAGCCGCTCGTCGGCCTCGTCCAGCACCTCGCCCCGGACCCGCCGGACCAGCCGCCAGCCGCTGCCGTCGTCCACCCCGAACTCGACCTGGTCGGCGGCGAACGTCGAGACGGCGTTGCGCAGCGTGACCCGGGCGACGTCGTCGAGGGTGAGCGTCCCGGCCAGCGCCGAGGCCAACTCGCCGAGATTCTGTAGCCGCTGGGTGACCTGGGTGGCCTCGGCGGCCACCGTGAGTACTCCGATGATGCTGCCGGTGGAGTCCCGGACCGGGGAGTAGCCGCGGGCGAAGAGGGACTGCTCCGGGATCCCGGGTTCGTCGCGGGCCAGCGGCAGCGGGGTGTCCCGCTCCAGGAACGGCTCGCCGGTCCGGTAGACCCGTTCGATCACGTCGCCGACACCCGGCACCTGCCACACCTCGGCGAAGACCTCGGCCGCCGGCCGGCCGAACGCCTGTGGGTGCTTGGCCGAGATCAGTTCGGCGAAGCCGTCGTTGTAGACCAGCGCGAGCTGTGCGCCGTACGCCAGGGCCATCGGCACCGGGGCGGAGAGCACCAGGTCGACGACCGCTCGCAGCGCGGGATCCCAGCGGCCGGGCGGACCCAGCGGGGTGTCCGGCCAGCGACCGTCGGCCGGCGGCCCGATCGTGGGCTCCGGGATCGGCGGCGCACCGGCCACGGTGGAGGGGGGAGCGGGTACCCGTCCGACCGTGCCTGGCATGCCAGCAGCCTAACCGGAGCCGCCGAATCCGCTCGTCGGACGCGGTCCGGTGGGCCGCCGTGCGGTGCGCCGTCTGCTTCGGGCAGCCGTCGGGCGGCGGGTGGTTACTCGACCGAGCCCGCGTCCACCGGACGGCGCCGCATCGCGTCGTCGGCCAGGATCACGGTGGCGACCATCAGCGAGACGCAGAGGCTGAACAACCACGAGCCGTCGTCGACCAGGCGGGCGGAGACCGGCGTCTGCGCCGCGGTGAGCAGGAAGGCGAGCCACGCGAACCGACGCTGACGGACGGAGAGGAAACCAGGAGCCTGAGCCTGACGCATCCCGAAATTCTGCCGCGCCGGCTGCCGGTCGCCGGTCGTCCGTTCGGACGAATTCGGGGTACGTGTCCGCTTGATCCAGCTCTGCGACCCCGATCGGCAATCCGCGTAACCGTCACCCTCGGACGTGCTGGGCGGCCGAGGTGGTCAGGCGTCGACCGGTCCGGCATGATCGACGGGCGTGTCCACTCCCTCGCGCCGCCGGACGGGTCTCGCCGTACTCGTCCTGGCATATCTGGCCTTCGTCAGCCTCGGTCTCCCCGACGGCCTGCTCGGCGTCGGCTGGCCGTCGATCAGCGCCGACCTGACGGTTCCGACCGAGGCGGTCGGGCTGCTGCTCGCCTCGGGTACGGTCGGCTACCTCGTCTCCAGCGTGGTGGCCGGGTTCAGCATCGCCCGGGTCGGCGTCGGCTGGCTGTTGGCCGGCAGCACCGTCCTGGCCAGCCTGGCGCTCACCGGCTACGCCAGTGCACCGGAGTTGCCGATCATGATCGGCTGTGCGCTGCTGCTCGGCCTCGGCTCGGGCGCGATCGACGCGGGGCTGAACGCGTACGCCGCCGGTGCGTTCGGGCCGCGCCAGATGAACTGGCTGCACGCCTGCTTCGGGCTCGGCGTCGCCATCGGGCCGCTGGTGATGACCACCGCGCTCGGCACCGGGCTGGGCTGGCGCTGGGGGTACGGCATCGTGGCCGCCGCCCAGGCCGGGCTGGCGCTCGCCTTCGTGCTCACCGTCCGGACCTGGGAGCGCCGCCGCCCCGCCGTCGACGCCGACGGCCCGGCCGGCGAGGCGGCCCCGGCCGGGCCGGTACGGATCGGCGCCACCCTGGCGCTGCCGGCGGTCTGGTTCGGCGCGCTGACCTTCGCGGTGTACGTGGCGATCGAGGTGGCCGCCGGACTCTGGGCGTTCCTGCTGCTCACCGAGGACCGCGGGGTCAGCCGGACCGTCGCCGGCCTCTGCGTCTCGCTCTACTGGGGCAGCCTCTTCGTCGGCCGGGTGGTGCAGGGGTTCGTCGCCGAACGGCTCGGCACCCGGACGGTGCTGCTCGGCAGCATGTACGCGATGGCGCTCGGCTCCGCGCTCGTCGCGGTACCCGGACCGGGCTGGCTGGCGGTGACCGGCCTCGCCGTCATCGGGTTCGGCGCGGCGGCGGTCTTCCCGCTGCTCACGTTGACCACCGCCGAACGGGTGGGGCAGCGGCACGCGGACCGGACGATCGGGTTGCAGATCGGGGCGTCCGGGTTGGGTGGGGCGCTCATCCCGGGCGCGCTCGGCGTGCTGATCGGGGGTACCTCGGTCGCGGTGCTCGGGCCGGCTCTGCTGCTGCTCTCCCTGGCCATGATCGCGCTGTACTGGGCGTCCAACCGCCGAGCGGCCCGGAACCCCGTACCGGCCGGCTGAGGCGGGTTCGGTGCGGGCCGTGGCGGCCGGCGGAGGCGGCTCAGTGCGGCCCGGAGCGCCCGGTGGTCGACGGCCGGTACCGGCGCTGCTCGTCGCTGAGTTGCCCGGCCTGCTCCTCGGCGTACGCCGGGTCGGGTTCGTCGGCCTCCGCGCCGTGGCCGAACGCGGACTCCGCGCCCGCATCGTTGCCGGTCACGTCGTCGACCTGCCCGTCGGGCGTCGACGCGCCCATCGCCCCTTCCAGGTCGCGCAGCGGCAGCCGCTCCTCGTCGCGCCAGACGTGCCTGTCCCTGTCGGTCATGCCTGTCGCCCTACCCGGCCCACGCGGGGGCAAACACTACGGCTGCGGCCGGGTGACCTCGCCGCGCCAGGCGCCGGTCTCGGCGCCGCGCCGCTCGATGAACTCCTTGAACCGGTGCAGGTCACCGGCGATCCGCCGGTCCACCAGGCCGAGCTTGTCGCCGGCCTTCTCGGTGATCCCCTGCGGCTCGAACTCCATCTGGGCGGTGACCCGGGTGTGGTTCTCGTCGATCCGGTGGAATGTCACCACACCGGCCTGCCGGGTGCCGTCGGTCGAGGTCCAGGCCACCCGCTCGTCGGGTAGCTGCTCGGTGATCCTGGCCTCGAACTCCCGGTTGACCCCGCCGATCTCGACCTTCCAGTGCGTCATCGTGTCCGAGAGCTGCCGGACCTCCTCGACACCCTCCATGAACTGCGGAAAGTCCTCGAACTGGGTCCACTGGTCGTACGCGGTCCGGATCGGTACCGCCACGTCGACGGACTTGGTCACGCCACTCATCTGGCATCCTCCTTGCCGGTCGGGCTACCGCTGCGCCGCTACGCGCTACGTCTGGCCGCTGCGCCGCTGGGTTCGGGGGACCGTCACCAGCGGTGGGTCTCGTTCGCGTGTCCGAGCGCGGCCCACACCTCGGAGACGGTCTGGAACTGGGTACCCGGGGGCAGCCGGTCCAGTTGGGCGAGGACCTCGTCCGGCGCCTCGTTCTCCTCGGCGCTGCGGCGCAGGCCGTCCCGGTCGCCGGGCAGCGCGGAGAGCGGGATGAACCGGCCCAGCCGGCTCCGCTGCTCGACCTCCTCCGAGGTCATCCCCTGCGGCGCACCGGACCGGGTGTCGTTGCTGGGCGCCCTGGTCAGGCCGGGTTGGTCCTCGCCGGCCGGTTCGGGGTCGCGCCACTCCTCCGCGCGGCCACCGACGGCGCCCTGCACGGTGCCCTGCACCTCCCGGTCCATCTGCTCGTCCAGGCGGGGGCCGTGCTTGCTGTTCCCACGTTCCATGTCCAATGCGCTACCCGAGGGGAATCGGGCTAAACGGCATCGCGCTCCGCCGACCGTTGTCCGGGGCTCGCCAGCGACTGTCCGGGGCTCGCCGGCGCCTTCGGTGGCAGCGCGGGCTGCCACGAACTCCCGCCGTCCCGGGCCGGGCGCGGGTTTGCCGCAGGTGACTCGGGAAACCGAACCACGGAGACAGGGAACGACACGCGAGACGAGAGACGATCCGGAGGAGGAAGATCATGCCCGGACGCGAGGTTCTGCCCAGTACCCTGCGCCGCTCACCGCAGAAGGCCCAGGACACCTGGGCGAAGACCCACGACTCGGCGGTCGAGACGTACGGCGAGGGGCAGCGGTCGCACCGGACCGCGTTCGCCGCGCTCAAGCACTCGTTCGAGAAGATCGGTGACCACTGGGAGCCGAAGGGGCGGAAGGGCCCGAGCGACGAGCAGGCGGCCGGCGGTGGGCCGGCACGGCGCGCACCGACCGCCGGTGGGGTGGACGCGAACGCCCCGAAGGACCACCTGATGGATGTGGCGAAGCGGCTCGACATCAAGGGGCGGTCCCGGATGACCAAGGCCGAACTGGTCGGCGCGATCCAGAAGGCGAACAACCAGAAGACCACCGCCTCCCGTGGACGGGAGAAGGGGCGCAACCGCCGCTGACCCGCCAGGGCAACCGCCGCTGACGACCGTGGGGCAGCCGGTTACGGGTGGGGTGGGGGGCGTCGGGTCACCACCGGCCGCCCTCCCCACCCGGTCCCTCGATGTGCACCGCCTTGGTGGCGGTCAGCTCGTCGAGCAGTTCCGGCCCGTACCCGAAGCCCTGGCCGCTGCCGCCCCGGGGCTCGGCGGCGCCGCCCGGTGCCCCGCCGAAGACGGCATTGATCTTCACGGTCCCGACCGGCAGTTCCCGCCAGGCCCGCTGCGCGTGGCTCATCGATCCGGTGAGTACCGTCGCCGCCAGCCCGTACGGCGAGTGCGACGCCCTGGACAGCGCCTCGTCGAACGACTCCACCACCATCACCGGGGCGACCGGGCCGAACGTCTCCTCGCGCATCACCGCCATCTGGTCGGTGCACTCGGCCAGTACGGTCGGCGGGTAGAAGGAACCGGGCCCGTCCGGGACGGTACCGCCGAAGAGCACGCTGGCGCCCTCCGCGACCGCCGCCCGGACCTGTCCGTGTACGTGGTCGCGGTGCCGCCGGTCGACCAGCGGCCCGAGTTCGCTGCTCGGATCGCGGCCCGGCCCCGACCGCAGCGCCTCGGCCCGCTCCACCAGGGCGCCGAGAAACGGGGTCGCCACCGGCCGGAGTACGTAGATCCGCTCCACCGCGACGCAGAGCTGCCCGGCGTTGGCGAAGGCCCCGATCGCGGCCTGTTCGGCGGCCCAGCGCGGGTCGACGTCGCCGTCGACGATCAGCGGGTCGCTGCCGCCGTTCTCCAGCAGCGCCTTGGCGCCCGTCCGGGCGCAGGCGGCGGCGATCGACCGGCCGGTGGCGGTCGATCCGACGTGCGCGACCACGTCGACCTCCTGCTCGGCCAGCGCGGCGCCCACCGGTGCGTCGCCGGTGAGCAGCGACAGCACCCCGGCCGGCAACTGCTCGTCGAGCAGCCGGGCGAGCAGCCAGCCGCTGGCCGTACTCCGCTCGCTCGGCTTGTAGACCACGGTGTTCCCGGTGGCCAGGGCCGCGCCGAGCAGCCCGCAGGAGACCGCGACCGGGTCGTTCCACGGCGTGACGACGGCGACCACGCCGCGCGGCTGCGGCACCATCAGGTCGATCGCGTCGGCGTCGCCGCCGAGGGTACGGCCGCCCCGGACGGGGCCGAGTTCGGCGTACTGGCGCAGCGTCGACGCGCCCGCCTGGACCCCGGCCCGGGCGGCGGCGAGCGGCCGGCCCATCTCGGCGGTCTCCGCCTCGGCGAGCTGGTCGGCGTTCGCCTCGATCGCGTCGGCGGCCCGGCGCAGCGCGGCGGCCCGGTCGGCGGGTGCGGTCCGGGCCCACCGGGGAGCCGTCGCCCGGGCCGCCTTGACCGCCGCCTCCACCTCGGCCTCGGTGGCCACCGGCACCCGGCTGACCGGGGTACCGTCGACCGGATCGAGCACGGTCAACCATCCGGCGTCGCCGCTGCCGTCCCAGACCCCGGCGATGAGCTGCTGCACCTGATACATGGAGCGCAGTTTGCCCCGGTCCGGGCGGTCCAAACTATCCCGTTCGACCCCCTACCTCGGCGGTCGGTGGAACCCGTCGGAGCGGCCGGGTGGCCGGGATAGGGTGCTCGGGTGACGGTGCCGGGAGACACCGCCGACGCGGTCGTCGTCGGAGCGGGGCACAACGGGCTGGTCGCCGCGAACCTGCTCGCGGACGCCGGCTGGGACGTGCTGGTGCTGGAGGCGACCGGCGAACCGGGTGGGGCGGTCCGGTCGGCCGAGGTGACCGCCCCCGGCTACCTGAGCGACCTCTACAGCGCCTTCTATCCGCTCGGCTACGCATCTCCGGTGCTGCGCCGGCTGCGGCTGGACGGCCACGGACTGTCCTGGCGGCACGCGCCGGACGTGCTGGCGCACGTGTTCCCGGACGACGGCGCCGTGCTGCTCAACCGCGACCCCGAGGTCACCGCCGCCTCCGTGGCGCGGTTCGGCGCCGGGGACGGCGAGCGGTGGCTCGACGCGTACGCGCAGTGGCGGCAGATCTCCGCGCCGCTGCTCGACGCGCTCTTCACCCCGTTCCCACCGGTACGCGGCGGCCTGGCGCTCGCCCGCCGGCTGCGTACCGCCGGACTGCTCCGACTGGCCCGTCGGCTGGTGCTGCCGAGCGCCCGGCTGGGGGCGGAACTCTTCACCGGCTCGGGTGGCCCGGCCCTGCTCACCGGCTGCGCCCTGCACACCGACCTGTCCCCGGACGAGCCCGGCTCCGGGGTGTACGGCTGGCTGCTGGCCATGCTGGGGCAGCAGGTGGGCTGGCCGGTACCGGTCGGCGGGGCGCAGCGGATCACCGACGCGCTGGTGGCCCGGCTGCGGGACCGGGGCGGCCGGCTGCGTACCAGCACTCCGGTCGACCGGGTGCTGGTGGCCCGGAACCGGGCCGTCGGGGTGCGCTCGACCGACGGACCGCTCTACCGGGCCCGTCGCGCGGTACTGGCCGACGTGCCGGCCCCGGCGCTCTTCCTCGACCTGGTCGGCGCCGAGCGGCTGCCGCCCCGGCTGGTGGCCGACCTGGCGCACTTCCGTTGGGACGGCTCGACGGTCAAAGTGGACTGGGCGCTGACCGGCCCGGTGCCGTGGCGCGACCCGTCGGTGGCCGGCGCCGGCACCGTGCACCTCGGCGGCGACCTCTCCGACCTCGCCCGGTACGCGGCGGCGCTGCACCGGGGCGAGCTGCCGGCCGAGCCGTTCGTGCTGGTCGGCCAGTTGACGGTGGCGGACCCGAGCCGCTCGCCGGCCGGTACGGAGTCGCTCTGGGCGTACACCCACCTGCCGTTCCGGCGGGACTGGCGGGCGGAGGAGGTCGGGGCGCACGTCGAGCGGATCGAGGCGGTGCTGGAGCGGGCCGCGCCCGGGTTCGGTCGGCTGGTCAGGGCGCGGCACGTGGCCGGGCCGGCCGAGTTGACGGCCGGGAACCCGAGCCTGGTCGGCGGCGCGGTGGGTGGCGGCACCTCGGCCGCGTACCAGCAGCTCTTCCTCCGCCCGGTGCCCGGGCTGGGCCGGGCGGACACCCCGGTCGACCGGTTGTTCCTGGCCAGCGCGTCGGCGCATCCGGGCGGCGGGGTGCACGGCGGCCCCGGGGCGAACGCCGCCCGAGCGGCACTGGCCCGGGACCGCGCCCTGACCGGCCGTGCCTACGCCGCCGTGCTCGCCGGCGCGCACCGGGCGGTCTACGCCTGATCGCCGGTCCACAGAGGGCAACCACTGGGACGTCCTCTATTACACCTGCGGCTGCTGACCGCGCCGACCCCGGCGCCGGCCCGATCCCACGCGGAGACGGCCGGCGCCGGGGGCGGGCCGGGACGTCGTGCGGGTTCCCGGTTCAGTGTGTGGGCTCGTCCGCCCTCGCCGACCCGGACTCGGACCGGGTGATGTTGCGGTGCCGGCCGCGCAGCTTGAACGGCATCAGCGCGCTTTCGATCTTGGTCCCGGTGGTCATCTTCGACTCGCCGTCCAGGCGTTCCTGGAACCGGATCGGCACCTCGAGGATGGTGTGGCCGAGCTTGGTGGCCAGGTAGTGCATCTCGACCTGGAAGCTGTATCCGTTGGACTGCACCCGGTGCAGGCCGATGTCGCGCAGCGCGTCCGCCCGCCAGATCTTGAAGCCGGCGGTGAGGTCCCGGATCCGCACCTGGAGCAGGGTGTGCACGTAGAAGTTGGCCCAACCGCTGAGCGCGCGCCGATAGAGCGGCCACGCCTCGTCGAGCTGCCCGCCGGGGACGTACCGGGAGCCGATCACCACACCTGCCTGGGTGGAGAGCAGCGAACCGAGCATCCCGGGCAGCGCCTCGGGCGGGTGCGACAGGTCGGCGTCCATCTGCGCGACGTATTCCGCACCGGCCTCCAGCGCCCGGGTCATCCCGTCGACGTACGCCCGCCCGAGCCCCTCCTTGCCGGCCCGGTGCACCACCTGGATCCGCTCCGGGTGCTCGATCGCGAGCTTGTCCGCCACCTCGCCGGTGCCGTCCGGGGAGTTGTCGTCGGCGACGAGGATCTGTAGCCCGGGCAGCGGCAGCGCGAGCAGGCGCTCGACCAGCACCGGAAGGTTCCCCGCCTCGTTGTAGGTGGGGACGACGACGGTCAGGCGAACGTCCCGCCAGGGAGAGGGCAGCTGTACGGGTTCGATCATCGGGGCATCCTCGGTTGGCCGACAGCGGTCAGGGGCAAAGCCTAACTTGACGCAGCGCGTGGGCCACAACACGGGCCGGAGGGGGCAAACCGTCCCGCACCTCGGTGAACACCCGGTGGGTGGCCGGAAAAACCGGTGTCGGCGGGTGGGTAACGGTTCGGGCTCTGGATAGCGGCGACTCGCCCGGGGTATGCCGACTGGCGACGACGACCGGGGCGGACCGCAGGCTCGACGGGTGACGTCGGACGGGTCCGGTGCGCCCGTCCGGCCGGCGGAACTGATGTTTACTCCTCCTGCTCCCGGGAACCCGCCGGCCGTGCGCAACGACCAGGTCGACCCGCATCAGTGCAGGTCAGGGGCACCGCACGGTGGCCCGGCCGGGGTGTGGGCCACGGCCGGTCTGTTCGACGCGGTGCTCTTCGACCGGGACGGCACGCTGGTGCACGACGTGCCGTACAACGGGGATCCGAGGTTGGTTCGACCGATGCCGGGCGCCCGGGAGGCGCTCGACCGGCTCCGCGCCGCAGGGCTGCGGTTGGGGGTGGTGACGAACCAGTCCGGGGTGGCCCGTGGCCGGTTCAGTTCCGCCGATCTGGCCCGGGTCAACGCCCGGGTCGACGAGCTTCTGGGCCCGTTCGACACCTGGCAGGTCTGCCCGCACGCCGAACCGGGCCCGGGTGAGCCGGGCTGCCGCTGCCGCAAGCCCGCGCCCGGCATGGTCTGGGACGCGGCCCGCGCGCTCGGCACCGAACCCACCCGCTGCGTACTGGTCGGCGACATCGGGGCCGACATGACCGCGGCCGGCGCGGCCGGCGCGAGCGCGGTACTGGTGCCGACCTCGGCCACCCGGCCGGACGAGATCGCGGCGGCTCCGGCGGTCGCCGGTGACCTGCGCGGGGCGGTCGACCTGATCCTGCGGCGGCACCGCTCCACGCTGGGCAGTCCGGCTCCCGGCGTACCGCGTCGGCGCCCCCGCTGCGTGCTGGTGGCCCGGCCGGACTCGGCCGGGGACGTGCTGGTGACCGGTCCGGCGATCCGGGCGGTCGCGGCCGGGGCCGACCGGGTGGTGCTGCTCTGCGGTCCGCGCGGCCGGGCCGCCGCCGAACTGCTGCCCGGGGTCGACGAGCTGGTCGAGTGGCGGCTGCCCTGGATCGACCCCGAGCCCGGCCCGGTCGACCGGGCCGAGGTCGACCGGCTGACCGCCCGGCTCGCCGCGACCGGTGCCGAGGAGGCGGTGCTGTTCACCTCGTTCCACCAGTCCGCGCTGCCGCTCGCCCTGGTACTGCGGATGGCCGGAGTGGACCGGATCTCGGCGATCAGCCCGGACTATCCGGGCTCGCTGCTCGACGTGCGGCACCGGGTCTCGCCGGGCGTACCGGAGGCGGAGCGGGCGCTGTCGCTGGCGGCGGCGGCCGGGTTCGTGCTGCCGCCCGGGGACGAGCCGGTGCTGCGGCTGCGCGCCGGGGCGGATGCCGCGTCCGCCGAGGGCACGCTGCCCGATCCGGGGTACGTGGTGCTGCACCCCGGGTCGTCGGTGCAGGCCCGGGCCTGTCCGCCCGAACTCTGTGCCGAGATCGTGGCCGCCCTGACCGGTGCCGGGCACCGGGTGGTGGTGACCGGCGGCCCCGGGGAGCGGACCCTGACCGCCCGGGTCGCCGGGCGTACCGGGATCGACCTGGGCGGACAGACCTCGCTGACCGGGCTGGCCGCGATCATCGCCCGGGCGGGTTGCCTGGTCGTCGGCAACACCGGACCGGCGCACCTGGCCGCCGCGCTCGGCGTACCGGTGGTGAGCCTCTTCGCCCCGACCGTCCCGTTCGGACAGTGGGGGCCGTACCGGGTGCCGACCGTACGGCTCGGTGCCGCCGCCGCCGGCTGCCGGCACACCCGGGCCACCAGTTGTCCGGTACCCGGGCACCCGTGCCTCTCCGGCATCGAGCCGCGCGAGGTGGTCGAGGCGGTCCGGCTGCTCGCCGCCCCGACGGCACCGCCGTCCTCCTCGCCGCCGTCCGATCCGGCCCACACCGCCTCGGCCCACCACGGTCCGGCGGCCCACACCGGTCCGGTGCGGTCCGGTCCGGCGCTGCCCGCGCTCGCGCCGTCCGGCGGGCTGCTCTCCGGTGTGCGGGAGGTGCGGCCGTGAACATCCTGCTCTGGCACGTGCACGGCTCCTGGACCACCGCCTTCGTGCACGGCAAGCACCGGTACCTCGTCCCGGTCACCCCGGACCGTGGGCCGTACGGCCTGGGCCGGGCCCGCACCTACCAGTGGCCGGACACGGTCGACGAGGTGACCCCGGAGGAGTTGGCCGGCGCCGACGTCGACCTGGTGATCCTGCAACGCCCGGAGGAGATCGACCTGGTCACCGAGTGGCTGGGCCGGCGGGTCGGCCGGGACCTGCCGGCGATCTTCGTCGAGCACAACACCCCGAAGGAGGGGAACGTGCCGAACAGCCGGCACCCGCTGGCCGACCGGGACGACCTGCTGATCGCGCACGTCACGCACTTCAACGCGCTCTACTGGGACACCGGCAGCACCCGGACCACAGTGGTCGAGCACGGCATCGTGGCACCCACCGCGCACTACACCGGCGAACTCGACCGGCTCGCGGTGGTGGTCAACGAGCCGGTACGCCGATGGCGGGTCACCGGCACCGACCTGCTGCCACTCTTCGCCGAGATCGCCCCGCTGGACGTCTTCGGGATGGGGGTGGCCGGACTCCCGGACCGGCTGGGACTGCCCGCCGACCGGCTCGCCGTCTACGACGACCTGCCGCAGCACCGGATGCAGGCCGAGATCGCCCGGCGACGGGCGTACCTGCACCTGTGCCGGTGGACGTCGCTGGGGCTGAGCCTGATCGAGGCGATGTCCATGGGCATGCCGGTGGTGGTGCTCGCCGCCACCGAGGCGGTCGAGGCGGTACCACCGGAGGCGGGTGCGCTCTCCACCCGGCTGGACACCCTGCTGGCGGCCACCCGACAGCTCGTCGAGGAGCCCGACACCGCCCGCCAACTCGGGGGGCGGGCCCGGGATGCCACGCAGGCCCGGTACGGCCTGGACCGGTTCCTGACCGACTGGGACCGGTTGCTGGAGGAGGAACTATGCGCGTCGCGATGATCTCCGAGCACGCCAGCCCGCTCGCGGTACTCGGTGGCGAGGACGCCGGTGGCCAGAACACGCACGTCGCCGAACTCTCCGCCGCGCTCGCCGACGCCGGCCACGACGTACGGGTCTACACCCGACGGGACGGCCCCGACGCGCCGGAGGCGGTACGGCTGCGCGCCGGGGTCGAGGTGGTGCACGTACCGGCCGGGCCGCCGCGGCCGATCGCCAAGGACGAGCTGCTGCCGTACATGAAGGACTTCAGCCGGTGGCTGGTGGCGCGCTGGCGCGGCGACGACTGGGTGCCGGAGGTCGTGCACGCGCACTTCTGGATGAGCGGGCTGGCCGGGATCGCCGCCGGCCGGCAGACCGGGATCCCGGTGGTGCAGACCTACCACGCGCTCGGCACGGTCAAGCGGCGGCACCAGGGCGCCGCCGACACCAGCCCGGCCCGCCGGGTCGGCTACGAACGGGCGCTGGGCCGGGCGGTCGACCGGGTCATCGCGCAGAGCCAGGACGAGGTCCGCGAGCTGGTCCGGATGGGTGTGCCGCAGGCCCGGATGACGGTGATCCCGTCCGGGGTCAACGACGAGACCTTCTCACCGGACGGCCCGGCCGTGCCCCGGATGCCGGGCCGGCCCCGGATCCTCACCGTCGGCCGGCTGGTGGAGCGGAAGGGCTACCAGGACGTGATCCGGGCGATGCCGATGGTCCCGGACGCCGAGTGCGTGGTGGTCGGCGGCCCACCGGCCGGCGAGGTCGACGACGATCCCCAGGTCCGCCGGCTGCGGGCGCTCGCCGACGAGGTCGGGGTGGCCGATCGGGTACGTCTGATCGGCGCCGTGCCCCGCGAGGAGATGCCGTACTGGTACCGGTCGGCCGACGTGCTGGTCGCCGCCCCCTGGTACGAGCCGTTCGGGCTGACCCCGCTGGAGGCGATGGCCTGCGGGGTGCCGGTGGTCGGTACCGCCGTCGGTGGGCTCACCGACACGGTCGCGGACGGCCAGACCGGTGACCTGGTGCCGCCCCGCGATCCCGAGGCGCTCGGCACCGCCCTCCGGGACCTGCTCGCCGACCGGGTACGCCGGTACGGCTACGCCGCCGCCGCGCTGGACCGGGCCCGCCGCTGGTACTCCTGGACCCGGACAGCCGACCAGATCGCCGCCGTCTACACCGCGGTCAGCGAGGTGCGCCGGCCGAGCGGGGTGGTCGCCGGATGACCGCGTCGATGGAGGTGCTGGACAGCCACCTGGCCGGGCTCGCCTCGGCGCTGCTGCCGTACCGGACCGAGGCCGCCCGGCTGGCCCGTTGGGGGGACGAGTTGGCCCGGCTGCTCGCGGGGGGCGGCCGGGTGCTGGTCGCCGGCAACGGTGGCAGTGCCGCCGAGGCGCAGCACCTCGCCGCCGAGCTGGTCGGCAAGCTGCGCGACGACCGGGCCCCGCTGTCGGCGATCGCGCTCTGCGCCGAGACCTCCTCGCTGACCGCGATCGGCAACGACTACGGCTTCGACGAGGTCTTCGCCCGGCAGGTACGCGCGCACGGCCGCCCCGACGACGTACTGCTGCTGCTCTCCACCAGCGGGCGCAGCGCCAACCTGGTCCGGGCGGCCCGGGCCGGTCGGGAGCTGGGGATGCGCTGCTGGGCGCTGACCGGCCCGACGCCGAACCCGCTCGCCGACGCCTGCACCGAGGTGCTCGCCGTACCCTGCCCGGACAGCCAGGTGGTGCAGGAACTCCACCTGGTCTCGGCGCACGTGCTCTGCGGCTACGTCGACGCGTACCTGCCGGTGCCGTTCGGCCCGGCCAGCCATCTCGGCCCGGCCCCGGCGGTGGCCCGGTCGGCGTCACCCGGGGCGTACCCGGCCGGCGCCGGTCCGGTACGCCCGTCCGGGGTGGAGGACGAACTGGTGCTGCGGGTGCCGGGGACGCTCCGGCCGGGCGGGCCCGAGGAGGTGCCGTGACCGGGAGAATCGTGGTCGTCGGCGACACGCTGCTCGACCGGGACGTGGAGGGCGTGGTGAACCGGCTCTGCCCGGACTCGCCGGTGCCGGTGCTGGACGAGAACAACAGCGTGGACCGGCCGGGCGGGGCGGGGTTGGCCGCGCTCTTCGCCGCCGGGCGGGGCTACGAGGTGGCCCTGGTCACCGCGCTCGCCGACGACGAGGGGGGCGCCCGGCTCAGCCACCTGCTCACCGCCGCCGGGGTGCAGGTCTACGGGCTGCCACTGCCCGGGGCGACCCCGGAGAAGATCCGGCTGCGGACCCGGGGCCGGGTACTGCTCCGGCACGACCGGGGTGGACCGGCCGGGCCACCCGGCGAGCCCAGCGAGGCCGTACTCGACCTGCTGGCCGGGGCGGCCGGAATCCTGGTCAGCGACTACGGCCGGGGCGTGGCCCGGCTGCCCGCCCTGCGTACGGCACTGGCCGGTACCGCCGCCCCGATCGTCTGGGACCCACATCCGCGTGGCCCGGCGGCGGTACCCAGCGTGCGGCTGGCCACCCCGAACGAGGTGGAGGTGAGGGAACTCGCCGGGGTGACGACCGGCGGCTCCCGACTGGTGACGGCGGCGCGGTGCGCACAGGCGTTGCGCCAGCGCTGGCAGGTCGGTGCGGTGGTGGTGACCATGGGCGGCGAGGGTGCCCTGCTCGCGCACGCCGGCTCGACACCGCTGGCGGTACCGTCACCGACCTGCGCCGACGGCGACACCTGCGGCGCCGGTGACCGGTTCGCCGCCGCTGCCACGGTGGCACTTGCCGACGGGGCGCTGGTCTCCGAGGCGGTACAGCACGCCGTCGCCGAGGCATCCGGGTACGTGGCGGCCGGCGGGGTGGCGAGGGCCGTACCGGCAGCCCCGGCCCGGGGCACGACGGTGCGTACCGGTACACGGTCGGCCTCCGGCGAGCCCGGCCCGACGGTGCGTACCGCAGCACGGCCGGCCTCCGACGGGTCCGGCCCGACGCCCGACGGCGCCCGGCCGGTCCGGACCGCCGGGCGGCCCGCTCCCGGCGGCCCCACTGCGGACACCGCCGTCGCCGGGGGTTCCGGCACGGACGCTGCCGCTTCCGACGCCGCCGTTGCGCCCGGTCCGATCCGGACCGGTGCGGATTCGGCCGCGAGCGGTGCCGCGACGACCTCCGGTGCGGCGGCCCGGCGCGCTGGGGTGGGACGGCCGAGCGGGGTGGATCGGTCCGGTGGGGTGGATCGGCCTGGCGGGGTGGGACGGCCTGGCGGGGTGGGACGGCCGAGCGCGGTGGACCGGTCCGGCGGGGTGGATCGGCCCGGTGGGCTGGGGCGGGGCCGGCCCGGGATCGCCGAGCACACCGACACCGTGCCGATCACGGCGGTGGACTGGAGCGACCGGATCGGCCCCCGGGCCGCCGGTGAGGTGGTCGCCCGGGTTCGGGCCGCCGGCGGCACGGTGGTGGCCACCGGCGGCTGCTTCGACCTGCTGCACGCCGGGCACGTGGCCACCCTGGAGGCGGCCCGCCAACTCGGCGACTGCCTGGTGGTCTGCGTCAACTCCGACGACAGCGTGGCCGGGCTGAAAGGTCCGGACCGGCCGCTGGTCCGGCACGCCGACCGGGCCCGGCTGTTGGCCGCGCTCGGCTGCGTGGACGCGGTGGTCGTCTTCGACGAGTCGACCCCGCACGCGGCGCTCTCCTGGCTGCGCCCGGACATCTGGGTCAAGGGCGGCGACTACGGCACCGGGGCCGACGGGCCGGACCTGCCGGAGGCCGAGATCATGCACCGCTGGGGCGGGCACACCGTGGTGGTGCCCTACCTGGACGGGCGCTCCACCACCGGGATGATCGCCGCCGCCCGGGCCGGCCGTCGGCCGGTGGGACGGGCCCGGTGAGCGGCGGCCTCGACGGGGCCGGTGGCGCGCTGGCCCCCCGGCCCGGTGACGTCTCGCTCCCCTCCGGCGCGGGTACCGGGGACGGCGGCGGGGCGGTGCTGGTCAGCGGCGGGTCCAGCGGGCTCGGCGCGGCGGTGGTGGCCGCGATCGTCAACTCGGGCGGCCGGGCGCTGGTGCTCGACCGGCAGCCGCCGACCGCGCCCACCCCGTGGCTGCACTGCGACCTCTCCGACACCCGGGCCGCCGAGGCGGCCACCCGGCAGCTCGCCGAGCAGGCCGGCGGACTCGCCGGGGTGGTCACCGCCGCCGGAGTCGACGTACCGGGGCGGCTCGGCGAGGTGCCGGCGGAGACCTGGGAACGGGTCGTCACCGTCGACCTGCTGGCGACCGCCGCCGTGATCCGGGCCGCACTGCCCTATCTGGAACGCTCGCACGGCACGGTGGTCACCGTCGCCTCGACGCTCGGCGTCAAGGCGGTCGGGGACGCGACCGCGTACTGCGCGGCCAAGTTCGGGGTGGTCGGCTTCACCCGGGCACTCGCCGCCGAACTCGCCGGTACGGTCGGGGTGACGCTGCTGGTGCCGGGCGGGATGCGTACGGCCTTCTTCGACGAGCGCGACCCGCAGTACCGGCCGGGTGCCGACGCCGTACTGAACGATCCGGCGCACGTCGCCGACGCCGTACTCTTCGCCCTGCGCCAGCCGCCCGGATGCGCGATCCGGGAGATGGTGGTCTGCGCCGACCGGGAAACGTCCTATCCGTGATCCTGGTGCTGCGGGCGCTCGGGGTGGGTGACCTGGCGACGGCGGTGCCGGCGCTACGCGGGCTGCGTGCCGCGTTCCCGGAGCACACCCTGACGGTGGCCGCCCCGGACTGGCTCACCCCGCTGGTGGAGCTGGTCGGCGACGTGGACAACGTGCTGCCGACCGACGGGCTGGACCCGGCCGACTGGGCCGGGCCGGCACCGTACTGGGCGGTCAACCTGCACGGCCGGGGACCGGAGTCGCACCGGCTGCTCGCCTCCGCCGGACCGGAACGGCTCTGCGGCTACCACTGCGCCGAGGCCGGCCACCTCGACGGCCCGCACTGGCGGGCGGAGGAGCACGAGGTGCGCCGCTGGTGCCGGCTGCTGAGCTGGTACGGCATCGCGTGCGACCCGGACGACCTGGACCTGCGCCGCCCGGCGCCCCGGCGGGTGCCGGTCGGGGTGACCGTGGTGCACCCCGGCGGCAAGGGGACCGCCCGCCGCTGGTCGGCGGTACGGTTCGCCACGCTGGCCCGGGAGCTGACCCGGGCCGGGCACCGGGTGGTGGTGACGGGCTCACCCGACGAGCGGGACCTGGTGCAGCGGGTGGCGACCGGGGCCGGCCTGCCGAACACCGCGATCCTCGCCGGCCGGCTCACCCTGGTCGAGTTGGCCGCCCTGATCGGGTACGCCCGCCTGGTGCTGAGTACGGACACCGGCGTCGCGCACCTGGCCACCGCGTACCGGACGCCGTCGGTGGTGCTGTTCGGGCCGATCCGGCCGCAGCTCTGGGGCCCGCCACCGGACCGCCCCTGGCACCGCGCCCTGCACCGGCCGGTGACCCTGCCGGCGGGTGCAGAAAA
>NZ_BONX01000035.1 GCF_016862935.1 Plantactinospora mayteni
TCTGGAACCGGTCCGGACCGACGCTCTGGAACCGGTCCGCGTGGCCGACCCGGGTTCGCTTCTCGGCGGCGGCGCGGAGTCGGACGACCGGTCCCGGATCCATCCGGGGCTGGCCGCGATCGGGGTGGACGAGGTGCTGGCGGCGGCGGGTGAGGTCGACCGGGAGGGGCGGGGCTGCCGTGCGGTTGCGGCGTAGCGACCTGTCGGGGCCGGGCTACGGGCGGCGCCGGCACGGTCGCGGCGTGGTCTTCCTGGACACCGACGGGCGGCCGATCCGGGACCGGGACGAGCTGACCCGGCTCCGCGAACTGGTGATCCCGCCCGCCTGGAAGGACGTCTGGATCTGCCCGCATCCGGGCGGGCACATCCAGGCCGTCGGCGTCGACGCGGCCGGGCGCCGGCAGTACCTCTACCACCCGACCTGGCGGGTCCGCCGCGACCAGGCGAAGTTCGACCACGTACTGGAGGTCGCCACCCGGCTGCCGGTACTGCGCGAACAGGTCTGCGCCGACCTGGCCGGGCGGGGACTGCGCCGTCCCCGGGTACTGGCGACCGTGACCCGGCTGCTCGACATGGGCGCCTTCCGGATCGGCAGCGACCAGTACGCGGCCGGCGACGACCCCACGTACGGCGTCGCCACGCTCCGGCCCGAGCACACCCGTACCCGGCAGGGCACGGTGGTCTTCGAGTTCCCGGCCAAGGGCGGCATCGACCAGGTACTCCGGATCGACGACACCGAGGCGTGCCAGGTGTTGCGGGAACTGCGCCGACGGCGGCGTGCCGCCCAGCGGCTCTTCGGCTACTGGGACGGCCGGGGCTGGCGGGACGTCCGCAGCGACGAGGTCAACGACTACCTGCGTACGGCCAGCGGGGGCGAGATGACGGCGAAGGACTTCCGTACCTGGCACGCGACCCTGTGGGCGTCCCGGGCGCTGGCCGAGGCCGGGCCGCAGCAGTCGGTGACCGCCCGGCGCCGGGTGATCGCCGAGGCGATGCGCCGGGTCTCCGGCCGGCTCGGCAACACCCCTGCGGTGGCCCGCGCCTCCTATGTGGACCCCCGCCTGCTCGACCTCTACCAGAACGGGACGGTTGCCGAGGTGACCCCGAACAGCACCAACGCCGACGCCGAACGCGCCGTCCTCGCACTCCTGGCCCGATAACCGCCCCGCCCCCCGGCCCCGCCCCGCCGCCCCGCCGCCCCGTCGGCCGTCGGCCCGCCCCGCACCGCCCGCCACCCGCCGGTGCGGCGCCGCGCCCCGTTCCTCACCCGCCCCGACACGGCGCCGCCTGGTTCGGCTCACCTGTACGTCAGATGCGCTACGAGGAACCGGTAGCGCCTCTGAGGTACAGGTGAGCGGTGGCTGTCAGGCGTCGTCGGGCAGCCAGCCGAGAAAGCGAGCGGTCAGGTCGTCCGGGGCGGCCTGGGGCTGGTCCGACCGGGCCATGGCCAGCTGGTGTGCTGCGGGTGATGGGTCCGAGCGGAGGTGCATGGACTGAAGCCTGCGCCTAGTGATGGAACAATCACACCGCGCCACGATATGGCCCTCGTTCGTCGGGTACGTCCGATAGGGAGTCGGAATGAACCACGCACTAAAGGTCGCGATGACCGAGGCCGGTCAGACGGCCGAATCGCTCGCCGGCCGGATCGGTGTGGATCCGAAGACGACGCGCTGGGTGACTCCCGGACGGATTCCGCAGACTCGTCATCGTGCCCAGGTCGCGGAAGCCGTCGGCAGGGACGTAGGGGACCTTTGGCCGGACGTACTGCGCCGCCGCGAACCGGCCTGGCTGCGTGAATGGCTCGAAATCGAGCGGGAGGCACGGCTGCTCCGCTGGTTCGAGCCGGCGCTCGTGCCCGGCCTGTTGCAGACCGAGGCGTACGCCCGGGCGGTGCTCGGCTGGGGCGGCCTGATGACCGCCGACGAGGTGGAGCAGCGCGCCCAGTCCCAGATGGAGCGGCAGGGCATCCTTGCCGGATCGAGACCGCCACAGTTCTTCGTCATGGTCGACGAGGCGGTGCTGCGCCGCTGTGTCGGCGGCCCGGCGGTCATGGCCGAGCAGTGCGAACGCCTCGTCCAGTTCGCCGAGCGCCCGCACATCCACATCCAGGCTGTACCGGCCAGTGCCGGCGGACACGTCGGGCTCGCCGGAGGATTCATCCTGGCGAAGGGGCCGTCCGGGGAGGCTGCGCATCTGGACGACCGGCTCCGTGCGCACGTGGTTACCCAGCAGGGCGAGATTGATACCCTCGAAGAGGCTTGGGAAGCCATTCGGGCGGTAGCCCTGCCCACCGCGCAGACCCTCAGCATGATCAAGGAAGTGGCGGCGACATGGCAGACCTGACCGGCGCCATCTGGCGAAAGTCGACCCGCAGCGGCAACGGCGGGTCCACCTGCGTCGAGGTGGCGAAGAACCTTCCCGAGATCGTCGGCGTGCGGGACAGCAAGGACCAGTACGGACCGGTGCTGACCTTCGGCCCGGCCGCCTGGCGCGCGTTCGTCCGCGACGTCCAGACCCCCTGACCTCAGCAACACAGTGCCCCGTACCGTCGTCGCGGTACGGGGCACTGCGTTTTCGTCAGTCGCTCAGTCGTTGAGTACGTGTGCCAGCTCGTCGCGGAACCGCCGCTCCGACTCGGTCACCTCGTCGCCGCCGAGGCCGAGTACCCCACCGGTCGACGCGGCGGTCACCACCTGCTCGGCGATGGTCAACAGCCAGTGCCGGTACGCCCCGGCGTCGCCCTCGGAGACCTTGCCGGCGAGCAGCTTCGACGCCGTCTCGGCCCGGTGCAGTACGTCGGCGATCAGCGCCTTCGGGTCGGCCGGTTCGATCGCCGGGAGTTCCTCGCCCACCTCCGGGTCGCCGACCCGGGTGATCAGCTCACCGGCGACGGCGGTGACCAGTGGGCTGGCCGACTCCCGGCCGGCGGCGATGCTCTCCAGCCCGGCGGCATTCTCCGTCCGGGTCCGGCGGCTGCCGTCCGACTCGGCGGCGCTGGCCGCGGTCAGTACCGACTGCGGCAGGCCGACGAGCAGCCCCCACTCGTCGTCGGAGAATCCGAACTGGCTCGCATATAGCGGTTGCTCGGTCACGGCAACCTCCCTCCACTGAGAACAAACCATCACATCCCACGGCACAGCGTCGCCGAGGGCAAACCGAATCGCCGTACGACGTCCCGACGTCCCGGAGTTCCGGAGTTCCGGGACCGTCCTGTGATCCCCGTACCCCGGGACACCGTAGATCAGTCGTCCTTACCTTTGAGGCTCCAGCAGGCCCTGCGCGCTGACCACCCGCACCGAGAGGGTCTTGTAGCCCACCTCGTCGAAGAGCACCGTCATCCGGTCGCCCTCGTAACCGAGCACCATCCCGGAGCCCCACTCGACATGCCGGACCGCACTGTGCACCGGAAAGGGCTCCTCAGCCCTCGGGCCGTTACGGCCACCCCGCCGACCGAAGCCGCCCCGGGTCGTACCGGTGCCGGCCGGCGACACGGCGGCGTCCAGCCCGGCGTGGCAGTTGTCGCAGTGTCCGCAGGGCTTCGGCAGCCGCTCACCGAAGTACGCCAGCAGGGTCTGCCCCCGGCAACTCCGGGTCTCGGCGAACGCCCGCATCATGTCGGTACGCGACCGTTGCACCGTCTGCTGCCGTTCCGCCTCGGCCAGGGCGGCGGTGGCCGCGTCGACGGGCTTCGGGGCGTACCGGGGGCTGCCGAGCCGGTTGTCCGGCCGGGTGTCGGCGGCACCGACCCGCTCCAGCAGGGCGAGGAGCTGACCGAGCTTGCGAGCGCCGAGCCCGGTCCGCTCGCGCAGCGCGGTCCGGGTGGTCGGCCCGTCCCGGAGCAGCGCGGCGAGGTCGCGCAACTCCTCCGGGTCCGGGGCGCCGCCGGTGAAGTAGCGGCGCAGCCCGACGTCCTCGGCCCGCCAGAGCAGCAGCGCACGGGCCGGTCCGCGGTCCCGGCCGGCCCGGCCGATCTCCTGGAGGTAGCTGTCCGGCGCGTCCGGCAGCGCCATATGTACCACCCAGCGGATGTTCGGCTTGTCGATGCCCATCCCGAACGCAGACGTCGCGACCATGATCGGTACCCGGTCGGCGAGGAAGTCCTCGTGCAGGTTCTCGCGGGCGCCGCCCGGCATCCCGCCGTGGTAGTACTTCGCCGGGAAGTCGGCACCGGTCAGCCGCTCGGCCAGCTCCTCGGCGGCCCGCCGGGTCGGCACGTAGACGATCCCGGGCCGGGGCTCGGCGCGGAGCAGCGCGAGCAGCCGCCGCCACCGGTAGTCCTCGGTGGCGCAGTTCGCCACCTCCAGGAACAGGTTGGCGCGGTCCAGCCCGGAGACCACCACCCGGGGCCTGCGCAGGCCGAGCCGGCCGACGATGTCGTCCCGGACCGGCGGCGACGCGGTGGCGGTCAGCGCGACCACCGGCGGGCGGCCCAGCTCGCGGATCAGGTGTCCCAGCGCCAGGTAGTCGGGGCGGAAGTCGTGCCCCCAGGCGGAGATGCAGTGCGCCTCGTCGACCGCGACCAGGGCCGGGCGCAGCGCGCGTACCTCGGCCAGTCGCTTCGGGTTGCTGAGCTGTTCGGGGGTGGTGAAGAGGAATCGGGCGCGACGGGACCGGATCTCGTCCAGCGCGGCGGCCTGCTGCCCGGCGCTCTCCGCCGAACTGATCCGTACCGCGCGCAGCTCCGGCTGGGCACGGTCGTTGAGCGCGGTGATCTGGTCCTGCTGGAGGGCCAGCAGCGGCGAGATCACCACCGTCGGTCCGGTCAACAGCGTCGCCGGTACCTGGTAGACGGCCGATTTTCCGCCCCCGGTCGGCAGGATGACGAGTGCATCCCGGCGGCGCATCACCGCACGCATCGCCGTGAGCTGGTCGGGGCGCAACGATCGCCAGCCGAAGCGGTGCCGGGCGGCACGGCGGAGCCGGATGGCGTGCAGGGGTGGCAGCTTCATCGGTCGCCGAAGGTACCCCGCGGGGCCGACCCCGAAACGGCGGTGCACTCGGCGCGGTTGCGGTGTTTGTCGGCTGGGCAACCGGGCTGGACTCTGCCCGCAGGAGATCCACCCGCCGGGTAGTGCGCGCCAGCGCTGACGCTTCGGACCTCGTCGAGCAGGGTGTCGTGGGTCAGAACATCAGCTCCTCGGCCACCAGTGACCGTTCGCGGAGCAGCTCCTCGTCCCGGTGCGGCACGCTGTAGCGGCGTTCGCGGATCAGCGCCAGGAATTCCTCGGGGAGGGTCACCCGGTGCCGGCGGACGTAGTAGGCCAGATCGTCGCGCCACAGCCAGTCACCGTCAGTGCGGATCGTCGACCCGTTCATGACCTGTCGCGCCGAGTCGAACGGGTCGTCGGCCAGGTCCATCATGTCGATGAGGACGTACCCCGCCTTCAGGTAACGGACGACCTCGTCGACATCCGGCATCTCCTCGGCGGAGACGTTGTCGAAGATGCTCTCCTGAACCAGGCCCAGGCCGACGGGTCCCAGCTCGTGGAACATCCCGGCGAACCGCAACGCCGGCTTACCCATCGGTCCCCCCACCGGGATAGAAGGTCACCCACTGGCCGCCGTTCCTGATCCGAGGAACCTGCCCCACCGGACCATACCGGTTCACACCGACCGCGTCGGTAGGCGCCATGACCGTCACCCCCAGCGCGTCCGCGACCTGCTGGGCCGGCGGCGCGACACCCGCGTCGGGCGCCACGGTGCCAGAGTGGCAGGACACCAGACGCACCGGCCCGCCGCCGTAGTGCGGATTGCCGCGGATCGCCTCGGCGATCTGGGCCGGGTGGGTGTAGTTCGACGGATGGCCGGCACCGTCTGCCCCAATCACGCCCGGCCGGAACAGCCCGTTGCGCTCACCATGGACCACGACGTCGTGGTAACCCGGCTCGGGTGCGACGGCATCGAAGTTCCGTATGGTCGACTCGTCGTAGCCGATTGCCGTGGCGCCGGGGCGGTGGTAGACCGGGTCGCCGCCGGCGAGTTGAGAGTCCGGCTGCCGGGTCGGCGATTGCGGATGTGCGCGGGGATCGGCCCAGTCCGACCTGCGGCCCATCGAATCCGTCGTCGCCGGTATTCCCGTCAGGGCATTGAGCACCTGGGGAAAGAACACGGCGAACGCCGTGTAACCGGCGAGGGCGGCACCACCCAGCACCGCGACCGCGGCGATGCCGACGGCGGGGACCGCTCCGTAACAGCCGGCGAGGCCGTCGGCCATGCCGCCACAGTCGATGGGTACGCCGTCGGCCAGCACGTTGACAGACACCGCCGCGGACATAGCCTCCCAATCCGAGCGTCGGGATTGAGCCACCTGCACGCGCACCCGTGCAGATGTAGGACCGCCGCTTCGGGTTAGGCTAGGTTAACCCACCGCCGTGGACGGAGGAAGCCGTGCCAGACGGGACCGAGCCCACGGAAGCTCGCCTTCCGGTACGCGTGATGACAGTCCTCGGCCTGATCGCGGTGGTCGTCGTCCTCGCCTCGGTTGTCGTCCTGGCCGTGTCCTGGCCGACCACCCCACAACGTTCTCCGGCCCTGCCGATCCGGCTCTACCCATACGACCCGGCAACCGCGAGCATCGTCGATCTGCCGCAGGAGAGATTCCGACAGGGGCAGATCCCGGCCGCCACGATCGACGAGGGTGTGGCCGGGTCAGTAGCCGCGGAACCCGCGCAGGCGAGTTGGTACGACGCGTTCGGCCACCGGATCAACAGCGTGGACCTGCCGGATCTCGACGACCTACGGGCCAGTCCGGTGCCGGTGAGCGCCACCTCCGCGGTACCCGCTGGGACATACCAGTTTGTGTTGGCCACCGTCCGAGGGAACCGGGCGGAGGAGGTGCTCGCCTGGGTGCACGTGGAAATCGAGCGATGACGGAGGAGACGCCGCAGCCGAGCAGCGCACCGCGAGAGGCAACCGGGCTCGGCCTCGCACCGCCGCCCCGCCCGGTGAACCGGCCGGTGGTGCCGGAACCGACAGTGCCGGCGGCGTACCGGCTCGACCGGCTCGGCGCCGCTCTCACCACTGGTGAGGCGTTGCTGGTGATGATCGCCGTAGCGTCGCTGGTCGGCGTCCTCCGGGATGACGGCACCGGGGTACGCGTCCTCGGCATGATCAGCCTCGGGGTCGCCGGCATCTCACTGTTCGCCGCCTGCATCGGCGCTGTCGTCGTCGCCATAACCTCAGCCACGGGTGGCTCGCCGCGTAGCCGCTTCATGACCTGGGCCCTCTGTGGTGGACTGGTGTTCGCCGCGCCTGCCCTCCTGATGGTGTTCCTCACCCTCCTACAGGTGGGAATCGCCTGGCGAGGCGCGCTGCTGAGCATTCCAACGACCCTCTTCGCGCTGTGGACATTCCGCCGGATGCAGCGCAACCGGAAGCCACCGTGGCGACTGGTCCTGGTCGCCTTCGCCTGGGGCGTGTTCGTCGCCGCCTACTTCGCCCAGATGGTCGAGGGCATCCTGCACGTCGTCATCACGGCAGAGCTTCTGCCGGGAACCGCGGCGATTCTCAGTCACGCGGCCGCCGCCGCGGTCCCTGAGGAACTGGGCAAGGGTGCCGGGGTCCTCGTGATCGTGCTGCTCGCCTGGCGGCGCGTTGACGGCATGCTCGGTGGCATCGTCGTCGGCGCCTGCGTCGGAATCGGCTTCCAGTTCGCCGAGTCGATGTCCTACATGACCGGAGACTTCGGCACTGTCCTCTACCAGCACTGGTACCGGCAGGTCACCGGGCTGCTGGTCAGCCATGCCACCTACACGGGGATCATCGGCGCCGGCATCGGACTCGCCATGCAGTTCGACGACTGGCGTCGGCGGGCGGTCTGCGTTGGCAGCGGCTTCGCCGTCGCCATCGCGGCCCACCTGATCTGGGACGTCTTCGCAATGGGCGGCCTGTACTGGGAATCTGACAATTCCCTGCTTCAGTTGTTCGTGGTGCAGCCGCTCAACCTCATCGTCCTCAAGGGACCGGCGTTTGCCATCCTGCTGTTCCTCATCATCATCGCGTTGCGTCAGGAAACCAGGTCGCTGCACCAACACCTCTGGGCGGAGGCGCGCGACCCGCGCGGCGCGATCACCCCGGCCGACGTGCCCGTACTGGTGAATCCGCCGCTGCGCTTCCGGATGCGGCTACAGGCACTCCTGCGTGGCGACCGTCCGGCCTACACCCGGATGAAGCGTCTGCACTCCGCGCAACTGGACCTGGCGTTCGCCCGATGGCGCGGCGACCGGGGCGACCCGCGGCCGCCGGGAGCCGAAGAATCGCTGCGGCAGCGGATTCGCGATCTCACTGTCGGGCCTTCCTGAACGGCCGCGGTCAGCGACATGATTAACCCGCCACCTGTGACATGGTCTAATACTGCATAACACAGTAAACAACAGTCGGGTGTGTGAACCGGTACCAGCGGTTCCACCGGTAGTTCCGGGTGCACCTGTCGTCGTTGGAGGCCCCTGGGACGACGTCGACGATGTGAACGGTGCCCTTTGCCTTACACTTCGACGCGCCGACGATCCAGCCCTTACCCTTTGGGAATTTGTAACAGTAATTGCGCACCAGGTGGAGCTCTACGCACAGGCGGTAGCCGTCTTCCGTAAGGTACGAGGACTCGGGATCGGCGCACTCGCCCCGTTCATAGTCCACCGAGACCACCCGATAGGTGCCACTCGTGCCGTTGCAGTTGCCAATTCCCTGGAAATCCCCGTCCTCGCTGACGGCGATGCACTGCCCGATTTTCGCGGGCGGCGGTGGCGGGGCTGCCTCGGTCGTCGAATCCTCCTCGGGCGGGGCGTACGTCTCCTCTGTAGCCGGCGGTGGGGGTGTCGTCCGTGACCGCACGGGAGCGGATCCGTCCGCGACGCCTGTCTGTCGGCCGTCGTCCATGTTGGAGACGACCAGCGCGCCCGCCGCGACCACGCAGGTCCCGAGCAGGCACAGTGCCAGCACTCCGGCGATGACAGCGATGATGACAGGCCCGTTGCGCTTTGGTGGCGCCAGTGGCGGCGGCGCCAGTGGCGACTGCGATGGCGATGGCGGCGGCGATGGTGGCGGCGATGGCGATGGCGGCGGCGCGGCCATGCCGGGGGCCGGTGGAGTCGCACCCTGATCGTCGGGCACGTCAGGCGGTGGAGGCGGCGTCACCCGAGGATTGTCACATAGCCCTACAAAGGCGGCCAGATTCCCGGTCCGGGCCGGATCGGCCACCCTGCCCGACGCCAGTGTGGACGGTTGCCGCCGGTGGCTCCCGATCCGTCGCAGCATCACCAACCCCGACGAACTCGCCTACTACCTCTGCTTCGGTCCCGCCAACACCGACGACGACACCCTGATCTGGGTCGCGGGCGCCCGGGGGCGATCGAGGAATGCTTCCAGAGCGAAACACCGAACCAAACAGCTACCGGCGGAGTGCTAGCGCCGACCGAACATCGACCGCAGTGCGGCGACCAGCAGCACGGTGCCGAGGATGGCGCCCACGATCCGGACGCCCGGGATGTCGAACCAGCTCGGCTCCTCGGCGGCGAGCAGGTGGCGTGGCAGCTCGGTGAGGCGCGACGCGGTCTCCGGGATGCTGGACTGCATTCCAGCACTCTCGCACGTCATCCCGGTCCTGTCGCACGTCCGGGGCCGTTCCGGCTAATAGGAAGGTTTATTGACTATTTGCTGAGGTGGTGTGACCATGGCAGCACCCGCCGCTACCAGGGCGGCGGCTGTCCACTGTAGATGCGGGGGGAACCGGCGGGATGAGCGGAACGACGGACAACCTGTCCAGCCTGGCGGCGGCGGTGCTCCAGCCCGGGTTCGTCGGCACCACCCGACCGCCGGACTGGGTGCGCCGCTGGCTCGGTGAAGGGCTCGGCGGGGTGGTGCTGTTCGCCCGCAACGTGGTCGACGCCGAGCAGGTCACCGCGCTGACCGACGCGATGCGGGCGGAGCGGCCGGACCTGCTGGTGGCGATCGACGAGGAGGCCGGCGACGTCACCCGGCTGGAGTCCCGGCTGGGCAGCTCCCGGCCGGGCAACCTGGCGCTCGGCGCGGTCGACGACCCCGAGCTGACCGAGGCGGTCGCCCGTGACCTCGGCGCCGAGCTGGCCGCCGCCGGCATCGCCCTGAACTACGCCCCGGACGCGGACGTGAACGCCAACCCCGACAACCCGGTGATCGGCGTACGATCCTTCGGGGCCGATCCGGGACTGGTCGCCCGGCACACCGCCGCCTGGGTACGCGGCCTCCAGTCGGCCGGGGTCGCCGCCTGTGCCAAGCACTTCCCCGGGCACGGGGACACCAGCGTCGACTCGCATCTCGACGTACCCCGGATCGCGGTCTCCCGGGCCCGGCTCGACGCCTGCGAACTGCCGCCGTTCCGGGCCGCGATCGACGCCGGGGTGCAGGCGGTGATGACCGGTCACCTGCTGGTCCCGGCGGTCGACGAGGAGTGGCCGGCGACGCTGAGTCGGCGGGTGCTGACCGACCTGCTCCGCGAGGAGTTGGGCTTCCAGGGTGTGGTGGTGACCGACGGCATCGAGATGCGCGCGGTCGCCGACCGGTACGGCTTCGCCGGCGCCACCGTCCGAGCCCTGGTGGCCGGGGCGGACGCGATCTGTGTCGGCGGCGAGCACGCCGACGAGGTGGACGCGCTGCGGCTGCGGGACGCGATCGTGGACGCGGTACTCGCCGGGGTGTTGCCGGAGGAGCGCCTGGTCGAGGCGGCCAAGCGGGTCGGCCTGCTGGCCGCGTGGAGTGGTGCCGCCCGGGCCCAGCGCGCCGAGTGGACGCCCGCCAGTCCGGACGGCTCCCCGCTGGGCCTGGCCGCCGCACGTCGGGCGGTACGGGTGACCCACGACGCCGGCCCGGCCGTGCTGCCGTTGACCGGCCCGGCCCACGTGCTGGAGTTCGAGCCGCCCCGGAACATCGCGATCGGCGCCGAGACCCCGTGGGGAGTGGGTGCCCCGCTGACCGCCCTGCTACCCGGCACCACCACCGTACGACTGGCAGCCGGTGACCTGGCCGCCGACCACGCCCCGCCGACCGGGGCGCTCGACGGAGCGGTCGGCCGACCACTGGTGCTGGTGGTCCGCGACCTGCACCGGCACGACTGGATGGCAGCGGCGGTACGCCGAATCCTGGCCGACCGCCCGGACGCCGTGGTGGTGGAACTCGGGGTACCGTCGATTGTCGCCGGCCGGGTGCACCTGGCCACGTACGGCGCCACCCGGGCCGCCGGTCGGGCCGCAGCCGAGGTGCTCGCTGGACGGTCCTGATCGGAGGGTCGATACCCGATCCACACCAGGGCTGTCACCAAGGGTGCCCCCACGTTCACGGCGAGTCGCGGTATCGTTCTTCTGGTGACCCCTCGCTGGCAGCGGGCCGCCCTCACCCCGTCCTGGATCAGGTGGCTTCCCTGCGCCTTCGTCTACCTCACCGTCGTTCCTGGGGAGTCCCGGTTCCGCCGGTCGGCCTGGTCGACGATCGTCCCGTGGGAGGGCTTGGCGTGGTGTGACCCCGGCAGCGTCGACGAGTGGGTGGAGCGGGCCCGGCGGCGCCGTACCGGCCGGGACGCCGAGGACGCCGAGCTGCACGCCCGGCAGCACTACGCCTGGATGGTGCGGATCCGCGCCACCCGGATCGAGCTGTTCGCCGAGATGTGCCGGCGGCGCGACGTCCCGGTCCCGCACACCGTCGGCGAGCTGCTGCTCTGCCTGGCCGAGTTCGGCCTCTTCGAGCTGGCCGAACAGGACGGTGACGATCCGTGGGTCACGCCCCGGCTGGACCGCGACCCGCTGGAGGTGCTGCCGCTCTCGGCGGCGGAGCGGGAGTTGGAGGCCCGGGCACAGCGGGACGACCAGGCCGTACTGGTGGCCATCGCGATCCGCCGGCTGGCCCAGCGCACCCGGCGGCGATGGCGGCGCCGGGTGGTCAGTACCAGCCTGACCAGCCTGGCCGGCGCGGCCGGCGTAACCGAGGAGCAGGCCCGGCGCTCGCTCGCCGACCTCGGTCAGATCGCCGAGCTGGGCGTCGACGCCGGCCGTGGTGGCGACTGGCTGCGGCTCAGCGTGCCCTGGCCCGACTTCCGGCTCCGCTTCCCGTTCACCGAACTACCCGCCCCGGAGCACGCGATCTGACCGCTCGGAGGAAGACGACGGCGCCTCCTACATCACCGGCACGGTCGATCCGGAAGGTCGGCCGATCCGGCACCGGTTACGGGACCAGTCGGAGGATGCGGTCGTCGTCGGCCTCCGGCGAGCCACGCCCGTCGCGGTTGGAGGTGAGCACCCACAGCGACCCGTCCGGCGCCGGGGCGACGTGCCGGAGCCGGCCGTACTCGCCGGTCAGCAGCGCCTCGGCGCCCTGCCCGTCGGTGCCGATCCGATAGAGCCGCTGCCCGCGTAGGCAGGCGAGCCAGACCCGGTCGCCGACCACCGCCAGCCCGCTCGGGGACGCCTCGGCGGTGCCCCAGGTGGCGATCGGGGCGACGAACCGGGAGTCGTCGGAGTCGCCCTCCACCTCCGGCCAGCCGTAGTTGCCGCCCGGCGTGATCCGGTTGAGTTCGTCGTAGTGGTTCTGGCCGAACTCGGCCGCGTACATGGTGCCGTCGGCGTGCCAGCCGAGCCCCTGCACGTTGCGGTGCCCGTAGCTGTAGACCAGGGTGTCGCCGAACGGGTTGCCCGGGGCGGGGCGGCCGTCCGGGGTCATCCGCAGGATCTTGCCCGCCAGGCTGTTCCGGTCCTGTGCGGCGTCCCGGTCCCCGGCGTCCCCGGTACCGACGTAGAGCATGCCGTCCGGGCCGAAGGCGATCCGCCCGCCGTTGTGCGTACGCGAGCCGCGCGGGATTCCGCTCAGCACGATCTCCGGGCTGCCCTCGCCGAGGCGCAGCCGGGCGACCCGGTTGTCGTCGTCGGCGGTGTAGTAGACGTACACCCAGCGGTCGGTGGGGTAGTCGGGGGAGACGGCAAGGCCGAGCAGGCCGCCCTCGCCGGCCGGTGTCGCCTCCTCGATCCGGGCCACCTCGCGGGCCTCGCCGCCGGTGACCTGGAGGACCCGTTTGCTGTCCCGCTCGGTCACCAGGGCCGAGCCGTCGGGGAGGAAGGCCAGTCCCCAGGGCGCCTCCAGGTTCGCCACCAGGGTCTGCACCGTGCCGGCCCGGGCCCGGGGTGCGTCCGAGACCGACGGGTCGGCGAACCAGCCCCGCCACAGCCCCACTCCGACGACGGCGGCGACCAGCGCCGCCACCACGACCACCACGGTGATCCACCGACCCGCCCGGCCCGTCGTGCGCACTTCCGGCTCCGCCACGGGTACGACGGTAGCCCGTCGCCGGGACCGCACCGCCGCGCCCCCGGGCGGCTCAGTCGCCGGCCACCACCGAGGTGTACTCGGGATGCCGTTCGAGGTAGGAGAGCAGGAACGGGCAGGTGATTCGGACCCGCTCGCCCCGGTCGCGGAGCTGGTCGAGGGTGCCCCGGGCCAGCGCGCTGCCGACGCCCTTGCCCTCGAACCGCTGGTCGACCTCGGTGTGCACCAGCACCATCGTCCCGGACTCGACCCGGTAGCCGACGAAGCCGGCCAGGGCGTCGTCGACCAGGATCTCGAAGCGGCGACGGGCGGGATTCTCTTCGACGAGGAGGCTCACCGGAGCAATTCTCCACCCACCAGCCCGGTGGCGCCGGTGACCCCGCCCACCACCAGCCGGTCGAGTTCGGCGAGCAGCCGGTCGACGTCCTCGGCCGTGTTGTAGTGGTAGACGCTGGCCCGGACCGCCCCGCCACTGTCCCGCAGGCCCAGCGCCGAGAAGTACTCGTACGCGTAGTAGTCGCCGGCCGAGACGCAGACCCCGCGCTCGCCGAGCGCGGCGGCGGTCTGCCCCGGAGTCTGGCCGGCGAGCCGGAACGAGACGGTCGGGCAGCGGTGCCGGGGCGAGCCGTGGACGGTAATCCCGGGCAGCCCGGTGAGGCCCCGGTGCAGCCGGTCGAAGAGCTGCTCCTCGTGGCTCAGCGCGGCGGCGAGACCGGCCCGTACCCGGGCCCGCCGGTCGCCGGTGGCAGCCGGGTCCAGCCCGGCGAGGTGGTCGACGGCGGCCCGGATCCCGGCCAGCAGCGGAAAGCTCGGCGTGCCGAGTTCAAACCGCTCCGGCGCCCGGTCGGGCGAGGGCAGCAGCTTGGCCGGGCGCAGTTCCGCCCAGCGGGCCGGGTCGGCGACGACGGCCGCCACGTGCGGGCCGGACCACTTGTACGCGCTGGTCACGTAGAAGTCGGCACCGAGTGCGGCGACGTCGGTGGGGCCGTGCGGGGTGGCGTGCACCCCGTCGACGTAGACCAGGGCACCGGCCGCGTGCGCGGTCGCGGCGATCCCGGCCACGTCCGGTACCGTGCCGATGGCGTTGCTGCCGGCGGTGAGCGCCACCACCCGGGTACGTGGTCCGACCAGGTCGGCGTACTGCCCGGCCGGGAGTTCGCCGGTCTCCGGGTCGAACTCGGCCCACCGGACGATCGCGCCGGTCGCCTCGGCGGCCTGTACCCAGGGCCGGACGTTGGCGTCGTGGTCGAGCCGGGAGACCACCACCTCGTCGCCGGGCCGCCACGCCTGACCGAGGGTACGGGCCAGGTGGTAGGTCAGCGCGGTCGCGCTCGGCCCGAACACCACCCCGTCCGGCGTGCCCCCGACCAGATCGGCGACCGCCTGGCGGGCCGCGGCCACCAGGTCGCCGGAGCGCTGCCCAGGCACGTGTGCGCTGCTGAGGTTGGCCACCGCGGTCCGCATGGTGCCGGCCACCGCGTCGGCGACCGGGGCGGCCACCTGGGTACCGGCGGCCCCGTCGAAGTGCGCGTATCCCTCGGCGAGGGCGGGGTAGGCGGCCCGGACCCGGGCGATCTCGAACGGCATGGCAGGCACGATATCGGCCGTTGCCGCGAACTCGGCCCGGCCGTTGTCTGGATCTCTCCAGGTACCCTCGGTGGGGTGACGAATCCCCCGTACCGCCAAATGACCACCGTCCGTCGTGCCGCCGGCCTCGTCGCCGGCCTGGCCCTCGGTGTGGCCGTCCTGGCCGGCTGTAGCTCCGAGGGCGCCACCACAGACTGCGGGCTGGACGCCTGCACCGTCACCTTCGACCGGGGCGTCGACGCCCAGGCCAGCCTGCTCGGGGTCGAGGCCAAACTGATCGGCGTCGACGGCGACGTGGTGACCCTCGAGGTCGCCGGTGAGCAGTTGTCGCTGACCGTCGGCCAGCAGGCCACCGAGGTCGGCGGCCTGTACGCCACCGTGCAGAGCGCCGACGCCGACCAGGTGGTCGTGCGGATCGGCCAAAACGCCGGCTGAGCCGCGACCCGGGCTGAGTGAACCGGGCTGAGCCGTGACCCGGGGCGGCGGTGGCGGTCGACCGCCACCGCCGGCCACCCGGCCGGGGGTCACCGCCGAGGCGAGGGGCGCACCGGCCCGGCCCGAGGCTCCGGACGTTTGGAAATCGTCCTGATCGGTCATTGACCCGCCCATGTCAGCGACTTCTACCGCTGGAGCGAGCGCGGCCCGCGCCGCCGACAGCGAGCCCCTGGAATTCCTCGCCCGGGCCGGCTCCGTCGGTTACCGGCTCGTCCACCTGCTCTTCGCCTGGCTGGCATTGCAGATCGCCCGGTGTTGACGGCCGTGGTGAACTCCGACCCGGACCGGGCCCGGGGGCTGGACGCCGCCCCGCACACGTCGCGGGAGCAGGCGTACGGGTTGATTCTGCGCACGCTGCTGGCGCTCGGCATCGCCGTGTTCGCCCTGTGCTGCCTGGTCCAGGCGAGGTACCGGAAGGGCTGACCTGGATTCATCGGGCTTTCTGGGGCATTCTACGTTTTGGCCCCACGCGCTTCGCAGCCCTCGTCAGGTGCGGCTCGGGAGAGTTCCCGCAGCCGCACCCGGCTTCGGCGTGGAAGGAAGAACATTGGTGGACAGCTATCTGTGGACGGTCATCGCCACGGTGGGCGCGGCGCTGCTCGCGCTCGCCGTGGTGGAGGTGGTGCACCGGACCGTACGCCGACTCGGGCGCCGGACCGTGCTGCTCAGCGAACTCTCCGAGCACTCGTACCGGCCCTTCCAGGTCGCCGCGACCGTGCTGGCGATCCAGTTCGGGATCCGATTCAGCACCGGCTACGGCGTCGGTACGCCCTGGCGGCAGGGCCTGCTGCACCTGCTCGTCCTGGCGGTCATCGGCACCACCGCCTGGCTGGTCGCCTCGCTGCTGCTGGTCAGCGAGGACACCGCGCTGGCCCGGTTCCGGATCGACGTGCCGGACAACCGGCAGGCCCGGCGGATCAAGACCCAGATCGTCATGCTGCGCCGGGTCACCGTCGCGGTCATTGTGGTGTTGGCCGCCGGGGTGATGCTGATGACCTTCCCCAGCGTGCGCGGGGTCGGTGCCAGTGTGCTCGCCTCGGCCGGGGTGATCGGGGTGGTCGCCGCGCTGGCCGCGCAGAGCGTGCTCGGCAACGTCTTCGCCGGGCTGCAACTGGCGTTCAGCGACGCGGTCCGGCTGGACGACGTGGTGGTGGTCGAGGGGGAGTGGGGCCGGATCGAGGAGCTGACCCTCAGCTACGTGGTGGTGCAGATCTGGGACGACCGGCGGCTGATCCTGCCGACGTCGTACTTCACCACCAAGCCGTTCCAGAACTGGACCCGTACCCAGGCCGCCGTGCTCGGTACCGCCGAGTTCGAGGTGGACTGGTCGGTGCCGGTGCAGGCGATGCGCGAGGAGTTGCGCCGGCTGGTGGAGGGTACCGAGCTGTGGGACGGGCGGACCTGCGTACTCCAGGTCACCGACGCGGTCGGCGGGATGGTCCGGCTGCGGGCCCTGGTCAGCGCCGCCGACGCGCCGAGGCTCTGGGACCTGCGCTGCCTGGTCCGGGAGCACCTGGTCGGCTGGGTACGGGACCAGCGGCCGACCGCGCTGCCCCGGCTGCGTACCGAGGTCGGCGACGCCTCCGGCCGGCTGCCCTGGCAGTGGGTCGAGCCGCGCGGTCCGGTGCCCGGCGGCACGGCCGACAACCGGCCGGCCGAGCACGAGCCGCCGGACGACGCCCGGCTCTTCGGCGGTACCGACGACGGCGAGGCCCGGAGCAGTGCCTTCGTCGGCCCCGACGAGCCGGCCGAGCCGCCGCCACGCTGACCACAGGCGCGCTGTCCGCAGCCGTGCTGACCGGCGCCGCGCCGAGCGCCACGCCTGCGGACCGTCGCGCTGACCGCCACGCCTGCGGACCGTCGCGCTGACCCGCCGCGTCCCGGCTCCCGTGCTGGGCCCCGGGGCCGCTGACCTGCCGGATCGGCCGTCATCGGGGCGCCAGGTGGCGGACACTAACCACAGCGAGCGGTCGGCAGGATTGAACCACCGGCGACCGGGGCATACCGCCCAGGAGCCGGGATAGGAGGACAGCATGGCCGATGTCGTACGCGACCCCGCTCGACCGGTCGCGGAGCAGTCCACCGCAGAGCTGGTGCAGCGCGCCACCGAGCAGGTGTCCCGGCTGGTACGCGACGAACTGGCGCTGGCCCGGATCGAACTGGCCGAGAAGGGCCGGCACGCCGGGATCGGGGTGGGCCTCTTCGGCGGTGGCGGCGCGTTGGCGCTCGCCGGACTCGGCGTCCTGGTGGCCGCCGCCGTACTGGGACTGGCGCTGGTGATTCCGGCCTGGGCCGCCGCGCTGGTGGTGGCCGGGGCGCTCTTCATCCTGGCCGGGATCTTCGCGCTGATCGGCCGGGGTCAGGTACGCCGGGCGGTGCCGGCGATGCCGAGCGCGACGGCGGACAGCCTGCGCGCGGACGTGCGTACGGTGGCCTCGGCGGTCCGGGACAGGGGACAGGGATGACCCGCAGCAACGGCTTCGGCAACCCGGAGGCGCTCCGGGCGGAGATCCGGCAGACCCGGGCAGAGTTGGGCGAGACGGTGCAGGCCCTGGCGGCCAGGGCGGACGTGAAGGCCCGGCTCAGGGGCTCGGCGGCGCAGACCCGAAACCGGGTGAAGCAGCGGGCCGGGCAGACCGGCGCGAACGTCCGGTCCTCGGTACACGACGCCGGTTCGGTAGCGTTGCGCCATCCGGTGTCCTGGGCGGTGATGGCCGCCGGGGCGCTGGCCCTGGCGGTCGTGGTGCTGGTGGCACGAGGGAGACGTGGGTGAGCAGGGCAGTCAGCAAGGTGGCCTACCGGCCGGTGGGCATCCTCCTCGGGATGGCCGCCGGAGTGGCGGCCGGCGCGGTGTTCCGGCAGGTCTGGAAGTTGACCTCCGGTGACGGCGAGGCGCCCGACGCGACCGACGAGAATCGGGGCTGGGGCGAGATCCTGGCCGCCGCCGCGCTGCACGGGGCCATCTTCGCGGTCGTCCGGGCCGCCGTGGACCGGGGCGGCGCGATCGGGGTACGTCGGCTGACCGGCCGCTGGCCCGAGTGAGCCGAACGGTTTCCGGTGGGTCCGGGGCGGGGATCAGCGCCGACGGGCCACGGATCGTGAGTACGCTTCGGTTATGCGTCGATCCCTCGTGCTCGCCGGTGCGCTGAGCCTGCTGTTGGCCGTCTCCGCAGGCTGCACCGAGCGGGGCGCCGATGACCCGGCCGGAGCCGGGGAGAACTCCACGACCCTGCCCGAGGCGGCCGAACTCCTCAAGGGCGCGGCGACCGAACTGGGCACGGTGAAGACCGCCCGGTTCGCGATCGCCACCGAGGGCGCGGCCGACACCCTCGGCATCAGCGCCGCCGAGGGTGTGATCACCTCGGCCGGCGAGGCGCAGGGGAGCGCCAAGATCGAGCAGGGCGGGCTGCCGCTGGAGCTGTCGTTCGTGGTCAAGGACGAGACCCTGCACGTCAACGGGCTGACCGGCGGCTGGCAGAAGCTGCCGCTGGCCACCGCCGCCGCGATCTACGACCCGACCGCGATCCTCTCCCCGGACCGGGGCGTCGCCAACCTGGTCGGCAAGGCCACCGGCACCACCACGGGCCGCGAGGAGGTCGGCGGGGTCGACACGTACCGGATCGAGGGGACGCTGCCCGGCACCGCGCTCGGCAACCTGGTACCGGGGGTCAGCGAGGACGTCACCGGCACGCTCTGGATCGGTGCCGACCGGAAGCTGCTGCACCGGGCCCGGTTCCCGGTGCCCGGCCAGACCGGGACGGTGACGGTGACCTTCTCGGAGTACGACGCTCCGGTCACCATCCGTGTCCCCTGATCCCGTGTCGCGGGCCGGTCGTCGGCTCGCGATCGGGGTGGGCGGCGCGGCGGTGCTGCTCGCCGCCCTCGACGCGTACGTCGTGGTGACCCTGCTGGTCGAGATCCTCGGCGACCTGGACGTACCGGTCAACCGGCTGGAACGGGCCACCCCGGTGGTCACCGGCTACCTGCTCGGGTACGTCGCCGGGATGCCGCTGCTGGCCCGGCTCTCCGACCGGTACGGCCGGCGCGTGGTCATCGAATGCTGTCTGGTCGGCTTCGCCGCCGGTTCGGTACTGGCCGCGCTCGCCGAGAGCCTGCCGTTGCTGGTCGCCGGCCGGGGCCTCCAGGGGCTGGCCGGTGGTGCCCTGCTGCCGGTGACGATGGCGCTGGTCTCCGACCTCGGTTCGGCCCGGCGCCGGGCACTGTCCCTCGGGCTGGTCGGTGCGGCACAGGAGTTGGGCAGCGTGCTCGGGCCGCTCTACGGCGCCGGGCTCGCCGCGCTGGCCGGCTGGCGCGGGGTCTTCTGGGTGAACCTGCCGCTCGCGGTCGTGGCGATCGTGCTGGTTCGGTTGACCCTGCCGGGGCGGGACGACCGACCCGACGCCGTCCGGCAGCGGGTCGACGTCGTCGGCGGACTGCTGCTGGCGGTCGCGCTCGGGCTGCTGGTGGTCGGCCTATACAACCCCGATCCGGCCCGTTCGCTGCTGCCGCCCTGGGGGCCGGTCACCGTCGTGGCCGGAGTACTGGTGTTCGGCGCGTTCCTGCTCTGGCAGGCCCGGGCCCGGACCCGGCTGCTGGATCCGACCGGGGTACGGATGCGCCCCTTCCTGGTCGCCCTCGGGGTGAGCGCACTGGCCGGCGCCGCGTTGCTGGTGACCCTGGTCGACGTGCAGCTCTTTGCGCAGACCGTACTCGGGCGCGACGCGGTGCAGGGCGCGCTGCTGCTCACCCGGTTCCTGGTGGCGCTGCCGGTCGGCGCGGTGCTCGGCGGGCTGCTCGCCCGTCGTATCGACGAACGGGTCCTCACCGTCGGCGGGCTGGCGTTGGCCCTACTCGGCTATCTGCTGATCGCCGCCTGGCCGGTCGACCCGCTGGCGGCCCGTTACGCGATCGGGCCGGTCGGGCTGCCCCGGTTCGACACCGACCTGGTACTGGCCGGTCTCGGCCTCGGGCTGGTCATCGCACCGCTGAGTTCCGCCGTACTCCGCGCGGTGCCGGCCGCGCAGCACGGCGTCGCCTCGGCCGCGCTGGTGGTGGCCCGGATGGTGGGCATGCTGCTCGGGGTCGCCGGGGTTACCGCATGGGGGCTGCACCGGTTCCAGCAACTCACCGCCGACCTGGTGACCCCGTTGCCGTTCGGTGTGGACCGTGCCGTCTACCAGCAGCGGGTCGCCGATTACACCACCGCCGTACGCGACGCGCTCCGGGTCGAGTACGCCGAGATGTTCACCGGTGCGGCGCTGTTCTGCCTGCTCGGCGCCGTCCTGGCGGTCGCTCTGGGTGGCCGGGAGAGTGCTGTCGAACCCTCCGTGACGGCGCGCGACGAGGCCGGGGAGAGTTCCCGGGCCGACCCGGTGTCGTCCGGTTAACGGTGCTGTCGCCGTGCCGTACCGTCGATGTCTCCGGGCCGTTGGCCGCGCTCTCAGGTCACATGTCGGAGAATTTCGTCGAGTAGGCTATGCGAAGTTTTTGCGTACGTGGTTTGCTGTTCCACGCTGTTGAGAGATGGCGTGGGTCGAGGGAAGTCCTCCTTCGTGGGGGCCGACTCAAGGCGCCGCTGCTCGAAAACGGCCAACCGGCCGCACGGCGTGCTCGGCCGCCAGTTTTAGAAGGAGATACACATGGCGCAGGGAACCGTGAAGTGGTTCAACGCAGACAAGGGCTTCGGCTTCATCACCGTCGACGGCGGGGGTGCTGACGTGTTCGTCCACTTCTCGGCCATCCAGACCAGCGGCTACCGCACGCTGGAGGAGAACCAGCGGGTGGAGTTCGAGATCGCTCAGGGCCAGAAGGGGCCGCAGGCGGAGCAGGTTCGCCCCATCTGATTCCGTGACGGCCGGCCCCCGCCGGCCCGAGTTTCGATTGCTTTGGGATCCATGTCGAGCCCCGCGACCCGCGGGGCTCGACGTGTGTCCGGGGTAGCGCGAGGGCGGTCCGCCTGGCGACACCGGCCCGGCGCGGCACAGTAGGGACGGTCCGCCCGGCGCCACCGATCCGGCGCCGGTCAGGAGGGCCTGCCCCGGTTGCGGGCCCGCAGGCCCAGCGCCACCAGCACCAGCCCGGCGACCACCAGCACCGGCCCGAGTACGGCCCAGAGCGGTTCGCCGGTCATCACACTGCCGCCCAGCCGGCCCAGCCCCTGCAATGTCCAGACGGCGCCGACGACGACGGCCAGCAGCCCGAGCGTGAGCGGGAGCCACCCCTTCATCTGTTTCGCTGCTCCTCTCCGCGACGAAGTCACGCCGCCTCCGCGACGAAGTCTCATCGTCTCCACGACCACCCGGTCGCATCCGCTGCACGACCACCCGGTCGCATCCGCTCCGCGACGAACCGGTGTCATCGTCTCCGTGCCGAACCGGCCGCATTCGTTCCGCGACCGACCCGTCGCAGTCAGCCAACCGTAGGACGGGCCGGAGCGCACGTCGCCTCGCGGGACGGACGCACGCTTCGGCCGATCGACCTACCAGCGGTCGTGCACCTGCGGGCGAACCAGTTCGGTGTAGACCGTGTCCACCGTGGCGGTCGCCTCGGCGGGCAGCGGCGCGAGCGCGGCGGCGGCGACGTTCGCGCGGGCCTGTTCGGCGTTGCGGGCGCCGGGGATGACCACCGTGACGCCGGGCTGGTCGAGGATCCAGCGGAGCGCGAACTGCGCCATCGTGGCACCCTGCGGCACGGCCGGACGCAGCCGGCGTACGGCCGCCAGCCCGGTTTCGTAGTCCACCCCGGAGAACGTCTCGCCGACGTCGAACGACTCACCGTGCCGGTTGTAGTTGCGGTGGTCGTCGCTGCCGAAGGTGGTGTGCTCGTCGTACCGGCCGGAGAGCAGGCCACTGGCGAGCGGCACCCGCGCGATGATGCCGACCCCGGCGGCGAGGGCGGCCGGGAGGACCCGCTCGACCGGCTTGTGCCGCAGTGCGTTGAGGATGATCTGCACGCTTGCCACTCCGGGCCGGGCGATCGCGGCGAGCGCCTCCTCGCAGGTCTCCACACTGACTCCGTACGCCGCGATGCGTTCCTCCGCGACCAGGGTGTCCAGGGCGTCGTAGACGGCGTCGGTGGAGAAGACCGGAGTGGGCGGGCAGTGCAACTGCACCAGGTCGAGTACGTCCACCCCGAGGTTCGCCCGGGACCGGTCCGTCCAGGCCCGGAAGTTCTCCAGGACGTACGCCTCCGGGGTCTGCGGCACCCGGCGGCCCATCTTGGTGGCGACGGTGAGCCCGGCGTCGGGCCGCTCGCGCAGGAACCTGCCGATCAGTTGCTCGCTGCGCCCGTCGCCGTAGACGTCGGCGGTGTCCAGAAAGGTGACTCCGTCCTCGACGGCGGCGGTCAGCACCGCCAGGGCCTCGGACTCGCTGACCTGGCCCCAGTCCGCGCCGAGCTGCCAGGCGCCGAGCCCGACGACACCGGCCTCGCGGTTCAACCGCGGGAATCTCCGCTTTTCCACGCCCGGGAGCCTATCCCGCGCCGAATTCGGGCCCACCGGGACCGCGTGCCGCCGGTATGGTGCCGGTATGGTAAACAAGACGTACGTACGGTTTGAGGGGGGCGTCATGTGGGATCCGGCCAGCTATCTCCGGTACGGCGACGAACGTTCCCGGCCCTTCCACGACCTGCTCGCCCGGGTCGCCGCCGAGCGCCCCCGGACAGTGGTCGACCTGGGCTGCGGCCCCGGCCACCTGACCACCACCCTGTCCGCCCGCTGGCCGACCGCCCGGGTCGTCGGGCTCGACTCCTCGCCCGAGATGATTGCCGCCGCCACCCGCGCGGATCCGGCCGCCGGGACCGGGTCGCACGATGGCCCGGCCGACCGCTCCCGGGTCGAGTTCGCGGTGGCCGACGCCCGGAGCTGGTCGCCGGGGCCCGAGGTCGACGTGCTGGTCTCCAATGCCGTGTTGCAGTGGGTACCCGGGCACCAGGAGTTGCTGCTGCACTGGGCCCGCGAGTCGAACCCCGGCTGCTGGCTCGCCGTCCAGGTGCCGGGCAACTTCGACGCCGCCTCGCACCGCGCGCTGCGGGACGTGGCCGAGGCGCCGCGCTGGCGGCACCTGGTCGCCGACCTGCTCCGGGCCGCGCCGGTCTCCGACGCGGCCGGCTACGCCGACCTGCTGACCGGTGCGAACTGCGCCGTCGACGCCTGGGAAACTACCTACGTGCACCTGCTCCCGGCCACCTCCGGCGACGCCGACCATCCGGTGCTGACCTGGATGGAGGGGACGGCGCTGCGTCCGGTCCGGGCCGCGCTGGGCGGCGCGGGTACGGGCTGGGACGACTTCCGGGCCGCGCTGAACGAGCGGCTGGTCGAGGCGTACCCGGTCCGGCACGGGCAGGTGCAGTTTCCGTTTCACCGCGTCTTCTTCGTCGCCCGTACCGGCGCACGTCAGTAGGGAGTTTTCGTGACCGACCTCTCGGCCTTCATCGCCGGACTGCCCAAAGTGGAGCTGCACGTGCACCACGTCGGCTCCGCGATGCCGCGCATCGTGGCGGAGTTGGCCGCCCGGCACGAGGGCCGGACCCGGGTACCGGCCGATCCCGAGGCACTCGCCGCCTACTTCGAGTTCCGCGACTTCGCCCACTTCGTCGAGATCTACCTGAGCGTCGTCGACCTGATCCGTGACCCGGAGGACGTCCGGCTGCTCACCTTCGAGGTGGCCCGGGAACTCGCCCGCCAGCAGGTCAGGTACGCGGAGCTGACGGTCACGCCGTACTCGCACGTGCACCGGGGGATTCCCGCGCCGGCGTTCTGCGAGGCGATCGAGGACGCGCGGCGGGCCGCCGAGACCGAACTCGGCATCTCGCTGCGCTGGTGCTTCGACATCCCCGGCGAGGCGGGGCTGCCGGCGGCCGAGCAGACCCTGCGGATCGCCCTCGACGAGCGGCCGGACGGACTGGTCAGCTTCGGGCTCGGCGGTCCGGAGGTGGGCGTACCCCGGCCGCAGTTCAAGCCGTACTTCGACCAGGCCCGGGCGGCCGGGCTGCGCTCCGTACCGCACGCTGGCGAGACCACCGGGCCGGGGACGATCTGGGACGCGCTGCGCGAACTGGGCGCGGAGCGGATCGGGCACGGCATCTCGGCGGCCCAGGACCCGGCGCTGCTGGAACACCTCGCCGAGCGGCAGATCCCGATGGAGGTCTGCCCGACCTCCAACGTCCGGACCCGGGCGGTCGGCTCGATCGAGGAACACCCGCTGCCCCGGCTCGTCGAGGCCGGCCTGCTGGTGACGGTCAACTCCGACGACCCGCCGATGTTCGGCACCACCCTCAACGACGAGTACGCCGTCGCCGCCCGGCTGCTCGACCTCGACGCCGCCGGGCTGGCCGGGCTGGCCCGCAACGCCGTCACCGCCTCGTTCCTGGCGCCGCCGGAGCGGGACAAGCTGACCGCCGAGATCGACGCCTACCTGGCCGCGCACCGGTCCTGACCCGAGCGGCCCGCCGGCAGACACAGGCTGACCCGGCGCGGGGTGCTGCGGGCGGCCGCGCCGGGTCAGCGATCATGGGGCCGAGATCGACCGGGTACGTCTCCGTGCGCACCGCGCCCGACCTCTGCCGTTCTTATCGGCGCGCGGCGGAAACCAGGTGTGGGGGACCGTGCTTCCGCCGCGCGCCAGGCTCCACGGGCCGGGATTGGGGCAACATCTGTGGGTAGTGGCCCGGTGGAACTGGATGGGATCGGGCTCGATGCTGCCATCGCGGCGGGACGCTCGGACGGGCGTTAATCCAGACCTAAGGAAGACTTGCGCGAGACCAGAAACTCCTTGCCGGGACGCCCGATCCGGCCGGGAAAGGGGGTTCCCGGCCGAGTACCCGATCGGCGTCGGTCGGCCGCCGGTCAGTCGCCGGAGGCGCGCGGCCGGGACCAGCGGCGGCGGGTGCCCGCGTCCTTCTCCCGGGCCAGCCGGCCGACCAGCCCGAACCGGCTGACCTGCCGGGGTGCCGCGTCCGGGTCGGCCAGCAGCATGACCACGCTCGCCCCGCCGAGCCGGGCCCGGTCGATGCTGACCGAGCCGCTCGCCTGCTGGGCGACCCGGCGGGCGATGTCCAGGCCGAGCCCGGTCGAGCCACGGTCGCTGGCGCCCCGGCGCAGCGCCCGGTCCGGGTCGGCGATGCCGGGGCCGGCGTCGTCCACCCGGACCGCGATGTAGCCGTCCCGGCGGGTGACCGCGACCTCGAACGCGGTGCCCTGCGGGGTGTACCGGAAGACGTTGCCCAGCACCGCGTCCAGCGCGGCGGCCAGCTCCGCCCGGGGTACCGGCACCGGGATCCGGGTGTGCGCGCCGATCACCCGGTGTGACCGGTTCTGGTCGCCGGCCAGCGCGGACCAGAAGACCATCCGGTCCCGGACCACCTCGCTGACGTCGCAGCTACCCGGTGCGGCCTCCTGGGCGACCGTCTTCCGGGTGGTGTTGATCAGTACGTCGATCTCGCCTTCCAGCGTCACGATCGCCTGCCGGATCCGGCGGATCGTCCGGCGCCGGTCCAGCTCGGCCGCGCTGAACGAGCCGACGCTGGTGTCGTCGGAGTCGAGCGCGTCGGCGTCCAGCCGCAGTACGGTCAGCGGGGTACGCAGCCGGTGTGACAGGTCGGCGACGAGTTCCCGTTCGTCGGTGCGGGAGGTGACCAGCCGGTCCGCCATCCGGTTGAAGGCGTACCCGGCCTCGGCCAGTTCGCGGGGGCCGCTCGGCTGGATCCGTACGTCGAGATCGCCGTCGCCGACGGCCAGCGCCGCCTGCACCAGGCCCCGGGCCGAGGCGACCGCCTTGCCCGCCAGCCGGTCCACCACGATCACCGAGGCGACCACCAGGCCGATCGCCACCAGGATCAGCATCAGCCAGGTGCCACCGGTACCGGCGCTCAGCGCCGCCTCGGTGACGAAGACCTCGACCACCAGCACCCGGCCGGCGACCGGTACAGGTTCGAGCCGGACCACCCCGCCGGAGACCTCGGCGACCACTGGCGTACCGGTCCGGATCGCCCGGTCGACGTCACCGGCCGCGGCCCGGGGGTTGCCGCCGAGCGACAGGCCGTGCACGACCGGTGGGTTGCCGGTGTTGCCGGCGGTCGACTCGACGACCCGGCGGATCGCCGCCGGGTCGGCGCTGACCGCCAGCGCGCCGGTGACCACGCCGCTGCGCCGGGCCGCCTCGCCGAGCGCGTCCTCCCGGGCGTCGCGTGCCAGCGCCGTGCCGAGCGGGATCAGGAAGGCGAGCGCGACGATGGTGGTCATGCCGGCCCCGAGGTAGGCCAGCGCCAACCTCAGTCCGGTACCACCAACCGGAATCCGACCCCCCGCACGGTGCGCAGGTAGCGGGGCTTCGCCGCGGACTCGCCCATTTTGCGGCGGAGCCAATACAGATGTACGTCGATGGTCTGATCCTCGCCGACCGATGGTTGCCGCCATACCTCCTCCAACAGTTCCCGGCGGGACACTACCCGGCCGGGCCGTGCCGCGAGATAGGCCAGCAGGTCGAACTCCTTGCGGGTCAGCGCCAGGGGCTCCCCGTCGAGCAGGGCGCTCCGTTCGCCGACGTCGATCCGCAGCCCGCCGACGGAGTGTACGGCCGGCTCGACCGTCCGGCTCGCCCGGCCGACCCGGCGGAGCACCGTGGTGATCCGGGCGTCCAGATGGGCGCCGGTGAACGGTTTGACCATGTAGTCGTCGGCGCCGGCCCGGAGCAGCCGGACGATCGCCTGCTCGTCGTCCCGGGCGGTGGCGATGATGATCGGCACGTCGGTGATGCCGCGCAGCATCCGCAGCGCGTCGGCGCCGTCCAGATCGGGTAGCCCGAGGTCGAGTACGACCAGGTCGGGGGTTTCGGCGGCGACCCGGCGGAGGGCGTCGAGCGCCGTACCGACCGCGTGCACCGCATGCCCGCGATCGGCCAGGGAGCGCAGCATGGCGCCGCGTACGACATGGTCGTCTTCGACCAGGAGGACGGTGGCCACCTGATGACCGTACTGCCCATGGCAAGTCGGGTGAATCGGTGCCCGTACGGTGATGGTCGGGTAACGGATGGTTCAGCGGGCCGGCGGCAGTTGCAGCACCCAGCGGTACGCCTGCACCATCCCGGTGTCGAAGCCGGCCGCCGAACCCCAGAGGAAGAGTCGGAAGCGCCGGTAGAGTGGCTCGCCCCAACGGCGTACGATCTCGTCCCGGGCGTCGTCCAGCCGGCGGGCCCACTCGCGGCAGGTCAGGTAGTAGTTGTGCCGGTCGTCGGTCAGGTTGAGCAGCTCGAACGGCGAGTGCGCCACGTGCCGCAGATACTGGTGCAGCAGCAGTGGGGCCGAGCCGCCCGGATAGACGTACCGCTTCATGAAGGTGGAGACGATGTGCTTGCGGCGCATCGCCAGCGCGTCCAGGTAGACCCGGCCGCCGGGGCGGAGCAGTTCGGCGTACTTGCGCAGCGTGGTCTGGTAGTCGGGCAGGTGCTCGGTGACCCCCATGTTGACGATCGCGTCGTAGCGCTCGCCGGGGGAGTAGCCGAAGATGTGTTCCCGGACCACCCGCACCGGCAGCCGCTCGCGGTCGAACAGGTCGGTGAGGAAGCGCTCCGACTCCACCGACAGCGTGGTGGTGGTGACCTTCACTCCCTTGCGGGCGGCGTGCTCGCTGAAGGCGCCCCAGCCGCCGCCGACCTCCAGTACGTGGTCGCCGGGGCCGACCCCGATCGCCTCCAGCGCCAGGTCCATCTTGCGGGTCATCGCGTCTTCCAGCGGCTCGTCGTCGGAGGCGAAGACCCCCTCGGTGTAGCAGCGGTGCCGGTGGTCGAGGAAGGTCAGGAAGAAGTCGGAGTCCTCGTCGTAGTGGTGCGAGATGGCTCGGCGGTCGTCCTCCCGCCGGCCGCGCAGCAGCGCCGGCACGAACCGGCCGAGGAAGGCGATCGGATGCCGGTCGGTGAAGAACGACCGCATCCGCAGCGCCGCCGCCAGGTCGCCATCGACGTCCAGCGACCCCTGTAGGTAGGCGACCGCCACGGCGAACTGATCCAGCGCGGCCAGCGCCTTGGCGCCCCGCTCGTCCTTGACCACGATGGTGAACTGCGGTTTTCCGGTGCCGAAGGTCCGCACCGGGCCACCGGCCGGGGCCACCGCGAACGGTACGCCCGGCCCGGTGCCGAAGAAGGTCTGGTATCTACGCTGTAGCGCGCTCACGGCGTCCACGGGTGTCACGGCGTCAATCTAACGCCGAGGTAGCGGCGCTGGCAGGAGGAAAACGCAGGACCGATAGCATCTGGGCAAGCCGATCCCGTCGGCGGCGTCTGATTCGTCCAAGATCGTAAGGAGCCACCGTGTCCCAAGCCCGTACCCCCGTCGGTGCCGAGCCCGTCGTCGTACCGGCCGGGACGACGGCGGCCGAGGCGGTGGCCGCGGCGGGTCTGCCGCACGCCGGCCCCGGGGCGATCGTGGTGGTCCGCGACCCGGACGGCCAGCTCCGCGACCTGGACTGGGCGCCCGAGCTGGAGACCGTGGTCGAGCCGGTACGGCTGGACTCCCCGGACGGGCTCAACGTGCTGCGCCACTCCACCGCACACGTGCTGGCCCAGGCCGTCCAGGACACCTTCCCGGAGGCGAAGCTCGGGATCGGCCCGCCGATCGACAACGGCTTCTACTACGACTTCGACGTCGACCGCCCGTTCCAGCCGGAGGACCTCGACCGGCTGGAGAAGCGGATGCAGGAGATCGTCAAGTCCGGCCAGCGGTTCCGGCGGCGCCGCTTCGACAGCCTGGACGCGGCCCGGACCGAGCTGGCCGACGAGCCCTTCAAGCTCGAACTGATCGAGGTCAAAGGCGCCGGGACGGAAGGCGGCGGGGCCGGCCTGGACGCGGGTGAGGTGATGGAGGTCGGTGCCGGTGACCTCACCATCTACGACAACCTGGACGCCGAGAGCGGCAAGGTCTGCTGGTCCGACCTGTGCCGGGGGCCGCACCTGCCCAGCACCCGGCTGATCGGCGCGTTCAAGCTGATGCGCTCGGCCGCCGCGTACTGGCGGGGCAACGAGCGCAACCCGCAGCTCCAGCGGGTCTACGGCACCGCCTGGCCGACCCGGGACGCGCTGAAGGCGTACCTGAAGGTGTTGGAGGAGGCGGCCCGGCGCGACCACCGCAAGCTCGGCGCCGAGCTGGACCTGTTCAGCTTCCCCGACGAGATCGGCTCCGGCCTGGCGGTCTTCCACCCCAAGGGCGGGATCATCCGGCGGGAGCTGGAGGACTATTCGCGGAGGCGGCACGAGGCGGCCGGCTACGAGTTCGTGAACAGCCCGCACATCACCAAGGCGCAGCTCTTCGAGACCTCCGGCCACCTGCCGTACTACGCCGACACGATGTTCCCGCCGATGAGGTTCGAGGGCGCGGAATATTACCTCAAGGCGATGAACTGCCCGATGCACAACCTGATTTTCAAGGCGCGCGGGCGGTCGTACCGGGAGCTGCCGCTGCGGCTCTTCGAGTTCGGCACCGTCTACCGGTACGAGAAGTCCGGCGTGGTGCACGGGCTGACCCGGGTACGCGGGCTCACCCAGGACGACTCGCACATCTACTGCACCCGGGAGCAGATGCCGGGCGAGCTGACCACGCTGCTGGCGTTCGTCCTCGACCTGCTCCGCGACTACGGCCTCGACGACTTCTACCTGGAGCTGTCGACCCGGGACGACTCGCCGAAGTTCATCGGCTCGGCCGAGGACTGGGCGGAGGCGACCGAGGCGCTGCGTACCGCCGCCGAGGCGTCCGGGCTCGACCTGGTACCCGATCCGGGCGGCGCGGCCTTCTACGGGCCGAAGATCAGCGTGCAGGCCAAGGACGCGATCGGGCGTACCTGGCAGATGTCCACCATCCAGGTCGACTTCAACCAGCCGGAGCGGTTCGGCCTGGAATACCAGGCAGCGGACGGCACCCGGCAGCGGCCGGTGATGATCCACCGGGCGCTCTTCGGCTCGATCGAGCGGTTCTTCGGAGTGCTGACCGAGCACTACGCCGGGGCCTTCCCCGCCTGGCTGGCCCCGGTGCAGGTGGTCGGCATCCCGATCCGGGAGGAGCACGCCACCCACCTGCACGGGTTCGTCGCCGCGCTGCGCGCCGAGGGTATCCGCGCCGAGGTGGACACCTCGGACGACCGGATGCAGAAGAAGATCCGTACCGCTCAGCAGCAGAAGATCCCGTTCATGGCGATCGCCGGGGACGCGGACGTGGACGCCGGGGCGGTCTCGTTCCGCTACCGGGACGGGTCGCAGCGCAACGGGGTGCCGCTCGCCGAGGCGGTGGCGCACGTCGTGGAGGTGGTCCGGTCCCGGGCCAACACCGGGCCGAGCGCCGAGCCGGTCGGCTAGCGGCGGGGCGGTTGCCGGTGCGGGCACCCGCCGGGCGGTCCGGGTCGGTCGCGCCGGTTGCGCTGGTCGTAGGATCGTCGGCGTGACAGGCGCGGCGCCCCACGCGGAACTCGGCATGCCCGACGGGCTCGATCGGCTCTGGACCCCGCACCGGATGACCTACATCTCCGGTCCGGACCGGCCGGGGGAGGGGCACGAGAAGCCGGCCGGCTGCCCGTTCTGCCTCGCCCCGGAACGGGAGGGCGAGGAGAACCTCGTGGTGCACCGGGGCGAGCGGGTCTTCGTGGTGCTCAACCTCTACCCGTACAACCCGGGGCACCTGCTGGTCTGCCCGTACCGGCACGTCGCCGACTACACCGAGCTGGACGCCGGGGAGACGGCGGAACTGGCCGACTGCACCCAGGCGGCGATGCGGGTGGTCCGGCGGGTCAGCAACGCGCACGGCTTCAACATCGGGATGAACCAGGGCGGGGTGGCCGGCGCCGGCATCGCCGCCCACCTGCACCAGCACGTGGTGCCGAGGTGGGGCGGGGACGCCAACTTCATGCCGGTGATCGCCCAGACAAAGGTACTGCCGCAGTTGCTGGCCGACACCCGTACCCTGCTCGCCACCGCCTGGGCGAGCACCGCCGGCTGAGCGACGAACGGGGCGTGTGAGCGACGAACGGCCGGCGGACCTTGTCAGGTCCGCCGGCCGTCTCCCCCGAGGAGTACGACGAGGTCAGCGCCGCTTGAAGACCTTCTTCTCCGGGCCGAGCCGGAGGAAGACCGTCTCGCCCGTGGCGTCCTGCACGGCGTCGTTGTCGGTGATCGCGTAGACCTGGCCGTCGCCCGCCACGGTCAGCCCCTCCAACTTCTCCTGCGTCCAGCCGTTGGTCGCGCGCAGGTCCGGCAGTACGTCGTAGGCCAGGGTCTTCGGCAGCACCCGCAGCGGACCCGGCCCGGCGGCGGCCTGCGGCAGCTCCACGGTGTAGATCCGCTTCAGCTTCGCGGCCGGGCCGTTCAGCTTGTCCCGTTCGATCACCGCCAGCCGGTCGCCTACCACGGTGATCTCGGAGAGCCCGATCCAGTCCCCCGGGGTGCTGGTGGTGCCGATCCGGTAGCCGAACCAGCTCCAGGTGCCTGCCGCGACGTCGTAGCGGCCGAGCCGGACGACCCCGGTCGGGTCGCCGGCCACCTCGCGTTGCAGCGCCGCCCAGACGACCTCCCGGCCCCGCCGGTCGGTGGTCGCGGTGACCCCCTCGAAGCCCTGCTTCGCCAGGCCCGCCGCCACCTCCGCCGGTACCGGCACGACCTGCCGGGTCACCCCGGCCGCGTCCAGCCGGACGAGCTGGTTGCCGGCCCCGGTGGCGCCCTCGACGGCGAGCCAGAACCCGCCCTGCGGACGGGCGAAGATCCCCTCGGCGTCGTACCCGACCGGGCTGCCGTCGGCCCCCTGCACCGTCAACGATCCGGTGATCACCGCCGGCGCCGAGCTCGGGTCGACGGTGAGGATCCGGGTCGGCGAGTACGCCGCGTCGGTCACGCTGTAGAGCAGGTGCGACCTGCCGGGTACCGCCGACAGCGCGCCGAGCGCACCCCAGCCGATCGGCGCCGCACCCCCACGGGCCGGCGCGGAGACGATGCTCGGGAAGGCCGGAGTCTCCCGACCCAGCCGGTAGAGGGTCACCGAGGCGCGTACCCCGACCGAGGCGTCGTCCTCCTCGCTGGAGACCGCCAGCAGGTCCCGCCCGGGGATCGGCAGCAGCCCCTCCGGCCCGTTGGTCGCCGGCAGCACCTGCCGGAACTCGGGTGAGGTGGGGCGGCTAAGGTCGTAGACGGCGACGAAGTTGCTCCGCTCGGAGCCGACGAAGGCGTACCGGGTGCCGTGGTACTCGGCGACCGCCACGCCCTCCGGCTCGGTGCCCTTGTTGTCGGCCCGGTCGTCGTTGGCCAGCCCGTAGGTGATGGCGAGCCGCTCGAAGCTGTTGCCGGCGTCCCAGGCCACCTTGCCGGTCCGGCTGTCAAAGATCGACCAGCCCCGGGTGCCGCCCCGCCAGTCGCCCTCGTTGGCGGTCGCCAGGTAGCGGTCGTCGATCCAGGCGACCGCGTCCGGTTCCCGGGGCAGGTCCACGATCGAACCGGACGGGTCGATCACGCCGTCGTCGTCGGTGTCGATGCCGGTCACCGTGGCGGTGCCGGCGCTGAACGCCCCGTCGATCCGGCCGGTCGGTACGTCCACCAGGACGATCCCGTTGTTCTCCTGGAGCGTCACCGCGAGCTGGTTGCGGCGGTTGATCGAGACGTACTCCGGCTCCGGGTCGGTCGGCCCGGCCAGGCCGGCGGCCACCAGCGCCGGCAGCGCCGTACCGCCCGGACCGGTCAGGGACACCTTCCGGGTACGCCATCCCGTCGGTGACTTCCCGGTCAGGTCGACGAGCTGCACGAAGCCGGCCGGCGCCTGCGGCAGGTCGCCCTCCTCACCACCGGCCGGGGTCACCTCCTCGTCCCGCTCGTTCTCGATCGCGATCGCCGCGTACCGCTGGTCGGCGCTGATCGCGATCGAGTCGGGCTGGCCGCCGAGGTCGAAGCTGGCCACCCGGTGCCGGTCGGCCAGCCGGATCACGTCGAGCCGGCCGGACGGGTCGGTGTAGCTGGCGCTGGTGTTCACCACCACCAGCACGTACCCGTCGACCACCGCGACCGAGGTCGGCTCGTCCTCGGCGTCGCCCAGCTCGGTCAGCGACAGCGTGCCCAGCCCGCGTGGCCGGCCGGCGTCGCCGATGTCCAGGAAACCGATCCGCCGGGCCAGCGCGTCGGTGTAGATCAGGGTCCGGCCGTCCGCGCTGACCGTCGAGATCTCCGCCACGGTCGGGGTCGCCGGGTCCTCGCCCGCCGGCCGGTTCTGGAACACCGGGTAGGTGGCGGTCCGGTCGAACGCCAGGCGCTGCTCCGGCCGGTGCCTGTCGGCGGTCCCCGTGCCCGCGCCGGCCACCCCGGCACCGGCGACGGCGATGGTGCCGGCGGCGACGGCCACCGCGACCAGCGTCGCGTATGTCTTCTTCGAGGGCATCGTCTCTCCGTTGCTGTCTGACTTGCCGGCTCGGAAGGTCGCACGGGTGGACGAGCGGCAGCCGGCGCCCAGGTGAACGGCGGGCGAAGAGCGGTCGTTGCCCCGACGGTCACCGCGCTGTCGACCTGCTGCTTAAGGTCATCGGCCGATCCCGGCCGGCCGTCTCGCTTCGGCGGCGACGGTGACCGGCCACCCTCGGCTGGCCGTCCCGGCATGCTCCGGCGCCGACCGGCCGGCCGACGCCGGCCCCGTCGGTGGGCTTCGGCGGTGGCACCGTGCTGACCTGGACAACAGAGGCGCTACTGCTCGCCGGTAGCGCTTCTCTTGTCCAGCTCAGCGCGCGGTGGTGGGGCTGGGCAGCGGCGGTGGTGAGCGGCTGGCGAGACAGCCCCTAGGCGGCGAGGCTGTGCCGGGGATGCCGGTGGCCGGCGCGCAGCCCGGAACGGATCGTCCGGGTGGTTTCGTAGCGGCCGAGTCCGCTGCGGTGGGCGGCGTCGGCGAGTACGACGGTGATGTCGTGGTCGTCCAGCAGGTGTAGTGCGGCGAGCTGGCCGAGGTGGTATGCCGCCCGGTAGAGGGTGGTGTTGCGGGTGCCGGTCACCGCCCCGGCGACGGTGCTGGCCTCGGCGGCGAGCGCGGCGCTGGCGTACCGGTCGGGGTGGCGTACCCGGTCGGCGGTGCCGATCCCCGGCCGGGTAGGCGGTGCGGGTGGGAAGAGCAGCGCGGTCAACTCCGGCGGGCAGTCGGCGAGCGGGACGTCCGGCCGGCGGATCCAGCGGTAGTCCCGCCCGCTGGCGTGCCGGGACGGCGGGGCGACGACGTAACCGCCGGCTCCGCGCCAGTCGACGCCCGGCAGCAGCCCGCTCCGGTTGCCGGCGCCGGTCGGGCGCAGGTAGAGGTGCCAGCCGCCGGAACCGGTCCGGACCACCGGCCCGGTGATCCGCCGCTCCCGGACCACGGCGCGCAGCGCGGCGACCCCGTCCGGCGGGTCGACGTCACAGACGTCGAACCGGTCACCGGTACGCAGCGCCAGGTTGGCCCCCGGCCAGCGGGTCCACCACCGCCGGATCACCTCCGGTCGGGTACTCGCGTCGTGCAGGCCGTGCCGGAGCAGGCTGCGGTGCCAGCGGGGATGCTTACCCGGGCGGTCGCAGTCGGGCCGGCGGCAACTACAGCCGGTCGCGGTGGGGGAGTGCAGCGGCAGCACGGGTACGCCGACGGCGGCGTACTCCAGGGCGGCGCGCAGTATCGGTGTCATCCCGACCTCCTCACCGGCCGGATACCCGTAGTCAGGATATTCGAACACCTGTCTGATTGGCATCGCCGATCAGTGCCATCAGTTCCGGCCAGGACTCGACCCGGCGTACCGCCGCGAGGTGGGACCGGTGCCGGCGTACCTCGTGGTCCCTGGGGCGGAACAGGTAGCGGTTCGGCACCGTCTCCAGATAGGAGAGCACCTCCAGTCGGTCGTCGACGAAGTGCGTCAGCCCCAGCGCGGCGGCGATCGGCGCCTTGCCCTGTCGGGTACGGCAGAAGTGCAGGTGCCCGGCCCGCACCCCGGTACGGGCGTAGAAGTCGTGGTGTTCCAGCCACAGCCGGGTACGCCGTTCGACCCGTTCACCGCACTTGGACACCAGGTACACGTGCTCGCCGAACATCTCCGCCACCAGGGCGGACACCGCCTCGAACGCCCCCGGCACCGGCGGCGTTCGCCGGAAGTCCGCGAGCAGCGCGGTGTCCTCGGTCTCCGCGCCCGCCGGTGGCCCGACCGGCTCCGGGCCGGTCGGCTGGTCGTCGTGGAGCCGGTCCTCCTGCTGGACGAGGACTCCACCGATGTCTATTCCGATCTTCATGCCCCGATGATCGGCAGCCGTCCTGGATGGAGTCCACCGGTTATCGCCGGCTCCACCCGCCCGCCGCGATGTGGAACCCTTGCCGACATGAATGCGAAGACGCGGGTGTTGGGGCGCAGTGGCATCGAGGTGAGCGCGCTCGGCCTCGGCTGCTGGGCCGTCGGGGGCGTGTGGCACCAGGGTGACCAGCCGCTCGGCTGGGGGCAGGTGGACGACGACGAGTCGATCCGGGCGATCCGGCGCGGGCTCGAACTCGGCGTCACGTTCTTCGACACCGCCGACGTCTACGGCACCGGGCACAGCGAACGGATCCTGGCCCGTGCCCTGGCCGGGCACCGGGACGAGGCGGTGATCGCCACCAAGTGGGGCAACACCCACGACGAGGCGACCCGGCAACTGACCGGAGTGGACGGGTCGGCGGGCTACCTGCGGCGGGCGGTGGCCGCCTCGCTGCGCCGGCTGGAGACCGACCGGATCGACCTCTACCAGCTACACCTCGGCGACCTCCCGGTCGCGCAGGCGGCGGAACTCCTCGGCACCCTGGAGGAACTGGTCGCCGAGGGCCGGATCCGGTCGTACGGCTGGAGCACCGACCTGCCCGACCGGGCCGCCTCCTGGGGCGCCGACGGCCGGCACTGCACCGCTGTGCAGCACTCCTTCTCGGTGCTACAGGACTCGCCGGAGGTGCTCGCCGTCTGCGAGCGCTACGACCTGGCCAGCGTCAACCGTGGGCCGCTGGCGATGGGGCTGCTCTCCGGCAGGTTCACCGAGTCGACCACCCTGGCCGCCGACGACGTACGCGGAATCGCCCCGGCCTGGCTGGACTGGTTCCGGGACGGGCGGCCCGCCCCGGAGTTCCTGGCCCGGGTGGCCGCCGTCCGCGACGTGCTCACCTCCGACGGCCGTACCCTCGCCCAGGGCGCGCTCGGCTGGCTCTGGGCGCGCAGCGACCGGACCGTGCCGATCCCCGGCTTCCGGACCGTCGCCCAGGTGGAGGAGAACGTCGGCGCGCTGGCGTACGGGCCGCTGCCGGCCGACCAGGTCGCCGAGGTCGAGCGCCTGCTCGCCAAGCTGTGACGCTCGCCAACCGGTGACGCTCGGCAAGGTGTGACGCGTGGCAAGCGATGACGCTCGCCAAGGTGTGACGCTTGGCAAGCGGTGACGCTCGGCAAGGTGTGACGCTTGGCAAGGTGTGACGTGCGGGTGCCCTCCCCGGCGACCCGGGGAGGGCACCTCGGGCGGTCACCGGCCGGACGCGGTGTGCTCCTTGCGGATCTGGTCGGCCAGGTGGCTCGGCATCGGCTCGTAGCGGGCGAAGGAGCGCCGGAAGGTGCCACCACCGGCGGTCATCGAGCGGAGTTCGACGGCGTACCGGATCAGTTCGGTCGCCGGCACCTCGGCCCGGACCAGGGTGTGCTCGGTACCGGCCGGGTCCGGCTCGGTGCCGAGTACCCGCCCCCGGCGCCCGGACATGTCGCTCATCACCGCGCCCACGTTGGCGTCAGGCACCCGGACCAGCACCTCGTCGACCGGCTCCAGGAGCGTGACCTGCCCCTTCTCGGCCGCGTCACGCAGCGCCAGCGAGCCGGCGGTCTGGAAGGCGGCGTCGGAGGAGTCGACGCTGTGCGCCTTGCCGTCCACCAGGGTCACCTTCAGGTCCACCACCGGATAGCCGGCGACGATGCCCCGGCCCATCTGGGTGCGTACGCCCTTCTCCACCGACGGGATGTAGTTGTGCGGTACGGCGCCGCCGACCACCCGATCGGCGAACTCGAATCCCTCGCCCCGGGGCAGCGGCTCCACCTCGATGTCGCAGACCGCGTACTGGCCGTGGCCGCCGGACTGTTTCACGTGCCGGCCGTGCCCCTTCGAGGCGACCGCGAAGGTTTCGCGCAGCGCCACCCGGACCGGCTCGGTCTCCAGGTCCACCCCACCGCCGCGGAGCCGGTCGAGCACCACCTCGGCGTGCGCCTCGCCCATGCACCAGAGCACCAGTTGATGGGTCTCCGGGTTGCGCTCCAGCCGCATCGTCGGGTCACCGGAGACCAGCCGGGCCAGGTTCTTGGCCAGCGCGTCCTCGTCGGCCCGGCTCTTCGCCACGATCGCCACCGGCAGCAGCGGCTCGGGCATCTCCCACGGCTCGATCAGCAGCGGGTGCTCCTTGGCCGAGATGGTGTCGCCGGTCTCCGCCGTACCCGACTTGGTGATCGCGCAGATGTCGCCGGCCACGCAGTGCGGCACCTCGCGCAGCGCCGCGCCGAGCGGGGAGTAGATGTGCGAGATCCGCTCGTCGGCGTCGTGGTCCGGGTGGCCGCGCTCGGCCATGCCGTGCCCGGAGACGTGCACCACCTGGTCGGGCCGGAGCGTGCCGGAGAAGACCCGGACCAGGGAGACCCGGCCGACGTGCCGGTCGATGGTGGTCTTGACCACCTCGGCCACCAGCGGGCCGTCCGGGTCGCAGCTCAGCGGCGGCTGCGGCGAGCCGTCGACGCCGGTGACGGTGGGCAGGTCGTGCTCCAGCGGGGTCGGGAACGCCGAGGTCAGCAGCTCCAGCAGGACGTCGATGCCGAGCCCGGTCTCGGCGCAGACCGGTACCACCGGATAGAAGTGTCCCCGGGCGACCGCCTTCTCCAGGTCGTCGATCAGGACCTGCGTCTCGATCTCCTCGCCGCCGAGGTAGCGGTCGAGCAGGGTCTCGTCCTCGCTCTCCGCGATGATGCCCTCGATCAGCTCGTTGCGGGCGTCGCCGATCGCCGGCAGGTGCTCCGGATCCGGGTCGCGGACCGCCGCCGGCAGCCCGGCGGAGTAGTCGAAGACCCGGCGGGTGATCAGCCCCATCAGGCCGACCACCTCGACGCCCTCGTCGTCGAGCATCGGCAGGTAGAGCGGGAGTACGTTGTCGCCGAAGACCCGCTGGCAGAGCGCCACCGTCTCGTCGAGGTCGGCCCGCTGGTGGTCCAGCCGGGTGACCGCGACGGCCCGGGGCATCCCGACGGCGGCGCACTCCTGCCAGAGCGCGGCGGTCGCCCCGTCCATCCCGTCCACCGCCGACACCACGAAGAGGGCCGCGTCGGCCGCCCGCAACCCGGCCCGGAGTTCGCCGACGAAGTCCGCGTAGCCGGGGGTGTCCAACAGGTTGACCTTGACGTCGTTGTGCTGGAGGGGCGCGCAGGCCAGGCTGATCGAGCGCTGCTGGCGTACCGCCGCCGGGTCGTGGTCGCACACCGTGGTGCCCTCGGTCACCGCACCGGACCGCGAGATCGTGCCGGTCGCCGCCAGCAGGGCGTCGACCAGGGTCGTCTTTCCCGCTCCGGAGTGGCCTACGAGCACCACGTTGCGAACCCTGCCGGGCTCGTCCACCACCGGCGCCGGGCCGGTGACCCCTTTCTCACTCTTCTGCGCCATCGGGGCGCACCTCCCTAAGCCGGTGGTTGGTGGCGACCGCCGCGCGCGACGGGGGAGCTGCCCTGGCGACTCCGCGGCGATATCCTCGGGTGGCCTGCCGTGCTGCCGGAGACGTGCCGGGTGACAGGTGAGCGACGTCACGTCCCCTGCTCCGATCTCACACCCGTACAAGTCGTGACACAAGTCCGCGGCGTGAACTAAGCGCCACCGGGCGTACCGCCGCCGTTCGCGGCCCGTTATGGTGGGACGGCCATGGCGAAGATCTTCCAGGTGTCGGCCCGGGCCGGCATGACCCGCGTTGTCGAACCGATCGCCCGGACCCTGCTGCGGGTCGGGGTGACGCCCAATGCCGTCACCGTCGCCGGGACGCTCGGCGTGGTGGTCGGATCGATCGTGCTCGGCGCCCGGGGTTACCTGGTGGCCGGGGCGCTCGTGGTGACCTTCTTCGCCCTGACCGACCTGCTCGACGGCACGATGGCCCGGATGCGCGGCGGGTCGAGCCGGTTCGGCGCGTTCCTCGACTCGAGCATGGACCGGGTCTCCGACGGCGCGGTCTTCGGCGCCGTCGCATACTGGCTGGCCACCCAGGACGACCACGTCGGGGTCGCCGCCGCGCTGATCTGCCTGGTCGCCGGTGGCCTCGTCTCGTACGTCAAGGCCCGCGCCGAGGGCCTCGGGATGACCTGCAACGTCGGCATCGCCGAGCGGACCGAGCGACTGCTCATCGTCGGGGTCGGCGGGCTGCTCACCGGCCTCGGGCTGGACTGGGCACTGGTCACCGCACTCTGGCTGCTCGCCGCGGTCTCGGTCTTCACCGTCGGCCAGCGGATGACACACGTCTACCGGCAGGCGCAGCGCGCCGAGTTGGGCGTGGACGCGTGACCCGGCCCGAGCGTGGACACGAGGCCCCGCCCAGTCATGGACGCGTGACCCGGCCCAGCCGTGGACGCGAGGCCGGGCCTCGCCGTGGACGCGTGACCGGGCGGGTGGCCGAGTGACAGCGCGGCGGGCCGGCCGGTGACCCCGGTCGAGTTCGCCTACCTGGCCGGCTGGCGGGTGGTACGCGCGCTGCCCCGGCCGGCCGCGGCGGCGCTGTTCCGGGCCGCCGCCGACCAGGCGTACCGCAGGCGCGGTCCGGGGACGCTCCGGCTCGCCGGCAACCTGCGCCGGGTGGTCGGTCCCGAGCTGCCGGAGCCCGCCCTGGAGGAACTGGTCCGCCGGGGCATGCGCTCGTACGCCCGCTACTGGCTCGACGTGTTCCGGCTGCCGTCCCGCAGCCGGGAGCAGCTCCGCGACGACTTCCAACTCGGCGGCGCGGAGTTGCTCGCCGCCGACATGGCGGCCGGCCGGGGCGCCGTGGTGGCGCTGCCGCACTCCGGTAACTGGGACGCCGCCGGCGCCTGGGTGGCCGCGAACGGCTGGCCGATCGCCACCGTGATGGAACGACTCAAGCCGGAGGGCGTGTTCACACGTTTCCTCGAATTCCGGCGCCGGCTCGGCATGGAGATCCTGCCGGCCCAGGGCGGGGCCCGGGCGCCCTTCGAGGTGCTGGTCGAACGGGTCGCCGCCGGCTACCTGGTCCCGCTGCTCGCCGACCGGGACCTGTCGGCGCGCGGCGTGGAGGTGTCGTTCTTCGGCGGCCGGACCCGGATGCCGGCCGGCCCGGCACTGCTGGCCATCCGGACCGGCGCCCCGCTCTACGTGGCGGCGCTCTGGTATGACCCGGCCGGTCCACGGGGCCGGCTGACCGGGCCGCTGGAGGTGCCGGACCCGGATGCCGGCCCGCTCGACCAGCGGGTCCGGGCGCTGACCCAGCGGATCGCCGACCACCTGGCCGAGGGCATCGCGCAGCGTCCGGAAGACTGGCACATGCTGCAACGGGTGTGGATCGACGACCGTGGCAGGAGCGCCGGGGTGGCCGCCGGATCGGCCGATCCGGCCGGGGCGGGGCCGGGGACACCGGGCACCCCGTCGATCTCCGAGCCGGCCTGAGGGGGGAGGCGCAGTGCGGATCGGCATCGTGTGTCCGTACTCCTTCGACGTCCCCGGCGGGGTGCAGAACCACGTGGTCGACCTCGCCGAGGCGCTGATCGGGCTCGGCCACGAGGTGAGCGTGCTGGCACCGGCGGACGAGGACTCGCCGCTGCCGCCGTACGTGGTGTCGGCCGGTCGGTCGGTGCCGTTCCCGTACAACGGGTCGGTCGCCCGGATCAGCTTCGGACCGGTCTCCACGGCCCGGGTCCGGCGCTGGCTGGCCCGGGGCCGGTTCGACGTGCTGCACGTGCACGAGCCGTTCGCGCTCAGCCTCTCGCTGCTCGCCGTGCTCTCCGCCCGAGGGCCGGTGGTCGCCACCTTCCACACCGCGATGACCCGGTCCCGGGCGCTGGCCGCCGCGCAGGGGGTGCTGCAACTCGTCATGGAGCGGATCACCGCCCGGATCGCGGTGAGCGCACTGGCCCGGAAGGTCCAGGTCGAGCATCTCGGTGGCGGGGCGGTGGAGATCCCCAACGGGGTGGCGGTGGCGAAGTTCGCCGACGCCGAGCCGCTGCCCGGGTGGCCGGGGCCGTGCGGGCCGGGCGAGGGCGGCACGCTGGGCTTCCTCGGCCGGTTCACCGAGCCCCGGAAGGGCTTCGGGGTGCTCCGGGAGGCGTTCGTCGGGCTCGCCGCGGAGCGCCCGGGGCTGCGGCTGCTGGTCGCGGGCCCGGGGGACGTGGCCGAGCTGCACGAGGGCGTACCGGAGGGGTTGCGGGACCGGATCACCTTCCTCGGCCAGGTCTCCGAACCGGACAAGGCGCGCATGCTGCGCAGCGTGCACCTGCACGTCGCGCCGAACATCGGAGGCGAGTCCTTCGGGATGATCCTGACCGAGGCGATGGCCGCCGGGGCGACGGTGGTGGCGAGCGATCTGGACGCGTTCCGCCGGGTGCTGGACGGGGGCCGGGCCGGGGAACTCTTTCCCACCGGGGACGCGGCGGCGCTGCGGCGTACCCTGGCCAGCCTGCTCGACGACCCGGCGCGCCGGACGGAGTTGTCGGCCTCTGCCCGGGAGGTGGTCGGGGCCTTCGACTGGCCGACGGTCGCCCGCCGGGTTCTCGAGGTGTACGCCACGGCGATCGAGGCAACCGACGGTCGGGTACTGGACGAGGAGTGGATCGGGCCGGCCTGAGCCGGATCCGTCGGCGCTGAGCCGGTTCCCGCCTGCCGGGCGGGTGATCGCGACGTGTGCGGTCCCGCCTGCGGGTGGATGATCGGCGGCGGTGCGGTCCGGGAAGCGTGTGCGGTCCGGGGCGAACGAGGTTCCGGGGTGGGCGCGGTTCGGCACCCGCCGGGCCGGGGCGGGCCGATTGGCCGGATCGTCCCGCCGGGGCCGTGACGTGCCAGGAAGACGGGAGTGGGGGCCGCACTACGATGCCGGGCATGTGGTGGGTGTTGGGCGTCGTCGTGGCGGTCGTCCTGGTGACGGCGTACCTGATCTGGATCGCGTCCCGGGTCGACCGGATGCACGCACGGGTGCGGTCGGCGACCCGCGCGCTCGACGCGCACCTGCTCCGCCGGGCGGCAGCCGCTGCGGTGCTGGCCGAGGAGCGCTACGCGCTGGAGCTGTACGCGGCGTCCCGGATCGCCCTGGACGCCGAGGGTGACGAGCGGGAGGCCGCCGAGAACGACCTGACCCGGCAACTGCGGTCCAGCGTGCTGGACCCGGAGGAGCCGGTCGCGGCGGCGGTGATCGGCGCCAGCCGGCGACTCGCGCTGGCCCGTCAGGTGCACACCGACCTGGTACGCGACGCGCTGTCCCTGCGCCGCCGCCCCGTCGTACGCCTGTTCCGGATGTCCCGTAAGCACGAGCGCCCGCGCTATTTCGACATCGACGACCCGACCCTGAACAGCCGTCCGGAACTCTCGGTCGGCTGACTGTCCCGCTGGTGGCGCCGCCGTTCGGACGATCGTCGGCGCGCTGGTCGACCGGCGGCGACGGCGGCGTGAGCCGGGCCACAGGGCAGGCCACCCGGGGTCTGATTGGCTGTCGGTCCGGCGTTGCACCCCGCGTAGCATCGGGGGGCGACTTAACCCGCCCGAACCACCGTCGAGGAGCGAGAACGCCGTGTCCGAATCCACCGCCCAGTCCGGTTCCGACCAGTCGACCGTGGCTGGAGAGCAGACTGTCAGCGCCACCGGAGTGGTCGGCACCGCGCGGGTCAAGCGGGGTATGGCCGAGATGCTCAAGGGTGGCGTGATCATGGACGTGGTCACCCCCGAGCAGGCGAAGATCGCCGAGGACGCGGGCGCCGTCGCGGTGATGGCGCTGGAGCGGGTACCGGCCGACATCCGGGCCCAGGGCGGCGTCTCCCGGATGAGCGATCCGGACATGATCGACGGCATCATCGACGCGGTCTCCATCCCGGTGATGGCCAAGGCCCGGATCGGGCACTTCGTCGAGGCCCAGGTGCTCCAGGCGCTCGGCGTGGACTACGTCGACGAGTCCGAGGTGCTGACCCCGGCGGACTACGCCAACCACATCGACAAGTGGGCCTTCACCGTGCCGTTCGTCTGCGGTGCCACCAACCTGGGCGAGGCGCTGCGCCGGATCACCGAGGGCGCGGCGATGATCCGCTCCAAGGGCGAGGCCGGCACCGGCGACGTCTCCAACGCCACCACACACATGCGCAAGATCCGTGACGAGATCCGCCGCCTCGGCTCGCTGCCCACCGACGAGCTGTACGTCGCCGCGAAGGAGTTGCAGGCGCCGTACGAGCTGGTCCGGGAGGTGGCCGAGACCGGCAAGCTGCCGGTGGTGCTCTTCACCGCGGGCGGCATCGCCACCCCGGCGGACGCGGCGATGATGATGCAACTCGGCGCGGAGGGGGTCTTCGTCGGCTCCGGGATCTTCAAGTCCGGCAACCCGGCGCAGCGGGCCGCCGCCATCGTCAAGGCCACCACCTTCTACGACGACCCGGACGTGCTGGCCAAGGTGTCGCGCGGGCTCGGCGAGGCGATGGTGGGGATCAACGTGGGCGACATCCCGGTCCCGCACCGCCTCGCGGAGCGGGGTTGGTGAGCGCGAGGAGTGAGCCGGGTTCGCAGGCCCCGCAGTCGCCGACGGTTGGCGTGCTGGCGCTTCAGGGCGACGTGCGCGAGCACGTCCGCGCGCTGACCGACGTGGGGGCGTTCGTCCGTCCGGTCCGTCGGCCGGCGGAGCTGGACGACGTGGACGCCCTGGTGATCCCCGGCGGCGAGTCGACGACGATCAGCAAGCTGGCCGAGACCTTCGAGCTGCTGGAGCCGATCCGTAAACGGATCGGCGACGGTATGCCCACGTACGGCTCCTGCGCCGGCATGATCATGCTGGCCTCGGAGGTACTGGACGGCCGTCCGGACCAGCAGAGCTTCGCCGGAATCGACATGTCGGTACGGCGGAACGCGTTCGGTCGTCAGATCGACTCGTTCGAGGCACCCGTGGAGATCGACGGCATCTCCGGCCCGGCCTTCCACGCCGTGTTCATCCGAGCCCCCTGGGTGGAGCGGGTCGGCGAGGGCGTACGGGTGCTGGGCCGGGTCACCGATGGTACGGCCGCCGGCCGGATCGTGGCGGTTCGGCAGGGGAACCTGATGGCTACCTCGTTCCACCCCGAGCTCACCGGTGACCTCCGGGTGCACGCCCTGTTCGTGGATCTGGTCCGCGCCGCGGCCTGAGCCGTGGCCTGACCGGAGCGCCGATCCATCGACGGCGTGGATGGCAGGATGCCGGGATGACTTCTGCCGTGGTGGATCGGGCACGTGCGTTGTTGACGGCCGGCGAGTACGGGGACCTGCGAAGAGTTCTGCGCACCGCGGCCGAAGCGGGTGATGCCGAGGCGGCGCTGGAGCTCGGCTGGCTGTTGAGCCTGCGCTGGGACCAGTGGGCCGAGGTGGAGGACGGCCGCTGGCCGGAGCGGTGGGAGCCGGAGTGGTGGTTGTCGCGGGCGGCGCGGTCGCGACCGGACGACCCGAAGGCACAGGTGCTGCTGGCCGGTCTGTGGGCGAGGATGGCCGACTCGATGTCGGACGACCCCGACCTGGCCGACGACGAGATCGGGATCGACAGCATCGTCGACGCCGAGATTGACAGCGGAATCGACAGCAGCGCCGACGCCGAGATCGACAGCGGGATCGGCAGCGGCGTCGACGGCGGGATCGACAGCGGGACGGACGGCGACGTCAGGCTCGTTCCCCGGTTCAGGGCGACCCTGTGGCGGCAGGCCGCCGAACGCTACACCCGGGTGCTGGCGGCCGACCCTGCCTGTGTGGCTGCCGCGAGTGGACTCCTCGCCGCCCGGGCCGGGGATCACGAGGGGTTCGGCTGGGATCCCGAGACGGCCGGGTTCAGCTTTCTGATCTGCTCGATCGAGGCTCGGGTGGACAACCAGGGCAACACCGCCTGGCAGCACATCGTGGTCACCGATCCCGACGAGCTGCGCTGGGCGCTCGCCGGCCTGCTCGGCGATGAAGATCAGGTGCCCATCGAGCATGCCGTGCTGAACGTCTTTCAGCGGGGTCAGCCGACCACCGTCGACCTGGTGGTCGACCCCGACGAGTGGGACTGGGCCAAGCTCCGCATCCCACACCTGATGGAGCCCCTGTTGCCATTCGGCCACCCCGTTTTCGTCGACGACGAGATTCTCCATTTCGGCTACCACGCGGAACCGCCGTACTGAGCCGCGCGGCTGGGGCGGTAGGGCGGGCGCACAGGCGTACGGCGCCGGTAGGATTGTCGCGGTTCGGCAGCCGAGCCTGCCTGCGACCGCCCTCTCGGCCCAGCGGACCCCCGCAGGTGACCACTGCGGTGATCGAGATCACCCGAAGCGTGGCGGTCGCGGTCGGGTGACGCCACGCGTCGGGTAAGCAACGGAGGTCATTCATGTCCGGCCACTCCAAGTGGGCGACGACCAAGCACAAGAAGGCGGTCATCGACGCCAAGCGCGGCAAGATGTTTGCCAAGCTGATCAAGAACGTCGAGGTCGCGGCGCGTACCGGCGGTGGTGACCCGGCCGGCAACCCGACCCTGTTCGACGCCATCCAGAAGGCGAAGAAGAACTCGGTGCCGAACGACAACATCGACCGCGCCGTCAAGCGCGGCTCCGGCCTGGAGGCCGGGGGTGCCGACTGGCAGACGGTGATGTACGAGGGGTACGCCCCGGGCGGCGTCGCGCTGTTGATCGAGTGCCTGACCGACAACCGCAACCGTGCCGCGACCGAGGTACGCACCGCGCTGACCCGCAACGGCGGCTCGCTGGCGGACGCGGGCTCGGTGTCGTACATGTTCTCCCGCAAGGGCGTGGTGATCGTGCCGAAGGCGGGGCTCTCCGAGGACGACGTGCTGCTCGCCGTACTCGACGCCGGGGCCGAGGAGGTCAACGACCTGGACGAGGCGTTCGAGGTGGTCTCCGAGCCCGGTGACCTGATCGGTGTACGGACCGCGTTGCAGGACGCCGGGATCGACTACGAGTCGGCCGAGTCGTCCCTGGTACCCAGCGTCACCGTCCCGCTCGACGAGGACGGCGCCCGCAAGGTCTTCAAGTTGATCGACGCGCTTGAGGACTCCGACGACGTGCAGAACGTCTACGGAAACTTCGACGTCTCCGACGAGGTCATGGCGGCGGTCGGCTGAGCCGGCGGCGCACCGTGACCATCGTCGGCGTGGTACGCGAGTTCGACACCGACCGGGGCTGGGGGGTGCTCGACGCTCCCGAGACCCCCGGCGGCTGCTGGGTGCACTTCTCCGCCATCGTCGCCCCCGGTTACCGCAGCCTGACGGCAGGGCGGCGGGTCTTCTTCCGGGCCGAGGCGCCCGGGCAGGACGGTTACCCGTACCGGGCCACGAAGGTCTGGAGCGACGGCCCGGTGGAGCCGCCGGATCGAGCGCCGGACGGGGACGCGCCGGGGGCATACCGCAGCACGGTGACGATCGTCCACGACGATCCGCCCGGCGAGCCCACAGCGGCGGTCAGCGCGGCTCTCCCCCGGTAGGCCGACGGTTCGTGTGCTGTTGCTACCCCTCTAGGGGTAGCAACAGCACACGGTCACCGCCCGCCACGGCCTTCGCCGGTCAGGCGTCCTGGTCGGAGAGGAGGAAGGCGGGGCGGTCCTTGCGCCAGTCGGGCAGGTCCAGCGAGTTGAGCACCGAGACGAGCTTCTTCTCCTCGTACGTGAAGTGCGTCTCCATGATCGCCGACAGCCCTTCCAACTCGGCCCGTACCCGGGTCGCGGTGGCCGGGTCGGGCTCCGCCGGCAGCTCGCGCAGCAGCCCCTCCAGGTTGGCCAGGATCCAGTCGATCCGGTTGTGGTCGGTCTTCAGTTCGGTGATCACCTGTCGCAGTTCGGGGAACTCGTCGGCGATCACCGGAAACGCCCCGCCGTCCTCGCCGCTGTGGTGCCGGGTGAGCGCCGTGCAGAAGGCGAGACAGTGCACCCGCAGGTCGCGGGGCGGAAGCCCGTCACCCGCGTAGTACGCGTCGACGTTGTCCCGCAGCTCCGCCAGCAGCTCACGGAGCCAGATGTGTACCTCGATCAGTTGGTTGCCGAAGGCGGTGAGGCGACTGCTCGCCTCGTAACCGGAAGCCATGCTCCTCCAGGGATTGGCCGTCCGCGTGCCGCCGGCAGCACGGACGGACAACCAGTATGCCTCCCTTCACCGACCATGTCTCCAGCCGGTGCTGTCGCCAAGAACCATGGTGGCGTCGGCGCCGGTGGGACGGGTCAGATGGTGAAGCCGCCGTCGACGTTGATCGTCGCCCCGGTGACGTACGAGCTGTCGGCGCCCGCCACCCAGGCGACCGTCGCCGCGATCTCGGCCGGCTCGGCGTACCGGCCGACGGCGGTGAAGCCGCGGATGGTCTCCGCCATCGGGCTGTCGGCCGGGTTCGAGTCGGTGTCGGTCGGGCCGGGGTTGACCAGGTTCACCGTGATGCCCCGGGGGCCGAGGTCCCGGCCGAGTCCCTTGGTCAGCCCGGTCAGCGCGGTCTTGCTCATCGAATAGAGCGCGAAGCCCGGAAACGGTGCCCGCTCGGCCACGTTGCTGCCGATGGTGATGATCCGTCCACCGTCGACCATGTGCCGGGCGGCTGCCTGGGCGGCGACGAACGGCGCCCGGACGTTCACCGCCACGGTCTGCTCGAACTCGGCGAGACCCAACTCCGCCACCGGCCCGACGAGGAACGCTCCGGCATTGTTGACCAGTACGTCGAGCCGGCCGAACTCGCCGGCCGCCCGGTCCACCGCCGAGACGACCGCCGCCGGGTCGGCGCTGTCCGCCTGGATCGCCAGTCCGCGCCGGCCGATCGCCTTGATCCGGTCCAGCACCGCGCCGGCCGCCTCGGCATTCCGCTGGTAGGTGAGTGCCACGTCGGCACCCTCCTCGGCCAGCCGTACGGCCACCGCCGCACCGATGCCCCGGCTGCCTCCGGTGACAAACGCTACCTTTCCGTCCAGAAGACGGCTCTTTGCTGAAATAACCTCGCTCATGCCAACCATCCTGATCGCACGCCGGGCCATCGTCTGGCGGCGATCGGACCCCTCGTTCCGGCGTCTCAGAACCGGCAGCAGCGCCGGACCGTACGGCGGTCGCATGTAGATAGCCACCGTTCGATGCAGCCGCAATGTGTGCGTCCGCGCCATGGCCGATCGGACCGGAGGCGCCGTAGGTTCCCCTGGGGACGCGACGATCTGTGACGCCGGTCACCGCCGGTGCGGTTCGTCGATACCTTGCGGAGGAGGGCGATGACTGGGCAACCGCTGCTGTCGGTTCGCGGGTTGACCCGCGACTTCCGGGGCTTCCGGGCCGTCGACGGGGTCGACCTGGACGTGACGGCGGGCAGCGTACACGCCCTCGTCGGTCCGAACGGTGCCGGCAAGACCACCCTGTTCAACCTGCTCACCGGCTTCCTCAGACCCAGCGGCGGCCGGATCGCCCTGGACGGGCGGGACGTGACCGGGCTGCCGCCCGAACGGATGGCCCAACTCGGTGTCGCCCGGTCGTTCCAGATCACCAGCCTCTTTCCCCGGCTCTCGGCCCGGGAGCACCTGGAACTCGCCCTACAGAGCGGCAGTGGGCTCGGCTGGCGGTTCTGGCGGTCGGCCAAGCTGCTCCGCCGGTACCGGAACCGGACCGAGGAGCTGCTGGAGCTGGTCGGGCTCGGCGCGCACGCCGACACCACCGCCGACGTGCTCGCGTACGGGCGGAAGCGGGCCCTCGAACTCGCCATCGCACTCGCCCTGGAACCGAAGGTGCTGCTGCTGGACGAGCCGACCGCCGGGATGGGGCTGGAGGACGTGGACCGCACCGTGGACCTGATCGGCCGGGTCCGGGATGGCCGGACCGTGGTGCTGGTGGAGCACAACATGAGCGTGGTGGGCCGGGTCGCCGACCGGGTGACGGTACTCCGCGCCGGCCGGGTGCTGGTCGAGGGGACGTACCAGGAGGTGCGGGTCGACGAGCGGGTGATCAGCGCCTATCTCGGCACCGCCGCGACGGGGGTGGACGATGTTGCGCGTTGAGAACCTCTCCGCCTGGTACGGCGAGGCGCGGGTACTCCGCGACGTCGCTCTGCGGGTCGACGCGGGCGAGGTGGTGACCCTGGTCGGCCGCAACGGCGCCGGCAAGACCACGGTGCTGCGCTGCCTGATGGGGCTGCACGCCGGGCAGCGCGGCACGGTCGAACTGGACGGTCGGGACATCGGCCGGCTCCCGACGCACCGCCGGGCCCGGCTCGGCCTCGGCTGGGTACCGGACGACCGGGGCAGCTACGCCAGCCTCTCCGTCGCCGAGCAGCTGACCCTGCCGCCGGTGCTCCGGCCCCGTTCGTCCGCCGAGCGGACCGGCCTCGCCTGGTCGCTGGAGCGGGTCTTCGAGGCGTTTCCGGTGCTCTACCAGCGACGCTCGGTACCGGCCAGCACCCTCTCCGGCGGCGAGCAGCAGATGCTGGCGCTGGCCCGGGTACTCCGGATGGGTGCCCGGCTGCTGCTCTGCGACGAGCCCACCGAGGGCCTGTCGCCGCTGCTCGTCACCCAGGTCGGCGACATCTTGCGGCAGGCCAAGCGGCACGGCGTGACGGTGCTGCTGGTGGAGCAGAACCTGCGGTTCGCCACCGAGGTCGCCGACCGGCACTACCTGCTCGCCCAGGGCGCCGTGGCGGAGGCGCTGGACAACTCGGCGGTGCGCTCCCGTGAGCGGGAACTGCTGGCGTACCTCGGCATCTGAAGTGTTCGCGACGACGACTTCGGGTCGCCGACGGCCCGGGGGAAGGGATCGGCTATGCGTAGAAGCGTGGGTGTCGCGGTGGCGTCCGCCGCCGTGTTGCTGGCCGCCGGCTGCGGTGGGGGCGGCCCCCGGTCGTCCGGTGCGGAGAAACTCACCGACGACAAGATCGTGCTCGGCGTCCTCAACGACCAGTCCGGCGCCTACTCCGAACTGTCCGGAAAGAACTCGGTCAAGGCGGTCGAGCTGGCCGTCGCCGACTTCAAGGCAAAATACGGCGACAAGGCGGTGACCGGGGACATCAACGTGGTCACCGCCGACCACCAGAACAAGCCGGACGTCGCCAACACCCGGGCCGCCGAGATGTACGACCGGAAGGCGGTCGACGCGATCTTCGACGTGCCGACCTCGTCGGCGGCGGAGAAGGTGGCCGACGTGGCGAAGGAGAAGCGGAAGCCGTACTTCAACATCACCGCCGCCACCACCACGCTGACCGGCGCGAAGTGCAACCGGTACACCTTCCACTACGCGTACGACACGTACATGCTGGCCAACGGCACCGGCCGGAACAGCACGACGCAGGGGGCCCGGAACTGGTACATGGTCTATCCGAACTACCAGTTCGGCCAGGACATGGAGAAGAGCTTCTCGGCGGCGGTCCAGGCGGCCGGCGGCCAGGTGGTCGGCCGGGACGCGGCGCCGTTCCCGAACACCAGCGGCGACTACTCGACGTACCTGCTCAAGGCGCCCACCCTCCAGCCCCGGCCGGACGTGCTCGGCACGATGCAGGCCGGCACGGAACTGGTCAACCTGGTGAAGCAGTACAACGAGTTCAAGCTGCGGGACAAGGGGATCGGGCTGGCCGTCGGGCTGATGTTCCTCACCGACATCCACTCGCTCACCCCGGCCGCACTCTCCGGCACCGTCTACACCGACGCCTGGTACTGGAACTACGACGTGCAGAACCGGACGTTCGCCGACCGGTTCCAGGCCGAGACGGGTACCCGGCCGACCTTCGCGCACGCGGCGAACTATTCGGCGGCGACGCAATACCTGGAGGCGGTGCAGGCGACCGGCACCGACGATGCGGACGCGGTGGTCGGCGACCTGGAGGGCAAGGAGATCGAGGACGTCTTCCTGCGCAACGGCAAGATCCGGGCCGAGGACCACCGGGTGGTGCACGACGCGTACCTGGCGCAGGTCAAGCCGGCGGCCGAGGTGGCCGAGCCGTGGGACTACGTCAAGATCCTGAAGACCATCCCGGCGGCCGAGGCGTTCCGGGCACCGTCCGCCGACTGCAAGATGTGACCCGGTGCGATGACCGGATTCTTGCAGAACACCTTCAACGGGCTGGTGAGCGGGGCGTTCTACGCCCTGCTCGCCCTCGGGCTCGCGGTCATCTTCGGGATGCTGCGGGTGGTCAACTTCGCGCACGGCGCGTTCTACATGCTGGGCGCGTTCGGCGCGTACGTCCTGCTCGCCGAGGCCGGGGTGTCGTTCTGGTGGGCGCTGCTGCTGATGCCGATCGGGCTGGCCCTGTTCGGCATGCTCCTGGAGCGGGCCGTGGTGCACCGGCTCGGCCGGCTCGACCCGCTCTACAACTTCCTGTTCACCTTCGGACTGACGCTGATCCTCCAGGACGTGGTGAAGTCGCGGTACGGCGTCCAGTCCAGCCCGTACGCCACGCCGGCCGAGCTGAGCGGTTCGGTGGACCTGGGACTCTTCGACTTTCCCACCTACCGGGTCTTCATCCTGGTCTTCGCGGTGGCGGTCTGCGCGCTGGTCTGGTGGCTGCTGTCGCACACCCGGGTCGGGGTGGTGGTCCGGGCCGCCACCGAACGCCCCGAACTGACCCGGGCGTTCGGGATCGACGTCGGGCGCTGGGTGACCCCGGTCTTCGGCTTCGGGGTCGGGCTGGCCGGGCTGGCCGGGGTACTGGCCGCGCCGATGCGGGCGGTCAACCCGCTGATGGGCGCCGATCTGATCATCGTGGTCTTCGCGGTGGTGGTGATCGGTGGGCTCGGCTCGATCTTCGGGTCGGTGGCCGCCGGTTTCGGGATCGGCCTGGTCCAGTCCTGGGGTGAGGCGTACGCGCCGCCGATCGTGGCGCAGACCCTGGTCTTCATCGTGATGGCCGCCGTGCTGCTGCTGCGCCCGGCCGGCCTCTTCGGGCGGGAGGAGTCGGCGGCATGACCGAGCGGAGCAGGGTCGTCACGCCGGAGGTAGCCGCCGGGGCCGGGGCGTCGGCGTCGGCGTCGGCAGAGCGCTCGGCAGAGCGCCCGGCAGAGCGTCCGGCACGGCCGCCCTCCGTACTCGGTGCGGTCGCGGGTGCGCCGACCTGGTTCCGGTACGCCCTGCTGGCGGTCGGGCTCGGCGTCGCGCTCTGGCTGCCGAACGGGCTGTACCCGACCGTCGCGGTGGACATCGCCTGCTGGGCGCTGTTCGCGGTCTCGGTCGACCTGCTGCTCGGGTTCACCGGGCTGCTCTCGTTCGGGCACGCCGCCTTCTGGGGCACCTCCGCGTACGTCACCGGGCTGGTCGCGATCCACGCCGGGGCGCCGTTCCCGGTCGCCGTACTCGGTGGGGCGCTGGCCGCGGCGGCGCTGGCCGCACCGATCGGCTACCTCGCGGTGCGGCGGACCGGGATCTACTTCGCGATGGTCACCCTGGCCTTCGCCCAGATGGTCTACTACGTCGCGAACGAGTGGCGGAGCGTGACCCGGGGCGAGAACGGGCTCCAGGGCGTGCCCCGGGAACTCGCCGGGCTGGACCTGACCGACGAGTACTACTTCTACTACGCGGCGCTGCCGATCGTGCTGGCCGGGCTCTTCGCGGCCTGGCGGATCGTGAACTCCCCGTTCGGCCGGGTGCTGGTCGGGATCCGGGACAACCCGGCCCGGGCCCGGGCGCTCGGCTATCCGGTGCACCGGTACAAGTTGACCGTCTTCGTGCTCTCCGGGTTCATCGCCGGGCTCGGCGGCGGGCTGTTCGCCGTCGGGCACCGTTTCGTCGCGCTCGACGTGCTGCACTGGACCACCTCCGGCAAGGCGGTGATCATGGTCGTCCTCGGCGGCATCGGGACGCTCTGGGGCGGCCTGCTCGGCGCGGCGGTGCTGGTCCGGCTGGAGGACTGGCTGTCGTTCTCCGGGTTCGACACGATCGGCCTGGTCACCGGGGGAATCTTCGTACTGGTGGTGCTGCTCTTCCGGCGCGGCATCTGGGGGAGCGTCGCGGCGTTGGCCCAGCGGTTGGCCGCCGGTCGGCGCCGGGACTCCTGACCCGGACCTGTCTCGCGGATCGCGGCCGGGTCCCCCCGGCTCGGCCGGCATCCGCAGGACAGGCCCGGCATCCGCACGACGAGCCCGGCATCCGCACGACGAGCCCAGAGGGGTGAGGCGGCTCACAATACGATACGGAACGGTGTCGTTTCGGTTCTCGGCTGGTTAGTGTCAGTGCGGTCAAGAAACTTCCCCGCAGCCGAATCCGGCCACGCGGGGTCTCGGGGGGACACCACAGCATGGAGTTAACGGAAAACACCGGGCACCCGAGGCGCTGGGCCATTCTCGGCGTGCTCGTGGTCAGCCTGCTGGTGATCGTGCTGGACAACACGGTCCTGAACGTCGCACTGCGTACCCTGGCCGACCCGGCGCGGGGTCTCGGCGCCAGCCAGGGTGAGCTGGAGTGGTCGATCAACTCGTACACCCTGGTCTTCGCCGGGCTGCTGTTCACCTTCGGTGTGCTCGGCGACCGGTACGGGCGCAAGTGGTTCCTGCTGGTCGGCCTGGCGGTCTTCGGACTCGCCTCGCTGCTGTCGGCGTACGCGCAGAGCCCGGGTCAACTGATCGGCGCCCGCGCACTGATGGGCTTCGGGGCCGCCGCCGTGATGCCGGTGACCCTGTCGATCATCTCCAACATCTTCGACCCACGGGAGCGCGGTCGCGCCATCGGGGTCTGGGCCGGTGCGATCGGTCTCGGTGTGGCGATCGGCCCGGTGCTGGGCGGCCTGCTGCTGGAAAACTACTGGTGGGGCTCGGTCTTCCTGATCAACGTGCCGGTGGTGCTGATCGGGCTGGTCGCGGTGGCCCTGCTGGTGCCCGACTCGCGGGACCCGAAGCCGGGCCGGATCGACGTGATCGGCGTACTGCTCTCGGTGATCGGCCTGGTCGCGCTCTCGTACGGGATCATCGACGGTGGCGAGCACGGCTTCGGCCGGCCGCTGGTCTGGGCGTCGATCGTCGGCGGCCTGGCCGTACTCGCCGCGTTCGTGGCCTGGGAGCGCCGGATCGAGTTCCCGTCGCTGGACGTACGGCTGTTCCGGGTACCCCGGTTCGCCGCCCCGGTCGCGGTGATGGGCCTGGTCTTCTTCGCCGCGATGGGCGTGATGTTCTTCGGCGCCTTCTACCTCCAACTCGTCCGTGGCTACAGTCCGCTGGAGACCGGCCTGCTGATGCTGCCGTTCGCCGTCGCCCAACTCGTCTTCGCACCGCGCAGCGCCACCATGGTAAAGCGGTACGGCGGCCGGGCCGTGGCGGTGGCCGGGCTGGCGCTGACCTCCGCCGCGCTGGTGGCGTTCGCCTTCGCCACCGCGACCACTCCGATCTGGATCGTCGGGCTGATCTTCTTCGTCCAGGGCGTCGGGATGGCCAACATCATGCCGCCGGCAACCGAGTCGATCATGTCGGCGCTGCCCCGGGAGAAGGCCGGGGTGGGTTCGGCGGTCAGCAACACCGTCCGCCAGGTGGCCGGCGCGCTCGGCGTCGCGGTGCTCGGCTCGGTGCTCTCCGCGGTCTACCGGGACCAGATCGAGCCGGCGGCCCGTGCACTGCCGGCACCGGTCCGGGACGCCGCGTCCGAGTCGATCTCCGGCGCGTACGCGGTCGCGGAGCGGCTCGGTCCGGCCGGCTCGGCGGTGACCGGTGCCGCCAACGACGCCTTCGTCTCGGCCATGCACTGGGCCAGCGGGCTCTCGGCGGTGATCGCCGCCCTCGGCATCGTGGTGGTGCTCCGCTGGCTGCCCGGCCGCACGGCCGAGGAGCAGGTGCAGCCGCCGGAGCAGGTGGCCGATCCCGAACTGGTCGCCGCCTGACCGACAGGGGACAATGGTTAACGTGACGGAAACGACGGATGCTCCGCGGACGCCAGGACGCCCGCGGAGCATCCGCGCGGACGAGGCGATCCTGGAGGCCGCGCTCGACCTGCTCGCCGAGGGCAGCAGCCTCGAGACGCTGTCGATCGAGGCGATCGCCGGGCGGGCCGGGGTGGGCAAGGCGACCATCTACCGGCGCTGGTCCGGCAAGGATGCCCTGCTCCAGGACGCCCTGCGCCGGCTGAAGCCGCCACCGCCGCCACCGCCCGGCCGGTCCGTACGCGAGGACCTGATCGCGCTGGTCGGCAACACCGGGCACAACCCGGATCCCCGGATGCGGCAGATCATGCCCTGCCTGATGCCCACGATCACCCGCAGCCCGGACCAGTACCGGCTCTACCAGGAGCTGGTCGAGCCTCGGCGGCGGATGATCCGCGAAGTGCTGCGCCGGGGGATCGAGCTCGGCGAGCTACGGGCCGACCTCGACGTCGAACTCACCCTCTCGCTGCTCACCGCCCCGCTGCTGACGCAGCGGCTGCTCCGCGCCCAGCCCGACCTGGACGAGCGCGACCTCCCGGCGCGGGTCGTCGACGCGGTCATCACCGGCATCGCCGCCCGCTGACTCGTCGGTCCGGACGGTGCCGTCGCCCGCCGACCGATCGGTCGGGCTGGTGCCCGCCGGCATTGCCACTCGCTGATCGACTAATCCGGCTGATGCCCGCCATCACCGTCGCTCGCTGAGACCAGCGCCGCCGGGCCGACGCGGGTCGATGCGGTCAGGGCAGGGCGGTGCGGCTGTCCGGGCCGCCCCGGCCGGACGAGGCACGCAGCCGGTGCAGGCGCAGCGCGAGCTGCACCTCCAGCGCCCGCTCCGGCTTCTGCCACTCCGGCCCGAGTAGCTGGCCGACCCGGTCCAGCCGCTGGGTCACCGTGTTGACGTGCACGTGCAGCACCTCCGCCGCCCGGGCCAGGCTGCCACCCACCCCGAAGTACGCCTCCAGGGTCTTCACCAGCGCGGTGCCCCGGCGGGCGTCGTAGTCGACCACCGGACCGACGGTGTCGACCAGGAACCGGGCCACCTCCCGGTCGCCGCCCTCCTCGACCGCGCCGAGCAGCAGCCCGACGAAGCCGAGTTCGGCGCTGCTGGCACCCTCGCCGGCCCGACCCAGCGCGCGCAGCGCCGTCAGGCACCGCTCGGCCTCCCGGGCTGCCCCGGCCAGCGAGGCGGGTCCGGTCGCCGGCCCGCCCGCCCCGGCGGTGACCGGCCGGCCCAGCGCCCGGGACAGGTCCCGGACCACGGTCCGGGCCGCCGAACCGGCGTCGCCGCCCGGCAGCATCAGCACCGCCCGGCCGTCCCGGGCCGCCGCCAGGCCACCCTGGGCCGAGGCGTACGTGCTGGCCCACGAGGTGACCCGCTGCCGGACCGACGTGCTGCCGGCCATCGCGTCGTCGCCGACCGAGACGAGTACGTGCGGGGCGTCCAGGTCCACGCCGAGCCGGCGGGCCCGGCCGCGCAGCGCGGCGACGTCGAGTACCGGCCGGGCGATCAGGTCGTCGAGCAGTTCGCCCCGGACCCGCCCCTCCGCCTCGGCGACCGTCTGCCGGAACAGCAGCAGCAGCGCGGTGACCAGTGCCGCCCGCTCCAGGATCCGCTGGTCGGCGTCGACCAGCTCCTCCTCCGGGCGGGAGACCAGGGCGCCGAGGTTCTCCGTACCGGCGACCACGGCCGCGTACCAGCGGTCGCCCCGGCGCACGCTGCGCCCCTCGGTACGCGACGCCACCACCGCCTCGGCCAGGGCCGCCCGGTCCGGCTCGCCGATCTCGCCGACCCGGGCCAGCGTCCGGCCCTCGGCGTCCAGCGCCAGCAGCGCCCCGCCGAGCACCTCGGTCACCGCCGCCGCCACGTCCTCCACCCCGCCGCCGCGCAGCACCAGCGAGGTCATCCGGTCGTGTGCGGCGGCGGCCCGCTCCACCGACGCGCTGTGCGCCTGGATCGTCGAGTTGGCCGCCGACAGTTCCGCCAGCGCGGCCCGGGTCTCGGCGAGCAGCCGCGCGGTGTCGATCGCCACCGCCGCGTGCGCGGCCAGCGAGAGCAGAAGCGACACCTCCTCCCGGGCGAACGGCCGGGCCGACCGGTTGGCGGCGTAGAGCACGCCGATCACCCGGGAGCCGAGCCGCAGTGGTACCCCGAGGATGGCGACCAGCCCCTCCTCGCCGACCCCGGCGTCGATCTCCCCGGTGTGGTGGAACCTCGCGTCCTCCGGATAGTTCGCGGTCGCGTACGGGCTGCCGGTCTGGGCCACCAGCCCGCCGAGTCCGGCGCCCATCGGCAGCCGGAGCCCCTGGAACCGGGCCGAGATCGAACCGTCGGTGACCCGCATGTACGTGTCGCCCCGGTCGTCGTCGACCAGCGTCATGTACGCCACGTCGGTGCCGAGCAGGTGCCGGGCCCGGTGCACGATCGCCCGCAGTACGTCGTCCGAGTCGCGCAGCCCGGCCAGGTCGCTGGCGGTGTCGTACAGGCCGGAGAGTTCCGCCTCGCGGCGCCGCCGCCGTTCCAGCAGGGCCCGTACCCGCAGCGCCACCACCTTCGCCGCCTCGAGTTCGGCGAGCCGGTCGGCGGAGGCCCCGGCCGCCCGGGCGGCCACCAGCGGCCCCTCGAACTCGACCGGAGCGGCCTCCCGGGCCAGTAGCTCCAGAAACTCGATCGGCGAGGACACGGGCTCCATTGAACCCTTTTCAACCTCCCCTCGCGCGCCGTCGTGTCCCCGGGCGGAAGGCGGGGAGGATGCGCCGCGCGGTTCAGGTTGAAAAGGGTTCATTCTGCGGGAGGCGCCCACGTCCGGGCTCCGGGAGGCACCCACTCAGTTCGCCGTCCAGCCCCCGTCGAGGGGGATCGAGGCGCCGGTGAGGAAGGAGGCGGCGGGGGAGCAGAGGTAGGCGACGAGTTCGGCGACCTCCGCCGGCTCGATCAGCCGTTTGATCGCCGCCCGGGCCAGCATGATCTGCTCGATCACCTCGGTCTCGGGGATGCCGTGCGCGCTCGCCTGCGCGGCGATCTGCCCCTCGACCAGCGGCGTCCGGACGTACGCCGGGTTGACGCAGTTGGCCGTCACCCCGTGCGCGGCCCCCTCCAGTGCGACGACCTTCGACAGCCCCTCCAGGGCGTGCTTGGCGGAGACGTACGCCGACTTGAACGGCGAGGCGCGCAGCCCGTGTACCGACGAGATGTTGACGATCCGGCCCCAGTCGCGGGCGTACATGTGCGGCAGCGCCCGCCGGACGATGAGGAAGGGCGCGGTCACCATCACCCGGTGCAGGTGGTCGAAGCGTTCCGGCGGGAACTCGTCGAGCGGCGCGACGTGTTGCAGCCCGGCGTTGTTGACCACGATGTCCAGCTCGGGGTCGATCCGGTCGGCGGCACGGGGATCGGCGAGGTCCAGCCCGAGCGCCCGACCCCCGATCTCGGCGGCGACCGCCTCGGCCCGGTCGGCGTCCCGGTCCACCACGACCACCTTCGCGCCGGCCGCGGCCAGCCGGACCGCGCAGGCCCGCCCGATCCCGCTGGCACCGCCGGTGACCAGGGCGGTCCGCCCGGACAGGTCGAGCCGGACGACCTGCGGAACGCTCCGGTCGGCACCGGTCGGCGTCCCGGCCTCCCGCTGCCGCCGTCGCGCAGCCTGGTCGTCCGGACCGGGTTCTACCGTCATGGCCGAAAAGCTACGAGCCATCCGGGCGGCGGCACATGGGCGTCGGCCACATACTCCGGTACCGGCCTATGTGGCGACCTCCGGCACCCGGCTTCCGGCCTTCGGCGCCCGGCTTCCGGCACCCGGGCGGCCGCGACCGGGCCTGAGCGCTGATGATCGGGTACGGGCGTGTCGGCGTTTCCGGCTCCGGCCCAGGCCAGTAGGGTGTCGAACACACGTACGTGCTGCGGCACGGGGAGGGGGCGGCGTGCGGGTGCTCGGCGTCGACCCGGGGCTGACCCGGTGCGGGGTCGGCGTGGTCGAGGGCGTCCCCGGCCGGCCGTGCACCCTGGTGGCCTACTACGTCGTCTACACCGACCCGGCCGACGAGCTGCCGCTGCGCCTGCTGCACCTGGACACCGAGCTGACCCGGCTGGTCGCCGAGCACCAGCCGCAGAGCGTGGCGGTGGAGCGGGTCTTCAGCCAGCACAACGTGCGGACGGTGATGGGGACCGCACAGGCCAGCGCGGTGGCGGTGCTGGCCGGGGCCCGGGCCGGGCTGCCGGTGCAGACGTACACCCCGAGCGAGGTCAAGGCGGCGGTCACCGGTTCCGGCCAGGCGGACAAGGCGCAGATGATGTCGATGGTGACCCGGCTGCTGCGGCTGGCCGAGCCGCCCCGGCCGGCCGACGCCGCCGACGCGCTGGCGCTGGCGATCTGCCACATCTGGCGCGGTGGCACCCGGGCCAGGATCGCGGCGGCGGCCAGCGCGGTCCGGCAGCGCACGACGGCAGCGCCGGCCGCGTCCCGGGACGGCGCCCGCCCGGGTACGCCCCGGCGGTCCGCCCGGCCGACCCCGAAGCGACAGGGAGGAACGGGATGATCGCGAGTGTCCGGGGTGTGGTCGCCGGGCTGTCCCCGGACGGCGCGGTGATCGAGGTCGGCGGGGTGGGGCTGGCGGTGCAGTGCGCGCCGGGCACCCTGGCCGGGCTGCGGGTCGGCTCGCCCGCCCGGCTCGCCACCAGCCTGGTGGTCCGGGAGGACTCGCTGACCCTCTACGGCTTTGCCGACGACGACGAGAAGCAGCTCTTCGAGTTGCTCCAGACCGCCAGCGGGGTCGGCCCCCGGCTGGCCCAGGCGGTGCTCGCCGTGCACGCCCCCGACGTGGTCCGCAAGGCGGTCGCGAACGCCGACACCGGCACCCTGACCCGGGTCCCCGGGATCGGCAAGAAGGGGGCCGAGCGGCTGGTGCTGGAGTTGCGCGACCGGATCGGACCGGTCCCGGTCGGCGCCGACGGTGCGGCGGGGGTCACCGCCGGGGCCTGGCCGGAGCAGGTCCGGCAGGCGCTGGTCGGGCTCGGCTGGACGGCGTCCCAGGCGGACCAGGCGGTGGCGGCGGTCGCGGAGACCGTCGACGGTGAGGTCCCGCCGGTGCCCACGCTGCTGAAGCAGGCGATCCGGTTGCTGGGCAGGACCCGGTGACCGACCCCGAAGGGCTCGTCTCGGCGTACGCGAGCGACGCGGAGCGGGACGCCGAGGTCACCGTACGCCCGAAGCGGCTCGCCGACTTCATCGCCCAGCACCGGGTACGCGACCAGCTCGACCTGCTGCTGCGCGCCGCGACGGGCCGGGGCACCCCACCGGACCACATTCTGCTCTCCGGCCCTCCTGGCCTGGGCAAGCCGGTCTCGGTCGAGGCTCTGGTTCTGCTCGCCGACGGCACCCGGCGCCGGCTGGGCGACATCGTGCCGGGGGACCGCGTGATCACCCGCACCGGGCGCCCCGCGCTGGTCGAGGCCGTGCACGAGCAGGGTGAACTCGACTGCGTGCGGATCCGGACAACGAGCGGCCGGGAGGTGGTGGCGGCGCCGGACCACCCGTTCTGGACCACGAACGGATGGATGAAGGCCGGCGACCTGACCGACCGGGACGTGTTGGCGAACGTGTTGCGCCCCGAGTTGACGGCCGGCGGTGCCGAGTCGACCGACGAGTTCCGGCTCGCCGGCTATCTGATCGGCGACGGCTGCACGTCCAACCAGGTCACCTTCACCGGCAGCGACCCGGACGTGCTCGCCGACTTCCGGTCGGTGTGCGACCGGCTCGGTCATCCGCACCGGACCCGTCCGAACAGCGCCCGCAGCTCCGTCGTCCGGATATCAGGGCTGCGTGGCTGGCTCGCCGAGCACGGCCTGCTGGACAAGACGGCCTGGCACAAGCGGGTCCCGCCGTTCGTCTACCGGGGCGACGAGTGGCAGGTGGGTGCCTTCCTCGGGGCGTACTTCGCCTGCGATGGATCGGTGAGCCGACGCGGGCGCGACCGGTACGACGTGGTGGTCGAGTTCCACAGCGTCTCGCGCGGCCTGCTCCAGGACGTGCAGCACCTGCTGCTTCGGCTCGGCGTCCAGTCCCGGCTGAAGCTGAAACGGGGCCGCCACCAGGGGAGGCCGCACGAGTCCTGGCGGTTGAGCGTCACCAGCCAGGACGATGTCGCGCGCTTCGTCGAGCGGATCACCGTGCTCGGCGAGCGCGGCCGGCGGCTGGCGGAGTGGGCGCCCCGTCGGGACCGGTTCGAGGAGAGTCTCGCCGCCGACCGGGTCGGCTCGGTCGAGCCGGCCGGGCTGTGTCCGTGCCGGTGCCTCACCGTCGCCGACGACCACACCTTCACCGTCAACGACCTGGTCGTGCACAACACCACCCTGGCGAACATCGTCGCCGCCGAGCTGGGTGCGGGGATCCGGGTGACCAGCGGCCCGGCGATCGAACGCTCCGGCGATCTGGCCGCGATCCTGACCAGCCTTGCCGAGGGCGACGTGCTCTTCATCGACGAGATCCACCGGATCGCCAAGCCGGCCGAGGAGCTGCTCTACAGCGCGATGGAGGACTTCCGGGTCGACGTGGTGGTCGGCAAGGGGCCGGGCGCGACCGCGATCCCGCTGGACGTCGAGCCGTTCACCCTGGTCGGCGCGACCACCCGGTCGGGGCTGCTGACCGGTCCGATGCGGGACCGGTTCGGCTTCGTCGCGCACCTCGACTTCTACTCCCCGGACGAGCTGGACGTGCTGATCCAGCGGTCGGCGCGGATCCTGGGGGTGCCGAGCACCGAGGGCGGTTCGGCGGAGATCGCCGGCCGGTCCCGGGGTACGCCCCGGATCGCCAACCGGCTGCTCCGCCGGGTACGCGACTTCGCCGAGGTCCGGGCGGACGGGACGGTGACCCGGGAGACCGCCCAGGCGGCGCTGCGGGTCTACGACGTGGACGAACTGGGGCTGGACCGGCTGGACCGGGCGGTGCTGACCGCGCTGGTCGACTCGTTCCGGGGCGGCCCGGTGGGCCTGTCGACCCTGGCGGTGGCGGTGGGGGAGCAGCCGGACACCGTCGAGGAGGTCTGCGAGCCCTTCCTGGTCCGGGCCGGTCTGCTGGCCCGTACCCCCAGGGGGCGGGTGGCCACCGAGGCCGGCTGGCGGCATTTGGGGCGCACACCGCCAAATGGTACATTTGGTGCGAGCGGGCCCGCGGTGCCCGACCTCTTCTCCGCGGGGTCCCAGGAGGTGTGATCCGTTCGTGATCCGTGCCGCATTCGGCGTTCTCAGGTGCAGGGACTAGACTCGCCGCGGTTTGTACAGGACGTGAGTTCCTGCCTCCGCTCCGGCATGCTCGTGCCGCGACGAGGCCGATGGGAAGGTCATAACAGTGCCTTTGGCAGCAACGAGCGGCGGTGGAGCCGGGAGTTTCATGCCGCTCCTCATGATTGTCCTGCTCTTCGTCGTCATGTATTTCATGATGATCCGGCCGCAGCAGAAGCGGCGCCGCGAGGCCGAGCAGATGCAGTCCTCGATCGGCCCCGGCGACGAGGTGGTCACCATCGGCGGGCTCTACGGCACCGTCACCAGCGTGGACGACGAGACCATGATGCTCGAGGTGGCGCCCGGCGTGCAGACGCGGTACGCGCGGCCGGCGATCGCCCGGGTCGTCAAGAACGCGGAGCGGGTCGAGTCGGTGCCGGAAGAGGTCGACGCGAAGGAATGACCCACCCGCCTGACGGGGCAGGTTTGGCATCGAAGATAATAGATCGACGGGCCGGTGGGACCCCCACCGGTGCGGTACGCATGTCGCCGGACTCCGCCGGCGTCCGACCCGCCGCCCACCACTAGCGGCCGAACCGCGCAGGGAGACAGGACAGCCGTGGCACCACCTCAGGGACAGATGCGACCCGGGCGGCAGCTGGCCGTACTCGGGTTGATCTTCACCGTCCTCTACCTTCTGGTGTTCTTCGCCGCCGGGGCCAAGGGCAGCTGGATGGACCGGCTTGAGCCGAAGCTCGGCCTGGATCTCATCGGCGGCACCCGGATGACCCTGGAGGCGGCCACCGAGGCCGGCCAGGCGCCCCCTGCCAGCTCCCTGGAGGAGGCCCGGCAGATCATCCAGGCCCGGGTGGACGGCCGCGGCGTCGCCGAGGCGGAGGTGGTCACCGAGGGCAACCGCAACATCGTGATCTCCGTGCCGGGCCAGAACGCCGACCTCAACGACGTCGGCACCCCGGCCGAGCTGCGGTTCCGCAAGGTGCTCAAGACCGTCGACGGTGGCGGCCCGGTCAACGCCGCACCGTCGCCCGGTGCGTCGGCCAGCCCGGCCCCGTCCGGCAGCCCCACTCCCGACGGCAGCGCCGGCCCGTCCGGCAGCCCGTCTCCGGCCGTGACCTCGTCGCCGGGTGCCGGTGCCGGTGGCGGTCAGGGTGGCGGTGCCCCGGCCCCAACGCCAACGCCAACGCCAACGCCCACGCCGAGTGGCAGCGCCTCGCCGGCACCGAGCGCCTCGGCCAGCGCCGCCCCGGCGGCTCCGGCCGACCAGACCCTGGCGGAGCAGCGCGCGGCGGTGGAGCAGAAGGTCGGCGCCGGGGCATGGGCCGCCGCCACCGCGCTCCAGGCACCGGCCGACTACAGCGCGGACCCGGCGCTCGCCGAGAAGCTCAAGCCGTTCGCCGACCTGACCCCGCAGGAGATCCGGGTCCTGCCGGCGAGTGTGCAGTTCAACGTCCCGACCATCACCTGCGAGAAACTCGACCAGCGGGCGCCCGGCTCGATCAAGGAGTCGAAGGAGCAGGTGGTCGCCTGCGAGGGTGGCCAGCAGAAGAACCTGCTGGACGTCGCCAAGGTGGAGGGCACCGACGTCGACAACGCCAGCGGGGTGCTCGACCAGACCACCAGCCAGTGGGTGGTGAGCCTGGACTTCACCGGCGACGGGCAGGGCAAGTGGACCAACCTGACCCGCGAGGCGTTCAACAACACCGAGAGCCAGTGCGACCAGGCCGCCCTGGGTGACGAGGGCCGGTGCCGGGTCGCGGTGGTGATGGACAACCAGATCATCTCCGCGCCGGAGATCCAGGGTGTGCTGACCGGCGACTCCCAGATCACCGGCAGCTTCACCAACGCCTCCGCCAACGAGCTGGCCAGCCAGCTCCGCTACGGCGCCCTGCCGCTGACCTTCCAGCCGCAGGAGGCGCAGAACATCACCGCCACGCTCGGCACCGAGCACCTGCGGGCCGGCCTGCTGGCCGCCGGCATCGGCATGCTCCTGGTGATCATCTACGCCTTCTTCTACTACCGGCTGCTCGGCTCGGTGATCTTCCTCAGCCTGGTCCTCTCCGGCATCCTGGTCTTCGGTGCGCTGGTGGTGCTCGGCCGGCAGATCGGCTTCACCCTGACCCTGGCCGGGATCGCCGGCTTCATCGTCTCGCTGGGTGTCGCCGCCGACTCCTTCGTCATCTACTTCGAACGTCTGAAAGACGAGATCCGGGACGGCCGCAGCCCGCGTAGTGCGGTACCCCGCGCCTGGGCCCGGGCCCGGCGGACGATCATCTCGGCGAACGCCATCTCGATCATGGCCGCCGTGGTGCTCTACCTCGTCTCGGTCGGCACGGTGCAGGGCTTCGCCTTCGCGCTGGGCATGGCCACCATCCTCGACCTGGTGGTCGTCTTCCTGTTCCGGCATCCGATCATGACGATGTTCGCGCGTACTCCGGCGTTCCTGTCGCCGCGGGTCAGCGGGCTGGGTCGGGCGCTGCACACCCGGGACGACGACGAGGCGCCGACGACCGGCAAGACCCGCGTGAAGGAGGCCTGAGATGAGCAGGAGTGGGCTCGCCAGCCGCTTGTACCGCGGCGAAGCCGGTCTCGAGATCATCCCCCGCCGCAAGCTGTGGTTCGGCGTCTGCGGTGGGCTGGTCCTGCTGACCGTGCTGAGCTTCGTGATCCAGGGCTTCGCCCTCGGCATCGAGTTCAAGGGCGGCAACGAGTTCCAGGTGCCGACCTCGGTCGGCACCATGGAGCGGGCCGAGGCGGCGGTGCACAACGCGCTCGCCGACGAGTCGACGCCGGACGGGCCGGCCGAGCTGGTCTCCAGCCAGCAGGTCGGCGAGAGGACCTACCTGTTCCGGACCTCGCCGCTCGACCAGCAGCAGGCCACCGACGTACGGACGGCAGTCGCCGAGGAGTTGGGCATCGCGCCCAACGCCATCAGCGACAACCGGGTCAGCGCGGCCTGGGGTGCCCAGATCACCCAGCGGGCGCTGATCGGTCTGGTGATCTTCCTCGTGCTGGTCACCGGCTACCTGGTGCTCCGCTTCGAGCTGCGGATGGCGATCGCGGCGGTCTCCGGGCTCGCCCTCGACCTGCTGCTCACCGCCGGCATCTACTCGGCGGTCGGCTTCGAGGTGACCCCGTCGACCGTCGTCGGCTTCCTCACCATCCTCGGTTTCGCGCTCTACGACACCGTCGTGGTCTTCGACAAGATCCAGGAGAACACCCGGGGCATCACCGGCGGCAGCGGCCAGACGTACGCCGAGGCGGCCAACCTGGCCCTGAACCAGACGCTGATGCGGTCGATCAACACCTCGGTGGTCGCCCTGCTGCCGGTCGGTGGCCTGCTCTTCATCGGTGCCGGGCTGCTCGGCGCCGGCACGCTGAAGGACCTCGGCCTGGTGCTCTTCGTCGGTATGGGCGCCGCGTTCTTCTCGTCGATCTTCTTCTCCACGCCGGTGCTGGTGTCGCTGAAGGAGCGGGAGCCGCGGATCCGGCAGCACACCCAGCGGGTGCTCACCCGCCGGGCCGGCGGTGGCCGGGACGGCTCCGCCACCCGCCGCCCGGCCCGGCAGCCGGGCCAGGCCCGGCCGGCCGCCGAGACGCCGGCCGACGACGAGCCGGCGGCCGAGGAGGCGACGGTGCCGGCCGCCGAGGCGACCGCGCTGGCCGGGGCCGCGCCGAAGGTCGGCTCCCGGCCGACGGGCAAGCGGTCCGGTGGCGCCCGGGGCGGTCGCTCCGGCGGCAACCGGCCCGGTGGCAAGCGGCGCTGAGCCGGACGAACGGAACAGAAGGCGCCCGACGCGCCGCCCAGGCGGCGGGTCGGGCGCCTTTGCCCGGAAAGGACGAAGTGTGACGGAGACCCCGACCGAGGTACGCGGCGACAGCGGCCCGGTCACCGCCCAGTTGGTGGCCAGCCGGGTACTGGACGTGCCCGACTTCCCGAAACCCGGCATCGTGTTCAAGGACCTGATGCCGTTGTTCGCCGACGGTGCCGCCTTCCGGGAAGTGATCGACGACATCGTCGACCACCACGGCCGGGACTCGTTCGACGTGGTGGTCGGGATCGAGGCGCGCGGCTTCGTGGTGGCCGCCGCGATCGCGTACGCCACCGGGGTCGGGGTGGTGCCGGTACGCAAGGCCGGCAAGCTGCCCCGAGCCGCGTACGCCGCCTCGTACGCCCTGGAGTACGGCGAGGCCACCCTGGAGGTGCACCAGGACGCGTTCACGGCCGGACACCGGGTCCTGGTGGTCGACGACGTACTCGCCACCGGTGGGACGGCGCAGGCCACCCTGGATCTGGTCGAGCGGGCCGGCGGCACGGTGGCCGGGTTCAGCGTGCTGCTGGAGCTGAGCTTCCTGAACGGCCGTGACCGACTGGCGCCTCGGGCGGTTCATGCCCTGTTGACCGTTTAGTCCCCGGTGGCCGCCTCGACCGCTCCGTACGTCCGGAGGACGGTCACCAGGCGGTCCGGGCGGGTACGATTGCCATTCGTGGCCGGCCCGGGTGACAAGCCCGTGACTGGCGCAGCACCGGGTCGACCGGCTACGGTCGGGGCATTCCCGGCGAAGTGTTGAGGAGGCCGGTGTCTTCCGATGTCGCCCCTCCGGCGGAGGGCATGGTGCATCCCACCAACGAGGCTGATACTCCTGCCGACGTCACGACCGGCGCCGGTGGTGCCCAGCCTCCGGCCAACGGGTCCGTCCGGCCCGGCGGGCTCGCCGAGCCCGCGAAGCCGGCGGCTGCCGCCGAGCAACCCCAGACCGGTTCCGCGCCGGCCGGCGAGCCGCCCCGACCGCTCGGCCCGGCTCAGTCGGCCGCCGACAGTCAGGCCGCTGGCGTCGCGGTTCCGTCGCCCGGCACCGCGACCGCCCCGCCCCCCGGCGGCCCGGCCGCTCCGGCTGTCGATGGCGGCGTTCCGGCCACTCCCGTCGTCGACGGCGGCGTTCTGGCCACTCCCGTCGTCGACGGCGGGGTTCCGGCCGTGCCGGCGGGCATCGGCGCCACCGTGGGCACCGGAGTGGCCGGCGAGTTCGCCGGGATGGCGGGCGGGGTTCCGCAGCCGCCCCCGACGAGCTTCGCCCTGGCCAACGCACCCACCGGGCGCCGGGTCCGGGCCCGGCTGGCCCGGTTCAACGCGCCCTGGCAGACCCCGCAGGTGAGCGAGGTGCTGGAGCCACTGATCGCGACACACCGCGCGGCCCACCCCAAGGCGGACGCGCGGCTGCTGCAACGCGCCTTCGACACGGCCGCCCGGTGGCACTCCGGGCAATACCGCAAGTCCGGCGACCCCTACATCACCCACCCGCTGGCGGTCGCCACCATCCTGGCCAACCTGGGGATGGACACCACCACCCTGGTCGCCGCGCTGCTGCACGACACGATCGAGGACACCGACTACGGGCTCGACCAGATGCGCGCCGACTTCGGCGCCGAGGTCGCGCTGCTGGTCGACGGCGTCACCAAGCTGGACAAGGTCAAGCTGGGCGACGCGGCCAAGGCCGAGACGATCCGCAAGATGGTCGTGGCGATGGCCAAGGACCCCCGGGTACTGGTGATCAAGCTGGCCGACCGGCTGCACAACATGCGTACCCTGACCTTCCTGCCGCCGGCCAAGCGGGAGCAGAAGGCCAAGGAGACGCTGGAGATCCTGGCGCCGCTGGCGCACCGGCTCGGTATGAACACCATCAAGTGGGAGCTGGAGGATCTGGCCTTCGCCAACCTCTTCCCGAAGCGCTACGAGGAGATCAACCGGCTGATCGGGGAGCACCAGCCGCAGCGTGAGGCGCTGCTCCGGCAGGTGACCCAGAAGGTGCAGGTCGACCTCCGCGCCGCCAAGATCAAGGCGGAGACCACCGGTCGGCCGAAGCACCTCTACTCGATCTACCAGAAGATGATCGTCCGGGGTCGGGACTTCAACGACATCTACGACCTGGTCGGGGTACGCATCCTGGTCGACACGGTGCGGGACTGCTACGCGGCCCTCGGTGTGATCCACGCGAACTGGCAGCCTGTGCCGGGCCGGTTCAAGGACTACATCGCGATGCCGAAGTTCAACATGTACCAATCGCTGCACACCACGGTCATCGGGCCGAGCGGCAAGCCGGTCGAGATGCAGATCCGGACCTATGCCATGCACCGTACGGCCGAGTTCGGCATCGCGGCGCACTGGAAATACAAGGAGAAGAAGGGCGAGACGGTCGTTGGCCCGCCGGCCCACATCGACGAGATGACGTGGCTGCGGCAGTTGCTGGACTGGCAGCGCGAGGCGGCCGACCCGAGCGAGTTCCTCGACGCGCTCCGCTTCGACCTGTCCAGCCAGGAGGTCTACGTCTTCACCCCCAAGGGGGACGTGATCCCGCTGCCGACCGCCTCGACCCCGGTCGACTTCGCGTACGCGGTGCACACCGAGGTCGGGCACAAGTGCATCGGCGCGCGGGTGAACGGCAAGCTGGTGCCGCTGGAGTCGACGCTCTCCAACGGCGACGTGATCGAGATCTTCACCTCGAAGTCCGACACCGCCGGCCCGACCCAGGACTGGCTGGGCTTCGTCAAGAGCCCCCGGGCGCGGACGAAGATCCGGCAGTACTTCAACAAGGAGCGCCGCGAGGAGGCGATCGAGGCCGGCAAGGACGCGATCGTCAAGGCGATGCGCAAGCAGGGCATGCCGTTGCAGCGGATGCTGAGCACGGACAACCTGATGACCATCGCCCGCGACCTGCACCTGGCCGACGTCGCCTCGCTCTACGCGGCGGTCGGCGACAGCCAGGTCTCCGCCCAGTCCGTGGTGCAGAAGCTGATGGCCGGCTACGGCGGCGAGGAGGGGGCCGCCGAGGACCTCGCCGAGACCGCCGTCGCCACCCGCCCGCAGCGCCGGGGCAACAGCAACGACCCGGGCGTGGTGGTCCGGGGCGTCAGCGACGTCTGGATCAAGCTGGCCCGCTGCTGCACGCCGGTGCCGCCGGACACGGTCTTCGGGTTCGTGACCCGCTCCGGCGGGGTGAGCGTGCACCGGGACGACTGCGCGAACGCCGAGGAACTCAAGGTGCAGACCGAGCGCATCGTGGAGGTGAGCTGGCGGCTCACCTCGGCCTCGACGTTCCTGGTCGCGATCCAGGTCGAGGCGCTCGACCGGCACAAGCTGCTGGCGGACGTGACCCGGGTGCTCTCCGACGAGCGGGTCAACATCCTCTCCGCGACCGTGACCACCACCCGGGACCGGGTGGCGGTCAGCCGGTTCAGCTTCGAGATGGCCGACCCCAAGCACCTGGGGCACCTGCTCGCCGCCGTACGCAAGGTGGATGGCGTCTTCGACGCCTACCGGGTGACCTCGGGCGCCTGAGCCGCCCCGGGGACTCCTGGGGGTTCCCCGTCCACCGCTTCACCGAGCGCTACGACAACGGCGCCGCGCCACCCCTGATCGGGGGCGGCACGGCGCCGTTTGCCGACTACGTGTCCGAACTCAGCCGACCGGGGCGCTCATGGTCAGCGACTTGATCTGGACTTCCTTCTTCGGGTGGCCGCCACCGGCCTGCTGCGCGAACGCGCCGTCGTCACCGGCCGCGCCGACCTGGGCGACCAGGTCCAGGCCGCCGGTGACGGTGCCGAGCACGGTGTACGAGGCGGGGAGCTGCGAGTCGCCGTACACGATGAAGAACTGGCTGCCGGTGCTGCCCGGCTGACCGGAGTTGGCCATCGCGATCACCCCGGCCGGGTACGGCGGCCGCTTGTCCGTCGGCAGGTTCTCCTCGGCGAACCGGTAGGCCGGCCCGCCGGTGCCGTCGGTCTCCTTCCACTTGTCGCCGGTGACGCTCGGGTCGCCGCACTGGAGGACCTGGAGGCCCTGGGTGACCAACCGGTGGCACTTGGTGTTGTCGAAGAACTTCTTCTCGGCGAGGTGCGTGAAGCTGGCGGCGGTGCAGGGCACATCGCCGAGGTTGAGCTTGGCGGTGATCGGGCCGAGGCTGGTGTCGATGGTCATCGTCTGGCTGCCGGTGTTCTTCGCCGAGGTCGGCGGCAGCCCGACATCCTTGGTCGCCTCGTTGCGCTGCTCGGCCGGGATGTCGGTCCAGGCGCAGGTGGCCCCGCCTGCCTGGGTCGAGCTGTCCTGGTCGTCGCCGATGCTCATCACCAGCCACACCGTGCCGGCGACCACCAGCAGCAACGCCACCCCCGCGCCGATGCTGGCCTGCATTTGCCGGCGCTTGCGGGCGGCGGCGGCGCGCTCGGCCATCTCCCGTTCCAGCTTGGCCCGCGCCGCGGCGCGCTGCCGCTCTCTGGTGGACGTCACGGTGGCTCCTCCTGGACTATGTGCAGCGCGGCCGGGTCCGCGGCTGGGCTGGTCTCTGCGGTTCTCAGGACTGTCCGGCGACCGTCGGGCTGGCCGACGGCGGGGTCGGCGTCGGGGTCGCCGCCGAGGGTACCGCCGTCGGGTCGACCGACGCCGGCTCACCGACGGTGAGGCTCTGGATCACCACGTCGGTCTTCGGCTTGATTTTGACGCCAGAACCATTGTCCACGGTTTCCATGGCGCCGATCTTCTTGATCACGTCGAGCCCGCTGGTCACCCGGCCGACGATCGGGTAACTGGGCTGGGTCGGGCTGAAGTCCTTGACGAAGATCAGGAACTGGCTGCCGTTGGCGCCGGGCGGGTTGCCGATCATCGCGACGGTGCCGACCGGGTAGAGCGGTGCGGCGGGAGTGGTCGCGGTCGGGCTGGGGGACGGGCTGGCGCTGGCCGACGGGTCGGCGGACGGGCTCGCCGCCGGGGCGTCCGGGGTGTTCTCGCTGAAGAACGTGTACGTCGGGCCGCCCTGTCCGGTACCGCTCGGGTCGCCGCAGCGCAGCGCCCCCTCGGCGGTCAGCTCGTGGCACTTGGTGTTGTCGAAGAACGACTTCCCGGCCAGGTGGGTGAAGCTGGCCGCCGCGCACGGGGCGTTCGCCAGGTCCAGTTCGACGGTGACCGGGGCGCCCTGGTCCGTGGTGATCGTCATCGGCCGGGTGCCGGTGGTGGGCAGGTCCCGGGTGGGCGGGGTGCCGACGTCCTTCAGGTCCGTGTTCGCCTGGGCATCCTGGGTGGTCCAGGCGCAGGTCTCGGCGGCGGCGGTGTCGTCGGCCGGGTCGCGGTCGAAGCCGCCGAGCGCCCAGAACGAGCCCAGCACGATCAGCAGCAGCGCGACGGCGGAGCCGATACCGGCCCGGATCTGCCGCTTGCGCCGGGCGGTGGCCGCCCGCCGGGCCATCTGCCGGTCGAGCTTGGCCCGCGCGAGTTTGCGCTGCCGGTCCCTGCTGGAAGCCACCCGCGCTCCCCTTTCATGTGCCCCTGGTCGTCGTCTTACTTCTGGCCGTCGTGCCGCCGGTCGTCCTGCCCAACGGCACGATCCACCGCCCCGGCGTCAAGTGCGCCACGCCACACGCCCGCCAGAGTGTACGGGTAACGGCTGGGAAAGTGTTGTACGAGGTCACCCCGAAACCATCGGAGATTATCACTGTGTCTCCTGACGCCTCCCGGGGCAGGTGTATACGGGCGGCCGGTCGCTCGGGCCGCCCGATATGGTGGGGTCGAAACCGTCATTGAGACCTGAGTGCCAAACCGTCGTTGAGAGTGCCAAACCGTCACTGAGACCGTCGGATGGGAGGAGCGGACGTGCTCGTCGCCGGCTTCCCCGCGGACGCCTTCGGCACCAACTGCTATGTGCTGGCCACCGCGCCCGGGGAACAGTGTGTCGTCGTCGACCCCGGCATCGGGGTGCTGGACCGGCTCGACGATCTGCTGGCCGAGCATCGGCTGCGGCCGGCCGCCGTGCTGCTGACCCACGGTCATCTCGACCACACCTTCTCGGTAGCGCCGGTCTGCGGCGCCCGGGGCATTCCGGCGTACGTGCATCCGGGCGACCGCGAGCTGCTCGCCGACCCGGCCAAGGCGCTCTCGATGGACCTGACCCAGCTCTTCGGTGGCCGGCTGCCGTACGCGGAGCCGGAGGACGTGGCCGAGCTGACCGACGGGGCGACCCTGTCGCTGGCCGGGTTGGAGATCACCGTCGACCACGCGCCCGGCCATACCGGCGGGTCGGTGCTGTTCCGGCTGCCGGGCGTGGGCCCGGCCGTCCGGTCCGACCTGCCCCTTCCACCCGGCGTGGACTGGGCGGCGGAGCAGATCTGCCTGGCGGGCGACGTGCTGTTCGCCGGGTCGATCGGCCGCACCGACCTGCCGGGCGGCAGCCTGCCGACCATGGTGCGGAGCCTGCGGGAGAAGGTCCTCCCGCTCGCCGACGACACCGTCGTGCTGCCCGGCCACGGCCCCGCGACCAGCATCGGCCGCGAGCGGGCGAGCAACCCCTACCTGATCGAGGTCGCCGACCTCGACGGGTCACGGGTCGCGCCCACCCGGGGCTGGTAATCCCCGCTCGCGCGTTGGCGCGAGATCCGACAGGAGCAATATGAGCAAGCCAACACCGATCTCCGGCTTCCCGGAGTGGACGCCGCCGCAGCGGATGATCGAGCAGTACGTCCTCGAACGGATCCGCCGCACCTTCGAGATGTACGGCTTCGCGCCGCTGGAGACCCGCGCCGTCGAGCCGCTGGAGCAGCTCCTGCGCAAGGGTGAGACCTCCAAGGAGGTCTACCTGATCAGCCGCCTCCAGGAGGAGGGGGCGGCGAGTGCCGGCGAGGGCAGCCTCGGGCTGCACTTCGACCTGACCGTGCCGTTCGCCCGGTACGTGCTGGAGAACGCCGGCCGGCTCCAGTTCCCGTTCCGGCGGTACCAGATCCAGAAGGTCTGGCGGGGGGAGCGCCCGCAGGAGGGGCGCTACCGCGAGTTCCTCCAGGCCGACATCGACATCGTGGACCGGGACACCCTGCCGCCGCACCACGAGGCCGAGATCCCGCTGGTGATCGGCGACGCGCTCGGCGGCCTGCCGCTCGGCAACTCCGACGGCGGCCTGCCGCTGGATCGGCCGGCCATCACCATCCAGGTCAACAACCGCAAGATCCTGGAGGGCTTCTACCGGGGTGTCGGGCTGGCCGACCCGCTGGCGGCGCTGCGCGCGGTGGACCGGCTGGACCGGATCGGGCCGGACCGGGTGGCGGCGCTGCTGGCCGAGACGGCGGGGGCGACCGAGGCGCAGGCCAAGGCGTGCCTGGCGCTGACCGAGATCGCCACCTCGGATCCGTCCTTCGCCGACGCGGTACGCGGGCTCGGGGTCACCGACCCGATGCTGGACGAGGGGCTGGCCGAGCTGGTCGCGGTCATGGAGAACGCGGGGGCGCACGCTCCCGGGCTCTGCGTGGCCGACCTGCGCATCGCCCGGGGGTTGGACTACTACACGGGTACGGTCTACGAGACCCAACTGCGCGGGTACGAGCGGTTCGGTTCGATCAGCTCCGGCGGCCGGTACGACAACCTGGCCAGCGACGCCAACGTCCGGTTCCCCGGGGTGGGCATCTCGATCGGGGTCACCCGGCTGCTCGGGCTGCTCTTCGGCGCTGAGGCGCTCTCCATCTCCCGCAGTGTGCCGACCTGTGTGCTGGTGGCGCTGGCGGCCGAGGAGCGCCGGCCGGAGAGCAACCGGATCGCCGACGCGCTGCGCCGCCGGGGCATCCCGACCGAGGTGTCGCCGTCGGCGGCGAAGTTCGGCAAGCAGATCCGGTACGCCGAGCGGCGCGGCATCCCGTACGTCTGGTTCCCCGGCGCGGACGGGGTCGGCGACGAGGTGAAGGACATCCGCTCCGGCGACCAGGTCGCGGCGGCGCCGGACGTCTGGCAGCCGCCGGTGGCGGACCTCTGGCCGACGGTCGGCTGATCTTGCGGCGCCGGGGGTCCGGCCGTAACCTACGCGAACGTAACTTACGCAAGCGTAGGGAGAGTTCGTGACCGTCACCCCCACCGCACCGCTCAGCCAGGCTGCCCTGCTGATCGAGCTGGAGCCGGTCGTCGCGGACAACCTCGACCGGCACCTCCGGCTGGCCAAGGAGTGGTTCCCGCACGAGTACGTGCCGTGGAGTGAGGGGCGGACCTTCGACGGGATCCTCGACGGCGAGGCGTGGACGTCCGAGCACAGCTCGGTGCCCGAGGTGGCCCGGACCGCGTTGGTGGTCAACCTGCTGACCGAGGACAACCTGCCGTCGTACCACCACCAGATCGCGAGCCTCTTCGGCCGGGACGGCGCCTGGGGGACCTGGGTGCACCGGTGGACCGCCGAGGAGGGGCGGCACGGCACGGCGATCCGTGACTATCTCACGGTGACCCGGGCGGTCGACCCGGTGGCGCTGGAGCGGGCGCGGATGACCCACATGTCCGCCGGCTACGCCAACGCGCACGACGACGAGGTGCTTCACTCGCTGGCGTACGTCTCGTTCCAGGAACTCGCCACCCGGATCTCGCACCGCAACACCGGCCGGGTCACCGGCGACCCGCGCTGCGAACAACTTCTCACCCGGATCGCCGCGGACGAGAACCTGCACATGGTCTTCTACCGCAACCTGCTCGGCGCCGCCTTCGAGCTGGCACCGAGCCAGGCGATGCGGGCGGTCGCCGACGTGGTGGCCGACTTCCAGATGCCCGGCAACGGCATCGAGGGCTTCGCCCGCAAGTCGGTGACGATGGCGCTGGCGGGGATCTACGACCTGCGCCAGCACCGCGACGACGTGCTGCTGCCGGTACTGCGGCAGTGGGACGTCTGGAACGTCACCGGCCTGGACGCCGACGGCGAGGCAGCCCGCGAGCAGGTGGCGGCGCAGCTCGACGGGCTGGACCGGGCGGCGGCCCGGTTCGAGGAGAGGCGGGACGCCCGCCAGGCCCGCCGGGCCGGGGCCTGACCCAGCAAGCACGCCGGAACGGCCCGGTCCCGGGAGCCCCGGGACCGGGCCGTTCCGTTGTGGAGGGTCATTCCGTGCGGAGCCCGGTCGGCCGGAGCAGCCGCCACAGCACCGGCAGACTCGCCCCGGTCACCAGCAGCACCACGCCGGCCGCGATCCCCGACATGGCGCCGATGCTGGACCAGTCGAGGCGTACGGCCTGGCCGACGAGGGCCAGCAGGATGCCGCCGAGCGCCGTACCCAGCAGGATCGCCAGGGCCAGGCCGAGCAGCACCGGCAGGGCGGTCTGCCAGAGCACCGAGGCGCCGAGCGTGCCGCGCCGGGTGCCGAACGCCACCAGCACGGCGAGGCTCCGCCGCCGTTCCCGCAACTGTTCCAGGATGCCGACCAGCAGGCTGGCGCCGAGCAGCAGCAGGGTGGCGACGACTCCGACGTAGAGTCCCCGGCGGAGCTGGGCGAACCGGGTGACCTCCTCGGTGGCGCGCAGCGTCTGCACGTCGGCTCCCGGACCGATCCCGGCTGCCACGTTGCGGACCAGTTCGATGGTGTCCGGCCGGGCCAGGTCCATGGTGAGGTAGACCGTGGCCCCGAGCCCGTGCAGCGTGGCCGGGCCGAGTGCGCCGGGGGTGGCGAGCAGGCCGGTGACCCGGCTGCCGGATGGGTCGGTGCGGGTGGGCACGGTCCGCAGTCCGCTCGGGACGGTCCACCGGGTGGTCTCCGGGTCCCGGAAACCGAGCTCCACCTGCTGGCCGGGTGCCGGCAGGTCGGCCCGGGCCGGTGACTGATCGTCGACGATCTGGAACATGTCGCCGTCCACGCAGCGGTCTGGGCTGGCGAGTTCGCGTACGGCCGTGCAGTCGGCGATCCGCAGCAGGGTGCCGGGCCGCTCGCCGTACTCGTCGGGCACCGAACCGACCGGCGACACGGTGGCGTCCAGGACGCTGACCGCCCGGTCGACCCCCGGCACGCTCCGGAACCGCTCGGCCAGCGAGCCGGCGTCGGCCCCGGCGAGGTCGCCGCGGACCAGCACCATCGTCTGGGCGCGGCTGACATCCTGGCCGGTGGCCCGGACGTAGTCGTGCTGGACACCGGCGAAGAGCATCTGTAGGGCGATCCCGCCGGCCACCGCGACCGCGACCCCGCTGACCATCCGGGCCGAGGACTCGCTGTCGAGTTGCAGCCGGCGGATGGCGAGCTGCCACGAGACGCTGCCGCCGCGCAGCCGGCCGACCACGGCCTCGACCAGCCAGGGCAGCAGCGCGGCGACCCCGACCAGCAGCAGCACCACCCCGGTGATCACCTGGGCCTGGTTGACCGGGCCGCCGGTCTGGTCGATCCCGCCGCGCAGCGGGGCGAGCAGTGCGACGCCGACGATCGGCACGGTCAGCCGCCACCAGAGCCGACGTCGGCGATCGGCGGACCGGCGTACCACGCCGAGCGGTTCGACGACGATCCGGCGCAGCGCGAGTTGGGCGACCGCGACGGCGAGGGCCGGCACCGCCAGCACGATCAGCACGGTGAGTGCCGGGCTCGGCCGGACGTCCTCGGCGAAGGCGCTGATCCCCTCCAGCGTGACCCGTTCGACGAGTTGCCGGCCGAGCAGGAAGAGAACCGCACCGGCGAGTAGCCCGAAGACCGCGCCGACCAGCGCCTCGCCGGCCGCGACCCGTCGGGTCGTCACCGTGTCCGCGCCGACCAGCCGGAGCGCGGCGAGCCGCCGGTCCCGGGCCTCGCCGCCGAAGCGTACGGCGGCGGCGATGAAGACCGCGATCGGCAGCAGCAGCACCACGAAGATGATCAGGACGAGCAGCATCAGCACCGGGTCCAGGGCCTCGCCGCTCGGCTCGGTACCGAAGCGGTCGATCCGCATCGTGCCGCCGCCCGGTCGGAGCCGGTCCGTGCCGAGGTAGTAGGCGTATTCGTTGGGGCCGGAGAGGCCCCGGTCGGCGATGGTGCCGACGACGGGATGGGCGAGTCGGGGCCGGAGCAGCGCCCCGTCCGCCGAGTCGAGCAGCCGGGCCAGCGCGGGGGAGACCACCAGCTCCCCGGGGCCGGGCAGCCGGGTCAGCCCCGGTGGCACCGGCGGGTGCGCGCCGTCCGGCTGGAGCAGTCGGCCCCGGATCGCCGCGTCCCGATAGGTGGTGTCGGCCGCCATGACCAGCAGGGTCCGGTCGCCGGGCGGCGGCTGGTCGACGCCGAAGAACTGGTCGTCGCGGGCGGCGGTCCGCTCCGACCGGCCGCCCAACATGGTGGAGACGGAGGTGCTGGTCAGCAACAGGGCCACCCCGAGGCCCACCCCGAGCGCGGTCATCAGGGTCCGGAGCAGCCCGTTGCGGCCACCGGCGAAGACCAGCCGGGCGCCGAGGGCCAGGTCCGCCGCCCAGCCCGTGCCGGAACGCCGGCTCACCGGTCCGCCAGCACGGTCTCGCGGGTGCGGCCGTCCCGCACCACGATCTCCCGGTCGGCGTACGCGGCGACCCGCGGCTCGTGCGTGACCAGTACGACGGCGGCGCCGGCCTCCCGGGCAGCCCCGGTGAGCAGCCGCATCACCTGCTCGCCGTTGAGCGAGTCCAATGCACCGGTCGGCTCGTCGGCGAAGATCACCCGGGGTGCGGTGACCAGGGCCCGGGCCACCGCGACCCGCTGCCCCTGCCCGCCGGAGACCCCGCCGGGGCGCTGGCCGGCCACGTCGGTCACCTCCAGCCGGGCCAGCCACTCCGCCGCCCGGCGCTCGGCCTCGCGCCGGCGTACCCCGGCCAGCCGCAGTGGCAGCGCGACGTTCTCCAGGCAGGTCAGTTCGGGGACGAGTTGGCCGAACTGGAAGACGAAGCCGAACTCGCCCCGGCGCAGGGCGCTGCGCTCGGCGTCCGGCATCGCGGAGAGTTCCCGGTCGCGATAGCGCACCGCTCCGGCGTCCGGCCGGACGATTCCGGCCAGGCAGTGCAGCAGGGTCGACTTGCCGGAGCCGGACGGACCCATCACGGCCACCACCTCGCCGGCCCGGATCGCCAGGCTCGCCCCGTCCAGCGCCGGAGTCGCCCCGTACGCCTTGTGCAGCGCGACCGCGGCCAGCAGCGGCTGTTCCTCGGTGCTCATGCCGACACCTCGCGTCCGGTCGAACCGCCGCGCCGAGCCGCCGTTCCGGCCTGTGCTGCCGGTGGGCCGCCCTGCGGTGCCGCCGGTCCGGCCTGTGCTGCCGCCGGTCCGGCCTGCGGTGCCGGCGTGGTGCTGGCGAGCGTGGTGGCGAGCTGGTCGAGGCGGGCGGCGGTCAGCTCCAGCCAGCGCAGGTCGGCCTCCAGGTGGAAGAGCGCGAAGTCGCAGATGAGCTGGTCGGCGAGGTCGCCGTCGGCCTTGCGCCGGGTCAGGGTACGCATCAGCCGCAGGTGCTCGGCGCGCTGCACGTCCAGGATGTCGGCGGCGTCGCGGCCGGTGAGCAGCCCGAGCACGACCTTGGCGTAGAGGGTGTTCTGGAGGTAGGCGTCGGGCTTCTCCGGCTGGGCCAGCCAGCGCCGCACGTCGGTGACCCCGGCCTCGGTGATCGCATAGCGCTTGCGTTCCGGTCCGGCGCCGGGCTCCACCCCGTCGACGGAGACCAGACCGCTTTTCAGCAGCCGGGCCAGCGTCGAGTAGACCTGCCCGTAGTGCAGCGGGCGGCCCTGGCCGAACCGTTCGTCGTAGACCCGTTTCAGCTCGTAGCCGTGCCGTGGGCTGGCCTCCAGGAGGCCCAGGAAAGTCTGTCCGATCGACATGCGCGGGACTCTACACCACGCGTATACACCGCAGGTATAGCCGGGGTGTGTACCGTCTCCGTGACCACCTCGGTCGAGCTGCGTTGTGAGGGTTCGTTAACACGACAGACATCGATGCACTCAGATTCATGAAATCCTTCATTCCTACGGTTCGTGGCACTACGCAGCAGCCCTGGCGAAAGGGGAGAGGCGGATGCCACGAGGCGTACGGGACCGGCTGGTCATGCTGGCCGCGGCGGCGACACTGCTGGCCGCGGCCGGATGTGCCGAAGATCCGACGACGGCGTCGGGTGCTGGCAGTGGAAGCACCATCAAGGTCGGCATCCTGCACTCGTTGAGCGGCACCATGGCGATCAGCGAGGTGACCGTACGGGACGCCGAACTCCTCGCCGTCGAAGAGATCAACGCGGCCGGCGGGGTACTCGGGAAGAAGCTCGAACCCGTCGTCGAGGACGGCGCCTCGGACTGGCCCACCTTCGCCGAGAAGGCGCAGAAGCTCATCTCGCAGGACCGGGTCGCCACCGTCTTCGGTGGCTGGACCTCGGCCAGCCGCAAGGCGATGCTGCCGGTCTTCGAGCGCAACAAGGCGCTGCTCTGGTATCCGGTCCAGTACGAGGGGCTGGAGAGTTCGCCGTACATCTTCTACACCGGGGCGACCACCAACCAGCAGATCGTGCCCGGCCTGGACTACCTGAGGGAGCAGGGCAAGAAGAGCATCTTCCTGGTCGGCAGCGACTACGTCTTCCCGCGTACCGCAAACAAGATCATCAAGGCGTACGCGGCGGCGAACGGGATGACGGTGCTCGGCGAGGAGTACACCCCGCTCGGGCACACCGAGTACAGCACGGTGGTGAACAAGCTCCAGCAGGCCAAGCCGGACGCGGTCTTCAACACCCTGAACGGGGACAGCAACGTCGCCTTCTTCAAGCAGCTCCGCAGCAGCGGCATCACCGCCGAGGCGATGCCGACCGTCTCGGTCAGCGTCGCCGAGGAGGAGGTCGTCGGCATCGGCCCGGAGAACGTCGCCGGGCACCTGGTCGCCTGGAACTACTACCAGACCACCAGCGGGGCCCGGAACGAGAAGTTCGTGCAGGCGTTCAAGGCCAAGTACGGCGCCGCCAAGGTCACCTCCGACCCGATGGAGGCCGGCTACAACGCCGTACACCTCTGGGCCGAGGCGGTACGCAAGGCCGGCAGCGTCGACGTCGAGGCGGTGAAGAAGGCGTCGGCCGGGATCTCGCTGGAGGCCCCCGAGGGGACCGTCACGATCGACGGCGAGAACCAGCACGTCTTCAAGACCGCGCGGATCGGGCTGGTGCAGCCGGACGGCCAGATCAGGGAGGTCTGGAACTCCGGCCAGCCGATCAAGCCCGACCCCTATCTGAAGGGCTACCCGTGGGCCGCCGGCCTCTCCTGAGTACCGGCGGGGGACCGACCGCGACCGACGACCGGGCACCGACCCGACTGACCACCGACTGACGGCCGCGAAACCGGGACGGAGGCGCCGGCGCCATGGCGACACTCAACCAACTGGTGATCGGGGCGAGCATCGGAGCGGTGCTGCTCCTGATCGCCCTCGGTCTGACCTTCACGTTCGGCCAGATGGGCGTGATCAACATGGCGCACGGCGAGTTCATCATGGCCGGCGCCTACACCGCGTACCTGCTGCAACCGCTGGTCGGTACCCAGTCGGTGCTGGTCGCCCTGCCGGTGGCGTTCGCCGTCGCCGGGGTGCTGGGGCTGATCCTGGAACGGCTGGCGATCCGGCACTTCTACGGACGGCCGCTGGACACCCTGCTGCTCACCTGGGGGATCAGCCTCGTCCTGCAACAGGTCGCCCGGGACATCTTCGGCGCGCCGAACGTGCAGGTACGCGCCCCGGGCTGGCTCACCGGCGGTCTCGACCTCGGCGTACGGCTGCCGTACAACCGGGTCTTCATCATGGTGCTCGCGGTCGGCTGCGTACTGGCGATCTGGCTCTATCTGACCCGGCTGCGGCACGGCCGGCGGATGCGCGCGGTGATGCAGAACCGGCAGCTCGCCGCGGTCAGCGGGGTGGCCACCGAACGGGTCGACCAGCTCACCTTCTTCATCGGCTCCGGCCTGGCCGGGGTGGCCGGGGTGGCGCTGACCCTGATCGGCCCGGTCGGGCCCACCCTGGGCACCAACTACATCGTGGACGCCTTCCTGGTGGTCGTCGCGGGCGGCCTCGGGCAGCTCCGGGGCGCGGTCATCGCCGCCTTCGCCCTCGGCATCCTGAACAGCTTCGTCGAATTCTGGGTCGACAACGGGGCCAGCCTCGCCAAGGTGGTGGTGTTCGCCGTGATCATCGGATTCCTCCAGCTCCGTCCACAGGGGATGTTCGTCGTCCGTACCCGGGCCCTGTCGTGACCGGGATGGTCGGGACCGCGCCGGCCGGTCCGACCCGGCGCCGGCTGGCCGGTCCGGCACTCTTCGTCGCGGTCGGCCTGCTGCTGGTCGCGGTCGCGCCGGCGGTGCTGTCGCCGTTCCGGCTGGACCTGCTCGGCAAATACCTCTGCTATGCCATCGTGGCGGTCGGGATCGGCCTGGCCTGGGGCCGGGGCGGGATGCTCACCCTCGGCCAGGGCGTCTTCTTCGGCCTCGGCGGCTACGCCATGGGCATGCACCTGAAGCTGCGCGAGGCCGGCCCCGGCGGGCTGCCGGACTTCATGGTCTGGAGCGGGGTGGAGAGCCTGCCGGCGCTCTGGCGGCCGTTCGCCAACCCGGTCTTCGCGCTCGCCATGGTGGTGCTGCTGCCGGTCACCGTCGCGGTGCTGCTCGGCCTGCTGGTCTTCCGGCAGCGGGTCCGGGGCGCCTACTTCGCCGTGCTCTCCCAGGCGCTGGCCGCCGCCTTCGTGATCCTGCTGGTCGGCCAGCAGGGGCTGACCGGCGGCACCAACGGGCTGACCAACTTCCAGATGTTCTACGGCCTCGACCTCTACCAGCCGGGCGACAAGCGGATCCTCTACCTGGTCGTGGTGGGTGTGCTCGGGGCGATGTTCCTGCTCGCCTGGCAGCTCTCGCGCAGCCGCTTCGGGCAGTTGCTGGTCGCGGTCCGGGACGGCGAGGACCGGGTGCGCTTCCTCGGCTACGAGCCGGCCGTGGTCAAGACCATCGCGTTCGCCGTCTCCGCCGGGATGGCCGGGATCGCCGGTGCGCTCTTCGTGCCGATGGTCGGCCTGCTCAGCCCGGCCAACCTCGGCATCGTCGCCTCGCTCGAACTGCTGGTCGGGGTGGCCATCGGCGGCCGGTTCTCGCTGGCCGGCGCGGTCGGCGGGGCCCTGCTGGTCAACTACGCCAAGACCATCTTCAGCGAGGAGTCGGCGGACAACTGGATCTATCTCCAGGGCGCGATGTTCGTGGTGGTGATGCTCTGGGCGCCGCGCGGGCTGGCCGGACTCGCCGCCGACCTCCGGACCGCCGTCCGGCACCGGCGCCGCCGCCCACCCCGGTCCGTCCCGGCCCCGCTCCCATCGGGTACGGCCGCGGTGGTGGCCAATCGGGCGGAGGAGCCGGCATGACCGAGCTGTTGCGGGTGCGCGGGCTGAACGTGGTCTTCTCCGGGTTCCGGGCCATCACCGAGCTGGACTTCACGGTCAGCGGCGGTGAACTGCGCTTCCTGATCGGGCCGAACGGGGCCGGCAAGACCACCCTGATCGACGTGATCACCGGGCTGACCAGACCCGCCTCCGGCTCCGTACGCTTCGCCGGCACCGAACTGCTGGGGCGGCGGGAGCACCAGATCGTCCGGCTCGGCATCGGCCGTACCTTCCAGACGTCGGTGGTCTTCGAGCAGTTGACCGTACTGGAGAACCTGGACCTGGCGGCGACGTTCCGGCGCCCGCTCGGCACCCTGCTGCGGCGTCGGCGGGGGATCGCCGACCAGGTGGCGGAGGCGCTGGAGACCACCGGGCTGGCCGAGTTGGCGGACCGGCCGGCGGGGGTGCTCTCGCACGGGCAGCGGCAGTGGCTGGAGATCGGCATGCTGCTCGCCCAGCGGCCCAGCCTGCTGCTGCTGGACGAGCCGGTGGCCGGGATGAGCCGGGACGAGCGGGCCCGGACCGGCGAGCTGCTCCGGCAGGTGGCGAAGGAGCACACGGTGATCGTGGTCGAACACGACATGGACTTCCTGCGCCGGTTCGCCAGCACGGTGACGGTGCTGCACGAGGGCCGGCTGCTCTGCGAGGGGACGGTGGCCCAGGTGCAGGCCGACCCCCGGGTGCAGGAGGTGTATCTCGGCCGGACCCGCAAGGAGAGCGCCGAACTGGTCAAGGAGGCTTCCTAGATGCTGACCGTGCAGGGCCTGGACGTGGCGTACGGGCGGGCGCAGGTGCTCTTCGGGGTGGATCTGGAAGCGCCGGCCGGCTCCCTGGTCTGCGTGATGGGACGCAACGGGGTGGGCAAGACCACCCTGCTCAAGGCGGTCATGGGCGTACTGCCGGTCCGGTCCGGCCGGGTGCACTTCGCCGGGGAGGAGATCACCGGGCTGAAGACCCACGAACGGGTACGCCGGGGACTCGGTTACGTGCCGCCCGGCCACGAGACCTTTCCGCAGCTCACCGTCGGGGAGAACCTCCAGGTGGCGGCGGAGGCGACCGGCCGGCCCAGCCAGGGGGCGGTGGACGAGGCCCTCGACCTCTTCCCGGCGCTGCCGGTGCTGCTGAAGCGCCGGGCCGGCTTCCTCTCCGGCGGGCAACAGCAGCAGCTCGCCATCGCCCGGGCGCTGGTCGGCCGGCCGAAGATGCTGCTGCTGGACGAGCCGACCGAGGGCATCCAGCCGTCGATCATCCTGGAGATCGAGGAGGCGGTCCAGCGGCTGCACCGCGAACTCGGGCTCGCCATCCTGCTGGTCGAGCAATATCTGGAGCTGGCGCTGCGGCTCGCCGACCGGTTCGTGATCCTGGACGCCGGTGAGGTGGTCCGGTCCGGCGACCGGGCCGAGCTACGCGATCCGTCGGTGCACGCACTGCTCTCGGTGTGACGCCGCCACTCCGGCCTGAGTAGTCCGACCGCGGAGGAATTGCTCGTCGCGTCGTCCGTACCGCTCGTGTCGGGCATGCCACCCGTGTCGGGCATGCCGCTCCTTTCAAGGGCTCCGAGCTGGCAGCCGAGCCGGACTAAGATGCTGTAAATGATCGTCGATGCGTGGCGTCGTCCGATCATTTCTTGTCGTTCCGGTCGATTCGCCATCCGATTCCGCTGACCCGGATCTGGCGTCGACCAATCCTCCAGAGGGAATCGTCCAATCGTGTTTTCGTGTTCTCTGCCCGTCGGTCCGGTGGACGGGCGGCATCCCGGGTCGGCACGCCGCCGATGACCGACGGGACGGGCCGGCGTACGCCGGAGTGGTTCGCCCGCCGTACCGCCGCCGAACCGGCCTGGACCGGTCAACCGCTCTGGGCCTGGGGTCCACCCGGGCGGCGACCACGACCGCTGCCGGCGCGACCCGGGCCGTACCAGCCGGTACCGGCCTGGGTGACCGCGCTGCTCGGCTTCACCGACGACCGGACCGGACGGCCCCGGGCACTGGTGACCAGCTATGCCGGCGCCCGGGTGGTGCTCGACCTGTCCGACGGTGGACTGGTCGGTGCGGTGGACGAGCGGGCCCACGCCCGGGCGTCCGCGACGACCCGGATCGACGGCGAGCAGTTGGTCGTCTCCGGAGCCGGAGCCGGCTACCTCCAGGTGAGCGACCTCGACAGCGGCCGGTCCCGCTGGCGGCAGTGGTGCGGCGACGTGCGGTCCCTGGCGACCGTCACCCTGGCCGGCCGCCCGTTCGCGGTGCTGACCGGCGGATCGCCGCACCTGGAGATCTGGTCGCTCGGCGCCGACCGGGGCGCCCGACTGCACACGTTGCGGACCGGGAGCGAGCGGATTAGCGTGCTGGCCGCGACCGAGGCGGGGGAGGCCGCCGTGCTGGCGGTCGGCACGAGTACCGGGCGGGTGTCGCTGTGGCGGCTGGAGCCGACGCCGGCCGGCGACGACGTCCGGGTCGAGCCGCTCGGCGAGTACGGCTTCGAGGTCTCCGGGCTGGTCACCGTGCTGGGGTTCGCGGACTGGCACGGCCGGCCGATCCTGCTCGGCGCCGCCGGCCGGGTGGCCAGGGCCTGGGATCTGCCCGCCGGGCGACCGCTCGGGCCGGCGTTCGCCGCGCACACCGGCCAGGTCAACTCCGTGCTGGCCGGCCGGCTCGGCGAGCGTACGGTGCTGTGGAGCGGCGACGACGCGACCGTACGGGCCTGGCTGCCGGAGACCGGCCGGCAACTGGGCGAGGCGTTCCGTTATCCGTACGAGGCGGCGCCGACCCGGACGATCGGGGTCGAGATCGGCGGGCGGCCGATGCTGGTCACCGGGGACGGTGCGGGCCTGGTGTGGGTCTGGGACCCGGAGCGGCCGTACCCGTTCCGGCGCGACCTGCCGTCCGGTGATCAGGACCTGCCATCCAGTGATCGCGACCTGCTGTCCGGTGGTCGCGGCGACCGGGCGCCGGATTCGCTGGGCGTTTCCGGGTATCGCCTCGCGGTCGCCAGCCCGGCGGGGCAGCCGGTGCTGCTCGCCGCGTTGCCCGGGCACCCGGTACGGGGGTTCGAGCCGGCGACCGGGGCCGAGGTCGAGTTGCCGCCGCACGGGGTCCCGGACGGGTCGACGCTGGTGCCGGGCGAGCACCCGGTGCTGGCCGGGATCGGGCCGGACCACGTCGAGCTGTGGGACCCGGCCACCGGGGACCGGATCGGCCCGGTGCCGTTGGGCCGGAACCGGCCGGGCCACCCTGGAACGGCCCTGCCGGACGCGGCCGGCGACTCCGGACCGGTGGGGCCGGTCGGCGCCGGACTGCTGGGGCCGGTCGGTACCGGACTGCTGGGGCCGGTCGGTACCGGACTGCTGGGGCCGGTCGGTACCGGACTGGTGGACGGCCGCCGGGTGCTGCTGGTGGCGGACGGAACCGCACTGGTCCGGGTCGACGTCGCGACCGGTCGGCTGGACAGGTCGCCGACCGGGCACTCCGGCCGGATCCGGGGGCTGGCGCTCGGCGAGCTGGCCGGGGTACCGGTCGGGTTGACCGCCGCCGAGGACGACACCGTACGCCTCTGGCACCTCGACGCCTGGGGGTCGTCCGGGCGGACGGTGCTGGACGGGCACGGTGGCGCCGCGTACGCCGTGACGACCGCGACCGTCCACGGGCGTGGCCTGGTGTTCGGGGCCGGCCGGAACGGGCAGGTCCGCTGCGTCGACGTCACCGACCTGGTCCGGTCGAAGCGGGCCGGTCGGCTCGGCGACGTCGAGCCCGATGCCGGCGGCGAGTCCGACGGCCCGGCCGCCCCGGTGGCCGACGAACTGCCGCCCGAGCCCGTCGTCGTGCTGACCGCCACCCGGCCGGTACGGTCGTTGGCCGTCGTCCGGGCCGGCCGGACCGACTGGCTGGTGGCGGCGGACGGGAGCACGCTGCGCTGGCAGCCCGTCGGCGAGCCGGGTACGCCGGGCCAGACGATCGAGGTGGGTGCCCCGGTGACCGACCTCGTGGCCCTGCCCGGGGTGCTGGTGGTGGCGGCCGGGGACGGACTTCTCGGTTACCGCCCGCCGCCCGACCGGACCGGATAGTTCCGGCGGCGGGGCCGCCGGTCGGTCAGCGGACCGGCGTGGTGTCGGGCTGGCCGCCGGACGGGCCCGCGACCGGCCCGGCATGCTGTTCGGTGGTATCGAAGAGCAGGCAGGACGAGGTGGCGTGTGCGACCAGCCGGCCACTCCCGTCGGTGAGCCGCGCCTCGGCGAGGGCCGTCCGGCGGCCCCGCTGGATCACGGTGCCCTCGCAGCGCAGCATCCCGCTCTGCACCGTCACCGGGCGGAGGAACTTCACGTTCAGGTCCAACGTCGTGTAGCCCATCCCGGCCGGCAGCGTGGTGTGCACGGCACAGCCGGCGGCGGTGTCCAGCAGGATCGACAGCACCCCACCGTGCACCGTGCCGAGCGGGTTGTAGTGGAACTCCCGCGCGGTCATCTCGACCGAGACCCGGCCCTCGTCGGCGGTCATCCGGCCCATCCCGACCAGCTCGGTGACCGGCGGCGCGGCCAGTTCGCCGGCGATCATCGCGCGGAGCAGGTCGAGCCCGGCCCGCTGGCCGAGCTGGGCCGCGTTGTCCGTCGGATCGGCCCAGGAGAAGGTGCGGTTACGCTCGCCGGCCCCCGTCTTGGTCATGTCGTCTCCTCGTTCCGCTCATCGTCGCCATGACCTGGCAACCTGTGCTGATCGGCGACCTCGCACGGCTCGGTCACGTCGTCTCCTCGCACGGCTCGGTCAGGAGGCAGCTTCGCAGGGGGTTGCTGGGTCTGTCAACAAGACCTAGCCTGGGTCGCATGGTGGCACCGGAGGCGCTGGGCTGGTCGGTCGACAACTGCACCATCGGGCGGGCGATGGCGATCCTCGGCGAGCGGTGGACCGTCGTGGTGCTGCGCGAGGTGTTCAACGGAGTACGGCGCTTCGACGACATGCGCCAGCGCACAGGGATCCCCCGGCAGGTGCTCACGGACCGGCTGGCCATGCTGGTCGACGAGGGGCTGCTCCGCCGCGAGCCCTACCGGGAGCCGGGTGCGCGGCCGCGGCACGAATACCGGCTCACCGTGAAGGGGCTCGACCTGTGGCCGGTGCTGGTGGCGGTGCTGGAGTGGGGTGACCGCTATCTGGCCGACCCGGAGGGCTCGCCGATGGCCACGGTGCACCGGGACTGCGCCGCCGAGGTGCGGGTCGTGCTCCGCTGCGCGGACGGCCACGAGGTGACCTCGCCCCGGGACGTGCTGCCCCGCCCCGGCCCCGGCGCACAGCGCCGGAGCTGACCAGGATCGGGGAGGAGGTCGGGCGGGAGCGCCGGACCGGTCTCCGGTACTCCCGCCCGACGGCTGCTACCAGCGGAACCCGGCGCCGTACGAGATCTCGGCCAGCACCTGCTGCCCCGACGCGTTCGGGTGGAAGTAGTCCCAGCCGGACAACTGGCCCAACGTGAACGGATAGCCGAACACCGCGTTGCCGTCGAAGGCGCAGTTCGACCCGTACGCGGCGCAGGCCTGGGCGAGCTGGCTGTTGTAGTCGACGACCCGTTGGCGTACCCGGCTGCGCCGGTCCACGTCGGCCTGGGCGTTGGAGGTCGGGCTGGCCAGCATCGACTGGCAGATGCCGAAGAGCGACCACGCGGTACGGGCGGCGAGGTTGCCCCGGCCGACCGACCAGAGCCGCTGGATGTCGGGCACGCTGATCACGAACACCCGGGCGTTCGGCAGCCCGGAGCGGATCCGGCCGAGCGCGGCGTCGATGTTGTTCCGGAAGGTGCTCACCGAGGTCATCCCGGACTCGGAACTGGCGCAGGCGTCGTTCGCGCCGATCAGCATCGTCACGTAGCCGACGCCCTGCGAGACGGCGGTGGCGGCCTGGCCGGCCATGTCCGAGGAGGTGGCGCCGGTCTCGCCGTCGTTGTGGTTGCGCCCGTTGATCGCCGGGTTCAGCGCGCGGATTCGCAGGTAGTGGCTGTTCACTCCGGAGTCGTCGCCGGTGCTGAACGAGCGGGACGGGCAGTCGACGTACCAGCCGCAGGCGTTGAAGCCCCGGGTGATCGAGTCACCCAGGCTGGCCATCGAGGCGGGCGGTGGACCGGGATCGGCCTGGGCCGGGCTGGCGACGAGCCCGACCGAGGTGACGAGTACGACGGCGGCGACGAGGGTGGACAGGAGGGTGGCGGTGCGGCGGGGAACGGACATGGGCGGCCTCCGGGTCGCGGTTGCCTGAGCTGGCTGAGGTGGGCGAATCATATAGACCAGCCTGAGTCTCCACAACGGAGATGACCATAAGGCGAACGCCCCGTTGCAGGAGATATGTCAGGCATCTTGTTCATGATCTTAGATTTCCTGAATACTCGTATCAGATCTGCCAACTCGGCGCAGACACCTCCAAACCCCCCATGGGAGGCTCTACATGCGACCCACAAGGTCATCGGTCCGCCTGGTCGCGATAGCGGCCGCGGCCGGATCCCTCGTCGCCGGCATGCTGATCGGCGTACCCGCACAGGCGGCCCCCGTCGCCACGCCGGAGGGGGCGACGTCGCTCTCCGAGCGGCTCGGCGCCCGGTCCGCCGGCACGTACCTCGGTGCCGACGGCAAGATGGTCGTCACCGTGACCGACGAGGCGGCGGCCCGCCAGGTCCGGGCCTCGGGCGCGACCGCCAAGCTGGTCACCCGCGGCTCCGCCGAACTGGCCCAGGTCACCACCGAGTTGGACCGGTCGGCCAGGATCCCGGGCACCGCGTGGTATGTCGACCCGGTCACCAACCAGGTCGCGGTCGACGTGGACAGCACGGTCACCGGTGCCAAGCTCGCCAAGATCAAGGCCGTCACCGCGCGCTTCGGCGGCGCCGTCCGGGTCCAGTCGATCCCCGGCACGCTGAGCACCACCATCTCCGGCGGCAACGCGATCTACACCGGCGGCAGCCGGTGCTCGCTGGGCTTCAACGTCCGCAGCGGCAGCACCTACTACTTCCTCACCGCCGGCCACTGCACCAACGCCGGCGCGAACTGGTCGGCCAGCTCGGGCGGTTCGGTGATCGGCACCCGGGCCGGCAGCAGCTTCCCCGGCAACGACTACGGCATCGTCCGGTACGCCAGCGGTGTCGCCCAGCAGCCGGGTGACGTCTACCTGTACGGCGGCTACCGGGACATCACCGGTGCGGCCAACCCGAGCGTCGGCCAGTCGGTGCAGCGCAGCGGCAGCACCACCGGCCTGCGCAGCGGCCAGGTCACCGCGCTGAACGCCACCGTCACCTACCAGGGCAGCGGCACCGTTTCCGGCCTGATCCGGACCACCGTCTGCGCCCAGCCGGGCGACAGCGGCGGCCCGCTCTTCGCCGGCAGCACCGCGCTCGGCCTGACCTCGGGCGGCAGCGGCAACTGCACCACCGGCGGCACGACGTACTTCCAGCCGGTCGTCGAGGCGCTCAACGCGTACGGCGTGAGCATCTACTGAACTGATCGGGGCCGATGCTCGGCGTGATCGGGAACTCGGTGGGTGGCCGGCGAACAGCTGGCACCCACCGCCCCGGTCACGCCGATCGGCGCGCCCGGGACCGGTCGCCCCGGTGCCGGGCGCGATGCCGCTGTCCCCAGCGTCGGTCCGGTCCGGTCCGGTCCGGTCCGGGGCGGGGCGGGGCGGGGCGCGGTGCCGTCGTCCCCCGGGGTCGTGTCCGGTCCGGGGCGGCGATGCCGTCGGTTCCCGGTTGGTGCCGTGTTCCCCGGCTGGTGCCGCGTTCCCTGAGTGTGTTCGGTCCCGGGTCGGTGCTGTGGTCTGCGGGTCGTGTCCGGTCCCGGCTCGGGGCCGCTGTGGCGCGTGCTGGTCTCCGAGAGTCAGCCGGGCGCCGTCGTCGGTCGCCGACGGGTCCAGCGGAACAGGACCGACACCACGATCAGCGGCCAGAGTGCCTCCGTGCCGGCGATCAGCCGTTCGGCCAGTCCCGCCGAGCCGCCGTCGGGCAGTTGCAGCGCCAACCACAGCCCGAGGCCGAGCATCACCAGCGAGGCGGCGCCGCCGACCGCCGGGCGCAGTACCCAGGGCCGGTCCGCCGCCTGGTCAGCGGGGGAGCGGCGCGGGGCGGTCCCGCCGGGCCGGTCCTGCCGGGACGCGCCCTGCCGGTGCCCCGACCGGCCGCGCCCGGGTACCGGCAGGGTGGCCAGCGCAGGCCAGGCCGCCAGCGCCACGAAGGCGACGACGGCGGAGATCCCGTGCACCCGGGGAGTCTGGCCGTCGGTCTTCGGCACCGCCGCCACCAGGATCGTCGCCACCCCGCCGAGGCCGTACACCACTCGGGCGGCGGTGCGGACCGGGCGCAGTCCGATCGCGGTGACCAGGTGGGCCACCCCGAGCCCGGCGAGGCAGCCGACCAGGATCTGCCGGTCGAGCATCCCGTACGAGGAGAGTGCGCTGACGGTGTCCGCCCACGGGTCGTACCCGGGCGGTTGCCGTACGGCCGCGCTGGTCCATCCGATCACCAGCAGCACCGGCAGCGTCGCCGCCGAGAAGACCGCCCACCAGGGCACCGCAGGCATGCCGTCACCTTACGTGACAGCATGCCCGGGTACGTGTCGATATGCCGCTCTGCTCCCTGCCACCGCCAACCCATCCGGCACAGCCGCGGGGGTTCGGCGTGGAGGTGGTCCGATCCCGAGTTGCCGGCGGGATCCCCGCTCGCGTCACGGTCGGAGTTGGCGTCGATACTCGACTAGGGCGTGCCGGTGGGCCAGGTGAGGGCCCGGTCGAGCCGGGTCCGAACCGCCCGCGCGTCCGCGCCGACCGCACTGACCAGCACGGCCGGGCCGCCCGCCAGCGGCAGTACCGCCGCCGCCACCGCCGACTCCGGCCGTGCCGCTCCGACCGACCAGACCGCTGACTCTGGCCGTGCCGCTCCAGGCGCCCGGACCGCTGACTCTGGCCGTGGCGCTCCGGCCGACCAGGCCGCTGGCTCTGCCCATGCGGCTCCGGGTGCCCGGACGGCTGGCTCTGGCCGTGCCGGTCCGGGCCCCCGGACCGCCGGCTGCGGCGGTGCGGCGCTGGACGGCCCGACCGGGGCCGGTGTGCCGGGGCCCGGTGGCACCGCCGAGTCGTGGGGGGCCGGCCCGGGCGGCGGAGATCCGGTCCAGGCCGGATCGACCACCAGCATCGAGCCCACAGCCCGGCCCTCGCCGAGCACCGCCGGGCCGGACCAGCCGGCGGCGCCGGGTCCGACCGCGAGATCGTTGCGGAGCAGGGTACGACCGCCGTACCGCGCGGTCATCTCCAGTCGTACGTCGCCGACCGGCTCGGCGTGCCGACCGCAGACCAGTTCCTCACGCCAGCACAGTGCTGCCCCCTCGGCAAGCTCGACGACGCAGGTGGTCCGGTGTGCACAGCCGGCCGCCCCGATCAGCGGCTCGGGCAGCCAACGCAGCCGTGCACCGGCCGCCACCCGGGCCCGTACGACGAGTCGGGACTCGGCACCGTCCCGCGCCGGCAGCGCCAGCGACGCGGCGACACTCCGTACGCAGAGCCGCGCTCCCGGTCCGATCTCGATCTCGATCCGCAACCGATCCCCGCCGAGCGGGCCGGCCGCCCCGCCGACGAGGTGCAGTTGGACCTCGCGATCCGGACCCGCCGGGCCGACCGGTCCGGTCCGGCGGAGCAGTAGCGGCGGTTCGCCGCGCAGTACGGTCAGCCGGGTTCCCCGCAGCGGGTCGGCCTCGGCGACGATCCGGGCCAGCGCCCGCATCAGCCCGAGTGCCCTGGGTGGTCGTCCACCGACCCGGGCAGGGCGGACAACTGCGATGGTGCGGGCGCCGGCAGCAGTGTCCGGACCCAGCCGGCGACGGCCGTCGCGGCCGGGTCCTCCACCAGGGAGAGGAAGACCGTGGGCAGCCTGCCCCGCCGGGCAGCCGCGTCCCGGGCCATCACCGACAGGTCGGCGCCGACCAGCGGGGCCAGGTCGGTCTTGTTCACCACCAGCAGGTCCGCGCCGGTTACCCCGGGGCCACCCTTGCGGGGCACCTTGTCCCCGCCGGCCACGTCGACCACGAAGATCTGCCGGTCCACCAGTCCGCGGCTGAAGGTGGCGGTGAGGTTGTCCCCGCCGCTCTCCACGAGGATCAGGTCCAGCGGCCCGAGCAGGACTTCCAGTTCCTCCACCGCGTCCAGGTTGGCCGAGATGTCGTCCCGGATCGCGGTGTGCGGGCAGCAGCCGGTCTCCACCGCCCGGATCCGCTCGGCCGGCAGTACGCCATTGCGGAGCAGGAAGTCGGCATCCTCGGTGGTGTAGATGTCGTTGGTGACCACGGCGAGCCGCAGCTCGTCGGCGAAGGCCCGGCACAGCGCGGCGACCAGGGCGGTCTTGCCCGAGCCGACCGGGCCGCCGATGCCGACCCGGACCGCTCCGGAGCCGCCCGACCGGTCCACCGGCGGATGAGGGTCGATCTCCGGGTCCGGGTGCCGGTGCGGCACCTCGCCATCGGCGTTGTGCTGCGGCACCTCGCCAGCGGCGTGCCGGTGCGGCGCCTGGCGGTCGGCGTGTTCGTGCGGCATCCCGCCGTCGGCGTGCTGGCGCGGTGTCCCGCCGTCGGCGTGCTGGTGTGGCATCCCGCCGTCGGGCTGCTGCTGCGGTGTCCCGCCGTCGGGGTGTCGGTGGATGCCGGTCCCGTGGTCGGGTCGGTCAGGACGCAAAGAGACGCACCTCCCAGCTCGCGTGAACCTCGGCGCCGATCTCCAGCAGCGGGGTGGAGTCGGCGGGCAGCCGGTCGACCGGATCGTCCGCCCCGGCGACGGCCAGCGCGGCCAGCCGGTCGCACACCCCGGCCAACTCGGCGAGCAGGGCGTGCACGGCGTACGGGTCCAGGCCGAGCAGCCGTACGGCGGCACTGGCCGGCCCACTGATCGTCCCGTACGCCCCGGCGACCGCCGCCTCGGCCGGGGAGAGTCCGGCGGCGGCGGCCACCACGCCGAGGGCCACCGGATGGTGCGGATTCCGGATCGCCGGGTCGACCCGCCACATCGCCCGGCCGGCCCGGAGCAGCGCCCGACCCTGTGCCCGGGAGGCCCGACGCAGCGCCGGGGACGGCGTCCGGGCGTCCATCCCCTGGTCAAGCGCGTCGATCCTCGACCTGGCTCCGCCGTCACTGGGAACCCCGCCAGACAACCCGGCTCCGCCATCCGCCCTGTCGCCGGCAACCCCGCCGGGAGAGCCGGCTCTACCGTCCGCGTCGTAGCCGGAAGCTCCGCCGTCTGCCCTGTCGCCGGCAGTCCCGGCGGGAGAGTCGGCTCCACTGTCCGCGTCGTAGCCGGAAGCTCCGCCGTCTGCCCTGTCGCCGGCAGTCCCGCCGGGAGAGTCGGCTCCACTGTCCGCGTCGTAGCCGGAAGCTCCGCCGTCCGCCCTGTCGCCGGAAGCCCCATCGGCCGACGCGTCGCCCGGAGTCCCGCCGGAGGATCCGGCTCCGCCGTGCGCCGGTTTGCGGACGGTGTCGTCGACCGGTCGGGCGGCGGCGCAGGCGGCTGCGGCGAAGGCTGCGGCCACCCGGCCGGTGCCGGCGAGCCGGCCGTGCAGGAACGCGGCCAACCCGGCCAGGTCCCGGAGCCGACCGCTGGTCACCGCCGCCTCCAGCCCACCCGAGTGGGCGTGGCCGCCGGCGGGCAGCCGGCCGTCGGCGAGTACCAGCAGGGTGGCGAGTCCGGTCACGGCGGCGGCAGGCTCGGGCACGGGTGCTCAGAAGAGGAAGTAGCGCTGGGCCATCGGCAGCTCGGTCACCGGCTCCGGCTCCACCACCTCGCCGTCGATCCGTACCGTGAAGGTGTCCGGCTCGACCTCGATGCGCGGCAGGGCGTCGTTGCCCGGCAGGTCGGCCTTGCTCCGCGAGCGGGTGTCGGCGACCGGGGCCAGCGGCCGGCGGATCCCGATCCGGTCGCCGAGCAGCGCGTCGATGGCGGCCGGGGCGACGAAGGCGAGGCTGGTCGCGGCGGGTGCCGCGCCGTACGCGCCGAACATCGGCCGGGGCAGCACCGGCTGCGGGGTCGGGATCGAGGCGTTGGCGTCGCCCATCTGGGCGAGCGCGATCATGCCGCCCTTGAGTACCAGGTGTGGGCGTACCCCGAAGAAGGCCGGGTCCCAGAGCACCAGGTCGGCGAGCTTGCCCGGTTCGACCGAGCCGACCTCGCCGTCGATGCCGTGCGCGACGGCCGGGCAGATCGTGTACTTGGCGACGTACCGCCGGGCCCGCAGGTTGTCGGCGGCCCCGTCACCGGGCAGCGCGCCTCGTCGGGCCTTCATCACGTGTGCGGTCTGCCAGGTGCGCAGGATGACCTCGCCGACCCGGCCCATCGCCTGCGAGTCCGAGCCGATCATCGAGATCGCGCCGAGGTCGTGCAGTACGTCCTCGGCGGCCATGGTGCTCGGCCGGATCCGGCTCTCCGCGAACGCCAGGTCCTCCGGCACGGTCGGGTTGAGATGGTGGCAGACCATCAGCATGTCGAGGTGCTCGTCGAGGGTGTTCCGGGTGTACGGCCGGGTCGGGTTGGTCGACGACGGCAGCACGTTCGGCTGTCCGGCGACGGTGATGATGTCCGGCGCGTGCCCGCCGCCCGCCCCCTCGGTGTGGTACGCGTGGATCGACCGTCCGCCGATCGCCCGCAGGGTGTCCTCGACGAAGCCGGCCTCGTTGAGCGTGTCGGTGTGGATCGCCACCTGCACGCCGGAGGCGTCGGCGACCCGCAGGCAGGCGTCGATCGCGGCCGGGGTGGTGCCCCAGTCCTCGTGCAGTTTGAAGCCGCCCGCCCCGCCGCGTAGCTGCTCCCACATCGACTCTTCGCTGACCGTGTTGCCCTTGCCGAGCAGCAGGACGTTGATCGGCCAGGGGTCGAGCGCCTCCAGCATCCGGCCCAGATACCACGGGTTCGGGGTGACCGTGGTCGCCTTGGTCCCCTCGGCCGGGCCGGTACCGCCGCCGATGATCGTGGTGATCCCGCTGGCCAGCGCGGTCTCCAGGATCTGCGGGCAGATCAGGTGTACGTGGCTGTCGATCGCACCGGCGGTGAGGATCTTGCCGTTGCCGGAGATGATCTCGGTGCCCGGGCCGATCACCAGCTCGGGGTGGACCCCGTCCATGGTGTCCGGGTTGCCGGCCTTGCCGAGCGCCACGATCCGGCCGTCCCGGAGGCCCACGTCGGCCTTGACCACGCCCCAGTGGTCCAGCACCAGCGCGCCGGTGATCACCGTGTCCGGGGCGCCGTCGGCGCGGGTGACCAGGGACTGCCCCATCGACTCGCGGATCACCTTGCCGCCGCCGAAGACCGCCTCGTCGCCGTACCCGCCTACCCGGGCCGACGGTCCGGGAGCGGATCGGGTGCAATAGTCCTGCTCGACCTCGATCAGCAGGTTGGTGTCGGCGAGCCGGACCCGGTCGCCGACGGTGGGACCGTAGAGGGCGGCGTACCGGCGCCGGTCCAGGGTGCTCACGCTCCCTCCCGGGCGGCGCTGCCGGGCGCGTCCGGCGCGGCCGGGGGACCGGGGTCATGGTCGTCGGCGGGTGGGTCGGTCGGGTCCAGTGGGCCGGCGCACTCACCGCGCAGCCCGGGGACGATCCGGGCGCCGCCGAGCGGCACGAGGTCGACGTCCCGGCCGATGCCCGGCTCGAACCGTACCGATGTGCCGGCCGGTACGCCGAGCCGGTGCCCCCAGGCCGCCGCCCGGTCGAACTCCAGCGCCGGGTTCGCCTCGGCGAAGTGGTAGTGCGAGCCGACCTGGACCGGCCGGTCCCCGGTGTTCAGTACGGCCAGGGTGCGGACGGGTCGGCCGGGGTTGATCGTCACGTCGCCCGTACCGGGCAGCAGTTCGCCGGGGATCACGCCCGCCCCCGTCACGGAATCGGCTCGTGTACGGTCACCAGCTTCGTACCGTCCGGGAAGGTCGCCTCCACCTGCACCTCCGCGATCATCTCCGGCACGCCGTCGAGTACGTCGTCGCGGCCGAGCACGGTCCGCCCGGTCTCCATCAGTTCGGAGACGGTACGGCCGTCCCGGGCGCTCTCCAGCAGGAACGCCGTGATCACGGCGACCGCTTCCGGATGGTTGAGCCGCAGCCCGCGCTCACGTCGGCGCCACGCGAGATCGGCCGCGACATGGACCATCAGCCGTTCTTGCTCGTGACGGGTGAGGAACATCAACACCTCCGCAGCGGGCGAGGACTCAGCGGATCGTGTCAGTCAGAGATTTCGATGAGGTTACGACCACCGCGTGCCGGGGCCGACCCGCCGGACCCCGCCGGTCGGCTCGATCGGGCCCGGCGGACGCCCGGACGGGGAGCGCCGGACAGGCCGATCGGGGAGCGCCGGGACGGCCGGACGGGGCTCCGGCTTCTTGACGAAATCCTGACGCTTCTGAGTTTTCACAAACTTGTGAAACGGGCGTACCGTCGGCGGCATGACTACTGCTATCTCGGTCTCCGGCGTGGTCAAGTCCTTCGGCCGGAGCCGCGCGCTGGACGGGCTGGACCTCTCCGTCGACGTCGGCGAGGTGCACGGCTTCCTCGGCCCGAACGGCGCCGGGAAATCGACCACCATCCGGGTGCTGCTGGGGCTGCTCCGGGCCGACGCCGGTCAGGTCAGCCTGCTCGGCGGGCACCCGTGGCGGGACGCGGTGGCGCTGCACCGGCGGCTGGCGTACGTGCCCGGTGACGTGAACCTCTGGCCGAACCTGACCGGCGGCGAGGCGATCGACCTCTTCGGGGCGTTGCGCGGCGGGCTGGACCGGCGGCGCCGCGACGAGTTGCTGGAGCGCTTCGAACTCGACCCGACCAAGAAGGCCCGGACGTACTCGAAGGGCAACCGGCAGAAGGTCGCGGTCGTGGCGGCGTTCGCCTCGGACGTCGAACTCTTCCTCCTCGACGAGCCCACCTCCGGGCTGGACCCGCTGATGGAGGCGGCCTTCCAGGAGTGCGTACGCGAGGTGAAACGGCAGGGCAGGACGATTCTGCTCTCCAGCCACATCTTCTCGGAGGTGGAGGCGCTCTGCGACCGGGTGAGCATCATCCGGCAGGGGCGGACGGTCGAGTCCGGCACGCTGGCCGAGTTGCGGCACCTGACCCGTACGTCGATCTCGGTGGAGACCGCCCGGCCGATCAGCGGGCTGGTCGAGCTTCCCGGGGTGCACGACGCCGAGGTGGCCGGTACGCACGCGAAGTTCGAGGTCGACTCGGCCGACCTCGACAAGGTGCTCCAGTACCTGCACCGGTTCGAGCTGCGTGCGTTGACCAGTTCCCCGCCCTCGCTGGAGGAGTTGTTCATGCGGCACTACAGCAACCAGGGCACCCGCGAAGAGCTGGCGGGCGTGTGATGGGGCAATTCACCGGCACCGGCCGGCTCGTCCGGCTCGCGCTGCGCCGGGACCGCATCCAGTTGCCGCTCTGGATCCTCGGCACGGCGCTCGTGGTCTTCTCCATGAAGAGCGCCGTGGTGGGACAGTTCCCGACGGAGAAGGACCGACTCGGGGCGCTGCGCGCCGTCGTGGACACCCCCGCGATCCTCATGTTCCGTAACTCCCCGACCGGACTCAGCGACGGCGACATGCTGGCCTTCGGGGCCCTCACCTTCATCGCCGTGGTGGTCGGCTTCATGAGCACCCTCGCGGTGGTCCGGCACACCCGGCAGAACGAGGAGACTGGCCGGACCGAGATGATCGGTTCGATGGCGGTCGGCCGGCGTGCCCCGCTGACCGCGGCGATGATCGTCGTGACCGGCGCCAACCTGGTGCTGGCCGTACTGAGCACGCTCGCCCTCATCGCCAGCGACCTGCCGACCGCCGGGTCGCTCGCGTTCGGGCTCGGGCTCGGTGCCGCCGGCCTGACCTTCGCGGCCATCGCGGCGGTCGCCGCGCAGATCGTCGAGGGTGCGCGATCGGCGAACGGGATCGCCGCCTCCGCGATCGGCGCGGCCTACCTGCTGCGCGGGGTCGGCGACGCGTTCGGCGAGGTCCAGCCGGACGGTTACACCATGACGACGGCCTGGCCGACCTGGCTCTCCCCGATCGGCTGGGCGACGCTGATGAAGCCGTACGCCGGCAACCGTTGGTGGCTGCTCGTGCTCCCGGTGCTGCTGTTCGTCGTCCTGCTCTGGCTGGCCTTCGCGCTGGCCGATCGCCGGGACATCGGCATGGGCATGATCGCGGCACGTCGCGGGCCGGCCCGGGCCGTGCCCAGGCTACTCAGCCCGCTCGGCCTGGCCTGGCGACTCCAGCGGGCCACGCTGATCGGCTGGGCCGTCGCGTTCGGCGTGTTCGGGGCGCTCATCGGTTCCGTGGCCAGCGCGGCCAGCGAGGCGTTCGACGAGGGCACGGGGGCGGCCCGGACCCTCCGCGAACTCGGCGGCGACGGTGCGCTGACCGATTCGTTCTACGCCGCCATGCTGACGATGGTCGGCGGGATGGCGGCCGCGTACGTGGTGCAGGCGATGCTGCGGGTCCGCGCCGAGGAGGCGGGCGGACGGGCGGAAGCGACCCTGGCCACCGGGGTCGGCCGGCTGCGCTGGTTGGGCAGCCACCTGGTCATCGCGGTGCTGGGCGCGATGTTCCTGCTGTTGTTCACCGGCCTCCTGGCGGGCCTGCTGGCGGGGCTGAACACCGACGACGTGGGTGGCGCGCTGGGCGACCTCGTCCCCGGCGCGGTGGCGCAGATGCCCGCGACGCTGATCATGATCGGGTACGTCGTGCTGGTCTTCGGGCTGGTGCCCCGGCTGGCCGGGGCGCTCGGCTGGCTCGGGCTCGGCGTCGCCGTGGCTTTCGGCCAGTTCGGCGAGCTGCTGAACCTACCCCAGGCGGTGATGGACATTTCACCGTTCAGCCACGTACCGGCGCTGCCGGTCGCCGAGGCCACCGCGACCCCGCTGGTGATGCTGGCCGTCGTGGCGGTGCTGCTGGGCGGCGCCGGAGTGGCCCTGTTCCGGCGGCGCGACCTGGCGCTCTGACCCGTAGCGTCCGGCCGGCAGCCGGTACCCCGTCCCTCCAGCCGCGCCTCGACGGGCGCGGCTGGAGCCGTTGGCCTGCTCACGCGATGTTGAGGCACAATTACACGATCTTCAGAAACTAGCGAAGGACGGAAATGACGCGAATCGAGGTTCCGCGGGACGAGGAGGCCGTACGCCGCTTCGTCGAGCAGTTCGCGTTGTCCTTCAGCGATGTCGGCGTACCCCGGATGGCGGCCCGGGTGCTGGGCGCCCTGATGGTGACCGACGAGCCCGGGCTCACCGCCGGGGAGATCGCCGAGCGGCTGGGCGTCAGCGCCGCCGCGATCTCCGGCGCACTGCGCTATCTGCTGCACGTCAACCTGGTGCTGCGGGAGCCGGTGCCGAACTCCCGGCGGGACCGCTACCACGCCCCGGACGACATCTGGTATACGGCGGCGGTGCAGAGCGGGGTCTACCAGAAACTCGGCGAAATGATGCACCAGGGCGTACTCGCGGTCGGCGGCGACGCGTCACCGGCCGGTACCCGGATGGCCGATATGCGGGACTTCCTGTTCTTCGTCCAGGACGAGATGGCCGCGCTCGTGGAGCGGTGGAACGAGACCCGGCAGCGCAAGCACGAGGAGCGGGCCGGCTGACTCCGCCGGGCGGACATCACCTGCCCCCCGCCTCCCCGGCGCCACTCTCCTAAGTGGTCACACGCCGAGCGTTTACGCTGGTCGGATGCCCCGGCCTGTCCGTGATTTGTCTGTGCGAGCAGATGTCTCATGACCGGTACGTCTGTAACATGAGTGATATCCGGGGTGACCGAGTCCGTCGATCATTCGGCCTGGCGACCCGGCCGGCGGTCTGGGGACTCCGCCGGACTCTCCTCAGGTCACGCCCAGCGGTCTCAGGCCACGCCCACCGGCCGGAACTGCACGCTGACCCGGGGACCCACCGGCCGGGAGGTCTTCGGGACGGCGTGCTCCCAGGTGCGTTGACAGGAGCCGCCCATCACGACGAGGTCGCCGTGCCCGAGCGGGAAGCGCAGGCTCGGCCCGCCACCGCGCGGGCGCAGCAGCAGCGGCCGGGGTGAGCCGAAGGAGACGATCGCGACCATGGTGTCCTCGCGGGCCGAGCGGCCGTGCGTGTCACCGTGCCAGGCGACGCTGTCCCGCCCGTCGCGGTAGAGACACATCCCGGCGGTGACGAACGGCTCGCCCAACTCGTCGGCGTAGTGCCGGGTGAGCCGCCGCCGGGCGGCGCCGAGCACCGGGTGCGGGAGCGGCTCGTCGCCGGCGTACCAGCGGAGCAGCCGGGGGACGTCGACCACGCCGTCGTACATCCGGCGGCGCTCGGCCTGCCAGTCGACCTCGTCGAGCAGGGTGCGGAGTACGGCGTCGGAGCCCCGGACCCAGCCGGGCAGGTGGTCGACCCAGGCACCGGCACTCAGCTCGTGCCGACGGAGTGCTCCGGCGAGCGGACCGAGCGCGGCACCGTCCCCGGCGATCCCGTCGCCGCTGGCGAGATCCAGCATCGAGGGCTGGTAGGCGCCGGACGTCATGGGCTCATGCTAGCCCCGCTCGAACGCACGTACGATCGTGCCGGGGTATTTACTCAGTAACTACTTATCGAGTAAGTTGGCCGCATGCAGCGGAACGCGGTGCGCTGGGGGCTGCTCGCCCTCTTCGCGGACGGACCCAAGTACGGCTACCAGCTCAGGACCGAGTTCGACGCCCGTACCGGCGGGACCTGGGCACTCAACGTCGGCCAGCTCTACACCACGCTGGAGCGCCTGGACCGGGACGGCCTGGTCGAGGCGGTCGGCACCAACGACGAGGGGCGGACCATCTACGCCATCACCGACCGGGGCCGGACGGCCCTGGCCGAGTGGTTCGCCACCCCGGTCACCGACACCGAACGCCCGCGTAGCGAGCTGGCCATCAAACTCGGCATGGCGGCGGCCACCGCCGGTGTCGACGTGGCCGCCGTCGTGCAGGCCCAGCGCACCGAGTCGATGCGGCAGATGCGCGACCTCACCGACCTGCGCCGGCGGGCCGACCAGCAGGACGACCTCGCCTGGCTGCTCCTCCTCGACCACCTGGTGTTCGGGTTGGAGAGCGAGATCCGCTGGCTCGACCACGTGGAGGCGACCGTGCTGCGCCGGCGCACCCGACGGCCCGGCCCGACCCCGGCCGGCACCCGGGCGGCGGGGCAGACCTCCGGCACCCCGGCGGCCGGAGAGCCGGACGCGACGGAGGCGGTCCGGTGAGCGAGGTCGTGCTTCGGTTCACCGACGTCTGCCGGACGTACCGGTCCGGCGACACCGACGTACAAGCGCTGGACGGGGTGAGCTTCGAGGTCGAGGCGGGCGAACTGGTCGCCGTGATGGGGCCGTCCGGCTCCGGCAAGTCGACCCTGCTCGCCCTGGCCGGCGGGCTGGACACGCCGACCCGGGGCGCCGTCGAGGTCTCCGGCGTCGACCTCGACGGGCTGGACGCCGCCGGCCTGGCCCGACTGCGCCGGGACCGGATCGGGTACGTCTTCCAGGATCTCAACCTGGTCACCGACCTGACCGCGGCGGAGAACGTCGCGCTGCCCCGGGAACTCGCTGGGCTCTCGGCCCGGGCCGCCCGCCGGGAGGCGATCACCGCGCTGACCCGGGTCGGCCTCGGTGACCTCGCGCAGCGCTTTCCGGACCAGCTCTCCGGCGGACAGCAGCAGCGCGTCGCGATCGCCCGGGCGCTGATCGGCGAGCGCCGACTGCTGCTCGCCGACGAGCCCACCGGCGCGCTCGACTCGCAGACCGGCGAGGCGGTGCTCTCGGTGCTCCGGGCACAGGTCGAGGCGGGCGCCGCAGGGGTGCTGGTCACCCACGAGCCCCGGTACGCCGGCTGGGCCGACCGCACGATCTTCCTGCGCGACGGCCGGCTGGTCGACTCCACCGGCCCACGCCGCACCCCCGAGCAGTTGCTGGGCGGGCGGGCATGAGCGAGCGATGCGAGCGAATCAGCCAGTTCAGCGCGTATGTGCCTCGTGGCGGCGCCGAGCGAAGTGGAGTGCCGGCATGAGCGGGCGTAGCGAGCGAATCATCAGGCTCAGCAGGCGGTCCGGGTGCCGGGGGCGACGGGGTCCGGTCGACGGTCTGGCCGGCGAGGTGTCGGCGTGACCGGGGAGTGGCGCGGCTCGTGGCGTACCGCGACGCGGATCGCCCGCCGGTCCGCCCGGCGTAACCGGGGGCGCAGCGCACTGATCCTGCTGATGCTCTTCCTCCCCGGGTACGCCGCCACCCTGCTGGTGGTCTCCTGGGCGAACGTGGCGGGTCTGGACCGGAGCGTCGAGTACCGGATCGGCGCCGCCGACCTGCTGCTGGCGGCGAAGCCGGACGAACTGGCCCGGGTCGCCGGCACCCTGCCGCCGGGCAGCCGCACCGTGCCGCTCGGCACCGGCCGTACCGTGGTCTCGCTGCCCGGCGGCGGTCTGGCCGGCTACGAGTACGAGGCCACGGACCCGACTGATCCGCTCAACCGGGGCCGGTACGTCCTCCGGGCCGGTGTCCCGCCCCGGGCTGCCGCCGAGGTCGCGCTCACCCGTGCCCTGGCCGACCGGCTCGGTGCGCGGCTCGGCGCCGAGATCGAGGCCGGAATGCCGCAGCGCCGGCTGACCGTCGTCGGGATCGTCGACCTGAGCCGGTCACTCAAGCTCGCCGCCCTGGTGGTGCCGCCCGACACGAGCCTGTCCAGCGGCGTGAGCCGCAGCCTGCTGGTCGACGTGGCCGGTGACCCGGCGGCCTGGGTACGCCCACCGGTCGGGCCCGCCGAGGTGATCGAGTACCCGAACGGCGGCAGCATCGGCCTGGGGCAGAACTACTCGGTGACGGATCGGGAGGCGCTCGCCCCGACCCCGCAGTCCCGGGCGTTGCAGGCCGGCGCGACCGCGCTGGTGGTCAGCTTCGCCGCCGCCCAGGTGGTGCTGCTCAGCGGTGCCGCGTTCCTGGTCGGCGCGCGGCGGCAACGGCGGGAACTCGCCCTGGTCGCGGCGGCCGGCGGCAGCCCCCGGCAGGTGGCCAGGATCGTGCTGGCCGGCGGGCTGCTGCTCGGTGCCGTCGCGGCGGGCGCCGGAGTCGGCCTCGGACTGGCCACCTTCGCCCTGGTCGGCCCGACCGTCGAACGGATCGCCGACCACCCGATCGTCGACGTCGGCATCCCGTACGGGTCGGTCCTCCTGGTGGGCGCGCTGACCGTCGTGATCGGACTGGCCGCCGCGTACCTGCCGGCCCGGTCCGCCGGCCGGACGTCGGTCCGGGACGCGCTCGGCGGCCTGCGCCTGCGACCCGGTGCGGATCTCGGCTGGCTGGCCGTCGGGCTCGCGCTGCTCGCCGGCGGTGCCGCGATCCTGCGGTACTCGGCGCACCCGGACGGGCGGATCGAGTTGATCGCGGCCGGCGGGGTGATCCTGCTGGTCGGCGTCGCCGCCACCGCACCGGCCCTGGTCCGCGGTGTCGGGCGGATCGCCCCGCTGCTGCCGCTGGCCGCACGGCTCGCCCTGCGGCACGCCGCCCGGCACCACGTGCGTACCGCGGCGGCGGTCGTCGCGGTCGGGGCCGCCGTCGCCGGCAGCGTGGCGTTGACCCTGGTCGGCGCCGCGCGGGGCGAGGCCGCGGCGGTCTGGCGGGACGCCCGCGACGGGCAGATCCTGTTGCCCGCCGAGGCGGCGACCACGCTCGGCCCGGACGGGATCGGGCGGTTCGCCGCCACCCTGCCGGCCCGGAGCGCGGTCGCGCTGCGTACGGCGACCGACCCGGAGCGGCCGGGAACCAGCGTGGTCCTGCCCGGGGCACCGGCCGTCGGGGTGCGGGACGGCGCCATGTCCGTCGCCAGCCAGCAGTACGGCATCGCGGTCGGTGGGGCGGAGACGATCCGCGCCGTCACCGCCCGGGAACCGACCACGGCGGAACTCGCCGCCCTCCGGGACGGCGCGGCCGTGCTGTTCAACGACGCCCTGGCGGTGGACGGCCGGGTGGCGATCAGGGCGGGCGAGGACGGGCCGGAGGCGGTGCCGGCGGTGGTGGCGGTCCGCGGCGAGTACTTCCAGGACCTGCCCGGAATCCTCATCTCCGAGGCCACGGCCCGCCGGGTCGGGCTGGCGGTCAGCCCGGGGAAGCTGCTGGTGGACACCGTCCGGACACCCCGGGCCGACGAGGTCGCCGCCGCGACCACTGTGCTGCTGCGGGCGCAACTCGCCGCCGCCCCGGTGCCGTCGGCACCGTTGGCCGTCGAGCCGGCGGCGGTGCGGCAGACCGCGCCGGAGGCGACCCGGACGATGTTCTACCTGCTCGTGGCGGTGAGCGCGGTGGTGACCGTGGCGGCGAGCATCGTCGCGGTCGGGCTGGCCACGGCCGAGATGCGCGCCGACCTGAGCACGATGACCGCGGTGGGGGCCGGACCTGGGACGGGGCGCCGGATCCGGGCCGGTCAGGCCGCCGTGGTGGTCGGGCTCGGTGCCCCGCTCGGCCTGCTCGCCGGTCTCGGCCCCGCCGCCGGGTACGTCGCGTTCAACAGCGCGGCCGACTGGCACACCCCGTGGGGCCGGCTGCTGCTGGTCGTGCTGGTCCCGCCGGTCGTCGCCACCCTGCTGGCCGGCACCCTCGTCCGAACCCGGGTCCGGACCCGGCTGGTCCGCCGACCGGGCTGACCACCGGCCGAGGGCACCAGGCGCTCCAGCGTCGCGTCCCGGGTGGCGGCGGGGCGGGGACGACCGCCGACCGGTCGGGGCGGCGCGGAACGGGGGCGGCCGGTGGCAGTACCGGCCGGTCCGCGGGACCCGACGGGTGGGGCGCCGGGCGGTCCGGGCCGTCCTGACAGAATGTCGGGGCAGCAGCCCGGACCGCCCGGACAGACGTGAGGAGACACCTGTCGTGATCCGTACCCAAGACGCCGGCACCCTGCGCGCGCCCGATGCCGGCCGCACGGTGACCCTCGCCGGTTGGGTCGCCCGCCGGCGGGACCACGGCGGAGTCATCTTCGTCGACCTGCGGGACGCCTCCGGCGTCGTGCAGGTGGTCTTCCGCGAGGGGATGGATTCGGCGCACGCGCTGCGCAACGAGTTCTGCGTACAGGTCACCGGCGAGGTGACCCGCCGGCCCGAGGGCAACGACAACCCCGAGCTGGCCACCGGCGAGATCGAGGTGACGGTCGACCAACTGGAGATCCTCTCCGAGGCGGCACCGCTGCCGCTGCCGGTGGACGACCAGGTGGAGGCCGGCGACGACGTACGCCTCAAATACCGCTACCTCGACCTGCGGCGCAGCGGCCCGGCGAAGGCGATGCGGCTGCGCTCGACGGCCAACCAGCTCGCCCGGGGCGTGCTGCACGCCCGCGACTTCCTGGAGATCGAGACGCCGACCCTGACCCGGTCGACGCCGGAGGGCGCCCGCGACTTCCTGGTCCCGGTACGCCTCCAGCCCGGCACCTGGTACGCCCTGCCGCAGTCCCCGCAGCTCTTCAAGCAGTTGCTGATGGTCGGCGGGATGGAGCGCTATTACCAGATCGCCCGCTGCTACCGGGACGAGGACTTCCGGGCCGACCGGCAGCCGGAGTTCACCCAGCTCGACATCGAAATGTCGTTCGTCACCGAGGACGACGTGATCGACCTCGGCGAGGAGATCGTCGCCACCCTCTGGCGGGAGCTGGCCGGGCACGAGATCAGCCGGCCGATTCCCCGGATCACCTGGCACGACGCCATGGACCGGTACGGCTCCGACAAGCCCGACCTGCGCTACGGCGTCGAGCTGACCGAGCTGACCGACTACCTGCGCGGTACCGAGTTCCGGGTCTTCGCCGGGGCGATCGACGCCGGTGGCTACGTCGGTGCGGTGGTGATGCCGGGCGGTGCCGGGCAGAGCCGCAAGGAGTTGGACGGCTGGCAGGACTGGGCGAAGGCACGCGGCGCCCGTGGCCTGGCGTACGTGGTGCTGGACGCCGAGTCCGGCGAGGCCCGGGGGCCGGTGGCCAAGAACCTGTCGGCCGAGCACCTGGCCGGGCTGGCCGACGCGGTCGGGGCGAAGCCGGGCGACGCGGTCTTCTTCGCCGCGAGCGCGCAGCGGCGGGAGGCACAGGAGCTGCTCGGTGCGGCCCGGATCGAGATCGCCAGGCGGGCCGGCCTGGTCGACGAGAGCGCCTGGGCGTTCTGCTGGGTGGTCGACGCGCCGATGTTCGAGCCGGCCTCCGACCAGGAGAACGGCAGGGCGGGCGGCTGGACCGCCGTGCACCACCCGTTCACCTCGCCGAACGCCGACTGGGTGGACCGGTTCGAGGAGGCGCCGGACCGCGCGCTGGCGTACGCGTACGACATCGTCTGCAACGGCAACGAGATCGGCGGTGGCTCGATCCGTATCCACCGGGGCGACGTACAGCGTCGGGTCTTCGACCTGCTCGGGATCAGCCCGGAGGACGCGGCCGACAAGTTCGGCTTCCTGCTGGAGGCGTTCAAGTACGGGCCGCCGCCGCACGGCGGGATCGCGTTCGGCTGGGACCGGGTCTGCATGCTGCTGGCCGGGGCCGACTCGATCCGCGAGGTGATCGCCTTCCCGAAGACCCGGGGTGGGTTCGACCCGCTGACCAGCGCGCCGACCCCGATCACCGGGCAGCAGCGGGCCGAGGCGGGCATCGACGCCAAGCCGAAGCCGGCGGCACCGGTGCACGGCGGCACCGCCGGGGTGGCCGCCCCGGTCGAGCCCTCCTGAGGCATCCGTCCGTTTTCCCGGGGCGCCGCGCGGCGTCCCGGGAGCCAACGGCCTCGGTCGGTGCGCCACGGCGATCCGGGGTGACCGGGGGTGGGCGGCAATCGACTTGCTTCGGATGCTCATACTCGGTCCATGGCGCCCAACCCTGATCTGATGATCGACTTAGACCCGAGCGAGGTGGGATCCGAGGTCGTCAAGACCGTCGTCCTGCCTTGGTCGGGCCAGAGCATCCCCCTGAGAATCCCGGCCGGGCTCGGCGACGGCACCGTGCTGCGGCTGCCCGGCATCGGCCCGGCGACCGTGCCCGGCGGCCCGCCCCGGGACGCGTACGTCCAGATCCGGATCGTGCCGGGCGGAGGCGGTACGGTCCCCGCGAGCTTCGGAGCGGCTCCCTTCGGAGCGCCCGGGCCGGTCCCGCCGGTGACGTCGGCCCCGCCGACCACCCCGTTCGGTGCTCCGCCGCCGGTCTCGGCCCCGCCGACCGCGCCGTACGGGACGCCGCCGGTCTCCGCGCCGCCGACCAGCCCGTTCGGTGCTCCGCCGCCGGTCTCGGCCCCGCCGACCACGCCGTTCGGCGCGGGCCCGCCGGTCTCGGGTGCGCCGGCCGCTCCCTTCGGCACCCCGCCGGTCTCGGCCCCGCCGACCACGCCGTTCGGTGCTCCGCCCCCGGTGTCGGGTCCGCCGACGGCGCCGTTCGGGGCCGGCCCGCCCGGCCCGCCGTACGGTGGGTCGCCGCAGTTCGGTGCGTTTCCGCCGCAACCGCCCGCCAAGTCGGGGCGCGGCAAGATAATCGCCATCGTCGGTGGTGCCGTCGCCGTGGTCCTGCTGGTCGCGCTGGCGGTCCCGCTGCTGATCTGGGCCGGTAACCGGGGCTCCGACGGCTCGCCCTCGAACAGGACCTCCGGCCAGGGCGGGGAGCCGTCGCCGAGCGCCGCGCCGATCACCGCCCAGGAATACCAGGCGCTGCTGGCCGAGGTCGACAAGGCGGTGACGCCGGGCTTCACCCAGCTCGGTGCGGCCAAGAACCCCAAGGCGGTCGGTACCGCCGCCGGCACCATCGGGCGGGCACTCGACCAGCAGATCACCGCGCTCTCCGACGTCGTCCCGCCGCAGAACGCCGCGGCGGCACACGCCGACCTGCTGCGCGGGCTGGAGGGCATGGTCGACTCGATCACCGAGACCGGCTCGGCCGCCGGGGCCGGCGAGGTCTGCCTCGGCTCGTCGGCGCTGGCCAGGCTCAGCCGGGACCCGGCCGCCGAGGACGTACGCACCGCGCAGCAGGCGCTGGCGGCGGCGGACCCGGCGCAGCCGTACCAGGTCGGCCAGTTCGTACCGAAGAAGACGGCGGACGGCAACCGGCGGCTCGGCAACGGCGTGTACATCAAGCGGGTGCGCAGCGGTCAGGGGCAGCTCAAGATCGAGAATGGCGGCAGCAGCGACGCCGTCATCAACCTGGTGCTGGGCAACTCCAAGACCCCGACGGTCAGCGTCTACGTCCGGGCCAAGGGCAAGCACACCGTCTCCTCGATCAAGGACGGCACCTACCGGATCTACATGACCGGCGGCAAGGACTGGGACGCCCGGGCGAAGGCGTTCAGCCGGAACTGTAACTTCCAGCGGTTCGAGGACACCTTCAAGTTCACCACCACCTCCAGCCAGTACACGATCTGGACGATCACGCTGACTCCGGTCGCGGGTGGAAACGCGCAGACCAGCGAGGTCGACCCGAACGCGTTCCCGGGCGGCTGAGCGGAGGCGACGATGCCCTCCGGACGGGGGGGCGGGGGCGGTGCCAGTTGACGGCGTACCGGCCGGGTCGACGGACCCGGCCGGTACGCCTGTTCGGTTTCTGGCTCCGCCCCGTACCGCTGTCCGCCGGTAGTCGACGCCGGGCCGGTGACGCTGCTGGCGGTGGGTGGCGGTCGGTCACCGCAGTGCAGTCCTGGGCGGAGCCGTCGACCGCCTGCACAGATTCTGTGCAGAACTATTGTGCATGGAATCTGTGCACAGTTACTGTGCATCCATGGAACCTGAGCCGTCACGTCACGACGAGCCATCGCCCTCGGTGGTAGCGCTGGACAGCGCGCAGATCCGGGTCCTGGCCCATCCGCTGCGCTCCCGGCTGCTGGTCGCACTCCGCTCCGACGGTCCGGCCACCGCGACCACGTTGGCCGGGGTGCTCGACACCAACACCGGGGCCACCAGCTACCACCTGCGGCAGCTCGCCGACGCCGGGCTGGTGGTGGAGGAGCCGGACCGGGGGAGCGGGCGGCAGCGCTGGTGGCGGGCGGCGCACCAGTTCAGCAGTTGGAGCGACGCCGACTTCGCCGACGATCCCGACGCCCGGGCGGCGGCCGACTGGCTGACCCGCAACGCCGTGCGCCTGCACGCCGACCTGGCCGGGCGCTGGCTGAACGACCGGCACAACTACCCGGCCGAGTGGCAGCAGGCGACGACCTTCTCCGACGTGCTGCTCCGGCTCACCCCGACCGAGTTGCGGCAGCTCAACGACGAGCTGTGGGCCGTGGTCGGCCGCTACCGGCACGCCGTGCCGCCGATCGACCGGGTACCGGCGGCCGAGCCGGGCGACGGCACCGAACACGTACTGCTCTATCTACAGAGTTTCCCGGTACGTGGCCCGGTCCCCCTGGCCGGCGGCGGCACCGGGCCGGGGGAGGCGTCGTGAGCACACTGACCGTCCGGCAGGTACGCCGGCGTTTCCTGATCCTGCACGGGCTGCGCTGGCTGCCGATCGGGCTGCTGATTCCCGTACTCATTCTGCTGTTGCTGGAACGCGGGCTCAGCCTGCCGCAGGTCGGCTTCGTCGCCGCGGCGCAGGGACTGGTGGTACTGGCGCTGGAGTTGCCGACCGGTGGGCTCGCCGACGCGCTGGGGCGCAAACCGGTGTTGGTCGGGGCCATGCTGGTCAACCTCGGATCGTTGCTGCTCTTCCTGGCCGCCGACTCCTTCGCGCTCTTCCTCCTCGCGTTCGTGCTCCAGGGGATCTTCCGGGCCCTGGACAGCGGCCCACTCGAGTCCTGGTACGTCGACGCCGCCCTGGCCGCCGATCCGGACGCGCCGATCGAGCGGGGACTCAGCGCCGGGGGAGTCGTCCTCGGCCTCAGCATCGGCGCTGGCGCGCTGCTCAGCGGTGGGCTCGTCGCGCTCGGCCCGGTCGGCGGAATCAGCGCGCTCACCCTGCCGGTGCTGGCGTCCATCGTCCTGGAGGTCGTCGCCCTGGCCACCCTGCTCCTGCTGCTGGTGGAGGTGCGCCCGGCCGCCGGTGTCGCCGCGCTGCGCGGCTCGCTCCGGGCGGTGCCGGGCGCGATCGGCGGCGCGCTCGGGTTGGCCCGCCGCTCCCGGATCGTGCTCGCGCTGATCGCGGTGGAGCTGTTCTGGGGCTTCGGGATGGTCACCTTCGAGACGTTGCAGTCGGTCCGGCTCGCCGAGGTGCTCGGCGACCCGGACCGGGCGGCGGCGCTACTCGGCCCGACGGCCTCCGTGGCCTGGCTCGCCTCCGCGGGCGGCGCGGCGCTGATCGGGTACGCGAGCCGGTGGCTGGGCGTACCGCTCAGTGCCGGGCTGCTCCGGATCCTCCAGGGCGCCACCGTCGTCGGGATGGGACTGCTCGCCGGGCCGGTCGGGATCATCGCGGCCTACCTGCTCTGCTACGCCGTGCACGGCGCGGCCAACCCGCTGCACGCCGGTCTGCTGCACCGGCAGGTCGACGGCCCGTACCGGAACAGCGTCATCTCGCTGAACTCGATGGTGGCCCAGCCGGCCGGCGCGCTCGGCGGCGTGCTGCTCACCTCGCTGGCCGCCGCGACCTCGGTGAGTACGGCGATGGTGGTCGGCGGGATCGTGCTGGCCGTCGCCGCACCGCTCTATCTGCCCGCCTGGTGGGCGTCCCGCCGCACGGCGCCCCCGGCCCGGCCCGAGCCGGCCGAGCCGGAGCCGGTCGGCTGACCGACCGCCACCGAGGTCCGGGCGACCGAGCCGGTGCAGCCGAGCGGGTCGGTGAAGCCGGGCGAGCCGGTGCAGCCGAGCGGCGCGTGGAGCCGGCCGGCTGCCGACGCCCCGCCCTCTGGACACCGTCCGTGGCGGTCGGGGCACTCACCGGCGCCGGTGGATTGGCCCGGGGCGCTGTCGGGTACATCCTGGCCGACCTACTGGGACCCCCGCCGGGAGGAACACATGTTCGCCTACATCGCCGCCGGAGTTTTCGGCTTTGCGCTGCTGCTGGATCTGTTCGACGAGAATCTGGGCGCGCCCGACCTGTTCAACTTCCCCACCCTGGTGCTGATCGGTCTGCTCTGCCTCGCCCTGTACCTCGCCGGGGTGGGCCGGGGCGCTGGTGGTGGGGGCCGGTGGTCCCGGGGTCGCCGGCCTGGTCGGGGCTGATGTCCGTCGGATCCGCGACCGGTCCGGTTATCGGTGCATTTCCGGCACCGGAAACCGGGCCGGTAATGTCTTCCTGATGGAGTCCGACGGCCTATTCTCTCTCGTCGATCCCGTCGCCGGGCGTACCGCGCCGGCCGGGACCGCCGCCGACGGGTTCACCGTACCCTCCGCCGACTCGCCGCTGCCGGTCCGGATGCGTCCAGCCAGCCTGGACGAGCTGGTCGGGCAGGACCATCTGCTCGCACCCGGGGCGCCGCTGCGACAGCTCGTGACGGGTACGTCACCGATGTCGGTGATCCTGTGGGGGCCGCCGGGCAGCGGCAAGACCACCATCGCGCACCTGGTGGCGCACGCCACCGAGCGACGCTTCGTGGCGATGTCGGCGCTCTCCGCCGGTGTCAAGGACGTCCGTGCGGTGATCGACACCGCCCGTCGGGAGCGGCGGGCCGGCGGGCGTCCGACCGTGCTCTTCATCGACGAGGTGCACCGGTTCAGCAAGACCCAGCAGGACTCCCTGCTGGCCGCGGTCGAGGACCGTACTGTCACCCTGCTGGCGGCCACCACGGAGAACCCGTACTTCTCGGTCATCTCGCCGCTGCTGTCCCGGTGCGTACTGCTCACCCTGCAACCGCTGGACGACGACGCGGTACGCGGACTGCTCCGCCGCGCCGTCACCGACCAGCGTGGACTGGCCGGCGCGCTCACCCTCGCCCCGGACGCCGAGGAGCACCTGGTCCGGCTCGCCGGTGGGGACGTACGCAAGGCGCTGACCGCGCTGGAGGCGGCGGCCGGCTCGGCCACGGCGCTGGACGAGACGGTGATCAACCTGGCCACCGCCGAGCAGGCCGTCGACGTGGCGGCGGTGCGTTACGACCGTGACGGCGACGCCCACTACGACGTGGTGAGCGCGTTCATCAAGAGTCTGCGCGGCTCCGATGTGGACGCCGCACTGCACTGGCTGGCCCGGATGCTGGTGGCCGGCGAGGACGCCCGGTTCATCGCCCGGCGGATCGTGATCTTCGCGAGTGAGGACGTCGGGATGGCCGACCCCAGCGCGCTGAGTGTGGCCACCGCCGCGGCGCACGCCGTCGAGTACGTCGGTCTGCCCGAGGCGCAGCTCAACCTCGCCCATGCCGTGATCCACATGGCCACCGCACCGAAGTCCAACTCGGCGACCATGGCGATCGGCGCGGCGATCGGCGACGTACGGGCCGGTCGGGGCGGTTCGGTGCCCCGGGCGCTGCGCGACGCGCACTATTCCGGGGCACGCGGGTTGGGGCACGGCACCGGGTACCGCTATCCGCACGACGACCACCGGGGGGTGGTCACCCAGCAGTACGCCCCGGACGACCTCGTCGGGGTGGACTACTACCAGCCGAGCGGACACGGCGCCGAGCGCGCCGTCGGCACCCGGCTGCCACTGCTGCGCCGGATCGTCCGGGGGCAGCCCACACCGCCGCCGGAACGCGCCGCGACCGGCATAGCGCCAGCAGACACCGTGTACGGCAGAGCGCCAGCAGGCGCCGCGAACGGCAGAGCGCCAGAAGACGTCCCGACTGGCAGAGCGCCAGAAGGTGCCGTGCACGGCAACACGCCAGCAGACACCGTGCACGGCAACACGCCAGAAGGTGCCGTGCATGGCAACGCGCCGGAGGATGCCGTGCGGGGCACGGTGACAGCAGATGGCGGCGGTACACCCGAGGGGGAGGAAGTCCAGTGAGGCGCGGTTCGGACCGGGGCGAGGACGGCCACGACGAGCGGCGGGAACCACGGGGCAAGGGACGCCGCTGGGGCCGGGGCAAGGCGGAGGAGCCTCCGCCCGCAGCGCCGGAGGTCAGCGGCGAGGAGCTCGGCTGGATCACCGACCTGCGTACCGCCAAGGAGCAGAAGGTCGACATCGGCCCGGCCGACGGCACCACGCCGGCCGACCCGCCGGCCCGGGTCCCCGCCGCCTATGAGCGGCTGCCGGAGGCCGGCCCGGACGACACCGGTTCGATGTCGTCTCCCGGGTCGCCGTCGGCGGATCCCATGGCCGGGCCCGGTCGGCGTCGGGGCGACGAGCCGGAGCCGGGACCAGCGGTACCGCCCCGGCGCGCACCGGAGTCCCCGGACCCGGCGCAGCCCGTCCGAGGCGGCGCCGGTCCCCAGCCACCGCGGGCCGATCCACGGTCCCCAGCCGTACCGCCGACGCCGCCGTCCGTGGTCCCGCCGGTCGTGCCGGCGCCACCGCTCGGGCGGCCGGGTCGGGCGGCCGAGCCGGTCCACCCGACGGCCTGGGCCGGGCCGCCGCCGGAGCGCCGCCCGGGACCGCCGGCGGGTGACCGGGGCGAGCCGGCGATGCGGCCCGGTGCCACACCGTGGCCGGGTGAGCCGGTACCGCCGGCCGGGCACCAGCCAAGGCACGGCGGCGCGCCGGTCGAACCCGGTCCGGGGCGGCGGGCGGCGGGCGTCCGGGGCGAGGAGCCGTCCCCGGGACGCCGGGCGGCCCCGCCCACCGAACCGGGCGACGGTCGACACGGCCGCCCGGCCGGCCCCACCTCCGGTGACTTCCCCGGCCCGGGTGGCCCGGCCGGGCGGTTCGGGCCACCCGCCGCACCCGACGGCGGTGAATTCGTCGTACCGGCCTCCGGCAACGCCCCGTCCGTTCCGACCGCTCCGGCCGCACCTGGCCGTCCGGGCGCTCCCGAGCGCGACCCGGGCGGGCCGGGACGCGGCGGTCCGGTCCTGGGCGCGCGTCGCCCCGGTGCCGCCCCGCCGCCCTCCGGCGCACACGCCGCCGGCGCGGGTACGCACTCCGCCGCTGGCGGCTACTCCCCGGGAGCCGGTACGCACGCCTCCGGCGGGGCACACTCCGCAGACGGGGGCGCGCACGGCGCCGCTGGCGGTACGCACGCTGCCGCTGGGGCGTACTCGGTCGGTGGCGGTGCACATGCCGCGGTCAGTGGTCCGACCGGCGCGGGGGCGCATTCCGGCCCGGGTGGCGCACACGTGGCTGGCGAGCGGGAGAACCGCCCGTCCGGCCATCCGGAGCGGCCGGCGGACTGGATCCGCAAGGCTGGCCGGGGAGGCGTCCGGCCGGTCACCCCGGCCGCCGGATACGGGCCACCGGCTCCGGGCCCCGGAGTCGACGCGCCCGGATTTCCGCCGGTCCCGGCTGGTCCGACCGGCCCGGACCCGAGCAGCCGCCCACCCGGCGGACCGGGCCCGGTGAGCGGACCGGGTTCGGTATCCGGGCCGGGTTCACTGGGCGGGCCGGGCTCGCTGGGCGGGCCGGGTTCGGTGTCCGGGCCAGGTTCGGTGTCCGGGCCGGGTTCGGTGTCCGAGCCGGGCAGGGCGGGTAACCGGTCGGCGGGTAACCGGCCACCGTCCGGGCCGGACGGCTTCGACGGCGGGCATCCGGGCCCGGGTCGGCACGGGGCGCCGCCGACCGAGGACTCCCGGGACGACGGACGGGGTTCCCGGGGCCGCCCCGGCGCGGGTCCGTCCGGTCCGCCGTTCGGGCCCGACGGTGCCGGCGGCGGGCGGCACGGCGGGTTGCCGCCGGTCGTACCAGGGCGGCACGGCGCGGTCGCACCACCGGCCGGCGCCGGGCCGCGTGGTGACCATCCGACCACCGGAGGTCCGTCCGGAGCCGGCGCTCCGCCGGTCTCGGGTGCCCCCCGCAGCGCACCGCCGCGCGGCGGTACCCCCCGTCCGGTCGAACCGGGTGGTGAGCCGGGGTCGCCCCGGGCCGCCGCCGGGCTCGGCCGGCCTCCCGTCGAAGCGGCGGAGCGGCGCGCGGCGCCCGGCGGCAGGTACGCCGTCGAGCCGGCCGACCGGGTCGGCCCGCCGGTATCGGGACCCGGCCGGGGCGAGGGCCCCGCCGGCCGCCCGGCTGCAGGTCGCGCCGGTACGCCCGTCGACGGCGGTGCGGCTGCTCGACCGGGTGGTGCCGCCTTCGACGGTGGCGTACCGGGGCGACCCGGTGCAGCCCCGGTGTCCGGTGGCCCGGCTCGGGCGTCGGCCCGGGGGCCGGCCGCACCGGTGCACCCCGGTTCCGCCCCGCCGGCCGGCCCGACCCGGGACCCGGGCGCCGGTGGACCCGCCCGCCCCATACCGGCCGACGGCCGGGCGGCCACCACCCGTCCCGCCCCGGGACGGCTGGACGGGCCACCCCGGGACGAAGCGACCCGACCCGACCCGCCGGTCCGGCCCGACGCCCCGACCCACCCGCCGGTACGCCCGGACGGCGCCGCCCGCCCCGACGGCCCGCCCCGGCCCGACGCGGCGATGCGCTCCGCCGCCATCCCGCCGGCCGGCGGCCTCGGCTCCGACGGCGGTCCCGTCCGGTCCGATCCGGCGGAACCCCCGGCGGAACCCGCCCGGGGTGCCCGGGCCGAGTTGCGGCATCAGCTCCGCGAGCAGCGTCGACTGAAGACGATCGCCCTGCTGCTGGCCAGCCTGCTGGTGCTCGGCGCGCTGCCGACGTACTTCGGGGTCCGGGCCGCGACCCGGGATCCGGTGTTCAACTCGCTCGACGCGCTGGCGGTGCCGGCCTGGGCCGCCACCGACACGGTCGACGGGGTGAGCGGCAGCCGGTGGTGCTTCATCGAGTGCCGTTTCCGGGAGCGGACCGTCGAGTCGGACCGGAAGTGGGAGGAGACGGCGCAGGCCTACGAGACCGCCCTGGCCCGCGAGGGGTGGCAGCCGTGGAAGGTGGCGCTCTGCCCGGAACAGCCGCTCGACGGGCGCTACACCTGCTGGCGCCGGGACGAGCTGACCCTCGACATGTGGGTACGGCAACCCACCTGCCCCGACCCGGCGGTCACCGCCCCGGGTGCGATCCCGTCACCGGCCGCGACCGGGCCGGACGGGGTGAACTGTGAGGGTGCACTCGTCTCGATCAAGGTCCGCAACGCGATCGAGGACGACCGGATCGGCCCGCAGCCGACCACCGACCCGTCGCTGACCGGTGTGGACCCGGATCCGCTCTTCACCGACGATCCGCTCGGCGGGTTGACCCCCACACCGACCCCGTCGTGAGGTCGGCGTTCGTCACCGACGGTAGGGTTCGGGGTTGGTACTCCGAAGGGCATTCCGGGTAACCGTCGTGACACGGCGCCGGACGTCCGGGTGAGACGCCTCGCGCGCGATTTCCGAGACGGTGCATATTCCGAGACGGTGCATAGAGGAGGACACGGGTGGACGCTGGAGAGATCGGCCAGATCGCCGCGCTCGTCGCGGCCGGGGCGTTCCTGATGCTGGTGTTGGTGCTGGCCAGGCCGATCTGGCGGCTGGGCAACACGGTGGACGCGGCGACCCAGGCGATCAACGACATCAACGACCGCACGGCACCGCTGCTCGCCAACATGAACGTCACGGTGGAGAACGTGAACACCGCGCTGGGCCAGGTGCACACCTCGCTGGACGGGGTGAACATCCAGCTCGCCAAGATCGACACGATGACCGGTCACGCCCAGAACGTCACCGCCAACATCGCCAACCTGAGCACCGTCGTCTCGGCCGCTGCGGCGAACCCGCTGGTCAAGGTGGCCGCCTTCGGGTACGGCGTACGGCGGGCCGCCGCCGCCCGGCGGCATGCCGAGGAGGAGCGCGAGGTCCGTACCACCCTCAAGCAGCAGCGTCGGGCCGCCCGGCGCGGCGGGCACTGACCCGGCGCGCGGGGCGATCCGGTACGGAGGAAGGATGAGGCCATGAAACGACTGCTCTGGTTGGGCATCGGGCTGGCCGTCGGTGCGCTGGTCGTCCGCAAGCTGACCCGCACCGCCCAGGCGTACACGCCGGGTGGGATCGCGAGTTCGGTGGCGGATTCGGCGGGTGGCCTGGTGCAGTCCCTGCGGGACTTCGCGGACGACGTCCGGGACGGCATGGCCGAGCGTGAGCAGCAGATCCACCAGGCGTTCGCCGAGGGTGTCGCGTTCGACGACCAGTTCGAGGAACTGCGCGAGGACCCCAGGATCGGCGACCGTGAGTTGTTTCCGGAGGAAGGCACCCGATGAAAACGGCGGAAGTCAAGCGGCGCTACCTGGCGCACTTCGAGGCCAACGGGCACACCGTGGTGCCGTCTGCTCCGCTGCCGGCGATCGACGACCCGAACCTGCTGTTCGTCAACGCCGGCATGGTGCAGTTCGTGCCGTACTTCCTCGGCCAGCAGACGCCGCCGTTCCGCCGGGCGGTGTCGGTGCAGAAGTGCATCCGTACCCCGGACATCGACGAGGTGGGCAAGACCAGCCGGCACGGCACGTTCTTCCAGATGAACGGGAACTTCTCGTTCGGTGACTATTTCAAGGAAGGCGCGATCTCGCTCGCCTGGGACCTGGTGACCAAGCCGGTCGCCGAGGGCGGTTTCGGGCTGGACCCGGAGCGGATCTGGCCGACGGTCTACCTGGACGACGACGAGGCCGAGACGCTGTGGCGCAAGATCGGTGTGCCGGCGGAGCGGATCGTCCGGCGCGGCAAGGCGGACAACTTCTGGTCGATGGGGATCCCGGGGCCGTGCGGGCCGTGTTCGGAGATCTACTACGACCGGGGCCCGGCGTACGGGGCCGAGGGTGGTCCGGCGGTCGACGAGGACCGCTACCTGGAGTTCTGGAACCTGGTCTTCATGCAGTTCGAGCGGGGTCCGGGGACCGACAAGGAGAACTTCCCGATCCTCGGTGACCTGCCGGCGAAGAACATCGACACCGGGATGGGTCTGGAGCGGATGGCCGCGATCCTCCAGGGTGTCGACAACCTCTACGAGATCGACGAGGTGCGGCCGATCCTGGACCGGGCGGCCGAGCTGACCGGGCGGCAATATGGTGCCCGCTCGGGGCACGCGGCGAGCGAGTCGCACCCGGACGACGTACGGCTGCGGGTGGTCGCCGACCACGTGCGGACCGCGCTGATGCTGATCGGTGACGGGGTGACCCCGGCCAACGAGGGGCGCGGCTACGTGCTGCGCCGGATCATGCGGCGGGCGATCCGGGCGATGCGGCTGCTCGGCTGGCAGGACCGGGCGCTGCCGGAGCTGCTGCCGGTGGCCCGGGACTGCATGTCCCCGTCCTACCCCGAGCTGGCGAGCGAGTTCGACCGGATCTCGTCGTACGCGTACGCAGAGGAGGACGCGTTCCTCTCCACCCTGCGGGCCGGTACGACGATCCTGGACACCGCGATCGCCGAGACCCGTACGGCGGGCGGCGCGAAGCTGTCGGGTGACAAGGCGTTCCAACTGCACGACACGTACGGCTTCCCGATCGACCTGACCCTGGAGATCGCCGCCGAGCAGGGCCTGTCGGTGGACCAGGACGGGTTCCGCCGGCTGATGGCCGACCAGCGGGCCCGGGCCAAGGCCGACGCGCAGGCCCGGAAGACCGGCCATGTCGACCTCTCCGCCTACCGTTCGGTGCTGGACTCCGGTGGTCCGGTGCAGTTCACCGGCTACACCGAGGTCTCCCGGGAGTCGTCGGTGCGGGCGCTGCTCGGCGCCGGTGGCGCACCGGTCGAGGTGGCCGGCGAGGGCGACACGATCGAACTGGTGCTGGACGCGACCCCGTTCTACGCCGAGGGCGGTGGCCAGCAGCCGGATGTCGGCCTGATCACCGTCGGCGAGGGTCAGGTCGAGGTGCTCGACGTGCAGCAGCCGATTCCGGGGCTGATCGTGCACCGGGCCCGGGTGGTCCGTGGTGAGGTACGCACCGGCGAGGCCGGCCTCGCCGAGATCGACGTGGTACGCCGCCGCGCGATCTCCCGCTCGCACACCGCCACCCACCTGGTGCACCAGACGATGCGCAACTTCCTCGGCGAGTCGGCGACCCAGGCCGGTTCGCTGAACGCGCCGGGCCGGCTCCGGTTCGACTTCAACACCCCGACCGGGGTGGCGCCGAGCGTGCTGCTCGACGTGGAGCAGCAGGTCAACGAGGTGCTGCTGGCCGACCTGGAGGTGAACGCCTTCATCACCTCCCAGGAGGAGGCCCGCCGGCTCGGCGCGATGGCGCTCTTCGGCGAGAAGTACGGCGACGAGGTGCGGGTCGTCGAGGTCGGCGACTACGCCCGGGAGCTGTGCGGCGGTACCCACGTGGCCCGCTCGGCCCAGCTCGGCCTGGTGAAGATCCTCTCCGAGTCCTCGATCGGCTCCGGGGTACGCCGGGTCGAGGCGCTGGTCGGGCTGGACGCGTTCCGCTTCCTGGCCAAGGAGCACCTGCTGGTCTCCCGGCTCGCCGAGCTGTACCGGGTCCCCGGCGACCAGGTGGCCGACCGGGTCGAGCAGACCGTCGCGCAGCTCCGGGACGCCGAGCGGGAGTTGGAGAAGCTCCGCGCCCAGCTCGTGCTCGGCGGTGCGGCGGCGCTCGCCTCGGCGGCCCGGGACATCCGTGGGGTCGCCTTCGTCGGCACCGAGGCACCGGAGGGCGCGGCCGGCAACGACGTGCGTACCCTCGCCCAGGAGATCCGGGGCAAGATCGACCCGGCCCGCCCGGCGGTGGTCGCGGTGGCGGCCCGGGCGAACGGCAAGGCGTCGCTGGTGGTGGCGGTGAACGGCGCGGCCAAGGACCGGGGCGTCTCGGCGGCGGCCCTGGTCAAGGGCGCGCTCTCCGGCCGGGGTGGCGGCAACGCCGACCTGGCCCAGGGCGGTGGCCTGCCGGCCGGCGAGGCGCCGAGCCTGCTGGCGGCGGTCGAGAAGGCGCTCGCCGAGGCGTGACCTCGGGCAATGGTTGCTCCCCGGCGGGCCGTTGTGATTGGATCTTCAGCCACGACGGCTCGCCGGTTCGGGCGGATCTGCCCGGGACCGGCCGACAGGAATCGGATGATCCAGATTTTCTGGTGGCGTAACACGATGAACCGACCTTTCCCGGGCGGCGCGATGATCCGCTCGCACTCCGGCGCGGCACGATGACCCGATCTCACTCCGGCGCGGCACCGGCCGCCGACCGACAACGAGACGCACGATGACCGCTCCTCCCCGTGGCGCACGGCTCGGCGTGGACGTCGGCCAGGTACGCGTGGGCGTGGCGCTCTCCGACCCGGACGGGATCCTGGCCACCCCACTGGTGACGCTGGCCCGGGACCTGAAGACCGGTATTGAGGCGGTTCCAGCCGATATCTCGGAAATCGCGCGGCTCGTCGAACTCCACGAGGTGATCACGGTGGTGGTCGGTCTGCCGGTGACACTCGCCGGTGGGCACGGGCCGGCGGCGACCCAGGCGAAGGCGTACGCCAAACGGCTGGCTGCGGCGATCACGCCGGTGCCGGTCGATCTGGTGGATGAAAGGATGTCGACCGTCGTGGCTTCTCGTAGGCTAGCCGAGCGGGGCGTCCGAGGAAGGCGTCAACGGGCGGTGGTCGATCAGGCGGCCGCGGTGGAGATTCTGCAGAGCTGGCTAGACAGGCAGCGGAGGCGGACGGGATGATCGACGAGTTGGAGCTCGCGTTCGACGAGCGTGCGGAGAAGGGACGGCACCGGCGCGGCGCGCAACGCAAACGCAACGGCAAGAAGAAGCGTGGCGGGCGGGGTCGTACCGTCGCGGCCCTGCTGATGACGTTCGTGCTGCTGGGCGTGCTCGGCGGCGCCGGCTGGTACGGCTTCGACCGGGTACAGGGCTACTTCGTCACCCCGGACTACGACGGCGGTGGCAGCGGTGAGGTCCAGGTCCAGGTCGAACAGGGCCAGAGCATCGCCGACATCGCCAACACGCTGGTCGCGGCGGGCGTCGTCAAGAGCACCAAGGCGTTCATCGAGGCGGCCCAGGAGAACTCCCGGAGCCAGAACATCCAGCCGGGCGTATACAAGGTCCGCAAGGAGATGAACGCGAAGGCGGCGCTGGGCCTGCTGCTCGACCTGAAGAACAAGCTCGTCAACGGCTTCCTGGTCAAGGAGGGCGCGACCGCCAAGCAGATCTTCAAGGCGCTGGCGGCCGATACGAAGCTCCCGGTCAAGGACTTCGAGACCGCCGCCAAGGACCTGGAGGGGCTCGGCATCGCCGACTTCTGGTTCAAGCGCGACGACAAGCAGTCGGTTCGGAAGTCGATCGAGGGCTTCCTCTTCCCGGACACCTACGAGCTTCCGCCGAACGCCACCGCCGAGGCGATCCTCAAGCTGATGGTCCAGCGCTTCCTGTCGGTCGCCGAGGATATCGACTTCGTCGACCGGGTGCAGAAGGAGCGCGAGATCAGCCCGTACGAGGCGCTGATCGTGGCGTCGCTGGCCCAGGCCGAGGCGGGCAACGCCGACGACCTCGGCAAGGTCGCCCGGGTGGCGTACAACCGGATCTACAGCGGGGACCACTACTGCAAGAACGGCAACGGCCTGACCGGCTGCCTGGAGTTCGACGTCGGGGTCAACTACTACTGGGAGCTGACCGGCAAGAAGACCAAGCGGTCCGGGGACATGACCGACGCGGAACTCTTCGATACGAAGAACCCGTACCGGATGCACGGCAAGGCCGGTCTGCCCCCGGGGCCGATCAACAACCCTGGTCAGAAGGCCCTGGAGGGGGCGATGAACCCGCCGCCGGGCAAGTGGCTGTTCTTCGTGGCGGTCGACAAGGAAGGCCACTCGGAGTTCGCGGAGACGAACGAGCAACACGAGCGGAACAAGCAGAAGGCCCGTGAGAACGGCGTGCTCTGAGGTGACGGCGAGGTGAGCGCCCAGCGCCGGGCGGCGGTGCTGGGCAAGCCGATCGCCCACTCGCTCTCCCCGGTGATCCACAACGCCGGTTACGCGGCGGCCGGGTTGACCGGGTGGTCCTACACCGCGATCGAGTGTGCCGAGGCCGAGCTGCCCGACCGGGTGGCCGGGCTCGGCCCGGAGTGGGCGGGGCTCTCCCTGACCATGCCGCTGAAGGAGGCGGCGCTCGCGGTGGCCACCGAGGTCTCGCCGGTCGCCGCCGCGATCGGCGCCGCCAACACTCTGGTACGCCGACCGGACGGCTCCTGGGCCGCCGACAACACCGACGTACCGGGGATGGTCGACGTGCTGACCGGCGCAGGCGTGCCAGCCGGTGCCGAGGTGGTGCTGCTCGGTGCCGGCGGTACGGCCCGAGCCGCGCTCGCCGCCGCGGTCCAGTTGGCCGCCCGCCGGGTCACCTGCCGGGTACGCCGTCCCGCCGCCGGTGCGGAACTCGCCCGGCTGGCCGGCGCGCTCGGGCTGCGGTTCGAGATCGCGGACTGGGCGGCTCCGGCCGCCGAGCGGGACGGCGCGGATCTGGTGATCTCCACCGTGCCGAAGGGCGCCGCCGACGGTTTCGCCGGGGCGGCCCGGTCCTGGCGGCCCGAGACGGTCTTCTTCGACGTCGTCTACGACCCGTGGCCGACCCCGCTGGCTGCGGCAGCGGCGGGGGCCGGCTGCCGGATCGTCTCCGGCCTCGACCTGCTGCTGGCCCAGGCGGTCGGGCAGTTCGCGCAGTTCACCGGGGTACCCGCCCCGGTGTCCGAGATGCGTTCCGCCCTCGCCGCCGCCCGCGCCGCGCACTAAGCCGGATCCGGGTCGCGCGGACGACGCAGTTCGGATACTCGGGCGGACAAAGGCCCGCCCCGGAACGCCGAGGGGAAGGCGGCGAACCGAGGCGGGCCGGTTGGGTGATGAGGCAGGTCATTGGCGGCGCCGGGGCACCCAGTAGAGGATCTGTCCGGCGATCAACGCGGGGTGTGTGTCGGGCATCGCTTGCAGTGCGCGGGTGAGGTGCACACCGAGGTACATCATCAGTCCGACCCGGTTGCCTCTGAAGCCGATGAGCAGGGCCAGGCGGGCGGGCGCACAGGGCCAGGGGTCCCGACAGGTCTCGCAGTTGTACGACTGCGCCGGAGTGTGCCTGCCGGTCGGGTAGCGCCGCTGGGCGAGCCGTCGCATGTGCCGGTACCAGCGCTCCTGTGGCCCGATCACGGCTACATCCGACCGGCTCGCTCGGCGGCTGACTCCCGTTCGCCGTAGTGGCCCCGGTAGGTCTGGGCTGGTGTCAGCGCGCCGGCCCGGCCGATCTGTTGCCGTCCGGACGGCGAGTTCCAGATCGGATCGTCGCTGCCGTCCCTGCCCTGCCGCGACCGGCGCACGTTGGCTGGCGGCGGTCCGATCGGAGCCGAGCGCGTCACCTTGGGCGAGAACGCCTCCATGCCGGCCCGATACTCCGCCTCGGTCATCGGTCGCAGCGGGGGACCGAATGGCAGCGGAACCCGTTTGAGCGAGTCCGGGCAGACCCAGCGGTGGCCACATCGGCAATAGCGCCACAGCCGTCGCCAGTCACGTTGGTGGGGCCGCCTTCCGTGCGTCATTGGTTCACCTCTCAGTCGCTTGGTCTGCCCTCCACCCTGGACCGGAAGCCGCGTGGAGCGGAAGATAAGCGAGCGAGAGTATCGAAGGATATTGACTAGTTGATCTGGAGCCGGGTGGATTAAGTGAATGACCTACGCGAGATCCTCAGGACACAGCGAACGCGGGCGAAGCGAACCCGTGATCAGGTGGGGGCGGCCGTTGGCCTGAGTGGCGCGTCGATCGCGGCGTTCGAGCAGGGCCGGATGATTCCTCAGCCGGACACCGCCGAACGCCTTGACGAGCATTTCAAGACCGGAGACCAGATCCAGCGTGCGACCAGGGAGGCGCGAGAGGATGCCCGGCCCACCTGGCTGCGCCCCTGGACGGAGCACGAGCAGCGGGCAACCATGTTGCGCTGCTTCGAACACAGCCTGATTCCCGGACTTCTCCAGACCGAGGGGTACACCCGGGCGCTGCTGGCCAGCGGCAGGCTGCCCGATGAGGTGATCGACCGGACAACGCAGGTCCGGCGTGAACGGCAGGCCGCAACGATCGACCGGCCCAACCCTCCGATGCTGTCTGCGGTCATCTGTGAGGTGGCCCTTGGCTATGGGCCTGTCGACGTCATGAAGGGGCAGCTAGAGCATCTGATCGAGGTGAGTCGCCGGCCGCAGGTGCAAATCCTGGTTGTGCCCCGGGCTGCTGGCCTGCATCCTGGCCTCCAGGGAGCGTTCGTGCTGGCGACCCTTCCGGCCCGAGGGCGGGCCGTCTATCTTGACGACCAGCTTCGAGGACGTTCGGTGACTGACGGGGCGGACGTGGACGAACTGGAGCGATCGTGGGAGATCGTCCGAGGTCTGGCCCTGCCTGTAAGCTTGTCGCAAGACCTGATCATGAAGGCGGTCAACAACCATGACTGAGCCGAACTGGCACAAGAGCAGCCGCAGCGGCACCAACCAGGGCAACTGCGTGGAGGTTGCCGAAAACCTTCCGGGCCGGGTGCTGGTCCGGGACACCAAGGATCGGGATGGCGGCACCCTGACGTTCGGCCCGGCCGCTTGGCGGGCGTTCGTCGGCGAGGTGGCCCGGTTGCCGTAGCCGCCAGAGGCACGACCAGCGCCCCGACCCGGTCGACCGGGTGGGTGGGGCGTTGCGTCGGCTCTAGGCCGTGTTTCATAGGTGACGGTTATAGCCACTCGTTGATGGCGACGATGTGCAGGGTGGCCAGGTAGCGGACGGCGAGTTTGTCGTACCGGGTGGCCATCCCACGGTGGCGTTTGAGCCGGTTGATGCCGCACTCCACGGAGTGTCGCTGCTTGTAGATCTCGGGGTCGAAGGCCGGCGGACGGCCGCCCTTCGACCCCTTCTTCCGCCGGTTGGCCGCCTGGTCGACCTTGATCGGAATCGTGGCCGGGATACCGCGCCGACGCAGGTGCTCACGGTTTGCCCGGGAGCTGTACGCCTTGTCTGCGAGGACCCGGTCAGGTCGAGTACGAGGCCGGCCGCAGGCCGGTCTGGGTACTCGAATACCGGCCAGGACCCGGGCGAACTCGGGACTGTCGCCACGGTGCCCAGCGGTCAGCAGCATGACCAGGGGCTTGCGGCCCTGCTCACACCCCAGGTGCACCTTGGCGGTCCAGCCTCCCCGAGATCGTCCCAGCGCGTGATCGGCAGGTTCCTCCTGCCCTCCACCTGGCGGCTCCCTCTGCGACTCCGGTTCGGTACGGGCACCAGCGGCATGCTGATGCGCCCGAGTGACGGTGGAATCGATGCTGACGTCCCAGCCGATCAGGCCAGCGGCGTCGGCGCGGACCTGCAAGCCGGTCACGATCGGCGGCGTTGATGTAGTGCGATCGGGGCACCGATGAGAAATGCCGCCGGCGGTCGTCTAAGTAGGGTCCGATGAACGCGGGGCGCGCATCAAGGGAGAGCAACGAGATGAGACCACTTCGCTACTCGATCAACGTCACGCTCGACGGCTGCTGCCATCACGAGGCAGGGCTCCCCCCGGACGAGGAGACGATGCGCTACTGGACCGCTGAGATGGCACGAGCCGATGCCCTGCTGTTCGGCCGGGTGACCTACGAGATGATGGAGTCGGCGTGGCGGAAGCCGGCCACGGGCACGTGGCCTGACTGGATGGATGAGTGGCAGATCCCGTTCGCCGAGACCATCGACCGGGCGAAGAAGTACGTCGTGTCGAGCACGCTGAGCGGGGTCGATTGGAATGCCGAGCTGGTGCGAGGCGACTTGGGGCAAGCGCTTCAGCGGCTCAAGCAGGAGCCAGGCGAGGGCCTGTGGGTGGGTGGCGTGACGCTCCCCCTGGCGTTGGCAGATCTGGGACTGATCGACGAGTACGAGTTCCTTGTGCAGCCGGTCCTTGCCGGACACGGGCCGACGTTGCTCGCCGGCTTAGGCGAGCGGCTTGAGCTGAAGCTCGTGGGGCGCCAGGAGTTCCGGTCGGGGGCGGTCGCCCTGCGGTACCGGCCCGCGCGAGTTACGGCTTGACGTGATTTGTCCTGGCGCGTTGGCCGCTGCCTCACGACGGAACGACGGATCGGGTTGCATGACGAGGGCCGCCGGCTGACCCAGAACGCGCGGCCATATCGACGTGGGCGGCTGTCACTGAGGTGCCGGTGGAGGACCAGCGCAAACGTTGCCTGACGCGGCACTAGGAGCTTTGAAACACGGCCTAGTACCCCGGCCGTAGCTGTCCGAGCGCCCAGCCCTGCCGGTTGTCGGCAGGGCTGGGCTCACGGGCTTACCGGGTGGTTCTAGGAGTCGAAAAGCTCGATCATGTCGATTTTGTTGTTCCAGGTCCCGCCGCAGGCTCGCGGAGTGTTGGAGAGGTTGTAGATTGCCAGGTTCGGCCGGGCGAGAAGCGTCTCGTTCGGGCAACTGCTGTCGATCAGGACAACGTGACCGGACCGGTTGTTGAAGTAACTTGTGATCAGGTTGTTGACGTCCGGGAACGAGTACGCCAGGGATAGCGAACCCGAGGCGGACCGCCAGTGCCAGGGATAGGCCGAGTTGAAGTCCGCCGCGGCCCAGAAGCAGAATCGACCTTCGAGGCAGTCGTTGATCGAGAGCGGCGCCGTGACGACCTCGGAGGTCGCCCCGGACGCCCTGGACGTCCCGGCCGGCCCGCTGCCGGTGATCTCGGCCGCCACCGCCGCCGCCTTGTCTTCATAGCAGGTGAGCTTGCCGTCGCCGTGCCGGAAGCAGAACTCCGCACCGCTCTTGCCGGGAGGCGCGGCGGTTTCCGCCGCAGCCGGCGCGGCCGCAACGGCCGCAAGTGAAATCGCGGCGGCGAGTGTCGCCATCGTGTAACGAAGGACCCGCATTGTCCATTCCTTCCGCACAACGGTGCCGTCTCACCAACTGGCGAGACCCGGGGCGCAGGTTTCCATTCCTGGTCGTTACGGCCTGGATGCCTACGCCAACTCCACGATGGCGCTTCCGGACGTACCGCCACAGGCCGGCAACCGGACATTCACCGGACAGATCATGCGCCTGGTGCGGTGGTTCAGGTGAGTCGACGGGGGGTAGTCCTGTCATGCCCCGCGAGCCTGGAGGCCGGCCGAACCATGACTGACGCAACCGCACTCGTCACCGTTTTCGCAGAGCGCGACGCCGAAACCCTCGGCCTCACCGTCCGGGTGCTCCCGGACGGCCGGATCCAGGTCGTCACCGGGGACCGCGAGTGGACACTGCACCGGGACGACTCGTACACCGTCGCCTCGACGGCGATGTCGGCGATGGCGGACTCGGAGTGACCGGCGAACCGCGTACCCGGTAGCCGAGCGTCGCCACGATCGGCAGAACCTACTGTTCATGATTCATTCGGCTCTCTTCGACGGTCCACCGGATGCCGGCGACCCGGAGGAGTTGGGCGAGTGTTGCCCGGCGTGGGGACCAGCAGCGGTAGAAGGCCGCCGCCGGCGCGCTCCTGGAAGGTGGCTGGTACGGCAGGCTTCGTCCCCGAACCGGAGCCACGCGAGTTGTCGGATCGGACGGCTATCCTCCGCCGCGTGTCCGATGAGCGATTGATCTGGAATTCCCGCATTCCGTCCCGCAGTCCGGTGCAGGACTTCGCCGTGATCGATGTGGATGGCCGTCCGCTGGTGGTGTGTGCCGACTGGGGGAACAGGGTATGGACCTGGGACCTGCTCGCCGACGAGTGGGTCGAACGACCGCTGGCAGAGCTCGGCGACGGGTTGTACCGCGAATTCCAGCACGTGGCCGTCGAAGTCCTCAATGGACGTACGGTGCTCGCAACGGGCGGGCCGCGCCAGAACCTGGCCCTGTGGGATCTGTTCGGCGGCCAACTGCTCAGCCCTCCGCCGTTGGACCGCGCAGGTGTCCACGCGCTGGCGGCGGCACAGGTCGGCGGGCAGTTGACCCTCCTGGCCGGCGCCGGGTACCCCGACGTCTACTCGTGGGATCCGTCCCGGGTCGGGCCGGCGGTGCGGGCGGCGCCGCGGCTTTCCGGACACCGGGACGACATGTCCGGCGTCGCGGTGGCGCGACTCGACGGGCGTCACCTCGTGGTGTCCGGCGGTTACGACCGCAGGCTGGTGCTGTCGGATCTGGAGAGCGGTGAGCTGATCGTCGAGCTTTGGCCGGGCGGGGTCCCCCGTGCCGTGAAGCTGGCCACCGTCGGTGGTCGTCCCGTCGTCGTGGCGGCGAGCGATGCCGGAGAGACGAGCGATCGCGGAGAGGTGTGGATCTTCGACCCCGTCACCGCCGAACCGGTCGGCGCGGCACTCGCCGGGCACGAGAACCGCATCCTCGCCTTGGATGTCGCCGCGATCGGCGACCGGACGATCGCCGTGACCGGCAGCGAGGACGGGACCGCCAGGATCTGGGACCTGGCAGCCGCCCGACAACTCGGTGCACCGCTCACCGGCCACCGCGACGAGATCTTCAGCGTCGTGATCGCCACCGTTCGCGGTCGTCGGGTCGCGTTGACCGCCGGCCGGGACGGCAGGGTACGCGTCTGGGACCTGACGCCCTGAACGCGAAGTCGCTTCGAGAATCGTGTGCTGCTACTACCCCTGGAGGGGTAGTAGCAGCACACGCACCGGTCGTCGGCGGTCCGTTCCGGTTGTGACCGGGAGGTCGGAGTAGGCGAGTGTACGGCGACGTATGCACTTACATATGCGCATCGCTCAATAGCCTGGGTGGACCGTGAGGACCCCCAGAGGTGATGACATGCGCACTCCACGTACCCGTTCTGGAGGCCGAGCCTACCGCCTGTTCGTGGTGGCGCGCCGGGCCGTGACGTATGCGACGGCCGCGGCGGTCGTCGGAGGTCTGCTGGTCGCACCGCGTTCGGCGGACGCGGCCCCGTCCGGCGCCGAACGGGCCGCCGTCGCGGCGCCGGTCTCGGTACCGGTCGCCCCCGCACGCCAGGCGGCGATCCCGCCGGATCCGGCTCGGCAGGCGGTGTCCCAGCGGCCGGTGACGGTCACCTGGCCCGCGGCCGGGTCCGCCGAGGTGGCCGTGCCGGCCCCGGGCGCGAACCGGAGGGCCGGGGCTGCCGGCCCGGCCAGGGCCGGCAGCCTCCCCGTCTGGCTCGGGCCGGCCGGCACGGCGCCCGCGGCCACCGACCCGCGCGGGTCGGCATCGGCCGGGTCCGCGTCCGCCGGGCCCGCGGCGAACTCCCCGCCCGCCCGGGTGCGGGTCGAACTGCTCGACCAGGCGGCGGTACGCCAGCTCGGGCTCACCGGGCTGCTGCTGCGGCTGCGCCGCACGGACGGTGCGACGACCGAGGGTGCGGTCGCCGCAGAGGTGGACTACTTCGGCTTCCGGGCCGCCGCCGGGGGCGGCTTCGGGGCCCGGCTTCGCGTGGTGCGGCTGCCCGCCTGCGCGCTCGCCCCCGGCTGCACGAGCCCGGCCGAGGTGGTTCCCGGACGCAACGACGTGGCCCGGTCCCGGCTGCGCGTCGACGTCACCGTACCCGGCGGCGCCGGCGCGCTCTTCGCGGTCGTCGCGGCGCCGGCCGGCAGTACGGGGTCGTTCGCGGCAACCGAGCTGACGCCATCGGCCCGCTGGTCGGTCGGGCTCCAGTCTGGCGACTTCACCTGGTCGTATCCGCTGGTCGTGCCGCCGGCGCCCGGCCCGGTGCCGGACCTCGCGCTGACCTACAACTCCGGCAGCGTGGACGGGCGGATGGGCTCGTCGAACAACCAACCCTCCTGGGTGGGCGAGGGGTTCGACCTCTCCGCCGGGTACATCCAGCGTTCCTACCGGGAGTGCGCCGAGGACGGCGGCAACGCCGGCACCCTCGACCAGTGCTGGGTCACGCAGAACGCGACCGCGGTCTTCTCCGGGCTCGGCGGCGAACTGGTCCGCGACGACGCCACCGGCACCTGGCGGGCCCAGGACGACAAGGGGTGGCGGGTCGAGTTGAAGACCGGTGCGGTCAACGGGGACAACGACGGCGAGTACTGGATCCTCACCTCCCCCCAGGGCACCCGCTACTACTTCGGTCTGAGCCGCCTGCCGGGCTGGTCGTCGGGGCGACCGGTCACCCAGTCGACCTGGACTGTCCCGGTCTTCGCGAACCAGGCCGGCGAGCCCTGTCGCCAGTCCACTCCTGCGGCGTCCTGGTGCCAGCAGGCGTACCGGTGGAACCTCGACTACGTCGTCGATGCGCACGGCGACGCCATGTCGTACTGGTACCAGCAGGAAACCAACTCGTACGGCCGGTGGAACGGCAGCCCGTACTTTGGCGAGACCACGCCGTATGTGCGCGGCGGATACCTGACCCAGGTCGACTACGGGCAGCGCGACGGCGCGGTATACACCGCCACCCCGGCCGCCCGGGTGACGTTCGGCGTCGCCGACCGGTGTTCGGCCACCAGCACGAGCGCCTGCGATCCGGCCAACTCGGCCAACTGGAAGAACTGGCCGGACGTGCCGTGGGATCAACGCTGTACCAGCTCCTGCACCTACTACTGGCAGCCGACCTTCTGGACCACCAAGCGACTCGCCTCGATCAGCACGCTCGTCAACAGCGGCGGCACGCTGTCGCCTGCGGAGAGCTGGACCCTGCGCCACTCGTACCCGGATCCGTACCCGGCCGGCGGCGACCCGTGGACCGAACCCAACGACGCCAGCCGCTCGCTCTGGTTGGGCGGTATCACCCACTCGGGCGGCGGGGTAACCGAGCCGGAGGTGACCTTCAGCGGCGTCTCCAAGATCAATAGGCACAACGCGAACGCGGAGTTCCCGGGCCTGTACAAGTGGCGGGTCGGCGCGATCACCAACGAGACCGGCGGCCGGATCGAGGTGACCTACTCCTCCCCGCAGTGTGGCGCCGAGCCGTACATCATTCCCGACCGCAACGTCAGCCGCTGCTATCCCCGCGGGGACATGCCGGCGCCGTACGCCGGACCGGACGTGTTCTACAAGTACGTGGTCGACCGGGTGACCGAGCGCGACATGGTCGGCGGGAACCCGGACCAGATCACCAGCTACGAGTACCTCGACGGCGCGGCCTGGCGCTACGACGACGCGGACAACACCCCGACCGCCGACCGCGACTGGAACCAGTGGCGCGGCTACCAGAAGATCCGGGTACGCACCGGGCCGGCCGGCGCGCAGACGCTGCGCGAGCACCTGTTCCTGCGCGGCATGACCGGCGACCGGAACATGGACGGCAGCACCAAGAACGTGACCGTCACCGACTCGCAGGGCGGCACCACCAACGATCGGCTGTACTGGCGCGGCTTCGCCCGGGAGACCATCGTCTACAACGCGGCGGGCAGCGCGGCCATCGAGAAGACCCTCGGCGAGCCGACGCTGGTGCGTACCACCGCCACCCGCGCCCGCTCCGGACTCCCGACGCTGGAGGCCACGTACACCGACGAGCGGGTCGAGCGCAAGGTGACGACCCTGGCCGCCGGCGGCACCCGGACCACCGAGATCCGCAGGGAGTACGACGCGCAGGGCCGGCTCACCGCGATCGACGACATCGCGGACGTCGCCACCACCGCCGACGACGCCTGCACCCGGATCACGTACGCGGAGAACACCGACGCCTGGATCCTCGACGCGGAGGCCCGGATGGAGATCGTGGGGGTGAACTGCCAGACGACGCCCTCCTACCCCGGTGATCTGCTGCTGGACCGGCGGAACTACTTCGACGGCGCCACGGTGTGGGGGACACCGCCCACCCGGGGCGCCGTGACCCGGGTCGAGGAGGCGAGCGGCCACACCGGCGGCAGCGCCTCCTACGTGGAGGTGAACCGGTACCTGCGGGACGCGCACGGCCGCATCACCGCCAAGTACGACGCGCTCGGCAACGTCGAGACGACCGCGTTCACCCCGGCGACGGGCGGCCCGGCGACGCAGATCGTGACCACCAACGGCCTGGGGCACCGCAGCAGCACCGTGCTGGACCCCCGGTTCGGGCTGCCGCTGCGCAGCACCGACGCCAACGACCGGGTCACCGACATGGAGTACGACGGGCTGGGCCGGCTGCGCCGGGTCTGGGCGCCGGACCGTGCCCGGGCCACCTGGCCGAACGAGCCGAGCGTCGAGCACGGGTACACCATCCGGGCCGGCGGCCCGTCCTTCGTCACCACCAAGGCCCTGGTCGGCGACGGGAGCCGATACCAGACCAGCTACCAGCTCTTCGACGGCTTCCTCCGGGAGCGGCAACTCCAGGCACCGTCGCCGGCCGGCGGTCGCGTCATCACCGACGTCCGGTACGACGGGCACGGCCGGGTCAGCCGGAGCAATGCGCCGTACTGGAACAACCAGGCGGATCCGGGCAGCACCCTGGTGGACGTCGCCGACGCCGCCGTACCGGGCCAGACCCGGTTCCTCTACGACGATGCCGACCGGGAGACCGCCGAGATCTTCCTCTCCGGGGGCGTGGAGAAGTGGCGCACCACCACCTCGTACGGGGGAAACTGGATCGCCGAGGACCCGCCGGACGGCAGCCCGGCCACCATGCGGATCTTCGACGCCCGGGAGCGGGTGGTGGAGCTGCGGCAGTACACCGGGGGCGCGCCCACCGGCGCGTACGACACCACCCGGTACGCCTACGGGCGGGCCGGCGAGCTGTCGTCGGTGACCGACGCGGCGGGCAACGTCTGGCGCTACGGGTACGACCTGCGTGGGCGCCGGGTCCGCGCCGAGGACCCCGACACCGGCGTCGCCACCTCCAGCTACGACAACCTGGACCGGGTCACCGCCACCACCGACGGCCGGGGCCGGACCCTCGCCTACACCTACGACGCGCTGGGCCGCCGTACCGCGCTGCACGAGGGCTCCACGGCCGGCGCGAAGCTCGCCGAGTGGAGTTACGACATGGCCGGCGGCAAGGGGATGCCCGCGAGCACGGTCCGCTACGCCGGCGGCGCCGCGTACCGCAGCGAGGTCCTCGGGTACGACGGGGCGGGGCGCCCGACCGGGCACGCCGTGGTGATCCCGGAGAGTGAGACCGGACTCGCCGGACGGTACGAGACCCGACTGACCTACCACGACACCGGCGAGGTGGCCACGGCCACGCTGCCGGCGGCCGGCAACCTGCCGGCGGAGACCCTCCGCTACGGCTACCAGCCCGTGACCGGGGACCGCACGACGCTGACCAGCGACCTGGCGACGTACGTGCAGTCGGCCAGCCACACCGAGCTGGGCGAGCTGAGTCAGCAGCGGCTCGGCGCGCCGGAGAAGCAGGTGGTGCGGACCTTCGGCTACGAGACGGGTACCCGGCGACTGGCCACGGCGACCGCCACGACCCGTACCGCGACGGCCGAGACCCCGATCACCTCGGTCTCCTACACGTACGACCCCGCCGGCAACATCACCCGGATCGCCGACTCGGTCAGCCGGGACACCCAGTGCTTCCGCACCGACTACCTACGCCGGCTGACCGAGGCGTGGACGCCGGCCTCCGGCGCGTGCGACGCCGCACCGTCGACCGCCCTCGGCGGGCCGGCACCCTACTGGCACTCCTACGGCTACGACCGGACCGGCAACCGCGTCCGCGAGGTGCGGCACGCCGCCTCCGGCGACACCACCCGCGACTACGCGTACCCGGCGGCCGGCGCCGCCCAGCCACACACGGTGCGGTCGGTCACCACCACCGACTCGGCCGGCTCGCGTACCGATGCGTACGCCTACGACTCGGCCGGCAACACCACCAACCGACCGGGCCAGCAGCTCAGCTGGGACGCCGAAGGGCGGGTGGCCGCGGTCACCGAGGGCAGCTCGGTCACCTCGTACCTCTACGACGCGGACGGACAGCGGCTGATCCGCCGCGACGCCAGCGGCAGCACCCTCTACCTCGACGACACCGAGCTGCACAGCGCGACCGGCGGCACCCGCTACTACCTGCTCGACGAGCGACCGGTCGCGGTGCGTACCGGCGGCACGCTGACCTGGCTGGTGGCGGACCATCAGAACACCGGCGACATCGCCGTCGCAGCCGGCACGCTCGACGTGACCCGCCGGTACCGGCTGCCCTTCGGCGCGCCACGCGGCGCCACGCCGGTCACCTGGCCCGGCGAGCGGGGTTTCGTCGGCGGAGTCACCGACGCCGCCACCGGCCTGACCCACCTCGGTGCCCGGGAGTACGACCCCGGCCTCGGCCGGTTCCTCTCCGTCGACCCGGAGGTCGACCAGTTCGACCCACAGACCATGCAGGGATACGCCTACGCCCTGAACAGCCCGGTGACCCTCAGCGACCCGGACGGGCGCAAGGCCAAGCCCGACCCGTACAAGAACTGCGGCGGGACCAAGCGGGCCTGCGAGTACTACGAGGAGCAGTACGTCAAGTACAAGAAGAAGCTGGCGGAGCTGGAGAAGAAGCGCAAGGAACTACAGGAGGCCGCCAAGCGGATCCGGGAGCAGGCCGAGAAGGCGCGTCAGAAGGACAAGCCGGCCCTGGGCAAGCTCCTCGACTGGCTGGCCAAGCAGATCGACGAGATCACCAGCAGCCCGGTCTGGCGGGTGGTCAAGATGGGCGCGGCCCTCTGCGCGGTGGCGATGCCGGGCTGCGCCGCCGTGGCCGTCGCGATGAGCGCCGTCGACGCGGTGGTCAAGCTCAGCAAGGGTGACCTGGTCGGCGCGGGGCTCGAGATCGTCAGCACCCTCGCGGGATCCATCGGCCTGGCGGCCAAGGGGCTCGGCAACGTGGCGCGGGTCGCGTCGGGCGGACTGAAGAACCTCAGCAAGAAGGCCCCGAGCTGGCCCTTTGTCTGGCGGGTCACCAAGAAGGCCCCGCACGAGCTGGCGAAGAAGCTGGACCGCTTCGCGGACCGGATGGACCGACTGGCCGACCGGATGAACGGGGTCGGCTGGGCAGCGGAGACCGGCGGCCAGGGCTGGGACCTGTGGAAGAAGGCCGTGGAGGAGCAGAAGAAGGCGGAGGAACGCCGGAAGAAGGCGTGACGGCGTCCGTGCGCCCGGTTTGTGCGATCGACGACCCGGGCAGCGGGGTGCTTCAGGGACCCGGGCACGGGGTGCTTCAGGACCCGGGCAGCGGGGTGCTTCAGGTGCGTTCTGCCGGGGCGGGACCGGCGGACGTACCCGAGCGCTCGGTCTTCCACCGGCTCAGGCGCCTCGGTCGGTCCGCCGCCGGCTCGGCCGGTTCCCGTCCCCGGGCGATGGTGAAGACCACCAGCGCGGAGAGGGCGGTGCTGCCGAGCACCAGTACGGCCATCGGCAGCGCGCTGTCGTCCGGGCCGAGCCCGGCCAGCGGTGCCACGGCGGCGGCGATGGAGAGCTGGAGCGCGCCGAGCAGCGCGGCGGCGCTGCCGGCGTGCCCGGGATGCCGATCCAGGGCCAGGGCCAGCCCGTTCGGCAGGGTCATCCCGACGCACGAGACGAAGACGAAGAGCGCGACCAGGACGGTCGGGACGTTCTCCGTGGCCGCCCCGCCGAGCAGGGCGGCGCCGGCCAGCAGGCTGGCGAGCAGGGCGGTGCCGAGCAGTCGGCGGGTGCCGTACCGGTCGAGCAGCCGGGCGTTGAGTTGGCCGATTGCGGTCATCCCGACGGCGTTCACCGCGAAGACCAGGGTGAACCAGCCGGCGGAGAGCGCGAAGACGTCCTGGATCAGGAACGAGGACCCGGAGATGTACGCGAAGAGCGCGGCGAAGGCCAGCCCCTGGGTGAGTACGTAGCCGAGGTAGATCCGGTCGGTGAGCAGTCCCCACATCACCCGGGCGGTAGCGGCTGGTCCACCGGTGTGCCGCCGTTGCGGCGGGAGCGTCTCCGGCAGCCGCCAGACGACGGCGGCGAGCACCAGCAGCCCGATCGCCGACAGCGCGACGAAGACGGCCCGCCAGGAGCCGAACCGGAGTACCAGGTTGCCGAGGGCCGGCGCAATGGCCGGGGCGACCCCGAAGATCAGGATCAGCCGGGAGAAGTACTTCGCCGCCGCCACCCCGGAGTGCAGGTCCCGGACGATGGCCCGGGCGACGACCACGCCGGTACCGCTGGCCACTCCCTGGAGCAGTCGGAGCGCGGCCAGCGCCTCGGCCGACGGTGCGAACGCGCAGAGCAGACTGGTCACCGTGTACGCGGCGACGCCGACCAGTACCGGCCGGCGGCGTCCCCACCGGTCGCTGAGCGGCCCGGTGACGAGCTGGCCGAGGGCGAGGCCGAACAGGAAGGTGGTGAGGGAGAGCTGCACCTGTGCCGGAGTGGCGCGGAGGTCGCCGGTCATCTCGGGGAACGCCGGCAGGTACATGTCCAGGGACAGTGGACCGACCGCGGTCAGGGTACCGAGCAGCAGCAGTTGTCCGACTCCCGAGGCGCGGCCCGGCGGCGCTGCGGAGCGCGCTCTGCCCACGGTGGTCCCCCTAGTCTTGGGCTGGACACCGACACCTTAGCTCTGTAGGCAGAGCTATTGCGATGTGAGGTAGCCGACGCCGGGCCACCGACAGGTCCCGGCGACGACGGCACGGCGGACGAAACGGCGCCGGACCACGAGGGTGGGTGCCGGACGAGCACGACGGTGCCGGACGAGACGGTGAGGGGCGAGGATGACCGACGACGCGACGGCCGACGCGACGGCTGGTGCGGCGGAGGCGCTCGGCAGCGCCGTGGCCGACCTGCACCGGGTGCTGCGCCGCTCGACCAGCCGGCGGGTCGGCCGTCCACCGCTGCCCGACGCCCAGGTGGAGGTGCTGCGGCTGGTCGAACGCTGTCCGGAGATCAGCGTCAAGGAGGCGGCGGAGCGGCTGCACACCGCCGCCAACACGGTCAGCACGCTGGTCGGCGACCTCGCCGGAGCCGGCCTGCTGGAGCGCACCCGGGATCCGCACAACCGGCGGATCGTCCGGCTCCGGCTCACCCCGGCCGCGCACCTGCGGATCGGCGAGTACGTCGCGCACCGGCGTGACCTGCTGCTCGACGCGCTGCATCGGCTCGACGAGCCGGCCCGGCGGGACATCGAGCGGGCCGCCGGCCAACTGCACCGGCTCGCCGACCTGCTCGCCGACCACGAGCGTGCCACCGACCACGAGCGTGCCGACCAGCCGTCAGAGCCGCCGGCCGCTGCCCGTCCGTAGGCAGGAGCGTGCCGTCGACCAGGAGCGTGCCGACCAGCCGTCCGATCCGCCGGCCGCTGCCCGTCCGTAGGCAGGAGCGTGCCGCCGACCAGGAGCGTGCCGGCCAGCCGTCAGAGCTGCCGGACGCTGCCCGTCCGTAGAGCGGGACGGCACGGGCGGTGCGCGGCAGCACACCCGGCCCGTGCCAGACTTGACCGGCGGGCGGCCGGCCCGGTCGCGACGAGGAGAGGGTTGGTCGTGTTGCGCTGGTTGACGGCGGGAGAGTCCCATGGTCCCGCCCTGGTTGCGGTGCTGGAAGGGTTGCCGGCCGGGGTCGAGGTGACCAGCGAGGAGATCGTCCGCCAGTTGGGCCGCCGCCGACTCGGCTACGGCCGGGGTGCCCGGATGTCCTTCGAGCGGGACGAGGTCGAGATCGTCGGCGGTCTCCGGCACGGACTGACCCTGGGTAGTCCGGTGGCGATCCGGGTGGGTAACTCCGAGTGGCCGAAGTGGCAGACGGTGATGGCGGCCGACCCGGTCGACCCGGAGCTGCTGGCCGGCCAGGCCCGCAACGCACCGCTGACCCGCCCCCGTCCCGGGCACGCCGACCTGGCCGGCATGCAGAAATACGGCCACACCGACGCCCGGCCGATCCTGGAGCGGGCCAGCGCCCGGGAGACCGCGGCCCGGGTCGCGGTCGGCACCGTCGCCCGGGCCCTGCTCCGGCAGGCGCTCGGCATCGAGATCGTCTCGCACGTGGTGGAACTCGGCTCGGTGGCCGCCAAGCCCGGGCTCCAGCCCCGGCCGGAGGACGCCGAGCGGATCGACGCCGACCCGCTGCGCTGCCTCGACCCGGAGGCGAGTGCCCGGATGGTCGCCGAGGTGGACGCCGCCAAGTCCGACGCCGACACCCTCGGCGGGATCGTCGAGGTGCTCGCCTACAACGTGCCACCAGGGCTGGGCAGTCACGTGCAGTGGGACCGCAAGCTCGACGCCCGGCTCGCCGCCGCGCTGATGTCCATCCAGGCGATCAAGGGTGTGGAGATCGGCGACGCCTGGCAGCAGGCCCGGTCCCGGGGCTCGGTGGCGCACGACGAGATCGTCCCCACCGCCACCGGGGTACGCCGGGTCACCGACCGGGCCGGTGGCCTGGAGGGCGGGATCACCACCGGCGAGCCACTGCGGGTACGCGCCGCGATGAAGCCGATCTCCTCGCTCAACCGAGCACTGTCCACGGTGGACGTGGCGACCGGCGAGCCGGCGACCGCGATCAACCAGCGCTCCGACGTCTGCGCCGTACCGGCCGCCGCGATCGTCGCCGAGACCATGGTCGCGCTGGTACTGGCCGAGGCGGCGTTGGAGAAGTTCGGCGGGGACTCGGTTGCCGAGGTCCGCCGCAACCTCGCCGGCTACCTGGACAACCTGGTGATCCACTGATGGCGCCGGTCTGTGTGCTGGTCGGCGTGATGGGCGCCGGCAAGACCAGCACCGGGCTGCTGGTCGCCAAGGGGCTCGGGGTCGACTTCCGCGACACCGACAGCGACATCGAGGCGACGGCCGGCAAGCCGATCCCGGAGATCTTCGTCGACGACGGCGAGGAACACTTCCGTACCCTGGAACGGGCCGCGGTGGCGACCGCGCTGGCCTCCTTCGACGGGGTGCTGGCGCTCGGCGGCGGCGCGATCCTCGCCGAGGAGAACCGGGCCGCCCTGGCCGGGCACCGGGTCGTCTACCTCTCGGTCGAGCTGTCGGACGCGGTCAAGCGGGTCGGCCTCGGCACCGGTCGGCCGCTGCTCGCGATCAACCCCCGGGCCACCCTGAAGCATCTGCTCGACCAGCGGCGCCCGCTCTATGCCGAGGTGGCCACCTGGACCGTGGTCACCGACGGGCGGACCCCGGAACAGGTGGCCGACGAGATCCTGGCCGAGCTGGCCGGCGACCGGCAGCCGGGAAGGTAGTCGGTGCGAAGACTGTCGAGCTGGGTGCACGAACGGGGCGCGGAACCCCGGTGTCGGGACGGCGGTCGGCAGCTCCACCGGTAGCGCGGTGACCGTGCCGGGTGCCGGATGGCGCGACGGGTGCCGGATGGCGTGGTGGGGGCACAAGCGGGGCAGCTCGACAGTCTCCCCGCCGGACACCTTGCCCTCCCCGGCGGACACCCGCCGGCCACCCGTGCCCGGCGGGGACGCCCAAGCCGCCGACGGCTATCCGGTGCTGGTCGGGGTCGGAACCGCTCGGCCGATCCGGTCCAGCAGCTCGGTGAGGCGCTTCGGTTCGCTGAACATCGGCCAGTGCCCGGTCGGCAGGCCGTAGAGGTCGGCACCGGTCAGCCCGGCGAAGAACGGGTGCCCCTGCGCGATCATCTGCCGCACCGTCTCGACCGGGAAGGTGCAGGCGATCAGCGCGGTCGGCACCGCGCCGCCGTGCGGCAGTCGTACCGGGTCGGTGGCGGCGCGCAGCGGCTGGCCGGTGGTGCGGTCGCGGAGCAGGTCCAGCATCTCGTCGTCCAGCCCGGCCAGGTTGACCGGGTCGGCGGCCCGATCCCAGTCCGGCGGCGGCAGCAGGTGTCCGGCGCCGATCAGCGCCCGGAGCCGCTCCTGCTCCTCCGGCGGGTGGGTGTCGAACTGCGCCGTACCCGTCGGCAGCGGTCCGCTGTCGAGGTAGACCACCCGGGCGAACCGGTCGGGGAGTCGGTCCGCCGCCTGCTGGACCGGCATCCCGCCGCCGGAGTGCCCGACCAGTACGACGTCGTGCAGATCCTCCGCCTCGACCAGCCGGACGATGTCGGTGGTGTGGGTCTCCAGGCCCACGTCGGGGTCGGCCAGGTGGGCCCGGTCGGCCACCCCGGTCAGGGTCAACGGGTACGCCCGGTGCCCGGCCGCGCGCAGCCCCTCGGACACCTCCCGCCAGGCCCAGGCGCCGAGCCAGAAACCGGGGACGAGGACGAACGTGGCCATCTGTCTGCTCCTTCTGTCGGGCGATCCGGCGTCGACGGTAGAGTCGAATCCGGGCGACTTCCGCCCGGATCAGGAGCGTGACCCGTGCCACATCCGGCCGCCCGGGTGCTCGGGATGCTGGAGCTGTTGCAGAGTTCCCACCGGCTGACCGGTGCCGAACTGGCCGCCCGGCTCGGCGTCGACGAGCGGACCGTCCGGCGGTACGCCGAGACCCTGGTCGACCTCGGCATCCCGGTGACCGCCGCCCGGGGCCGGTACGGCGGCTACCGACTCCAGCCCGGCTACCGGCTGCCGCCGCTGATGCTCACCGACGACGAGGCGGTGGCCGTACTGCTCGGGCTGGTCGCCGCCGAACAGCTCGGGCTGGGTACCGCCGCGCCGGCCACCGGGCTCGCCCAGGCGAAGATCCGTCGGGTACTCCCCGGGCCGCTCGCCGACCGGCTCGACGCGGTGACCCAGAGCCTCGGGTTCAGCCTGCGACGGCGCGCCGACGTGCCCCGGCCGGCCACCGCGATCCTGCTCGCGCTGGGCGCGGCGACCCACTCCCGGCACCGGGTCACCATCGGCTACCGCTCCTGGCGCGGCGAGCCGTCGGTACGCGACCTCGACCCGTACGGGCTGGTCTTCCACGCCGGCCGCTGGTATGTCACCGGCCACGACCACCGGCGTGACGACATCCGTACCTTCCGGCTCGACCGGATCGCCTCGGTCGAGACCGGTACCGAGAGTTTCGCCGTGCCGGCCGGGTTCGATCCGGTCGGGCAGGTCACCCGGTCGCTGGCCGGGGTGGCCTACCGCTGGGAGGTCGAGGTGCTGTTGGAGACCGACCTCGAACAGGCCCGGCGCCGGGTACCGCCCAGCGTCGCCGAGCTGACCGCCACCTCCGACGGCATCCTGCTGCGGGGCCGGGCCGAGGACCTGACCGGGATGGCCCAGCTCCTCGCCGGGCTGGGCTGGCCGTTCACCGTGCTCCGCCCGGCCGAGCTGCGTACCGCCGTCACCGAATACGCCGGCACGCTCGCCGAGTACGCCGCCCGCCGACCACCGCCCCCGGCGGACCCCATCCTCTAGGCTCTAGCTCGATGGACGAGCTGACCCGCATTCCGGTCGGCGGTGACCGGCCGTACGACGTCCTCGTCGGCCGGGACCTGCTGGCCGCGCTGCCGCCGCTGCTGGCCGGTGCCGAGCGCGCCGCCGTACTGCACGCCCCGCCGCTGAAGGCGCACGCCGACGAGCTGGCCGAGCGGCTCCGCGCCGCCGGGATCACCCCGCTGACCGTGCCGGTGCCGGACGCCGAGGCCGGCAAGGACATCGAGGTGGCGGCCGACTGCTGGGCGCGGCTGGGTGCGGCGGGCTTCACCCGTACCGATGCGGTGGTCGGGGTGGGCGGTGGCGCCGTGACCGACCTGGCCGGCTTCGTCGCCGCCTGCTGGTTGCGCGGCGTCCGTTGGGTGCCGGTCTCGACCTCGCTGCTCGGCATGGTCGACGCGGCGGTGGGTGGCAAGACCGGGGTGAACACCGCCGCCGGCAAGAACCTGGTCGGTGCGTTCCACCCGCCGGCCGGGGTGCTCTGCGACCTGGCGATGCTGGACTCGCTGCCGGCGGTCGACCTGACCGCCGGGCTGGCCGAGGTGGTGAAGTGCGGCTTCATCGCCGACCCGGCCATCCTCGACCTGGTCGAGTCCGATCCGGCGGCCGCCGTTGATCCGACCGGGGCGGTGGTCCGGGAACTGGTCGAGCGGGCGATCCGGGTGAAGGCGGAGGTGGTCTCCGGCGACCTGCGCGAGGCGGGCCGGCGGGAGATCCTCAACTACGGACACACCCTCGGGCACGCGATCGAGAAGGTCGAGGGCTACCGCTGGCGGCACGGGCACGCGATCTCCGTCGGCCTGGTCTACGCCGCCGGACTGGCCCGCCGGGCCGGCCGGCTGGACGAGCCGACCGCGGCCCGGCACCGGACGGTGCTGACCACGCTCGGGCTGCCGACGAGCTACCGGGCGGACGCCTGGCCGGAGCTGCTGGCCGCGATGCGGGTGGACAAGAAGGCCCGGGGCAACCGGCTGCGGTTCGTGGTGCTGGACGGACTGGCCGAGACCGGAATCCTGGACGGTCCGGACGACGAGGTGCTGTTCGACGCGTACGCCGAGGTGGCGGCATGAGGGTGTACGTGCTCAACGGCCCCAACCTGGGCCGGCTCGGCATCCGGCAGCCCGAGGTGTACGGCGCCACCAGCTACGCCGACCTGGTGGCGAACTGCCAGGCCACCGGCAAGGAACTGGGGCTGGACGTGGAGGTCCGGCAGACCGACGCCGAGGCGGAGTTGATCGGCTGGCTGCACCAGGCGGCCGACGAGGAGGCGGGGGTGGTACTCAACCCGGCCGCCTGGTCGCACTACTCCTACGCGGTCCGGGACGCCTGCGCCATGCTGCGCGGCCCGCTGGTCGAGGTGCACATCTCCAACATCCACGCCCGGGAGGAGTTCCGGCACCACTCCGTGGTCTCGGCCGTCGCTACCGGGGTGATCTGCGGCCTCGGGGTCGACGGTTACCGGCTGGCTCTGCTGCACCTGGCCGGGCTGCGGGACCGGTCCGCCCGAGGCTGATCGACCGCCCCACCTCGCCGAAACGGGCTGGTCCTGATCAACTGGACGCCCCTAGTAGACTTGCCGGGTCCGTGCGCCCGAATTATAGATCAAGGCAGGAAATGGCCACCACCAACGACCTGAAGAACGGGCTGGTTCTCAACCTCGACGGCGAGCTGTGGGCCGTCGTGGAGTTCCAGCACGTCAAGCCCGGCAAGGGCGGTGCCTTCGTGCGCACCACGCTGAAGAACGTGCTGTCCGGCAAGGTGGTCGACAAGACGTTCAACGCGGGTACCAAGGTCGACACGGCCACCGTCGACAAGCGCACCATGCAATACCTCTACATCGACGGCGAGGACTACGTCTTCATGGACCTGGAGACGTACGACCAGATTCCGGTGCCCGGCGGCACGGTGGGCGAAGCGGCCAACTACCTGCTGCCCGAGGCGGAGGCGATCGTCGCCACCCACGAGGGCGTGCCGCTCTACGTCGAGTTGCCGACCAGCGTCGTGCTGGAGATCACCTACACCGAGCCCGGCCTCCAGGGCGACCGGTCCACCGGTGGCAACAAGCCGGCGACGGTCGAGACCGGTGCCACCGTCCAGGTGCCGCTCTTCATCACCACCGGCGAGAAGATCAAGGTCGACACCCGCGACGGCCGCTATCTCGGCCGAGCCTGATGGCGGAGGGCCCCAAGCAGCAGATGCCGGCCCGCCGCAAGGCACGCAAGCGGGCCCTGGACGTCCTCTACGAGGCGGACCTGCGGGACCGGCCCGTCCCCGAGGTGCTGGCCGGCTATCTCCAACGCCTGGAACAGCCGCGCCCGGAGCACCTGGGCTATGCGGTGGGCCTGATCGAGGGCGTGGCGGAGCACCAGGCCCGGATCGACGAGCTGATCGACAGCTATGCCGAGGGCTGGACGCTGGACCGGATGCCGGTGGTCGACCGTAACCTCGCCCGGATCGCCATCTACGAGCTGCTCTACATCCACGAGATCGACGACGCGGTGGCGATCAGTGAGGCGGTCGAACTGGCCCGGCAGATGTCGACCGACGACTCGCCCCGGTTCCTCAACGGCATCCTCGGCCGGATCGCCGAGTACGCGACCCGCTGAGGTATTTGCCGGCTTTCTTCGCCCGGCGGTCCGGTTCGGGCTGGCCGGACGATGTCTCTGCGCCGGACTACGGCGGAAACGGCTCGCGGGGCCCGTGCCTGGTGGCACGGACCCCGCGAGTCGGGGGGATCAGGACGCGAAGAGCGCCCGGGGGTCGGCGACGAGCACACCGTGCTCGGTGAGCCGCTCGATCAGCCCGGAGGGCGAGGAGTCGTAGACGATCGCGAGCGCCCGTAGGTCGTCCGCGCGAATCGACAGCACCCGTCCGTTGTAGTCACCGCGCTGCTGCTGGATGGCTCGGGCATAGCGGGCGACGTAGGCGAGATCCTCGGAGGCTTCGTCGTACAGCCGCTCGAGGTCGAGCACGATCTTGCTCGTCGGCTCGTGACGGACGCCACTGCCGTCCGGCAGCAGCTCCGAGACGGGCACCCGGTAGAAGTCCGCGAGTTCGGCGAGACGGGACACCGTCACCGCCCGGTCGCCCCGCTCGTACGAGCCGACCACGACGGCTTTCCACCGTCCGTTTGACTTCTCCTCCACCCCCTGCAAGGACAAACCTTGCTGCTGACGGATAGAGCGCAGGCGCGCGCCCAACGACTTGGCGTATTCAGAGGGCATTCGGCACTCCCAGTGCTGGTCGGGGATCTCCCCAGCGATCGCTACGGAGCGTGACGGTACGGGGATAACGACACGTGGTCAAGTGCTAGTTACCTACCTATTACAAAGATCGTGTTCAGCCGGGCGGTTTCGACTCGCTGATCCGGGGGTCAGCCACCCGCCAAGCCCGGCCCTGTGGCCAGTGGTAACGTGACGAGAGCCCCGGCCCGGGCCGCTTCAGGCAAGCGCCGGAATCCGACGTCCTTTAACGACCCGTCCCGTGAGGCGGGGAAGGGGGTCCGCCGTGGCGTACCCGCAGGCTGCTCAGCCGCAGCCGGTCTCACCACCGTCCGTGAAGGTCATCCTGACCAGCGCCGAACTGGCCCGGGTGGTGGACCGAATCGCACACCAGATCCTGGAGAAGACCCAGGGCGCGGCCGGTACCGTGCTGCTCGGTGTCCCCACCCGAGGCGCTCCGCTGGCCCGCCGGCTGGCGGCCCGGATCAACGCCTTCGAGGGCATCGCCGTACCGGTGGGTGTGCTCGATATCACTCTCTATCGTGACGATCTCCGCCGGCACGCGGTACGTGCGATCGGCCCGACCCAGGTCCCCCCGGAGGGGATCGACGGCAAACGGGTGATCCTGGTCGACGACGTCCTCTTCTCCGGCCGGACCGTCCGGGCCGCCCTCGACGCGCTCAGCGACCTCGGCCGGCCCAGTTCGGTGCAGCTCGCCGTACTGGTCGACCGCGGCCACCGGGAGTTGCCGATCCGGGCCGACTACGTGGGGAAGAACATCCCGACGGCGCTCGCCGAGAGCGTGAAGGTGACGCTCGCCGAGACCGACGGCACCGACGAGGTCAAGCTGATCGGAGGGGCGGCATAGTGCTCAAGCACCTGCTTTCCGGGGCGGATCTCGACGCGGCCACCGCCACGCTGATCCTGGACACCGCCGCCGAGATGGCGACCGTGGCCGGCCGCGAGGTGAAGAAGCTGCCCGCGCTGCGCGGCCGTACCGTGGTGAACCTCTTCTACGAGGACTCCACCCGGACCCGGATCTCCTTCGAGGCGGCGGCGAAGCGGCTCTCCGCCGACGTGATCAACTTTTCCGCCAAGGGCTCCAGCGTCTCGAAGGGCGAGAGCCTGAAGGACACCGCGCTGACCCTCCAGGCGATGGGGGCCGACGCGGTGGTGATCCGGCACCCCGCCTCCGGTGCCCCGCACCGGCTCGCCAACTGGGTCGAGGGCTCGGTGCTCAACGCCGGGGACGGCACCCACGAGCACCCGACCCAGGCGCTGCTGGACGCGTACACGATGCGGGCCCGGCTGGGGCGGATCGCCGGGCTGTCGGTCGCGGTGGTCGGGGACGTGCTGCACAGCCGGGTCGCCCGCTCCAACGTGCTGCTGCTGGCCACCCTGGGTGCCAAGGTGACCCTGGTCGGCCCGCCGACGCTGATCCCGGTCGACATCGGCGCGGCACTCGCGCCCGGCACCGAGGTGTCGTACGACCTCGACGCGGTGCTGCCCACCTCGGACGTGGTGATGATGCTGCGGGTGCAGCGGGAGCGGATGGCCGACTCCTACTTCCCGTCCGCCCGGGAGTACGCCCGGCGCTACGGACTCGACGGGCCCCGGATGGCCCGGCTGCCGGACCACGCCATCGTGATGCACCCGGGTCCGATGAACCGCGGGATGGAGATCGCGCCCGAGGTGGCCGACTCGCCCCGCTCCACGATCGTCGAACAGGTCGCCAACGGCGTCTCCGTCCGGATGGCCGTCCTGTACCTGCTGCTGGGGGGAATGCACTGATGACCGAGTACACCGCCGGAGGTGACCCGGGCGCCGCGAAGCCGGCGTACCTGATCCGGGGAGTGCGGGTGGTCGGCGCCGCGCCGACCGACCTGCTGCTCGCCGGTGGCGTGGTCGCCGAGGTCGGCCGGGACCTGGCCGCCCGGGGGGCGCGGGTGGTCGACGGGGACGGGCTGGTCGCGCTGCCCGGCCTGGTCGACCTGCACACGCACCTGCGGGAGCCGGGCCGGGAGGACGCCGAGACGGTCGAGTCCGGCTCGCGGGCGGCGGCGCTGGGGGGCTACACCGCCGTCTGCGCGATGGCCAACACCTCGCCGGTCGCCGACACGGCCGGCGTGGTCGAGCAGGTGTGGCGGCTCGGCCGCGAGGCCGGGCTGGTCGACGTGCAGCCGATCGGCGCCGTCACCGTCGGGCTGGCCGGCGAGCGCCTGGCCGAGCTGGGCGCGATGGCCGACTCCGCGGCCCGGGTGCGGATCTTCTCCGACGACGGGCACTGCGTGGCCGACCCCAAGCTGATGCGCCGGGCCCTGGAGTACGTCAAGGCGTTCGACGGGGTGATCGCGCAGCACGCCGAGGAGCCCCGGCTGACCGAGGGCGCCCAGATGCACGAGGGCGAGGTTTCCACCCGGCTCGGCCTGACCGGCTGGCCGGCGGTGGCCGAGGAGGCGATCATCGCCCGGGACGTGCTCCTGGCCGAGCATGTCGGCAGCCGGCTGCACGTCTGCCACCTCTCCACCGCCGGCAGCGTGGAGGTGCTCCGGCACGCCAAGAAGCGCGGGGTACGGGTCACCGCCGAGGTGACCCCGCACCATCTGCTGCTCACCGACGAGCGGGCCGCCAGCTACGACCCGGTGTTCAAGGTGAACCCGCCGCTGCGGACCAGTGCCGACGTGAGCGCGCTGCGCGAGGCGCTGGTCGAGGGGATCATCGACATCGTCGCCACCGACCACGCCCCGCACGCGCTGGAGGACAAGGAGTGCGAGTGGGCGTACGCCCGGCCGGGCATGCTCGGGCTGGAGACGGCGCTTTCGGTGCTGCTCGACGTACTCGGTGAACGGTGGGACCTGATCGCCGAGCGGATGTCCCGGACCCCGGCCCGGATCGCCGGACTGGTCGAGCACGGCCGGAACCCGGCACCCGGGGTACCAGCCAACCTGACCCTGGTGGATCCGGCCGCCCGCCGTACCGTCGACCCGAGCGAGCAGGCCAGCCGCAGCCGCAACACCCCGTACGCCGGGCTCACCCTGCCCGGCCGGATCGTCGCGACCTTCCTGCGCGGCGAGCCGACGGTGCTGGACGGAAAGGCCGTGAAGTGAACCGGCGGCGGCCGGCGATCCTGGTCCTGGAGGACGGCCGGACCTTCCGTGGTGAGGCGTACGGCAGTGTGGGGGAGACCTTCGGCGAGGCGGTCTTCAACACCGGGATGACCGGCTACCAGGAGACCCTGACCGACCCGTCGTACCACCGCCAGGTGGTGGTGCAGACCGCGCCGCACATCGGCAACACCGGAGTGAACCCCGAGGACGACGAGTCGGGGCGGATCTGGGTGGCCGGGTACGTCGTCCGGGACCCGGCCCGGATCGGCTCGAACTGGCGGGCCACCGGCGCCCTGGAGGACCGGCTGGCCACCGAGGGTGTGGTCGGGATCGCCGGGGTGGACACCCGGGCGCTGACCCGGCACCTGCGGGAGCGCGGCGCGATGCGGGTCGGGGTGTCGAGCCTGACCGAGGACCCGAAGGAGCTGCTGGCCCGGGTGCACGAGGCACCGAAGATGGCGGGAGCGGACCTCTCCGCCGAGGTGACCACGGCGCAGCCGTACGTCGTCACGGCCGAGGGGGAGCACCGGTTCACGGTGGCCGCGCTCGACCTGGGGATCAAGCGGAACGTGCCGCGCCGGCTCGCCGCACGCGGGGTCACCACGCACGTGCTGCCGGCCTCGTCGACCATCGACGACCTGCTGGCCACCGGCGCCGACGCGGTCTTCTTCTCACCGGGTCCGGGCGACCCCGCCACCGCCGACCATCCGGCCGGGCTGGCCCGCGAGGTGATGCGCCGGCAGATTCCGCTCTTCGGGATCTGCTTCGGCAGCCAGATCCTCGGCCGGGCGCTCGGCTTCGGCACCTACAAACTGGGGTACGGCCACCGGGGCATCAACCAGCCGGTGCTGGACCAGTCCACCGGCAAGGTCGAGGTGACCAGCCACAATCACGGGTTCGCGGTCGACGCCCCGCTCAACCAGGTGATCGACACCGATTTCGGTGGCGTCGAGGTGAGCCACGTCTGCCTGAACGACAACGTGGTCGAGGGGCTGCGGGCGAAGGACGTACCGGCGTTCACCGTGCAGTACCACCCGGAGGCGGCGGCCGGCCCGCACGACGCGGACTACCTCTTCGACCGCTTCGCCGAGCTCATCGAGAAGAAGGGCTCCTGATGCCCAGGCGGACAGATCTCAAGCACGTACTGGTGATCGGCTCGGGGCCGATCGTGATCGGCCAGGCCTGCGAGTTCGACTACTCCGGTACCCAGGCGTGCAGGGTGCTGCGCGCCGAGGGGCTGCGGGTCAGCCTGGTCAATTCCAACCCGGCGACCATCATGACCGACCCGGAGTTCGCCGACGCCACGTACGTCGAGCCGATCACCCCGGAGTTCGTCGAGCTGGTCATCGCCAAGGAGCGGCCGGACGCGCTGCTGCCCACCCTGGGCGGCCAGACCGCGCTGAACACCGCCGTGGCGCTGCACGAGTCCGGTGTGCTGGCCAAGTACGGCGTCGAGCTGATCGGCGCCGACATCGACGCGATCCGGCGCGGCGAGGACCGGCAGCTCTTCAAGGAGATCGTCGCCAAGGCCGGTGGCGAGACCCCGCGCAGCCGGGTCTGCCACTCGATGGACGAGGTCCGGTCGACCGTCGGCGAGCTGGGCCTGCCGGTGGTGATCCGGCCGTCGTTCACGATGGGCGGCCTCGGTTCCGGGATGGCGCACACCGACGAGGACCTGGAGCGGATCGCCGGGGCGGGGCTGTCGGCCAGCCCGGTGCACGAGGTACTCATCGAGGAGAGCGTGCTCGGCTGGAAGGAGTACGAGCTCGAACTGATGCGGGACCGGCACGACAACGTCGTGGTGGTCTGCTCGATCGAGAACGTCGACCCGATGGGCGTGCACACCGGGGACAGCGTCACCGTCGCACCGGCGATGACCCTGACCGATCGGGAATACCAGCGGCTGCGCGACCTCGGCATCGCGGTGCTCCGCGAGGTCGGGGTGGACACCGGCGGCTGCAACATCCAGTTCGCGGTCAACCCGCGGGACGGCCGGCTGGTCGTGATCGAGATGAACCCCCGGGTCTCCCGCTCCTCCGCGCTGGCCTCCAAGGCGACCGGGTTCCCGATCGCCAAGATCGCCGCGAAGCTGGCCGTCGGCTACACCCTGGACGAGATCCCGAACGACATCACCCTGAAGACCCCCGCCGCCTTCGAGCCGACCCTCGACTACGTGGTGGTGAAGATCCCCCGGTTCGCCTTCGAGAAGTTCCCGGCCGCCGACCGCGAACTCACCACCACGATGAAGTCGGTCGGCGAGGCAATGAGCCTGGGCCGGAACTTCCCCGAGGCGCTGAACAAGGCGATGCGCTCGATGGAGACCAAGGAGGGTGGCTTCTGGACCCTCCCCGACCCGAAGGGCGCCACCCTGGAGGGCACCCTCGCCGCGCTGGGTATGCCGCACGACGGGCGGCTCTACAGCGTCGAGCGGGCACTTCGGCTCGGTGCCTCGGTGGGCCAGGTGTCGGAGGCGTCCGGCGGGATCGACCCGTGGTTCCTGGACCAGATCGCCGGGCTGGTCGAGCTGCGCGCCGAGATCGTCGGTGCGGCCGTACTCGACGAGGAGCTGTTGCGCCGGGCCAAGCGGGCCGGCGTCTCCGACCGGCAGCTCGCGGCGCTCCGCCCGGAGTTGGCCGCCGAGGACGGGGTACGGACGCTCCGGCACCGGCTCGGGGTACGCCCGGTCTACAAGACCGTGGACACCTGCGCCGCCGAGTTCGCCGCCGGTACGCCCTACCACTACAGCAGTTACGACGAAGAGACCGAGGTGAGCCCGTCGGACCGGCCGAAGGTGCTGATCCTCGGGTCGGGGCCGAACCGGATCGGCCAGGGCATCGAGTTCGACTACTCCTGCGTGCACGCGGTACAGGCGCTGCGGAGCGCGCCGCTGGGCTCAGCCGCTCCGTCCGGTTCCGGCGCCGAAGGCGCCGGCTACGAGACCGTGATGGTCAACTGCAACCCGGAGACCGTCTCCACCGACTACGACACCGCCGACCGGCTCTATTTCGAGCCGCTGACCTTCGAGGACGTGCTGGAGGTCTGGCACGCCGAGGACAGCTCCGGTCGGGCGGCCGGCGGGCCGGGCGTGGTCGGGGTGGTCGTGCAGCTCGGTGGCCAGACCCCGCTGGGCCTGGCGCAGCGGCTCAAGGACGCCGGGGTGCCGATCGTCGGTACCAGTCCGGAGTCGATCCACCTGGCCGAGGAGCGGGGCGCGTTCGGCGCGCTGCTGGACCGGGCCGGGCTGCGCTCCCCGGCGCACGGCACCGCCACCTCCTTCGAGGAGGCGCAGGGCATCGCGGCCGAGATCGGCTATCCGGTACTGGTCCGGCCGTCGTACGTGCTCGGCGGGCGGGGCATGGAGATCGTCTACGACGACGACACGCTGCGCGGGTACATCGCCCGGGCCACCGACATCTCGCCGGACCATCCGGTGTTGGTGGACCGCTTCCTCGACGACGCGATCGAGATCGACGTGGACGCGCTCTGCGACGCCGACGGCGAGGTCTACGTCGGCGGGGTGATGGAGCACATCGAGGAGGCCGGGATCCACTCCGGCGACTCGTCCTGCGCCCTGCCGCCGATCACCCTGGCCAGCTCGCACCTGGCGGCGGTACGCCACTACACCGTGGAGATCGCCCGGGGCATCGGGGTACGCGGCCTGCTCAACGTCCAGTACGCGCTGAAGGACGACACCCTCTACGTGCTGGAGGCGAACCCCCGGGCGTCGCGTACCGTCCCGTTCGTCTCCAAGGCGACGGCGGTGCCGCTGGCCAAGGCGGCGGCCCGGATCATGCTCGGCGCCAGCATCGCCGAACTGCGCGCCGAGCGGCTGCTCCCGCCGAGCGGCGACGGCACCACCACCCCGGCCGACGCGCCGGTGGCGGTGAAGGAGGCGGTGCTGCCGTTCAAGCGGTTCCGTACCCCGACCGGCAAGGGCATCGACTCGCTGCTCGGCCCGGAGATGAAGTCCACCGGCGAGGTGATGGGCATCGACACCGCGTTCGGGCACGCCTTCGCCAAGTCGCAGGCGGCGGCGTACGGCTCGCTGCCGGTCAAGGGCAAGGTCTTCGTCTCGGTGGCCAACCGGGACAAGCGCGGCATGATCTTCCCGGTCAAGCGCCTCGCCGACCTCGGGTTCGAGATCGTCGCCACCACCGGCACCGGTGAGGTGCTGCGCCGGCACGGCATCTCCTGCGAGCTGATCCGCAAGCACTACGAGGAGGGCGCCGACTCGCCGGACGCGGTCTCACTGATCGCGGCCGGCGAGGTGGACCTGGTGATCAACACCCCGCAGGGGTCGGGGGCGAGCGCCCGCTCCGACGGGTACGAGATCCGCAGCGCGGCGGTCGGCGCGGACATCCCGTGCATCACCACCGTGCCCGGCGCGGCGGCGGCGGTGATGGGGATCGAGGCGCTGATCCGGGGCGACATGGCGGTCCGGCCGTTGCAGGAGTTGCACGCGGCGCTCCGGGCCGGCGAGTGAGCACGGCGACGACGGAGCCGGGCCGGGGCGCGGCGGGCGGGGGAGCGGTCTTCGACCGGATCGTCCGGCCGGCGCTGTTCCGGCTTGGCGGCGGGGACGCCGAGACCGCGCACGAGTGGACGCTGCGCCGGCTGGCCGGGCTGTCCCGCAGTCCGGCCGCGCTGGCCCTGCTGCGGGCCCGGTACGCCGTCTCCGCCCCGCGTACCGTCTTCGGGGTCAGCTTCCCCAACCCGGTCGGGCTGGCCGCCGGGATGGACAAGGACGGCGCCGCGCTGCCGGCCTGGCCGGCGCTGGGCTTCGGTTTCGTCGAGGTGGGTACGGTCACCGCGCAGCCGCAGCCGGGCAACCCCCGGCCGAGGCTGTTCCGGCTGCCGGAGAGCGCGGCGGTGATCAACCGGATGGGCTTCAACAACGCCGGTGCGGCGGCGCTGGCCGCTCGGCTGGCCGGGCTGCGCCGCCCGCTGGGGGTGCCGCTCGGCATCTCGCTCGGCAAGTCCAAGGTCACCCCGCTGGACGACGCCGTGAGCGACTACCTGGCGTCGTACCGGGCGTTGGCGCCGTACGGCGACTACTTCGCGGTCAACGTCTCCTCGCCGAACACGCCGGGGCTGCGGGCGTTACAGGACCGGGGGCACCTCGACGCGCTGCTGACCGCGCTGGTGGGGGAGAAGCCGGTCCTGGTCAAGATCGCCCCGGACCTGACCGAGCCGGCCATCGCCGAGCTGCTGGCGGTCTGTCTGGACCGGGGCGCCGCCGGGGTGATCGCCACCAACACCACGCTGGGCCGGGACGGGATCGCCCCGGCCGAGGCACACCGGGCCGGTGAGGCGGGCGGACTCTCCGGGCGACCGCTGACCGCGCGTACCCGTGAGGTGGTCTCCTTCGTGCACCGCGAGACCGGCGGCGCGCTGCCGGTGGTCGGGGTGGGCGGCATCCTCGACCCGGCGGACGGCAGCGCGCTGCTGGACGCCGGAGCCAGCCTGGTGCAGCTCTACACCGGCTTCGTCTACGGCGGGCCGGGGCTGGTCCGCGCGGTGGCCCGGGCGGCCCGGCCGTGAGCCCGAAGGAGCCCGCCACAGCGGGATCGGAGCGGCGCTGGTGACCCCGGAGGAGATCGTCGCGGCCGACCGGGCACACGTGTGGCACCCGTACGCCCCGATGCCGGCCAGCACCGATCCCTACGTGGTGGAGAGCGCCGAGGGGGTCCGGCTGCGCCTGGCCGACGGCCGGGAACTCGTGGACGGCATGTCGTCGTGGTGGGCGGCGATCCACGGGTACCGGCATCCGGTGCTGGACGCCGCCGTCACCGACCAGCTCGGCCGGATGGGTCACGTGATGTTCGGCGGCCTGACCCACGAGCCCGCCGTCCGGCTGGCCCGCACCCTGGTCGAGATCACCCCGCCCGGGCTGGAACACGTCTTCCTCTGCGACTCCGGCTCGGTCGGGGTGGAGGTGGCGGTCAAGATGGCTCTGCAATACCAGCGGGGTCGGGGGCGCCCGGAGCGGCATCGGCTGGCCACCTGGCGGGGTGGCTACCACGGGGACACCTTCCATCCGATGAGCGTCTGCGACCCGGTCGGCGGGATGCACTCGCTCTGGACCGGCGTACTGCCCCGGCAGGTCTTCGCCGACCTGCCCCCGCCCGGCTTCACCGCCCCGGTCGACGAGGCGTACGCGACCGCGCTCGCCGACGCGCTGCACCGGCATGCCGGTGAACTCGCCGCGGTGATCGTCGAACCGGTGGTGCAGGGCGCCGGTGGGATGCGCTTCCACAACCCGCACTACCTGCGGCTGCTCCGCGACCTCTGCACCACGTACGACATCGTGCTGATCTTCGACGAGATCGCCACCGGCTTCGGTCGGACCGGCGCGCTCTTCGCGGCGGAGCACGCTCGGGTGACCCCGGACGTGATGTGTCTGGGCAAGGCGCTCACCGGCGGCTACCTGAGCCTGGCCGCCACGCTCTGTACTCCCGAGGTCGCCGAGGGCATCTCCGCGACCGGGGTGCTGGCGCACGGCCCGACGTTCATGGGGAACCCGCTTGCCTGTGCGGTCGCAAACGCCTCCATCGGGCTGCTGGAGGCCGGAAACTGGGCGGCGGACGTGCCGAGGATCTCCGCCGGGCTCTCGGCCGGTCTGGCGCCGTTACGGGGCGCCCCGGGGGTGGCCGACGTCCGGGTGCTGGGCGCGATCGGCGTGGTGCAGCTCGACCATGACGTGAAGATGGCGGCGGCGACCGAGGCCGCGGCGGCGTACGGGGTCTGGCTGCGCCCGTTCCGGGACCTGGTCTACACGATGCCGCCGTACGTCACCGGGGACGAGGACCTGGCCCGGATCTGTACGGCGATCGGCGCGGCCGTGGCGGCCGGCTGACCGGACGCGCCGATGTCCCCGGGGAGAGTCCGGCAGAGCCGACGCCGGCCCCCCGTGCGGCGGACCCGCCGGACGGCACGCCGGGCGGGGCACGCGCGGATCGATGACGTGACAGGTGGTGCCGGCGACATGACAGAGAGTCGTGGCGTCGGTGGAGAGGAGAGGCGAATGGAGACCTTCGGCAGCCGGTTGCACCGGGCGATGGCGGAGCGCGGACCGCTCTGCGTCGGCATCGATCCCCATCCCGCGCTACTGGCCCGGTGGGGCCTGTCCGACGACGTCGACGGGGTGGCCCGGTTCAGTGAGACCGTGGTCGAGGCGCTCGGCGAGCGGGTCGCGGTCGTCAAGCCGCAGTCGGCATTTTTCGAGCGGTTCGGGTCGCGCGGGGTCGGCGTACTTGAGTCAATTATCCGACAGTTGCGGGGCACGGGAGCGCTCGTTCTGCTTGACGTCAAGCGCGGCGACATCGGCTCGACGGTCGCCGCGTACGCCGACGCGTACCTCGATCCATCCAGCCCGATGTATGTCGACGCGGTCACCGCGAGCCCCTTCCTGGGGGTCGGCTCGCTCGCTCCGATGTTCGACACGGCGCGCAAGCACGGCGGCGGCGTCTTCGTGCTGGCGCTCACCTCCAACCCCGAGGGCGCCAGCGTCCAGCGCGCCGTCGGCGCGGACGGGCGCACCGTCGCGCAAACGATCATCGAAGAGATTTCGCAGCTCAACGCGGGTGCGGAGCCGCTCGGCAGCTTCGGGCTGGTGGTCGGCGCCACCGTCGGCGAGACCGGACACGACCTCTCCGGGGTGGGCGGTCCGCTGCTCGCTCCGGGCCTCGGCGCGCAGGGCGGACGCGCCGACGACCTGCGTACGGTCTTCGGGAACGAGCTGTCGTCGGTGCTTCCGTCGTACTCCCGGGAGGTGCTCGGCGCGGGCCCCGATCACGCCGCGTTGCGCGCCGCGGCGGACCGGGCGCTGGCCGATTGTCGGGCCGCGCTGACCGCTGCCGGTCAGTGATCTCGTGGTTACGTTGACATGATCATGGCGTGCCCACGTTGCCGAAAGCTCCGTTGGCCGCTAGTTTTCCCCGCGCTGGGAACCACGTACCCCTTTGGTTGCCAGGCACACCACGTTTCACAGATGCGACGGCGCGTCCCGCCCGTCGCGATAGGGACCTGAGGAGAACTGGTGCCGCTCCCCCAACTGAGCCCCGAACAGCGCGCAGCCGCGCTGGAGAAGGCCGCGGAGATCCGCAAGGCCAGGGCGAAGCTCAAGGAAGAGCTCAAGCAGGGCAAGACCAACCTCGCCGCCGTCCTCGACCGTGCGGAGTCGGACGACGTCGTCGGCAAGCTGAAGGTATCGGCCGTACTTCAGGCCATGCCGGGAATCGGCAAGATCCGGGCCACCCAGATCATGGAGAAGCTCAAGATCGCCGACAGCCGTCGCCTCCGTGGCCTCGGCGAGCAGCAGCGCAAGGCACTGCTTGGGGAATTCTCGGCGAACTAGTTCCACTCGCCGTGTAGAAACAAGCAGTGGGTACGCATGACGATGTCCGCCCAGCGGCTCGTCTCACGGTCCTTGCCGGTCCCTCCGGGGCCGGCAAGGACAGCGTGACGGAACTTGTCCGGGCCCGATCGCCGGAGTTGTGGCTCTCGGTCCCGGTGACCACCCGGCCCCGTCGGCGGTACGAGATCGACGGGGTGCACTATCGCTTCGTCGACCCGGTCGAATTCGGCCGACTACTCGACGACGGACAGTTGCTGGAGTGGTCGGAAATTGGCGTCCACCGGTACGGGACGCCACGCGAGCCGGTGCGGATCCGGTTGTCGGCCGGCCAGCCGGTGCTGCTCCCGATCGACCTGCGCGGCGCCCGCCAGGTGCGGGCGGCGATGCCGGAGGCGCGGCTGGTCTTCCTCGCCCCGACCCGGCTGGACGCCCGGGCGGCCGGTCGGGAATTCGACGCCACGGTCGTGAACGACGTGCTCGGGCGCGCCGCGGATGAACTGGTAAGCTTGCTCGGTTCGTCCTTTCTGACGCCGACCTGAGGTGCCGACGCGGGCCACCGCCCCGAGCGCTGCCGACCCGGTCGACGCGGATTCGAGTCGGGCACAGACCTGAGGTCAACTACAGACGCCAACTCCGACCTGACCGCCGCGCCCGGCGGTCGAGAAGACACCGAGGTTTATCTCCGTGGGATCCATCGCCAGTCCCGAAGGCATCACCAACCCGCCGATCGACGAGCTGCTCGAGAAGACCACCTCGAAGTACGCTCTGGTGATTTTCGCCGCCAAGCGCGCCCGCCAGGTGAACGCCTACTACAGCCAGCTCGGCGAGGGCCTGCTGGAATACGTCGGCCCGCTGGTGGAGACCACCCCGCAGGAGAAGCCGCTCTCGATCGCGATGCGGGAGATCAACGCCGGTCTGCTCACCGCCGAGCCGACCGACCAGCCGTAGGGTCGTCCGGGCGTCGGCGATGACCGCTGTCGTACTCGGGGTGGGCGGTGGCATCGCCGCCTACAAGACCTGCGAGCTGCTCCGGCTCCTCACCGAGTCGGGGCACCGGGTCCGGGTCGTGCCCACCGCCTCCGCGCTGCGCTTCGTCGGCGCGCCGACCTGGGCGGCGCTGAGCGGCCAGCCGGTCGCCGACGAGGTCTGGGCCGACGTGCACGAGGTGCCGCACGTACGCCTCGGTCAGGCCGCCGACCTGGTGGTCGTCGCCCCGGCAACGGCCGACCTGCTGGCCAAGGCCGCGCACGGCCTCGCCGACGACCTGCTCACCAACACGCTGCTGACCGCCCGCTGCCCGGTGGTGCTCGCTCCGGCGATGCACACCGAGATGTGGGAGCACCCGGCGACGGTGGAGAACGTCGCGACGCTGCGCCGCCGCGGTGTCCTGGTGATCGAGCCGGCGAGCGGCCGGCTGACCGGTGCCGACACCGGCAAGGGCCGGCTGCCCGACCCGGCCGAGATCTTCGCGGTGGCCCGCCGGGTGCTCGCCCGCGGCGTCGCCGAGCCCCGGGACCTGGTCGGCCGCCGGGTGGTGGTCACCGCCGGTGGCACCCGCGAGCCGCTGGACCCGGTGCGGTTCCTCGGCAACCGGTCGTCGGGCAAGCAGGGCTACGCGTTCGCCCGGACGGCGGTGGCCCGGGGCGCCCAGGTGACGGTGGTCGCCGCGAACGTGGCGCTGCCGGACCCGGCCGGGGCGGACGTGGTCCGGGTCTCGACCACCGAGGAGCTGCGCAAGGCCACCCTGGAGGCGGCCGAGACGGCCGACGCCGTGGTGATGGCGGCGGCACCGGCCGACTTCCGGCCGGCGACCTACGCCCCCGACAAGATCAAGAAGTCGGACCGGGGCAGCACGCTCACCGTCGACCTGGTCGCCAACCCCGACATCGCCGCCGAGCTGGGCGAGCGCCGACGGCCGGACCAGGTGCTGGTCGCCTTCGCGGCCGAGACCAGCGACGCCGAGACGAACGCCCGGGCCAAGCTGGCCCGCAAGCGCGCCGACCTGATCGTGGTCAACGAGGTCGGGCCGGACAAGGTCTTCGGTGCCGACCGCAACACCGCCGTCGTACTCGGCGCTGACGGTTCGACGACAGCGTTTCCCGAGCAATCCAAGGAAGATCTCGCCGACGGCGTCTGGGATCTGGTAGTAACGCGCTTAACCGGCCTGTCATGACCGGGTAGCACGCTTACCCGGGCAAGGTCAGGGGACCAGGCGGCCGTGACTACACTGCCGCGTTAACTGAATTCGAGATCTTTAGGAGCACCGTGGTACGTCGCTTGTTCACCTCGGAGTCGGTCACGGAAGGCCACCCGGACAAGATCGCTGACCAGATCAGCGACGGCATCCTCGACGCGCTGCTGGACCAGGACCCGCGTAGCCGGGTCGCGGTCGAAACTCTCATCACGACCGGCCAGGTGCACGTCGCGGGCGAGGTGACCACGAAGGCGTACGCCGACATCCCGGCGATCGTCCGCGAGACGATCCTCGGCATCGGCTACGACTCGTCGAAGAAGGGCTTCGACGGCGCCTCCTGCGGTGTCAGCGTGTCGATCGGTTCGCAGTCGCCGGACATCGCCCAGGGTGTGGACAGCGCCATCGAGCTGCGCTCCGGCTCGTCGGAGAGCGCGCTGGACGCCCAGGGCGCCGGTGACCAGGGCATGATGTTCGGCTTCGCCTGCTCCGAGACGCCCGAGCTGATGCCGCTGCCGATCGCCCTGGCGCACCGGCTGGCCCGCCGGCTCTCCGCCACCCGCAAGGACGGCACGATTCCCTACCTGCGGCCGGACGGCAAGACCCAGGTCACCATCGAATACGACGGGCTGCGCCCGGTCCGGCTCGACACGGTCGTGGTCTCCAGCCAGCACGCCGCCGACATCTCGCTGGAGTCGCTGCTCGCCCCGGACATCCGCGAGCACGTCATCGCGCCGGAGCTGGAGGAGCTGGGCCTCGACATCGACGGCTACCGGCTGCTGGTCAACCCGACCGGCCGGTTCGAGATCGGCGGCCCGATGGGCGACGCCGGACTGACCGGTCGCAAGATCATCGTCGACACCTACGGCGGGTACGCCCGGCACGGTGGTGGGGCGTTCTCCGGCAAGGACCCGTCCAAGGTCGACCGCTCGGCGGCGTACGCGACCCGCTGGGTGGCGAAGAACGTGGTGGCCGCCGGGCTGGCCGAGCGCTGCGAGGTCCAGGTCGCGTACGCGATCGGCAAGGCGCACCCGGTGAGCCTCTTCATCGAGACCTTCGGCACCGAGAACGTAGCGGTGGACCGGATCGAGCACGCGGTCGGCGAGGTCTTCGACCTCCGTCCGGCGGCGATCATCCGGGACCTGCACCTGCTCCGCCCGATCTACCGGCAGACCGCCGCGTACGGCCACTTCGGCCGTGAGCTGCCCGACCTGACCTGGGAGAACACGGACCGCGCCGCCGACCTCAAGTCGGCCGCGGGAGCCTGACCACCAGCAAGCGCAGCGACCGGCAGCCCGCGCCCGGGCTGCCGGTCGCTCGCGTCTGCGTGGACGTTCCGCTGGCCCACCTGGACCGGCCCTTCGACTACCTGGTCCCGGCCGAACTGGCCGAGCAGGCCCGGCCGGGTACCCGGGTCCGGGTGCGCTTCGCCGGCCAGTTGGTCGACGGCTGGCTGCTGGACCGGGCCGAACTCTCCGCGCACGACGGCCGGCTGAGCTACCTGGAGCGGCTGGTCTCGCCCGAGCCGGTGCTGACCCCGGAGATCGCCCGGCTGGCCCGGGCGGTCGCCGACCGGTACGCCGGCAACCTCGCCGACGTGCTGCGGCTGGCCGTCCCGCCCCGGCACGCCCGGGTCGAGCGCGAAACCGCCCCGCCCGGCCCGGACACTTCGCCCGCCCCGGACACCGCACCCGAGCAGCCGTTGGCGGCGGAAGCAGCGGTGGAAGCAGCGACGGGATCGGGGACGGAGCCGGCGGAGAACGCGCCCGGGCCGGTCGCCGACACCGCCGTCGACGTCGCGTCGGTGCCGGTCGCCGACCTTGATCCCGAACCCGGCATCGGGTCAGCGCCGATCGCCAAAGCCGACGCCGACGCCGATACCGGCATCGCCAACGGGTCGGTGCCGGTCGCCGAGTCCGACCCCGGCCCTGCGTCTGTGCCGATCGCCGGAGCCGACGCCGAGACCGGTACCGATACCGGCATCGGGTCGGTGGCCGAGACAACTGGTCCGGCGCCGGGTGGTGAGGTCGGGGCGATCGCGAGCGGGTCGGTCGAGGCGGGCTGGCGGAGCTATCCGGCCGGACCGGGGTTCCTGCGGGCCCTGGCCGACGGCCGGGCGCCCCGGGCGGTCTGGTCGGCGCTGCCCGGCGAGGACTGGGCGACCCGGTTCGCCGAGGCGGCGGCGGCGACCGTACGGAGTGGCCGGGGCGTGGTGGCGGTGGTGGCCGACGCCCGGGACCTGGAACGGCTCGACGCCGCGCTGACCGGGCTGCTCGGTACCGGGCGGCACGTGGCGCTCTCCGCGGCCCTCGGGCCGGCCCGGCGGTACCGGGCGTTCCTGGCCGCCTGTCGGGGACGGGTGCCGGTGGTGATCGGTACCCGGGCCGCGAGTTTCGCCCCGGTCGACGGCCTCGGCCTGGTGGCGATCTGGGACGACGGGGACGACCTGCACGCCGAGCCCCGGGCGCCGTACCCGCACGCCCGGGAGGTGCTGCTCACCCGGGCGCAGCTCGGTGACGCGGCGGTGCTGGTCGGCGGGTACGCCCGGACCGCCGAGTCGCGGTTGCTGGTCGAGACGGGCTGGGCGAAGGAGATCGTGGCGGACCGGTCGACGCTGCGGGCGCGTACCCCGAGGATCACGCCGACCGGTGACGACCCGCAGTTGGCCCGCGATCCCGCCGCGGCCTCGGCCCGGCTGCCGAGCCTGGCCTGGGATGCGGCCCGGGCGGCGCTGAAGGCCGACGCGCCGGTGTTGGTGCAGGTGCCCCGGCGCGGCTACCTGCCGGCGGTGGCCTGCGCCGAGTGCCGGGCGCCGGCCCGCTGCCCGCACTGCTCCGGTCCGCTGTCCCTGCGCTCGGCCAGCGCCACTCCCACCTGCCGGTGGTGCGCCCGGGTGACCGCCGGGTACGCCTGCCCGCACTGCGGTGGGCGGCGGCTCCGGGCGGCGGTGGTGGGTGCCCGGCGTACCGCCGAGGAGCTGGGCCGGGCGTTTCCCGGCGTGCCGGTGCGGACCTCGGGACGGGAGGAGGTGCTGCGTTCGGCGCCCGGCGACGCGGGCCTGGTGATCGCGACGCCGGGAGCCGAGCCGGTGGCCGACGGCGGTTACGGCGCGGTGCTGCTGCTGGACTCCTGGGCGCTGCTGACCCGGGCCGACCTGCGGGCCGGCGAGGAGGCGCTGCGTCGCTGGCTGGCGGCGGCGGCGCTGGCCCGGCCGGGTCCGGCCGGTGGCCGGGTGGTGGTGGTCGCGGACGGGTCGCTGGCGCCGGTGCAGGCGCTGCTGCGCTGGGATCCGGGCTGGTTCGCCGGCCGGGAGCTGGCCGAGCGGCGCGAGCTGGGCTTTCCGCCGGCCGCCCGGATGGCCAGCCTGACCGGGGTGGCGGCGGCGGTGACCGAGCTGCTCGACGAGGCCCGGCTGCCGCCGGCCGCCGAGGTGCTCGGCCCGGTACCGGCCCCGGACGGTCAGCAGCGGATGCTGGTCCGGGTGCCCCGGTCCCAGGCCGCGGCCCTGGCCGCCGCCCTGCACGAGGCGACGGCGCTCCGGACGGCCCGCAAGGCCGGCCAGCCGGTGCGGATCCAGGTCGATCCGCAGGACATCTTCTGACAGGTGCCGGCCGATTCTGACCGGGTACCGACGGAGAGTCCGACACGGAGCGTTGTTTCGACTACCGTCCGCAGTGGGTATCTGGAGCCGACGCACTCAGAGTCCGACCTGTGGTCGGGGATCCGGGTGATACCATCGCCCCTCATGCTCCACGCGTGTGGCGTGACGGAGAGTGACCGCGCCGGTTCGGCGTTCAAGCTATTGATCTTGAGCAACCTGGGATCAGGGGTGGGTAGGTCGTGACCGGTCGTCAGTCGATCGTCCTGAACGGTGACCTTGGCAGCGGCAAGAGCACCGTCTCCATCGAGCTGGCCAAGCGGCTCGGCCTGCGCCGGGTCAGCGTGGGTGACCTCTATCGGGAGATGGCCCAGCAGCGGCAGATGACCGCGCTCCAGCTCAACCTGCACGCCGAGCTGGACCAGGCGGTCGACGGCTACGTCGACCAGCTCCAGCAGGACATCGCCGACTCCGGCGAGCAGCTCATCGTCGACAGCCGGCTCGCCTGGCACTTCTTCACACACGCGCTCAAGATCCATATGATCACCGAGCCGACCGAGGCGGCCCGCCGGGTGCTCGCCCGGCCGTCCGGGCCGGCGGAGAGCTACACCTCGATCGAGGAGGCCCGGGCCAAGCTGCACGAGCGCAGCGAGAGCGAGCGGAACCGCTTCCTCGTCCGGTACGGCGTCGACAAGGCGAAGCTGCGCAACTACGACCTGATCTGCGACAGCACCAAGGCGTCGGCGGAGGAGGTGGTCGCGCACGTCATCGCCGCCTACGAGGGCTCCTTCGGCCAGCGGATCCTGCGCGACTCCCCGCCGCTGCTGCTGCTCGACCCGGCCCGGATCTATCCCACCCAGGAGATCCAGGCGCTGCGCGGCCTCTGGGAGACGGAGTCCGACTTCGTCGCCCAGATCGGGCAGGCCGGCGAGGAGGCGCTGGAGCCGCTGCGGATCGGCTACACCGGCGAGAAGTTCTTCGTGGTCGACGGGCACCGGCGGCTCAGCGCGGCGCTGCGCAACGGCTTCAAGCTGGTGCCGGGGCAACTCGTCGCCGAGTGCGACGAGCAGGTGGTCGGCGGGCTCAGCGCCATCGAATACTTCCGGTCCGAGGTCGGGCTGAGCGTGATCTACGACTGGGACGCCGCGCACGGCACGCAGCTCCCGCTCCCCGAGCACATCCTCGAGCGCACCGACGCCGTACTGGCCGGCGAGCCGGGCACCCAGCCCTGACCCGTCGTAGTAGCGCCCGGCAACCGCCGCGTCCCACCGGTCGATCCCGGGGCACACCGTGACCGATGTCACGGCCGGCCCGCGTCGCACCCTCGCTGGACCGGCGCGCCGGTCGTCGCCCCGGTGCGCCCGTAGACTGGGTACGGCACCACCGAATCCATCCGTGAAGGAGCAGTCCCGCGTGACCGTCCAGCCCATCCGTCTGTTCGGGGACCCGGTGCTGCGCACCCCGGCCGAACCGGTCGTCGACTTCGACGCCGAGCTGCGCAAACTGGTCGCCGACCTGACCGACACGATGCGCGAGCAGAACGGTGCCGGCCTCGCCGCGCCGCAGCTCGGCGTGGGGCTGCGGGTGTTCGCCTTCGAGGTCGACGACGTGCTCGGGCACCTGGTCAACCCGCTGCTGGAGTTCCCCGACGAGGACGAGCAGGACGGTCCGGAGGGCTGCCTCTCCATCCCCGGGCTCTACTTCGACACCAAGCGCCGGCTCAACGTGGTCGCCAAGGGCTTCAACGAGTACGGCGACCCGGTGCAGATCGTCGGCACCGGCCTGATGGCCCGGTGCGTGCAGCACGAGACCGACCACCTCGACGGAGTGCTCTTCCTCGACCGGCTCGACGCCGAGGGGCGCAAGGAGGCGATGAAGGCGATCCGGCAGGCGGAGTGGTATTCCCAGGACGCCCCGCCGGTGGTCAAGGTCAGCCCGCACGACCCGCCGGCCAACCGGCGCCAGGGACTCGGCGCCAAGCTGGGGCTGGGCGGCTCGGACCGCTCCGCCAACCCGTTCGGTCTGGGTCGGTGACCGCCCGGTGCGCCTGATCTTCGCCGGTACGCCGGCCGTCGCCCTGCCCAGCCTGGACGCCATCGCCGGCTCCGGGCACGAACTGCTGGCCGTGGTGACCCGGCCGGACGCCCCGGCCGGTCGGGGCCGGGGACTGGCCCGGTCACCCGTCGGCGCCTGGGCCGACGAGCGGGGCATCGAGGTGCTGACCCCGGCCAGGCCCCGGGAGCCGGAGTTCCTCGACCGGCTGCGCCAACTCGCCCCGGAGTGCGTACCGGTGGTCGCCTATGGCGCGCTGGTGCCGCCGGATGCGCTGGGGATCCCCGCGTACGGCTGGGTCAACCTGCACTTCTCGCTGCTGCCCGCCTGGCGGGGCGCCGCACCGGTGCAGCACGCGGTGCTGCACGGCGACCAGGTCACCGGCGCCAGCGTCTTCCAACTGGAGGCCGGGCTGGACACCGGACCGGTCTTCGGCACCGTGACTGAGGAGATCCGGCCGGCCGACACCGCCGGTGACCTGCTGGAGCGCCTCGCCGACAGCGGCGCCGGGCTGCTGGTGACCGTGCTCGACGCGATCGGCCAGGGCACCGTGCGGGCGGTGCCGCAGCCCGCCGACGGGGTCTCGCTGGCGCCGAAGCTGACCGTCGCCGATGGTGAGGTCCGCTGGTCGGAACCGTCCTTCGCGGTGGACCGGCGGATCCGCGCCGCCACCCCGGCACCCGGTGCCTGGACCGAGTTCCGTGGCGACCGGGTCAAGCTCGGCCCGGTGCGGCCGGTCGGCGACGCACCCGAACTCAAGCCGGGCGAGTTGCTGGTCGAGCGCGGCCGGGTGCTGGCCGGTACCGCCAGCACACCTGTGGAGTTGGGCGAGGTGCGCGCGGCCGGCAAACGCGCGATGCCGGCAACGGACTGGGCCCGGGGCGTCCGGGTCGCCGGTGGGGAGCAGTTCGGATGAGCGACCGTACCGGACAGGTCGGCGGCACCGCACGGGCCGGAGCCGACCGGAGCCACGACGACCGTACACAGGGCGGCGCCGACCGCCGGCACGACGACCGCCGCCGCGACGACCGCCGGCACGACGGTCAGCGACGTGACGATCAGCGACGCGACGACCGGGGGCGTAGCGGTCAGGGCGGTGTCGATCGGGGCCGGGCACGGGACGGTGTCGATCGTGGCCGGGCGCGGGACGGGGCTGACCGGGGTGGCCGGGGCGGCGACCGGCGGGACCGGGACGGGCGGTCGGCCCGACCGGGGCGGCCGGCGGTGGACCTGCCCCGACAGGCGGCGTACGAGGCGATCGAGGCGGTGCACCGGGACGACGCGTACGCGAACCTGGTCCTGCCGGGCATCCTGCGCGACCGGCGGCTGCACGGCCGGGACGCGGCCTTCGCCACCGAACTGACCTACGGCACGCTGCGGGTCCGGGGCACCCTGGACGCGATCCTCACCGCCGCCGCCGGCCGGGACGTCGCCCGGATCGACCCGCAGCCCCGGGACGCGCTGCGGCTCGGCGCCTACCAACTCCTCTACACCCGGGTCCCGGCGCACGCCGCCGTCTCCTCGACGGTCGACCTGGTCCGGTCCCTCGCCCCGGGTGCGTCCGGGTTCGCCAACGCGGTGCTGCGGGAGGTCGCCGGCAAGGACGTCGACACCTGGCTGACCGAGCTGGCCCCGTCGGCCGAGAGCGACCCGGTCGGGCACCTGGCACTCACCTACAGCCATCCGGAGTGGATCGTGCGGGCCTTCTCCGAGGCGCTCGGCGGAGACCTGGGGGAGACCACCCGGCTGCTGATCGAGGACAACCAGCGACCACCGGTGCACCTCTGCGCCCGCCCGGGTCGGGCGGACGCGGTCGAGGTCGCCGACGAGGTGGGCGGGGCGCCGGGCGCCTTCTCGCCGTACGCGGTCTATCTGGCCGGCGGTGCCCCGGGCGAGTTGGCCGTAATCGCCGAGGGGCGGGCGCACGTCCAGGACGAGGGCTCCCAACTGGTGGCCGCCGCGCTCGCCGCCGCCGAGGTCGACGGCACCGACGAGCGGTGGCTGGACCTCTGTGCCGGGCCGGGCGGCAAGGCCGGGCTGCTCGGCGCGCTGGCCGCCCAGCGGGGCGCCCGGCTCACCGCCGTGGAGGTGGCCGAGCACCGGGCCCGGCTGGTCTCCCAGGCCGTACGCGGGCTGCCGGTGACCGTGCTGACCACCGACGGACGTACCGTCGGGCGCGACCAGGACCTGCCGGAGAACACCTTCGACCGGGTACTCGTCGACGCGCCCTGCACCGGTCTCGGCTCGCTGCGGCGGCGTCCGGAGTCCCGCTGGCGCCGCCAGCCCTCCGACCTGCCGGCGCTGACCCGGTTGCAGCGGGAACTGCTCGGCGCCGCGCTCCGGGCGGTCCGCCCCGGCGGGGTGGTGGCATACGTGACCTGCTCGCCGCACGTGGTGGAGACGCACGTCTCGGTGACCGAGGCGGCGCGGCGCTCCGGCGTACCTGTCGACTTCGTCGACGCCCGTCCGCTGCTGCCGGCCGGCATGCCCGGCCTCGGCGACGGCCCGACCGTGCAGCTCTGGCCGCACCGGCACGGCACCGACGCGATGTTCCTGGCGGTACTGCGCCGGGGCTGAGCACCCGGCACACCGAGCTGGGCGGGCCCCGACCGTGGTGCCCGGCCGGATCCAGGTGAAGGCACCGGCGAGGTATCTGTCGGCACTTCCACCGAAGCGGGTGGGCGGGGACAGTTCCTTACATACATTGCAGGTGTGGACGGGATGACGCTGCCGGTCCGGGCCATCGGCACTCCGCTGGACAGGTTCGACGGGCCGGCGAAGGTCACCGGGACCGCCCGGTACGCCTTCGAGCACCCCGTCGACCGCCCGGCGTACCTGTTTCCGGTGCAGGCGACCGTCGCGGTGGGACGGATCGTCGCCGTGCACACCGAGCCGGCGTCGCGCGAACCGGGTGTGCTGGCCGTGCTGACGCCCGAGAACGCGCCCCGGGTCGCCTCGTTCGACGACCCCGAGGTGGTGATCCTCCAGAACCACGAGGTGGCGTACCGGGGGCAGTTCGTCGCCGCCGCGGTGGCGGAGACCTCGGAGGCCGCCCGCCGGGCCGCCGAGCTGGTCCGGGTCGACTACCAGGCCGGCCCGCACGACGTCGAACTGCGGGCCGACCACCCGGACCGGTACGCCCCGGAGGTGATGAACGGCGGGTTCGCCACCGACAGTCTGCGCGGCAACCCGGAGGCGGCGCTCGCCGACGCGGCGGTACGCCTGGACGCCACCTACACCACCCCGTGGTATCAGCACGCCCAGTTGGAGCCGCACTCGACGATCGCCCGCTGGGCCGACGGCCGGCTCACCCTGCACGTGGCCAGCCAGGGCGTGCACCGGCTGCGGGAGTCGCTGGCCACGCTCTTCGGACTCGACCCGGAGCGGATCCGGGTGATCTCGCCACACGTCGGCGGCGCGTTCGGCGGCAAGCTGCACACCCATCCCGACGTCGTGCTCGCGGTGCTGGGCGCGCTCGCCGTGCCCGGCCGTCCGGTGAAGCTCGCGCTCACCCGGCAGCAGATGTTCTCCCAGGTCGGCTACCGCACCCCGACGGTCCAGCGGGTCCGGCTCGGTGCCGGGCCGGACGGCCGGCTGGTCGCGGTCAGCCACGAGGTGGTGCAGCAGACCGCCCGACACAAGGAGTTCGCCGAGCAGACCGCCACGCCGACCCGGGTGATGTACGCGGCGCCGCACCGCAGTACCACGCACCGGCTGGTCCGGCTCGACGTGCCGGTGCCGACGATCATGCGCGCCCCGGGCAAGACCCCGGGGATGTACGCGCTGGAGTCGGCGATGGACGAGATGGCGATCGCCTGCGGGCAGGACCCGGTCGAGTTCCGGATCGCCAACGAGCCGCCGCTCGATCCCGAACTCGACCGCCCGTTCTCCACCCGCAACCTGGTCGGCTGCCTGCGCGACGGTGCCCGCCGGTTCGGCTGGGCCGGCCGGGACCCGACTCCCGGGGTACGGCGGGCGGCGGGCGGCTGGCTGGTCGGCACCGGAGTGGCCGCCTCGATGTACCCGGTCTACCGGCTGCCGGGTTCCTCGGCGACGATCCGGCTGGAGCCGGACGGCCGGTACACCGTGTCGATCGGTGCCGCCGACCTCGGTACCGGCACCTGGACCGCGCTGACCCAGGTCGCGGCGGACGCGCTGGGCGTACTGGTGGACCGGATCGTGCTGCGGATCGGCGACACGGACCTGCCGGCGGCGATGGCGGCCGGCGGTTCGTCCGGGATGACCTCGTGGGGTAGCGCGGTGGTCGAGGCCGCCGGCCGGCTGCGGGCCCGGCTGGCCGCCGAGCAGCACGACCCGGTGCCGGCGGACGGCATCGAGGCCAGCGCCGAGATGCCGCCGAACCCACACCGGGAACACTTCTCGATGTACGCCTTCGGCGCGCAGTTCGCCGAGGTCCGGGTGCACGAGGCGACCGGGGAGGTACGGGTGCCCCGGCTGCTCGGTGTCTTCGCCGCCGGCCGGATCATCAACCCGAAGACGGGCCGTTCCCAACTGCTCGGCGGGATGACGATGGGGTTGTCGATGGCGCTGCACGAGCGGTGCGTACTCGATCCCCGGTTCGGTCACGTCGTCAACCACGACCTCGCCGAATACCACATCGCGACGAACGCCGACGTCGGCCGCGTCGAGGTGCACACGCTCGTCGAGGACGACCCGTACGTCAACCCGATGGGCTCGAAGGGCATCGGTGAGCTGGGCATCGTCGGTACCGCCGCGGCGATAGCCAACGCCGTGCAGCACGCCACCGGGGTACGCGTCCGCGACCTGCCGATCACTCCAGACCGGTTCTTCGTCGGCGCGACCTCGGTCCGGGGCTGACCGCCCGGCAGGCATGACCGTCGGCCGAGGGTGACGAGCGCCCGGGGTGGCCGGCATTCGTACACTGGCGCGGTGACCGTACCAGCGCCGATCGTCGCGCCCAGCATCCTCGCCGCAGACTTCGCCCGGCTCGCCGACGAGGTGCAGGCGGTGGAGTCCACGGCGGACTGGCTGCACGTCGATGTGATGGACAACCACTTCGTGCCCAACCTGACGATCGGGCTGCCGGTGGTGCAGAGCCTGCTGGCCGCGACCGCGCTGCCGTTCGACGTACATCTGATGATCGAGGAACCGCGGCGGTGGGCGCCGAGCTACGCGGACGCCGGGGCGTACAACGTGACGTTCCATGCCGAGGCGTGCGACAACCCGGTCTCGCTGGCCAAGGACCTCCGCTCGGCGGGGGCGAAGGCCGGGTTGGCGATCGACCGGGACACTCCGATCGAACCGTACCTTGACCTGTTGCCCAGCTTCGATACATTGCTGATCATGACTATCAAGGCGGGCTTCGGGGGGCAGCGGTTCATCCCCGAACTGCTCGACAAGGTCCGTACCGCCCGCCGGCACGCCAGCGCCGGCCACCTCGAACTGCGGATCGAGGTCGACGGCGGCATCGCGGCCGACACCATCGAGCAGGCGGCGGCGGCCGGCGCGGACGCCTTCGTCGCCGGCACCGCCGTCTACGGCGCGGCGGACCCGGCCACGGCCGTGACCCAACTGCGGCGGCTCGCCGAGCGCGCCGCACCGAGACCGTGAGCGAGCGCAGCGAGCGAACCAGTCAGCTCAGTGCGGTTGTGCCTCATGGCCGGCCGGAGCGAAGCGGAGGGCGGACATGAGCGTCGACGGGGCCGAGGAGCGGCCCGACCTGATCCTGGTGGTCGACGACGACGAGGACATCGTCCGGTTCGTCTCGTTCAACCTGCGGCTGCACGGCTTCGAGGTGGTGCAGGCCCGGGACGGCCAGGAGGCGCTCGAGGTGATCGAGCAGCGCCGGCCCGACCTGGCCGTGGTCGACCTGCGGATGCCCCGGATCGACGGGCTGGAGCTGACCCGGCGGCTGCGGGCCAACCCGATGACCTCGGCGCTGCCGGTGATCATGCTCACCGCCAAGGGGCTGACTGTGGACAAGGTGCACGGCCTCACCGCCGGTGCCGACGACTACCTGGTCAAACCCTTCGACACCGCCGAACTCGTCGCCCGGATCAGCTCCACGCTGCGCCGCAACAAGGAATTCCGCGAGGTCTCACCGCTGACCGGGCTGCCCGGCAACACCCGGGTCCGCCGCGAGATCGGCGACCGGGTACGCAGCGGCGTCGACTACGCGGTGGGATACGTCGACATCGACCGGTTCAAGAGCGTCAACGACCGGTACGGCTTCGTCCGGGGCGACGAGTTCATCAGCGCGCTGGCCCGCAGCCTGCACCGGGCGGTGGTCTCGGTCGGGTTGCCGCCGGCCTTCCTCGGGCACATCGGCGGCGACGACTTCGTGATCGTCTGCGCCCCCGAGCAGGTCCGGCCGCTCACCGAGCGAGCCGTGATCGACTTCGAGAAGACCGCCGACGAACTCTACGACCCACAGGACGCCAAGCGCGGCTACGTCGAGCTGAAGGACCGGCGCGGCAACGTCCAGCGGGCGCACCTGGTGACCCTCTCCATCGGGGTCTCGCTGTCGGTGCCCGAGCGCCGGTTCACCGACCCGCTCGAAGTGATCGCGGCGGCCTCCGAGATGAAGACGGTGGCCAAGAGCCAGCCCGGGTCGTACGTGGCGATGGACCGACGGCGTACCCCGGGGGCACCGGCGGCCGACGCGGGGGAGCGGCGGCGCGGGGCGAAGTGACGGTGCGGGGCGAAGTGACGACGGTCACGTCGCTGTGAGGTGGGTCGCCTCACTGACCCGAGGACCCCGGTTCCGTGCAAGACTCGATCCGTACCCACCACGCGCTGGCGGGACTCGGTGTAATTCCGAACCGGCGGTGATCCGGGCGCAAGCCCGGTAAGCCCGCGACCCGGTCGGCCTCGGCCGCCCGGTGGACCTGGTGAGAACCCAGGGCCGACGGTTGGGGGCGGGCAGTTTCCGCGCCCAGACAGTCCGGATGGGAGACAGCGCGCGGGGTCGGATGGGTCCGCCGGCCGGCGCGTGTGCGCCGACCCGTGGTCCCCCGGGGTCGGCACTGCCGTCCCCACGCTCCGCCGCCGCACGCCCGGCCACCGGCCGGTGCCAGCTCCCAGACCCCGCCCGCGCGTCACGACGACGGGCGAAGGGAAAGGGAACGGCATGGGGGGCGTCTCCGCCGACGAGGCGATGCGCCGGGCTATCGCGCTGGCAGCCCGTGGCCTGGGCACGACGAGCCCCAACCCCCTGGTCGGCTGCGTGTTGCTCGACCCGCGCGGCGAGATCGTCGGCGAGGGTTTCCACGCGTACGCGGGTGGGCCGCACGCCGAGATCGTCGCGCTGGCCCAGGCCGGTGAGCGGGCCCGGGGCGGCACCGCCGTGGTGACGCTGGAACCCTGCGACCACACCGGGCGTACCGGGCCGTGCAGCGGGGCGCTGATCTCGGCCGGGGTACGCCGGGTGGTGATCGGCGTACCCGATCCGAACCCGATCGCGGCCGGCGGGATCGAGCGGCTGCGGGCGGCCGGGGTGGAGGTCGAGGTCGGGGTACGGGCCGCCGAGGCGGAGGCCGGCAACCTGGCCTGGCTGACCGCCGTACGCCGGGACCGGCCGTACCTGATCTGGAAGTACGCGGCGACCCTGGACGGGCGGATCGCGGCGGCGGACGGCACCAGCATGTGGATCACGTCCGAGGCGGCCCGGATCGACGTACACGCGCTCCGTGGCACCGTCGACGCGGTGATCGTCGGGGTCGGCACGGTCCTCGCCGACGACCCGAGACTGACCGTGCGGAACCTGCGCGACGGCACCCTGGCCATCCGGCAGCCGCTGCGGGTGGTGGTGGACAGCGTCGGTCGTACCCCGTTGGATGCCCGGGTCCGGGACGGCGCCGCGCCCACCTGGGTGGCGACCGCCAAGGAGGCCGGCGCCGGCCCGGACGGCCGAGTGGAACTGCCCTGGCTGCTCGCCGAGCTCTACCGGCGTGGCGTGCGGGCGGCGCTGCTGGAGGGCGGCCCGACCCTGGCCGGCGCGTTCCTCGCCGCCGGCCTGGTCGACAAGGTGGTCGGCTACCTGGCGCCGAAGCTGCTCGGTGCCGGCCCGGCGGCACTCGCCGACGCCGGCCCACAGACCATCTCCGAGGTCATCGACCTGGAGTTCACCGACATCACACCGGTCGGCCCCGATCTGCGGGTCACCGCGTTTCCCCGGAAGACGGAGGGCTGAACCAGATGTTCACCGGCATCGTGGAGGAGTTGGGCGAACTGGTCCGGCGGGACGACACCGGCGGCGACTCGGCGCTGGTCGCGATCCGCGGCCCGGTCGTCAGTTCGGACGCCCGGCACGGCGACTCGATCTCCGTCAACGGGGTCTGTCTGACCGTGGTCGAGACCGACGGGGAGACGTTCACCGCCGACGTGATGGGCGAGACGTTCCGGCGTACCTCGCTGGGGGCGTTGCGCCCGGGTGACCCGGTCAACCTGGAGCGGGCCGCCACGCTGGGCAGCCGGCTCGGCGGGCACCTGGTGCAGGGGCACGTCGACGGGGTCGCCGAGATCGTCGGACGGGAGCGGGCCGAGCAGTGGGAGACGGTCACCTTCGGCCTCCCCGCCGACCTCGCCCGATACGTCGTGCAGAAGGGCTCGATCACCGTCGACGGGGTGTCGCTGACCGTCGCCGGGCTGACCGCGCAGACCTTCTCGGTCGGGCTGATCCCGACCACGCTGGCGGCGACCACGCTGGGCCGCAAGGGTGTCGGCGAGCCGGTCAACCTCGAGGTTGACGTCCTTGCCAAGTACGTCGAACGACTGCTGACGACCGGCGGACGACTGCCGGTCGACGGACTGGAGGCCGTGGCATGAGTGAGCGGAGCACCGAATTCGGCACCATCGAGGCGGCGGTGGCCCAGATCGCGGCCGGCCGACCGGTCGTCGTGGTCGACGACGAGGGCAGGGAGAACGAGGGCGACCTGATCTTCGCCGCTGCCCGGGCCACCCCGGAACTGGTCGCGTTCATGGTCCGCTACACCTCCGGCTACATCTGCGCGCCGCTGACCGAGGAGGAGTGCGACCGCCTCGAACTGCCGCCGATGTACCACACCAACCAGGACAAGCGGGGCACCGCGTACACGGTGACGGTGGACGCGCGGGAGGGGGTCAGCACCGGCATCTCCGCCGCCGACCGTGCGCACACCATCCGGCTGCTCGCCGACCCGGCGACGGACGCCACCGACCTGAGCCGGCCGGGCCACGTGGTGCCGCTGCGGGCCAAGGCCGGCGGAGTGCTGCGCCGCCCCGGGCACACCGAGGCGGCCGTCGACCTCGCCCGGCTCGCCGGACTCCGTCCCGCCGGGGTGCTCTGCGAACTGGTCAACGACGACGGCAGCGTGATGCGCCTGCCCGACCTGGAGAAGTTCGCCGCCGAGCACGGCATCACGCTGATCACCATCGCGGACCTGATCGCATACCGGCGGCGTACCGAGGCGGAGGTCCAGCAGGTCGAGCAGGTCGTCGAGACCCGGCTGCCGCTGCCGTACGGGCCGTTCCGGGCGGTCGGCTACCGGGCCCGGCAGGACGGCGCCGAGCACATCGCACTGGTCTACGGCGACCTCGGTGACGGCCAGGACGTGCTGGTACGCGTGCACTCCGAGTGCCTGACCGGGGACGTCTTCGGCTCGCTGCGCTGCGACTGTGGCCCGCAACTCGACGCCGCACTGGCCCGGGTCGCGGCCGAGGGGCGGGGAGTGGTCCTCTACATGCGCGGCCACGAGGGGCGGGGGATCGGGCTGTTGCACAAGCTCCAGGCGTACCAGTTGCAGGACCTCGGCCGGGACACCGTCGACGCCAACCTCGACCTCGGGCTGCCCGCCGACGCCCGGGACTACGGCACCGGCGCGCAGATCCTCTACGACCTCGGGGTCCGCTCGATGCGACTGTTGACCAACAACCCGGCCAAGCGGGCCGGGCTGGAGGGGTACGGGCTGACCGTGCTGGGCCGGGAGGCGATGCCGGTCCGGGCCACCCCGGAGAACGTGCGCTACCTGCGTACCAAGCGGGACCGGATGGGGCACCTGCTGGACGGGTTGGAGACTCCGACCGACGCCGGGGAGCTGACGGCACTCGCGCAGATGACGGAAAGGTTGGCGTGACGATGGCCGGGTTCGGAGAGCCAGAACTGTCGACAGTGGATGCATCCGGGCTGACCGTGGGGGTGGTGGCCGCGCGCTGGCACGGAGAACTCACCGACCACATGGTCGACCGGGCGGTGACCGCGGCGAAGGCGTGCGGGGTGGACGACGTGGTCGTGGTCCGGGTGGCCGGCTCGGTGGAGCTGCCGGTGGTGGCCCAGGCGCTGGCCCGGCGCTGCGACGCCGTGGTCGCGCTCGGCGTGGTGATCCGGGGCGCCACCGCACACTTCGACTACGTGTGCCAGTCGGTGACCGAGGGGCTGACCCGGGTCGCGCTGGACAGTGCCAAACCGGTCGCGCACGGCGTGCTGACGGTGAACAACCTGGAGCAGGCCCGGGACCGGGCCGGACTGCCCGACTCGGCCGAGGACAAGGGCTGGGCGGCCACCGCCGCCGCCCTGGAGGCCGCCGTGGCGATCCGGGACATCGCCGCCCGGCCGTAGCCGGGGGACGGTCCCCTGATCCCGCGACTGTTGGCCCGGGCCCGGGCCGGGTCGCCGGTCAGCCGACCTGGAGCCGGCCCGCCTCGATGATCCGGCGGAGGAACTGCCGGGTACGGGGCTGGGTCGGCTCCCCGAGCACCTGCTCCGGCGGACCGTCCTCGATCACCCGCCCGCCGTCGAGGAAGCAGACCCGGTCGGCGACCTCGCGGGCGAAGCCCATCTCGTGGGTGGCCAGCACCATGGTCATGCCGTCCGCCTTCAGATCCCGGATCATCGTCAGCACCTCGCCGACGAGTTCCGGGTCCAGCGCCGACGTCACCTCGTCGAGCAGCAGCAGCCGGGGCGAGTTGACCAGCGCCCGGACGATCGCCACCCGCTGCTGCTGGCCGCCGGAGAGCCGGTCGGGATAGTCCCCGGCCTTCTCCGCCAGCCCGACCCGGGCCAACAGTTCCCGGGCCTGCGCCTCGGCCTCGGCCCGGTCCCGCCGGTGCACCCGGACCGGCGCCAGCGTGATGTTGTCCAGCACCCGCAGGTGCGGGAAGAGGTTGTACGACTGGAAGACGATGCCGATCCGCCGGCGGACCAGGTCGGGGTCGGTGCGCGGGTCGGTGATGTGTTCGCCGTCCAGTCCGATCGTGCCGTCGTCGATCTCCTCCAGCAGGTTGACGCAGCGCAGCAGGGTGGACTTGCCGGAGCCGGAGGCGCCGATCAGCGCCACCACCTCGTGCTCGGCCACGTCCAGGTCGAGGTCGTCGAGTACGACGTGCCCGCCGAAGACCTTGCGCAGCCCTCGACAACTCAGCACCGGCACGCTCATCGGGCGGCCTGCCGGCGGGCGGCGCGCAGGGTCACCCAGTCGGTGACCGCGATCAGCGGAATGGCGAGCAGCACGAAGAGCACCCCCGCGACAATGTACGGCGTGTAGTTGAAACTCTCGGCGGTGGCGATCTGGGCGGCCCGTACCGCGTCGATCGGCCCGGCCAGGGAGACCAGCCCGACGTCCTTCTGGAGCGCGACCACGTCGTTGAGCAGCGGCGGGGCGACCCGGCGGACCGCCTGCGGCAGCACCACGTGCCGCATCGTCTGCCGGTAGGTGAGCCCGAGCGACCGGGCGGCGGCGAGCTGGCTCGGATGGATCGACTCGATGCCGGCCCGGAACACCTCGGCCAGGTAGCCGCCGTAGGTGAGCACCAGGGCGATCCCGCCGAGTATCAGCACCGGCGGCATGCCCTGCAACCGCAGCCCGGGCACGCCGAGGGTGAGCACGTAGATCACGATGATCAGCGGCAGCCCGCGGAACGTGTAGGTGTAGCCGGCGGCCAGCGCCCGGACCGGGAAGAAGACCGGGCCGCGCAGGGTACGCAGCACCGCCACCAGCAGGCCGAGGGCGAGCGCCCCGAGCGCGCAGAAGAACAGCAGCCGGACGTTGAGCCAGAGTCCGGTGAGGATCTCCGGCAGGGCTTCCCGGCCGATGCGTGGGTCGAGGAAGGACTGGCGTACCCGCTCCCAGCCGGGCGACCCGGTCACCGCGAGCACCAGCAGGGTGCCGAGTACTCCGGTCGAGGCGGCGGCGACCAGCACCGAGCGGACCGTCTGCCGTTTCCGGTAGCCGGCCCGCTCGCGAGCGATCGGTGAGGGGTGGTGGTCGGTCAGCTTCACGTGATGTCGGGTACGCCGGCCACCTCGGAGAGCCAGGTCTTCTCCAGGTTGCCGAGCGTGCCGTTGGCGCGGAGCGCGTCGACCGCGCCGCTCACGCAGCCGGTCAGCGGCGAGCCCTTGTCGAGCAGCAGGCCGAAGGTCTCCGGGAGCCCGACCTGCGGCAACTGCCCGACGATCGTGGCGTCCTTGAGCTCGGCCGAGGTGATGTAGAACGCGGTGGGCAGGTCCACCACGATGCCGTCGAGCTGGCCGTTCTGGAGCGCCTTCTTGGCGTCGTCGTTGGTGTTGTAGACCTGCGGCTTGACCGTCGGCTTGATCACGTCGGTGATCGCCTGGTAGCTGGTGGTGCCCACCTGGGCGCCGAGCTTGGCCCCCTGGAGGTCGGCCAACCGCGACTTACCGGTGATCTTGGAGCCCTTCCGTGCCACCACCGCCTGCCGGGACAGGTAGTACGGCGAGGTGAAGTCGACCGCCTGCTTGCGCTCGTCAGTGATGGAGAACTGGTTGATGTCGAAGTCGAACTCCTTCGGCCCCGGCGCGATGGCGGTGTCGAACTTGACCCGTACCCACTGCACGTCGATCCGGGCGTAGCCGAGCTGCTGGGCGACCTCGTACGCGACCGCGGACTCGAAGCCCTTGCCGTTGCCGGGCAGGTTGTCGGTGAACCAGGGCGCGTACGCCGGGTCGTCGGTGGCGATGGTCAGCTTGCCCGGCGTACGGGTCTTCAACTCGGCCTTGGTGCAGGATGCCTGCGGTGGACCGGGCGCGGGTTGGTTCTGGGGCGCGCAGCCAACGAGGGACGCGAGAACAAGGGTGGCGGTCGTGAGCGCGACCGGCAGAGATCGGCGAGCCATGGCCGACAGCATAGGCACACGTCGACGGGTACCCATAGATATGTCTCTCGATCCGGTAGGGATATCAGCCTGTCGGGTGGGCGATCGGCCTGTCGGGTGGTGCCGGGCCGGCGGGGCGGGTAAACCGTAACGGGGGGTCGCGCGTCATCCTGCCGTGACGACCCAACTGGTCTCCGACCCGCCCGGCGGGAGGACCATGACACGACCGGGACCAGCACAGTGGTCGGCGGACGAGGCGATCACCAGCCTCTTCGCCGCCCACTACCGCACGTTGGTGCGACTCGCCACGCTGCTCCTGCACGACCAGGGTGCGGCCGAGGAGATCGTGCAGGACGGTTACGTCGCGCTGCACGGGCACTGGTCCCGGCTGCGGGACGCCGACCGGGCGCTGGGCTACCTGCGGACCAGTGTGCTGAACCGGTGCCGGTCGGCGCTGCGGCACCGCCGGGTGGTGACGGCGTACCTCGCCGGGACGGGGCCGGCGGCGGACGCGCCGAGCGCGGAGAGCGGCGCACTCGCCCTGCTCCAGCACGACGCGGTGATGGCGGCGCTGCGTACCCTGCCGACCCGGCAGCGGGAGGCACTGGTGCTGCGCTACTACCTCGATCTCTCCGAGGCGGAGACCGCCGACCTGATGGGCGTCAGTCGGGGCGCGGTGAAAAGTCACACCTTCCGGGGACTGGCCGCGCTGAAGCAGAGCCTGGGGGCGGAACGATGAACGAGCAACGGTGGCCCGGAGCGTCCGCCGACGGACCATCGGCATCGGCATCGGCATCGGCCTCGACGTCGGCCTCGGCGTCGGCGTCGGCGTCGGCGTCGGGAGAGCGGGCGCCGGGAGAGCGGGCGCAGGGAGAGTGGGCGTCGGGGGGCGAGGACGTGCTGCGTCGGGTACTCGCGGCCGAGGCCGCCCGGGTCGAGCCGGGACCGGGCGCGCTGCCCGACATCCAGCGGCGGATCCGGGCCGGCGACCGGGGCGGCGCGCGGCGCCGGTGGCCCGGACCGGAATGGTCGCTGCCCCGCCTCGCCCGGGGTCGGTGGGGCGGCTGGTCGCCGCTGGCGGCGGGTGCGGTGACGATCGCCACGCTGAGCGTGGCTGCGGTGGTGGTCGGGCTGGCCAGCACGGTCGTGCCGACCCCGATCGACCGGGCCGAGCCGCCACCCGGCGCGGTCGGCGCGGACCAGTCGGCGAGCCCGGCCGCGTCGCCGGACGACGTCCGCCCCGGCCCGACTCCGCCGGACGGCGCGGTCGCCCCCTCGGTCGGCGCCGGCACGGGTACGCCGGCACCCGGCCCCACCGCGAGCACCGCCGGCCTGCCGGTCTACTACCTCGGCGGTGACCCCGCCCGCCCCCGGCTCTACCGGGAGTTCCACCGGCTGTGGCTGCACGACGGCTCGGCCCGGGACCGGATCACCGCCGCGCTGCGGAACCTGCTGGACGGACCGGTCGGGATGGACCCGGACTACCGCAACCCGTGGCCGGCGGGGACCGACCTGCGGGACGTGACCGTCGGCGACGGCATCGCCACCGTCGACCTCGCCGGGGCGGCCCGGAACGGCGTCGACGAGGTCACCGCGCGGCTGGCCGTGCAGCAACTGGTCTGGACCGCCACGGCGGTGCCCGGGGTGTCCGGGCTGCGGCTGCGGCTCGACGGGGCACCGGTCGACCGGCTCTGGGGCCGGGTCGCCACCTCCGGGGTACTGCGCCGGGCCCCGGCGATGGAGGTACTCGCCCCGGTCTGGCTGATCTCGCCGCAGCACGGCGACGCGGTCGGCCGGAGCTTCCAGGTGCACGTCGCCGGGATCCTGCCGGAGGCGACCGCCCAGCTCCGGATCCAGCAGGGTACGCGTACCGTGCGCGAGCAGGTGGTCACGCTCTCCATCGCCGGGCCGGCCCAGGGGGAGGCGAAGGTCGGCGTCACGCTGCCGCCGGGTCGGTACACGCTGACCGCGTACGCGATCTCGCTGGAGGACGGGTCCGAGCGGTTCCTCGACGACCACACCGTGACGGTGCGCTGAACCGGCCGGCGGTCCACCTGGTGGGCCGCCGGCCGACCCGGCGACCCGGCCGGTGCCGGCAGCCTGGGAGAATCCGATTCCGTGAAGACGTTCGAGGAGCTGTTCGCCGAGTTGCAGGCCAAGGCCGCAGCCGGCACCCCCGGCTCGGCGACGGTGGCCGCGCTGGAGCGCGGCGTGCACGCGATCGGCAAGAAGGTCGTCGAGGAGGCGGCCGAGGCGTGGATGGCCGCCGAGCACGAGGGTCCGGAACGGGCTGCCGAAGAGATCTCCCAGTTGCTCTACCAGGCGCAGGTGCTGATGCTCGCCACCGGTCTGGAACTCAAGGACGTCTACCGACATCTGTAGTGCCCCGCAAGCGTCCCGCCCCGTCGATCGCCACCCGGCCACCCGCCGGGCCGATGATCCCGGCCGCGCCGGACGCCACCGTCAGCCCGATTCCGATCCCTGACCGCGAGGAGCACTCCCGATGCTGCGCATCGCCATTCCCAACAAAGGCACCCTGTCCGGACCGGCCGCCCAGATGCTGCGCGAGGCGGGCTACCGCCAGCGCGGCGACGACCGCGACCTGATCTGCCGGGACGACGCCAACGACGTCGAATTCTTCTACCTCCGCCCCAAGGACATCGCCACCTACGTCGGCTCCGGCGACCTCGACCTCGGCATCACCGGCCGGGACCTGCTGGTCGACTCGGCCAGCCCGGCCGAGGAGATGCTCGACCTCGACTTCGGTGGGTCGATCTTCCGGTTCGCCGCCCGGCCGGAAACCGTCTCGACGATCGACCAGATCGCCGGCCGCCGCATCGCCACCGCCTATCCCGGGGTGGTCGAGGGGTACCTGACCGAGCACCAGCTCACCGCGACCGTGATCCGGCTCGACGGCGCGGTCGAGAACGCCGTACGCCTCGGCGTCGCCGACGTGGTCGCGGACGTCGTCTCCACCGGCGCGACGCTCCGGCAGGCCGGACTGGTGATCATCGGTGAGCCGATCCTGCACTCGTCGGCCGTACTGGTGCGCCGGACCGGTGCACCGGCCAACGGGCAGGTGGACCAGCTCGTCCGGCGCCTCCAGGGGGTGCTGGTCGCCCGCCGGTACGTGATGCTCGCCTACGACGTCCGGGCCGACCTGCTGGAGAAGGCCAGCGCGCTCACCCCGGGGATCGAGTCGCCGACCATCTCGCCGCTGCACCGGGAGGGCTGGGTGGCGGTGCAGGCGATGGTACTGCGCCAGGACGTACACCGGATCATGGACGAGCTGTACGACGTCGGCGCCCGGGCGATCCTGGTCACCGCCATCGACGCCTGCCGGCTGTAGCCCGTCATTCGGCCGCCTGCCGGCTGTTGCCTGTCGATCGGCCGCCACCTCAATGCCAAGGCCACCGTCCGGCTGCCCTTCGCCCTCGTGGCATAGCCCGAAGGGGCGCCGGACGGTGGCCGTCCCCCGCATCGGCACCGCCACCGTACGGCGCCACGGAAGCCGGCCGCGAGGGGCTGATCTGCACAGCGACCCTCGTACCAGTCCTGCCGTGCACAGCGACCGCGCTGCCGCTCCCGCTGTGCGCAGTGACTCTCGTACCGGTCCCGCCGGGCGCGGTGACCCCGCTGCTGGTTTCGCCGTTCACTGCTTGACCACGCTTCCGGTCCTGCCGTGCACCGTGACGGCGCTGCTGGTCCCGTCGGGCGCGGCGAGCGCGCCTCCGGCCGGGCCGCCGGACAGCCGGGCCGTGGCCGCGCTTCGTCGAGCCGGCGCTCAGTGGTCGTCGGCCAGCTCGATCGCGCGTAGCGCGAGCCAGAGTTCGTGCCGGGCGTCCGGTGCGTGCAGCAGCGAACGCCCGAGCGCCTGTTCGGACCGGGCGAGCCGCTTGCGGGTGGCCGACACGGAGATGCCGAGCACGGCCGAGGTGGCGGAGAGGTTGGTGTCGGCGGCCAGCCAGGCCCGTACCGTCTCGAGTCCGGTCGACCGATCGGCCTGTCGCAAGGGGCGGAGCCGGGCCCGGGCCCACGCCGTCACGGCCGGAGCGGCGAGCAGGTGCTCCAGGGTTACCTCCCGGGCGGCGGTTGCGGTCAGCACCGTTCCGGCCTCCGGGGTGTCCGGCCGGGGCGCGTCGCGCAGCCGCAGCGCCAGCCAGGCGGTGGACTGGTCACCGACCCGGAGGAGATCCAGTCCGAGCAGCGCGTTGAGCAGTCGTAGCCGACCGGTCAGGGTATTGCGGTGGATCTTGAGGTGCCGGCTGGCCGCGCCGTCGAAGGCCAGCCACGAGCTGAGCGTACCGAGCAGTTCCGCCGCGCCCGGGTCGGCCCGGCGGGCCGGGGTGTGGCCGAGACAGGGTCGCAGCAGCCGCTGGGCCCAGGCGTACCCGTCCGGGCCGGTGAGCGGCACGAGGTCGTGCTGCCGGTCGAAGCGGGCGTACCCGTTGGTCGTGGCTCGGGCCACCGCCAGCGCGTGGAATGCCTGCTCGTAGCCGCTGGCCGTGTCCGGCAACGCGACCGGCTCGCTCATCCCGACCCGGCACTGCCGGACCCGGGCGATGATCAGCCGCCCGAGCCGGTCCGCCGGATCGGCCCGATCCGCACCTCGTCGATCGGTCCCCGGGCTTGCCGAGGCGGCACCGGCGGCGGACGACGGCTCGGCCGGTACGAGGGCGATGAGATGGGTCGAGCGGACCGGGCAGGGCACGATCCAGGCCCGGCCGGCCAGCGATCGGTCGATCTCGGCGGCGACCTCGTACCGTTGCCGGCCGACACACTCGATCACACAGACCCGGAGCGCGTCCGGCAGCTGCGGTCGCAGCGCCGAGGCGATCCGTCGGGCGGGCGGCAGGTCGCCGACCATCAACAGGTGCAGTACCGCCTCCCGGCCGTGCGCGTCGGCGGCGACGATCCGCTGGCGGGCCCGGTCCGCCTCCTCGACCCGCCAGCACAGCGACAGCGTCCGCGCGGCGTCGGCGAGCAGTTCGCCGAGCTGCCGGTCGGGGGCGGCGACGACCACGAGGTACCCGACCTGTTCCTCGGCCCGGGCGACCAGTGACGCGGCCGACGGGTCCGGGTCGGCGCCGCCCAGCCTCAGCAGGTGCACCCTGGTCGGTCCGCCGGTGTCGACGACGGCGGCGCCCGACCCGCGCCGGGACAGATCCGCCACGGCGGCGCCGACGGCCCGGGACATCCGGGCGCCGGTTCCGGGCCGGCCGGCGGGCTCGGCGAGTACCTTCCCGTCGGCCCCGACCAGCAGGGCCGCGCCACCGGTACGCCGGCCGAGCCAGTCCAGGATGCCGCGTACCGCCTCCCGCCCCACCGACAGGCGGGCGAGGGTCAGCAGGTCGTCGCCACGGCTGGCCGCCACCACGTCCTCTCGTTCCCGGCTCATCGGGTGCTGACTCCTCGGTACGTCCTCCCGGGTCGGCGAACTCCGGTGCGGGTCCGTCGTCCCGGCCGAGCCGGTGGGCGGGCAGCCAGCGTACCCGGCTGTTTCCCGAGGCCGACTCCCGTTGTTCCGGACTTGAACCCGACGTCACGGGAGGTCGTAGCGTTCCGGGCGTGACCGGGAGAGACGACACCGGACGTCGGTGGAGCATCGGTGAGCTGGCCCGGACCAGCGGAACCACGGCCGGTGAGGGCTCGGGCTTCGTGGCCGGACCCGGGGCCTAGTCTCCGTCAGGTGCGGATCGATCTGGTGACCATCGTGGTGGCGGAGTACGACCCGGCGATCGAGTTCTTCACCGGAGCGCTCGGCTTCGAACTGGTCGAGGACTCGCCGTCGCTGACCAACGACGGTCGCCCGAAACGGTGGGTCGTGGTCCGGCCACCCGGTGCTGAGACCGGCATCCTGCTCGCCCGCGCCGACGGCGAGCGGCAGGGTGCCGTGGTCGGCGACCAGGTGGCCGGCCGGGTCGGGTTCTTCCTCCGGGTCGACGACTTCGACGCCGCGTACGACCGGATGGTCACGGCCGGTGTCGAGTTCGTGAGCCTGCCGAGGACCGAGCCGTACGGCCGGGTGGCGGTGTTCCGGGACGTCGCCGGCAACCGGTGGGACCTGCTCGGCCCGGCCTGAGCCGTACCCCGTAAAGCGGTTGCCGGGGTCACCGGGGTTCTGTTGTCCTGACTCTGCCCGGCGGTCAGAGCCGACCGGAAGCCACCGAGAGGAGACGGCCATGCCACGAGTGCCCATGTCCAGTCAGCGAGCAGTCATCGGCTATCCGAAGGATATGAGGCTTCATGAGTACGTCGAACTCCACGACCAGCACAGCGGCGGGCGCCGGTAGGACACGCCCGACCGGGATCTCGCCGGCCGCTCGGCCGACCCGGCGCGAGGAGGGCGAGTGATGTCGCTCCTCGACGATCCCGGGCTCTTCGGCCGGCTCTGGGCCGCCGGCTACGACAACGGCCCCAACCCCGATCCCGCCCCGGCGGTGGACTTCCTCGCGGGTCTGGCCGACGGCGGACCGGTGCTGGAACTCGCGATCGGCACCGGCCGGATCGCACTTCCACTGGCCGCACGCGGCCTCGTGGTCGAGGGCGTCGAGGCGTCCGAGGAGATGGTGGCACAGCTCCGTGCCAAGCCCGGTGGCGAGCGGTTGCCGGTGGTTGTCGGTGACATGGCGGACGTACCGGTCGACGGGCCGTTCACCCTGGCCTACCTGGTCTACAACACGTTGTTCAACCTCGTCGACGCGCGGCGGCAGCAGGACTGCTTCCGCAACGTCGCGCGGGTGCTGGCGCCGGGCGGCGCGTTCGTGATCGAGGCGTACGTCCCGGACCCGGTCGACATGGACCGGACCGAGCAGCAGGTCCAGGTCTGGGACGTCACGGAGGACTCGGCGACGATCCGGCTGCACCGGTTCGACCGGGCCGCACAGACGTTCATCCGGCAGACGATCAGGTTCGACGGTCAGGGTGTGCACCTGAAGCCGTTCGGCATGCGGTACGCCTGGCCCGAGCAGATCGACGAGCTGGCGGAGCAGGCCGGTCTCCGGCTCGCCGACCGGTACGCCGACTGGCACCGTCGACCGTTCGACGCCGACAGCAGGAGTCACATCTCCGTCTACCGTCGCGGTTAGCTGAGCGTCGACCGGGGACCCGTCGTAGCGATCTGGACTGTCAACGCGCCGTTGCCACCGGAACTTCCGGCCATCTTCCGGGAGCTGCGGATGGGCTGGTGTCTGGCGCGTACAGGTCTTGTGTCGAGGGCGCTCGATGGGTATTAATAGTGGTACGGCACATCGACGGAGCTAGATTACCGGAAGTTTTCGGCAACGCATCTCGGTCGGCGGCCGGCCGTCGAGTCGGGTCCGGCTTCTGCGACGCCGGATTCGGTCCCGCGAGGAAGTGCCACCCGCGCTGCCTGTCAACGGCTGCGGCCCACCAGCGCCGCCAGTTGACGTCGGGGGAACCCGGTGCGGAGGGAAGGACGCCCCTCCGCACCGGGTTGGCGGCCGAAAGGCGAACGCCTCCGCAGCCGGAGGCGTTCATGGCATGAGGACTGGTCAGCGGTGAAGGGTACCGCTGGTCAGAGCCGTGACGAAAACAGTCCAATCGCTCGGATCGAAGGTCAGTGTTGGGCCGCCCGGGTCCTTGGTGTCGCGTATTCCGACGATGCCGGGCAGGTTATCGGCGATCTCGACACAGTTGCCGCCGTTGCCGCCACTGCGGGTGCTCTTGCGCCAACGGGCGCCGGTCAGGTCAGTCATGCCGCATCTCTCCAATGATCTTCCTCATCATCTCCTTCGATTCTGACTCATCGAGTGCGAGTGCCTCCAAGCTGCTCCAGGCGTCCCCATAGGCCCGCAGCTCCTCTGGCTTCTCGAGGTAGAGTGCACCGGTCAGCGACTCGCTGTAGGCGACAGAGGGCTCGGCCTCGGCTCGCCCGCCCTTGCCGGAGGGGAAGTCAAGGATCACGAATGACCCGGCCACGGCGCCGGAATGTGGTCCCGCCGTGAAGGGCAGGACCCGAACGGACACGTTGGGTAGCTCAGCCGCATCAAGCAGGTGTTCAAGCTGTCCCGACATGACCTGCGGACCGCCTACGGCACGCCGTAGCACCGACTCCGACAACATCACGTCCAGCCGGGGCGGCTCCGGTAACCGCCGGGTGAGCAGAGCCTGTCGCTGCAATCGCACCTCGACCGCCCGCCCACGCTCCTCCTCACTTGCCTTTGGTCGATCAATCTTGGCCAGCCCCAACGCGTACTCCCGGGTCTGCAACAGTCCCGGGATCAGGGTCTCCTCGTACTCACGGAGGTGTGACGCGGCGGATTCGAGGCCGACGTACAGCTCGAACCAGCTCGGGACGGCGTCGCCGTACGCGTGCCACCAGCCCTTGGACTTCGTCTCGACGGCGAGTCCACGCATCGCGTTGGTCATCTCCGCCGTCACGCCGTACAGCTCGCACATCGCCTTGACGTCGAGCACCCGGACGGCGCCCGTGCCGGACTCGATACGCCAGATCTTCTGCCGGCTGTACTCCAACTCGTCGGCGGCGGCGTCGAGGGTGACCCCGGCCTCGGTCCGAAACTGTCGGAGCATTCGGCCAAGCTGTCTGCGGGGCACGGTCGAACCAATGTCCTCTGCCATCTGGACCCTCCCTGGTTCCATCCAGCAACCTTGTGACTCGCCCCTCTGCAACATTTATGGGTTTCAGTAAAAAAAGTCAAGTTCTGGAGCAGAAATTCCGCTTTAGAACATTGCGAAGCTACTCCGGACTGTCACAGGATGGCTACCGGCGCGGCGGTCGTCCTCCGACTCCCCCGATCGGCCGCCGCGCTCCGCACCACCAACCATGAGCAGCCCTGCCACCGGTAAAGCCCGCGGAGCTGTGGTGGCAGGGCGGGGTGGGTCCGCCTTGCAGAGGGCGGGCGGACCCACCCACTCGATGACAGGAAGGCGGTCCGGCAATGGGCGAGCACAGCCATCGGCCAGCGCGAGGGCGCAGCGGGATTCCCTATCCGGCCACCGGCCGCCCGACCCTGATGCCCTGGCAGGTACGTGAGCGTCGATTCCGGACCGTGGGGTTCGGCCGACGTGGACTCGACCCGACCGAGGTACGCGAATTCCTGGAACGGGTGGCCGGCGACCTGGCCGCCGTGCAGCAGGCGCTGGCCCACAGTCAGCAGGAGACGGCTCGGCTCGGAGACACGCTCCGGCGCTGGCAGGCCCGGCACACCGGAACAGGCAACAGGTGGGAAGGCCGATGACGCGCTACGTCGTACACCTGCCTGTCGTCGCCGCCGATCTGGCCGGCGCGATCCGGTTGGCCAGGGTGGCGGCCTGGTCGGTGCGTTTCCTGCCGCAGGCCGACCCGCGGGCCACCACCGTCTCGACGGAGGCGAATCCCGACGTACGGCATCGCACCTTCTGCGACGCGGCGCTTCCGAACGGGCGGCCTTGCCTGCTGCGGGCCGACCATGACGGCCCCTGCTCCCGCCGTATCCACCGGTTGCCGGCAGAACCGGGGAGGTGACGACAGTGGTGGACTCGTTCATCGTGCTGACGGCGGTCGCGGTCCTTGCGTTCGCCGCCGGCCTGTTCCTGTTCAAGGTGAAGGCGCGTTGGTGCGGTCAGTGTGGGGCGACGCTGAGCTGCCCTGACTGCCGTAGCCCCGCCCGCCGGCCGCATCTGCGAAACAATCGCGGAAGTAGCTGGTGATGACCCGTGTATCGATTACCCCGCCAGCCTGCGGCTACCGGTCAACCTGGGGGCTCGGCCAGCATCCTGTCGATGCGGGCGCGTACGGCGAACGCGCGGGCGTCGTCGAACCGGGCCAGGCGGGACCGGGCCTCGCGCCGATGCTCGGCCGCCTCCTCTGGCTGCCCGGCGTCGACCAGGGCGGCGGCGAGGTGATCGAGCGTGTTGGCCAGCTGCCAGTCGTCGCCCAGCTCACGATGGACCATCGCCGCGCGCAGGTGGAACCTGACCGCCTCGTCGGGCTGACGGAGGTCCCGGTACGCCTCACCGGTGCCGTCGAGAGCCATCGCCTCGCGGCTGTGGTCGCCGATTGTCCGTTGCCGAGTCGCCGCCTCGTGTAGGGCTCCCAGCGCCTCGGTCGCTCGATCCAGTGCTCGAAGCACCCGGGCGTACTCCACCAACCAGTGGGCGAGCCAGACCGGGTTGCCAGCATTACGGGCGATCCGCAGCGCCGCATCGATGGCGGTCAGCGCTTCATCGACCCGCCTCTGCTCCCGCAGGGTCATGCTCAGGAAGAACAGCGAGTTCCCCTCCTGGCCACGGTCGCCGATCTCCCGCTGTACGACGATCGCGCGGCCCAGCAGCGCGGCGGCGTCGGTCAGGTCGCCGAGTTCGTAGTGGGCCTCGGCCAGGTTGCTGTGCAGCAGCGCCGTCCAGCGCCGCTCGCCGAGCTGCTCGAAGATTTCCAGACTGCGTTGGAAGTGGACGAGGGCGCCGGCGAGTCGGCGGTGCCGGAGGCCGAGCAGTCCAAGAGCGTTGATCGAGACGGCGATGCCGAACCGGTCTCCGAGTTCGCGCCGGATCTCCAGCGCGGCCCGGTGGTACTCGGCGGACTCGGCCAACTGGCGGGCCTGGAAGTGGGCCTTGCCGAGGCCCTCCAACATCTCCGCCTCGGCATGCCGGTCGCCGACGGCGCGGGCGGCTGCCAAACCGAGCCGGCCGGTCGTCAGCCAGCTATCGAAGGCGTTCTGGTGCATGAAGACGTTTCGCAGCACGGCGGCGAGCTGCCAGGTGATGCGGTGCAGGTCCGCCGTTGCCGCAGACCGGGTCGAGGCGACCAGGTTGTCGCACTCCGCCTCGAACCAGGCTGCCGCCTCGGTGCTGCTGGCGAAGCTCAGTGCCGTGATGTCATCGGGAGTAGCCGTGGGAGTCGTCGGACTGAAGGGCAGGACCTTCGCCAGCGCGGCGTCCGCGGTGTGTAAATACCAGTCGAGTACCCGCCGCAGCGAAGCCTGTGACGTCTCCTCGCTTTCGTGCTGTCGTACCTGGTCCAGGGCGTAGGCGCGCAGCAGGTCATGTAGTTGATACCGTCCGGGTGCGTGCTGTTCGAGCAGATGTGCCCCGACGAGTACGTCGAGTAGCTGTCGGACTTGGTGGCCCGGCGCATCGCAGAGCGCGCCCGCCGCCTCCGTGCTGAAGTCTGGTCCGGGATGCAGCCCGAGCAGCCGGAAGAGCCGGGCTGCCCCGTCCGGCAGTGAGCGGTACGACCAGGCGAAGACCGTCCGAACCGCATCCGCCTCCTCGTCGTCCTCGGCGGTCAGAGCGTCCCAGAGCGCCGACTCGTCCCGCAGGTCCCGGATCAGCTCGCGAAGCGGCATGAAGGGCCGGCTCGCTGCCCGCTCGGCGGCGATGCGGAGCGCGAGCGGCAGTCGGGCGCAGAGCCGCGCCAGCTCACCCAGGTCGTCGGGATCGTCGTCGCGGCGGTAGCTCGCCGTGACGTTGTGGAGCAGGGCGACGGCGTCCTCCTCCGGCAAGACGCGCAGGGTCAGCCGGCGCCCACCATCCCGGGCCACGAGCCCGGAGAGCCGGCTACGGCTGGTGACGAGCACCAGGCAACCGTCGGTGCCGGGCAGCAGCGGGCGTACCTGCCCGACGGTGGCGGCGTTGTCCAGCACCACCAACACACGTCGGTCGGCGAGCCGGGAGCGGTACAGGGCGGCCCGGTCCTCGGGGTCCGGCGGGATCGCCGTAGCGGGGACTCCCAGGGCGCGGAGGAAACGGTCGAGCCCCTGCGCCGGCGTGACGGGTGCTCCCGGGTCGTATCCCCGCAGGTTGACGTAGAGCTGCCCGTCAGGGAAGCGATGACGGACGCTGTGAGCCCAGCGCAGGGCGAGTGAGGCCTTCCCCACCCCGGCGGTGCCGGCGATAACAACGAGGGTGAGGTCGGCAGCTTTCCCCTGTTCATGAAGCAGCACCCGGTCGAGGACCGACAACTCGTCGAGCCGGTTGACGAAGCCGCGTACGTCGCCGGGAAGCTGCCGTGGGGGCTGCTCGGATGCTTCGCGCTCGGTTCCGTGGAAATGCACACCGCCGTGGACATCTCGCGCCTGCACCAGATCGGCCGGCCCGGCCAGCTCGGAGCGGTTCACCTGGCGGGCGTCCCGCTCGTCGTCGCCCGACGTCCCGAGGCCCATCCGTCACTGCCCGCCGGGTGGCTCCAGGGAGGCAACCTCCCGGTCGAAGAACTCGTCCAGCGGCTCTCCGTCGCGGTAGAGGTCGGCGACGAACCGCTGACACCGAACCACCAGATCCCGGTCCCGCCACCGCTGAGCCGCTGCCAGCACCCCGTTGTCGTCGTAGATCGCCTCGTACATCACGTCGGTGCCAAGCGTGTAGATTTCCGGCAGCGGCCCGCTCACCTCGTACCCGCAGACCCGATCTGGACCGACGACCCGGGTCAGCCCGCCGTACTCATGGCGCAACCGGAGGACGTGCAGTTCCCACTGTAGGTAGGGCGTGATTGGCTTCTCGACCACCCGGACCCGGCGCGTGTGGAATCCACGCTCGGCGATTCTGCGGTAGTAGCTCGCGAACTCAGTGCGTCGTTGGTCGAGGATCTCGAGCGATTCTGTCCACCGCCCTGCGGCGAAGGCTTGCCAGCCGTCATCGCCGGGCTCCTTGAATGTCTGCTGCCGCTCCAGCTTCCAGAATCCCGGAGCAGCGGTCGCCCAGAACCGCTGCTCGAAGTCGGCCCAGTACTCCGCGAGGCTCAGCCGCTCCCCGGGATCACCGGCGAAGAGGTCACGCATCAGGTATGTCCACCTTGGCCGCGATCATCGTCGATCGCGGGATAATAACCAGCCGCTCACCCGGATCGACCGACACCCCGTCGGGAAGCCTGCCCCGATAAGCCTCCGTCAGGTCCTGCCCGATCACCGCCACGTCACCGTTGGCCAGTTCCCAGATGTCCGGGCAGCTCCCGTCGCCGGACGTGTTCCCCAACTCGTGCGACGACTTTCCCCAGCGCCGGGCCAGCTCCGCTGACGGGTCCGCCTCCCATCGCTTTCCACTCATCGTGACCTCCGAGGGTGCGTGATTGGGTGAGCACCTAACGTAACATCGATGAGCTGAACTACTACCCGTCGACAAGGCTGTGGTGACGCTACGGCGAGCCATCCTTCGGAGGTGTTGCGAATGGCAGATCCCGTCATGGTCACCGCGGTCGCGGCGCTGGTCTCCTGGGCGACGACCGAACTCGCCGAGGGTGGCCGGTCTGCGGCGCAGTCGTTGATTTCGTACGTACGGGAGCGGTTCCGGAATCGACCGGATGAGCGGGCTGTGGTCGACGCCGCGCTGTGCCAACCGTCGACTCCGGTCACCGCGAGCCGACTCGCCGATCTCCTGGAGCAGGAGTCTGCCGCCGACCCGGTCTTCGGGGAGGAGTTCCGCAGCCATTGGACTCGGGTTCATGCGGCCCTCATCGCAGCACAAGGCGGCGTGCTCAACTCGGTCTGGGGCGACGTCAGTGGGACCGTGGTGCAGGCGCGGGACGTACGTGGCGGGATCAACCCTAGGCCGTGTTTCATAACTGCCCAGGCGGATGGTTTGTGAGGAACTTCCGGCAAGTCATCGGCTGATACACGGCAAGATCTCCGGTAGATGGTTCAGTGACCAAGAAGAGCCATCATCCGGAGACCTCGTGGCCACCATACCGGTGACGAGGCGGTTCGACCTGACCGACGCTCAGTGGGCGGTGTTGGAGCCGCTGCTGCCCACGGCACGGACGGGACGTCCGTCGAAGTGGACGAAACGGCAGCTCATCGATGGAATCCGGTGGCGGGTCAGGGTGGGTTCGCCGTGGCGGGATGTCCCGGCGATGTACGGACCGTGGCAGACGGTGTACGGACTGTTCCGGCGGTGGCAACGGGATGGGACATGGTGGCGGATCGTGACCGGACTGCAGACGCAGGCTGATGAAGTCGGGTTGATCATTTGGGACGTGAGCGTCGATTCCACGATCACCAGGGCGCACCAGCACGCGACCGGTGCCCGTACCGCCCCGGACGATCAGAAAGAGCCGCCGGGCGGTGTGGACGTCGAGCCGGCCGACCATGCGCTGGGTCGTTCCCGTGGCGGGCTGACCACGAAGCTGCACCTCGGGTGTGAGCAGGGCCAAAAGCCGCTGTCGATGCTGATCACTGCTGGGCAGCGCGGCGGCAGCCCGCAGTTCATCCGGGTCCTCGACAACATTCGGGTGCCACGTCCCGGTGGCGGTCGACCACGCACCCGACCCGACCGGGTCCTGGCCGACAAGGCATACACCTCGAAGGCCAACCGCGACTACTTGCGCCGACGCGGCATCAAGGCGACCATCCCGACCAAGGCCGACCAGGACGCCAACCGCCGCAAGAAAGGGTCGAAGGGCGGCAGACCCCCGGCGTTCGACCCCGCCATCTACAAGCAGCGCCACGCCGTGGAGTGTGGTATCAACCGGCTCAAACGCCACCGCGGCGTGGCCAGCCGATACGACAAACTCGCCGTGCGCTACCAGGCCACCATCCACATCGCCGCCATCGGCGAATGGCTCTGAGCAGCTTCAGGGCCGCAGACCGCCATCGCGAAGGAGACCGCCGACGAGGTCGGCGGCCTCTCCTGCGTCCCGAAGATTAATCAACGTCACGCCGTCGCGGTCCAGCGACAGCTCGATGTGATGCAGAACGGCGTGTGCTAACCGCGCAGCAGGATCCTGATCGACGCCGGCAAGCGCTGCGGCGGCGCGTTCCATCAGCGCCTTATCCCTGATCAGCACCACTTGAGGATCGTTGGGCAACCGGACGGAGTCGAAGCTCACGCCGCGGAAGTCGCAGCCGTCGAGCACGGCCTCGGTAAGATCGACTTCAAGCATCGGGTTCCCGTCGGGCTTGCCTTCACCGAGCAGCCGTCCGTCAAAGACGACGTCGCGCAGCGGCCCGGCGAACGTGCACCGGATGAGGCTGGATTGCCAGAAGTTCACCCGCTCGAGCTCTGCGAACGCGAAGTCGCAGTCCTCGTACGTCGCGGCGCTCGTCGTGGCGTTACGCAGTCGCGCCGAACCGAAATGCACACTGCGGTACCGGTTGCCGCGTCCTTGGTACCACTCGCCCAGCGTTGCGTTACGCAGATCCGCCTTGAGGAACGAGGTGTCCATGACCAGACAGGCGCGAAGGTGCCAGAACTGACAGTCAGCCGAGTCAAACCGACAATCCGCGATCACGCTGTCGACGAATCGAAGGTTTGCCGCCATCGCTCCGGAGAAGTCCAGTCTTCGAAGCTCGACCCCGTCAAGAAGCGAGAAGTCCGCAGTGAGCGGGATGAAACGCAGGTCGACTCGGCCGTCGATCGATTCGAGGCCGAGCCCGTCCAGTGGCTGCCTGTCGCGGAGTCGCCGCTCCGCGGCGCGGACCAACTCGCGGCCGTCGGCGGTAGTCCAACGTCGCTTTAGGGCGGCGGAGCTCTGCGTCATGCGCGCAAGAGTACCCATTGCCACCCGTACAACCGTCGGACGTTATGAAACAGGCCCTTTTTTTAGGTGGCCACCCTCCGACATCCGGCGGCCGCCGTACGTGATCAACCGACAGGGACGCGAGTGACGCCCGGCGTTGCTACGGTGTCGGCCGTGAGCCCAGGGCAATCATGGCGGAGCGGATGGCAACGAGCCGCCATGCCGGGACAGGAACTGCTCCAGAGGCACCAGCAGGAGGTCGCGGCACTTCGGGATAGTTCATTTCGCGTGTTCCGCAACGCCCTCGCCAATGTCCCGATCTTCTTCGCGGTTGTCTCGGGGTTCTTGATCTTTTCGGGCGACGTCACGCGGACGACCCTGATCCCGATGTCATTGAGCGTTGTCGGTGGCGCCTTTGGTATCTCCACCTATCTGGTGGGCAACCCAACCGTGCCCGCCCGTCGCCTGCTCGTCGCCGCGCTGGGCTTGGCCGCGCTGGGCTTGGCCGGCATGATCCTGGTGCGAATGCTCTGAGCTGGGACAGCCTCGGCTTGACGGATCCTTGACACCGTTCCGGCACGGTGTCCACGGAAAGGAGCGTCAAGATGACTCGACGTATAAGGCGGCTCGCCGTTGCGGTCGGGGCCGCGCTCGCCGCCAGCACGGGGCCGGGCTGCTCGGCGCCGGCCAGGCAGGAGCGGCTGGTCCGAGCCAGGTACCGCCGGAGGGCACCGTCTGTACCAGCCAGATCCGGGCGGACGCTTATGGGTGAGATATATCCATAGAGACATATCTCAATCATGGGGCCGACTCAAGTCCGTTCCGGTCGGAAGTGGCGCTTCCAGGGCCGCGAGCCAGGTGGCGAGCAGGTGTTCCAATGCGGCGGAGTCGTCCGGCGGCAGCAGGTCGAGGAGGCGGCGTTCGTTGCGCATGTGCTCGGCGAACGCCTGGTCGATGAGTTTCCGGCCGGCCTCGGTGAGCGCGACCACCCGGCCTCGCCCGTCGGTCGTACTGGGGCGTCGGCTGACCAGCCCGTCGCGCTCCAGTCGGTCGATCCGCTTGGTCATCGCCCCGGTGGTGACCATGGTGAACGCGGCCAGCTCGCCGGGAGCGCGCTCGAAGGGCTCGCCGGCGCGTCGCAGGGTGGCGAGGACGTCGAACTCACCCTCGCCCAGCCCGTACCGCCGGTAGACGACCTGGAGCTGCTCGCTGAGGTGCCCGGCGAGGCGGTGCAGCCGGCCGATCACGCCCTGTGGGCGTACGTCGAGGTCGGGGCGCTCCCGGCTCCATGCCTGCTGGATCCGGGCCACGTGGTCCAGGTACTCGGTCACACCCGCCACTATAGCTTCCACGGAAGGTATAGTGGCTTCCGTGGAAGCTACTTTTCGCTGGGTACCCGTCACCGCGATCGCCCCGGTGGCCTGGGGCGCGACCTACTTCGTCACCCACCGGTTCCTGCCGGCCGACTATCCGCTGTACGGGGCCGTCATCCGCGCACTCCCCGCCGGCCTGCTGCTCGTGCTGGTACGCCGGACGCTGCCGCGCGGCTCGTGGTGGTGGCGATCGCTGGTGCTCGGCACCCTCAACATGGGCGCGTTCTTCGCCCTGGTCTACCTGGCGGCGCAGGTCCTGCCCACGAGCGTCGCCTCGACGATCATGGCGACCGCACCGGTGATGATGATGCTGATCGCCTGGGCGGCACTCTCCGAACGCCCCCGGGCGGCACACCTGGCCGGCGCCGGCATCGGGATCGGCGGCGTCTGCCTGCTCCTGCTGGACGGCGCGGTCGCCGTCGACCTCTCCGGGGTACTCGCCTCGGTCGCCGCCATGCTGATGTCCTCGCTCGGCTACGTGCTCGCCAAGAAGTGGAGCGCGGGCGTTCGGGCGGATCCGGCTGCCGACCGGCCGATCGACGTCTTCTCGCTGACCTCGTGGCAGCTCGTCGCCGGCGGCGTGGTGCTGCTCCCGGTCGCCGTCGCGGTGGAGGGACGGCCGCCCGCCCTGGACGGGCCGGCACTGGTCGGCTTCGGCTACGTCACGGTGGTGGCGACCGCGCTCGCCTTCGCCGCCTGGTTCACCGGGCTGCGGCACCTGAGCGCCGGCACCGTCGGCCTGATCGGGCTGCTCAATCCGGTCACCGGGGTACTGCTCGGCACGGTGATCGCCGACGAGACCCTCACGCCACAGCAGGTCTGCGGACTCGTCCTGGTCTTCCTCGGCATCCTGCTCGGGCAACCCGCCACGGTACGCCTCGTCGCGCTCCTCCGGGCGGCCCGAGCCGCCCGCGCCAGGCGGGCCGAGGAGCCGGCCTCCCTCTGCACGGGCTGACACCGCGAGTCTGCACGGGCTGACACCGCGAGTCGGCGGCGACCGGTTACCCGGCCTCACCCTCGTCGGGCGAGGTGCCGTGCGGCAGCCATCCGGCGAGTACGGCCGGGTCGGCGACGCCGCCTTCCACCTGCTCCCGTTCGGGCCCGGTCAGCGGGACCTCCCGCAGCCGGGCGCCCCATTCGGGTACTCGGTCGGGCTCGTCCAGCGCGATCGACAGTTCGATCAGCGCGGCGAGCGCCAGGGCTCGGTCGAGATCGGATGCCGTCTCGCCGTGTCGGCGCAGCCCGGAGTTGAGTGCCCGGAACGCGGCCCGGTCGTCGGTCTTGAACTCGCGTAGGATCCGGGCGTTGTCCAGTACCTTCGCCAGCCCGGTCAGCCGCTTCGAGCCGCCGTACTCCAACTCCTCCGGCTCGTCCCGACGGATGAAGATGATCGAGTTGCCGGACGGGTCGACGATGCTGAACCGGGATGCGCCGGACCGGTAGCGGGTGATCCTCGGCAGCCCCTTTCCCAGCACCTTCCCGTACGTCTTCCGCATCGCCGCCACGAACGCCGCGTGGTACGGCGCGACCGCCCCGACCATCACCAGGCAGCCGCCGGTGTTCTCCAGCGTCGGGTCGAGCCCGGCCGGCGCCGCCCCGTAGTGCAGCTCGAACCCGCTGCACCGCAACGCCAGGTAGAGGTACGGCTTCCGCTGTTCCCAGGTCACCTCGAAGCCCAGCGCCCGCCAGAATGCGAGCGTCTCGTCCGCGGACACACAGTGCAGCAGCGGCACGGTCGTCTCGTCCGGCACGATCCGCTCGTCGGTGGTCGTCATCGATCCCTCGTCCCCGTCCCGGCCATCAGGTCCGGCCATTAAGTCCGGCCATTGTGCCAGCGCACCGGCACCATCCGCCTATGAGCGCCGCCTATGAGCGGGCAGGACGGGCTGTGAGCGAGGAGGACGGGTACCAGCTCCGCTCACTCCGACGACTCCGCCCGCGCCGCCCCGTCCACCCGGTGTTGCTCCGCCGGGCCGACCGTGGCGACGTTGTACCCGTCGGGGTAGGTCTTCGCCCGCAGTCCACCGTCGAGGTACTGCTGTCGGCGCGGTGCCGCCCCGTGCCGCAGGTACCCGGCGCGACCGGCGAGCCCGCCGGACAGCAGGGCCCGGGCCCACCACGGCGGCGGGGTCACGCCGACGGCCGCCCGCAGCGGTGGGTCGAGCAGCGCGTCGGCGACCCGCTCGCCGACCGGTACCAGTGGCTTCGGCAGGTCGGCGAGGAGCCTCTTGGTCGCGGTGATGAGCTGCCGGGCGGCCGGGCTGGCGGCGAACCGCTCCGCCTCGAACGCGTCGTACCAGTGCGCGTAGCTCTCCAGGTCCGGCGGGATGCCGGTGATCCGCAGCCGCCGGCCGAGTTCGGCGTAGAAGTGGTAGATCGCGGCACGCTCGTGGCAGCACAGCGCCCGCCAGCCGTACCGGTCGATCCAGCGGGTGCCGACGAAGACGAAGGTGCCGAGCACGTAGAGGTAGTCGTCGTTGTCGATGGCGTACCGGCGGTGCAGTTGGTTGAGCCGGCGGGTGGCCGCCCGGCCCAGCGGGTGGTCGAGGCCGTACTCGATCAGGGTGTACATCAGGATGCCGGTGTCGTCGGCACGGCGCTCGGTCCGAGTCGTGGTCTCGCCGGTCGCGGCGAGCAGTTCGGCGATCGACGGCACCGCGAAGGTACGCCAGAACGCCAGCAGCAGCCCCATCCGGACGTCGAACGGGAATTCCCACAGCGCGGTGGTCCGGTAGATCTGGTGACAGTCCCGCACCGGGTCGAGTTCGCGGATCTCCCGTAGCCGGTCGAACCGGCCGGGCCGGTGCAGCATCTGTGCGGTCAGCTCCTCACCGGCGTACCCGGGGAGGTGGCCGTGGCCGTCGCCGGTGACAGCCGGCGCAGGGCCGACGAGACCTGGCCGAGGAATTCCAGGTCACCGACGAGGTCCCCGTCGTCGTCCGGCGGTGCCGGCGGCGCGGAACGGCTGTCCCGGGCTGCCGGACCGGCCGGAGGCGCCGCCTGCCGCTCCGGGGCCGCCGCCCGCAGCCGGGCGAGCGCGTCCCGGATCCGGACCGCCTCGCGGGTCGCCGCGGCCGTCGCCCCGCTGCTACTGCCGCCGCTGCTGCGGGCCGGCGGCGGAGTCTCGTCGGTCGGTGCCAGGTACGGCGCGAGCGCGAGCCGGCCGTCCCGGATCTCGATGACCCGTCGGTAGAGCGCGAAGTCGAGATCGCGCAGCATCCGCAGGTCGTCCCGGCGGGACGCGGGCGGGTCCAGGGCGATCTCCGGCATCACCTGGTACATGGCGTGCCACAGCGGATAGAGCCGGAGATAGGTGCGGGCCCGGCCCAGCCGGTCGGCAGCGGCGGAGAGGTTCGGTCCCCAGGACGGGATCGTGAAGCCGATCGTGATCACGAGCGCTCCGAGGCAGGCGCAGAGCGTACCGACGTCGCTCAGCAGCGGCAGCCTTGTGCCGAGCCAGGCGGCGACGACGTACCCGCCCTTGCCCAGGCAGTAGCCGAGCGCGACGATCGATCCGGCCGCGACCAGCCGCAGCCCTCGGCGCAGCCACGGGCGGCCGTCGGTCCGGGCGACCCGGTTGGCGAACTGGAGGCTGCGCCAGGCGGCGACGCCGAGCCCGAAGGCGAAAGCGGAGACGTAGACCAGCAGGAACGTGCCGCCGACCGGGCGGGGGCCGTAGATGTCGTCGAAGTCGCTCGGCGCCTCGACGGTGGCTCCGCTGTTGGCGAAGAGTACCGCCATCGCGACCAGCACCAGGCCGTAGAAGACCGCCAGCACCCTGGCCCGGGGCAGCGCCTCGGCCGCCGGCATGTGCCAGAGCATCAGCATGACCAGCGCGGTGATGCTGTATCCGACGATGCAGCTGTAGACCAGCAGCGAGGCGAGGTTCGGTACCCCGAAGAAGCGGCTCACCGCCGTGTAGACGGCCGGGACGGCCATGGTGAAGCCGGCCGCCGGCAGGGCGATGCAGAGGGTCAGCACCCACAGGTTCAGGTTGCGGGGGTTGCGGGCGAGTGCCGCCACCTTGTAACCCACCGCGATCCACGCCGCCGCCGCGCAGAACAGGAAGATGCCGCTCTTACCGTCCATTCGGCAACACTCTAGTGCTCCAGGGACTGGCCGAGCCGCTCGACCACCGGGTCGCTCGGGGTACGCGGGGCGGGCGGGCGCCACAGTCCGGCCCGCTGCCCGAGCAGCGAGGCGAGGGTCTCGGCCTCCTGCTCCTCCTGGCTGCTGTAGTTGGTCCGGGCGAACATCGACCGCACCACCCCCGGGTCGAGGTGCCGGAACAGTTGTCGGCTGCCCTGCACGTCGTCGACCAGGTGCAGCCGGTGCTCCAGCAGCAGGTGCGCCAGCTCGTGCAGGGCGATGTGCACCCGTTGCACCCCGGTCGCGGCGGAGGTCACCACCAGGTAGTCGGCGACGTCGGTCGAGACGCAGAGCCCGCACGGCGCCCCGGGCGGCAGGTCGAACGCGATCAGGTGGACCGGACGTCCCCGGTCGGCGCCGAAGTCGCTGATGAACGTGTCGAGGTCGAACGGGTCCGGCACCCGGATGCCGCGTGCGAGCTGCTCACAGCGCCGGCGTACCTGCCGTAGCGTCATGGGCCCACCGTCCCTCTGCGCGGCGTGCTGTCGCCAGACCGCGATCCGCATTCACGCGCCATCATCCGCGTCCGGCTTGCCCTGTTCAAGGGCGCGAATCACCCCGAGCAGCTCGGTGAGGGCATCGATCGCGGACTGTGCCTCCGGGATGACGGACTTGCGCAGCGCGACGGTGCGGGCGCGGACCTGCTGCAACGCGGCGGCGAGGTCGAGTTCCTTGTCGACGTCGGCCGCCAGCCGGTCGCTGGTGAAGTATTCCACCGGTACGCCGAAGAACTTCGCCAGCGCCCGGAGGTGGCTGAGGTTGGGGTCGGCCTTCTTGCCGGTACGCAACTGTCCGATGTAGGTGTGCGAGATCGACTCGCCCTGTGCGGTGATCGTGTCCGCCACCTCGCGCAGGCTGTAGGCGGTGCCGTCGGACTTCCGGATCCGGTCGAAGAGCCGGTCCAGCCGGTCGGCCAGGCTCCCCGGGCTGCGGAACTCGCCCGCCTCCTCAGCCATCTGGCCTCCTCCGGACTGGTGCCAATCGTTTACAGCATGCCACAGCTCTGTCCACAAATGTTGACGGGATCACCTGCCGTGTGCGTATCATCGCTGCGAACGCGCGGGCAGGCATGCCGGAAGGATTATGCCGGGACGCGCGTACGGGGAGGTGTCGTCTGTACAACGGGGGAGACGGGAGCGGTGTCACGACACCGTGGCCCGTCGTACTGACGACATGTGCGGACCATACGCCGGGGGCGGCGGGTCCGTGAGCCCGACGGTCGGCGTCGGGCGCTCGGCCGGGGCAGGGGTTCCGCCGGGCGTCCGACGCCAGATCCATCTGCGAGCCACCCTCCGGCCGGGCGTCAGGCATACTCCGGCCGGCGTTCAGGCGTACTGGAGGTCGGCCACCGCGATGCGGTCGCCGGTGTAGCTGAACCGGTAGTGGGCCCGCCAGCCGCTGGAGCCCTCCGGTGCCCAGTGCACCAGCAGATCCTGCCCACCCGCCATCGGGGCCACCTCGACGACCTCCAGCCGGCCGCCGATGACCTCGTGCTCCGCCCAGCTCCGGATCGCGTCCCGGCCGGTGATCCGGCGGGACACGTCGACCACCGTCCCGTCCTCGGCGAACGCGGCGACCAGCGCGGCCAGGTCGCCGTCGTTCACCGCGTCGACGTACGCCCGGCCGGCCGGAGCCAACTCCGCACCCGCCGCCGGCCCGGTCGCCCCGGCCGACGGGGAGGCCGCCGGCGCCCCGGTCGGGTCGCCGGACCGGGCCGGATCCGCGCCGCACGCGGTCACCGTGCCGAGTGCGGCCACCGCCGCCAGCAGGGCGACCCATCGGGTACGGCGACTCCGCCCCATCCGGTCCGTCGGCTTCCCAGAGTGGTTGTGCACGTCCGTCCTCCTGCTACCTTCGCCTGACGTCCTCCTGCACCGCCACGCTAGGAGCGCCCCGGCCCCGGCCGGTTGTACGTTCTTGCGGATTCGGCGTACCGGCCGGGGCGGACGCCGACCACCCGGGTGAAGTGCCGGGTGAAATGGCTCGGATCGTGGAAGCCGGTCCGGTAGGCCACCTCGGTCACGCTGTGCGCGGCGAGCAGGAGCCGGCGGGCGAGGTTGATCCGGGACTGCACCAGATAGGCGTGCGGGGCAAGCCCGAACTCCTGGCTGAAGGTGCGGGCCAGGTGGTAGGGGCTGAGGTTGGCCACCCGGGCCAGCTCGGCCAGCGACACGTTGCTGGCGAGGTTGTCCCGCAGGTACGCCCGCGCCTGGTGGGCCGCCCGCCGGGCCGAGGTCGGCCGTCGGCCCGGTGACCGCAGGCCACCGTGCCGGCCGAGCAGGCTGGCCAGCGCCGACTGTGTCAGGCAGTCCAGGGCGAGCCGGCTCTCCCGCGACTGGTACGCCCGGTGCAGCCGGGTGAACCGCCGGAACAGCTCGTCGTCGGGTACCACCAGGTCGGGCAGCCGCGGTTGGCCGGTGGGCCGCCCGGTCAGCTCGACCGCCGTGTCGGCGACCGACCCGGGATCGAGGTAGAAGACCCGGTAGTCGGCGTCGGTACCACGATGGTCGACGTCCCGGGTCTCGTGCACCTCGCCGGGTGGCACCACCGCCAGGCTGCGCGGCGGCACGGTGTGCCAGGCCCGGTCGTACCAGACCCGTCCGGGCAGCCCGAAGTTGAGGCAGAGCTGGTATTCCTCGTGCGCGTGCCGGGGATATGCGACGGCCGGCCCGGGGGCGTACCGGTACCGCTCCAGCAGGACGCCGTGCACGGACCACGCCTCGATCCGGGGCTGCCCCGTCGGCACCGGCACCGCGTCCCCCTCCCGCCGCCGCCACGCTACTCGGTGCGGGTCGCCGGCCGGGGTCGCGCCGCTGTTGCCGGCCGGGGTTCGGCCGGGGATCCGGTGCGGAGGACGCCTCCTCCTCCGCACCGGACGTCCGGCGCCCCGTCGAACGCGGAGGGCGCGGCCGGTGGGGACTCAGCTCGCCGTGCAGGTGGGTGACATGCCGGTCCCGCTGCCGGTGCCCTGGAAACCGAACTCGGTCGACTGTCCGGGGGCGATCCGGCCGTTGAAGCTTACGTTGGTGAAGGTGACCGCGCCGCTGCTGCCGCTGCGCTGGCTGTTCCACGAGTTCGTGACCGTGGCGCCGGACGGCAGGGTCACCCGTACCGACCAGCCGTTGGTGCCGGACGAGCCGGCGGTCACCCGTACGGTGGCCACGAAACCGCCGTTCCAGGAGTTCAGCGACACGGTCGCGGTGCAGCCGCCCGGTCCCTGCGTCGGCGGGTTGGTCGGCGGGTTCGTGGGCGGGTTCGTCGGGGGATTGGTCGGCGGGTTGGTGCCGTCGGGCGCGACGGCCCGGCCGGTGGTCGGGGAGATCATCCCGGGGCAGAGGTTGCGGTTGGCCAGGTTCGCAACGATCTGCGGAACGGCGCTGATGGTGGTCTGGTAGCCGTCGTGCATCAGGATGACGCCGCCGTCGGTGAGGTTGTTGGCGGCCTGGACGATCTGGGCGGTACTGGCGCCGTTCCAGTCCTGGGAGTCCACACTCCACAGCACCTCGGTCAGTCCGAACTGGGCCTGCACCGAGCGCAGCGTGGCGTTGGTCTCCCCGTACGGCGGCCGGAACAGCCTCGGCGCGGTGCCGGTGGCCTGCTGGATGGCCTGCTGGGTCTGGCTGATCTCCGAGGTCATCTGCGCGGTGCTGAGCTGGGTCATGTGCGGGTGCGTCCAGCTGTGGTTGCCGATCCACATCCCGGCCTGCTGCTGGGCGCGTACCAGCGTGGGGTTCTGCTGGGCCCGCTGGCCGATGTTGAAGAAGGTGGCCCGGGCGCCGGTCGACCGCAACGCGTTGAGCAGCGCGTTGGTGGTACCGGTGTTGGGGCCGTCGTCGTAGGTCAGCGCCACGTAACCGTTGCAGGCCGCGGCGGCGACCGGTGGGGCCGCGACGGTCAGGGCGACGGCTCCGGCGGCGACGGCCAGGGCGGTGGCGGCGAGCGCGGCGTACAGGCCGCTCGGCCGGGAACGCGGACGGGGCATGGCGGCTCCTCGGTGCGTGGCAGGGCTGGCCTGCCGGTGGTGGCGGTGGGAGTTGAAACATTTCGCGGTGTCGATCGAAATATATTCAACGGCAATGGTCGATGTCTAGTGGCATCGTGCCGAGTGGAGCCGATTGCGGGGTTCCGGCCGTGCCGGCCCGGCGCCTCGGTGCCCTCAGTACTCCCGGCGCTGCCAGGCGGCGGCCATCAGCGCCCGGGTCAGCTTCGGTTGGCACAGCACGGGGGTGCTATCGACGTACTGGTCGATCCCGCCGACCGGGGGCAGCCCGGCGATCTCGGGGTCGGCGATCCGGGCCAGCAGGGCGGACGCGAACCGGTCGGCGTCGATGACCGGGTACGGCCGGTCGTGGAACCACCGCCGGGTCGGGTCCACCGGTTCGGCCAGGCCGAGCCGGTTCTGCCACGCCCCGGCCGCCTCGTAGGCGGTGCAGAGCGCCGCCTGCCGCGCCGAGGCGTCCCCGCTCAGCGCCTCGTCCAGCGCGACGGCGACCGCCGACGCCTCGGGGGCGACCGCCGACGCCTCGGGGGCGACCGCCGATGGCTCGGGGGCGGCCAGCGACGCCTCGGGGGCGACTGGCGATGGCTCGGGCAGGGTGGTGAAGGCGCTGCCCAACCACTTGCCGTACGGCGGGTACCGGCGGGCCAGCAGCAGGCAGAGCCGCATCACGTCCCGGACCAGCCGGGCCGCCAGTATCCGGCTGCCCGCCTCGGATCCGGCCTCGGCGGCCCGTCCCACGAACGGCTCCTCCTGGCCGATCCGGGCCCACTGGCAGGCCAGCAGGTAGCGCCAGACGTCGTCCGGATACCAGCGCAGGCGCGCCCGGATCGCGGTCAGCTCGCCGAGGTCGTCGCGGAACACGGCCCCGCCGGTCACCTCGGCCAGCAGTTGCGCCGGGGTGGCCAGCCAGTCGAGGGTCCGCACCCCGGACCGGGGATCGAAGGCAAGTTGCGTGTCACACCAGGTGCCCAACTCGGTGACCTGTACCAGGTGCGCCACCGGCCCGTCGGTCGCGGCCAGCACCCGGGCCCGGCCCGCCGCCGGGACGAAATGCGTCGGCCAGCCGCCGACCTGCTTCGGCAGCCGCTCGGAGAGCAGCGTCGAAACCCGCTCGCCGTACCGGACGAGGTCGTCGGGGGAGAGGAACAGGGTGAGCCGGGGACCCCAGTCGTGGTCGACCGAGCGCTCGGTGTCGAAGCCGAGCACCTCCGACCCGGAGCCGAGCCGGGCCGCCGCGTAGCGCAGCTCCGGGTACGCCTCGGCGAGCAGCGGGCGTACCGCCTCGGTGTAGAAGAGCCGGCACAGTCGCAGGCCCGGCACGAACGGTCCCCACATCCGGCTCACCGTACGGCCGGCGGTTCGCGGCCGGCCAGCGAATTGTCGAGGTGCGGGGCTGTTGGCGGGTTGCGTTGGCGGGTTGCGTCTGTGCACTCCCGTCCGCCGACTCGGCCGCCTGACAGCGCTGGCAGCGCCTGGCAGCACCCGACAGCACCGGACCGGCGGCGGGGGAGGACGGCTCGACCCGGCGGGCTACTCGGCGTCGAGGTAGCGCCACTGGCCGTCCTCGCGGCCGAAGCGGCTGCGCTCGTGCAGCTCGCCGGGGTGGCCCGACTGTCGATAGTGGGCCCGGAACTCGACGGTGCCGGTGGTGTCGAACAGTCCACCCCGGTCGGTGTCGAGGATGTCGAGGCGGGTCCACCGGTGCGCCGGGTCGAGCGCCAGTCGCGCCGGGCGGGTGCGGGAGTGCCAGGTCCGGAGCAGATAGCCGGTGTCGCCGACGGCGTACGCGCTGAACCGCGAGCGCATCAGCGCCTCGGCGGTCGCCGCGACCGTACGCCCCTGGTGCAGTGCGCCGCAGCACTCCTCGTACGCCGGTCCGGAGCCACACGGACACGGCCGCCCGGTTCCGTCGCCGCCGGCCCGGCGGGTCTTCCGTTTCGCCACCCGACGATTGTCGCCCCCGTTCCGCCCTGCTCGACGGCTGCCCGCGCCACCGGGACCTGACCTCCGCCCCGGCGTCCCGCCGCCGGCCGCGCGGAGCGATCCCGGTCACGATCACTGACAGCCGTACCCGCCGGCTGTGAAGCTGGACCGGCGCTGTGCGGAGCCGGTCGAACGGCGACCCGTCCGGGCAGCGCGTTCGGACGGGGTGTCGCTGTGCGAAGGGTGCCGGGTCTCCCGGTGAAGGTGCTGCCGGGCTGGGCCGCGATCGGGCTGACGGTGTTGGCCGGGGTCGGGTCGGCGGCGCAGAACCTGGCCAACGCCGAGATGGGCGAGCGGACCGGTCACCCGATCATCGGGGCACTGGTCAACAATGCCGGGGGTGTGGCGCTGGTCCTGCTCGGCCTGCTCGCGCTGCCGTCGATGCGCTCCGGTCTCGGGGTGCTGCGTCGGACCAGGCTGCCGTGGTGGACGTATCTGGGCGGGCTCTGCGGGGCGTTCTTCATCGTCGCGGCGACGTACGTCGTGCCGGTGCTCGGGGTGGCGGTCTACACCATCGCCCAGGTGGCCGGCAACAGCGGTGGCGGGCTCGTGGTCGACCGGACCCGGCTCGCCCCGGCCGGCCGGATGGGACTGACCCGGTCCCGGGTGGCGGGTGCGCTGCTCGGGATCGCGGCGGTGGCGCTGGCCCAGTTCGGCCGGCCGGTCGGCGACCTGGCGGTCGGGCTGGTACTGCTCGGTGTCGCCTGCGGGGTGCTGATCGCCGTCCAGGGTGCGTTGAACGGTCGGATCTCCACGGTTGCCAACCCGGCCGCCGCCACCGCGGTCAACTTCGGGGTGAGCAGCGCGGCGATGCTGCCGGTGGCGGCCGTGACCGGCGCGCTGGCCCAGCTCGGCACCGCCGACTGGCCCGACGAGTGGTACCTGTACGTCGGCGGTCCGCTCGGGGTCGCGATCACCGTCGCGCTGCTGGTCGGCATCCGGTCGATGGGGTTGCTCCGCACCGGTCTGGCCCTGGTCGCCGGGCAGTTGGGCGGGGCGCTGCTGCTCGACCTGCGGCCGGGTGGGCCCGGCGCGAGCCTGGCGGTGCTGGTCGGCGCGGTGCTGACCCTGCTCGCGGTGGTGGTCTCCGGCCGGGCGGCCCGGGGTACTCCGGCCGCCACCTGACCCGGCCCGCCCGGTCCCGCCAGCCCGCCCTCGGCGCGGCTGGCGTTCCGGTCGGGTTTGCGGGCTGGCGGCGGCTGGCCAGGTGCCGGATGGCAGACTGGGCGGCGTGACCGAATCCGCCGTCGCCCGTGATCCCGGCACCGTCTTCGTGCGTCCGCGACGCATCCGGGTGGTCTGCTGGATCCTGGCTCCCGCGCTGGTGGTCATGTTCGCCCTGTTGAGCATCGGGCTGCACGGCGCGACCGGGTCCGGGGCGGCCACCTTCCAGCGTGGCGACCAGCTCGCGATGGCCGGGCTGGGCGTGCTGGGTGGCCTGGTGGTGCTGCTCTTCACCCGGCCCCGGGTCGAGGCGGACGCCCGGGGCGTCCGGGTGCGCAACGTCTTCGGCGGCTACGACCTGCCCTGGGACGTGGTCCGAGCGGTGCGCTTCGACCGCAGCTCGGCCTGGGCCAGCCTGGAGCTGCACGACGACGAGCTGGTCCCGGTGCTGGCCCTCCAGGCGGTGGACCGGGAGCTGGCGGTCGACGGGGTACGCGCGCTGCGCGCCCTGCACGCCGCGTACCGGCAGCCCCAGTCGGAGCAGTCGGAACCCGAGGTCACCCAGGGGTAGCGGGCCGGGGACTGATCGTCCGGCGAAGACCCGCCGTCCCCGGCGTGCCCGTTTTGGCATCCTGCGGGCTGACCTGCTAATCTTTACCAGTCGACCACTGTCTGGGTTCATCCACAGGCAGTCAAGAAGCGGAGCGCCTGCTCCCACCCGTGTCGCCTCATCCGGTGGCCGGGTCCGGTCACCGGTTCGGTTCCGCCGATCCGGGGTGCGATCGTCGATCGCGGCAGACCGGTCGAGCGGGCCCTGGCATGCGCCGGGGCCTTCTGCTTTGGGTCGAAGACGTTAGGACCGGCCACCGCTGACGCGCGGCCGGTGAGGATCACCACGAGGAGGCCACATCAGCGTCGAGCCACGCGTGAACGAGCAGATCCGGGCACGTGAGGTCCGACTGGTCGGCCCTGAGGGCGAGCAGGTGGGCATCGTCCCACTGGAGCGCGCCCTACAGCTGGCCGCGGACGTCGACCTGGACCTGGTCGAGGTTGCGCCCATGGCGCGCCCGCCGGTGTGCAAGCTCATGGACTTCGGAAAGTACAAGTACGAGTCCGCACTCAAGGCGCGCGAAGCCAGGCGTAACCAGCAACAGACCGTCATCAAGGAGATGAAGCTCCGTCCGAAGATCGATCCGCACGACTACGAGACCAAGAAGGGTCACGTGGTGCGGTTCCTCAAGGCGGGCGACAAGGTCAAGGTGACGATCATGTTCCGCGGTCGCGAGCAGAGTCGACCGGAGCTGGGCTACCGGCTCCTGCGCCGACTCGAATCCGAGATCTCGGAACTGGGGTACGTCGAGGCCGCTCCGAAGCAGGACGGCCGTAACATGATCATGGTCCTGGCTCCGCACCGGGCCACCAAGGCCGCCGCCACGGCTGCCCGGGCTGGCTCGCCGCGCGAGCGGGAGGCCGGTGCCGCCGAGGCATCGCCGGCTGCCGGAGCGACACCCGGCCCGGCCGGACCCGCCGGAACCACCGGCGAGTAACAGGGGAGAGACGCACCAAGATGCCGAAGATGAAGAGCCACACCGGGATGGGCAAGCGGGTCAAGGTGACCGGCAAGGGCAAGATCGTCGCCCAGCAGGCCGGCCTCCGGCACAACCTGGAGAAGAAGCCCTCCACCCGGACCCGCCGGCTCACCGGCACCGTCGAGGTGGCCAAGGCCGATTTCAAGCGAATCAAGAAGTTGCTGGGCCGCTGACGCGCGCCTCTTGACCCGAAGGAGTAGTTGAGATGGCACGCGTCAAGCGGTCAGTTAACGCCCAGAAGAAGCGCCGTACGGTCCTGGAGACCGCAAGCGGCTACCGTGGCCAGCGGTCCCGGCTCTACCGCAAGGCCAAGGAGCAGGTGCTGCACTCGATGCAGTACGCCTACCGGGACCGGCGCGACCGCAAGGGCGACTTCCGGCAGCTCTGGATCACCCGGATCAACGCGGCGGCCCGCGCCAACGGGATGACCTACAACCGGCTCATCCAGGGCCTGAAGCTGTCCGGCGTCGAGGTGGACCGCAAGATTCTGGCCGACCTCGCCGTCAACGACCCGACGGCCTTCGCGGCCATCGTCGAGGTCGCCCGCGCCGCCGTGGCGGCCGAGGGCACCGGTGGCGCGTCGGCCCAGGCCGCCTGAGCACACCGCGACACCCGATCGAGGCGTCCCGCATGTCGGTAAACCCGCAGGTGGGGCGCCTTGACCATGTCCGGGCACCGGATCAGCCGCTGTTCACTCCGCGTACCCCGAGAATCGTCGCGGCCCGGCGGCTGCACCGGCGCCGGGACCGGGACGCGACCGGGCGGTTCCTGGCCGAGGGCCCGCAGGCGGTCCGGGAGGCGCTGGCCGCGCCGGGCGTACTTGTCGAACTCTTCGGCACGCCGGCCGGGCTCGACCGGTACGCCGACCTCGCCGGCATCGCCGCCCGGGCCGGGGTACCGGTCTCCGGGGTGACCGACGACGCGCTCGCGGCGCTGACCGAGACGGTCGCCCCGCAGGGGATCGTCGCCGTCTGCGCCCGGCTCGACGTGTCGATCGGTACCGCGCTGGAGCGCCGTCCCCGGCTGGTCGCCGCGCTCGCCGAGATCCGTGATCCGGGCAACGCCGGTACCGTACTGCGCACCGCCGACGCCGCCGGGGCGGGTGCGGTGGTCTTCGCCGGGGACGCGGTCGACCCGTACAACGGCAAGTGTGTGCGGTCGTCGGCCGGCAGCCTCTTCCACCTCGACGTGGTCCGGGCCGCCGACCCGGCCGAGGTGCTGGCCGAGTTGCGGGCGGCCGGGCTGACCGTGCTGGCCGCCTCCGGCTACGGCGAGGCGGACCTGGACGACCTCGCCGACTCCGGTGGCCTGGCCCGGCCGACCGCCTGGCTGTTCGGCTCCGAGGCGCACGGCCTGCCGGCGGAGCTGGCCGACGCGGCCGACGCCCGGGTACGCGTGCCGCTGCACGGCCGGGCCGAGAGCCTCAACCTGGCTGCCGCCGCCGCGGTCTGCCTGTACGCTTCGGCCAGAGCCCTGCGGCCCGGGGCCACCCGCGGTGCGCCGGAGAGCGCATAATGGACCCCCGGGGCAGCAGATAGAGACCAGGGAGTTGTCGACCCGATGACCGAGTCCGCGAAGTGGCGCGTAGCCGACGCGCGACGCCGCTCGTTTAGCCAGCCCGCCGGTGTCGGCGGGCGGCAGGGCTGACCTCTTCTCCTCCCTGCGCACCCTCCGTACCGGCGGGCTGCGGCCCAGCCGCCCGTCCGTAGACTCGGGGAGCCGCCCGGAAGGGCGCCCACCGAACCTTTCAACCCGAACAACGCGGCGCCGCCGCCCCGACCCTCACCTCGGGGCCGCCTCGGACCGCAAGGGGAGGGCTGACCAGGGTTCACCGACCTTGTCCACGGCGTCGCCGGTGCTCCGGCGCACCCCGACCGGACCGCCGGGTCCGCGTACCGCCCGTGGGCGGAGCGGTCCGGGTCTCCGGCGGGGTGTCCGGAGGCGTCCGGCGTGGCGCGGGGACATTCGACGTGGAGGCAGCGGGACCACCGCCCGCGACGCAGAGGGAGTAGCCGCACGCCATGACGTATCGCAACGACCCGTACGACCCGAAGCAGGTCGCCCTGCTCGACCCGGAGGCGCTGGCGGCGGCGGTGGCCGACGCGACGGCCGCGTTCGACGCCGCCACCGACCCCGACGGGCTGGCCGAACTGCGCCGGGCGCACCTCGGCGACCGGGCACCGGTCTCGCTGGCCCGCCGGGAGATCGGCGCGCTGCCGCCGGCCGCCAAGTCCGACGCCGGCAAGCGGGTCAACGAGGCCCGCCGATCGATCGAGTCCGCCCACGCCGAGCGGCTCACGGTCGTCCAGGCGGCGCAGGCCGAGCGGATCCTTGCCGAGGAACGGGTGGACGTCACCCTGCCCTACGACCGGCGACCGCGTGGCGCCCGGCACCCGATCAGCACCCTGTCGGAGCGGATCGGCGACCTCTTCGTCGGGATGGGCTACGAGATCGCCGAGGGGCCCGAGGTCGAGTTGGAGTGGACCAACTTCGACGCGTTGAACATCCCGCCGGACCACCCGGCCCGGGGCACCATGGACACCTTCTATCTCGACGTACCGGGGATGGTGCTGCGGACGCACACCTCGCCGGTGCAGGCCCGGACCATGCTGGCCCGCAAGCCGCCGATCTACGTCGTCTGCCCCGGCCGGGTCTATCGGACCGACGAGCTGGACGCCACGCACAGCCCGGTCTTCCACCAGGTCGAAGGGCTGGTGGTGGACGAGGGGATCACCATGGCGCACCTGCGCGGCACCCTGGACCACCTGGCCAAGGCGATGTTCGGGGCCGAGGCGCGGACCCGGTGGCGTCCGCACTACTTCCCGTTCACCGAACCGAGCGGCGAGTTCGACGTCTGGTTCGCCCAGCACCGGGACGGTCCGCGCTGGGTCGAGTGGGGCGGCTGCGGCATGGTCAACCCCCGGGTACTGCGGGCCTGCGGCATCGACCCGGACGTCTACTCCGGATTCGCCTTCGGGATGGGCATCGAGCGGACGCTGATGTTCCGGCACGGCATCGGCGACATGCGGGACATGGCCGAGGGCGACGTGCGGTTCACCCGCGCGTTCGGGGTCGAGGTGTGATCGGGATGGCGAACGACGTGATCCTGCTGGACGACGCGACGGATGCGGTGGTCTGAGTCATGCGAATTCCTGTTTCCTGGCTGCGCGAGCACGTCGAGCTGCCCGCCGAGCTGAGCCCCGAGGAGCTGGACCAGGCCCTGGTCGAGCTCGGCGTCGAGGTCGAGTCCATCGTGGACCTGCGGAGCACCGTCACCGGGTCGCTGGTGGTCGGCGAGGTGCTGGAGATCGAGGAGCTGACCGGGTTCAAGAAGCCGATCCGGTTCGTCCGGGTCGACGTCGGCGCCGCGAACGGGACCGGCGAGCCGCAGGAGATCGTCTGCGGGGCGTCCAACTTCGCGGTCGGCGACCGGGTGGTGGTGATCCTGCCCGGCGGCGTACTGCCGGGCGGGTTCGCGATCGGCGCCCGGAAGACGTACGGGCGGAACTCGAACGGGATGATCTGCTCGGTCCGGGAGCTGGGTATCGGCGACGACCACGCGGGCATCCTGGTGCTGCCCGAGGACGTGCCGGCCAAGCCCGGTGACGACGCGCGGCCGGTGGTCGGGCTCGACGACGTGGTCGTCGAGGTGGAGATCACCCCGGACCGGGGGTACGCGCTGTCCGTACGCGGCCTGGCCCGGGAGCTGTCGCACGCCTTCGAGGTGCCGTTCCGGGACCCGGGGCTGGCAGCCGCGCCCGGTGCGACGGCGGAGCCGGCGTACCCGGTCCGGGTGGTCGACACCGTCGGCTGTGACCGGTTCGCCGCCAGGGTGGTCCGGGGGATCGACCCGGCCGCCGAGTCGCCGATCTGGATGCGGCAGCGGCTCACCCACGCCGGCATCCGGACCATCTCGCTGCCGGTCGACATCACCAACTACCTGATGCTGGAGCTGGGCCAGCCGATGCACGCCTTCGACCTGGGCGCGCTCCGGGGCGAGTTGGTGGTCCGCCGGGCGGTGCCGGGGGAGCGGCTGACCACCCTGGACGGGGTCGACCGGGCGCTCGACCCAGAGGACCTGGTGATCTGTGACGCCGGCCTGCCCGGCGGGGTGGCCGGCGACGGCGGCGGGGTGCCGATCTCGCTGGCCGCCGTGATGGGCGGTGAGACCAGCGAGGTCGCCGACAGCACCGTCGACGTGCTCTTCGAGGCGGCGCACTGGGACCCGGTGGTGGTCGGCCGGACGGCCCGCCGGCACCGGCTGTTCAGCGAGGCCGCCAAGCGCTGGGAGCGGGGCGTCGACCCGGCCCTGCCGCTGGTCGCGCTGGAGCGGGCGGTCGAGCTGCTCACCACGTACGGGGGTGGCGCGGCCGGCGCCGAGGTGCTGGACGTCGACCACGTCAGCCCGCCGCACCGGATCGTGATCGACGCCGACCTGCCGGCCCGGCGCGCCGGGGTGCCGTACGAGCCGGCCCGGGTGGTGGCGCTGCTGGAGCGGGTCGGCTGCGCGGTGGCGCTCGGCGACGGGCGGAGCGTGGCCGGCAACGGGCGGGCCGGCACCGGCAACGGGCCCGGGGGGCGGCACGCGAGCGGGCCGGAGACCCTGGTGGTGACCCCGCCGACCTGGCGGCCGGACCTCACCGACCCGGCGGACCTGGTCGAGGAGGTGATCCGGCTGGACGGCTACGACAAGGTGCCGTCCGTGCTGCCGGTCGCCCCGCCCGGCCGAGGGCTGACCCCGGAGCAGCGGCGGCGCCGCTCGGTGAGTCGTACCCTCGCCGAGGGCGGCTTCGTCGAGTCGCTCTCCCCGCCGTTCGTCTCCGCGGAGCTGTTCGACCGGCTCGGCCTGCCCGCCGACGACCCGCGCCGCAGCGCGGTACGGCTGGCCAACCCGCTGGCGGACACCGAGCCGCTGATGCGGACCATGCTGCTCGGCACCCTGCTCGGCACGCTGCGGCGCAACCTCGGGCGGGGCCACCGCGACGTGGCGCTCTACGAGATCGGCATGGTCTTCCTGCCCCGTCCCCGGACCGCCCCGCCGCCCGCGATGGGGGTGGAGCACCGGCCGAGCGACGAGGAGTTCCAGGCCGCCGACGCCGCCCTGCCGGACCAGCCGTGGCGGGTTGCCGCGGTGCGCAGCGGCGAGGTGGAGCAGGCCGGCTGGTGGGGCCCGGGTCGCCCGGCCGGCTGGGCGGACGCGGTGGAGGCGGGCCGGGACGTGCTGGCCGCCGCCGGCATCCCCGGCGACCGGGTGGTGGTCCGGCAGGCCGGGTACGCGCCCTGGCACCCGGGCCGGTGCGCCGAGTTCCGGGTCGACGACGCGCTGGTCGGGCACGCCGGGGAGCTGCATCCGGCGGTACTGGCCGAGCTGGACCTGCCGCCCCGGACCAGTGCCCTGGAGATCGACCTGGACGCCCTGCCGTCCGCCCCGGTGGTGCCGGCACCCCGGATCTCCGGCTACCCGCCCGCGCTGATCGACGTGGCGCTGGTGCTGGACGCCGGCGTACCGGCCGACGAGGTGGGCCGGGCGCTGGCCGAGGGCGCCGGCGAGCTGCTGGAGTCGATCCGGCTCTTCGACGTGTACGAAGCGGAGCAGTTGGGGCAGGGGCGCCGGTCGCTGGCGTACAAGCTGGTGTTCCGGGCGCCGGACCGGACGCTGACCGGCGAGGAGGCGGTGGCCGCCCGGGACGCGGCGGTGGCCGAGGCGGCCCGCCGGTTCGGGGCGGTGCTCCGGGGCGCCTGACCGGGAGCGGGACTCCTTCTGGATGGTCGATCGTGGCCGTCGCGCTCCGGCGCGGCGGCCACGCCCGTCTCCGGCGGCAGGATGCGGGCCGGTCTCTTCGGCTGGCTGAACGCGAGCCGCCCCCGCGGGTACCGTCGTCGGGGCGACCGGCCCGGCGCAGCGAGCCCGTCCGGTTTTCGCGGATCTTGTACCCTACGGTCTCGCGGAAGACGTCCCGGGGTACGCCGTGCCGCGCCACCCCGGTCGTCACTGTCCGGATAGGAAGATCGAACGTGACGTCGAACCCAACCAGGTGGTCCGCCCTGCTCAAGCCGTTCCGGATCTGGGGTCCGGTGCTCGTCCTGCTGCTGGTGGTGGCCGGAGCCGGGACGTACGTGACGCTCGGCCTGCGCCCGTCGCCCACCTCGCCGTCCCGGCCGGTGCTGGTCTCCAGCGGCGACTGGGCCCCGTTCGTCGGCCCGGAGCTGCCCGACGGCGGCCCGGTCACCGAGTTGGTGGTCGAGGTGCTCAACCGGTCCGGCTACCGCCCCGAGATCAGGTACACCTCCTGGTCGCTGGCCGAGGAGCAGGTCCGCTCGGGTGCCACCGTCGGGATGTTCCCGCTGGTGGGAAGCGAGTCCCGGCGGGCGGACCTGCTGCTGTCGGACCCGCTCGTCGACTTCGAGTACGTGCTCTTCTACGACCGCCGGGCCGGCCAGCCGACAGTCTCCTCGGCCGCCGAGCTGGGCGCGCTGCGGGTCGGCGGCATCACCGGGTACGACTACTGGGACGAGTTGGAGTCCGCCGTCACCGACCTGGTGGAGTTCCCGTCCACACTGGAGGGGTTCCGGGCGCTGGCCGACGGCCGGATCGACCTGCTCGCCGAGGGGCTGCTCCCCGGCCAGGCGGCGCTGGCCGACCCCTCCTTCGCCGGAGACGTCGGCGACTTCGGCCACCTCCCGGGCGACGACCCACTGATCCACTCCGTCGAGGGGCTGTACTTCATGATGGCGGACAGTGCCGAGGCGGCCACGGTGATGCGGGAGTTCAACCAGGTGCTCGCAGAGCTACGCCAGACCGAGGAGTACGCGGAGATCGTTGCCGAACTCAGCCCGTCCGGGCAGCGGGAGGTGACCCTCGACCCGGTCGGCGGCAGCGGGTTGGTGGAGTTGCTGGACGAGCGCGGCAGGCTGGTGCTGCTCGCCCCGCAGGGGACCCGGGCGCAGGTGCTCGACTGGCCGACGGAGTTCGTCGACCGGGCCGGCCCGACCCCGGGGCGGATCCTGGTCGAGGTGAAGCTGACCAACGGGCCGGGACAGGGGCGGGTACTGCACGTCGACGCCCGGGCGCTGCGGCTGGGAGCGGTGGGCCGATGACGCAGTTGCGGATCCTCGCGCCGGTGGTGGTCGACTACTACGCCGTACCCGGATCGGCGCTGCGCGATCCCGAGGCGCACGCGCGGTTCTGGGCCGAGCGGGAGTCGGACCTGGACGCCCTGCTGCCCCGGCTGGCGCCGCAGGGCCCGGCGGAGGTTGCCGAGCCGGCGCCCGGGACGGATGCGGCGTCGGCGCCCGCCGGACCGCCGCCGGTGGTCGTGCTGAAGCACACCCGGCCGCGCAGTTCGCTGAACCTCTACCGCAGCATCAGCGCACACGCGGCGGAGCGGACCCTGCATGTGCTGACCGGCCGGCTCCGCCCCGAGCACCTGTCCGAGCGCCCCGGTGACCCGCGGTGGTCCGGGCTCGTGGAGATCAGCTTCCGGCTCTACGACCACGGCCTGATGCTGCTGGAGATGCTGGCCGAGGTGGACCCGTGGTTGACCGGGCCGACCGACCGACTGCCGGCCCGGCTCGACGAGTTGCAGGCCCGGGCGGTGGAGCTGGGTGAGCGGACGGCCCGGGAGGTCGTCCGGCGGTATCTGGATCCGGTGCTCGCGCTGCTGCGCGCGGCGGACCGGGACGAGGCGGTACTGCACGCGGCCACCCCGGCGGACGACCCGGTGACGGCGGAGTTCGGCGAGGTGCTCTGGGTGACCCGCAGTCTGGTGGTCGACCCGTCCGGGCCGGGTGCCGAGGAGATGACCCGGCACTGGGTCAAGGACGTCGTCACCGGCGACGACCGGGCCCCGGCGGACCGGCTGCTCGACGGCGACCTCGACCACCTGGTCCGCTGGCTGAACTACCTCTTCCTGGACCGGACCGGTGCGGGTGCCCGGATGCTGCCCGGCGACCCGTTCCGGGACCAGTGGGAGGCGCTGCGCTACGCCCAGGTGTTCTACGGCGTACTGGAGCGGATCGACGCCCGGCTGTCGAGGATCCTCGCCGACTCGGCGGCGGCCGGCTCCCGCTGGGAACTGGAGCGGCTCAAGGGGCAGTTGACCCGGTTGAGCCAGCGGGCCGAGCTGATCATCATGGAGCGCCAGGACCTGTCGAAGTACCTCAAGCGGGCGGTACGGGTCGAGATGGACGCGATCCTCGACTTCTGGGACTACGAGAAGCTGCTGGAGCAGCCGGTCCACTTCAAGATCGAACTCTGTGGCCGGCGGCTGGCCGAGCTGGCCGCCCGGCGTACGGCCCGGTCGGCGATGTTCACCGACCTGATCCTGCTCGGCATCGCCATGACCTCGATCCTCGGTACGGCGCTCGCGGTGACCGAGTTCGGCCGCTCCATCGCCAGCGATCCGGAGATGGCCGCCTACGACCTCGGCCGCTCCGCCCTGGTGGCCTGGGTCGCCTCGCAGCCGGCGGACGCGATCCTGATCACCTCCGGGGTGGTCTCCGCGCTGCTGGTCATCGTGTACCTGTTCTTCCGGCGGGACCGCAGTGCGTGACGGCGGGGCGCACGTGGTGAAACGCGGCCGACCCGGATGAGGCAGGCGCTGCGCAGCCGGGCGATCCGCACCTTCGCGGTCACCCAGTTCCTGCTGGAGGTCCAGTTCTGGTTTCCGATCTGGCTGATCTACCTGCTGGACCTCGGCTTTCCGCTGGCGACCGCGGTACTCGCCGACGGGGTGTTCCGGATCGTCTCGGTGGCCTGCGAGTTTCCGGTGGGTGTGCTCGCGGACCGGATCGGGCGGCGCCGGGCGTACCTGACGCTGGCCGGGGGCGCGGTGCTGACGTTCGCGGCGATCTCACAGGTCCGGACCGTCCAGATGCTCTTCGCCGCCTGGGTGCTCTGGGCCGTACTCTGGGCGCTCACCTCCGGGGCGGCCAGCGCCTACCTCTACGAACTCTGCGTACAGGACGAGTTGGAGATCAGTCCGGCCCGGGCCTTCGGGCTGATCCGGGCGGTGGGCAGCGGCAGCGTACTGCTCTCGCTGCTCGCCGCCGGCTATCTGTACAAGATGGACCCGACGTTGCCGTTCACCGTCACCGCCGGCCTGGCCGCGCTGGCGTTCCTGCTCGCACTGACCCTGCCGGAGATCTCCGGATCACGGGTCGCCAGCACGCTCTCCTCGGTGGTCGCCGACATCCGGGCCGCGGCGGCCGACGTGCGGCTGCGCCGGGCCGTGTGGCTGGGGGTACTACTGCTCCTGTTCGGCTGGAGCGCCCGGATCCTGTTCCAGCCGCTGGCCCTGGAACTGGGCCTCTCCGCACAGCTCACCGGCTGGATGTACGCGGCCTTCGCCGCCGCCTCGGTACTCGGCGGCCTGCTGGCCGGGTACGTGTCGGTGCCACGTCGGCGGCTCGCGCTGACCGTGTCGTTCCTGCTCGTGCTCGGCACCCTGGTCGCGGTGAGCCAGGCGGAGTGGCTCGGCCCGTTCCTGTTCCTGCCGGTGATGGGCTTCGGCTACGCGCTCGGCATGACGGTGCTGGAGGTACTCACCAACGAGGTCACCTCGCGTCGGGTCCGCGCCCTGGTCTTCGGGGTGGTCGCCAGCCTGGCCGGGATCGGCATCGCGGTCGCCCGTCCCGCCCTCGGGATCCTCTCCGAGCGGCGCTCCACACCGTTCGCGGCCGGGGTGTGGGCCGGCATCGGCGTCGGACTGGTGCTCCTGGCGGTGTGGCAGATCCGCAGGCTGCGGCCGGAGCCCGATGGTTCGGCGCGGGGACTGCACTCGGCCGACCGACCGCCGGTGCCGGATCGGCGACCGGGGGAGCAGGTGACCGGCGGGACCGCCGAGCGGCGGGATCCGGCGGAGCACACCGGCCGACCACTCCCGGACCGGTGAGCGTCGGCGGGCGGGCATGGCGGCCGTCGGCGGGCGGGCTGGTGGCCGTCGACCGGATCGTGCGGCCGACGTCTCGGGCTGGGGAGCCTGGACCACGACCATGTGACACCGCACACCACCCGCCAGGACGGGGGAGCGGCTCACCAGTACCGTCGGCGAGTTCCGCAGGGCTGGGCGGCCCGCCCGGGACATCGAGGAATGGACATCTCGCCGTCGATGCTGAAGGATCTGCCTCGCACACGACCTTCGGGGGGTTACGGGGTGGAGAGTCGTCGACTGCGCGCGCTCGGGTACGGCGTGCTGCTGGTCCTACTGCTGACGGGTGGCTGCCGCGGGGCGGGGGTCAACACCTCGCCGGAGGCGTGCAACGACGCCCGGGCCCTGCTCGGCCAGTTCCACGGCCTGCGAGGCTCGGCGGAAGAGGTCCGGGCCACCCAGATCGAAGCCATGCAGCCCGAGCTGGCGAAGGTGGCGGAGTCGGCGGACGGCGACGTGAAGGGCGCGATCCAGGGCCTGGTCGACGCCATCGAGTCCGCCGGCATCGACTCCAGTCAGCCGGCCGCCACGCTCCGGCCGAAGCTGGCCGAGTTCGACACGGCGTTCGAGAAGGTCCGGCAGGAGTTCGACGAGGTCTGCGACTGACGCCCGTCCGGTCGGCGCCGAGGGCGGGGACGGGGCGCCGTGACCGTCGCCGACGACCTCCCGGTCGAACCCACTAGGCTCGGTTGATCGGCGGCCCGGGAGCGGGCCCTCAGATCGGGAGACCAGGTGGAGAGCCGTGCCACGGTGCTCATCGACCTCGGCGACGATCGCGGCCTTCCCGACGTCGAAACGCCGCCTTCGCCCGGGTCGCGCCGGGTCTCGGTGCGCTGGCTGGCGGGGCTGCTCTCCGGTCTGCTGGTGCTCTTCGGGGTCACCGCCGCCGCGCCGCCGGGCGGGGCGCTGTGGCCGGTGGGCGGTTTCGACGTACCGGCTGGGAGCACGTACTTCGTCGCCGACGACGTGTTGCTGGTCTCCGCCGCGCCGGTCGGTCGGCCGAGCACCCTCAGCGCGTACGACCTGCCGAGCGGGGACCGGCGCTGGACGGTACCGGTCAGCGTGGCCGGCCGGCACTACGCGGAGCGGGTCGGCGAGATCCTGCTCGTCGCCGAACTCGACTCGGTCGGCCGTCGTACGGTGACCGCCGCCCGGTCGGCCCGCACAGGTGCGGTGCGGTGGAGTCGACCGGGCCGGGTCATCCGGGTCGCCGGCAGTGACCTAGGGCTCGGGGTCTCCGAGGTACGCAGCGTCTCCGGCGCCGGTCGCCGGCTGGAGGGGGCGGTCGAGGCGGTGGACCTGGTCACCGGGGAGGTCCGGTGGCGGCTGCCGCTGGCGTCGACCGCGGTCGTGCAGCCGGTACCCGGCGATCCGGCCCGGGTGCTGATCGTGCACGACAACGTCACGGTGGAACTGCACGACCTTGCCACCGGTGCCCTGGTCGGTACCGGTGAACTGCCGCCGGCGGACTACGCACAGAGCAATCCCCGGGTGGTCGGCGGCCGGCTGGTACTGCGGCACCCCGCTGGGCGGCAGCCGGCGGTCAGCGGGTACGACCTGCCCGGGCTGACCCGACGGTGGACGCGGCCGGGTGACGGGATCGGTGAGGTGATCCGGGACTGCGGGGGGCTGGCCTGCCTGGACGGCGAATCGTGGGTGGTCGCGCTGGATCCGCTCAGCGGGGCGGAGCGGTGGCGCCGGGCCCGGCTCCAGGGGTGGAACTCGATCGTCTGGTCCCCGGACATCCTGATCCGGCCCGACGTCTACGACGGCCGTTCGCTGCTGGCCGTGGCCGACGGTGCGGCGCTGCGGATCCTCGGTGCCCTGCCGGCCGGAGTGGTGGACTGCCGGGCCGGCGCGTCCGCCCTGGTCTGCCGGACGGCCCCGGACCGGCTCGGCGTGTGGCGGCTGGCCGGGCCGGGTCGAACCCCCGCCGCTCGTCGCTGACGCACCAGGGGTCGTCGACGCCGCTGCGCAACGGTGAGTTCACCTGATCGAAAGATCATTCAGTTCGTTGCATAGACTTGCAGTTCCGGGGGAGGCTTTGCTAGCGTGATCTCTGCATAGAAATGCGGAGGTAGGCATGGGAATTCGAGTCGCGGTCGCCGGTGCGAGTGGCTACGCGGGCGGCGAACTGCTCCGGCTGATCGCCGGGCACCCCGAACTCGACCTCGTCGCCGCCACCGCGCACAGCCAGGCCGGTCAGCCGGTTGCCGCCGTACACCCGCAGCTCACCGGCCTCGACCTGGTGTTCGGCCGGACCGAACCGGCGGTGCTCGCCGACGCGGACCTGGTCTTCCTGGCCCTGCCGCACGGCGAGTCGGCGGCGCTGGCCGCGGCCCTGCCGGACGGGGTCCGCCTGGTGGACCTGGGCGCGGACCACCGGCTCACCGATGCCGCCGCCTGGACCCGCTACTACGGCGGCAGCCACGCCGGCGCCTGGACCTACGGACTGCCGGAACTGCCCGGCCAGCGGGCGGCGATCGCCGGTGCGACCCGGGTCGCCGCCACCGGCTGCTATGCGGTGGCCACCATCCTCGCCCTCGCCCCGCTGCTCGCCGCCGGAGTGGCCGCCCCGCACGACGTGGTGGTGGTCGCCGCCTCCGGCACCTCCGGGGCCGGCCGGTCGGCCAAGCCGCACCTGCTCGGCAGCGAGGTGATGGGCGACCTCTCGCCCTACAAGGTCGGCGCACACCAGCACGTGCCGGAGATCAAGCAGGCCAGCGGGGCGACCGGACTCTCCTTCACCCCCGTGCTGGCCCCGATGCCGCGCGGCATCCTGGCCACCGTCACCGCGCTGCCCGTCGGCGACGCCCCGGCCGACCCGCGTGCGGTGCTGGCCGAGGCGTACGCGGAGACGCCGTTCGTGCACCTGCTGCCCGAGGGGCAGTGGCCGCACACCGCCGCCACGCTGGGCGGCAACTCCTGCCACCTACAGACGACCGTCGACGTCGACTCCGGTCGGCTGATCGTGGTCAGCGCCATCGACAACCTCGGCAAGGGCGCCGCCGGCCAGGCCGTGCAGTGCGCCAACCTGATGCTCGGGCTGCCGGAGACCACCGGCCTGTCCGGGCACGGGATCGCGCCGTGACCGGGGCCTGGGCGGCGCATGACCACCCGCTGGAAGCACCCGGTACCGCGCCCGGTCGTCGTGGCCGTGCCCGGACCTGGGCAGCGAGTGCCAGGCAACGAGGGAGGGTTGGCATGAGCGAGCGAGTCAGGCGGCTCGGTGCGGATGTGCCTCATGGCGGCCTGGAGCGCAGTGGAGGGGCGGCATGAGCGAGCGGGGCGAGCGGATCAGGCAGTTCAGTGCGGATGTGCCTCGTGGCGGCCCGGAGCGCAGCGGAGGGGCGGCATGAGTGTCACCGCGCCCCGGGGATTCCGGGCCGCCGGAGTGGCCGCCGGACTCAAGTCCAGCGGCGCCCGGGACGTCGCGCTGGTGGTCAACGACGGGCCGGACGCCGTGGCGGCCGGGGTCTTCACCGCCAACCGGGTCAAGGCGGCACCGGTGCTCTGGAGTCAGCAGGTGCTCCGGACCGGCCTGGTCCGGGCCGTGGTGCTCAACTCCGGCGGCGCCAACGCCTGCACCGGGGCGCCCGGCTTCCAGGACACCCACGCCACCGCCGAACATGCCGCCGCCGCGCTCTCCGGATCCGCCGACGGCGGGCCGGAGGTCGGCGCAGGTGAGGTGGCGATCTGCTCGACCGGGCTGATCGGCGAGCGGCTGCCGATGCAGCGGCTGCTGCCGGGCGTGGCGGCGGCGGTGGCCGGGCTGGCCGCCGACGGCGGACTGGCGGCGGCCGAGGCGATCATGACCACCGACACCCGGTCCAAGACGACCGTGGTCGCCGGTACCGGCTGGACGGTCGGCGGGATGGCCAAGGGCGCCGGCATGCTCGCGCCCGCGCTGGCCACCATGCTCTGCGTGGTCACCACCGACGCGGTCGCCGGGCCGGCAATGCTGGACGAGGCGCTCCGGGAAGCCTGCCGGGTCAGCTTCGACCGGGTCGACTCGGACGGCTGCCTCTCCACCAACGACACCGTGCTGCTGCTAGCCAGCGGCGCCTCCGGGATCGCACCGAGCCAGGCCGAGCTGACCGCCGCGGTCACCGAGGCATGCCGGGACCTGGCCCGGCAACTGGTGGCCGACGCCGAGGGCGCCAGCAAGGAGGTCGCGATCGAGGTGGTCGGGGCGGCCGGCGAGGACGACGCGGTCGAGGTCGGCCGTTCGGTGGCCCGGAACAACCTGGTCAAGACCGCGCTGTTCGGCAACGACCCGAACTGGGGCCGGATCCTCGCCGCCGTCGGTACCACCGGTGCCGCCTTCGAGCCGGACGACATCGACGTGGCGGTCAACGGGATCTGGGTCTGCCGGTCCGGTGCCGCCGCCGAGGACCGGGCCAAGGTCGACCTCTCCGGCCGGCAGGTGGCCATCCGGATCGACCTGCACGCAGGTTCCGCCGAGGCCACCATCTGGACCAACGACCTGTCGCACGCGTACGTGCACGAGAACTCGGCGTACTCGACATGATGCTGACCCGGGATCTGACCGAGGCACAGCGGAAGGCGGCCACCCTCATCGAGGCGCTGCCCTGGCTGGCCCGCTTCTCCGGCTCCACGGTGGTGGTGAAGTACGGCGGCAACGCCATGATCGACCCCGAGTTGCAGCGGGCGTTCGCCGCCGACATGGTGTTCCTGCGCTACGCCGGGCTGAAGCCGGTGGTGGTGCACGGTGGCGGGCCGCAGATCTCCGCCATGCTGCGCCGGCTCGGCATCACCAGCGAGTTCAAGGGCGGACTGCGGGTGACCACGCCCGAGGCGATGGACGTGGTCCGGATGGTACTGGTCGGCCAGGTCGGCCGGGAACTGGTCGGCCTGATCAACGAGTACGGCCCGTACGCGGTCGGCCTCTCCGGCGAGGATGCCCGGCTCTTCACCGCAGTACGCCGGCCGGCGTACGTGGACGGCGAACCGGTCGACATCGGCCAGGTCGGTGACGTGGACCAGGTGAACGTCTCGGCGGTCGCCGACCTGATCTCGGCCGGCCGGATCCCGGTGATCTCCACCGTCGCGCCGGACGCCGACGGTGTGCTGCACAACCTCAACGCCGACACCGCCGCCGCCGCGCTGGCCGTCGCGCTCCAGGCTCGCAAGCTGGTGGTGCTCACCGACGTCCCCGGGCTCTACGCCGACTGGCCGGACACCGACAGCCTGGTCTCCGAGATCACCACCGGTCAGCTCGCCGACCTGCTGCCGAAGCTGGAGTCGGGGATGGTGCCGAAGATGGAGGCCTGCCTGCGGGCGGTCAGCGGCGGGGTGCCGGCGGCGCACGTGGTGGACGGGCGGGTGGCGCACTCGACCCTGCTGGAAGTTTTCACATCGGAGGGATTCGGCACGATGGTGGTACCCGAGCCCGGGGCGGTCTCGTCATGACCACGACCCTGGTCGACCGCTGGACGCAGTCCATGATGGACAACTACGGGACCCCGCAGCTCGCGCTGGTCCGCGGCAGCGGCGCGGTCGTGGTCGACGAGGCCGGCCGGGAGTACGTCGACCTGGTCGGCGGCATCGCGGTCAACGCGCTCGGGCACGCCCACCCGGCCGTGGTGGAGGCGGTCTCCCGGCAGGTCGCCACCCTCGGGCACGTCTCCAACCTCTTCGTCGCCGAGCCGCCGGTGGCGCTGGCCGAACTGCTGCTGGCGCTGGCCGGCCGGGCCGGTCGGGTCTTCTTCGCCAACTCGGGCGCGGAGGCGAACGAGGCCGCCTTCAAGCTGTCCCGGCTGACCGGGCGCACCCAGGTGGTCGCCGCGGAGGGCGGCTTCCACGGCCGGACAATGGGCGCGCTGGCGCTCACCGGCCAGCCGGCCAAGGTCGACCCGTTCCGCCCGCTGCCCGGCGAGGTGACCCACGTCCCGTACGGCGACGTCGAGGCGCTGGCCGCGGCCGTCACCGACGAGACCGCGATGGTGATCCTGGAGCCGATCCAGGGCGAGAACGGCGTGGTCGTGCCGCCGCCCGGCTACGTCGCCGCGGCCCGGCGGATCACCGCCGAGCACGGCGCGCTGCTGGCGCTGGACGAGGTGCAGACCGGGATCGGGCGTACCGGGCACTGGTTCGCGCACCAGGCCGACGGGATCGAGCCGGACCTGGTCACCCTGGCCAAGGGGCTCGGCGGCGGGCTGCCGATCGGCGCCTGCCTGGCCTTCGGCGAGGCCGCCGAGCTGCTCCGGCCGGGCCTGCACGGCACCACCTTCGGCGGCAACCCGGTGAGCTGCGCCGCCGCCCTCGCCGTCATCTCCACCATCGCCAACGAGGGCCTGCTCGACCACGTGAAGCGGGTCGGCGAGCGGATCCGGCACGGGGTGGAGGCGCTGGACCACCCGCTGGTGGCCGAGGTGCGCGGCGCCGGGCTGCTGCTCGGCGTCGTGCTGCGGGCGCCGGCCGCCGCCGCGACCGCCGGGGTGCTGCGGGATGCCGGTTTCCTCACCAACCCGGTGCAGCCGGCGACGATCCGGCTGGCCCCGCCGCTGATCCTCGGCCTGGACCAGGCCGACGCCTTCCTCGCCGCCCTGCCAGCGGCGCTGGACGCGGCGAACCCGGCGACCCCGAACCCGGCGACCCTGGATGCGGCGGCCCTGGACGCGGTGCCCCCGACTCCGCGGGAGACGCCGACGGAGACGCCGATGTCGGCAGGCCCGGAGACGGCGGCTCCGGCCGTCGTCGAGCAGACCCGGGGTGGTGGGTACTGATGCCCCGGCACTTCCTGCGCGACGACGACCTCAGCCCGGCCGAGCAGTCGGCGGTACTGGACCTCGCCGCCCGGATGAAGACTGATCGTTACGCTCTGCGCCCGCTCGCCGGCCCCCGGGCGGTGGCGGTGCTCTTCGACAAGCCGAGCCTGCGTACCCGGCTCTCCTTCGATGTCGGCATCGCCGAGTTGGGCGGCCACCCGATCGTGGTGGACACCCAGGTCACGCACTTCGGCCGGGGTGAGTCGCTGGTCGACGCCGCCCGGGTGCTGTCCCGGTACGTCGCCGCGATCGTGCTGCGTACCTTCGGCGACGAGCGGATCGCCGAGCTGGCCGAGGGCGCGACGGTGCCGGTGGTGAACGGGCTGACCGACGGGTTCCACCCCTGCCAGCTCCTGGCCGACCTGCTCACCGTCCGTGAGCGCTGTGGCGGTACCGCCGGCCGGACGTTGGCGTACCTCGGCGACGCGGCCAACAACATGGCGCACTCCTACCTCGTCGGCGGGGCGACCGCCGGGATGCACGTCCGGGTCGCCGGCCCGGCCGGCCACGACCCCGACCCGGCCGTCGTGGAGCGGGCCGCCGAGATCGCCGCCACCACCGGCGGCTCGGTACGCGTACTGCGTGACCCGGTCGAGGCGGTGGCCGGGGCGGACGTGGTCGCCACCGACACCTGGACCTCGATGGGGCAGGAGGGCGACGGCCGGGACCGGTTCACCGCCTTCCAGCCGTACCAGGTCAACAAGACCCTGCTGGCCGGTGCCGGGCCGGCGGTCGTGGTGCTGCACTGCCTGCCGGCGCACCGGGGCGAGGAGATCACCGACGAGGTGCTGGACGGCCCGCGCAGCGCGGTCTTCGACCAGGCGGAGAACCGGCTGCACGCCCAGAAGGCCCTGCTCGGTTGGCTGCTGGACCGGCACGCCGAGGAGCGGAGCGCTGCCGCTGCCGGTGCCGGCGCGGCGCAGCCGGCCGGCGAGCCGTCGGCGGCCTCGATCATCGCGTCCGTGGTGGGCGAGTCGGCATGACCGGACCGCTGACCCGGGCCGCCCGGCACGCCCGGATCGTCGACCTGATCCGCGAGCGGGCGATCCGTTCGCAGACCGAGCTGGCCGACCTGCTCGCCGCCGGCGGGGTGCAGGTCACCCAGGCCACCCTCTCCCGCGACCTGGACGAGCTGGGCGCGGTCAAGGTGCGCGGCGGCGACGGACCCGCCGTCTACCTCATCCCGGAGGACGGAAAGCGACCGCTGCGGGACGCCGAGCAGGCGCCGGCCCGGCTGATCCGGCTGCTCCGCGAACTGCTCAACGGGGTCGACTCGAGCGGCAACATCGCCGTGCTGCGTACCCCACCCGGTGCCGCCCAGTACCTGGCCAGCGCGCTGGACCGGGCGGGGCTGCCGGAGGTCGTCGGCACCATCGCCGGCGACGACACCATTTTCGTCGTGGCCCGCGAGGCCACCGGTGGCGCGGCACTGGGGGAGAAGCTCTCCGCCTGGGCCGCCCGGGAAGAACATGCTGAAGGGAGCACCACACCATGAGCGAGCGTAGCGAGCGAATCATCAAATTCAGTGCGGATGTGCCTCATGGCGGCCCGGAGCGCAGCGGAGGGCCGGCATGAGCGAGCGCGTCGTACTGGCGTACTCCGGGGGCCTGGACACCTCGGTCGCCATTCCATATCTGGCCGAGCAGACCGGCGCCGAGGTGATCGCGGTGGCGATCGACGTCGGGCAGGGCGGCGAGGACCTGGCCGCGATCCGCCAGCGGGCACTGGACTGCGGCGCCGCCGAGTCGGTGGTGGTCGACGCCCGCGAGGAGTTCGCGGCCGACTACTGCATTCCGGCGATGCGGGCCAACGCGCTCTACATGGACCGGTATCCGCTGGTCTCGGCGCTGTCCCGGCCGCTGATCGTCAAGCACCTGGCCGAGGCGGCGAAATACTACGGCGGCACGATCGTGTCGCACGGCTGCACCGGCAAGGGCAACGACCAGGTCCGGTTCGAGGCCGGGCTCGGCGCACTCGCCCCCGACCTCAAGGTGATCGCGCCGGCCCGGGACTTCGCCTGGACCCGGGACAAGGCCATCGGGTACGCCGAGGAGAAGGGACTGCCGATCGACGTCACGCACAAGTCGCCGTACTCGATCGACCAGAACCTCTGGGGCCGGGCGGTGGAGACCGGGTTCCTGGAGGACATCTGGAACGCCCCGATCGAGGACGTCTACTCCTACACCGCCAACCCGGCCGAGTCGCGCGACCCGGACAGCGTCGTGATCACCTTCGACGCCGGGGTACCGGTGGCGATCGACGGTGAGACGGTCACCCCGTACCAGGCGATCGTGGAGCTGAACCGGCGGGCCGGGGCCCAGGGCGTGGGCCGGCTCGACATGGTCGAGGACCGGCTGGTCGGGATCAAGAGCCGCGAGGTGTACGAGGCGCCGGGCGCGATCGCGCTGATCACCGCCCACCAGGAGCTGGAGAACGTCACCGTGGAGCGGGACGTGGCCCGGTTCAAGAAGGGCGTCGACCAGCGCTGGGGCGAGCTGGTCTACGACGGCCTCTGGTTCTCGCCGCTCAAGCACGCGCTGGACGCGTTCATCGACGACACCCAGAAGTACGTCTCCGGCGAGGTCCGGCTGGCCCTGCACGGCGGCCGGGCGGTGGTGACCGGCCGGCGCTCCGAGGCCAGCCTCTACGACTTCGGCCTGGCCACCTACGACACCGGCGACACCTTCGACCAGTCCCTGGCCAAGGGCTTCGTGCAGCTCTGGGGCCTGCCGAGCAAGCTGGCCTCGGCCCGGGACGCCCGGTTGGGCGGCACCGAGAGGTGAAGGGTTCAATGGTCGGCGTGGACGACAAGAGCTTGACCGAGAACAGCGCCGGGACCAACCGTACGAGCCTCTGGGGCGGCCGGTTCGCCGGTGGTCCCGCCGAGGCGTTGGCCCGGCTGTCGGTCAGCGTCCAGTTCGACTGGCGACTCGCCCCGTACGACCTGGCCGGCTCCCGGGCACACGCCCGGGTGCTGGCCGCCGCCGGCCTGCTCGACCCGGACGAGCTGGGCCGGATGCTGGCCGCCCTCGACGACCTGGAGGCGGCGGTGCTGACCGGCACCTTCCGGCCCACCGTCGAGGACGAGGACGTGCACACCGCGCTCGAACGCGGCCTGCTGGAACGCCTCGGCACGCTCGGCGGCAAGCTGCGGGCCGGCCGGTCCCGCAACGACCAGGTCGCCACCGACCTGCGGCTCTATCTGCGCGACCACGCCCGGGGACTGGCCGCCCGGATCGTCGGGCTGGCCGACGCGCTGGTCGAGCAGGCGGCCCGCAACCTGGAGACCCCGGCCCCGGGGATGACCCACCTGCAGCACGCCCAGCCGGTCACCTTCGGGCACTGGCTGCTGGCACACGTCCAGCCGCTGCTGCGGGACCTGGACCGGCTGCGTGACTGGGACCACCGGACGGCGGTCAGCCCGCTCGGCGCCGGCGCACTGGCCGGCTCCGGCCTGCCGCTCGACCCGGTGGCGGTCTCCAAGGAGCTGGGCTTCCGGACCTCGTTCGCCAACTCGATGGACGCGGTCGCCGACCGGGACTTCGTGGCCGAGTTCCTCTTCGTCACCGCGCTGCTCGGGGTGCACTTGTCCCGGATCGGCGAGGAGGTGGTGATGTGGACCTCGCAGGAGTTCGGCTGGGTGGAGCTGGACGACTCGTTCGCCACCGGTTCGTCGATCATGCCGCAGAAGAAGAACGCCGACGTCGCCGAGCTGGCCCGGGGCAAGTCCGGCCGGCTGATCGGCGGGCTGGTCACCGTACTGACCATGCTCAAGGGCCTGCCGATGGCGTACGACCGGGACATGCAGGAGGACAAGGAGCCGGCGTTCGACGCGATCGACACGCTCGACCTGGTGCTGCCGGCGCTGGCCGGGATGGTCTCCACCATGACCGTCCGGGCCGACCGGCTCGCCGCCGCCGCCCCGGTCGGCTTCTCGCTGGCCACCGAGGTCGCCGACTGGCTGGTCCGCAAGGGCGTGCCGTTCCGGGAGGCGCACGAGGTGACCGGCCGGCTGGTGGCGCTCTGCGTGGCCCGGGACTGCGAACTGGACGAGGTCTCCGACGACGACCTGCGGCTGGTCAGCGAGCACCTCGACCCCGGGGTACGGGACGTGCTGTCGGTCCGCTCCGCGCTGGCGGCCCGGATCACGCCCGGCTCGACCGGGCCGGGACCGGTCGCCGACCAGCTCGCCGCCGCCGCCGACCAGCTCGACGGCTGGCGCGAGTGGTCCACCGAGCAGGTCCTGCCGCGTACCTGACGGATCGCGGGACCTCCCCGGACCCGTCGGCGGATCGACGCCGCGGCCGGGGAGGTCCGGTTTCCGCTGCGTGGACCGAGCGGATGCCGGTCGGCGCGCCCCGGTTCCGGTAATCCGTTTGCGGGCGGGGCACGGCAGTGGAACGATTCGCCGGTCAGCGCCGAGAGGAGGTGAGCCCGATGCAGTACGACCGTTCCGTTCGGGCGTCCTCTCCGGCCATCCGCCTCCGCTGACCTCGGCGCGTCCCGCGCCCGCACCGGTCCGGGGGTGACGCCCTCCGTCCTGGAGGACTTCTGATGATCTCCCCGTTCCGGATCGCGGTTCCCGATCCGGTCCTCGACGACCTGCGTGCCCGGCTCCGGCGTACCCGGTTCACCGAGCGCAGCGGTGACCGGCCCTGGTTGGCCGGTACCGATCCCGACTACCTGCGTGAGCTGGTCGGCTACTGGGCCGACGGCTTCGACTGGCGGGGCCGGGAGGCCGCGCTGAACGCGTACCCGCAGTATCTGGCCGAGATCGACGGCCGGCGGCTGCACTTCCTGCGGATACCCGGTCGGCGGCCGGCCGGTACGCCGGCTCCGCCGCCGCTGCTGCTGAACCACGGCTGGCCGAGCAGTTTCGTGGAGTTGCTGCCGCTGGCCGACCGGCTGACCGATCCCGGCCGGTACGGCGTCGATCCGGCCACCGCGTTCGACGTGGTGGTGCCCTCGATGCCCGGTTTCCTCTACTCCGAGCTGCCGGCCGAACCGCTCACCCGGGCCGCGATGGCCCGCACGCTGCACCGGCTGATGACCGATCTGCTCGGCCAGCACCGGTACGGCGTCTTCGGAGGTGACATCGGCGGGGCGGTGGCCGGCTGGCTGGGCGCGTCCTATCCCGGGCACGTCGCCGGGGTCCACCTGATCCATCCGCCCTTCCCGGCCAGCTTCGACGCCCGGCCCCTGGACCCGGCCGAGCGTGCCTTCGTCGAGGCCGAAGTGCGGTACGACGAGACCGACGGCGGCTACAGCGCGATCATGGGTACCCGGCCGGACACCATCGCGGCGGCGCTGGTCGACTCGCCGGCCGGGCTGGCGGCCTGGCTGGTCGACAAGTATCGGGACTGGAGCGACTGCCACGGCGACCTGGCCAGCCGGTTCGACCGGGACACCCTGCTCACCGTGATCACGCTGTACTGGGTGACCGGGGCGGTCGGCTCGTCGTTCCGGCAGTACCTCGACTATCCGCACAACCCGCCCCGGCCGGACATCACCGTACCGGTGGCGGTCACCCTGAGCACGGAGCCGGGGCTGGCCGGGTTCCCGCGTCAACTGGCCGAGCGGGCCTGCCCGGACCTGCGGCGCTGGACCGAGCCGGGAGTCGGCGGCCACTTCATGCCGCACGAGGAGCCCGACCTGCTCGCCGACGAGATCCGCCGGTTCTTCGGCTCGTTGGTCGTGCCCTGACGGACTCCGCCACGCGAGTACTGACCGGCTCGTTGTGAACCTGAGGTTTACGGTGGTACCGTCGCCACTGTAAACCTCAGGTTGTCAGGAGTGTGGCCATGGCCCGGGTACGCCGGACGGAAGCATCGATCGACCAGCTCTCCGCGCGGGAGTACGCCCAACTCGCCGGCCTGGTCGAGGAGTTCGGCCGGCGGCTGACCGGGATGCTGGCCGAACACCCGTCGTTCGCCGCCCCGGAGACCGGGCCGAAGCCCGGCGACGTCGACGACGAGCGGGCCCGCCGCGCGGCCTACCTGCGGCGGGTCCGGGCCGGTCAGGCCGCGCAGGCGCTGCTCGCCGAGGTGGCCGCCGGGTGTGCCGCCGAGGACGCGGCGGATGCGGTCTGGCTCGGTGCCAGCCTCGCCGACCTGGGGGAGTCGACCGGCAGCAGCCGGCAGGCGGCCCGGAAGCGCTGGCCCGAGCTGGGCCGGATCTACCGGATCCGGCGCTGGGTGTCGGGGCACGCCGACGACCTGGTCACGGTGCTCCGGATGGTCCTCGACCAGGCACCCGACTACACCGCCCCGGACGGCTCGGCCGAGACCCTCGACCGAGCGGTACGCGCGCTGGACGCCGCGCTCGCCGAGGCGCTGCGCCGTCGCGACTCCGGTTCGGTGCTCGACCCGGAGACGGGGCGCCCGGCCCGGTGGCGCAGGCTCGCCGACGCGGTCGACCAGCACCTTCGTGTGGTGGTCGAGTTGGCCGGCGCGGCCACGCCGGAGGCGGACACCGCGCTCGCCGCCGCCCGGGGCGTCCTGGCGCACCACGACGCGGTCGTGCTGGCGGCGGAGGGTTGAGCCCGGCGGCACCTCTGCCGGCTCTACCGCGTCGAGCAACCTCCGCCGCAACGCGCCGGGGTCGTGGCCCCGGACGACGGACAGCCGTCGAGCAACCTGCGCCGGGTCGTGCAAAGCTCCGCCAGGTCGAGCAACCTGCGCCGGGTCGTGCAGACCTCCGCCAGGTCGAGCAAGACTCCGCCAGATCGGGCACGGGCACCGTTCAGCCGGTGTCGCGCCGGCTGCGGTGCTGTCTGCTCCGTTGGCGTGGTGCGGTCCGGCCCGTCGAGCCGTTACGGCTGGCGGGGGCCGAAGTTCCCGGGGTGTCCGGGCCGCCATGATCGTTCTGCGGGCAGGGCAGGGCGGAGACCCGGACCAGGGCGTCCAGGTGGCCGAGCGGGCTGCCGTCCCGGGCCAGTCGCTGGCCGCTGATCCAGACCCACTGGTTGTCGTAGTACGTCGACAGGTCGAGGCGGACGAACTCGACCATGAGGCGGAGCGGGTGGCCGCCGTACCGCCAGTCCTCCTTGGCGAGTTCGAGCACGGTGCCCGGGGGCACGTTCGGTGACGCGGACGGGGTGGCGCTCATCGGAACCGCCGGGCAGCGGTGTTTCGGCGTACGCCGGCGCTGGCGCAGGCCGGGCAGCTCAGGCTGCCGCCGCACCCCGCACACCAGCGGCGGGACGTTCGGTAGGTACACAGGCCGGCGATGAAACCCAACGCCATCCCGGCGAGCCCTGCCGCGGTGACATACATGATGGGTCCTCCATTTCGGCGACTGAAAGTTACCTTTGCGTCGCCTATCGCAACTCACAAGGCCGCGAGCCGAGATCCGGAGCGAGTGAGCAATTGAGCGTCATGAATCATCGGCCCGACGGTCGACCGGGAGGTGACGCTCGTACCGGCGCTGTGGCAAAATAGTGAGCATGACTCACGGTGTGGTAGGCACATGATTGGCGACAGACACATCGCCGCCCTCGACCAGATACTCGAACTCGTCGTGTTGGTCAACGACGACATGACCCGGAGCCTGGCCCGGGCCGGGCTGACCGTCTCGCGTACGCACCTGCTCTGGGAGCTGCGCCGGCACGGTCCGACGACCCAGCGGGACCTCGCCGCCGCGCTCAAGGTCAGCGCCCGCACCGTCACCGGGCTGGTCGACGGCCTGGAGACGACCGGATTCGTCAGCCGGCAGCCGCACCCGACCGACCGGCGGGCCACCCTGGTCACCTTCACCGAACGGGGACGGCAGACGGTCGAGGCGATGGAGCACGGCCAGCAGGAGTTCGCCCACCTGCTGTTCGCGGAGATGCCGGCGGAGCGGTTCGACGGCTTCACCGCCGGGCTGGGCGAGATCCTCGACCGGCTGCGCGGGATCGGCCTGGCGCAGTCGCAACCTGGAGACGACCGATGACCCGGACCACCTTCCCGAAGGCACTGACGAAAACCTGGTCGCTGCTGCGCCGGGCCACTGTCTACGAGCTGGGCATGTGGCGCAGCCTGTTCCGCTGGATCCTGCGCCGGCCGACCGGCCCGGCCGGCACGGTGGCCTTCGGCTACGCGGGCGTGGTGACGCCGCTGCTGATCGTCTTCATCGTGGTCTCCACGATCGAGATCCCCGTGCTCGACCTGATCCTGCCGTGGAAGATCGCCCGGATCATCGCCGCCGTGCTGGGCATCTACGGGGTGTTCTGGATGATCGGGCTGCTGGCCAGCCTGCGCGTCCATCCGCACCTGGTCGGCGAGGCGGGCATCCGGGTCCGCAACGGCATCTCGCTCGACGTTACGCTGCCCTGGGCGGCGATCGACACGGTACGCAAGCGGCACCGCTCCCTGCCGTCCGGCCGGACCGTCCAGGTGGAGCGGACCGACACCCGGATCGTGCTCAACATCGGGATCTCCAGCCAGACCAGCGTCGACATCCTGCTCCGCGAGCCGATCGTGCTGCCCGTGCCGAAGGGCACCGACGATCCCGTGCACGAGCTACGCCTCTATGCCGACGACGCCAACGGTCTCGTCGCCCTGGCCCGCCGGCACCTGACCGTCGGGTCGGCGGAGCACACCGGATAGCGTCCCCGCCCACCCCGGCGGGGGCCCGGCCACCGAGTCGTGATGTCCTTGCCGGATGACGCCGGCCGAGGACTTCGCCGCACTGCTGGCCGGTCCGGTGGTGCCGGCGGCGCGCGGGCTGCTCGGCGCCACCCTCTCGGCGGGCGGCGTCACCGTCCGGCTCACCGAAGTGGAGGCGTACGCCGGCAGCGGCGGTGACCCGGCGTCGCACGCGCACCGGGGGCGTACCCCGCGCAACTCGGTGATGTTCGGGCCGGCCGGGCACGCCTACGCGTACTTCACCTACGGGATGCACTGGTGCGTGAACGTGGTCACCGGGCCGGACGGCGAGGCGTCGGCGGTACTGCTCCGGGCCGGTGAGGTGGTCGACGGGCTGGAGACCGCCCGGAGCCGGCGCACCGCCGTACGCCGGGATGTGGATCTCGCGCGCGGACCGGCCCGGCTCTGCGCGGCGCTCGGCCTGGACCGGGCCGTCTACGGCCGCTACCTGCTCGGCGACGGCCCGGTACGACTCCGCCCGCCGGCCGCCCCGGTGCCGCCGGCGGCGGTCGCGGCCGGTCCACGGGTCGGGGTCACCGGGGCGCACGACCTCCCGTGGCGGTTCTGGGTCGACGGCGACCCGACGGTCAGCGACTACCGCCGACACGTGCCCCGCCGGCCGTGACCGCACGGACCGCTGGCCGTGACCGCACGGACCGCTGGCCGTGACCGCACGGATCGCCGGCCGTACTGGTCACGGGGGCAACCCGAGCCCGCGCCGTGCTGGTGACCACGACGCGGGCCCGGGCTACCGGCCGGGTGTGGGAGGCCGGCCTACGGGAATTCGTTCAGGTACTGCACCTGGTTGGCGGTGTTGGCGGTGCCGCCGGAGTTGTTGATGATCCGGTTGATCGTGCCGACCCCGCCGAGCGAGACCGTCACCATGTTGTGGAACCGGACGCCCGAGGTGACCGGCACCTCGAAGGAGCGTTCGTTCACCACCGACGGATTGACGTTGAAGTAGCAGTAGCTGCCCAGCCCCCACGCCTCGTGACTGGTCACCGAGTCGGCCACCTTGTACGCGGCGTAGCCCCGGGTCGACCCGTTCATGAAGGCCGCCTGGTTCGGCGGGTCGTACGGCTTCTCGTTCTGGAAGAAGTACGTCCGTCCGCCGTTCCCGTTCCAGATCACCTCGTACTTCTGGTAGTGCTCGACGAAGAGGCCGTACATCGTGACGTTGTTGCCGTTCACCACCAACCCGGTGTCGGCGGTGTTGATGTTCCAGCCGTAGGTGCCCGCGTCACCGTGGTCGGCCCGCCACAGCCACATGTGGTCGCCGATCACGTTGTGGCTGTTGATCCGCAGGCTGGTGGTGGCCTTGCCGGGTACCGCGCCGCCGATCCGGAAGAAGACGTCGTGCAGCGAGGTCGGGTTGGCCGCGTGGCTGGTCGAGGAGCCGGCCGGACCGACCTCCATCAGTACCGACGAGTTGGTGGCACCCGCCTCGAACATCAGGCCGGCGACCTTGACGCCGTCCACGTCGGCCACGGTCATCGCGGTGACGCCGTTCTGCGGCTCGATGGTGGCCAGGCCGAGGCCCAGGATCACGGTGTCCGGGCGGGTCACCCGGATCGTCTCGGTGGTCCGGTAGAGGCCCGGGGTGAAGAGCAGGTTCTTGCCCTGGGCGAGCGCGGCGTTGATGGTCGCCGCGTTGGTGCCCGGCCGGACGACGAAGAACTGGCTCAGCGAGATCGACGAGCCGGCCGGGGTCTTGTTGTACCAGCTCGTGCCCTGGCTGTTGCTGCGCAGCGCCGGTACGAAGACCCGGTATTCGCCGGTGCCGTCGATGTAGAGGAACGGCTTCTCCCGGACCACCGGGGTCTGCGCGACCACCGTGTGCGACGGGTTCGGGAAGTGCGGTGCCGGTGCCCCGGTCACCCCGGTGAAGACCATGTTCCAGACCGAGCCGTTCCAGCTTCCGAACTCGCTGTTCCGGGAGTACCACTGCTGCTGCGAGCCGGAGACGACCATACCGTCGATCTTGGTGTCGGCCATCAGGCCGCCGCTGGACCAGCCGTCGCCGCCGTTCCAGAGCTGGATCTGGTTGCCCGCGCCGCGCAGGTGCATCCGCCGGTACGGCGCCGCCTGGGAGACCGCCCAGCGTTCCACGATGGTGCCGGCCGGCAGGGTGACCGAGAGGTTCTCGGCGGCCCGCCAGAAGTTCTGGGTGGCGTTGCCGCCCATCCAGAACGCCTCCACCCGGACGTGCCCGTTCAGGTTGACGTCGTCCGGTGACATGCCGAGCCCGGCGACCTGGGTGAAGAAGCCGAGGTTGACGTCGGCGGTGTAGGTGCCGGGCTTGAACAGCACCGCGTACCGCCGGGGGGCGAACTGTGCGGTCTCCTGCTCGGTGAAGAGCGAGTTCAGCCGGCCCTGGATGGTGGAGGTCGGTGTCGACGGGTCGAAGACGAAGGTGTTCGGCCCGAAGTTCGGGTTGCGCGGGTCGGTCGGCTCGACCGGGTCGCCGGGGCCGGGTCCGCCGCCGCCGAACTCGCCGATGACCTCGAACTCCCAGAGCGAGTACCCGTATCCGGTGCCCCGGGCGGTGCCGTACATCCGGACGTACCGGCCGGTGCCGGAGACGTTCAGCGTCTGGGTACCGCCGGTGCCGGTGCTGGTCGTGTAGACGTTGCTCCAGCTACTCGCGTTCTCGGATACCTGGATCTGGAACGCCCGGCCGTAGGCCGCCTCCCAGCGCAGCACCACCTGGCTGATCGTGGCGCTCGCGCCCAGGTCGACCTGGATCCACTGTGGATCGCTGAACGCGCTGGACCAGCGGGTGCCGGTGTTCCCGTCCACCGCGGCCGACGCGGCGAAGGCGCCGCCCTCGGTGGACGAGGCCGTGGCCGGCCTGCCCTGCGAGATCAGCGCCGGTGCGGCGCTCGCGGGTGTCGGCCCGGCGAACGGGGTCAGGGCGAGCAGCAGCGTCGCCGCGAGTACGCCGGCGAGCCGGCGCGGTCGGGGGCGGCCGCCGGGATGTCCTCGGGAAGGAAAACGATGAAAAATCATGACCCTGCCTGTCCGTGCGGAGGTGTCTGGCGCCGGCTGCTCCGCCAGGGTCGGGAGCGGACGGGCCAGTGGCGGTGTGTGCTGCCGACCGCGGGTGTGCCGCGGTCGGGCTGCTGCGCGAGGTGCGGGTTGGGGTTGGCTCGAAAGGTCGGTTCCGACCTGCGGAAACGACCGACGGCGGGCGGCGTCGACCGGTCGGCTGTGGACGGTTAGAGAGCGCTCTCGCAGGATCACGAGTGTTGCGCCCGTGTTCCGTCGGCGTCAAGACATCAATTTATTACGACGTAATTTATCCCGAATGCCGGAAGGCGCGGAAACCGTCGGATCGACGGGGCCGCACCACGTCGTCGGGACGAGTCGTCGGGACGGGCGGAGGTCAGTTGCGGATGCCGCCGGCGGCGAGCAGCCGGGCGACCGGCAGGGTGGCGGCACCGAGCGCCACCGCGTCGATCCCGAGCTGCCCCAACTCGATGGTGGCCTGCTCGTACGGCTGGTGCAGCGCCTGCCCGGCCGCCGCCTCGCGGATCGCCGGCAGCAGGTGCGCGCCGAGCGCCACCCCGGCCCAGCCGCCCAGCACCACCCGCTCCGGGTTGAACAGGTTGATCAGGTTCGCCACTCCGGCGCCGAGGTAGCCGGCCGTCTCGGCCAGCACCCGGCGGGCGGTCTCGGACCGGTCCGCCGCCTCGATCAGGGCGCCGAGCTGGGACTCCTCGTCGGCACCGGGTACGGGGTGCCCGCGCCGGGCCTCCCGGTAGCGGTCGATGATCCCCTCCGCGCCGACGTACGCCTCCAGGCAGCCCCGGGCGCCACACCGGCAGGCGCGGCCGTCGTAGACCAGGGTGGTGTGTCCCCACTCGCCGGCGCTGCTGGAGACGCCCCGGTACATCACCCCGTTGGTCACCACCGCCGCGCCGACCCCGGAGCCGACCAGCGCGAAGACGGCGTGCCGGCTGCCCCGCCCGGCCCCGAACCACATCTCGGCCTGGCCCAGCGTCTTCGCGCCGTTGTCGACGTGCACCGGCAGGTCGGCCTCGGCCCGGATCAGCCGCTCCAGCGGTACGCCGTGCCAGCCGAGGGTCTGGGCGTGCACGATCGCCTCGCCGCCCTGCACCACCACACCGGAGACGCCGATGCCGACGCCGAGGATCTCCGACCGGGCCGCCCCGGCCCGCTCGGTGACGGCGTCCAGCCCGGCCAGGATGTGCCGGACCACGGTGGCCGGCTCCGGCCCGGCCGCGTCGAGCGGGTATTCGGCGCTGGCCAGCATCGTCATCGCCAGGTCGAACAGTTCGACCCGGATCCGGGTCTCGCCGACGTCGACCCCGGCGACCAGGGCGTACCGGGGGGCGACCCGGAGCATCATGCTGGGGCGACCGCCGTCGGACTCCACCGCGCCGGCCTCGACCACCAGACCGGCCGTGATCAGGTCCCCGACCACGTTGCTGACGGCGGGCTGGCTCAGCCCGGTGAAGCGGGCGAGGTCCTGCCGGGTCAGCGGGCCCTCGAGGAACAACTTCGACAGCAGGGCGGACCGGTTGCGCTGTCGCACGATCCGGTTCGTCGTCCGTTCCAGGTCCACCCACCACCTCGATAAACCCGGGTTCACCGGGAGTCACTGTACGGCTCGTCCTTGACGGCGGAGCCACCAGACACTTTAATAACCGCGTAAATTAAGCCTTGATGGAACCCCCTTCGGTGGCTCCCGCTCCACCCCCGCCGACGGTGATCGTGCCCGTACCGCTCCACCACCCCGGCCGCCCACGGGCCCCGCTCCGGCGCCACCGCCGACGGGCCGGCGAGGCCGCCGGCCGACGCAGAAGGGCAAGTCGTGTCCAGACGACACCTCGTTATGGCTGTCGCGGCGCTGTTGACGACCGCCTCGCTCGCCGCCTGCGGCGAATCCGGCGACTCGTCCGAGGGCGCCGCGAAGACGCTCACCTACTGGGCCAGCAACCAGGGCGCCAGCATCGAGTTCGACAAGCAGACCCTCCAGCCCGAGCTGGACAAGTTCGAGCAGCAGACCGGCATCAAGGTCAACGTCGAGGTCGTACCCTGGTCGGACCTGCTCAACCGACTGCTCGCCGCCGCCACCTCGGGCAAGGGCCCGGACGTGGTGAACATCGGCAACACCTGGTCGGCCTCGTTGCAGGCCACCAACGCGCTGATCCCGTTCGACGACGCGACCCTGGCCGAGGTGGGCGGCAAGGACCGGTTCGTGCCGGCCGCGCTGGCCGCCGCCGGTGCCCCCGGCAAGCCGCCGGCCGCCGTGCCGCTCTACAGCCTGGCGTACGCGCTCTACTACAACAAGAAGATGTTCTCCGACGCCGGCATCACCGCCCCGCCCACCACCTGGGAGGAGCTGGTCGAGACCGGCAAGAAGCTGACCAAGTCCGGCCAGTGGGGCCTGGCGGTGGAGGGCGCGAACCCGTCGGAGAACTCCCACCACGCCTTCACCTTCGGTCAGCAGTGGGGCGGCGAGTGGTTCGACTCGGCCGGTAAGCCGACCTTCGACACCCCGCAGAACGTCGCTGCGGTGAAGCGGTACGTCGACCTGATGGCCGTTGACAAGATCGTCAACCCCAGCAACGCCGAGTACGCCCAGAACCAGTCCGTCGCCGACTTCGCCAACCGCAAGGCGGCGATGCTGCTCTGGCAGGCCGCGGGGTCGAACTTCAAGGCCCAGGGGATGAGCCCGGACGAGTGGGGGATCGCCCCGGTGCCGTTCCCGGCAACCCCGCCGCCCGGCGGCAAGAAGGTCAACAGCATGGTGGCCGGCATCAACCTGGCGGTCTTCACGCACACCGAGAACCGCGAGGGTGCGCTCCAGTTCGTCAAGTTCATGACCAGCGACGCGGAGCAGGTGATCCTCAACAAGACCTACGGCTCGCTGCCGTCGGTCAAGACGGCGAACGCCGACCCGGCGTTCCAGGCGCCGGAGCAGAAGGTGCTGGGTGAGGTACTCGGCTCCACCGCCGCCCCGCTGCCGCAGGTGCCGGAGGAGAGCCAGTTCGAGACCCTGGTCGGTACCGCCATGAAGGAACTCTTCGCCGACGCCGCGGGCGGCAAGCCCGTCACCGAGGCGCAGGTGAAGGAGAAGCTCGGCGTGGCGCAACAGAAGATGGGCAGCTGAGCCGCGACGCCGACGGTTGACCGTGGAGGGGGACCGCCGCCCCCTCCACGGTCCACCTTGAGAGGATCCGATGGCCACCACCACCGCGCCCGGCCCCGTACGGCCCGCCGGGCGACCAGCCGGGGACGACCCGCCGAGCCGGCGCGGGCGCCGTGGCGTACGGCGGTCGTACCTGCCGTACCTGCTGCTCGTCCCGGCCGCACTGCTCGAACTCGGCATCCACGTGGTCCCGATGCTCGTCGGGGTCTGGATGAGCCTGCTCGAACTCACCCAGTTCCACATCCGGGACTGGTCCACCGCGCCCTTCGCCGGCTTCGAGAACTACCGGGTCACCTTCGACTTCGACTCCGCCACCGGCCGGGACCTGCTGCACTCGTTCTGGGTCACCGCGCTCTACACCACCCTCTCGGTGGGCTTCTCCTGGATGCTCGGGCTGGCCGCCGCGGTCTTCCTGCAACGGCCGTTCCGGGGGCGGGCGCTGCTGCGTACCCTCTTCCTGACCCCGTACGCGCTGCCGGTCTACACCGCCGTGATCACCTGGACCTTCATGTTCCAGCGGGACACCGGCCTGGTGAACCACGCCCTCGACCAGCTCGGCCTGATCGACGGGGCCAACCCGCCGTTCTGGCTGATCGGCGAGAACAGCTTCGTCGCCCTGCTGATCGTCTCGGTCTGGAAGTCCTGGCCGTTCGCGTTCCTCTGCCTGATGGCCGGGCTCCAGAACGTACCGCCGGAACTCTACGAGGCGTCCGCGATCGACGGCGCCGGCTTCTGGCGGCGGCTGCGCGACGTCACGCTGCCGATGCTCCGGCCGGTCAACCAGGTACTGCTGCTGGTCCTCTTCCTCTGGACCTTCAACGACTTCAACACCCCGTACGTGCTCTTCGGCGGCTCCGCGCCGAGGCAGGCCGACCTGATCTCGATCCACATCTACCAGAGTTCCTTCGTCACCTGGAACTTCGGCCTCGGCTCGGCGATGTCCGTGGCGCTGCTGCTCTTCCTGCTCGTCGTCACCGCCGTATACCTGCTCGTCACCAACCGCAGGAGAGAGCATGCGTGAGTCAACCGGCGAACGCTGGGCCCGCCGCATCGTGCTCAGCCTGCTGACCCTCTTCGTCGTCGCCCCGCTCTACGTGATGGTGAGTTCCGGACTCAAGCCGCTGCGCGACGTGCAGGGCGCCTTCACCTGGCTACCCAGCCGGGTCACGTTCCAGCCGTTCGTGGACATGTGGCAGACGGTGCCGCTCGGCAGATATCTGGTGAACAGCCTGCTGGTGGCGAGCGCCGCCGCAGTGGTCTCGGTGGCGATCGCCATCTTCGCCGCCTTCGCGATCAGCCGCTACCGGTTCCGCGGCCGGCAACTCTTCTCGGTCACCGTGCTCTCGACGCAGATGTTCCCCGGAATCCTCTTCCTGCTGCCGCTCTTCCTCATCTACGTCAACCTGGGCAACGTGACCGGGATCGAGCTGTACGCCACCCGGCTCGGGCTGATCATCACCTACCTCACCTTCTCGCTGCCGTTCTCCATCTGGATGCTGGTCGGCTACTTCGACTCGATCCCACGCGGGCTCGACGAGGCGGCCCAGGTCGACGGGGCCGGGCCGCTGCGCACGCTGTTCCAGGTGATCCTGCCGACGGCGGTGCCGGGCATCGTCGCGGTCACCGTGTACGCCTTCATGACCGCCTGGGGCGAGGTGCTCTTCGCCTCGGTGATGACCGACGAGAACAGCCGTACCCTCGCGGTCGGGCTTCAGGGCTATGCGACCCAGTACAACGTCTACTGGAACCAGGCGATGGCCGCCTCGGTGGTGGTGAGCATCCCGGTGGTGGTCGGCTTCCTCGCCCTACAGCGCTATTTCGTCGCCGGACTGACCGCCGGAGCGGTCAAGTGATCCTGTTTCGACCTGAACCGCGCGGCCCCCGCGCCTCGACGTTCCCTTGCGGCTGCGACGGACCGCAGGGGGAGGCTGAAAAGGTTCAGTAGGTGTGCGTTTCCGTCCTGTCCGCAGAACCACGTCCATCTCGGGCTATGACCAGCGCGGTCATCACGCTCCGAACCACCTGAAGGAGAGTCGACCAGTGCCGGATCTGTCCAAGTTGCCACCTAACTTCACCTGGGGCGTCGCCACCGCGGCGTACCAGATCGAGGGGGCTGTCGGGGTGGACGGCCGTACCCCGTCCATCTGGGACACCTGGAGCCGGGTACCCGGAAACGTCGACAACGGCGACACCGGCGACGAGGCGTGCGACCACTACCACCGGTGGCCGGAGGACGTGGCCCTGATGCGGCGGCTCGGCGTCGACGCGTACCGCTTCTCGGTGGCCTGGCCCCGGGTGATGCCGGACGGGACCGGCCGGGTCAACCCGGCCGGGCTGGCCTTCTACGACCGGCTGGTCGACGCGCTGCTGGCGGCCGAGATCCGGCCACTGGTCACGCTCTACCACTGGGACCTGCCGCAGGCGTTGCAGGACCGGGGCGGCTGGCCGGCGCGGGAAACCGCCGAGGCGTTCGCCGACTACGCCTCGGTGGTCGCCGGAGCGCTCGGCGACCGGGTCACCGACTGGGTCACCGTGAACGAACCGCTCTGCGTCTCCTGGATCGGGCACCTGGAGGGCCGGATGGCCCCCGGCGAGCAGGACCTGACCCGGGCGGTCGCCGCCTCCCACCACACGCTGCTCGCGCACGGTCTCGGCGCGGCGGCGGTCCGGGCGGCGGCGAGCCGGCCGGCCTCGGTCGGCATCGTGCTCAACCCGAGTCCGTGCGAACCGGGCAGCGACCGGCCCGAGGACGTGGCGGCGGCGGTCCGGGCCGACGGGCACGTCAACCGGTGGTGGCTGGACCCGCTGTACGGGCGCGGCTACCCGACCGACATGCTCGAGGTCTACGGCGTCGAGCCGCCGGTCCGCCCCGGCGACCTGGAGTGCATCGCCACCCCGACCGAGTTCCTCGGGTTGAACTACTACTTCCGGCAGGTCATCGTCGACGACCCGGACGGGCCGGTGCCGCACGCCCGACAGATCCCAGTGGCCGGCTCGGTGCAGACGGCGATGGGCTGGGAGGCGTACCCGGCCGGACTGGAGGAGCTGCTGGTCTCGGTGACCGAGCGGTACGCCCCGAACCGGATCCTGGTCACCGAGAGCGGCTCGGCCTGGCCGGACACCTTCACGACCGAGGGCGGGATCGAGGACAAGGAGCGGACGGCGTACCTGGAGGAGCACGTCCAGGCCTGCGCGGCGGCCGCCGCCCGGGGCGTACCGGTGGAGGGCTACTTCTACTGGTCACTGCTGGACAACTTCGAATGGGCGTACGGCTACGACAAGCGGTTCGGCCTGGTACACGTCGACTACGCCACCCAGCGCCGGACGATGAAGGCGAGCGGGCTGCGTTACGCCGAGGTCATCCGGGACCACCAGCGGCTCGGCGGACGGTCGGAGACGGAGAGTTCCTCCCCGGTGGGCTGACCGAACCACGCCGACCCGGTGGCGGCGCGGCTCCCCATCGGCCCCTCCCCCGGCCGGCCGCAGCCGGCGTCAGCCATCCGACTGACTGCCACCTGACTGTCCGGCGAGCGCCCGCGCGTCCGTCCGCCCGCCCGCGCGTCCGTCCGTCCGCCCGCCCGCGCGTCCGGCCGGCTGCCCACGCGACCCGCAACGTTGGCAAGGCACCGCCGATCCGGCACCGACCTGGACAACAGATGCGTTACCGGTCGGGCATAACGCATCTGTTGTCCAGGTGAGCAGGGCGGGTGGCTGGGGTGGGGAGCAGGATGCCGTGTCCGTCGACCAGCGGCCGGGTGGGGGATCCCGGGCACCGATCCATCGTTCAGGGTGAATATTCCGACGTCCGGGCGCCCCGGCGTCGGTAGTCGAGAGCGAGGATTCCCGTGCGCAGTCGTCCGTCCCGACCGGCCCGCCACTGGGTCCGTACCCCGATCCTGCCCTTCCTTGTCGTCGCCCTGGCCGGCACCGGCGGCACCAGGCGGCACCGACGGCGACTAGTGCCGGCGGACCGAGCCGACGTCGGCACCATTGACGCGGGTACGGTGTGCGGAGCCGTTCGACGGGCCGACGGCGTCCCGCCCAGCTCCACTTTCCCCCCGAGGAGTGCAAGATCAGATGAGTGATCCGGTCCAGAGCCCCGAGCAGCCGGGGTCGACGAGCCAGCGGCGTCCGACCAAGCAGGAGCGACGGGCCGCTGCGGAAGCGGCTGCGTCCCAGGCCGCCGCGAACCGGGCCCGCGTGCAGCGGGTGGCCGGCGGGACCGTCGGAATCGTCCTGGCCGCGCTGGGCGTCGCCGCCGTCGTCGTGCTGCCGCAGGTGATGGACGACGCGCCGACCTCCTCGGCCGCTTCGGCGGCCAGTGCGACGACTCCGCCGGCCGCCGAGCCGGAGAGCCCCGAGCCGGAGAGCCCGGCCCCGACCGGGGCGCCGGAGAGCCCCGGGGCGCCGTCCCGGCCGCCGGCCGACCTGGATCCCCGGCTGGCGCAGCGGCCGACCGTCGAGGCCGGCAGCGGTGAGCTGACCAAGCTCACCGTCACCCCGCTGGTCGAGGGCACCGGCCCGGCGGTGCGGGCCGGCCAGACGATCACGGTCAACTACGTCGGCGCCTCCTACCGGACCGGCCAGGAGTTCGACGCCTCGTGGAACCGGGGTGAGCCGTTCCCGATCCAGATCGGCGTCGGCGCGGTGATCCCCGGCTGGGACCAGGGTCTGGTGGGGGTCAAGGCAGGCAGCCGGGTGCGACTGGACATCCCGGCGGACCTCGCCTACGGCGAGAACCCGACCGGCGGCGAGCCCCCCGGCCCGCTCCGGTTCGTCGTGGACATCCTGGCGGTGCAGTAGCCCTCGCTCGGGCACGACCTACCACGACAACGGGCCGCGACCAGCAAGGTCGCGGCCCGCCGTCGGCGTCGGGTACGCCCGCCTCAGGGCTACCCCGTCCGGTTCAGGCCGGAGTGGGTGCGGAACTCTTCTCGCGGGGCTCCGCCCCGGCGGCCGGCGCCACGGTGTCGATCGCCTCGACGGTCTCCTCGTCCCGGTGCGCCCGGTACTGCCGGATCGAGTACGCCAGCGCGAGCGCCCAGACCAGATAGAGCACCGCGTAGACGGCGTACCGCACGCCGTCCGGCGCGTCGATCCAGTCGCTGCGCAGCAGGGTCCGGGAGTTGGTCACGATGATCACGCCACCGACCGCCGAGCCGAGGATCCGTGGCGGGATGTGCCGGACCAGCCAGGCGGCGATCGGCGCGGCGATCACGCCGCCGAGCAGCAGGGCGACGACCCAGCCGAAGTTGACGTTCTCGCTGCCCAGGCCGATCAGGAAGCCGATGCTCGCGGCCACCGCGACCAGGAACTCGCTGGTGTCGATCGAGCCGATCACCTTGCGGGGCGCCATTCGGCCGCTGGCCAGGATCGCCGGGGTACCGACCGGCCCCCAGCCGCCGCCTCCGGTCGAGTCGACGAACCCGGCGACCAGTCCGAGCGGGGCCAGGAAGCGCTTGCGCAGCGGCTGGCCGAGGCGGTCCCGGGGGATACCGGCGGCGGTGAACCGGACCAGGATGTAGATCCCCAGGGTGAGCAGGAGCAGCGCCATGATCGGCGCGGCGACCTCGGTGGAGAGGCTGGACAGGAAGGTGGCGCCGACGAACGCGCCGACCGCCCCCGGTATGCCGATCTTGGCGACCACCTTCCAGTCGACGTTGCCGAACCGCCAGTGCGCGGCGCCGGAGGCGAGGGTGGTGCCGATCTCGGCCAGGTGCACGGTGGCGGACGCGGCCGCCGGGTTGGTGCCGATCGCCAGGAGCAGGGTGGTGGAGGTCACGCCGTAGGCCATGCCGAGACTGCCGTCGACGAGCTGCGCGCCGAGCCCCACCAGGGCGAGGAGCAGAAGTTTTCGCACGGGGCGTTCCTTCCCGGGAGGTGGTCGAGGGTAGGCCCGTCCGGGCTGGCGGTCGCGGCGTTCCGGCCGAGGGCCACGCGCCGACAGTTCGGACGACGGGTCGTAGCGGGGTGGGTACGGAGTGGTGGCGAACCGCGCGTCGCTGCGCTGATTTCCCCATCTAACCCATAGGGATTGTCGACCCGGTCATCCGGACAGTCAACCCCGGTTTCCCGGTTTCACCTGGCGGAAGAGGTCCGGTGCGTCGACCGCGGCGGCACCGGCCGGTGCCGCCGCGGTCGTCCGAGCGGGGTTCGACCCGGGTCACTCCACCCGGTGTCCGGCGCCGCCGCCCGGACCCGTCCGCAGGATCAGCCGGGCCGGCAGCACGCTGGCGACCAGGGCCAGCACCGCGCATCCGGCCACCACCAGCCCGATCGTCGAACCGGGTACGACCAGCTCGACCGGTACCGCGAACTGCTCGCTCAGGGCCGAGCGGATCGCCAGCAGCGCGACCGTCGGCACCAGCAGGCCGAGCGCGGTGCCGATCGCCAGCACCAGTCCCGTCTCGGCGGCGACCGTACCCAGCACCTGTCGGACGGTGGCGCCGGAGCGGAGCAGCACCAGCAACTCCCGGGCCCGGTGCGCGGTCGCCATCAGCAGGGTGTTCGCCAGGGCGATCGCGGTGTAACCGGCCGAGACACCGATCAGGATCAGCGTGGCGAGCCAGACCAGCCGGTCCTCGGCGGCGTCCCGTTCCGCCGCGTACTCCGGCACACCGACCAGCCTCGCCCCGAGTACGGCCCGGTGGTCGACTCCGTCGCCGTCCGGCCCGGTGGTCGACGCGGTGAAGACCGCCTCGGTGAGCGCCGACGGATCGTGCGCCCGGACCAGCTCCCGGGCCAGCAGCAGTTGCGCCGGGATGGAGCCGTCGGCGACCACCGCCGCCACCCGGACCTGTCCGCCGGTGCCGTCCGGATAGCCGAGCGTCGCGCCGTCCCCCGCCGCCCAGCCCAACTGGTCGGCGAGCCCGGCGGTCACCACCGCGGTCTCCGGCCCCCGGAAGGCCGAGAAGTCTCCGGAGAGCACGCTGAGTCGCCCGTTCACCTGGGCGAACCCGGCCGGGTCCACCCCGGCGGCGGCGATCGGAACGCCCGCACCGGTCGCCGTGCCCGCTGTCGCCGTGCCCGTTGTCGCCGCGTCGGACGGATCGGCGTACACGGTGCTGGGCAGCAGGGCGGTGCCGGGGACGGTGGCCACCGCCGCGTCCGACAGTCCGGGCGTACCGGCCGGGACGAGCACCGAACCGGCCCGGATCGCCCCCGCGTCCCGGCTCGCGTACGCACCGGTCGAGGTGGCCACCGAGCCGGCGATCAGCACCGCGAACCCGACGGTGAGCAGCATCGGCGCCGACGTCGACGCGGTACGCCGCACCGCGGTCAGCGCGTTGCGCCGGACCAGCATCCCGGTCGCACCCGGGAGCCGCTCCAGCGGCCAGGTGAGCGCGTAGGTCAGCGGCGGTACCAGTACCGGGGCGAGCAGGGTCAGCCCGCCGGTCAGCGCCATCGACGCGTACAAGGCGTAGTTCACGATGTCGTCCGGGCCCGCCCCGGCCAGCAGTACGGTCAGCAGCAGCCCGAGCGCGGTGGCGAGGATCCCGCCGACCCAGCGGGAACGGGTCATCGGACGGCGGTCCAGCACCGCCTCCCGGAGCGCCTCCAGCGGGCGTACCCGGCCGGCCCGGCGGGACGCCGACCAGACCCCGAGCAGGGCGACGACCAGACCCACCAGGTACGCCGCGGCCGGTGGCCAGGGCTCGATCCGCACCCGGAACCCGACGGGCTGGAAACCGGCGTCGACCAGCAGGGCGCCGAAGGCCGGCGCGCAGGCGGTACCGAGCACCACCCCCACGGTCGCCCCGACGGCACCGACCGCCAGCGCCTCGGTGTACATCAGCCGGCGGAGCTGTCCCGGGGTGGCGCCCACGGTACGCAGCAGCCCGAACTCCCGACGCCGCTGGGCGACCCCGAACGCGAAGGTGGAGGCGACGACGAAGATCGAGACGAACCCGGCCAGCGCCGTCATCGCGGTCAGCACCTGCATGCCGATCCACCGGGTCCGGGTGTCCCGGGGCGGCTCGGCCTCGGCCCGATCGGCGCCGGTCAGCACCGTGCCGTCCGGCCCGACGACCGCCTCGGCCGCCGCCCGTACCGCCGTCGGGTCGGCGTCGTCCGCGACCAGCAGGCCGATCAGCCGGACGCCCCGGGCCAGCGGTGCCGCGACCGGATCGTCGAGGTAGAAGCCGGGCCCGTCCACGGTGCCGGCGACGGTGTAGTCAGCCGGCCCGGTCGCGGTCAGCAGGGTGACCTGGCCACCCGGGTCGAGCCCGAGCGACCGGTCCAGCACCACCTCGTCCGGCCGGACCGGCGCGCTCCCCGCCACCAGCCGGTACGGCGCCAGTGCCGCGCTCGACCAGCCGTGCCCCTGCGGGTCCCCCAGTGCGGGCTCGCCGACCGGTCGGCCGTCGAGGACCGCCTGGGCGTAGAACGACCGGTCCGGTACCGCCGCCGTCACCCCGTCGATCGCGGCGAGCCGCCCGGCCAGGTCGGCGGTCCGCTCCGGCGACCACGGGCGGCGCTCCGGAAAGGTGCCCGGGATCCCGTCGACGGTACGCGCGGCGACCAGTACCGCCGCCCCGGCGTACCGGTCGGGCACCCGGGGTTGTGCGGAGACCAGGATCAGCGCGGTGGTCGACATCAGCGCCACGCCGAGGCAGAGCGCGATGAACGGGCCGAGCAGCCCGGTCCACCGGGCCCGCAGCGCGGCGAAGCTCAGCATGCCGGCTCCAGCCTGGTCATCCGGGCCGCGATCGTCTCCGCCGCCAGCTCGCCGCCGAGTTCGTCCACCACCCGGCCGTCGGCCAGCAGCACGACCCGGTCGGCGTAGGCGGCGGCCACCGGATCGTGCGTCACCATCACCACGGTCTGCCGGTGCTGGTCGACGAGGGTGCGCAGCAGCCGCAGGATGTCCCGGGAGGTCCGGGTGTCCAGCGCGCCGGTCGGCTCGTCGGCGAAGAGCACCGCCGGCCGGCTGATCAGGGCTCGGGCGATCGCCACCCGCTGCTGTTCCCCGCCGGAGAGTTCGTCCGGGCGGTGCCGGCCCGGTCCGGCCAGGCCGACCTCGGCCAGCGTCGCGTCCAGTTCGGCCGGGTCGGGCCGGCGGCCGGCCAGCCGCAGCGGCAGCGCCACGTTCTGCGCCGCGGTCAGCGCCGGCACCAGGTTGTACGACTGGAAGACGAACCCGACCCGAGCCCGACGCAGCAGGGTCAGCGCGGTCTCGCCGAGGGTGCCGAGGTCGGTGCCGTCGATGGTGACCGTGCCACCGGTGGGCCGGTCGAGCCCGGCGGCGCAGTGCAGCAACGTCGACTTGCCGGAGCCGGACGGCCCCATCACGGCGGTGAAGGAACCCCGGTCGAAGTCGACCGTCACCCCGTCCAGCGCGGCCACCCGCCGGGCCCCGGTGCCGTACGCCCGGACGACCTCGCGCAGCCGCACGGCGGCGGTCAGATCCGGTGTCTCCTCTCGTCGCGCGATGTCATGTCGTCGCGTCGTGCCGTCTCGTTGGGCCATGCCGTCTCGTTGGGTCATGACGTCGAAGATCGGGCATCGGGCGCTCCGGCACATCGGAGCGGAACCGTCACTTCCGGCCCGGCCCTGCGGGCTACCCCGACCGCCTCGACGGCCACCGGGTCAGACCGGAGGATGACCCGCTCCGGGTGGACGCGGCCGGGTCGGGTCGGCCGCTACCGTCGACGGATGACCGCCGCCCACCCGCGTTCGCTGCTGACCCGGCGGCTCCGCATCGTCGACCTGATCGCGCTCGACGTGCTGGCGGCGCTCGGCCTGGCGCTGATCTGCGGGTACGCCGCCGCGGACCCGCCCGCGGCGACCGGATACCCCGATCCGCTGGTCCAGGAGCCGATCTGGGTCTCCCTGCTGTTCATGGTCGTCGTCTCGGCGCCGATCGCGGTACGCCGACGCTGGCCCGTACCGGTGCTGGCGGTGGTGACGGTCGGCGCGCTCTCCGCCCTACTGGTGGAGGTGGTGCCGGTCTACGCCTCGTTCTCGGTCTGCATCGCGATCGCGTTCGCGCTCTACCAGGTGGCACTCGCCACCGAACTGCGCCGCTCGGTGCCGGCCCTGCTGCTGGTACTCGCCGGTGCCGTACCGGTGATCCTGCCGAAGACGTCGGACTGGGACGAGGCGGTCGCCGGGCTCGGTTTCCTGCAACTGCTCCTGATCGCGACCTGGATCCTCGGCCGGGCCGTACGCGAGCGACGCGCGTACGCGTCCCGGTCGGCGGCGGAACTGGCCCGGCAGGCCACGGTCGACGAGCGGCTGCGGATCAGTCGCGAGCTGCACGACATCGTGGCGCACAGCATGAGCGTGATCACGGTGAAGGCGGCGATCGCCAACCACGTGGCGGAAGCCCGGCCGCAGGAGGTCCGGGCCGCGCTGCGGGACATCGAGGCGACCAGCCGCAGCGCGCTGGCGGAACTGCGCCGTACCCTCGGCGTGCTGCGTACCGGCACACCGGGTACGCCGGGTACGCCGGTCGAGTTCGGTCCCGCGCCGGGCCTGGCCGAACTGCCGGGCCTGCTGGACCGGGCGGCGGCGGCCGGGATGGTCCCGGAGCTGACGCTGGAGCTGCCCGCCGGGGCGGAGCCACCGGAGGACGTCGGCCGCTCGGTGTACCGGATCATCCAGGAGGCGCTGACCAACGTGGTCAAGCACGCCGGGCCGGTCCGGTGCCGGGTCGCGGTGACCGAGGCCGGCGGCGAACTGCGGGTCGAGGTGACCAACGAGCCCGGCCGACCGGTCCGGCCGGCGGACCCGAAGGGGCAGGGCCTGATCGGCATGCGCGAGCGGGTCCACCTCTACGCCGGCAGCTTCGAGGCCGGCCCGACCGCCGACGGCGGGTTCCGCGTCTCGGCCCGACTGCCGGCGGTCGGGGCGGGCGCCCGACTCCAGGCCGTTGACCCGGGCGTACGGCCGCCGAGCGCCGAGGCGGACCCGACGGGCGACCCGGCCGGGGCGAACCGGTGACCGGCCAGCCGGTCCGGGTGCTGATCGCCGACGACCAGGCGCTGCTCCGGGGCAGCTTCCGGGTGCTGATCGAGACGACGCCGGGCCTGACCGTGGTCGGCGAGGCCGGTACCGGGGCCGCAGCCGTCGAGCTGGCCGAACGGGAGCGCCCGGACGTGGTACTGATGGACGTCCGGATGCCGGAGCTGGACGGCATCGAGGCGACCCGGCGGATCGCCGCGTCACCCGCCGCCGGTCAGGTCCGGGTGCTCATCCTCACCACCTTCGACCTCGACGAGTACGTCTACGCGGCGATCCGGGCCGGCGCCAGCGGCTTCCTGCTCAAGGACGCCCCGCCGGAGGACCTGCTGACCGCGATCCGGGTGGTCGCCGCCGGGGAGGGACTGCTCGCCCCCAGCGTGACCCGTCGACTGATCGCCGAGTTCGCCCGGTTGCCCGAACCGGACCGGCCGGTGGCCCGGGAGCTGACCGGGGTGACCGATCGGGAACGGGAGGTACTGACCCTGATCGGCCGTGGCCTCTCCAATCCCGAGATCGCCGGTCATCTGCGGCTCAGCCCGGCCACCGTGAAGACGCACGTCGGCCGGCTGCTCGGCAAGCTGCACGCCCGGGACCGCGCCCAGCTCGTCATCGTCGCCTACCGGACCGGCCTGGTCACGGTGCCGGGCCGCTGATCGCTGGCCTGCCGCGGCGGTGGGTCAGGCACCGTCCAGGTGGACCAGTAGGAGCTGCTCCGGGCGGAGCGGCGGGGCCTGGAGGCCGGCGTGCCCGAGGGTGCGCCCGGAGAGTCGTACCCCGGAACCGGTGGTCCAGGCCGGCGGCGCCGGCAGGCTGGTCGCGGCGTCCTCCGGTGCGACCGCCCGGACCAGGTAGCGGCGGTCCGGGTCCAGGCCGGGCAGGCGTACTGGTCCGGGGTTCACGGTCGTCCCGGTCGCGACGGCGACGATCGCCATGATCGCTTCGGACCGGTCCGCCGCGACCACCCCGTGCACCCAGAGCGCCGGATCCGGATGATCGACCCGGACCACGGTTCCGCCGTGCACGAGCCCACGGTGCCGCTTGTACAGCGCCACCCACCAGGCCACCTCCCGGCGCTCCTCCGGAGTGGCCGCGGTCAGGTCCCACTCGATGCCGAAGCTGCCGAAGAAGGCGGTACCGGCCCGGAAACCGAGGTCGTGGGTACGCCCCGTGGTGTGCGACCGGCCCGAGCCGACGTGCGAGCCGATCAGTTCCGGCGGCAGCAGGAGCTGGGTCCAGCGCTGGATCGACTGCCGTTCCAGGGCGTCGATGCAGTCGCTGCCCCAGACCCGGTCGGTCCGTTCCAGGATGCCCAGGTCGACCCGGCCACCGCCGGAGGAGCAGGATTCGATCTCCAGCCCCGGGTGGCGTTCCCGCAGCGTGTCGAGGAGCCGGTAGGTCGCCAGGGTCTGCCGGTGCACTCCCGGCCGCCCCGACGGCTGGTGGCCGGCGTCGAGCAGGTCCCGGTTGTGGTCCCACTTCAGATACCCGATCTCGTACTCCCGGACCAGCGCGTCGAGCCGCCCGAGCACGTACTCGTACGCCTCCGGGTGGGTCAGGTCGAGGACCTGCTGCCAGCGGGCCGGCCGGGGCAGCCGTCCTCCGGTACCGAGGATCCACTCCGGATGCGCCCGGGCCAGTTCCGAGTCGGGGTTGACCATCTCCGGCTCGACCCAGAGCCCGAACTCCAGCCCCAGCCCGCGTACGTGCGCGACCAGCGGATGCAGTCCGTCCGGCCAGACGGCCGGGTCCACGTACCAGTCGCCGAGCCCGGCCCGGTCGTCGCGGCGGCCCAGGAACCAGCCGTCGTCCAGGACGAACCGTTCCGCCCCGACCTCGGCGGCGGCATCGGCCAGCGCGGTGAGCCGGCCGAGGTCGTGGTCGAAGTAGACCGCCTCCCAGGTGTTCACCACGACCGGACGCGCCCGCCGCCCCACCCGCGCCGACCGGCGCAGATGGGCGTGATAGCGACCCGACATCTCGTCCAACCCGCGCCCGTACGACGCGTAGAGCCAGGGCGTCCGGTAGCGCTCGCCCGGTGCCAGCGCGATCTCACCCGGGAGCAGCAGCTCACCGGCGGAGAGCAGCGCCTCGCCGTCCGGGGTCCGCTCGGCATGCAGCCGGTGGTTGCCGCTCCAGCCGAGGTGCACCGCCCAGACCTCGCCGGACCGGAAACCGAAGCCGGCCGTACCGGCCACCATCAGCAGCGAGGCGTCCAGGCCGGGCTTGCCTCGACGGCTCTCCCGGGACCGGGAGCCGACGGTGAACGGGCTCCGCTGGGGGCTGCGTTCCCGGCACCACCGGCCGGTCAGGTCGAGCAGTTCGTCCGCCTGCGGCGGCACCGGCAGCCCGAGCAGCAGCCCGTCCAACTGGTAGGGGGCGGCGTCCGGCGGGTTGGCCAGCTCGGCGCGGAGCCGGAGCAGCCCGGCCGGATCCAGTTCGAGTTCGACGACCAGGTCGAGGCGGGCGGCGTCGTCCGTGACGGTCACCACGAGGGTCGCGGCCGACTCGGCCCGGTCGTCCCGCACCCGCAGGTCGGTCCGGCGGAACCGGGGCGACCAGTCGCGTCCGGCGCGGTGCCCGGAGAGCCCGGGCAGGCCGAACCAGGCGTACGTGTGCTCCGGCAGGATGCCCACCGGCCGGCCCTCCGGAGTGCCGGGCCGGGCCGGCCGGCGGAGCGCGGTGCCGAGGTCGGCGAGTTCCGGTCCGGTGAGCGGTCCGAGGTCGGCGCCCCAGTGCAGCACCGCCGGTACGCCGGGATCGGTGCCGTCCAGCAGCAGGCTGACTCCGGCCCGGCGCAGGTGCACCAGGCCGCCGTCGGTGGCCGGGCTCGGCGCCGGCTGGCGGGTCTGACTCGGCACGGTCACGGGGTACGCCTCCACGGGTCGACGGATTTGTGACGCCCTGGCCCGGGTAGCGTGCCTTCGGCCCTCCTGTCCCGTCAACGGCTCTGCCGTCCGGCGGCCGGACCCGCCGGTCATGCCACCCGCCGGTCATGCCACCGGAGCGGTAAACCGGGTACGGGCGGACCGCCGGCATGGTGGACAATCTGCACCGTGACCGATAGCAGCCTTCCTTCCCCCGCGTCCGCCGGCGGGGAGTCTCCGCTCGAGGACCTGCGGTGGCGGGGTCTCCTCTTCGACTCGACCGATCCCGCCGAGCTGGCGGAGCACTTCGGCTCCGGCCCGGTGACGTTCTATGTCGGGTTCGACCCCACCGCGCCGAGCCTGCACATCGGCAACCTGTTGCAGGTGGTGACCGCCCGCCGGCTGCAACTGGCCGGGCATTGCCCGCTGCTGCTGGTCGGCGGGGCGACCGGCCTGATCGGCGACCCCAACGAGCGGGGCGAACGGACGCTGAACAGCCCGGAGGTGGTGGCGAGCTGGGTGGAGCGGATCCGCCGGCAGCTCGCGCCCTTCGTGTCGTACGAGGGCGACAACGCCGCCCGCCCGGTCAACAACCTGGACTGGACCGGCGAGATGTCGGTGGCGGAGTTCCTCCGCGACGTCGGCAAGCACTTCCCGGTCAACCGGATGCTGGCCCGCGAGGTGGTGAAGGCCCGGTTGGAGAGCGGGATCAGCTACACGGAGTTCAGCTACCAGCTCCTCCAGGCCAACGACTTCTTCGAGCTGCACCGCCGGTACGGCTGCACCCTCCAGTTCGGTGGCTCCGACCAGTGGGGCAACATCACCGCCGGCGTCGACTACGTACGCCGTCGTGGCGCCGGGCCGGTGCACGCCTTCGTCACCCCGCTGGTCACCAAGGCGGACGGCACGAAGTTCGGCAAGACCGAGGGTGGCGCCATCTGGCTCGACCCGACCATGACCAGCCCGTACGCCTTCTACCAGTTCTGGGTCAACAGCGACGACCGGGACGTGGCGCAGTACCTGCGCTACTTCAGCTTCCGTTCGCACGAGGAGATCGAGGAGCTGGAGAAGGCGACGGCGGAGCGGCCGGCGGCCCGGATCGCCCAGCGGGCGCTCGCCGAGGAGTTGACCGCGCTGGTGCACGGGACCGAGGAGGCCCGGCAGGCGGTCGCCGCGAGCCAGGCGCTGTTCGGCCGGGGTGCCCTGGACGAGCTGTCGGCGGAGACGCTGCGGGCGGCGCTGGCCGAGGCCGGACTGGTGCGGGTGCAGAGCCTGCCGCCGGTGGCCGGGCTGCTCCGCGAGACGGGCCTGGTGAGCAGCCTCAACGAGGCACGCCGGGCGATCACCGAGGGCGGCGCGTACGTCAACAACGAGCGGGTGACCGACGTGGAGGCGACGGTCCCGGCCGAGGCGCTGCTGCACGGTCGCTTTCTGGTACTGCGCCGGGGCAAGCGCACCTTCGCCGGGGTGGAGTTGGTGCCGGAGCGGTGATGTGATGTGGAATGCTCCCGGTGGATTTGACGGTACGTCCCCGGGCCGCGTAATTTTCTCTCTGCCCGCGGGGGAACGGACGAACGGCGCGAAACGCGCAAACGGCCGGATCTGCGGGTGAGGCACCAGGCCAGTGAGGTGGGAAACTGCCGCGCCGGCCTGGCGGGCGGGGTGACTCCGAGAGCTCGGACCGGGCGATTTGGAGTTGCGGACCTGACCGGGTAGAGTGAACGATCGGCAGCGAGCCGGGCGAGCGCGTGGGTGACTCCGCGAGCGGCCGGACTGCCGGAATCCTAGATCGACACAGTCGATAGGCTGTGCGCTGATCGCGGAATAGCTCGATCGACTGGAAGCGGATGTCGAGCCGAATTCGTTCGGTTTGACGATGCGAAAACGGTCAGCTAACGTACTACGAGTGCCCGGCGGAAACGGTGGGC